>NZ_PCPS01000019.1 GCF_002975405.1 Arthrobacter sp. MYb229 | reverse complement strand
AGGTCACCGCCGGACTTAACTTAGTATGATGGTTTGAGGCCCTTGCACCTGTTGGTGTGGGGGCCTCACCTGTTTAACCCGCGGGGGTGTGCGAGGGTGTGTGGGTTGTGTGGTTCTGCCTGGCGAGGCGGGACCTTTTTGTGCTTTAACCGGCCTATAGGCAATAAATGGTGTCTGCCCGGGTGTGTCAGCCGGCCAAACCCCATCTAAACCGAGGCTCTAGCGGCTCCGTCCACCCCAGCCAGCCCTGGCGAAGTGCCCTTCCTCGGCAATGGCAGCGGTCCCATAAAAATCAGGGCCAATCTGTTTCTCCTCGGCTGACTTGTCTGTGGGATCCAACAGAATCATTCGCAAGCACGCCGGCGATGCTCAATGGGCATCCCGCGATGGTAGAAAATCATTGCTCTGATCCCGGAGTTCACCGCGCCTTCAATCATGGTCGTTGTCGAGCTGATCCCTAGCCCGTGCAGATCTTCATTCAGGTATGTGAATAGGTGACCGCGTCGCAAAGCGGTCTGCATGTTCTCGTACGCTTTGCGCAGCCGGTGATGGGTGTACCACCAGGTGCGGGTGCTGCGAATTCCTTGGGGCATCGCACCGTTCCATTGCGCTGCCTAGGTGCGTTCGTTGATGAGGAATTGATGCTGGGCGTGCCAGGCCGCGAAGGCGACCATCCATTGGGCCGCTGCTTCTTGGGTGCGGATATTCGTGAGTTTTAGGCTCAAACTGCGTAATGGCTTACCGGCTGGCAAGCGTGGGTTCAGGGTCAGGTAGGTACGGACATTGCCTTGGATATGAATCAGGCACCGCTGGATCTTCACGTTGGGCCAGAACTCTTTCATCGCTTTCATCAGCCCCGATCCGCCATCGGTGAAGACGACTTTCGGTTCAGCGAAATGCTTCAGCAACGCTGTCCACGCCGCTGATTTTTCTCGGTCGCACCATTGCCATCCGATGATGTTCCGTTGGTCGATAGCGATCAGCAGGCACCAGCCATGCCGGATGTAGATACCGTCGACTTGGATCTCGTCGAAGACTTCTGCGGTGTGGTTGTATCATTGATGGCCATCCTTCAAGAGAATTCAACGGAACTTGTGGACGCTATGCTTGCCGGCGATGAACTAGAAGCATTGCGGACTGGCGACAAGCTGCAAGCGCAGGGTCCGGCGGCCGAATACTTGAACTACGCGTCTTCTGAAGGATCCATCAGCCGTCGGTTGCGTCGATAAAGCCCTACGGCCAATTGGGCTGGGGCCTACCTTGCGCTGAGCGCTGTTGCGCCTGAAACCGTCATCACCAATATGACGAGGGAGCTGTTGGCCACTGAACCTTGCCGCGTCATGGTGGATGCGAACGTTCCAATACCGCTGAACTATCATTCCTAGGCAAGCGCGACTGCAAAGTTATTGCTATGGCGTGCGAGTGTCGAGAATACACACGTAACAGGACAGACCATTTACGTGGACGGTGGAGTCGATGCAACCTGGCGTGGAGACGACGTTTGGTCCTAGCAGACTTGTGCGTGCTTAGATCTCCGGTGCTGTTGGTCATGGCTGATGATGTATCGACGTCGATCACTATGATGAGCCTCGACGAAACGATATGCGGGGCATGCAAATGAAGGCGTTGCCTGTTGGTAAGGGAAAAAGTAGCTATCTTTTGTTCTCAGTTACATTTACATCTAAAAGGTAACTAATATAGTGCGCTCGTTACACATTCGGTCCCGGCCCTCGGCCACGAGGAACACTACTGGTTGTCTGAACAGGACGCCTTCACGTCAAGAACGAAGTGAGCCAAGAACAAAGACGAATATGAGTCAGCTGTCCCGACAAAATTCTCACTATTAGATTTCGACATTCCAGATGAACTGGTTCAACGGATGGAAATGGCAAGCAACGAGCTGATTAGCTTCAATCACAAGGCCAGTATCATGCTGGGTTCGACATCAGCTTCATTGGGGCCTCGCTCCTCGATCCTATTGAGAACAGAATCCGCTTCGTCTGCGCAGATTGAAAACCTGACGGTCGACGCTCGACAATTAGCGCTTGTCGAGTTGCAACTAGCAAGTTCTCAGAACACATCAACAGTTTCAGCCAATGGTCGAGCCATGGAAGCTGCGCTCGCTTTGGCAGATGAGCTTAGCAGCGATGCGATATTGAAAATGCATGCAGAGCTACTGCAGGGACAACCTAGGCGGGAGATACATGCAGAAACGTATCGGGATCAGCTCGTTCGGGTGGGTTCGAGCGGGGCGAGTCCGAGAGGAGCCAGTTATGTAGTCCCTCAGTCGGCGCGGATACCTGAACTGATCGAAGACTTGTGCGCATTTATGGTACGCGTGGACCTGCCCTCCATCCTTCAGAGGGTAATTGCCCATGCTCAGTTCGACACGGTTTATCCCGTTGTAGACGACAAGGGTCGTACCGGACGGGTCCCTAATTCATTCCTTGCCAAGGGCGCGAGGTCTGGTCCAGTCAACAACTGCACCGGTATCCGCCGGGCTGTTGCGCAATAGGGCTAGATACTCCGAGGCGCTTTCTCGGTACCGTGATGGTAATGCGTCGCCAATCCTAGAGGAATTCGTTGAAGCTACCTTGTACGCAGCTTCCATCGGGATTGTCCACATTGCTCATTTGGCATCGGACCTGGGATCCGCACGGGAGAAGCTCCAAGTGCTGCGTTCGCAGTCAACTGCCTGGAAGCTGCTTCCGTTCATGAGCGCATATCGGTGATGCATACGTAGCTAGTTTCGAAGCTACTGAAAACTTCGAATACCAGCGCACTGCGCGCCTTGAATCAGTCGGCTGAGCATGGAATATTGTTTGAGCGGTCAGGGCAGAAAAGGAACAGGGCATGGCCGAGTGTGGGAGTACTTAGAATCCTGGACGACTACGCGACAGGCATGCTCAGAAAGCCATAATCGTGCGAACGGTTTTCCTGTGTGCACGGTCACCTCGGAAAAGGGCCTCCCGATTTGAAACATCCCGCAAAACTGTGTATAGTTTTTATCT
>NZ_PCPS01000018.1 GCF_002975405.1 Arthrobacter sp. MYb229 | reverse complement strand
TGCCGCGGATCAGTTCGGCGCAGCGCTCACCGATCATCATCACCGTGAGATTCGGATTCACCGTCACCAACTCCGGCATCACCGACGCATCGGCCACCCGCAACCCGGTCACCCCCTTAACCCGCAGCTGCGGATCCAACGGCGACATCACATCCTCCACAGCCCCCATCCGCACGCTGCCGGCCGGATGATACACGGTGTTATGCGTGCGCTTGAGGTAATCGAAGATCTCCGCATCGGACTGCACCTGTTGGCCGGGGAACTGCTCCACCCCGGCCCAATCAGCCATCGCCGGCTGCCCGATGATCTCCCGGGCCTTGCGGATCCCGGCGATCATCACCCGCGCATCATGGCCCTGGACGTCGGTGAAATAACGCGGATCGACCTTCGGCTTGTCACGGAAGTCGCAGCTGCGCAACCGCACCGTGCCCCGGGACTTCGCATGCGTGACATTCGGAGTCAGGCAGAAGGTGTTCTCCCCGGTCGGATACCCCTGGCGCAGCGTATGCATATCAAAAGGCACCGAACCATAATGGAACATCAGATCCGGACGATCCAGCCCCTGCACCGTGGGGGTGAAGATCCCGATCTCCCACCACTGAGTCGATTCGCTGACCATCGGCTGCTTCGCCTCCCACTGGATCACCCCTTCGGGGTGGTCCTGCAAATGCTCGCCCACCCCCGGCGCGTCGATGAGCACCTCGACACCCACCGACTCCAGATGCTCGGCCGGCCCGATCCCCGAAAGCATCAGCAGCTTCGGCGAATCGATCGCCCCGGCCGAGAGGATCACCTCGCGGGCCGCGTGCAGCGTGGTGGTGCGCCCGAACGCCCCGTCGACCACGTCCACCCCGGTGCAGCGCTTGCCCGCATCGAAGTTCAGCTTCCGCGCCTGCAGCCCGGTGAGCAGCGTGAAGTTCTCCCGCTCCATAATCGGATGGATGTAGGAGACCGAGGAGGAGGACCGGGTGCCATCGGCACGCCGGTTGATCTGGAAGAAGTTCGCCCCGTTGAGCACCGTCTCATCGTTGTTGAACTTCGCCCGCGGAATCCCGGCCTGCGCGCAGGCCTCCAGCAGCGCCACCCCGCACGGATCGGTGCCCGGCACATTCATCAGGTGCACCGGCCCCGAATCCCCGTGGTGCGGGGCCTCGGGCCCGGCGTCCTCATTGCGCTCCAGCTGCTGATACAGCCGGTAGGCCATCGCCGAATTCCAGCCGGTGGCCCCGAACTTCGATTCCCATTCGTCCAGGTCCTCGCGCGGCGCCCAGAACGCGATGCAGGAATTATGGCTGGAGCACCCGCCCATCACCTTGGCCCGGGAATGGCGCATGAAGGAGTTCCCGTTCTCCTGCGCCTCGATCGGGTAGTCCCAGTCCAGCCCGGATTCGAGCAGTTCCATCCAGCGGTTCAGCTGCAAGACCTCCTCAAGACCCCGGTCATCGGGGCCGGCCTCCACCAGCGCGATGCGTACCGCCGGGTCTTCGCTCAGCCGTGCGGCGGCCGCGGCGCCGGCCGAACCGCCGCCGATGACGATGTAGTCAAATTCGTTAGTGTTGCTCATAATCCTCAGTTTCCCTCTTCGCTACTTCTGGGCGAACCAGCCGGTGACCTGCGGGTCCAGATTCTGGTAGATGTGCTTGGCTTCCTGGTACTCGCCCAGCCCGGTCGGCCCCAGCTCGCGGCCGACCCCGGACTGGCCGAAGCCGCCCCACTCGGCCTGCGGCAGGTAGGGGTGGAAGTCGTTGATCCAGATCGTCCCGTGGCGCAACCGGGCCGCGATCCGCTGGGTCTTGGACGCGTCCTGGCTCCACACCGCCCCGGCCAGCCCGTAGTCGGTGTCGTTGGCGGTAGCCACCGCCTCATCCTCGGTGGCGAAGGTCTCCACGGTGACCACCGGGCCGAAGGCCTCCTCGATGACCACCGACATGCCGCGGGCCACCTGGTCAAAGACGGTGGGCAGGTAGAAATGCCCCGCCCCCAGCCCGGGGCCGTCCGCCTCGGTGGCCGCCCGGCCCCCGCAGCGCAGCCGGGCGCCTTCGGCGAGCCCGGACTGCACATACGCCTCGACCTTTCCCAGATGCTCCGCGGAGATCAGCGCCCCGGTTTCGGCATGCTCATCGAACGGGCCGCCGAGGGTGATCTGCTCCGCACGGCGCACCAGCTCGTCGACGAACCGCTCCGCGATGGATTCCTCCACGATGATCCGCGCCCCGGCCGAGCAGACCTGCCCCGAATGCACAAACGCGCCATTCAGCGCGTTGTCCACCGCGGCGTCGAAGTCCGCGTCGGCGAAGATCACGTTCGGGTTCTTCCCGCCCAGCTCCAGGGCGACCTTCTTCACCGTTCCGGCCGCCGCGGCCGCGACCTTGCGCCCGGTGGCCAGGCCGCCGGTGAAGGAGACCAGATCCACGTCGCGGTGCTCGGAGAGGACCGCGCCGACCTGCGCGCCGGTGCCGGTGACCAGGTTCGCCACCCCGGCCGGCAGACCCAGCTCATGGAGCACCTCCATCATCAAGATCGCGGTGGACGGGCTCAGCTCGGCCGGTTTGAGCACAAACGAGCAGCCGGCGGCCAGCGCCGGGGCGATCTTCCACGCGGCTTGGAGCAGCGGGTAGTTCCACGGGGTGATCATCGCCGCGACGCCGACCGGTTCGTAGACGATGCGGCTGAGCACCTGCGGGTCCCCGGCGTCGACGATCCGCCCGGCATCGGTTCCGGAGAGCTTGCCGAAGTAGCGGAAGCAGTTGATGATGTCGTCCATGTCCAGTTCGGATTCGACCAGGCGCTTGCCGGTGTCCAGGGTTTCGGCCAGCGCGAATTCGTCCTTGCGTTCGGCCAGCCGATGAGCGACGCGCAGCAGGAAGTCACCGCGTTCGGGGGCCGGGAGCTGGGACCAGGTCCCGGTGTCGAAGGCGCGGCGGGCCGCGGCGATCGCGGCCGCGGCGTCCGCGGGCCCGGCCTCGGAGACGAGGGCTACCGGCTGACCATTGGCCGGGCAGAAGATCTGCCTGGTCGCGGCCGAGCTGGCCGGGCCAAAGCTGCCGTC
>NZ_PCPS01000017.1 GCF_002975405.1 Arthrobacter sp. MYb229 | reverse complement strand
AGGTCACCGCCGGACTTAACTTAGTATGATGGTTTGAGGCCCTTGCACCTGTTGGTGTGGGGGCCTCACCTGTTTAACCCGCGGGGGTGTGCGAGGGTGTGTGGGTTGTGTGGTTCTGCCTGGCGAGGCGGGACCTTTTTGTGCTTTAACCGGCCTTAAGCGACAGCTCGAAAACTTGACCGGCGTGATGCTGCCGTTACTCCGCGAGATGGCTACAAACAAATGAATGAGTCAACGATTCGGCAGTATATTGCCGTAAATGCTCTATTGAGGCATTATGGTGAGGGTAAACGTAAAAATCGGCGAGATTTTGCCGGACTGGAGCGCGTCGTGAATTCCCTGTCAGAAATTGGCTTCGCTATACAGCAGTCAAGAAAAGAGAGCGGGCTGACTCAAGAGCAGCTAGCAGAGCTGGCGGATATCTCTGAGCGCACTTTGCGGGCAATTGAAACTGGTGGTGGAAACCCTTCCATCACGGCCGTGCTGTCCGCGGCTGCAGTTCTTGGGCTGAAAATTGTGGTGGAGAAATGAGCCACGAAATCCAAGAGCTTAAGCGAGTGCAGCGAGCCGATGTCTATCAAGGGTCGAAGCTCGCTGGGCACTTGTCTCGTTTGAGTGACGGAGGTATCGAGTTTTCGTACACCAGTGACTACATAGAATCTGGTGACCGTGGAATCGCGTCGGCTTTGCCCTTGTCGTCAGTTCCTTATATAGGTCCAGGTGGTGGTTTGCCAGCTTTCTTCTCTGGGTTATTGCCAGAGGGGCATCGACTTACGGTACTGAAAGATGCGGCGAAAACTAGCCTGTCAGATGAGCTGACTCTACTGATGGTTGTGGGTGCCGATACGCCAGGTAATGTTCGAGTATCCCCGGCGGGCACCGAACTGACCGCCCCTCCTGCAGTGGCCGCGATTGCTGATTCGACAGATCTAGACTTCTCAATGTTGGCGAGAAGCCTTGACCGGCACTCAATTCCTGGTGTGCAGGAAAAAATCAGTGCCACAATGCTCACTACACCTTTGGGTTTGGATGGCGGGGCATATCTACTTAAGCTGAATCCGCGCGATCATCCGCATCTGGTTGCTAATGAAGCACTACATCTCCGGGCGGCCAGTGCTCTGAAGTTACCAGTGGCCAAGTACCAGCTAGTTTTCGACACCCGTCATGTCGAGGGGCTACTTGTCGAGCGCTTCGACCGGCAGATTTCTGCAAATAGTACGGTAGTGACACGGTATGCGCAGGAAGATGGATTACAGGTTCTCGATTTACCGCCAGCCCTGAAGTATTCAGTCAGCGCCGAGCAGATTTCAGAGTCTCTCGCTTCGCACTGCCAGGCGCCGATACTGGCTAAGCGTAATTTATACCTTCAGTTTCTGTTTGCGTGGCTGACAGGCAATGGAGACCTGCACGGAAAGAACGTTTCCATGCTGGCTGATGCTCATGGAAGGTTCTCAATAGCACCGATCTACGACATTCCCTGCACGCTGATTTACGGTGATGACACCATGGCTTTGACTGTCGCGGGTAAGACGAAAAATCTCAAGAAGAAGCACTGGCAAGAATTTGCGCATACTTTGGGACTCGCCGATAGAGCGGTCCAGTCGGCTAATCAGCTGGCGCTAAAGGCAGCAAGTCTCGTGGACCTGGGTGAGTTGCCGTTTGAAGGATCTCCCCTCCGCGGGACGCAACGTGAACTCCGGTTTCGTCGCATGGAAATTGGGTAGAAGTCGGAAGATGAGATGCTCTGTCATGTTGAGGAGAGCTATCAAATCACTTGTGCCTTTGCCGGAAGATTGGGCTGGAATGGTCCCATAGTTCGGGTAGGGCCTAGACGAAGTTCTTTTGCATTGTGGCCATGGAGAATTGGGGCAATGGCCGGCCAGTCATCGATTGAGAATACGGCTTCTAGAGACAGGTTCCCAACACAGGGGCCACTGTAGTCGTCGGAGCCTACCGCTTGGCGTTCCCTACCGTGTTGCAGTATGTCCACGCACTAACCACCGTTACGCGAACCTGAGTTCGCATGGCTTCGTTCTCGCAGAGATGGCAGCGATCGATACAGTACGCTTAGCTTGAGATTTAGCCAAACGCTCAACTTCCTTTCTACTGCCTAGTGAGTCTTCGCCAAGTTGCCGTATGGAAAGGCGACAAATGTTGTCGAAAGAATTTTCCGAGGAAGCTGGGTGTACGGATCTGCATAAATGAATCGCGTATTTCACGGAAGTATTTGTCTGTGCGTGCGGTCATGGCGATTGCTGATGACCTAGGCGTGGACAACATCCTCGCTTCGGATGAGCCCTTAGGGCAGTTCGTGCTTCCTGAGTTGGCGAGAAAACACAGGGCGGTTCCCGCGAGGAGTTGCAGAGACGTACCATATCGATCCAGATTTGTGCCGGCTCGTTTCGAATAGGTGTCCGAGGCACTTATAAACTTGGTGACCTCGATTTTTGGGTTCATCTCAAAATATTGAGCCAAACGGCGATCGTAGACACTCAATTAGTGGGCGCCTATCCGATCTTGGACGGCAGAGGGCGACTAGCTGAGTAGTGGTCAGCCAATTTCCGAGGGCTAGGTTGTCACTGACAGAGCCAAGATCCTCATTTCCTTGGGCTTGCTACTCAACGCAAAGTACCGTCTAGAGTCATGGACCGCCGACTGGCGGGAGTCCTTCAGGCGCCAGCAATGAGCTATTCGAGAAACAGTCCTTGCTGTCAACGCGATGGGGGCACTAGCAGTCGCTCACTTCAACCGTGCAAAGAGAAGCATCCATACCGATCTTGCTACGGAGCCCAAGAATGAGTTGTGTTGTGGAAGCCGGGACTGAGCATCGGGCTGCCAATGGAGTTGACCGGTAAACAATCCCGCTCGGCATAAAAGGCCCTTGCGTCATTGGAGATGCCCAGTGAATCGAAGCGTAGTAGTGGTATCAGGGGCAAAGAGATTCGAATCGAGCCATTGATGGGTGAGTTACTCGATGATTTTGCAACGTGTGGTGGCGGTAGAGCGCAAATCCAGGCGGTATACCAATGATTTTCACAAAGGAGGGCAACGGTAGCTAACCAATCCGCTGATCCAGCAGCGCTTAGACATGCGATCAACTGCTAGTTCTGCCCTGTGACTATAGGCGGGCTTCGCCCGTCTGATCAATGACTCACTAGTACGGATCCAAAACTGAACTTAATTCAGAATTATTCCTGTGTGCACGGTCACCTCGGAAAAGGGCCTCCCGATTTGAAACATCCCGCAAAACTGTGTATAGTTTTTATCTGTCGCCGAAACAAGGCCGGAACAAAAACCGGTACAAAATTCGGTGATAATCCCCAGAA
>NZ_PCPS01000016.1 GCF_002975405.1 Arthrobacter sp. MYb229 | reverse complement strand
TTATATATCCACCAAATTAAAAATAATTCGGTATCAATAAACTTGGCACACTATTGAGTTCTCAAACAACAAACACTTACCGGTTCTTTACCCACTCTTTCGAGCGGCAATTTCGTCCAGCGTTATATTTATATTTTATACCGTTGAATTCCTGAAAGTCAAATCAATTATTTGTGATTTGAATCGGTATTCTTGGTTCCCATTAATTTCGCTTTATCCACAGTGACCTGTGTAAAACTCTTGATTTTCTGGGGATTATCACCGAATTTTGTACCGGTTTTTGTTCCGGCCTTGTTTCGGCGACAGATAAAAACTATACACAGTTTTGCGGGATGTTTCAAATCGGGAGGCCCTTTTCCGAGGTGACCGTGCACACAGGCCCTTATTCTCTCTATGACCGGACTTCATCTCGGTAGACACTGTCAAAGTTCAACAGGCCTAGACCGCACCCGACACACGGTTGCTTGCTCACTATTGACCTCCGAATAATCACTATCGCTGAATGCTTCGATGCTTATGCGCAGTGACGTTCAATTTCGGCATGCCGAGGCGCCCAACAGTTTGAGAGGCCAGGCAGCGCGAAGATGGGAAACGCAGACTCCCTTCCGATGAGATGGTTCCACCGGCCGGCATCCGAGATGAAATTGATAAACCCAGACGTTGAGCTGGCGTCCCCGGGCTGGAACCTCGACCAGTCGAAGGGTGAAACTTGGCTAAGTGAATCCCCGTTGCTGAACATCTCGTGGATCCCACTGCCCTCGATGACATCACCGGGCGCAAACTACGGCAGTACTTAAACCCGGTCCACAGGCATCGTTGCATTCGCGACCTACTGTAGTGACACAATGCGGGTAGGCCGTGTGTCTGTCCCGGCCACTCAACCACCAGCTAGCGCATCGTTCGTTCCCGTGGTGATACTGCCGTTCGCCTCGCTCCGACAGAAGATGCTGAAGTAACAGTAACGCGTGCGCAAAGGATGGCCACGAAGTTCGATGAGCGTAATCTTAAAGCAAAAAACGCGGAACCGAAGTTCCGCGTTTTGATGTGTGACCCCAACGGGATTCGAACCCGTGTTGCCGCCGTGAGAGGGCGGAGTACTAGGCCGCTATACGATGGGGCCGTACGCTGAAGATTTCTCTTCAACTCACCAAATTACTCTGGTGAAGCGCTGGGATACCAGGACTCGAACCTAGAATGACGGAACCAGAAACCGTTGTGTTGCCAATTACACCATATCCCAATGTGACTTGGATTCCTCAGTGAAGACCATCAAGATCATTCTCTTCGAAATGCCTTAGCACGAGATATAACTATACATAAGAAAACTCGTTTAGGCATCTTTTGAGCCCTTCTCCTCGAGTGATCTACAGCTCTATTGTGTTGAGGTGCAGTTTTACGTCAAAACAGAGCCCGACTACAGGTACGCGGGGAGTGGAACGGCGGGCTTGGATACCTCTGGCGATGGACGGTGAAATATGCGCACGACACCCTCAACCAAAAATAAGGGGGTCCCTAGGGACCCCCTTATTCATTTGCTAGTCGGGATAACAGGATTTGAACCTGCGACCTCGTCGTCCCGAACGACGCGCGCTACCAAGCTGCGCTATATCCCGTAACTCTACAACGGTTATACACTACACCCGGGGATGCGTCTGTGCTAAATCTGCCAGTGAGCTATTGAAGAAGGAACGGACGTCGTTCAAGGAAACTAAAGTGCCTTGCCGGGGTTGAGAATATTCCTCGGGTCAAACAGCGCTTTGATTTCTTGCTGGAGAAGCAGAACGTCAGCAGTTTGTTCCCAGCTCAACCAATCGCGTTTGATAAGGCCGACTCCATGTTCACCGGTGATGGTTCCGCCCATCTCGATGGCCAATCGAATTGATCCTTCCAATGCCTTAGAAAGTCTCGCCAGAGGATCGACTCCGGCACCGGGTTCAACCGAGAATGTAGGATGCAGGTTGCCGTCCCCCGCATGGGCGATGACTCTGACATCTACCTCGTGAGAGTAAGCGATCTGTCGCAGTTCTCGCACGTAGTCGGACATCTTGCTCTTTGGCACTGCAATGTCCTCCCCCATGCGATAGGCATCGTCTTTAGTATCTCCACGGCTTGTTCGCCGCATTTCGATAAGCGTTGTGGCTTCGTCCGCACCGGAGTCGCTGAGGGTTACTTCTTGGTTCTCGAAGGTCTCGCGAATGACAGCTTCTTCCTTTTCGGCGCCATATCCATCCACCCTGACTAAGAGCATGGCACCACCATGCGCTGCATAGTTGGTCGAGTATTGATCATCTAAGATTTCGATAGTCGGCAAATCAAGGAGCTCCAGAATGGCCGGCTGTACGCGGGCGCGGGCTATGCGTTGAACGCCAAGGACTGCTGCTTCCAAACTTGGGAATAACATCGAGATGTCGCGCTCATCCACCGGCAAATATCGTAAGCGCAGCACCGCGCGCACCACGACGCCAAGTGTTCCCTCCGAACCGGTAAACAATCCGGTGAGGTCGTAGCCTGCAACACCTTTGAAGGTATTACGTCCCAGATGAACTAAACGGCCATCCGACAGAACAACGTCTACAGCAAGTACCGATTCACGTGTCACTCCGTATTTGGCACAGCGTAGACCACCAGCATTGGTGGCAATATTGCCACCAATGGTAGACATCTTATAGCTGGCCGGATCCGGTGCGTACATGAGACCGTGTTCGGAGACAGCTACGTTCAAGTCATAGTTGATCACTCCAGGTTCCACCACCGCGACTTCGTCTTCGGGGCGAACTTCCACGATTCGGTTCATCTGCATGAGGTTCAGGACAATGCACTTACCGGTTACGTGAACGCCTCCGGATACACCGGTACCGGCACCACGCGAAACAACGGGCATGCGATGTTCGTAGGCCAGTCGCATTACCTTTTGGACGTCTTCAACCGTTCGGGGGTAAACCACGGCCAGAGGCATGAAGGGGTCGCCGACGAATTGCCCGAAGTCCCGGGAATTCTCCAGTAGTACTTCTGCGCGCTGTTCCAGTTGCTCAGCAGAAAGCACTGTGTTCAGTTGGATAAGAAAATCTGACTGCGTTTCTGACATAAGACGTCCTTGTCGTATGATCCGGAGATTCTGTGGTCGTCGATCTTCCGCAGCCTAATCGAATACTTCCAGTCGGGAAGATATCTTGTCATCGTAATCAACCCAGGGCCCAGCTAGGCTCCATACCAACTGAATCTGCTACTTACCTCGGAAGTCGAGCATATCCTGTCGTTACATATAGATCAGTGTTTGTTGAGCAGGTAGTATCTTCTCGATGTGTTTTCTCTTGACGGGAATCGAATTGGTAGCGTCGAGATCTAGGCAGCGATGACTCTATACTCGTGAACGTAGAATCACACCATGAGGAAATGCATTCGGCTGTCGTCATCGTCGGACATACCGTCCACCCATTATCCAAGCATCCCTGTTTAACGCCATTTCGCGCGTGACTAACCTTGTACGGTTTCGAATAAAGCAGAGTCAAGCACTTATCGATTGGTGCCACAAGGTCGGAGTCGACGCCGCGTATATTGACGGATGAACTTACGCCATATAACAAAACGCGGGTCGAAGATCCCTGCCTATGGGCATGAGCATCAGCGAACATCAGAACTGGGCTCATCAATCAACCGGCGGAGCACTACACAGCGCCGACAAGAACAAAGCCTATGCAGGAAGATGGAGTAGTGA
>NZ_PCPS01000015.1 GCF_002975405.1 Arthrobacter sp. MYb229 | reverse complement strand
CGCAGGCTGCGGGTCATGGTGGCGAACCCGTAGGAGAAAGCTTCTGGCTGTTCTTTGATCCGGCCCATGAATCGGCTGATCGTGGCATCCGACGCTACTGAGCCAAAGAGTTCTGGTGCGGCTCGTAGCTGGTCAATATCTGTGGCTTGTTCACCGCCGGCCGCCAAGGACAGGGCCAGCGCGCCGAGGATCTTGCCTGGCCGGTGCGTTGCGGTAGCGGGTACGAACTGGCTGAACCGGTCCTCGCAGAGCCTGCGGAAGTCCACCGCGTTCAGGAAACTGGTCAGCACCGACAACCCTGCATGGGAGACCAGAGATTGACCGGTGAGTTGGGTCGGGATAGCAGGGAAAACGTGGGTAGAATGGTTCACAGAAAAGGTGATCCTTCGAACGGGTATCTTGGAAGCTTAGACACTCCCATTTTCCCAGTTCAGGTCACCTTTTCATCTTTTAAGTCAGTTAATGACTGCCGTCGTCATGAAATACCCGGGCTAACCATGATCACCACGGATGTCGACATTTTCCTCGGACTCGACCTAGGGAAAACAGACCATTGGGCCTGTGCCGTCTCCACCGTCGGCACCAAAATCTGGAACAAGACCCTGCCCAACGACGAAGCCAAACTCACCGCTGTCTACGAAAATCTCAGTGCCAAGGGTACCGTTCTGGTGGTAGTGGATCAGCCAGCCACCATCGGTGCGCTGGCTGTCGCCATCGCTCAGAACCTCGGTATTCCGGTGGCCTACCTGCCCGGGCTGTCGATGCGGCGCATCGCAGATATGTATCCCGGGACGGCGAAAGACGAAAAAGACGCCTTCATCATCGCTGATGCGGCGCGCACCATGCCCCACACCCTCCGCAGCATCCAAGTCTCCGAAGAAGACGAAGCCACCCTGGGCATGCTCACCGGATTCGACCTGGATCTGGCACGGCAGATCACCCAAACCAGCAACCGGATCCGCGGATTGTTCACCCAAATCCACCCGCCACTAGAACGGATCCTCGGCCCTTGGCTGGAACACGACGCGGTGCTGGAGGTCCTCGCCTCCTGGCCGACACCGGCGCAACTGAAGCATGCTGGCAAAGCGCGGATCGATGCGAAGCTGAAAAAGCAGGGAGCCCGCCGGCACACCGCGTGGGCGTCCGCCATCATCGATGCGCTGGATGAGCAAACCGTGGTCGTGGTCGGCACCGACGCAGCCGGCTTGGTCATCCCGCACCTAGCCCGCCAGCTGATCTCGTTGCATGCCCAGCGCGTGGACGTGGCCAACCATTTGGAGACCATGGTGGAGGCCCACCCTCTTTACCCGGTCCTGACATCCATGCCAGGGGTCGCCGTCAGGACCGCTGCGATCATCATCGCCGAGACCTCCGGCAAAACCTTCACCAGCGCCGCCGCATTATCCTCCTACGCAGGATTAGCACCAACCACGCGCCAGTCTGGGACCTCGATCAAATCCGAACGCGACAGCCATTCAGGAAATAAACGCTTGAAACGAGCGCTGTTCCTCTCGGCGTTCGAGTCCATCCGCTTTGATCCAACCAGCCGGGAATACTATGACCGGAAGCGGGCCCAGGGCAAACGCCACAACCAAGCACTCATCGCATTGGCCCACCGACGTCTCACGGTCCTGTTCGCCATGATCCGGCACGGATCGCTTTATGATGTTCCGGAGCTGAAAATTGCTTGACACAGAACATAGGGGCACCCCCCGATCGCGTCGGTCGACGGTTCCAGCCTTTCCAAAGCCATCGTCTGCGTATACCTCTGGGAGGTATATTCTGATCCAGCATCGCTTTGTTGTACGGTGCCAAACACCTATCTCACATGAGAGTTTCGCTCACTACGTCGCTGCCATAGAGCCCGCTGGAGAGCCTCATCCACTAACGCGGTGTCATGCGAGGTGGACAAAGCCCCGGACAAGATCCTACGGCTGAACAAGTCGATCACAAATGACACGTATGCGTACCCGCTTCAGATGGAAACGTAGGTAAATTCGGTGACCCAAAGCATGTTCGGAGCATCAGTGAAGAAATTCCGATTCAACAGACCGTTCACCCGAATCTTGTCCTTGGTACGGATCGTCGTGTATGTCCTGCGACCACGCACCAGACCCGCATTTACCGTCGTACGTAAAGCACCTCCGGCTTCGGATTACCCGTTTTCATGTCGCGTTTCTGTAGGTCATGCGCGGCATTGAGAATGAGTGCATCGGTGACGACTTGTGGTGACGGTTGCTCGACTTTCCGGCTGTGATACGTGCGGGCAGAGGCCTTCAACCCCTGAGTGTTCAATACATGTCAGAACAGACATTACCGCATGCCCACGTTCGCATTGCTGGTCGAGCAACTCGGTGATTAGTGCCAGCGAGGGTCCAGCTCCCTCGCGAAGAAAATGGTTGACTGTTTCAAGATGTCGTTGACTTCTTCAAGATCTCTGAATTTGGCTTGCAATGCTTTGATTTCAGCGATTTCGTCGCTGGTGGGGCCGGTGCATCCACCGCTATCGCCCTGCGCTTGGCGACACCAGCGGTGCAGGCTACCTAGACCGACTTATACCGGCCAAGGCGTTTCATAGCGTAGGACACTGCGCGGTTCTTGACTTCTGGGATTTACTGCTTTGGCATGTCTTCCATTCTCGCATAAGAAAACGGCATGAAACCCGGGATGACTCACTAAGAGGTAGTATTATTTTTCACTCTTTACGCAAAGAGATGTACCATTTATATTAATTAATATTGCATTACGGTAATACCGCATAACCTGAAAACTTAATGTATTTATAATTAACAATTAAAGGAATCTCCCTAAAATTGGAATATAAGTCCACATCTTAGGGAGATTCCGTCTTTTGTAAAGTCTTCTACCGAAGTTTCAGAAGCGTTTATTCAGCTAAATTAATCTCACGCGCAACGCTTGCACCAATGGCTGCACCAACTACGTCGAGGACACCGTGCGGCAGCGCCGAATCAATGTTGATCACGGCAACGGCTTCGGCGCGCTCTTCATCGCGGGACACCTGCATGCCAGCGATGTTGATGCCCTGCTCCCCCAGAACGTTGCCTAGCGAGCCGACTACGCCCGGACGATCTGAGTAACGCACAACGATCATGTGATCCGAAATCGGGATTTCGATCTCGTGGCCGTTGATTCCTACCAGCTTCTCGATCTGCTTTGGACCGGTCAAGGTGCCGGCGACCGCTAGCTGCGTGCCCTCATTGGTTACGCCCTTGATCGTCAGCTGGTTGCGGTACTCAGGTGAATCAGGGGTGGTGACCAAACGGGTGGCCACTCCGCGCTGCTCGGCAAGAACCGGAGCGTTGACGTAGGACACCTGATCCGAAACGACATCCATGAAGACGCCCTTCAAAGCGGAAAGCTCCAAGGCCTTCACATCCAAGGAAGCGATTTCGCCGGCGACTACAACATCAATGCTGGTCAGCGAGCCCGAGGTCAGGGCGTTGAAAATGCGGCCGAGCTTCTCGATTAGCGGGATACCCGGGCGGACGTTTTCGTCGATAACTCCGCCGGCAACGTTCACCGCGTCCGGTACCAGCTCACCGGCAAGTGCCAAGCGAACCGACTTGGCTACCGAAACGCCGGCCTTTTCCTGAGCTTCATCGGTGGATGCGCCCAGGTGCGGGGTGACGGTCACGTTCTCGAATTCGAAGAATGGAAGGTCGGTGCTTGGTTCCTTGACGAATACGTCAATGCCGGCGCCGGCAATCTCTTCATTCTTCAGTGCTTCATACAGTGCGTCCTGGTCAACGAGGCCACCACGTGCCACGTTGATGACGTAGGCGCTCTTCTTCATCTTGCCGAAGGCTTCCTTGCCCAGCATGCCCAGCGTTTCTGGAGTCTTTGGCATGTGGATGGTCACGAAGTCCGCCTGGGCCAGCAATTCATCAAGGGTCACCAACGTGACACCAAGCTGCGAGGCGCGAGCCGGGGTGACATAAGGGTCATAGGCAATGACATCCATGCCGAAGCCCTGCAGGCGTGCTGCAACGAGGGCGCCGATACGGCCCAGGCCGATGATGCCGGCCTTCTTTTCGAACAGCTCAACACCGGTGAAGGAGCTGCGCTTCCATTCGCCGTTCTTCAGCGAGGCATTCGCGGCAGGAATGCGGCGAGCCAACGAAACGATGTGGCCCACGGTCAGTTCCGCTGCAGAGATGATGTTTGAGGTCGGAGCGTTGACCACCATGACGCCAGCCTGGGTGGCGGACTTGATATCTACATTGTCCAGGCCTACGCCGGCACGGGCGATAATCTTCAGGTTCTTGGCCGCGGCGATTGCCTCGGCGTCCACCTGGGTGGCCGAACGAACGAGAATTGCATCTACGTCGGCGATAGCTTCGAGCAGTTGGGAGCGGTCTGCTCCGTCTGTCTGACGAATTTCAAAGTCGGGACCGAGCGCAGCGACAGTTGCTGGGGATAGTTGTTCGGCCAGAAGTACGATTGGCTTATTGTCAGACACGGGTGTGGCACCTTTGCGATTTCATTGGGCTGATGCTTGCATGCGGGCGATCGTTGATGATCGCCAACATGTTCCACCCTATCGCCGGACAGTCCTGGAATCCGTTGAATTTACGCATATTACGCAGCTTCAGGGCGACTTTGTGAAAACTTTCACTTGATCGATACACTGGTGTTTGAATATGCCTGCGCTCAATCCAGTACCAGATTCTGCCAGTCTTTCCTAGCCCAGGTATTTCATCGAGAGGCCAGTAATTAAGCGTCATTAACAAAGAAAAAGTGATCCTGAACTGCGAAAATAAA
>NZ_PCPS01000014.1 GCF_002975405.1 Arthrobacter sp. MYb229 | reverse complement strand
GTTGTTGTCTCGTAACCGTATAGTGAACGCGAGCATCATTGTCTTCAACGATTGCTTTACTGTGTGTTGTAAGTCATCGGCCTATTAGTACAGGTCAGCTACACAAGTCTTTAGTCCTTGCTTCCACATCCTGCCTATCAACCCAGTGGTCTAGCTGGGGGCCTCTCACACTCAAGGTGCATGGAAATCTCATCTCGAAGCAGGCTTCCCGCTTAGATGCTTTCAGCGGTTATCCCTTCCAAACGTAGCTAATCAGCGGTGCACTTGGCAGTACAACTGACACACCAGAGGTTTGTCCGTCCCGGTCCTCTCGTACTAAGGACAGCCCTTCTCAAATTTCCAACGCGCGCAGCGGATAGGGACCGAACTGTCTCACGACGTTCTAAACCCAGCTCGCGTACCGCTTTAATGGGCGAACAGCCCAACCCTTGGGACCTACTCCAGCCCCAGGAT
The DNA here is from genome assembly GCF_002975405.1 of Arthrobacter sp. MYb229. Classification (GTDB taxonomy): domain Bacteria; phylum Actinomycetota; class Actinomycetes; order Actinomycetales; family Micrococcaceae; genus Glutamicibacter. The sequence continues at coordinate 4,956 of NZ_PCPS01000014.1, read as the reverse complement.
GCGACGAGCCGACATCGAGGTGCCAAACCATGCCGTCGATATGGACTCTTGGGCAAGATCAGCCTGTTATCCCCGAGGTACCTTTTATCCGTTGAGCGACGGCCCTTCCACGAGGTGCCGCCGGATCACTAGTCCCGACTTTCGTCCCTGCTCGAGCTGTCACTCTCACAGTCAAGCTCCCTTGTGCACTTACACTCGACACCTGATTGCCAACCAGGCTGAGGGAACCTTTGGGCGCCTCCGTTACATTTTAGGAGGCAACCGCCCCAGTTAAACTACCCATCAGGCACTGTCCCTGAACCAGATCATGGTCCGAAGTTAGGTGACCGGTACAGCCAGAGTGGTATTTCAACGATGACTCCACCCGAACTAGCGTCCGAGCTTCACAGTCTCCCACCTATCCTACACAAGCTGCACCGAACACCAATACCAAACTATAGTAAAGGTCTCGGGGTCTTTCCGTCCTGCTGCGCGTAACGAGCATCTTTACTCGTACTGCAATTTCGCCGAGTTCATGGTTGAGACAGCGGGGAAGTCGTTACTCCATTCGTGCAGGTCGGAACTTACCCGACAAGGAATTTCGCTACCTTAGGATGGTTATAGTTACCACCGCCGTTTACTGGGGCTTAAATTCTCAGCTTCGCAACAAGTTGCTAACCGGTCCTCTTAACCTTCCAGCACCGGGCAGGAGTCAGTCCGTATACATCGTCTTGCGACTTCGCACGGACCTGTGTTTTTAGTAAACAGTCGCTTCCCCCTGGTCTCTGCGGCCCACACCCGCAAAAGAAGAGCAAGTCTTCCTCACGGGGCAGGCCCCCCTTCTTCCGAAGTTACGGGGGCATTTTGCCGAGTTCCTTAACCATGATTCTCTCGATCGCCTTAGTATTCTCTACCTGATCACCTGTGTCGGTTTGGGGTACGGGCGACTAGAACCTCGCGCCGATGCTTTTCTAGGCAGCATAGGATCACCAAATCACCCACCAAAGTGGGCGCCTATCAGGTCTCAACCATAAATGAGAGACGGATTTGCCTATCTCTCGGCCTACACCCTTGGACCAGGTCAATTCCATTGCCTGGCTCGGCTACCTTCCTGCGTCACACCTGTTAATACGCTTACCTCACAAAATCGGTTCCCAGCACCTCACACAAAAGCAGCCCGAAGGCCACAACATCATGCTCAGTGGTGGTTAGCATCAAAAGCTCAGTATGGGCGGTTCTTCGCCGGTACGGGAATATCAACCCGTTGTCCATCGACTACGCCTGTCGGCCTCGCCTTAGGTCCCGACTCACCCAGGGCAGATTAGCTTGACCCTGGAACCCTTGATCATTCGGCGGACGGGTTTCTCACCCGTCATTCGCTACTCATGCCTGCATTCTCACTCGTGTGGTCTCCACCGCTGGTTTACACCGCGACTTCACCGTCCACACGACGCTCCCCTACCCATCCAAACGCCCAATCGAAACCAGGCAAATATTTGAATGACGCAACTTCGGCGGTGTGCTTGAGCCCCGCTACATTATCGGCGCGGAATCACTTGACCAGTGAGCTATTACGCACTCTTTCAAGGGTGGCTGCTTCTAAGCCAACCTCCTGGTTGTCACAGCAACTCCACATCCTTTTCCACTTAGCACACGCTTAGGGGCCTTAGTTGGCGTTCTGGGCTGTTTCCCTCTCGACTATGAAGCTTATCCCCCACAGTCTCACTGCTACGCTCTCACTTACCGGCATTCGGAGTTTGGCTAACGTCAGTAACCTTGTAGGGCCCATTAGCTATCCAGTAGCTCTACCTCCGGTAAGAAACACGTAACGCTGCACCTAAATGCATTTCGGGGAGAACCAGCTATCACGAAGTTTGATTGGCCTTTCACCCCTACCCACAGCTCATCCCCTCCATTTTCAACTGAAGTGGGTTCGGTCCTCCACGCGCTCTTACACGCGCTTCAACCTGGCCATGGGTAGATCACTTCGCTTCGGGTCTAGACCGTGCCACTCAAACGCCCTATTCAGACTCGCTTTCGCTACGGCTTCCCCACACGGGTTAACCTCGCGACACAGCACTAACTCGCAGGCTCATTCTTCAAAAGGCACGCCATCACACCCCACAAGTGGGATGCTTTAACGGATTGTAAGCGCACGGTTTCAGGTACTATTTCACTCCCCTCCCGGGGTACTTTTCACCATTCCCTCACGGTACTGATTCACTATCGGTCATCAGGTAGTATTCAGGCTTACCAGGTGGTCCTGGCAGATTCACACAAGATTTCTCGAGCCCCGTGCTACTCGGGTACCCACACTAGAACGGCAGACACGCATTACACCTACGGGACTATCACCCTCTCTGGTCCGGCATTCCAACCGATTCACCTATACGCCTGCACCTCATCCCGCTAACCAGATAGGGTTAGCACATGTAGGCCCCACAACCCCGGTGATGCAACGCCTATCCGCTATCACACACCAACCGGTTTAGCCCCATCCGCGTTCGCTCGCCACTACTAACGGAATCACTATTGTTTTCTCTTCCTGCGGGTACTGAGATGTTTCACTTCCCCGCGTTCCCTCCACACAGCCTATACATTCAGCTGCAGGTCATACGGCATGACACCGTACGGGGTTTCCCCATTCGGAAATCCTGGTCTCAACGTCCGGTTATCGACTCCACCAGGCTTATCGCAGATTCCCACGTCCTTCATCGGCTCCTGATGCCAAGGCATCCACCGTGCGCCCTTAAAAACTTCAACACAAATCAAAGTCTCAGATTGAGCAATAAAACAATCAACAAAATCACAAAACAACCACACAAGTCACCCCAAAGGGCTCCCCACATGGTCATCTTATAAGATGCTCGCGTTCACTATACAGTTCCCAAACAACAACCCCACACCCCCACAACACCGGCCAAGAACCCCAAAGGACCCCAAAAGACCAGCGCGCAAAGACACAGGACAAACACTGAAACACCAAACCCCCACCCCCAAAAGGACAGGACGCTTGTTGCCTCAAAACCCAACAGCATGCCAAACCATACAAACCGCCTGGCCCCCACACCCTCATTCCAACACCCCCAAAGGGACGCGTACTAAAAGAGCATGAACACCATGCAGCCATAGCCAATACCCCACACCAACCATAAAGTCGACGCGTTTTCCGGTACTGAGTTCATTGATATTCCACCCATGAGCAACCCGCCTGCCAACACTCGTGACAGAAACGGGCAACCAATAATTGGTTAGCTCCTTAGAAAGGAGGTGATCCAGCCGCACCTTCCGGTACGGCTACCTTGTTACGACTTAGTCCCAATCGCCAGTCCCACCTTCGACGACTCCCCCCACACAAGGTGGTTAGGCCATCGGCTTCGGGTGTTACCAACTTTCGTGACTTGACGGGCGGTGTGTACAAGGCCCGGGAACGTATTCACCGCAGCGTTGCTGATCTGCGATTACTAGCGACTCCGACTTCATGGGGTCGAGTTGCAGACCCCAATCCGAACTGAGACCGGCTTTTAGGGATTAGCTCCACCTCACAGTATCGCAACCCATTGTACCGGCCATTGTAGCATGCGTGAAGCCCAAGACATAAGGGGCATGATGATTTGACGTCATCCCCACCTTCCTCCGAGTTGACCCCGGCAGTCTCCCATGAGTCCCCACCTTTACGTGCTGGCAACATGGAACGAGGGTTGCGCTCGTTGCGGGACTTAACCCAACATCTCACGACACGAGCTGACGACAACCATGCACCACCTGTGAACCAGCCCCGAAGGGAAACCCCATCTCTGAGGCGGTCTGGAACATGTCAAGCCTTGGTAAGGTTCTTCGCGTTGCATCGAATTAATCCGCATGCTCCGCCGCTTGTGCGGGCCCCCGTCAATTCCTTTGAGTTTTAGCCTTGCGGCCGTACTCCCCAGGCGGGGCACTTAATGCGTTAGCTACGGCGCGGAAAACGTGGAATGTCCCCCACACCTAGTGCCCAACGTTTACGGCATGGACTACCAGGGTATCTAATCCTGTTCGCTCCCCATGCTTTCGCTCCTCAGCGTCAGTAGATGCCCAGAGACCTGCCTTCGCCATCGGTGTTCCTCCTGATATCTGCGCATTTCACCGCTACACCAGGAATTCCAGTCTCCCCTACATCACTCTAGTCTGCCCGTACCCACCGCAGATCCGAGGTTGAGCCTCGGACTTTCACGGCAGACGCGACAAACCGCCTACGAGCTCTTTACGCCCAATAAATCCGGATAACGCTTGCGCCCTACGTATTACCGCGGCTGCTGGCACGTAGTTAGCCGGCGCTTCTTCTGCAGGTACCGTCACTTTCGCTTCTTCCCTACTGAAAGAGGTTTACAACCCGAAGGCCGTCATCCCTCACGCGGCGTCGCTGCATCAGGCTTTCGCCCATTGTGCAATATTCCCCACTGCTGCCTCCCGTAGGAGTCTGGGCCGTGTCTCAGTCCCAGTGTGGCCGGTCACCCTCTCAGGCCGGCTACCCGTCGTCGCCTTGGTGAGCCATTACCTCACCAACAAGCTGATAGGCCGCGAGTCCATCCCCAACCGATAAATCTTTCCACCAAAGACCATGCGGTCAAAGGTCATATCCAGTATTAGACCCAGTTTCCCGGGCTTATCCCAGAGTCGGGGGCAGGTTACTCACGTGTTACTCACCCGTTCGCCACTAATCACCCCAGCAAGCTGGGGGTCATCGTTCGACTTGCATGTGTTAAGCACGCCGCCAGCGTTCATCCTGAGCCAGGATCAAACTCTCCATAAAAAAATAAAAAGCCATCGGCAACCCCTCGGAAAATAAGGGCGAAGCCAATGAAGTCCTGGCGAATAAAAACACTTGGAACAACACACGGGGGTGCATCATTCCAAGCAAATGTTATATATCCACCAAATTAAAAATAATTCGGTATCAATAAACTTGGCACACTATTGAGTTCTCAAACAACAAACACT
>NZ_PCPS01000013.1 GCF_002975405.1 Arthrobacter sp. MYb229 | reverse complement strand
TTCCTTTTTTGTCGCGTGCAGAGCCTTCACCCGAGGCGAGAATCACAACAATCTAAGGAAGTTCTCCGCCTTCAGCAATCACCCTGTTGCCATCCCAATCTCGGTGGCAATCCCCCCCGGACTATTGGATTAGCAGGGGCAAGACACCATGCCGAGATTGGTCGGCCGGCAGCTCCTATGTTCCTCGGTGTTCAGGAGCTGTCAACAACATAACGGGTAAGTGTCTGTATAAATCCCGGTGATGACTTGTGTGTTTTATTCAGCCCTTTGGCGTGACCATCCCCTGCTTGCCTCGCTTAATTACCTTCTGGGCAGGTTTGATAATTGGATAGGCAAGGCGGCAACGAGACTGTTTGCATTGGGCAGCTATGAAGCCATGTCCATCTAGTAGGTGCACTTATTTAGGACTTGTAGTAGCGGACTGATCACACAGAGGAATGCCACGTGAGGACATCAGCTACGGTTAGCGACACGCTGATTCAGCACAAGTATCAATCTTGCCGGCAGGTTTGAATGGTTCTAACGATTCATAGTAGATCCACCACACCATAAAGGTTTCGTCGCTTCGAGCAATGGGTCGAAACAGGTAAGATTACCTATGTAAGGTGATTAGTGCTATTTATCACAAATGGTTCGGGGCGAATTCTGTCTCCTGACCAGTGGGTCGCACGGGTGCATATAACGTAATTCTGTCGTATAGGGGTAGAAAATCATGTCCTTCCGGATTTCTTTGAATAATAACTTGCCGATAATTTCCTCATTGCCCGCGAAGGATTTGCATCGACAATATAAAATTAGTTCTGATTCCACACATCGAAATACTACGGAATATACGCTCTCGGTTCCGAGAAGACTTTCAAATTTGCCAAAGAGTTGATTCTTGAAAATCATCTTTCTTATTAGAGATTAATGTGAAACAAGATTTCATATGTTGAGGTGAAGTATTGCAAGTGACCACGATTTAAAAAGCTGTTCGCTGTAGGCGGTAAATTTTTACGTCTACGAAAATTGAAAGTATTTAAAAGAATTGAGCAACCAATGAGCGATGATCAAATAAACAGTAACTATGAAAGCATTAAAGAAGAATTAAATAGATTGATTAAATTTAATCAAGGTTGGAATACCAGACTAAGGCGTTCGACGATGGAAGGAGCTGCAGAAGTTTCATCGTTTCAATACCTATCAGCTGAGCTTGCCCCGAACAGATTCATGCCTGTTGTCGGAGGGTGGTCCATCCAATATCAAGTTATCGCAGCAATTGCAGACTACATTCTCCACGATGGCCCGGAGTCACCGACGATTGTGGAATTGGGTAGCGGGATTTCAACTTCATGGTTGGCCCTCGCTCTAAAACGGCACGGTACTGGTCGGATAATCTCTGTGGAGCATGATGAAAACTATGCTCAGCAAACGAAACAGGATCTTTTGCGACTGGGGCTGACCGACTATGCCGATGTAATTCTCGCACCGTTGGAAGCTCGTCGTATTGAACGTGATAATTTCAGGTGGTATGACCGAGCGGTCATTGAAGATGCCTTGGGCACGCAGAAAATTGACATCTTGATCGTGGACGGTCCGCCAGGTGACTCTGGCCCCAGATCGCGATTCCCAGCCCTGCCAATGCTAGCGAATTTATTGAATGATGAAGCTTTGCTTGTACTTGACGATGCGGACCGAGATGAAGAGCAAAAGATAATTCGTAGCTGGAATCGTAGTTGGCTCTTCGATTCCGACGACATGCTCATATCGAATCAGCGATCTGTAGGAAGGTCGCATTGGTGGACATTGCAAGGAAGACTCTAAGAATCACCCAACGTTTTAAATAGACGAGAAATTGGTAGCAGGACTGTAAACTTCGAACTGCAGCCACGCCTTCGACAATCGAGCAATGGAACCACATGGTGTGGATGAAGCTGCCGAATTTTCAAGTCAAACGGTACCAACACAGGATCAACGACGTCTCATACCGCTTGAACTGCCTTGCCTTGCGGATTATTAATCCACACAGCTGCCGGCAACGCAAGCAGGCTCGGATCATTAGCGGTGCTACATTGTTCAGGATCCTGCGCACCAGCCAAAGCCAGGGTCTGTGAACACATCACGGCCATCGAATCAGCAAGCCCGTAATGAACGTTTGACGGAGCTTGCAGACCAATACCCGAATGCTGATGGGCAAGGTTAGACCACTGTACGTATTCGTTCATACCCCCTAGCAACCCTAACGATGCGAACCGTTCGGGGAGCGTTGGACCATACTTCATGGCCTTGAAAAGCGACTCGGAGTTGTTCCTAATTCGGGATAATTTCGATTCTGCTGGGGACACGATAATGCCGAGCTGAACCTGTCTAAGCGGATTCTTGGTGCTCAGCGAGCTGCCGCAGTCTGAATCGCAATGCATAATCTCGTTGGCGTTTCATGCTGACTCTGTACGGTCATTTGTTCCGAAAAGGCACTAAAGAACAAGTGACAGAAGGCAAGGGAATCCGGTCCGCTCTCCAAGTGTGCAGACGGATTTCGGTAGCTTTTAGAAGGTCGCGGTTATGCATCGGATTCGGTTCGGTGGCGGCTACGTCAACTCGCAGCGCTGGATCGTTGGGCGCAGGAGCACGGTCTGGCTGCCAGCGTCCTGGACGATGCCTGCGTGGATCGGTCGGTCGCGGCCCGGCGCGCCGGACACCGAACGACGTTTGTGGCTCTCGCAAATTTTTCGGTTCCGATCTCGTATTTGCACCAGACCGGTGTGGTGCTTCGAGCGATCCCAGGTTTGGATCCGATTTCACGGAACCTTGAACAGTATCGCATTTACCTGTCCACCGAACGTGGGCTTGTTGAATGCTCGATCTTGGACAACATGCGTGTCGCCGAGAATTTCTGCTACAGGCGGGCATTCCGGCTGGCGGAGCTCTCGACGGACGAGCTGACCACCTATATTGGCTCTTAAAAGTTAAGCATGGCGTAGGATGTTCAGCACGGCGGTAAGCCCGCCGTGTATAACAATATCCGAAACCGGTGATGCGCATGGCTCCGATAGCCCCGCCGATGCGCTTCAGGTTCTTCGCCGTCAGATTCGCTACCTCGCTCCGGGCGTTGCTCAGCCTGCTCTCACGAAGACTAGCCGCTCGCGCTGCCAGGCGGTGAGCCTGCGGAGCAAAAGATTCGCTACTCTCATTTTCGATGATTTCTTGGACTTCTCCAGCACCGCCCATCGTGACTGAAACTCATGAATATCCGCGGTTTTCAGTAGTTCCCTCACATGCTACTTGATCGCATAGACGACCCCGAGTTCGGGATCCCTTTCCAAGATCAGCTGCAGCCATTCCCCTAGATTGATCGGGAGGTTTTCGAGGGTGCAGATAAGTAGTTTCCGGTACTTGTCTGCCGGGTCGCTGGCTTTGCCATGGCGTTCGTGGACCTTGTCGGAGCGGCGCCGACGAACTTGCGCGATCATCAGATTCGCCCGTTGGATCACGTGGAATTGGTCCATGATGGCCTTCGCCTTGAGGACATTCTGCCGCAAGGCCCCGCAGAATCCTGAGGGCATATCGATCTCCACATGCTGGTCGCGTTGGCGCCAATATCTGAGTCGGTTTTCAGACATTTCTTCAATGCGGCACGGCGGCGTCCGTCCACGCTATTCAGGATTCTTCCGGTATCTAGGTCGGTGAACACGATGGACCACTGCTCGATCCGGAGCAATTTCCCGGTCCTTCCACGGGTGTAGCGGACCTTCCGAAAGCGGTGTTCGTCAATGCTGAGGCGGTGGATGAGCACCGGTCCACATCGCCGATCAGCTCTCCGGCGTTATTGTGCCGGGGCATCACGGTTGGCCATGACACTGCGTACGCTGCCGCGACGTTAGAGACGCCTCGTAGTTCATGGTTCATCTGGCCGAAGAGCGATTGGGAGAGACGCATGGTGAGCTTGGCCCGGAATGGTGTTTGTTCAGTGCTTTGCACGAATAAGCGTCGGGGGCACACTGATTATTGGCAGGCCACGCGGCGCTTGCGTACCAAGACCTGCAGATCCTTGACCCGATGCACCGGCCTGGCTGGGATACGGGTGGTGAGCACGCCGCTGGAAGGGCAAGCTGCTTCGGTGTCAATGGGCCCGACAAGAACTTCCCGACCGTCAAGATGTTGGACCGTTGATGGCGAGGTAGTCAGTGAGGTTCAAAAGCGTGGACGCAGCATCGATTCTACCGGTATTCTCAAACACCGTTCGCAGTTCCTTGCATATGAATTGTTCGAGGCAACACCCATATTCGCAAGAGAGACTGCGAGCCTTGTTTCTTTTTCAGGGTCACCACGGTAAAAAATCGAAGCGCCGTGAAAGCCCGAGCAAATTGGCCGCTTTCCGCGACGGGAACTTGATAGTCAGCAGCTGGCGGTAGGCCTTTTTCATTTCTACTTTGAGTTCGGCTCGTCCGGCGATTCGTTGATGGCATTCTCGAAGAACGCCGAGAATTTTCCTCTGATGTCTAGTGCTTCTTCAGACTACTTCGCTGGTCCTCACTCACCTCCAACTGGCGGCGAAGTCGAGCGATCTCGGCTTGTTCCGGGGTGAGTTTTTCAATGAGGGGGGCCGAGGCTTTTCCATTCCAGAACTCCAACGTCGCGCAGTTTGCGAAATCCTACCATCTGCGAGGAGTGGAGTCCGTTCTCGCGCAGGTAGTCGATGCCTATTTGGCGGGTAATGGCTACGTCGCAGCCAGCAACGAGTTCAAGTTTCTATGCTGGCGTGAACGCCCTGGGCCCCTACGACCCTTCTATGTCTGCCAACCGGCGATCAAAGCCTCCGCTTGTGAGTTGAAAATGCGGTAGACGCGCCGGGCGAGATAGCGTTTGATGCATCGTCGGATTTGCTTGGTGCTAAGTCCTTCCGCTTCCCGTTTCTGCACGTATTCGCGGGTTTCCTCGTCGTGGGTCATCCGCGTGATAGCGACCATGTGAAGCGCGCTGTTCAGAGCCCGGTCTCCGCCGCGATTGAGCCGGTGGCGGACGGTGTTCCCCGATGAGGCCGGGATCGGGTTCACCCCGGCGAGGGAGGCGTAAGCGGCTTCCGAATGCACTCGCCCCTGGTGGGACCAGACGGTCAGGCATGCGGCGGCTGTGATGGCGCCGAAGCCCTTCACCTCCAGGAGCGGTGCCGCTTCGCTGAACTTGACCAGGTCGGTGATCTGCTGGGTGTTGCCAGCCACATCTTTGTCGAGGTCACCGATCCGCTTGGCCAGCCGGACCGCCTCGGTGCGGACCACGGAGAGCGCCAGTTCCTCGTCCTGTTCACGCCACCGGGGCACTTCGGCAATCTGCGCTCCGGTCAGGGCCTTGCGGGCGTCCAGGCCGAGCTCATTGACGCGCACCAGGGCGGTCAGCCCGTTCGCGGCACGGGTCCGCTCACCGGTCATGGAATCACGTGCAGATACCAAGACCCTCAGGGCAGCACGGACGCCTTCAATCAGCCGCGGCCGGCGCAGTTTCTTCTCCTTCAGCGGGAACACGGCCCGGGCGATTCGTTGGGCATCGAGCTCGTCGGATTTGCCTACGCCGTGGTGGGACTTGGCGTCCATCCGTGCTGCCTCGACAACCGGGTATCCCTTGGTTGCCACGGTTCCGGCGAGTATGGACACGTAGGAGGCCGCGCCCTCGATCACCCAGAGCGTGGCGAGGTCGGCACCCGTGCGGCGTGCCACCCACGCGATGGCTCGGTTGATGCCGGCGCCGGTCGTGGGGAAGTCCCGGGTATCGACGAGTTCACCGGTCGTGACGGTGATGATGGCGTAAACGTGGTTGCGTGCGTGGGTATCGACACCAACGACAAACGCATGTGAATGCGCGACGATAGACATGGCGGTCATTGTTACTTTCCTCTTCACGGATATGGGCATGGCCGCTGTCGGCCGGTACCAGTCCGGGTAGAGGTCACTTCGGAACAACATTGTGATGAGCCACGCGCTGAGGCGGACAACCTTCTGATCAAGTCACCGAGGTGGGCCGGACGCGCCCGGCCGACCGCCCCATGATTGGACAAGTCGTAGGATAGACACCAATGGGTCACGTGTCAGGTGAGTCACAATCACGAGGCGGGACGGCCAGTCCCTATCCTGCCAGCCAGTCCCAGACCAGCTGCACCAAGTCTCACAGTGTCAGGCTGGAACGGTACCAACGCCACACAGCAAATCCACTCCAGCACGTAGGACAGCGCGCAGTTCAATGGCGAAAGACCGCACGCGGTCTGTGAATGCGTTGAACGCTTAGGTACGTAGCAATGACCTGGGTATCGATGCCCGCAAGAAGCTGACGGGTAGTCAGATCAATGACATCAGTCGATGGAGGGAACGCGAAGTAGAACTCTCAGCATCCATTGCACGGTCCGAAGCCGTGCGTCTGGCGAAGCGAATTTTGGACTAGGATCAGCAGTTATTTGCTAACGAGAAGCGTCTGGACGAGCTGGTGGGTGTTAGCGAGGCGGCTCCGTTGCTTAAAGAGGTTGGCTTCAAGGCGATTACTGCGGCGAATTGCTTCGTGGCTTGATCGCGCGAAGGCCGCGTCCGTAACTAAGCTGCATTTGCTAGCTCGGCAGGAGTAAATCCCACCCCCGCTTCATCAGGCAATACGAGTCGGCATAGGCTCAATAGCGGAGGCAACAGATCGCTGAATTCCAATTTGCATATGGCAGCGATTACGCGAATGACTTATGACGAGGAAACTCGTGAATATGTTGAGAAGCGTCGTACACAGGGGAAATCTGACACGGAAACTCGACGGTGCATTAAACGCTATCTCGCCGGCCTCGTCTTCAGGATCCTAACCGTTTCAGGTGCAACACCCGAAGAGCAACGGGCCGCTTCACAAATATAGAAGAGTCAATCACCCTGCTGCTATCCCATTCTCGGTGGCAACACCTCCGGACTATTGGATAAGCAGGGGGCAAGACACCATGCCGTGATTGGTCGGCCAACAGTCCCTATGATCCTCTTTTAGGGGCTGTCAACAACATAACGGGCAACCCAATCCGCGCCTCATCAGTGAACACCACCAGTCACCGGCTCAACCTAGGCAGTGACAGGAACCTGCGCAGCGCCCTGCGCATAGTCGCAATCACGGTATGACCTATGTTAAGAAAACCCGTGGATATGTGCAGAAACGCGTGGCTGAAGGACGCAGCACCAAGGAAATTTGACGGTGCATCAAGTGCTATCTCGCCCGGCGATAATACCGCATTCTCAGTTCACACACAGAGGCTCTGACCGCCGCTTGACAGGAACAGAAGTTTTGTAGGGAACTGGCACGGAATAAAACCGTGCATATGGCCAACTCGGTCCGCCCATCACAGCCAGCGATGATGACAGCAATCGCAGTTCGGCTGGCCAGAGGGGGAAGACTTGCGCCCAAAACCTAGCTCCGTCGCTCTCGGTCACCCAGATGCACAGTACGCGCTCGGTACATACCATGGCGAGGCAGTTACTTGCATTAATTGAATCGATCTGAACACGGGCTACTGTGCAAACATGCGTGGTGCACCTGGTCCGTGCGGCAACTGGGTTCGTTTCCTACACTTGCCGTCAAGCGGTCAGCGCGCGGTTCAAAACTGTTTGCGTCGCTCCCAGCGTCGAATCCTCACTGACGACCAGTGATGATTTCGAGGTCAATACGCTGGAATAGAAGTACCCTTCTGCAGCGGCGACGTGGCATAACGAACGGGAGCGGTTCACGATGATATTTGAATTTCCTAAGATTCTTTGCACGTCATGTACATGAACGCGCTTGAGTCGATGAACTACTAAATTCGCCAGGTCACGACGACTCTTTGTTATTTCCAATTGGACACCGCGGCGGTGAAGATGCCGTGGTTGTGGATCTGCAATATCGTGGATAAGCGGGCCCAGGAGCGGTTTCAGAACCATTTAAGGAAGTAACGAATCCGATAGAGGGATCGGGTGCACACCTTCAGGAGGGCTCTTGCACCAGTGGCTGGAAGCACGCGTTGCAGCTGCTGGCGATGGAGGGTCGAAGCATCAGGTTCCCGGTCTCGATCCTTACAGACGCGCAATCGTGAAAAGTAAACCTGTTTACAAATGAAAGTGGTAAAAGTATGAAGTCACCGCTGGCGAAAAGCTTCGTGTAACTGAGCTTTCCACCTGATAGCATGTCATCGTTAGAGTTCTGCATGGTCGTTGGATCAACTCAAGCATTGGTTCTACGGTGACAATGTAACTAAGTAAATGAGTTGAATGATGCACAGTTCTCATGAAGATACTCGGACTCTTATAGCAGGGCCAGTATTCGTCGACCAGAATTGAATTATGTCATCCCGACATCTAGGCGAATGACCCATGCCGTACAGAAAGTTGTAAGTAATGAGCTATTTCGGAAAAATTAGCGCTTTGGACAGTAGAAGCTATACCTTTGACGTTTCCCCCAACACATTACCGCTCGAGCTGTTTGTTCACGTGCCAGAAGGATCTGATAGAGACTTTGTTCTTCTACCAGAGCAATCGCAGATCGAGAAATTTTCAAGAAAATGTTCCATGTATTTCTCACAAGGACTGGACGCTAAATTTCAATATGCTGGTGGTGGGCTATCAACCGTTGTCGTCGGGACAGAACAAGAACGCACCAGCGTAGGCGACAAACTCGACTTTGTTATAGCACGTTGGGCTCGAAACGGTGAAGCTCCCTTTCCTGACCAGATTCGGCTCACAGTCAAAGACCTTAGTCTAGACCCAAAATTGAATTTTATCGAGATAATTTCAGCTAGCGCCAAGAAAATTTCTGAAGGGAAATAGACCACAATGTTACCAGAAACACCTTTGGTGAGCGTGGTCATCGCGACCAGAAACCGCAGTGAATTACTTAAAGTTGGAATTCATTCCGTGCTTAATCAGACTTTTAAAGACTTCGAATTAGTAGTTGTTGACGATGGCTCTACGGATAATACGGAACTAGTTGTTAAGGGTATCGATGACCCTAGAGTTGTATATGTACGAGGCAAAGGCGAGGGCATTTCGGCTGCACGGAATATAGGCGCACAAAAGTCGCGAGGTCAATGGACTGCGGTTCACGACGACGACGACATTATGCTGCCCAACCGCTTGGAAGAACAATTAAAATTTGTCGATGATTCAGTGGACTTCATCTATGGGGCATTCATGAATTTCGATGACGAAACTGGTGAATTGCAACTTCACCACGGACGAAATTACGGGTATGCCGCAGCTCTCATGAGCGGCTTCGCGCCAGGGCATTCAACATGGCTTGTTCGTACAGAACTGTTGCAGACTTTTCAGTATGACGAAGGAATTGAGAGTGCTGTAGACAACAACATCACATTTAGGATGTTGAGATCAGGAGTTCGTTTTAAGCACAGTGGTGTTTTCTGCCTTCTGCGTCGTGTTCACAGTGGGCGAATTACTGATCAGGGTGGGCAAGGTCAGAAATACGTTGCCCAAATGAACCTTAGCTTCCTGAAGCGGGCCTTCACACAGCAAAGTATTCAGGAACTTTCAAAAGCAGCCCGCAGAGACTGGGGACCGGTTGACAAAACCAATTGGGAAACCAAATATCTTGGTTTCTTACCGGATCATTTAGTCAAAAGAAGCGGCTTCGTCGTGATCGCCAATGAAGATCCTGAATTGAAGGAAAGTTTCCAGCGACTCGAAGTATTAGATGCGGCGGAGATGAACTGGGCAGAATTCTTTGCTAGCTGCGGGGCGGGCGCGAAAACGAATCGAGTCAGTGTTAGACTGCGGGAAAATTCTGAGATTGAAAAAATACTCAACGGTATTGAGCTTGCCAAACCAAATTCTAAGAAATCTCCGCAAGATTTGATCACTGAGTATGCTTTAGCATCCATTCACAATCGTAAAGATGGATTTTTTGACAACGCCGAAGTTGTGGTACTGGCTGTCGGACCAGCTCCAGCCTGGACTGACGAACAGAAATCTGTCACTAAGCAAAGATTCAGCACTACTGAAAACGGTACAGAAGTTATGGGTGGCATAATTCCCCTGCATTCACTTGACGCCGCAGAAGGAATCAGAAATGCGTTATTCGGCGATGGAGTTCTTGACTGCAGAGTTTTCGTGAACGGAACATCTGACAAGGTACGCGAAATGACACAAAACGAATTACATAGCGACGCCATGAATAAGACTGCTTGAAGGGTAACGAAAATTGCTAATTAAGAATATTTCGGTCAAAGGATCGGGTGGATTTAATCTTCTGGCGGTTCGGGAGGACCAAGAACTAGCTCCAAAGCTTGAATCTTTATCGTTTGATGCGACACCAGTTGGGCTGACTCCTCTTAAAGTTCTCGTCGCTGGAGCTCTACTCTTTGGGAACAGGGAAATGGACCGCATTGAGACCATAGGTGAGGTTCCGAAAGGTACTGTCGAGCGAGTGCAGTCACTTCTGGGAATTGGGATAAATCCGACAATGGGCCAGAACTTAGGGTCCGTGGAATCTGATGAGTCAGACACTACGATCAAAGCTACAACCCTAAAAATCAATCTTGAAGGGTCGTTTACTGCGAATACGCCAGGCCGGGACGTAACTACTCTCTCACTTATTCCCAGTGAGCGTTGCAGTGGGGTTCTCTGGGGAGTCAAAGAAGCTATCGTCGCCTCTAACGCATGGCTGCATGAGAAGTATGATTCACGTTCCCGCCTTGTGGCTGCTGTTGGAGTTCTTTTTGCCGAAGAATTTTTAGCAGAAGCCATATGTGTACCATCTACTACGGAAACGGAAGCGAATTTCATCCGAGAACTTTGTAAAATTGTTGGCATAAATGCCATTTTTGAGGGTGAATTATGCTGAATCAGCAAGTATCAAAATATTCAATGTTTGTTTATATGGAGAATAAACTCCATAGTTCAAACTTAGATCGTTTTAAAGTTTCTCTCTTTAAAGCTTTGGCTGATAATTCCTGCGAAATAATGATGCTACAGACGCAAGAGCTGGAGGGAAAATCTCCCCAACTTCCTAAGCGCGGTCGTTGTGTAGTTTTCTGTGACGGAATAATGTCACTTAAAGCTGCGAGAAATGAGTTTTCGACTATCTCCGAGTGCGTCTTTGCTCTTATTGTTATTCCAACCTCTTATCCGAAGTGGGGTAGTTACACCGAGGCGTGGGCAAAGGGACTAGCTCAGAATGTTGATGCCGACACTATAATCTTGACTGATAGCGATCTATCGAGGAAAGTTATCGAATCAGAACTGAATCATTTTCGCGCTGATGTTCGAATAGTGCGGCCTAAGCATATTCCCGTTGAGCACGACGACTCGGAGGCTTCGGATGAAGACATTTGGCAATTTGAAAAGTCTAAGTTACGAGAAGGGGCAAAAGCTCTCAGGTTTTCGGGGAGCAGCTGGGGATTTGAAAAATATCAATCGGCAGATTCAAGCCAGAGATCTCCAATTCAGTCTGAAGAAGCGAATAAGGCCCAATCGGAAGCTTTTGAATCTGAGAACAATGAAGTTATATCGGATATTCTAGTACCTAGAAGACTTTCAGGTCATCCGATTGAAATAGGAATTCTAGGGACGAAACTTACGTTTATTGATGAACTGAGTCGAGACTTGGCTCGAGATTCGGCATCAAGAGTTACGCTCGACGAATGGACACACCTCGGCGCACCTCCTGACGCGTCTCGTTCAGAGATGATCTTAGCGAATTCGGACGTTATCATTGGCGAATGGGCCAGACCTAATAACGTCTGGATTCAGGATCGGGCAAAAATAGGGAAGCGTCTTATAGTTCGCGCCCATAGGTATGAAGTAACTGTCGATTTTCCACATAATATTGACATGGAACGTTATTATGGTGGAGTGGTAATCGTGCCGTGGGTCGGTCGTGCCCTAGTGCAGAAATTTGGCTGGCCTCGTGAAAAAATGGTGTATATACCAAACTATATCAATTCTCGCTATTTCCACCGGCCTAAGCTGACTGGAGCAGAATTTACATTAGGGATCGTAGGGATAACCCCGGATTTAAAGCGACTTGACCTTGCAATAGATTTACTTGAACGTCTTCGGATGGAAGACCTTCGATACGCCTTACGTGTAAGAGGTAATTTGCCCTCTGAACATATCAACTGGCATAAACAACCATTGCAAGCAGAGCAATGGGGAAGCATCTTGCATCGAATAGAAACTAACCCGTTGCTTCGGAATGCAGTTCATTTCGATGCCCCTGGGCGTGATATGGCTTCTTGGTTCCAGCAAATCGGTGTAATACTTTCTACATCCGATTTGGAAGGTTCCCACGTAGCTTTAGCGGAGGGTATAGCATCTGGTGCCCTGCCAGTTGCGCGTCGGTGGCCGGGTATCGAAACTTTGTGGCCGGAAGAGTTTATTTTCGACGACCTTGAGTTAGCAGCTCAATATGTTCTGCAAGCGAGAAATCACCAGCTGCGAGAGCAGCAAATTCATATGTTCCAAAGGCTGAAATCATTGGACCCAGATCGTGTTCTGCAAGCATGGTGGGACTTGGTAAATGGTCGTATTGAGGACGCGCAACAGGCGTTCGGGCCAGTAGATTGGGATGCTCCTTTGTATGAGAAGATTATCCTTTGATTAGTTATTCACTATGGGCGATTCATCGCTTATGAATTGACCGGAGAAGATTAGAGTGGCCGAAGTGCAGGACAAGACGGCAATAGAAGTTCTTGAAGAACGAGTTAGGGAACTCGAGCGAACAGTCCGTTTCCTAACGGACCATAAAAATAAGCAAGATCCAGCCGGTCGTCCTGCTTTCAGACGCCCCGATTTCGTGACAGTGGGTGAACACTGTCGATTCGGAAACGGCGTGACATTGTCGGCCACCGAAAAAACCCCCATCGTGATCGGTGACCGTACTAGGATTCTGCGTGGGACGGAGCTGCTCGGTCCCATGCAGATTGGTTCACGTGTGTTCATAAACCGTGATGCGTACGTACGCTCACGTGTTCGAATTGGCGATGGCGTTTCGATAGGCCCATTTGTGAAGATCATTTCGGATTCGCATCATATGGGTGATCCCAGCCATCGTGCAGGTACTGGGAAGACTGAAGATATTGTTATTGAAGATGGCGTGTGGATCGGTGCGAGTGTTGTCGTCTTAGGCGGAGTAACTATTGGCGCCGGCTCAGTTGTCGCGGCCGGATCCGTAGTCGTCGATTCTGTTCCTAAAAACACCGTCGTGGCCGGAATTCCAGCTCGCGTGATTCGTGCAATTGAGGACTAACAAAAATGTTTGAAACTTTTGACTACGAACCAGTCATTCATTTCGATATCCCTCAGGACGTTTCGGAAGCTAGAATTATTTCCTCGTTCAGTGGCAAGATTACTGAGAGGCAATATATTTTCACCGTTAAACGAGTCGGCGAGCAAGGAACGGACGTTCATGAGTTCGAAGAATTGAACTGGTCCTCGAGTTTAAATTCCTCTTTTGAATATGTGAGTCAACTAGAAGCTGAAGCAACTTCTTTGGGAAAGGTATTTAGGTTAAGTCCTGGAATTGGGACGCTGGAAATATCGTGCGTAGAGTGGAAGAAACCTACGGTAACGAGCGCCGTTTCCATTACTTCTTTGTCGCTTGAATTGTTTTCCAGAGCATGGAATTATCCTGCCCCATTCACGCGACTAATAATACCAGGACGGACAATTTAAAATGCCCCTTATGGACTTGTCCGTGGTGATTGGTTTTCGCGATTGGGGTGCTAAAAGGCTCAAATTAGCGGTTAGCAGCGTCCAGGCTTCATTTGGCCCTCTTAATGGTGAAGTGATTCTTGTAGATTACGGATCAGCGAATCCGTCGATTGCGTCGGAGATATCTGAACTTTTTCAACTTACTCTAGTGCAAGTAACTGACGCTCCCGTTTGGTCTAGATCTCGGGCGTTAAATGCAGGCTTCGCTTTAGCAACAGGTGATCTCTATATTAGTACTGATGCGGATATGTTATTTGCCCCGAATACACTCGAAACGGTTTATCGGTGGTGGCGTGCTTCTGGAAAAAGCGCCATGTTCTTGCAATGTCGTGATCTGCCAGAGTCTGTAACCATCGAGGATTTATCAAGCCAACATCTCGATTGGGAATATCTAGAATCTGTCTCTTCCTTACGTCCTAGATGGGGCGTAGGCGGTATGATGGCTATTTCTCGGAGCGCCTTTCGTCAGATGCGGGGGCTAGACGAACGGATGACGACATATGGTCGAGAAGACATGGATTTTGCTTTACGAGCCCGTCGGATGGGGCTGCGTATGGTTTGGGTTGAAGATAAAACCGCCAGAATCTATCATATGTGGCATCCTCCGACCGCTATTGCACTCAAAAACGATGTTAGTGCGACAGATTCTGTCAACGTAAATCGGAAAATATATTCTTCCGATGCGACTATCTCACGCAATCGGACAGTTTGGCGACACAGTGAAGAGGGGCCTCTGCCAATCGTCAGTATCTTATTTAGCGATGAATTCAATACGAACCGAGAGTTAATACAGATGTTGAGACTTCAAACGGTCTCGTCATTTGAGATTCTTCTTCCTGAGAATTTGGCTGGTGATCTTGACACTTCTTTAGATAGTCGTATTCGTTTATGCCATGTAGATGACGGACGCCTTGCGAGCCTAATTGCCTCTTGCCGAGGACGCTATGTTTTGCCACTTTCGGGAGTCAAATTCATTGCACGGGACTACCTTGAAAAAATGCTGGATCAGCTGGGTGGAATGAAAAGGTTAGTAATCGCCGGTGGGGCACACGGAAGTCGCCTAGAATCGGGTGTGCCACCTTGCGACGCCAAGAGGAAATTGCGCGGGTGTATGTTTGAACGCGACCTATTTGCAGAAATCGTTAGAATATTTGAGGATGAAGGATCTCCATCCCAGGAATCATTCTTATCTGTGATTGAAAAGAACGGTCTCGAATACTCAACTGCCAACGAAGCTCACTTTATTGAAGGTGACGTGATTGCGCATAATCAGGATGACGAGAGTTTCTCAGAAGGAATTGTGGAATCGGGTTTATTCTGGCCTTTCCTGGTCGCGAATGATGCGGAGATTTCCGTTCGAGTCGACGGCGATAATATTCCGTTATTGGACGGTGTTTTTTTGGATGGCGATCTCACTATTTCCACGGTGAGCATTGATGGGAAGAACATCAAGAGTGATAGTTTGTTGCGTAATGCCTCCGTCGAAGACCTATTGACACTGTTGAGCTACGGCTGCAAATTCAGACGTTCCGAATTGAAGAACAATGTGCAAGTCGAGCCGATCCTGGGAGAAGGATGGGCAATAGAAGCGCTGGGACGAGTAATGGAAAACATCCATTGGACTCCGCATTCGGCAATTTTCGCAGAGGGCAGATTGGCTGACGAAGCGGATAGCGCAATGGGTTCGGACTGTTTTACGAGTAGGATTCAGCGTAAATACGACGGATTTCAAGAGGATTTAACGATTATTTTAACTCGTAATCAGAAGGAATCCGACTTGGTATTTAGTAGTTTAAGAAGGTCGGTTAGGCTAGTCGTGCTTGGAAAAACTCAAGGAGTCGTCAATTGATCATCTCCCAAGACGTCGAATCCAATTCCTCCACAATATTGGATGCTGCTTTCGGCGAGTACGATGGATTCGCTCCAACGAGTAAATTTATTGTCGATACCGTGTCTAAGAATTCGTCACCCGAGTACGTGGCTTTAGCGGCATATCTCGTATTTGGAACTTGGACAAGTGGCGCTATTGTATTTCCTGAATCTATCACGCCGGAATTGGCCAGCGCGATGGAAGAAGATAGCGCTCCAGTTCGGATCAGGCCACAAGGTATTAACTTAGTTCCAAAGCGTGTGAAGTTGGGCGATCATGGATTATTTGTTAATCTAAATGGTGGTTCCCCACCAGCGGATTGTCTTGAGGTAGAAATACTCCCATTTGGATTTAATGAGGGATTCCTGCGGAAGTCGGGTCACCTTCAAGTATCGTCGAATGCATTTATGTTTAGTGGTGTTCTTGATCGTAAGTATTGCTATCGCCCTATTATCGCAGCCGCGCTCTTAGCAAACGCGGATTTGCACTTAGGTCGAATCTATCTTTCTGCGGATATCGAGCAACAAGAATTTATCTCGCTCCATGAACTCTTGCAGGCTACAGGAATCGAGTTGATTCGCGTTTCCTGAATTTAAATGAAAATTGTTTTGTAGCGGGACATCGGTAACTGTGACAACTTGTAGTAACTGCTCTGGGATCAGGTGGCAAGGTAAGAACCAGACCTGCTCTCCACCGAGAAGACCCAATCGGTAACTGACCCGCAAGTCGTCTTTGAGCTGAATTGTCTGTTCTTGTCGGTAGGCAGTCGGTATCCGCTCACCCACTGACGGTAGCCTGATAAGAATAATGTCCGCCCCAAATAGGGGCGTAACTCGTCGCAGTGTTGCTCCGGCGATGGCTCTATTTCCGGACTGGGACCCGGCCACACCCGGACGAATGCGAGCCTGTCAGTTTGTTTGTGTAAGCCCCTAGTCACATCCGTTATTCAAGGGTTCGTAATACTCACTTCAAATAAGGTTCAATGCGCTCCGGGTACGCCATCGCCAGCTGCTGCAAGGCCTGCTTCCAGCCACTGGTTCCGGCACCTTCCACCAGATACGAACCAGCGCCAGCCCTCGGGGTACGGCCCTTCTTCTGCGCGTCCTTGAACCGCTCCCGGGCACGCTTATCCTCGATATTGCAGATCGCCAACCACAGCATTTTCACCGCTGCTGCATCGGACCTGTTTCGTGCCAAAGCCTTAGTAAGTACTTTTATCCACGCTGAAGCTTCTTCAATAGCTCTCGAAGCTCGGCAGAAACTTCAGCAGGGATCAACACATAATCACCATTGACTTGTATTTTCGCCGAACGAACGCCCTTCAAGTCGGTGATAATCCGTTTCAAACTCATCCCAGAGATCTCCTGCAAATGCCGGCCAATCGCCAACGCAGCGAACACCACGGTCAAATGAGCATCGATGGCGTCCTCATCCCGATGGAACACCGGACGAGCGGAAAGGTCACTCATGGTCATACGGAATGACGCTTCAACCTGCCAGAGGTCATGATACGAATCAAGGACCTGCTGACCTTTCATCACCGACTGGTCAATATTGGTCACGTAGCCCTTGAGCCCGGCCAACATACGGGCTCGTTCAATTCTGGCCTCATCGACTTCAGGCTTCGTCCCGGTCGTTTTCACGAACCGTGCTTTACGCATCTGGCTTGTGCCTTCAGCAATGCCCATGGCACGGCGTTCCATGAGATTGATGTTCCGATTATCAGTGACGAAACGCTTCGCAGACCATTGATAAATCACTCGGCGTTCTCGGCCTTTTGCGCCGGTGCCCATGACGCGCTTCGATTCCAGGATCTGCCCGTTGGCGAACCGGTTGCCCTTCGTGTCGAAATGTTCTTGCAGGTCATAGGGCGCTTTGGCCATACGCGAGCCAACAATGAATTTGAACCCAGCATCTTCCAAAGCGGTCAGATTCGCGGCGGAGAGCATGCCGGCATCAGCGACGACCACCATGTCGGTGATACCGTGGCGCTCCTGAAACGCTTGGACCACCGGAACGATCGTGGTGGTCTCGGCCTTGTTCCCGGCAAACATATGCATTTCCAGCGGGAACCCGGCCGGGTCCACCAGAAGCCCGACCTGGATTTGCGGGTCCACCCGGTGTTCTTTGCTCATGCCGACTTTGCGGAGGTCATCTTCCTTTTTCGACTCAAAGTGAAGGGTGGTGACGTCATACATGATCATTGCTCCGAGCCCCACGGTCTGGGTTCGATAGGTGATCATTGCTTTGGCCAGAGTGTCTTTGTAGTCCTTTTCGTGGCAGCGATGCAGGCTGCGAAAGAGGGTCCGCAAGGACGGGTGCGGTGCACAGATGTCATCGAGCACTCTGATGGTGTCTGCTTTGGATGTTGGCTCGATGAGCCTGGCGAGCACCATGGCGCGAAACCCCTCGTCATCAAGGACTTCGAACCCAAGGCGTGCGTAGGCTGCGGTGAGGATTTCCCACAGTTCAGTGGCTGGGGACGCAACGACTTTCGCGGTGCCCGTGGCGCCGGCTCGGGGTCTTCCGCGGTCAGGAATCACGTCGGGAAGTTCGGAGTTCTTGGTCCAGTCAGCGACTTCGTCCAGGGATGGGGGTTCTTGTTCCACATCGCCGAAGTCGAAGGCTTGCTGCCCTGGATGCAAGCGTTGCTCGGCGGAGCGCAGCAGCAGTGCTAGCCCGGGTATTTCATGAAGGCCGGTAGTCATTAACTGACTTAAAAGATGAAAAGGTGACCTGAACTGGGAAAATGGGA
>NZ_PCPS01000012.1 GCF_002975405.1 Arthrobacter sp. MYb229 | reverse complement strand
GGCGCGGTGAGCTGGCTGCTTGAATTGGCGGTTGTCCTGTTGTTTCTTTGGTTTTGAAAGATCATTTCAGTCCAGGTCGGTGGAGCCTGGCACCCAGCGCTGGTGTTTCGGCGTTCTTTGGCGTGGGCGGAATCAGTAACGGCCACCGGGAATCCTGGGTAGTGGATTTCGGTGACCGTCAAAGACCTCATGAAAAATCTGGGCTAATGCTCATTCTGTCGGCGCAAGTGCATAAGGTGGATTCATGCGATTGCTTCATACCTCCGACTGGCATTTGGGACGGACCTTCCATGGTGCGTCGTTGCTCGAAACCCAGCGCAACGTACTTCAGGAGATCATCGACATCACCCGCGAACAGCGGGTGGATGCGGTGCTGGTGGCCGGTGACATCTACGACCGGGCGCTGCCACATGTCGATGCGGTCCGCCTCTGCAACTGGGCGCTCGGTGAACTTCGCAAGACCGGGGCGACGCTGATCCTGACCAGCGGCAATCACGATTCCGCCTCACGGCTGGGCTTCGCCTCGGCACTGCTTGACTCCGCCGGGGTGCACATCTTCGCCGAACCCGCACGCATGCTCGAACCGGTGCTGCTCGACGGCGGGGACCACCAGGTGGCCGTCTACGGCATCCCGTACCTGGAGCCCCGCATGGTGATGGACGAACTGCAGGTCGATCGGGCCAGCCATGAAGCGGTGGCCGGCGCCGCACTCACGCGCATCGAGGGGCATCTGGCCGGCTTGCGCCAGCAGGGTTCGCCGGTCGTCTCCGTAGCCATGGCTCATCTCTTTGCCGCCGGCGGACAGGGCAGCGACTCCGAACGAGAGCTGAGCACCGGAAATCTGGATGTGGTGCCGGCGCACCTGTTTGAGAACTTTGACTACACCGCGCTGGGACACCTGCATGGCCGGCAACGCATTACCGAACACATCCGCTATTCGGGTTCCCCCTTGGCCTACTCGTTCTCCGAGGTGAACCAGCGCAAGGGCGTGTGGCTGATCGATACCGGAGCCGAAGGCATCACCGGGTACCAGGAGGTCATCCTCTCGGTGCCTAAAAAGCTGGCCGTGCTCCGCGGAGACTTGGCGGACCTGCTCGCCGATGAGTCCCTCGAATACGCCCAGGACGCCTGGTGCCAGGTGACCCTGACCGATCCCGAACGTCCGGCCGATGCGATGAGCAAGGTGCGGACTCGATTCCCGGACACGGTGGTGCTGGCTTTCGACCCGCAAGGCGGCAAGGCGAAGGAAAAGTCCAGCTACTCCGAACGCATGGCCAAGGCGACCAGCACCGCGCAGGTCTGCTCGGACTTCATCGAACATGTCAGGGACCGGCACCCCGATGAACTCGAACGCGAATTGCTCGATTCGGTCATCCGCAGCACTCGTGAAGCACAGGTGAGCAAATGAGAATCCATCGGCTTAGAATTCAGGCTTTCGGCCCATTCGCTGGCGTCGAAGAAGTCAATTTCGACGAGCTGGCCTCCGGCGGACTGTTCTTGCTCGACGGTCCGACCGGTGCCGGGAAATCCAGCATCCTCGACGCGATCTGCTACGGCATCTATGGATCCTTGCCTGGAAATCGAGCCGGCAGCCGGCAGATCCGTTCGGACCATGCGGCGCTGGGAGTCGAACCGCAGGTCATCTGCGAGCTGACCATCGGGGACCGGCGATTCGAGGTCACCCGGTCGCCGGCATGGATGCGCCCGAGCAAACGCGGCAAGAATGGCATCACCGAACAAAAGGCATCCAGCGCGTTGCGCGAATTGGTCAAGGGGCAATGGGAAGCTCTCTCCACACGCAACGACGAGGTAGGCCAGGTCCTCGGGGGCCTCTTGGGACTGGACCGCGATCAATTCACCA
This sequence comes from Arthrobacter sp. MYb229, assembly GCF_002975405.1. Lineage (GTDB taxonomy): Bacteria > Actinomycetota > Actinomycetes > Actinomycetales > Micrococcaceae > Glutamicibacter. The sequence continues at coordinate 21,581 of NZ_PCPS01000012.1, read as the reverse complement.
AGGTGGTGATGCTTCCGCAAGGTGGCTTCGCCGACTTCCTGCGCGCCAAGGCCACCGCCCGTGAAGAGCTGTTGAGCAACCTCTTCGACACCAGCGATTACGCGAAGATCGAGGAAGAATTCAACGTACGGCTAGGCGAGGAACGCAAGAAGGCCGCCGCTGTTGAAGCGACGCTCAGCGCGCGTGAAAATGGCATACGCGAGGAAGCCACCGAGTACTTGGGGGCCCACGAAACGGGGGACCCGGAAGAGCCCGTGGAAGAGGTGGAGCAACCACTGGATTTAGCCGCAGAATTTGCGGGCTACGATGCCCGAATTCTTGCTCTAGCCACGGCGCATCAGGAAAACTGCGCAAACCAACGAATGCAACGCGACAAGGCGCTTAAAAACCAGCAATCCCTGGACGAACGCCGCCGCGTATTTGCCCGCCACGCCGAATTGCTGAGCCTGGAGGCAGAGCAAGAACGCATGCATCCCGCAGCCGTCCTTGCCGGACAGGGCCTTGAGCTCCATGGACGGGCCGCCGGAATCCGCGGCTATGAGGCTCAACTCAAGGACACGCAACGTGCGCTGAAAGAACTGACCGCGCCGTGGGAAGACAGCAAAGCCCAACTGCTGAAGGAGCACGGACTGCGGCTCCAGCCCAACGCCGAAGACCTTGAGAACATCCGAGTGCGCACGCTGAAATTGAGCAATCGGCTCGCAGTCCTCAAGGCGGCGGTGAGCGATGAGGCCAAGCAACAACGCCTTCGCCAAGAACTCAAAGAATCGATCGAACTGGCCGCCAAGCAGCTCAAGTCCCGCAGCGACGCGGAGAAGACGCTCGAACAATTGCGCCTTGGGCGCGATGAGCTTGCTGCGGATCCGGACAAGCTCGACGCGGTAGCCGCCGCCACGGCAAAACAACAGGCAACCGAAGAGCTGAAAACCGCGCAGGACTTGGTTGGCCAGGTCAAACTCCGCGATAAGCTCCGTATTGCGCTGACCAAAGCCGACATCGAGTATGCCGAGCAGAGCCTGAAGCTCAACGCCGCGGAAAATACGCATATCGCCGCGCAACGCACCCAACTGGAACAGAGCGCGCTGCGTCTTGCGGCGGCACTCGAAGACGGATCGCCCTGCCTGGTGTGCGGTTCGCTGGAACATCCACGGCCGGCCCAAGCCGAAGCCGGTGCCGAACTGATCGACGACGAACGGCTCGAAGCGCTGGAGAAAGAAGTCCAGGACGAACGCGACCTCCAGCAACGCAAGGCCAAGGCCCGTGACATCGCGACCACCAAATTCGAGGCAGCGGCCGAAGCCGCCCAGGAACTAACCGTTGAGGCGGGCCAGGCCAAAGCCGGCGAAGCGCAGGAAGCACTCGACGCGGCCGTTGCCGCACAAGCCCAGACTGCCGAGCTGGTTCGAAAACTCGAATCCCTGCGCACGCGCATCGAAGTAGAGACCGCGAAGGTCGCCGCGGCAGCGATGGACCACGCCGCGAGTACCAAGCAAGTGGAGTCCCTGAACACGCAGATTTCCGAGCTCGAGGAGAAACTCAGGCAGCTGCGTGAAGGCAGTGATTTGGGCATCGATGACGTAGTGCTGAAGGTACGCGCAGAATTCACGATCTTCAATCGCGCCTTGAACACGCTCAAGGACTACCTAGCGGCGGTGGATTCCGCGCAGAAGGCCCAAGAGAGCTGGACTCGTGAACGCGAAGAGGCCGGATTCGACGAGGACGCGAAATATGCGGCGGCGCTGCTGTCCACGGAGGCGCGCGAGGAATTCGAGCGCATCCATCACCAGGACACCGTACGTTCCAGCGCCATTGCCACGCTCAAGGGCTCCGAAGACTACCGGCGTGCCCGGGAATTCAGCGCCGCGGGCATTAAAACACCGACCGAGGAAGACCTGCGCGAGGCACGGGAGAACGCCAAATTGGCCGAGGAGCTGTTCGAGAGCGCACGCCAGGACGAGGTGCTCGCGCAGACCCAACTCGAACGGCTGCGCAAATCCGTCACGGCACTGGCCGAGTATCGTTCGGAATCAGGACCGGTGATCGACGCATACCGGCGCCTTCGCGACCTCGCCGAAGTAATTCGTGGTGGGGGAGAGAACAAGTACAAAATGACGCTCAGCACCTATGTGCTGGCGGCGCGCTTGGAAGAAGTCGCCGCGGCCGCGACCGAGCGATTGATGATCATGTCCTCGAATCGCTACTCCTTGCACCATGATGATTCGACCCGCGGCAACTCGAAGTCCGGTCTGGGCTTGCGTGTGCGTGATTCATGGACCGGCAAGGAACGCGATACCCAGACGCTGTCCGGCGGTGAAACCTTCATGGCCTCGCTGGCGCTCGCGCTTGGTCTGGCCGACGTCATTTCCCATCACAGCGGTGCCGTGGACATGCAGACGCTCTTCGTCGATGAAGGCTTCGGCTCCCTTGATGCGGAGACCCTGGAGCAGGTTATGGAAGCGCTGGAATCGCTGCGTGCCGGAGGGCGGATGATCGGCCTGGTTTCACACGTTTCAGAGATGAAACAACGCATTTCCAACCGTGTCACGGTCACCAAGACGCAGCATGGGTCGACCATCGATATGACTCCGGAAGTGATGCTCGCTATATGAGCTAGACATTGCCGAAGACGCTGGTATGTTGAAAGTAGTGCCATCAGGCATGTCTGGGAAATTTTGTGTGTCGGGGGGCGTGGGACGACACACGCTTTGTTGTGGAGAATTGTTGACTCAACATATGTTGTCCAACGAACCAAACGAAATCATCGAACCTAAACCAGGTTTTGCATCATTGGTTCCGATGGTTGGTACCGCGTACCTTCCGTTATCTTTCTTTGCCCGGCTTCCGCTGGCAATGCTCACCATCGGGTCCATGACCCTGGTGACTGCCTCCTCGGGATCCTATGCACTCGGCGGCCTGAGCGCCGCCATGGTCGGCTTGGGTTCGGCCATCGGCGGACCGACGCTCGGCTATCTGGCCGACCGCTTAGGGCAGCGCCCGGTCCTCATTCCGGCTGCGATCCTGCACACCATCTTGCTGCTCATACTCACCTGGTATGGAAACAGCGGGCCGGGCATGGTGGTCGGCGTGCTCGTGCTGATTTCCTTGCTTGCCGGTGCCACCGGCCCGCAAGTCGGCCCGATGTCACGGGTGCGCTGGATTTCGATGACACGCCAGCAGAAGAGAAACCCGAAGGTGCTCACCGCTGCGCTCAGCCTTGAATCCATGCTCGACGAGCTCGGCTTCGTCTTTGGCCCGGTAGCCGTTGGCCTGCTGGCATCGCTGCTGCACCCCACCTTGCCATTGTTGATTGCCGCGGTGCTCACCGTGGTGCTCGTCCCGGTCTTTGCCAAGCACCGCACCGGTGACGCGGTGAAGCTGCACGCCGCCGCCGCGCAGACCGGAAAGGTCCGCATCGGTCGTGCCCGGCTCGCCGCGATTGGCGCACTGGTTACGGGCATGATCGGATTGGGCACCGTCTTTGGCTCATCGGCCGCGGGCACCCTCGCCTTTGCCGGCGCCCAGGGGGACTCGAACCAGGGCGGACTGCTCTACGGAGCGATGGGAATTTCCAGCGCCTTGGCTGCCGTGTCCGTGGCCGCCTGGCCGCAAGGGTTCAGCCAGATCAACCGCTGGATCACCTGCGGCTTGGCGCTGACTATCGCCAGCTTCGGATTGCATTTTGCGGCAACCGTCCCATGGATGCTGCTGGCCTTGTTCGTCGCAGGCTTCGCGGTGGGGCCGGTAATCGTGACGGTGATGACCCTCGGCGGGGAGGTCGCTCCGCCGAAGTTGCTGTCCACCGTGATGACGCTGCTGTCGGCGGGCATCGTGGTGGGTACCTCGATCGGCAACGGATTGGCCGGGCTGCTCGCCGACTCGGCAGGCTATCTCGGGGCCTTCTGGGTCTCCAGCGCGGCCGCATTCCTGATTCTGCTCGCCGCATTGGCCATGAAGCTGATCGTCTCCCGGGCGCCGTCCTTGTCGCGGGTGCGGTAGCGCAGTTTGTGATTCAGCGAAGGCTCCTTCCCGGGTGGGAAGGAGCCTTCGCTCATCTGTGGTGCTTTTGCTGGCGCTAGTCCAGCTCGTCGCCGATGTTCAGCGCAGCTTCCTTGAGCGCGCGGACAATGCGTTCGCGATCATCCACGGTGCTCGTGGCGAAGACTACCGCGATCGCCGCAGGTGTTGGCCCGTTGTGGGAGATGGGAACCGCAATGGCCGTGACACCTTGGATCACTTCATCCTCACTGGTGGCGTACCCCTCGATGCGCGCGGCGCGCGCAGGCTCCCGGTACTCGATACCGGTTTGCATCGCGTCCCATTGGCCGCGCGTGTATTTGGACTGGATCGCGATCCCCGGGGCACCGATATCCATGCCATGGACCGAACCGGGGCGGTGAACGATGGCGCGGTGCGAGTGCAGCGGTTCGACCGACTGCAAGGTGGTGCACATGTCATGCTCCCAGACGGCGATGAAGGCGGTCATCGACAGTTCGTTGGCGATCTTGGTCAGCTCCGGCATCGCGGCGGTTTGCAGGTCACGCTGCACCGACCGGGCCAGCGCCGCTAATCCCGAGGCGGTTCGAATCCGGCCGGCTTCGTCGCGGCTGAGCAGACGGTGCTCTTCCAAGGTGCGCAATATCCGGTAGGCGATGGAACGGTGCACGTCGAGCTCGGCGGCGATTTCCGCGATGGTCAGATTGACCGTGGAGTCCGCAACGATCTCCAATACCCGGATACCACGAGACAAAGTTTGCGAGGATGACATCTTCTTCATTCCGGCGCTGCCGCCGAAAATTCCGACGGACAAATCGCCTTGGGCTCGACGCTAGTAGTTCTCAAAGCGAGTCTAAGGGTTCTCTATCCGAACGGCGAATTCGTTTGTTGAATTTCCTTGCCCCGCAGGTCTGCTGAATCGCCCGTGGTCCCACGGCCCGAAATGTGGCCCGCGCCTCGTTGGCTTGTGAGGATGATCACTCATAATCTACTATTGGTTTGTTACCCGTCCGAACGGTCGGTATTTAATCGCATCTTCAGCTGAGGACACTCGCACATGTCTACAACCGTATCCCGCACCCAGGAAGAGCGGCGCGTTCTCGCCGGCACCCTGGTCGGTACCACCATCGAGTGGTACGACTTCTTCATTTTTGCCCAGCTCACCGCAACCTTGCTGACTCCGCTGTTCCTGGAACCGCTGGGTGAATCGAACCCTGCGTTGGCGCAGATCCTTTCCTTCGCCATGATCGGCATTTCCTTCTTCTTCCGTCCGTTGGGCGCCGTCGTGGCTGGCCACCTGGGCGACCGCTACGGCCGGAAGAAGATCCTGGTGCTGACGCTGATCCTCATGGGCGTGGCCACCTCGCTGATCGGTGTCTTGCCGACCTACGCTGCGATCGGCATCGGCGCGCCAATCCTGCTGGTGCTCTTGCGTGTGATCCAGGGCTTCTCGGCAGGTGGCGAATGGGGCGGAGCGGCGCTGATGGCCGTGGAGCACGCACCGAATGCCCGTCGTGGCTACTTTGGCGCCTTCCCGCAGATCGGTGTGCCCATCGGCATGATTCTGGCCACCGGGCTGCTGTTCATCCTGCGGGTGTCGATGACTCCCGAACAGTTCCAGTCATGGGGCTGGCGCATTCCATTCCTGCTGTCGGTGGTGCTGATTCTTGTCGGCTACATGATTCGCCGCGCGGTGGAAGAGTCCCCGGTCTTCAAGGCCATGGCACAGCGCAAGGCTTCGGAGCACACCCCGCTGCGCGAACTGATGAGCACGAACCTCAAGCAGGTACTGCAGGCGGCGCTGATCTTCGTTTCCAACAACGCGGCCGGTTACCTGGTGATCGCGTTCTTCATCTCCTACACCACCAAGGTGCTGGGGATGGAGCTGGCGCCGATCCTGCTGGCGACCACCATCGGCTCGGTCGGCTGGCTGATCTTCACCCTGGTCGGCGGCTGGCTTTCGGATAGGATCGGACGCCGCAATACGTTCGTCATCGGCTACGGGATTGTGTTCGTCTGGATGATTCCGATGTTCATGCTCGTGGACACCGCGAATATCGTGCTCTACACGATCGGGATTTTTGTGCTCACCATCGGCCTGGGTCTTTCCTACGGCCCGCAGTCGGCGATGTACGCCGAGATGTTCCCGGCACGCATCCGCTACTCGGGCATCTCCATCGGCTACGCGCTCGGTTCGATCCTCGGCGGCGCCTTCGCCGCTACCGTCGCGCAGATCCTGCTGACCGCTACCGGTTGGTCCGGTTCGATCGCGGTCTACATTATGGTGCTGACCGTGATTTCCGCCGGCGCTGTGCTGTGGGTTGGCGAAACCCAGGGCCGCAACCTGCATCTGGAAGAAGTTGAAGGCGAAGAGGCTCCGGCATCCACCCTCGGCTAGTCATGCCGCGGCCAAAACAATAACTTAATAGCGGCGACGCGCCCACCGGCCTAGGCCGGTGGGCGCGTTGTCGATGAACGCACGATGAGCCGATGCTTGATCTGGTGCCCCTCGGCGGCTTCCAGCCCGCGGATGGTGCGCAGCAGCATCGCCACGGCCGTTTCGCCCTGTTCATGCGGACGCTGCTCGATGGTTGTCAGGCCGAACATTTCGGCGAGCTCATGATTGTCGATGCCGATCACCGACAGATCGTGGGGAAGCTGCAGGCCCAGATCCCGGGCGGCGAGCATCGCCCCGATGGCCATCTCATCGCTCGCGGCAAAGATCGCGGTGGGGCGGTGCCCCGGGTGGCCGAGCAGCTGCTTGGCCGCCTCGTAGCCTTGGGCCATGGTGAAATCAGCACCCATATACAATTCGTCGTCCACGCTCAGGCCGGCTTCGCGCAAGGCGCGTTCGTATCCGGCGCGGCGCTGGGTGGGGAGCTGGAAATCCAGGTCGGTTTCCTGGCTGCCGCCGATATGCGCGATCCGCGTATGGCCCAAGGTGATCAGGTGTTCGGTGGCCAGGGCCGCGACGGCTTCCTCATTCAAATACAAGGTGGGTGCCCCGGGCAGCGGCCCGCCCACTCCCACCAGGGGTTTATCCAGTGCATGCAGGGCGGCTACCTCGGCTTCGCTGAGCTCGACGTTCACCGCGATCACCGCGTCCACGCGTTGGCGCAAGAGGAAATCTGAGAAGACCTTTTCGCGCTGATCGACGTCCTTGCTCAACTGGTACAGCGTGGTGTCGTAGCCTTCGCGCATCAGCGCCGTGCTGATCCCTTCGAGCACCGAACCGTAGTACCAGCGGTTGATCATCGGCACCAGCACCCCGATATTGCGCGTTCGCCCCGAGGCCAGCCCCGAGGCGCTGGAGGAGACGACGTAGTCCAGCTCGTCGGCCGCGCGGCGCACCGCGGCCAGGGTGGTGGCCGAGACGTTGCCGCGGCCCGAAAGCGCTCGGGAAACGGTGGCGATGGAAACCCCTGCGGCTTCAGCCACGTCCTTGATACCGGCCACGTTGACCCTTCCTCGATGAATTGCTGAGCGGGTGCGGCATCCGTTGCCCGGATGCCGCACGTACTTTCGAGACTACCGGGCGCTACCGGCGCTCGGCGCCAAGCCACAAGGCCGATTCGGCCTCGATGACCCCGGGCCGTGACTGTTCGGCGCTGGCCTGCAAGACCGGCAGGCCGGCGAGCTGGCCGGGTAGCTCGGCGCGTTGCCCGGCGAAATTCACGATGACGGTCACCGCACGGTTGCGCAGCGCCAGCAGCTGCTCGCTGCCGGTCTCCAGCCATTGCACATCGCCGGAGCCCAACTGGTTTTCGCGGCGCAGGCGCAGCAGCGAGCGGTACATATTCAGGGTCGAATCGGGCTGCGCGGCTTGTTCCGAACGCGCGTAGCGCTCCCAGCTGGCCGGCTGCGGCAGCCAGCTTTCCCCGCTGGCGCTGAAGCCGAAGGCCGGGGCCGCGGCTTCCCAGGGGATGGGAACGCGGCAGCCGTCGCGGCCGTAGCGTTCGCCGTTGGTGCGGAACCAGGTAGGATCCTGCCGGGCGGCATCGGGCAGCTCCATGGCTTCGGGCAGGCCGAGCTCTTCGCCCTGATAGAGGTAGGCCCCGCCGGGCAAAGCCAGCATCAATGCGGACGCCGCCCGCGCCCGGCGCAGTCCGCGCGCCGGATCCGGGTGATTCGGCGTGAGCGGGCCGATGCCTTCGCCCTGCGGGTTGTCGTCGCGCAATGCCAAGCGCGAGGCGTGGCGCACCACATCGTGGTTGGAGAGCACCCAGGTGCTCGGCGCGCCGACGGCGCCGAAGGCGCGCAGGGAGTCGTTGATGACCTGCCGAAGCGCGGGCGCATCCCACTCGGTGCCCAAATACGGGAAGTTGAATGCCTGATGCATTTCGTCATCACGCACCCACTTGGCCATCAGCTCCAGCGGGCTGACCCAGGCTTCGGCGCAAAGCACCCGCTCGCCTTCGTACTCGTCCAGCACCTGGCGCCAGTCGCGGTAGATTTCGTGCACGCCGTCCTGGCCCCACCACGGGGCGAGCACCTCGTCGCCGCCCATGGAATCGCCGTGCGCCGGGGGAGTGAAATCCGGCAAGCCCTCGGCCTTGATCATGCCGTGGGCGACATCCACGCGAAATCCGTCGGTGCCGCGGTCCAGCCAGAAGCGCAAGACATCGCGGAACATGGCGCGCACCTCTTCGTTATGCCAATTGAAGTCGGGCTGGGAGGAATCGAAGATGTGCAGATAGGCCTGGCCTGGGGAGCCATCCGGTGCGGCGGTCCGGGTCCACATGGGGCCGCCGAACACCGACTCCCAGTTGTTGGGCAGCGCGCCGGCGGGGGCGTCGCGGAAGATGAAGCGGTCTCTTTCGGGGGATCCAGGTGCGGCGTTCAAAGCTTGCTGGAACCAGGGGTGCTGATCGGAGCAATGGTTTGGCACCAGATCGATGATCACGCGCAAGCCGAGTTCGTGGGCCCGGGCCACCATCTTGTCGAAGTCGGCCAAGGTGCCGAACAGCGGATCGACATCGCAGTAGTTGGCCACGTCGTAGCCGCCATCTTTTTGCGGGGAGGTGAAGAAGGGGGAGAGCCAGATGGCGTCGATATCCATGTCGGCTAGGGAATCGAGGCGCGAGGTGATGCCTGCCAGATCGCCAATGCCGTCCCCGTTGGCGTCGGCGAAGGAACGGGGATAGATCTGGTAGATCACCGAGGTGCGCCACCATTCCGAGCCGTGCCCGGACGCTGGGGATTCCGAAAGAGTGCGCGATTGAGTCATGCCGGTAACGATAGGCGATGAACGCACGATTGTAAACGCTTCCATTAAACCGTGAAGACGCAGACGGGTTCGGCGTGGTGAGGTTCGATCAATTCCGGATGCCTGCGGGAGGTGTTGCCAAACCTGATGATTTGTGTCACTCTGGAAACGCTTACATTCACGTCGTGATTCACGACACAAAATCAGTCCGGCCCAGGCGCAGCAGATCGAGACTCAGCCGGCGCAGATGAACCAAGTTGCCACGAAAGGTACACCCAATGAAGGTGAACACTCGCTCCCTGATAGTCGGCGGGGCCATGACGGCCATCGCCGCCCTCTCGCTGACCGCCTGCGGCGGATCCGGCACGAGCACCGAACCGGCGGCCTCCAACTCCCCGGCGGCTTCCTCCTCGGCACCGGCATCCGCCGGATCGCTGACCGTCTGGGTGGATGCCAACCGCGAACCGGTGCTGAAACAGGCGGCCAAGGAATTCGCCGCCAGCAGCGGCGTGAAAGTGGATCTGGTCATCAAGGACTTTTCCAAGATCCAGGAAGACTTCCTTCGCCAGGTTCCCACCGGCAAGGGTCCAGACATCACCATCGGCGCCCACGACTGGTTGGGCAACCTGGTAAACAACGGCGTCGTGCAGCCGGTCGAACTCGGCGATAAGGCGGCGGACTTCCAAGACGTCGCGGTCACCGCGATGAGCTACGAGGGCAAGGCCTACGGCGTTCCATACGCCACCGAAAACCTGGCGCTGCTGCGCAATACCGAGCTGGCCGGTGAAGCACCGGAAAGCTTTGAGGACATGATCGAGGCGGGCGAAGAATCGGGTGCCGAATTCCCATTCCTGGTCCAGGTCTCCGAAACCGGGGACCCCTTCCACCTGTACCCATTCCAGGCCTCCTTCGGCGCACCGGTCTTCGGCACCGATGAGACCGGCGCCTACGACGCCAGCAAGTTGGAACTGGGCAACGACGGCGGTGCAGAATTCGCCAAGTGGATGGCCGAGCAGGGCAAGGAAGGCACGCTGAAAACCTCGGTGGACAGCGACATCGCCAAGGAGAAGTTCATCTCCGGAGACTCGCCATTCCTGATCACCGGCCCATGGAACGTCGAGGCCGCCGAAGAAGCGAAAATCGAGCTGTCCATCGACCCGATCCCCAGCGCCGGCGGCGAACCGGCCCAGCCATTTGTCGCCGTCCAGGGGTTCTTCGTCTCCTCCAAGACCGAAAACCTGTTGGCAGCCACCGAATTCTTGACCAACTACATCGGCACCGAAGAGGTGCAGACCGAATTGTATGCGGTCGGCGATCGCCCGCCGGCAAACAAGGCTGCCTTCGAAGCAGCCAAAGCCGACGAGGTAGTTGCCGCCTTCGGCGAGGTCGGCGAGAACGGCGTTCCGATGCCGAACGTGCCGGAAATGGCAGCGGTCTGGGAATTCTGGGGTGTGGCCGAGGCGGATATCATCTCCGGCAAGGCCAAGGATCCAGTCAAGCGCTGGGATGAAATGGCTGCGGACATCGAAGCCGCAATTTCCAAGTAAACACCAGCGGCCGCTGGGATCCGACCCGCCTGGGCGGACCCCGGCGGCCGCAGCATCGATTATCGCTCACTAAAGATCGCTCGAGGAACTCCGGGATGACCATGAAAACCACCGCGCCGAAAGACCGTGCGCCGCAGGATGAACCAGCTAAGCTTTCCTCCACGGCCCAAGGCTTCACGCGCAACCTGAACACCGGGCTCGGAGCGATGCTCGTCAAGATCCTGGCCATCGCGGTCCTCGACGCGACGGCGCTCTTCGCGGTGTTCCTGGCCGTAGCCAAGGATGCGCTGCTGATCGCCAGCATCATCGCGGTGATCACCTTGGTCATCAACGCCATTTACTTCAAGCGCGGCTGGCTGCCGGCAAAGTACCTGGCTCCCGGGGCGGTGTTCCTGCTGATCTTCCAGGTCTTCGTGATCGGCTACACCGGGTATATCGCCTTCACCAACTACGGCTCCGGGCATAATTCGGACAAGGACGACGCGATCATGTCGCTGCTGCAAAGCAACCAGCAGCGCGTGCCGGAATCCGCCGGCTACCCGGTCACCGTGCTCGAAGGCGCCGATGGCCTGGCCCTCCTGGTCGAACGCGAGGGGCAGTCGCTGATGGGCGACGTCCAGCACCCGCTGGCACCCATCGACCCGGACGCGCTAGGGCAGTACACCCAGCTTTCCTTCGCCGACCTGCTCGGCCGCCAGCAGGAAGTCACCTCGCTGGCGGTGCCGATGAGCGAGAACCCGGCCGACGGAACGCTGCGCACCTCCGACGGGCGCACCGCCTACCAATACACCTCCACCCTGGTCTATGAGCCAAACGCGGACACGATGACCGATTCGACCACCGGCCTCGTCTACCGGGATACCGGAGTCGGAGCCTATAGCGCGCCAAGCGGCGAGCAGCTCATGCCCGGCTGGTCGATCAACGTCGGCTTTGACAACTTCACCCGCGCGGTTACCGACTCCTCGATCCGCGGCTCGCTGATCTCCGTGACCGCCTGGACCTTTGGCTTCGCCTTCCTCTCGGTGGCCACCAGCTTCTTCCTCGGCCTATTCCTGGCCATCGTGTTCAACGACCTGCGGATGAAGGGGCGCAAGGTCTACCGGGTGATCTCGATCCTGCCCTACGCGTTCCCCGCCTTCCTCGGCGGCCTGGTCTGGGCCGGCATGCTGAACAAGGACTTCGGCTACGTGAACCAGGTGCTCTTCGGCGGGGCGTCGATCCCGTGGCTGACCGACCCGTGGCTGGCGAAGTTCTCGGTGCTCTGGGTCAACCTGTGGCTGGGCTTCCCGTACATGTTCCTGGTGTGCACCGGTGCGCTGCAGTCGATTCCCGACGAACTGGCCGAGGCGGCCAAGATCGATGGGGCCAAACCCTGGCAGATCTTCCGGCTGATCAAATTGCCGCTGCTGCTGGTCTCCGTCGCCCCGCTGCTGATCTCCTCCTTCGCGTTCAACTTCAATAACTTCAACGTGATCTACATGCTCACCGAGGGCGGGCCGCGGCTAGCCGATTCGGGGATGAACGTCGGGGCCACGGACATCTTGATCTCCATGGTGTACAAGGTCGCCTTCGTCGGCTCGCAACGCGACTACGGGCTGGCCAGCGCGTTTTCCATCATCATCTTCCTGATCGTCTCGCTCGTCGCGGTCATCAGCTTCAAGCAGACCAAGGCCTTGGAGGAACTGAACTAATGAGTACTTCGATTTCCACCCCACGCAAGGCGCCGAAAAAGGGCTTTGGCCAATGGTTCGCGGCCACCGGCTGGCGGCACCTGATCGGTGTGGCCCTGTGCATCTACGCGGCCTTCCCGCTGCTCTACGTGCTCTCCGCCTCGCTGAATCCCAATGGCACCCTGCTCTCCTCCAACGGCTTCTTCTCCACCATCGGCTTCGAAAGCTACGCCAAGTTGTTCGCCAACGAACAGCGTCCCTTCGCCGCCTGGTTCGCCAACACCATGTTCATCGGGCTGACCACCGCCGCCGCCTCGGTCTTCCTCGGCGCGCTCGCCGCCTACAGCTTCAGCCGGATGCGCTTCAAGGGGCGGCGCTTCGGGCTGGTCTCGCTGCTGGTCGTGCAGATCTTCCCGCAGCTGCTGGCCGTGGTGGCGATCTTCATCCTGCTGACCACGCTGGGAGAGGTGTACCCGGGGTTGGGCATCGACAACCAGATCGCGCTGATCATGGTCTACCTCGGCGGCGCGCTGGGCGTGAACACCTATCTGATGTACGGGTTCTTCAACACCGTGCCGGTGGAAATCGACGAGGCCGCCAAGATCGACGGGGCCGGGCATGCACGGATCTTCTTCACCATGATCCTGCGCCTGGTCGCACCGATCCTCGCCGTGGTGGGGCTGCTGTCCTTCATCTCCACCACCAGCGACTTCGTGATCGCCTCCGTGGTGCTGGTCAGCCCGGAAAACCAGACCCTGGCGGTGGGCCTGTACTCCTACGTTTCCGAGGAGTTCACCTCAAACTGGTCGGTGTTCGCCGCCGGTGCGGTGCTCGCCGCGATCCCGGTGATGGCGCTGTTCCTTTTCCTGCAGAAGTACATCGTTGGCGGGCTGACCGCAGGGGCCGGAAAATAGGCGCCTGCCGATCGCCCTGAAAAGGGACTGCCACGTGATGGGACACTGCAAACGCGGTGTCCCATCCGCCTTCGCGAAACTGGCCGGTCCACCGCGTAAAGTAAGCCCCATGAAGTCACGCCTTCCCCGAGCCTCGCGCAAATATGTGGAGCAGCTGCGCCACGAGTTGAGCCACCTGACTCCTGCGGAACGAAATAAGATCATCGAGCAGACGCGGGCAAAAATCCACAAGCTCCCGGGGCGTGGCCGCACCCAGGTTGAGCTGATCGAACAGCTGGGAACCGCGGGCATGCGCGCGGCGAAATTCCAGCGCACCGCACCCGAGGCGCTCCAGGTGCGCAGCGGCAAGGATTTCCTGAACCGCATCCTCGGCTGGCCGATCCTCGCCTTTGCGCTGCTCACCACCGTAGTGGTGTACTTCGGCCCCATTGCGGCACCGGGAAACGCCGGCGACTGGACGCCCTTCGCCGACGGCGCGAACGGGGGACTAGCGCGGCTCGAAGCGCTGGTCGGAGCGCAGGTGATCTGGGTGGCGATCCTGCCGGTGCTGCTCAGCGTGGTGGGCCTTTACCTGCAGAACATTTTCTCCACGGTCATCGGGTTGCTTGGCGCGAGCTTCATGACGCTCGTGGTGGTCGTGGGGTCCTCGGGCATCGGACTCTTCTTCCTGCCCATCACCGTGCTGCTCTGGGCGCAGGTGCTCACTCCACTGATCATGATGCGCGGCTCCATGGCCCGGCCCGGCCCGCTGTGGCTGATCGCCGGGGCATTGCTCGTGCTGGCCACCGGGGTCTGGGTGGTTTCCGCGGGGCTGCGCACCAGTGAGCTGAACGGCTGGCTGATCATCGGTCCGGCGAGCCTGCTCGGCCTGCTCGCGGTGCTGCTGCCCACCCGCCAATGGTGGGCGCACATCCTCTTGGTCAGCGTCGGCATTCTGGTGATCGCCGCCGGCCTGGTCGCCGCGTTCAACTCCATCGGCTCGCTGGCGCTCATCGGCCCATGGGCTTCCGGAGGCGTCGCGTTCGCCGTAGGGCATCTGGCGCTCGCCGGAAATCTCTGGCACGAGCGGGCACGCAAGCTGCTGGCGCTGTATTAGACCCATTGTTGCGATAAAAACCGGTAGGCCGGCGAGATACCGAAAGCGGGCGCTGTCTAGGCCTAGACTGTTGCTATGAGCGAAGCCACAAACCAGCCACCGGAGATTTCTGCAAAGCGCGGGCGCGGCCGCCCACGCAAGGATTCCAACTGGACCACATTCGCCCGCGAGGATCTGGTCGAACGGGCGCTGTCCATCGCCGGGGACGAAGGCTTTGCGGCGGTGACCATGCACCGCCTGGCCGCCGAGTTCAAGGTGACCCCGCGCGCGCTCTACAACTACGTCAAGGACCGCCAGGAAATCATCAACCTCGCGGTGGAGCTCTTCTTGGACAAGGCGCCGCTGATCGATTTTGATCCGGCGCACTGGCAGGCGAGCGTACGCATGGCCTATGCCGAATCGCGCCGGCTCCATCGGGCGTTCCCGCGGGCCTCACTGGTGGGCATGGAGGAAAACGTCAATGTGACCATCGGTCCACGGCATGCGCTGCTGGTTGAGAGATTGCTCCAGTTCTACGTCGATATCAACTTGCCGCTGAACACCGCGGTCACCATGGTTCGCGCGCTGGAACAGGATGTGCTCGGCTTCGGGCTGCGCTTCGACTACACCTATGACCGGCTGCCGGAGGAGCATAAAGAACTTGTCACCCGCGTGATGCCAGAATCGCGGCTGGATGCCGCCGCGCAGGTGGCCGCGCCGCAATGCCGCGCGGCGCTGCAGCTGCCCGGCCAAACCAGCGACGAAATGTTCGAGGACCTGATCGAACTGCGCATCATCGCGATCGAAGCGATCCTGGCCAAGAACGTGGCCTCCCACTAGGGAATAAGTTCTCGACTCCGTGCGCTGAACTACTTGTGCACGCCATCCGGCCACCGCCGCTGGCGCAGTTAAATCGTGGAAAGTTGGACTATGCCCGAGCGATCTTTGACGGTACCGGAACCGCTGTCGTCCGGCGCGCGCTGGCGACTGCTCTGGGTGCTGCTGGCGACCATGTTCATGTCCCTGGTCAGCGTCAGCATCGTGAACGTGGTGCTGCCATCGATCGAGACCACCCTCGGTGCCTCCGAAGCCGATATGCAGTGGGTGCTGGCCGGCTACGCGCTGACCTTCGGTGTGGTGCTGGTGGCCGCCGGCCGTGCCGGAGACGTGCTGGGCCGCGGCGTGGTGTTCGTTGCCGGCGTGGTCATCTTCACGCTCTCATCCATCCTCGCTGGCCTGGCGCCGGACCCGACGAGCCTGAACATTGCCAGATTCATCATGGGCTTGGGATCCGGGCTGCTCAACCCGCAGGTGATGGGCATGATCCAGCAGCATTTCAAGGGCCCCGAACGCGGACGCGCCTACGGGCTGCTCGGTACCGTCATCGGCGTCTCCGTGGCGATCGGCCCGGTGCTCGGCGGCTTCCTCATCGGCTGGCTCGGCCCCGATGCCGGGTGGCGCTGGACCTTCTTGATCAACGTACCGGTGGGCATCATCGCCGTGCTCTTGGCCCTGCTGTGGCTTCCCCGACCGCTGCTCGTGCGCGGCACCGGAAAGCTGGACCTGGACCCGGTGGGCGGCGTATTGCTGGCGGCCGGCCTGCTCGCCTTCCTGCTGCCTTTTGTGCAGGGGCGCGAAAACCCCGCCCTGTGGGCGCTGCTCGTCGTGGGCCTGGGGATCCTGGTCTTCTGGGTGCACTGGGAGAAGAAGTACAAGGCACGCCGACGCGCCCCGATGGTCGAGTTGTCCTTGTTCAAGATTTCCAGCTTCACCAATGGAAGCCTGATCGCCGGGCTGTACTTCATGGGAGTCAGCAGCGTCTGGGTTCTGGTGGCCATCTATGTGCAAAGCGCGCTGGACTTCAGCGCCCTGCAGGCGGGGCTGATCTGCCTGCCGGCGGCCTTGCTCTCGGCAGTCAGTTCCCAGCTGGCGGGAAACTACGTGATGAGTGTCGGACGCAAGCTGATCGTCTTCGGCGCCGGCAGCGCGTTGTTCGGCCTGCTGGCCACGATTATGGTGGTGGAGCTCGAAGCACGGGGTCTGCTCAACATCTGGTGGATGATGCTCTCGCTGGCCTTCATCGGCATCGCGCAGGGATTCATTATTTCCCCGAACCAGACCTTGACGCTGATGGAAGTACCCGTGGAAAACTCCGGCAGCGCCGGAGGGCTCATGCAGACCTCGCAGCGTGTCGGCACCGCCGTGGGCCTCGCAATGATCACCGCGATCTTCTACGGTGTGAACCATCTTTCCGGCTGGACCAACGCGATGAGCTTCTCCTTCGTAGCCATCGCGCTGCTGGTGCTGATCACCATGTTTGTCGCCATTATCGATCAGCGCAAAGGGCACCGGGACCTGATCTCGATCGCCTAAGCGATCGCTCGAAAGCGCTGCTGCCGGCTTCATCGACTTGCTGCTGAAGTTCAACTTTGTGGAGGCCTCGATCACCCCGGGTCGGGTGATGGCAGCTGTCGTGCGTGCTCAACTTGTTGCGCGCAGGAGGGCGAGCGCTTGCTGCTCGCTGGTGGCATCGAATCGGTCGTAGAACCGGCCCACGGCGCCAAAATGCTGCGGGAGGTGCAACGCGAAGTACGCATCACAGAATTCGGCCAATTCCTCGGGCGACGTTGCCGGGGCCACCGGCACGGCGGCGATCAGCCGGTGGGCGCCGAGCCGGTGGGCGAGCAGCAGGGCCGCCTTCATCGTGGCCCCGGTGGCCAGCCCGTCGTCGCATAGGACGAGGGTGGCTCCCGCTAGCGGGGGAGCGTAGTCGGCGAAGACCCGGGCCAGACGGTCGGCCTCGGTGCGGGCGCGGCCTTCCACCTTCTCCACCGTGGACCGTCCGAAGTCGGCGAGCACCTGGGCATGGATCGCGGGGTTGAGGTAGGTCGCGAGGCTCCCGCGATAGCTGGCCAGCGCGCCGAAGGCCGTCTCGGCAAAGCCCGGAACCCCCAATTTGCGCACCGTCATCGCGGCCACCGGGGCACCTAACGCCTCGGCGACCTCGGCGGCGATCGGCACTCCTCCGCGCAGCAAGCCGGCGACCAAGTAATTTGCCGGCGGCAGGTTGCTGGCTAGCCGAACTCCCAGCTGCCTGCCGGCATCGTGGCGATCGGCGAACATCGGCGCTGCTTCGGTACCCATCCTCTTAGTCTGCGCGCTTCTGGCCAAGGGCGAAAGGGGGCCGAAAGAACGGGCGAAGAAGTCCTTGCGCCCCGGGCGCAGCCGGCCAAGCTGGGCAATCCATCGGGGTGTGCCGGGTGCGGGCCACGAATTATTGCTACTTCGTTGGATCGCCGCCCGCCTCGTTCTACGCTGGGACTATGAAGCGATTTCTAGCAGTTCTAGTGATGCCGCTCCTTGCGGTGAGCCTTGCCTCCTGCGCCGGTAGCTCC
Source organism: Arthrobacter sp. MYb229 (assembly GCF_002975405.1). Lineage (GTDB taxonomy): Bacteria > Actinomycetota > Actinomycetes > Actinomycetales > Micrococcaceae > Glutamicibacter. The sequence continues at coordinate 3,781 of NZ_PCPS01000012.1, read as the reverse complement.
GGGGCGGGCGCGGACCCCGCCGGGCTCTGGGGCGAGAAGGCGCAGGGCAGTCCGTGGCTCGAGCTGGCCGAGGATGGAAAGGTGTCGGGCAACGATGGCTGCAATCGGATCGCCGGGCAATGGAGCGAGGCCGACGGCGAGATCCGCTTCGAGCAGCTGAGCAGCACCAAGATGTACTGCCCGGGAATCGACCCGTGGTTGGCTTCCGCGGTGGCCGCCCAGGTCTCGGGCGATACCATGCTCGTCCTGGACGCGGATAACGCGGAGGTCGGCACGCTGAAACGCGGTGAGTAGCCAAGGGCCCAAGCGGCGGCAAAAAAGCCTCAGGGGAGGATCCGAAATGGATCCTCCCCTGAGGCTTTGCGTGGTGCGGGAAAACTAGATGGTTCGGAAACCGGTGACCATCGGGCAATCGAATGGGTCGCGGGCCGACAGGCCAACCTTGTTCAGGTAGGTGATGACCTGGGAGTAGGACTCACGCACGGTGGCGATGGTGTACGGAACCTGGTGGTCCTCGCAGTACTGGCGTACGATCTTGGACACGGCAGCCAGGTTGGCGCGTGGCATCGACGGGAACAGGTGGTGCTCCACCTGGTAGTTCAGCCCGCCATAGACATGCGACAGGATGCGGTTGCCCCAGGTGGACTTCGCCATGATGTTACGCCCGGTCAGAACCTGCCGGGAGAAGAAGTCGATGCGTGCGGTCTGCGGAATCATGGGCATGCCCTTGTGATTCGGTGCGAAAGACGCACCCATGTAGACGCCGAAGACTGCCAGCTGTACGCCGATGAAGGCGAAGGCCATGCCGATTGGCAGGAAGTAGAAGATCGCGGCCAGGTAGATCACGATGCGCAGCGCGATGGAGAACATTTCACGTTTGCGGTTTTTCACCCGGTTCGCGCGGAACAGGTACTTGATCGAGAGCATGTGAAGGTTGAGGCCTTCCATGGTCAGCAGCGGGAAAAACAGGTATCCCTGACGCTCGGTGATCCACTTGAGCACACCACGCTGGCGCTTGGCATCTTCGGTCTGGAACGAGATGGTGTCCCACTCGATATCCGGGTCCTTGCCGATGGTGTTCGGTGTGGCGTGGTGCTTATTGTGCTTGTTCATCCACCACTGGTAGCTGATGCCGACCACAATGTTGGCCAGGAACTGGCCCAGCTTGTCATTGCCCTTTGACGAAGTCAGGATCTGGCGGTGCGCCGCTTCGTGGGCGAGGAAGGCGAATTGGGTCAGCAAGAGGCCCAAGGCGCCGGCCATAAGCAGCTGGAACCAACTGTCTCCCAGCAGGACGAATCCGGCAATCGTGCCGCCCAGCAGGACGGTTAAGACGATCGCCACGCCGAGGTAGTGGCCGCGGCGGCGCTGGACCAAACCGGCATCGGCGACGAGCTTCTTCACGTGGAAGAAGCTTTTCGGATCACCGGGTTTGACGGAAGGTGCGGTGGATTCCATGACTGAACTGCTACTCATGTAAATATCCTTGGGGTATAGGCGTCGACTTCACAGTCGAAAGAACTGAAAAACTCGGCTCCCATATTTAAAAGCTTACGTTGAATATCTGTGAACTGACTGTCCGGCGGGCAGAATTTCAAATTGTTTCGATCGTATTTGCCGTCCAAGTCCTTGGCAAGAGGACCGCGCCCGGTCAGTGGCGCACGGTGAGCTGGCCGTCCGAGATTTCCCAGCGCGCGTCGAGACGCACATTTTCCAGCATCCGCCGATCGTGGGTGACGAGCAGCAGCGCGCCTTCGTAGCTTTCCAGCGCCTCTTCGAGCTGTTCGATGGCCGGCAAATCGAGGTGGTTGGTGGGCTCGTCGAGCACCAGCAGATTCACCCCGCGCGCCTGCAGCAGCGCCAAGCCAGCGCGGGTGCGTTCCCCGGGGGAGAGCGCACCGACCAGGGCGGCCGAATGGTTGGCCTTCAACCCGAATTTCGCCAGCAGGGTGCGTGCATCGGCCGAGGTCATCTCCGGCAGGGCGTTTTCGAAGGCGGTGCCCAGGGGCAGCTCTTCGGGCAGGTAGCTGCGCGCCTGGTCGATCTCGCCGATGGCTACCGAGGTGCCCAGCGTTGCGGTGCCCGAATCCGGGGACAGCTTGCCCAGCAACAGGTTCAGCAGCGTGGACTTCCCCGCGCCATTGGGTCCGGTGATGCCGATCTTCTCCCCGGCGTTCAGCTGGATGGACAGCGGGCCGAAGCTGAAATGCCCGCGCTCCAAGGCGACCTCGTTGAGCGTGGAGACCACGGATGAGGAACGCTCGGCCGCGGCGATCTCGAACTGCAGCACCCATTCCTTGCGCGGTTCGGCCACCTCTTCCAGACGCTTGATCCGCGATTCCATCTGCCGCACCTTCTGCGCCTGCTTCTCGGAGGACTCGTTGGAGGCCTTGCGGCGCAGCTTGTCGTTATCCGGGTTCTTCTTCATCGCGTTGCGCACCCCCTGGGAGGACCATTCGCGCTGGGTGCGGGCACGGGAGACCAGATCGGCCTTCTTGCCGGCGAACTCCTCGTAGGCCTCGCGGGCATGGCGGCGGTTGATCTCGCGTTCCTCCCGATAGGAGTCGTAGCCGCCCTCGTAGACCGCGACCTGGTTCTGCGCCAGATCCAGCTCCACGATGCCGGTGGTGCAGCGGGCCAGGAATTCTCGGTCGTGGGAGACCAGCACGACGCCCGCGCGCAGCGAGGTGATAAAGCTTTCCAGACGCTGCAGTCCGGCCAGGTCCAGATCGTTGGTGGGTTCGTCGAGCAGCACCAGATCGAAGCGGGAGAGCAGCAGGGCGGCCAACGCGATGCGCGCCACCTGCCCGCCGGACAGCGCGGTCATCAGCGAGTCGATGGGCAGCTCGAAGCCGAGCTCCGCCAGCACGCCCGGGGCGCGGTCCTCCAGGTCCATGGCCCCGGAGGCCATCCAGTGCTCGAAGGCCACCGCATAGGCGTCATCGGCCCCGGGATCCCCGGAGCCCAGCGCCTCGGCGGTGGCTTCCATGGCGGCGGTGGCCTGCGCGCAGCCGGTGCGGCGGGCCAGGTACGCGGCGATGGATTCGCCGGCGATCCGCTCGTGCTCCTGCGGCATCCAGCCGATGAACGCGCCGTCCGGGGCGGTGGATACGCTCCCGCCCATCGGCTCGTCGACCCCCGCCAGCAGCCGCAGCAAGGTCGTCTTGCCGGCGCCGTTGGCGCCCACGATGCCATAGACCTCTCCGGGGGAGAGCGTGAAGCTGAGATTGGAGAAGAGGGTTCGATCGGCGTGGCCCCCGGCAAGGTCCTTGGCCACCAGTGTTGCAGTCATGCCTTCAAGTTTAGGTTCTTCTCGCCGCGCGCTCGCGCACGCCCCTAGCGTTGGTTGGCGAAGGCCTGGAAAATATCGGCCGCTGAGTAGGCAAGATGATGCACCACGGATTCGGGGCGAACATGGCCTTCTACGGCAACGCCGAAATCCAGCTGACCGTCTCCGAGCCGGGCTCCGCCAGGCAAGCCACACTCGATTAATTGGCCAAGATGAAGGAGCGCAGCGGGCTGATCGACGTCGGGCGCCGCGATATTCCGCGTGGGGTGATCACGGCGACCAAGCGTGCGCCGGAGATCCAAGCGGTTTAGCGGCCGCAAGGCCAACGATCAATTGGCCGTTGGCAATGGTGGCACAACTTGAAGCGGGGGTGCCGCCGGGCATCCGGCGGCACCCCCGATTGCCGCGGATCAGCTGCCGCGGATCAGTTCGGCGCAGCGCTCACCGATCATCATCACCGTGAGATTCGGATTCACCGTCACCAACTCCGGC
>NZ_PCPS01000011.1 GCF_002975405.1 Arthrobacter sp. MYb229 | reverse complement strand
GGAACGATGTTAAAGAGACGACCCGAGAAGTTGATCTTCATCCCGTGGGTCAGGTGACCACCATGAGCCAAGTTCAGACCCATGACCGTATCGCCCGGGCGCACCAGCGCGTGGAACACCGACGCATTGGCCTGCGCACCGGAATGCGGCTGCACATTGGCATACTCCGCACCGAACAGAGCCTTCAAACGCTCAATCGCCAACGTCTCGATAACGTCAACCTCTTCGCAACCACCGTAATAACGGCGGCCCGGGTAGCCTTCGGCGTACTTGTTGGTCAGCACCGAACCCTGCGCCTGCATCACAGCCTGCGCGGTATGGTTCTCCGAAGCGATCATCTCCAGACCACGCTGCTGACGAGCGAGCTCGGCATCGATCCGCTGGGCAACCTCAGGATCGAGCTGCGCCAGGGACTGAGTCAATGATGCAGGGGCTAGGGATTCAAAAGTCTTGTTGCTCATTACTCGACGTTTCCACCGTTCGCGCTGGCGTAGTCTGCTGCCGAAAGCAGCGGACCTTCGGACTCAACTTCAACGGTGAACAGCCAGCCGTTGCCGTATGGATCTTCGTTCAGGATTGCAGGATTGTCTGCAGCTTCCTGGTTGATCTCGACGATGGTGCCGGTCACTGGCGAGTACAGGTCGGAAACCGACTTCGTGGACTCGACTTCGCCACAGGTCTCGCCCGCGGTGACGGTGTCGCCAACTTCTGGCAGGTCAACGTAGACCACATCGCCCAGAGCGTCGGCGGCGATCTGTGTGATACCGATCTTGGCTGGCGATGCTGCATCGATCCACTCGTGCTCGGCCGAGTAGCGCAACGATGAAAGAACTTTACTCACGATAATTCCTCTCCCAAGGGAAATGGTGGGCGTCTTACGAACGCCCGCTTAGGTTAAACGTTACTTTGCTCGGGTGTAGAACGGCAGTTCTACGACCACAAATGGCAATGTCTTGCCACGAAGGTCGACATCTAGCTCGGTTCCCACTTCACTAAATGCAACATCCACGTAGCCTAGTGCTACCGGGTAGCCCAAGGTCGGCGATGGCTGGCCGGAGGTGATCTCACCTATGGTCGCCCCATCCTTGACGATGGCGTACCCGCCTCGGCCGGCGCGCTTGCCCAGACCTTTCAGGCCCACCAGCTTGCGTGGCGGTGTCTGTCCGCGCAGTGCCTCCAGCGCTTCGCGACCGACAAAGTTCTCGGTCTTCTTGAAGGACACCACCGGTGCGAAGCCGGCGTCAAAGGGGGTGCGCTCGACGGAAAGCTCGTTGCCGTAGAGCGGCATGCCGGCTTCCAGACGCAGGGAGTCACGCGAAGCCAGCCCGCAAGGGACCAGTTCGTGGCCGGTGCCGGCTGCGACGGTCTTGTCCCAGATGGCGGCGGCGTCTTCGTTGGCGATGATCAGCTCGAAGCCGTCTTCGCCGGTGTACCCGGTGCGGGCCAGCAGCACGTCGATTCCGCCGAGAACCACTTCGATGGCCGCGTAGTACTTCAGTTCCTGCACCGCGGCTGCGGTCTGCTCATCGGCCGCCAGCGATGCCACGATCGCCTCGGCGTTCGGGCCCTGTACGGCGATCAGCGAGGTGCGTGCCGAGGCGTCATCCACCACGACGTCGAAACCTGCTGCGCGCTCGGCCAGTGCGGCCGCCACAACCGGCGCGTTGCCGGCGTTTGGCACGACCAGGAAGCGCTCTTCGCCGAGGCGGTAGACGATCAAGTCGTCAAGGATCTTGCCCGCTTCGTTGAGGATCAGCGAGTACTTCGCCTTGCCGACCTTCATGATGGACAGGTTGCCGGCCAGCGCGGTGTTCAACGCCTCGCCGGCCTGGGGACCGGTGAGCCATACCTCGCCCATGTGGGACAGGTCGAACAGGCCCGCGGTGGAACGCACGGCCTTGTGCTCGGCAAGTTCCGAACCATACTTCAGCGGCATATCCCAGCCGCCGAAGTCGGTGAACGAAGCGCCAAGCTCGGCATGCTTGCCGTGCAGCGCGGTGTGCTTGATATCGGTGCTTGTCTCAGTCATCGCGATGTCCTAGTCTTCGAAGGCTTCAGGAGCTGGGCAGGAGCAGATCAGGTTTCGGTCACCGGCTGCGCCGTCGATGCGCCCGGTGGCCGGGAAGTACTTGTCCCGCTTGAGGCTGGCTACCGGGAAGGCGGCCTGCTCGACGCTGTACTTGCGGTCCCAATTGCTGGAGATCAGCGCGGTGGCGCTGTGCGGTGCGTTGCGCAGCGGCGACTCTTCGATGGTGTAGACCCCGGACAGCACTTCCTGCATTTCCTGGTGGATGGTGATCATCGCTTCGATGAAGCGTTCGATTTCCGCCAGGTCCTCGGACTCGGTTGGCTCCACCATCAGGGTGCCGGAGACCGGGAAGGACAGCGTTGGTGCGTGGAATCCGAAGTCGATCAGGCGCTTGGCCACGTCTTCTGCGGTCACACCGGTTTTCGCGGTCAGTTCGCGGAGGTCCAGGATGCACTCGTGGGCCACCAGGGACTTGTTGCCGGTGAACAGGATCGGGAAGTACTCGTTCAGGCGCTTGGCGATGTAGTTTGCGTTCAGGATCGCGGTCTTGGTTGCTTCGGTCAGCCCGTCGCCACCCATCATCGCGATGTAGGCCCAGGAGATCGGCAGCACGCCGGCGGAGCCGAAAGCGGTGGACACTACCGGCACACCGTCGCGTTCGGTGTAGCTGCCCGAAGCGTCGCCGGGCAGGAATGGCACCAGGTGCTCGGCGACAGCGACCGGGCCGACACCCGGTCCGCCACCGCCGTGCGGGATGCAGAAGGTCTTGTGCAGGTTCAGGTGGCTGACGTCGCCGCCGAACTGGCCCGGCTGCGCGAGGCCCACCAGGGCGTTCATGTTCGCGCCGTCGATGTAGACCTGGCCGCCCGCGGCGTGGATCTTGTCACAGACCTCGCGCACGTCGGCGTCGTAGACCCCGTGGGTGGATGGGTAGGTGATCATGATGGCCGACAAGACGTCCTTGTTGGCCTCGATCTTGGCATCCAGGTCGTTTGCGTCGATGGTGCCGTCCGCTGCGGTCTTCACCACGACGACCTTCATCCCTGCCAGCACGGCCGAAGCCGCGTTGGTGCCGTGGGCCGAAGCCGGGATCAGGCAGACGTTGCGCTGGGATTCGCCGCGCGAGGCGTGGTAGCCGGAGATGGCAAGCAACCCGGAGTATTCGCCCTGCGAGCCGGCGTTGGGCTGGATCGAGATGCCGGCGTAACCGGTGATGGCGGTCAACCGGCCTTCAAGGTCGGTGATCAGTTCGCGCCAGCCGATGGACTGCTCGGCGGGAACGTAGGGGTGGATCGTGGCGAACTCCGGCCAGGTGATGGATTCCATCTCGGCGGCCGAGTTCAGCTTCATGGTGCATGAGCCCAGTGGGATCATGGTGCGGTCCAACGCCAGGTCGCGGTCCGAGAGGCGACGCAGGTAGCGCATCATCTGGGTCTCGGAGGAGATGGTGTTGAAGATCGGGTGGGTCATGTAGGCGCTGGTGCGCACCTGCGCCTCGGGGATCTCGAAGCCCTCCGGTACGGACAGCTCAACGCCGAAGACCTCGACCAGGGTGCGCACGATATCCGCGGTGGTTGCCTCATCGGTGGAGATGCCCACCTGGGTTTCGGAAACCTTGCGCAGGTTGATGCCGGCTTCGGCCGCCTTGGCGATGACCGCTTCCGCGTTCTCGACGTTGACCACAACGGTGTCGAAGAAGGAGTCGGACGCCAGGGTGAAGCCGCCGGAAACCAGCGAGCTGGCGATGACGCGAGCGTGGTTGTGCGCCCGGGTCGCGATCTGCTTCAGGCCCGCCGGGCCGTGGTAGACGCCATACATCGAGGCGCAAATGGCCAGCAGCGCCTGTGCGGTGCAGATGTTGGAGGTGGCCTTCTCGCGGCGGATGTGCTGCTCGCGAGTCTGCAGTGCCAGGCGGTAGGCGGGGGTGCCGGCGTCATCGGTGGAGACACCGACCAGGCGCCCGGGCATCGAGCGCTGCAGGCCCGCGCCGACGGCGAGGTAGGCAGCGTGCGGTCCGCCGAAGAACAGCGGCACCCCGAAGCGCTGGGTGTTGCCCACTGCGATATCCGCGCCCTGTTCACCGGGAGGGGTGATCATGGTCAGCGAGAGCAGGTCGGCGATGACAGTGACCATCGCGCCGGCGTCCTTGGCGGCGGCGATGATCTGCTTGTGGTCGGCAATCGAGCCGTCGTTGCCCGGCTGCTGGAGCACGATACCCGAGATGTCGCCTTCCGGCAGACCCTGGGAGAGGTCAACAACTTCGATTTCGAAGCCGAGCGCGTCGGCGCGGCCTTCGATGACCTTGATGGTCTGCGGGAAGATGTTCGAGTCCAGCACGGTCTTGCCGCTGGCCTTCTTCTTATTCGAACGGCGCATCATCAGCACGGCTTCGGCCGCCGATGAGGACTCATCGAGCATCGAGGCGTTGGCGATGGGCAGGCCGGTCAGGTCCATGACCATGGTCTGGAAGTTCAGCAGCGCTTCGAGGCGGCCCTGGGAGATTTCTGGCTGGTACGGGGTGTAGGCGGTGTACCAGGCCGGGTTTTCCACGATGTTGCGGCGAATCACCGCTGGCGTGAAGGTGTCGTAGAAGCCCTGGCCGATCATCTGGGTCTTCATCACGTTCTTGGATGCCAGGTTGCGCAGGTGAGCCAACGCTTCGGTTTCGCTCAGGGCAGCAGGAAGATCCAATGCCGCACCCTGGCGGATGTCGGCCGGAACTGCGGTGTCGATCAGCTCGTCGAGGCTGGAGTAACCCAGCGTCTGGAGCATGTGGTTTGCATCGGCCGGACGTGGGCCAATGTGGCGGGACACGAATTCGCTACTCGTTGATGCCGAGGTCTGCGTAATAGTCATGGTGCAGTTATCTCCAGGGGGATCTGTCTTGGCGCATGCCAAAGGAAGGTCTCTGTCCCTCCCCATCCCTGTTGCATAACCTGAGAGTTTTACGCATCCGACCTACAAAGCCGGGCGCTTGCACCTTCGGTGAACCGGAACGGGCCGGTTTCTTTCCAGAGTTGCCTCGTGATGGCGGTACGGGGGCCTGAGAGTTTCCTGGGGAGGAATTGCTCCTACGGCGCCCATCCATGGTGTGAACGGGTCTCTCCCGCCATCCGTCGAAGGCTGTGCCGTGGATCTGATGATCCAAAACACATCACCATCTTACCTGCACCGCATGCTTCTATCCAAGACCGGCGGCTCGGTTCGATTCACAAATTAACTTGCACTGGAGCCTTGAGCGAGTTTTACATAGGCGGGATATCTCGCTGGCAAGGAGTCTCCCGAGGACGTGCCCGTCAGCCGGCGCTTGATCCAGGGTCCCAAATGCTCCTTCACCCAGCCCATATCCTCGCGTAATCTCTCGCCCCGGGAGTTGACCGGCAGCTGCGGCAACCCCGGAAGATTGATCTGCCCGGCCCATTCGGGCTCAACGATGCCGTGCCTGCCGAGCAGTTCGAGCACCTTTCGCGCCATCAATGCGTGGCCGAATTCGTTCATATGCAGCCGGTCCCCCGCCCAGTAGCGCAGGTCCGAGAATTCCCGCCAGCGCCAGTAGTCGGCCACCAGCGCACCATGGGTGTCAGCGATTTCGCGGATCTTCTCGTTGTAGATGGCGGTCCGCGGACGGGTCTTGTTGAATAGCGGGGAATCCACGGTGTCGAACCCGGTGAACAGCACCACGGTGCTGCCGGACTCGGCAAATCGGCGGACCATCCCGTCATAACCGCGCATGAGCGCGTCCAGATCGGCGCTGGGGCGCAGAATGTCGTTGCCCCCTGCATAGATGGTCACCAGGTCGGGTTCCAACGCCAGCCCGGCGTCGAGCTGCTGGTTGATGACCTGGGAGATCTTCTTGCCGCGAATGGCAAGGTTCGCGTATTCCCAGTCGCCCTGGGTGCCCAGCACCTCGGCCACCCGGTCGGCCCAACCGCGCACCCGGTTAGGGCGCACCATGCTGATATCTCCGACACCTTCGGTGAAGGAATCCCCTAATGCAAGGAATTTCATTTCGCTCCCTTGGCCAAGATGAGCTGGCGGGCCAGCTGGCTCAGGCGCACGCCGGTCGAGATATCCTTTTCTCCTTCATTGCGCGAAGGGATGTAGCCGAAGCCCAGCTGGTAGGCCGGGTCGGCGAAGGCCAGCGACGAATTCGCCCCGTCATGCCCATAGGCGAAGATCGAGCCGTAGTCCTTGCGCGCGGTGGGTTTCATGAAACCGACGGCGAAGGCCTGCAACTGACCGTTGGTGCGGTCCGGTCCGTAGACGAGTTCGGTGGAAACCTCGGCCCAGGTATCTGCGCTGAGCAGCCCCTCGGTGGCGCCGAGCTCCGGCACCGCGCCGAAGGACGCGGCGTAGATCCCGGCGAGCGCCTGGGCGTTGGCCACCGCGCCCATGGAGGCAGGCCCCAGCTGCCGGACCTGTGGCGAGTTCGCCAGTTCGTGCCAGTTGTACACCGGTCCGGATTCCAGGGCGAAGCCCGAGGTGGAGTTGACCGAGAGCCCGGACGGCGAGAACGGGTCCATGAAGGCAGGTGCTTCATCCAGCGCGGGCAGCACGTCGCGGTAGCGCGGTTCGAGTTCTGCGCCGTGGCCGATGAAGGCGTCGACTCCCAGCGGCTTGCGGATGCGCTGTTCGTAGACTTCTTTGAGTTCCTGGCCGGTGACCCGGCGTACCAGTTCTTCCATGAGTACACCCATGGTGATGGCGTGGTAGCCGACGATATTCTGTCCCTGCGGCCAGATGCTCGGCATGGAGGCCAGCACCTTGGCGTATTCGGCCGAGTTGAGCAGAACCTCGCTTGGAACTCCCCCGGGGACGCCGAGCACGCCGGCTTGGTGGCTGAGTACTTCGCCCAGGGTCAGGCGCTGTTTGCCGCCGCTGGCGAATTCGGGCCAGTAGGTTCCGATCGGCTTGGCCGGATCGAGCAAGCCGTCCTGAATCAGCATCGCGATGACCAGCGCACCCAGGCCCTTGGTGCAGGAGAAGACGCAGGTCACCGCGTCGCCGGCGAGATGCTCGCCGACCGCGTGGCTGAGCACCAGCTGCCCGCGGTGATAAATCGCGAGCTGGGCCGAATAGCCCTCTTCTTCCGCCGCTCGGGCGTCAAGCGCTTCGGCGAGGGGCGCGAAATCTTCTGTAATGACCGAATCCATGAAAATCCTTAAAGTGCTTGCTGCTTGTCAACTAACACTAGTGCGAAAGGGGAAAAAGCTAAGCGCGGCTCTCGATTGTTTCCTGGCGGAAACGCAATTTCCAGCCCCGATCCGTCTGCTGCCACCATGAGGAGCAGACCAAAACCTGCGAGCCTTCCGGACTCATCCGATAGGCGATCAGCACCAGCTTGGAATCCAGCGGACGCGCGGTGAGCAGCTGCACCGGACCGGTGGCCGGAAGCGCGCCGCCGGCGTCGAGGATCGAGCGCACGGTGGAGACATCCAGCAGCGAACCGTCACGGCAGACTTCCTGGTAGCTCGGGTGCAGAAAATCGCTGACCTCGGTGAAGTTCGCGCGCACCTGCGCGTCGAGCAGACCCTGCTCCAATTCGAAGACGGTGCTTGCCACGTCCACGGCTGGTTCGGCGGCGGCCTCAACCACCGGAGGCGGGGCTTGGCCCGGTTCGTTGCCAGCAATCGTGCCCGAGGAGCCGGTATAGCCGGGCCCGGCGTCCGGGTCCTTCCCGCTTTGATGTGCGGTGGCGGCGGCTCGGGCCCGGTCATCGGCTTCCTCGTTGAGTTCGTGGCCGGCATGGCCCTTGACCCATTCAAAGGTGTATTTGCGTCCAACGATCACCGCGTCTAGTTCTCGCAGAATGTCCTGGTTGAGCACCGGCTTGCCGTCGGACTTCTTCCAGCCCTTTTTCTTCCATCCCGGCATCCACTTGGTGATGCAGTTGATGGCGTACTGGGAATCGCACAGGATTTTCAGTTCGGTTTCGGGTTCTTTGGCCGTGGCGCGGAAGAGCTCGAGCACGGCTTGAAGCTCGCCCATGTTGTTGGTTCCGTGGTCCCAGCCCCCGGCTCCCCAGTTTTCGTGGTCGATATACCAGGCCCAACCGGCAGGTCCTGGGTTACCGAGTGCAGAACCGTCAGCTGCCGCAATGATCGTCATATGAATAATCCTGCCATGTCCACCCCACAAGTGCAGATGACCAGGTGTGCCATGTTCGTTTTTTAACGGGCAATGACCCGGTGAAAACTCCGTGAGTTCTCGCCGGGACATTGCCAGGACCTCTCGATGCGTCGGTTCAGCGGGTTTGCCTTCGATTCATTCAGGCCGGATACATCGGGTTATGCCCCGCGGCCACACGCTCTTCGGCGCGCACCTCGCCCGGTGCGGTACCGTCGAGGAACGGTCCGGAATCCGCCAGCTCTTCGCGCCCGTGGGCTTCGAGCCAGTTGCTCAGCTCCGGCCCCTTCGGCACGATCCCGGTGGGGTTGATGTCTTCGTGAACCACGTAGTAGTGCGCCTTGATCTGCTCAAAGTCGGTGGTATCGCCAAACCCTGGGGTCTGGAACAGGTCGCGGGCGTAGCCCCACAAGTTAGGCATGTCGATCAGCTTGTTGCGGTTGGTCTTGAAGTGACCGTGGTAGACCGGGTCGAAGCGGGCCAGCGTGGTGAACAGGCGCACATCGGCCTCGGTGATGTGGTCGCCCATGAGGAAGCGGCGGGTTGCTAGACGCTCTTCGAGATAGTCCAGCGCGTCAAAGAGCCGGTCATAGGCATCGTTGTAGGCCTGCTGGTCGCCGGCGAATCCGGCGCGGTAGACGCCGTTATTCACCTCGGTGAAGATGCGCTTGATCAGGGGCAGCATCTGTTCAAGCTGATCTTCGGGCAGCAGATTCGGCGCGCCTTCGCGGTGGAATTCCTTCCATTGCGTCGACATGTCCCAGGTGATTTGCGGGTAGTCGTTGGTCACCACTGCACCGGTGGGAATATCCACGATTGCCGGGACGGTGATGCCGCGCGGGTAGTCCGCGAATCGCTTGAAGTAGTTTTCCTGCACACGCTCGGTACCCAGCACCGGGTCCTTGCCGCCAGCGTCCAGATCGAAGGTCCAGCTGCGCGAGTCATGGGTTGGGCCGGGCAGGCCGACCGATATCGCGTCCTCCAGGCCGAGGAGGCGGCGCACAATCAGCGTGCGGTTGGCCCAGGGGCAGGCACGTGCGGCCACGAGGCGGTAGCGCCCGGCTTCCACCGGCCACAGCTGCGCCCCGTCGCCGAGTCCGGCCTGCGGGTGGCCGATCGAGCTATTGGGCACACCAGCGGCAAAAGCTTCGGGGCGCGGATCTGCCACGATGCGGTCCTGGATGTAATTGGTATCCCGGCTGAATTCGCCTCCGGTGACGTAGGCACCCTTGGTCGAAAATTCTTTGGTCATTTCTCCCCTTGAAGCTTTTGGCGTAGTTCCTGTGCGGCTCTTAGCTCTCAGGCTAACTCGCTGGGTTGGCTAAAAGTAGTCATTTGCGCAGAACCGCGAAAAGTTTGACTGCCAGCTTCTCGCGGTTCTCTTGATGAAAACTTAGGCGTTGGCCATGGCACCGGCGCGTACGGTGTTCATGGCGGTCGTCCAAGAAATCAGCTGGTCGAACATCGGCTGGACCGAGGCGGCGGACTGTTCGGTCGGCTTGAAGACGGAGAAGTTTTCGAAGTCGGTGAACAGCGAGAACATGCCGGTCTTCTGCACGTGGGCCAGCTGCAGTTCGGAAAGAATGCCGCGCAGGTGTTCCACCGCACGCGCTCCCATGGCCGAGCCGTAGCCGACAATTCCGGCTGCCTTGTTGGAGAATTCCGCGTTCAGGTAGGACAGTGCGTTAGCCAGGGCCGGTGCGATCGAGTGGTTGTATTCCGGAGTGATGAAGATGTAGCCGTCGAATTCGGCGATCTTTGCCGACCAGTTCTTCGTGGCTTCGTTCTGGTAGTTCTGGTACGCGGCCGGGAAGGCCTCGTCCAGCAGCGGCAGGTTGAAGTCGGCGATGTCCACCAGCTCGTAGCTTGCGTCGTTGCGCTGCTGCGCCTGCTCGAGCACCCACTGCGCCACTCCAGCGTTATTGCGTCCTGGGCGGGTGGAACCGGTAATGATAGCGATCTTCAGCATGTTTTTGCTCCCCTAAGTGGTGGTACGCCCAACCTTTATGGTTGACACGTCATCAAATCTTGCTAAAAACTACATTACACGAGATAATTGATGTGTCAACAACTTTGCTGGCGTGCCCCGCAGCATTTACCGCTTCAGGAGAATAGAAAACATGGGAACCGAAAATACCCGCTGGCTCAACGACCGCGAGCAAGACCTCTGGCGGACCATTCGCGAGTTCCTCTGGCAGTTCCCCAGCGCCATGGATCGTCAACTCACCCAGGACTCCGCCATGCAGTCCGGCGAATACTCGGTCCTCGCGGTACTCTCCGAAGCCGAAGAGTCCTCGCTTCGCCCCGCCGAGATGGCCGAGGAGCTGCGCTGGGACCGCTCCCGGCTCTCGCACCTCTTGCGCCGCATGGAGGCCAAGTCCCTGATTACCCGCTGCTCAGATGCCTCGGATCGCCGCGGCCACCAGATCGGCTTATCCGAACTCGGCTGGCAGGCGATTCGCGAAGCGGCTCCGAAGCACGTTGAATTCATTCGCCAAACGCTGTTCGATTCGCTCACGCCAGCGGAACATGCCGCTCTGGATACTGCGTTGCCTAAAATTTTAGCCGCAATCGCACCGCACGCACCAACCACGCCGCAATGCGACTAGCCCGGCTGCTGGGCGAACTCGCTATTGCTCACTAGGCGGGCAAATTTACCGTCGAGCTCCACCAGCTGCGCAAAGCTCCCGGCCTCAATAATCTGCCCCTCATCGAGCACCACGATCTGATCTGCGCGCATCACCGTGCTCAGCCGGTGCGCAATCAGCAGCGTGGTGCGCCCAAAGGCCAATTGATCCAGGGCCTGCTGCACCAGCGCCTCGGTCACCGTATCGAGGGCACTGGTTGCCTCGTCCAGGACGAGGACCTTGGGTCTGCGCAGCATGGTGCGTGCGATCGCCAGCCGCTGCTGTTCACCGCCGGAGAAGCGGTGGCCGCGTTGCCCGACGCGGGTATCCAGCCCCTCGGGCAGCCCGCGAATCAGCTCCGCAATCTGCGCCGCCTCCAAGGCTGCCCACAATTCTCCCTCGCTGGCGTGCGGTGCGGCCCAGAGCAGGTTCTCGCGCACACTGGTATGCAGCAGATAGCTTTCCTGCGCCACCATGGAGACCACCGCGGCGATCTCTTGCGGCTTCACCTCGCGAAGATCCACGCCGTCCAAGGTGACATTGCCAGAGCTCGGATCCAAGAGCCGCGGCAGCAATGAGCCCAGCGTTGATTTGCCCGAACCGGTGGCGCCCACGACTGCAGTCATCGTACCGGCCGCTAGCTTGAGGTTGAGGTCCCGCAAGGTATCGGTGCGCGCCCCGGGATAGCGGAAGCTCACATCCTTGAGTTCCAGTTCTCCGCGCACCTCGCTGGCCACGAGCTGGCGCGGGTTTTTCGGGACCGGGAGCGCCTGATCGGCATCGAGGTATTCAAAGACTCGGCTGAATAGCGCCATCGCCGAGACCCACTGGATGGAGATGCTCATCAGCCCCAGCACCGGGCGGAAGATCCCGGCCTGCAGTCCGGTAAAGGCCACCAAGGTGCCGATGCTCATGCCCTCCCCGGTGACAGGAAGCCCGGCCACGATGTAGAGCACCGCCGGCACCGCGGCGAAGATGATCGACATCGCGGCCATGCGCCAGCGACCGGCCAAAGCGCTACGCATCTCCAGATCGATGAGCTTCGAACTGGAGTCGGTGAACTGCTCCGCGTCGAGCGTGCCGGTACCCATCACCTTGGCCAGGCGAACTCCGGAGATGCTCAAGCGTTCTTCGATAATCGAGGTGAGCGTGGACATTTCCCGCTGCCGCGCTCCGGTGATCTTGCGCCGCAGCTTGGCGGTTTGCCTGGCCAGGATGATGGCCGGCGGCAGGACCACCAGCGAGATCAGGCTCAACTTCCAGGAAATGGCTACCATCGCGCAAGCGGTGGCCACCACGGTGGTCAGATTTGAAGCGATCGAAGTCGCCGAGTTGGTGATCACCGACTGCATCTGGCCGACGTCATTGGTCAGCCGAGACTGCACCTCCCCCGAGCGAGCATTGGTGAAAAAGGCCAGGGACTGCTTCTGCAGGTGGGCGAACAGTCCGGTGCGCAATCCATGCATCACCTTCTGGCCCATCAGGGTCGCTCGCCACGTTTGAATCACGCCGAGCACCGCGTTGATCAAGGCAATGAGGACCAGCCCGCCAGCCAGCGCCAGCAATAGCTTGACGTCCTGCTCGGGAATAGCCACGTCAATGAGTTCACGGACGATAAATGGTTGCGCCAGCCCAATCAGCGATGAGGCCACGATCAGCAATATCACCACGATGACGGTTCTCAGGTGCGGGCGAAAAAGCCCGGCCACCCGGTGCAGCGAGACCGGATGCTCCGCCAGCCATTCCTTATCCTGTTTTGCATCCCCCGGGCGCCCGCCGCCGGGGCCACCCATTGCCATGGGAATCATGCGCACCTCCATTTATCTCTGTGTTCACAAACCAGAATAACAGAGGTTACCTCACTATGTGGTTCCATCTTGAGTTTGTCGGGAAGAACACCCTATTCTTTAACCATGCCTACCCAAGAGTCCGGCCCTGACTTGGTCGACCTGTTCAACCGCAGTTCGCGTTTGCTTCGCGGCAAGTGGCGCCATACCCTCACGCCCTACGGCATCACCCCGCATCAAGTACGAACGTTGATGTTGCTGGGACGCGAAGGAACCGAGGGAATGCGCAACTCGCAATTAGCCGAAAGGCTGCACATTGCCCCGCGCTCCACCACCGAGGTCATCGACCAGCTGGTCGCCAAGGAGCTAGCCACACGCACCGCGGATCCCGCCGATCGCCGCGCCAGCTTGATCACGCTGACCGCGTCGGGCAGCGAGCTGCTGCAAATTCTGCATGCCGAACGCAAGCAAAGCCACGAGGAATTCTTCGCGAGCCTCGGTGCGGAGGACCGCAGCGAGCTCACCCGGATATTGGGGCTGCTCGTTGCAGATGCAGCAGGCAGTCCGCGGTGCTAATCCAAGGTCATTGAGCACAAAAGAGGGCGGTTTCCCGCAGGATAAAAGTCCCGGGAAACCGCCCTCATCTCTAACTGCTTCGCCTAGTTTTCGGTCTTTCCGCGACGCCAGTACCCCATGAAGGCCACCTGCTTTCGGTCAATGCCTGCCTCGCGCACCAGATAGCGGCGCAGGTCCTTGACCATGCCCGCCTCGCCGGCAATCCAGGCATAGAACGGTGCGGATTCTGCGGCGCCGGTTTCCCACAGGATCTGCGCGTCCACGTCAATGTCTTCGGGATCCGCGTCGGTATGCACCGCGCCGGCCGCCGGAATAGCCACCACGTCGCGTACCGCCGCCGCAAGCAGCACCCCATGCTCGCTGGTGCCACGCGTCAGCCATTGCACCGATACTCCGGAGCGGGTGGAAGCGCCCAGAATGTCGGTGGTCTCCGGAACCTCAATCAGGGCGTGGCCGGTCACATTGGATGGCAGCGCCTCGAGAATCGCACAAATTGCCGGGGCCGCGGTCTCGTCGCCGGCCAGCACCACGCGGCCGGCGCCTCCCGGACGGAATTCGATTCCACCGTAGGTTTCATCGCTCAACGCCCGGTTCGGCCCCAGCAGCAGCAGTTCGTCGCCGATCTGCGCCCGATCGGCGAATTCGGTCGCCGGGCCGCCGCGCAGGCGGCCATCGACAACCTCGCCATGCATCACAAAGTCGATATCCAGCTCGGCGGTATCCCCGAGGTTGTCGCGGTGCCCCATCTCCCGGAAGGCGCGCACCGTGTAGGTGCGCATATATCCGCGTGTCGCCGGGTCGATCGACAGCCAGCGACGGTACCAGCCCTCCTGCTCCGCCGGGCTGGATAGGGCCCGTGGACGCAGGGCCGCGATCTGCGGGGTCAATGCCGAACCGCCGGCAGGCGGCAGCAGCAGCTTGATCCGCATATCCAACGGGTGGCTGTTCGTTCCAAAGTGCGCCAGGTCGGCGCCGCCGATGGTGATCCGCCGGAAGGAGGGCGCCAGATCCTGGGTGCGCAAGACGCTGCACTGGTAGGCCAGGGTTGCCAGATGCTCGGAGCCCGGACGCATCCGCGTCTCCTGTTCCGCCTCGGCTTGCGCAGGCTTCGGCGGTTGCGCCGCCGGCTTAGGGGCCTGGGCACTCTCGGCGGAGCGCACGATCCCCTGTGCGGCCAGCACGTTCTCGGTGCGCAGCACGCGGTGGCGGCCGATCGGGAGCACCAGCGGGGTGCCGGCTACCGGGTCCGGGATCACCCGGCTGGGCATGCCGAACACGTCCTTGACGGTGCGTTCGGTCACCACGTCGTTGGGGTGGCCGGCGGCGTAGATCTTTCCCCCGCGCAGGGCCACGAGGTGATCGGCATAGCGTGCGGCGAGGTTCAGGTCATGGAGCACAATGACCACGGTGATCCCACGGGTGCGGTTCAGCTCGCTGATCACGTCCAGCACTTCGAGCTGGTGGGCTACGTCCAGGAAGGTGGTGGGCTCATCGAGCAGCAGCAGCTCTGTCTCCTGGGCCAGGGCCATGGCGATCCACACGCGTTGGCGCTGTCCGCCGGAGAGCTCGTCAACCGCGCGGTCCGCCAGCTCCATGGTGCCGGTCAGGTCCAGGGCGCGGTTGACCGCCGCCTCGTCTTCGGGGCCGAAGCGCTTGAACAGCCCCTGATGCGGGTAGCGGCCACGGCTGATGAGCTCGCGAGCGGTAATTCCGTCCGGCGCGGTGGGCGACTGCGGAAGCAGCCCGAGCGTCCGGGCCACCTCCTTGGCCGGGCGCGTGTGGATATCCTGCCCGTCGAGCAGCACCTGGCCACCGGCCGGGCGCATCAGACGCGACAGCGCCCGCAGCAAGGTGGACTTGCCGCAGCCGTTGGCCCCGACAACGATGCTCACCTGCCCGGTGGGGATGTCCAGGGACAGCTCGTCCACGATGGTGACCTTGTCATAGGCCAGGGTCAGGTCGGTTGCCTGGAGTTGGGCCATGGGTTATCCCCCGCTTCCTGTTGAGTTGGAACGCACCAGCACCCAAATCAGGAATGGTGCGCCGAATGCACCGGTGATTACGCCCACCGGCAGCGACAAATCCGAAAACAGATTTGCGGCGAAAAAGTTTGCAACGACCACAATGACCGCTCCGGTCAGCCCGGCGAGCCAAATATTTATCGCCCCGCGAGTCAGCGCGGCGGTGATCGGGCCGGCGAGAAACGCAACAAATGACAGCGGTCCGGTGACCGCAATGGGGATGGCGCCAAATGCCACGGCCACGAACACCAGCAAGATGCGCGCCCGGGACACGTTCAGGCCCAGCGCCGCGGCCGCATCATCGCCGAGCTCCAGCAGCTTCAGCTGCCGCACCACAATCGGAAGCAAGCAGAGCGCAAGGATTCCCAGGCTTACCAGCAGGATCGTGGCACGTTCCCAGGTGCTCGGCGCGAGCGACCCGGTCAGCCAGCGCATCGCATCTCCGGCGGTGTTCAGCTGAGCCTGGGTGAGCAGATACTGGATGATTGCCTGCAGCATCGCACCGATGGCCAGACCGGCCAGGATGAGCCGGGAACCGGTTCGCTTGCCCGAAGCCGACAGCCAGTAGATCAGGGCCGCCACGGCCAAGCCGCCGGCCAGCGCGGCGGCATTCAGCTGCCATCCGGTGGTGCCGAAGTAGATCAGCGCCACGATGGCGCCGGTGGCCGCCCCGAAGCCCACGCCGATCACGTCCGGGCTCGCCAGCGGATTGGCAAGCCACCGCTGGAAGAGCGAACCAGAAATTCCCAGCCCGGCCCCGGCAAGGGCGCCCACCGCAATGCGCGGCAACCGGTCATCTAGCAGGATGAAGCTGGTTCCGGGCACCGTTTCACCGGAAAAGACCGCGAAGATCTCTTCGGCGGGCAGCCTGTCCCGGCCCCAGAAAATATAGGCCACGGAGGCTGCGACGAAAGCCAGCGTCAGCCAGAGCACGCTGGAGAGCACTCGCTGCCTGCGCCGGGCGGGCAGCGCGCTTTGTACTGGTGCCATTACAGGGTCACCGACTTCATGCCGCTGCGCATCATGATAATGAACAGTGGCGCTCCAAGAATTGCGCACATCACGCCGACCTGGATTTCACCCGGCGGATTGATCACCCGCCCCAAGGTGTCCGCGACCAGCAGCAGGATCGGCCCGGCGATGATGCTCGCCGGCATCAACCAACGGTAGTCCGAGCCGACGAGCAGCCGCACCGCATGCGGAATCATCAGCCCGACAAAGGCAATGGGCCCGGCCACCGCGGTGGCGGTTCCGACCAGCAAGACGATGCCCACCGATCCGAGGACTCGCGCCCGTCCCAGCCGGAAGCCCAGCGCGGTCGCCGAATCGTCGCCCATGGCCACCGCGTTGGAGACCCGCGCGGTGCCCAGCACGATCAACGCACCGACGGCAACGACCGGGATGACCAGCAGGTAGGTTTCCACGCCCCGGGCCGCCAGCGTGCCGATTTGCCAGAAGCGGAACTCGTCCAGGGCCAGGGTTGAAACCATCAGCACCGCGCTGGTCACCGCGGTGAATCCCACCGAGAGGGCCGCGCCGGATAGGGCAAGCTTGATCGGCGTGGCGCCTTCACGACCCACGCTGGCCACCACATACACCAAGGCCATCACCACCGCGGCGCCGAGGAAGGCGGCGATCATGGTGCCGGTCAGGGAAGTCATTCCAAAGAAGGCGATACCCGTAACGACCGCTAGGGCCGCGCCGGCATTCAAGCCAAGAATTCCGGAGTCTGCCAACGGGTTGCGGGTCAACCCCTGCATGGCGGCACCGGAGAGTCCAAGGGCGGCGCCGACAACAATTCCTCCCACCGTCCGGGCAATGCGCGAGTGCACGACCACATGGTCCGAGACGCCGTCGTCAAAGTTCGTAAAAGAATCCGCGAGGGTCCCCAGCGCAACCGGTCGCGCACCAAAGATCAGCGAGGCGATCACCGCAATCCCCAGCACGGCCAGCAGGCCCAGGCAGGCGGCAATCTTACGTCCCAGCTTCATCTTCGGCGCGCTGCTGCGCTTGGTGCTTTCGGTGGCCGTCATTGCTTCCTACACTCGTTGTCATGGAACATCTTGCTTTTCCCACCGTTTTGTCCCCCGGTATTGCCGTGCTGCGCGCGGACAATCCCTCGGAAATGACCTTGGAGGGGACAAATACCTATCTGCTCTTCGACCCGCAGACCACGCAGTTGAGCCACGACACCGAAGTCCTGGTGCTGGATCCGGGGCCCGACATGCCAGCGCATCTGTACGCGTTGGCGGCCTTTGATGTCCAAATGATTTTGTTGACGCACCGCCATGGCGATCATTCCGGAGGGATCCCGCTGCTGCATGAGCTGACCGGAGCACCGGTGCGGGCCCGGCTCGCGGAATTCTGCCGGAACGCCGAACCATTGGTCGATGGCGAGCGGCTCGAATTCTGCGCAACCACCCTGCGCGTGCTTTTCACCCCGGGCCACACCTCGGACTCGGTGTGCTTTGTCCGTGAAGGCCAGCAAGGTGCGTTGTTCACCGGAGATACCGTGCTCGGCCGCGGAACCACTATTCTTGAGCATCCCGATGGAACGCTGGCCGACTATCTGGACTCCTTGGCACGGCTTTCGGCCTTGGCAGACATGCCGCTGCACCCAGCCCATGGCGAGCAGCATGCTGGCTCGCATAAATTGCTGACCGCCTACCGGGAGCACCGCGAGTCTCGCCTGGAGCAGGTCCGCGTTGCCCTGGCCAAACTCGGCAAGGCCGGGGCAGACGCCGAGCCAGCGGAATTGCTGGATCTTGTCTACCCCGACCTGGATCCGCGCCTGGCCGGCGCGGCTAGCAGCTCCCTGGAAGCGCAATTGCACTACTTGGCGGTGAATTCTTGAGGCTTACTTAGCCGCGTTCTCTGCGGCCTTGGCGATGGTGGGCACCACGTTGTCGATTGCCCATTCGATGGACAGCGGGGATGCCGCCGAAACCGAGAGAACTGCCTGATCGTCGCCGAGGATCGCTACCGAATCGGTCGCTGCCGCAGGAAGCTGGCCGTAGAGCTTATTGCTCTTGACCACGTCGTCGAGGTCGTCCCCGGCGAGCGCCGAGGCAAAGACGACGTCTGCATCCAACTCGTTAGCGCGCTCCGGGGACCATTCGAAGAAGAACGCGTCCTTGGGGGTGTTCTTGGTGACGATCTCCGCCTGCTTCATGCCCAGCGAGGTCAGGAAACGCGGGCGGTTGTCCCCCGTGGCGTAGACATACATGGTCTTCGGGCTGGAGAGGTCTACCGAAGCGAAGGTCGCGTCTTTCAGCGCCGGGAACTTTTCCGCCTGCGCCGACAGTTCACCTTCCAGATCCGAGACCAGCTTCTCGGCTTGCTCGCTCTTGCCCAGCAGTTCGCCGGCCGCTTCGGTGGTGTCCTGCCAGCTGGTGAGGTAGTTGGCCTTCAGCGGTCCCACGGTCGGGGCGATCTTGGAGAGCTTGTCGTACTGCTCCTGGGTCAGTCCCGAGTAGGCGGCGAAGATCACGTCTGGCTTGGATCGGGCAATCTCGTCGAAGTTCACGCCGTCGGCGATGTCGTACTGGGTCGGAGCCTTCTCCGAGCCGATGGAAGCGCCCAGCTCTTCGAGCTTCGCGTCCTTCCAGTCGGTCGAGTTGTTGGCGTTCTGCCCATAGGCGTCGATATCCATGCCCACCGGAACGGTGCCCAGCGCCAGCAGCGCGTCTGCGTTGACCCATGAAATGGTGGCTACCTTGCTTGGCTTCTTGGTGATCTCGGTTTCACCGTAGATGTGCTCGATGCTCACCGGTGCGTAACTCGTCTCTGCGGTCGCCGAGGCGGTTGGTTCCGTAGAAGAAGCTGAGCCACAGGCGCTGAGGCCGAGTGCCAAAATTGCGGAGGATGCGGCCAGCAGGCCAGCACGGCGCGAAATGTTCATGGGTCATAATCCAGACGTTGCGAGTTGTCATGAGATAACGGTTACTTAGGTTAGCCTATGCGAACCGCATGCAACATTACGCTGATTGTGATTCAATACGCAACACGAAGGACATGTAATCCACGCCTCACGGCGCAGAATCGCTTTAGCGGCACCTAACATTTTCCCGGTTCATTAGTCACGACGTGAACCAGCCGGCAACAACCGGCGGGGGTCTGCAATGTTAAGCGACACCCGGATCATCAGCAGCCCGGCCACCAGCACCACCAGCACCGTGCCCACCGTCAGCGGTTTCATCAGCAGCGCCAGCGAGGCGAATGGCAGCACCAGCACCACGGACGCCACCGCGAAGCCGATCGCCACGGTGAGCGCCGGGATCATCAGGCTTTTCACCCGGGCCGCGTTGATCACCGCCAGGTCCATTCCCAGCTTGCCCAGCCCGGAATACAGCTCTTCGCGGTCCAAGGTACCGGCGCACTGGCTGATCGCCGCGGAGATAGCCACGCAAATCAGTGCCAGGCCGAGGGTCACCAGCACGCCGGTGAGCACATCCGTGCCGAGATAGTCTTCCCAGGTTCCGGTCGCCTGGGCTTCGCCGAAGCCGAACATGGCCGCCCCGGTGCCGCCGATCACCGCCACGAAGGAGGCCATGGCCACTCCGGAGACCTGGCGCCAGGCGGCCACCGGAGATTCCAGGATCATCCGGGCCGCCAGCAGCTGCTCCGCATTGTTTGCCTTGTTCAGCTTCGATTTACCCACCTTGGCCACCAGCCACGGTCCGATGAGGTTCAGCGCCAGCAAGCCCAGCGCGAATCCACCGATGATGATCGCGATCAGCACGCCCAAATCCACCGGAAGCAAACCCACATTGGTGAACAGCGAGTAGAGCACCACGATGCTGCCCACCGTAATCACCGCACGCAGCCAGCTGGGCACCGGAGCCACACGCCGGGTCGCCACGGCGAGCGGGGTGATTACCAGCTTGCGCAGTCCGGCCAGCGCGCTGATCACCGAAAGCAGCACGACGGCCAGGACCGCCAAGGCCGCGGCACCGGCCGGCAAGAAGATCCCCGTGCCGATGGGTTGGCCCTGGAAGGGGACCAGCGCCACGGCCGGAGCCAGCGCAAGATACAGCAGCACTCCGGCCAGGGCACCGACCAGCGCGGTTACCGCCGCCTGGGTGACCGCCACGGCGCGCACCTGGAATCCGGTGGCCCCCAGCAGTCGCAGGGACGAGAGGGCCCGGTCTTGGGCCCGCGCCGAAAGCTTCGCGGCCGAGGAACCAAGCACGAGCAAGGGAACGATCAGCAGCACCAAGGCGAACGCCGCCAGCGGAACATAGAAGCTTTGCGCTTCGCCGTCCAGTTTGGTGAAGGACCAGGCCCCGCCGAGCACGATGAGCACCATGGCGCTGACCATCGTATAGGCGCCTACGGTGAGCAGCTGCGGGGTGCGGCTGGCGCTGGTCGGCCGCCCCAGCAGCCACGCCATATGCAGGATATTCATGAGCGGTGCCCCTCAACCAGTGCATCATCTGCGGTGATCTTTCCATCGTGCAGCGTTAGCACGCGATCGCAACGCGCGGCGACCTGCCGGTCATGGGTGACCATGACCAGGGTCTTCCCTGCCCCGACGGTGCAGCGCAGCAAGGTGTCCAGCACCTCGGTGCCGGTGACCGAATCCAGGGCACCGGTCGGTTCATCGGCAAAGACCACGCTGGCCCCGGTGACCTGGGCCCGGGCGATCGCCACGCGCTGGGATTGGCCGCCGGAGAGCTGGCCGATCCGGCGTTGCTCCATTCCGGCGAGGCCCAATTGCTGCAAGGCGTCCACGGCGCGCGCGATTGCTGCGCCGCGTGGCACGCCATTGATCATCAGGGCCATGGCCACGTTTTCCTCGGCCGTGAGCTCGGGAATCAGCAGACCCGATTGAAAGACGAATCCGAACGCCTCGCGGCGCAGCTTGGTGCGCGCGGCGTCCTTGAGCTGCTCGACCTGTATTGGCCCCTGGCCGGGAAGGTTGAGTGTCACCGTGCCTGAGTCCGGCAGTTCGATGCCGGCCAGAGCATGGAGCAAGGTGGACTTTCCCGACCCCGAGGGGCCCATGATGGCCACCGCGGTCCCGAGTCCCAGAGCAACATCGATGCCGTCCAGCGCGTGCGTGGTGCCATAGCTGCGGGTGAGCCCTCTGGCCGAAATAAGTGGGTTGGAAACCTTCGAGTTCTGAAGCATATTTCAATGTTCCCAAGTTCTCCCGCTTGATGCCTCGGAGCACCGATGGAGTTCTTGGTGGGCGATCTCATCCCGCGGTAGGAGCCAGCTCGCCGCATTCGGGGCCATTTCGCAGTAGGCTCGAAGGCGATGAAGCTTGAACTGTATACCCAGCCTTTCTGCGCCCCATGCGTGCGGACCCGGCAGGTAGTCCTGCGCGCCGCGAAGCTGCTTCCGCAGCTGGCCGTCGAAGAGATCGATGTCGTCGAACAGGTCAGCCGCGGCCAGGAAATGGGTGTGGCTTCAACACCGGTGATCCGTTTGCTCACCAACGGCGAAGAGAAGTTCCGGGGCACCGACACCCCTACACTGCAGCAATTATTAGCGGCCATCGCCCACGTCAGCGACTAGGCTCACGCACCGTCGCCAGCGATGCTGCACGCGTTCGGGCCCTTTATGGGGAACAATGGATCAGGTGACTAGCGTGCCTCGGATTGACCATGAATGCCTCCAACGAGTGTTGGCAGATTCCACCAACCGCATCGAATGGTTGCGGGCACGGGCACAGGGCATCACCGCCACCGACGTCGCCAAGCTATCCACGGAGAAGTCCATCCGCAATGCGGCCTGGGACAAGCTCTATGGCTCGGGGTTCTCCGGAAATACCTACACCGACCACGGACGGCGCCGCGAACCGGTGATCGCCGCCTGGGTGCAGGAGAACTTCAACATCTTCCCCTCCTCCCAGCTATTCCATGCGCAGCATTCGAGGCTGCACCTGGCAACCCCCGACGGCTTGGGATTCGACGAGGACGGTTCTCCGGTGCTCGCCGAAATCAAGACCACCAATAAGCCGTTTAAGAAGATCCCGAAGAACTACCTGCGCCAGGTGCTCTGGCAGCAGCATGTCATCGGCGCGCAGCGGACCTTATTCGTCTGGGAACAGCACCATAACTTCGTCCCGGTGCAGGCCGTCCCCGAGTTCATCTGGATCGAACGCGACGATACGATGATCCAGGACCTCATCGACAAGGCCGAACTGCTCATCCAGGCGTTGCGCGAGTCGACCTCCCGCGAGCAGCAGTACCTCGACTACGGCCCGGCGGCGCTGCGCCTCTGAGCCGGAGCCCGCACTACATATTGGGATTTTGCATGGTGCGCGGATCCGGCAGGCATTCCGGGTAGCCCTGCACCAGCTCGCTCAAGAGCTTCTCACGCAGCATATTGCGCAGGTTCCACAGATCCCCCGGGTCCCTGGAAGATAAATAAATGGTCACCGTTTGCAACCCGCCGTAGGTGTCGGTCACAAGCAGGCTGTTAGTTCGGCCGTCCCACCAATCCGAGGATTCAAGCAATTCGGTGGTGCGGGTACGGAGGTAATCGATCGGTGCATTGAGCTTCAGTTGCAGGGTGATATTTCCGTCGATTTCGGTGCTGCGCCGCGACCAGTTCTCAAATGGCGTGGTGGTGAAGTAGGTCGAGGGCAGGATCATGCGGCGACCGTCGATCAGGAGCACCACCACATAGGTCAGCGTGATTTCCTCTACCGTGCCGCGTTCGGCTTCCACCACCACGATGTCATCCACGCGAACCGAATCGGTAAAGGCAATCTGCAGCCCGGCGAACACGTTGGCCAGCGAGGACTGCACGGCCAGGCCAACAACTACCGAGGCCAGGCCGGCTGAGGCAAGAATACCTGCGCCCAACGCCCTGACCTGCTCGATTGTCAGCAGCACGGCGGCTACCGCGATGATGCACAAGACCGCTATCAGCACGCGGCGCAGCAGTCCCACCTGGGTCTGCACCTTGGCCAGCCGGCGGCCCGGGCCGAAGCGGCTTCGTATTCTTGCCAGCAGCACTTCTTCGACGATCTTCACCAGCACGATAATCAGCCAGGTGAGGAAGAAGACCAGGCAGATCAGCAGCGCAAACTGCCAGAACTTGTAGCCCTCGGCTTCCCGCTGGAAGGCAAGGATCGAGGTTTTGAGGATGATCGAGGCGAAGGTGCCGAATATCGGAATCCGCGCGCCCTTGACGTTGATCTCCCCGAGCCCGGTGCGTTGGAAAATGCGGTGGGTCAGTCCGCTGATCACGAAGGCGAGGATCGCGGCAATGGTTAATCCAACGGCGACAACCACCAGAAATTGCAACGATTCGGGTAGGAAGCGCGAAACTTCAATAACTTCGTCGACAGTGTCATCGATTGGTGCGGATGGGCTTGGCAACATCTTTAAAGCATGTCACATGACCCTAGCCGAAGGCTGTGCGACACCTCGGGTAAACCCCGCAGAGCCCGCACGCATTACGGAAGCGCACCAGATGAATTCCAGTTCGCTGCGGGCTATTGCACCTCGTTGGCGGCGGGGTTTTAGTAGTCTCAAGGGCTCGAACCGGGCTCCAGGGCGCAATCGATAGAAAGCCGGTGGTTCACATGCGCCGCACCAAACTCGGATTACTCACAGCGCTCACTGCAGCAACGATGCTCTCGGTGGCACCCGTGGCGGCAGCCGCCCCGGCCGCTAGCCCAGCGACCGCTTGCGAAACCGTATATTGGGGTTCTCTAGCCAAAACCTCAACCAGCTCAACTACGTCGTCAATGACGAATATCCGTACCGGACGCCACACCTGCTTTGACCGGATGGTCCTGGACCTGAACGGCAACCCGGCCGGCTACTCGGTGAAATATGTCAGCGAACTTACCGGTATTGGATCGGGGAAGGAAGTGAGCACCACAGGCGGGGCTCGACTAGAAATTCTGCTGAAGGCCGGCGCCAGCCCGAGCTACAACCCGGGAACCACCGTCAAGACGCTGAACTATCAGACCTTCCGCCAGCAAGTTTGGCTGGGAAGTTTTGAAGGCCAAACCAAGGTCGGAATGTCCACGCGGGCAAGGCTGCCCATGCGGGTCTTCGTCCTCTCCGGCCCGGATCAGGGATCGCGATTGGTGATCGATGTAGCTCACTATTGGTACTAACCTGTGCTCGCGCTATGAGCCTGCCGTCATGACGGGTGCAACCGCGTAACACCGTGTCAACCTGCTGAATAATGTGCCACGATGCTTATATGTATCGCACATTTGCTTATCAGCAGGTTGACGTTTTTGCCCCCACTGCCTTCAATGGCAATGGGCTCGGCGTTGTCTTTGAGGCAGATCATTTGGACTCCGAGCAGATGCAGCGCTTTGCCCAGTGGCTGAACCTTTCCGAGACCGTCTTCTTCGTTACCCCCAGCAACGCCGAAGCCGACTACGCGATACGCATTTTCACCCCGACCACCGAACTGCCCTTTGCCGGGCACCCAACTCTTGGAGCCGCGCACGCCTGGATCGAGGCGGGCGGCGAAGCCAGCCCGAACGGGCATCTGATTCAGCAATGCGATGCAGGGCTGATCCAGGTTCGGATCGAACGCGAGGCCGGGGAGAACCACGCACGCCGCCTCGCCTTTCTCGCTCCCCCGCTGACTCGCAGCGGACCGCTGGAAGCCGACGTGCTGCAGTGGGCGATCTCCGGGCTAGGGATCAACGCAGAAGACGTCATCGCGCACCAGTGGCTGGTCAACGGCCCGCACCATGCAGGGCTGGTGCTGCGCGACGCCGACCTGGTGCTGGGGATCGAACCGGACTACGCGGCCCTGGACGGCTTGGAGCTCGGAGTCATTGGCCCGTACACCGCGTCAAGCGTGACTCAGGGTGTCTGGCAGCCTCACGCCACCGTGCTGCCGCGGATCTCCGGAACCCGCGAAGAATTACGTCCCCTGGACTACTCCGATCAGACGCGTTCGGAGGAGCGCTTCGGCTCGGTGGTGCTGCAGCCTCCGGCAGACTTCGAGGTCCGGGCCTTCGTTCCGGGCGAAGCCATACAAGAGGACCCGGCGACCGGTTCGCTCAACGCCGGATTTGGCGTGTGGCTGACTAAAACCGGCCTTGCCCCGCAGCGCTATACGGTGCGCCAGGGAACGCGTGTGGGCCGTGAAGCCATCTTGCATATCGAGGCGACCGAATATGGTGTTTGGGTCAGTGGCGATGTGGCCACCCGCATCGATGGCACTGTGAGCTTCGACTGATTCCGGCGCCAAGCCCACCCAGCTATTTTAGTTTCACCATGCAAGCATTATTCTTGGTCAGTGCCAAAAATTGTGAGCCCCGAATCGGACTTTGATAGAAAAACCGCGTGGAACGCCCTCTGGGCTCTGGTCATCGGTTTTTTCATGATCCTGCTGGACACCACCATCGTGTCCACGGCCATGCCCGCGATCATGGAATCCCTGGATGCAGACATCTCGGGGATCTTGTGGATCAACAGTGCCTATCTGCTCACCTTCGCGGTGCCGCTGCTGATCACCGGCCGCCTGGGTGACCGTTTTGGTCCGCGTAATATCTACCTGATCGGGTTGCTGATTTTCGCGCTCGCCTCCCTCTGGTGCGGACTGTCAACCTCACTGGCCTCGCTGACCTTTGCCCGAGCAGTTCAGGGCCTGGGCGCGGCACTGATCTCACCCCAGGCAATGACGCTGATTACCAGGCTCTTCCCCTACCAGCACCGCGGAGCTGCGATGGGCCTATGGGGCGCGGTGGCCGGTATCGCCACCTTGGCCGGCCCGATTGCCGGCGGGCTGCTGGTGGATTCCATCGGCTGGGAATGGATCTTCTTCATCAACCTGCCCATTGCGGTCCTCAGCTTCATCATGCTGCTGAAATTCGTGCCCCGCTTGGCACCGCAGGCGCACTCCTTCGATTGGGTCGGAGTGCTGCTTTCGGCGGTTGCCATGTTTGCGCTGGTCTTTGGCATCCAGGAGGGCGAGGCGACGAATTGGGAACCGTTTATCGGCCCGCTATCCTCCTGGCATCTGATATCTCTGGGCATAGTCCTCTTTGGCGTCTTCATCTGGTGGCAATCGAAAACGGCCAAGGAACCCCTGGTTCCGCTGCGCCTGTTCGCCGTTCGCAATTTCTCTTTGGCGAACCTCGCCATTAGCTGCATGGGCCTGAGCATCGCGACCATGAGCCTGCCGATGGTGTTCTTCTTGCAAAATGTGCGTGGTTTGACCCCCACGCAGTCGGCTTTGATGATCTCGCCGATGGCCATTGTGGCGATCTTTGCCGCACCGGTGCTGGGCAAGACGGTTAATAGGCTCAATCCGCGCACCCTTGCGGTGCCCGGTTTTGCACTGCTCGGTGGAGCGACGGTGGTGTACGCCTTCATGATGCATGCCGACACACCGCTGTGGACCTTGCTGATCCCTTCCACCGTGCAGGGCCTTGGCTCCGCGATGATCTGGCCCTCGCTTTCGCTGGCCGCGACGAAGGATCTGACCCCGCGCGACGCCGGAGCCGGTTCGGGCATTTATAACACCACCCGGCAGATCGGCTCGGTGCTCGGTTCGGCGTTGATCGCCGTGATGATGGAATCGCGCGTTTCCGCACAGATCCTCAAGGTCCGGGCCCAGGGCGCCGACGCGATAGGCGAGGCCACCGCGGTGGGCTTGGGCCAGGCCCTCATGCTGCCCGGCCTGGTGGCCATCGCCGCGGTCTTGGTCGTTGTGTTCTTGAATTCCGCAGAAAAGAAACCGGCCGGCTAGCCATCCAAGACAATAAAAACAGGTGCGGCTCCGCGTTTTATACGCGGAGCCGCACCTGTTCAGGTCCTGAGGAAACTTATGCGGACTGGTCCGGCTTATCTTCGCCCTTGGCCTTCTCGACCGTCTCGCCAATCTTTTCCTGCGCGTCGGCAGCGAAGTCTTTCACATTCTCCGTGGCGTCGGCAGCAAACTCTTTGACGTTCTCGGATGCATCACCAGCGAATTCCTTGACGTTCTCGGATGCATCACCAGCAAATTCCTTGACGTTTTCGACTGCTTCGCCCAGCTTCTTTTTTGCGTTATCCAAGAAACCCATGGGTTCTCCTTTTAGTTAGAAACTTGATAGTGACTACTGAAAACCTGCAGCCCTAAGTCAAACTTACGTCGAACCCAATGCTCTGCTCAATAGCTTGAGATTACTACTACTTTTTCTTAGCCTGCTTGACTGCACGGCGGCCGAAGATCAAGGCCACGGCGATGCCGGCAAGCCAGACATCCTTTGCCAACGCGGTCCCGTCGCTCGTTGGGCGGATGCCATCGGATTCGGTCATTCCCGGAGTGCGCAGGTAGGAAGACAGCAGGACACCCGAGAAAGCCCCGAGACCCAGGCCGGCTAGGCGCGAGGGAATGATCGGCAGCAGCAATGCGCTGCCCAGCGCGATTTCGGATACCGAGACCGCCTTGCCAAATGCTGCGGGCTCCAACTCGCTCAGCTGAGGAATGCCGTTGGAGGCAAGCTGCTGCAGTCCGGCGGCGCTAGCCTCATCGATGCGCAGCTTGTTGATTCCGCTGTTGAGAATGAATGCGCCACTGACCAAACGTAGAGCGGCGTTTGCGATAGAGATTCCCATGGGCCCTCACTTCTCTTCTAAGTTGTTTTCCGGCCACACTCCTGAAATGAGTGGCCTTGAACCTCAGCGTAGTCACCCCGGGGAATGATCACAATCATTTAGTCCCGTGAGCCGGAGCTGAAAAGTGGAAACATGCTAAATTCAAGAATCATGATCTCTTCATCCGCCGTACCTTCAGCAGCCCTGGACCTCCTCATCACCCAAGGGTTCGACACAACAAGTGTCGACGAGCTTGCGGCGACAGCCGGAATGTCGCGCTCCACGTTCTTCCGCCGTTTCGGCTCCAAGGAAAACATGGTGTTCGCGGATCAGGAAATGATCATCACCCACGTCAAAACGACCCTTGCGGCTTCTTCGGTCAGCGCAACCCAGACCCTGATCGATGCGGCGCATGTGGTATTCGACCAATACACCATGAATCCCGAGGCGGCGCAGCTACGTCACCGCCTGCTATCTTCGGTGCCCTCGCTGCGGGAACGCGAACTAGTTTCCACCCATCGCTACGAGCGGGCCTTCTACGACTTCCTGTCCGCCCGGGAACTTGCCGCCAGTGCGCCGCATCGTGCCCTCTGCCTAGGCATCAGCGCAGGGCTAGTCGCCATCCACAATGACCACCTGCGGTTGTGGCTGCGCGACCCTTCGGCCACCGACAGGGAGCGCTTGGCCAGGGATGTGCGTTTATTCCTGGACCGATTCGTCGACTTACTGGATCCGAGCAATGCTCCGAAAACCTCGGCCAGATCGCCACGGGTGATGGTCTCGGTGCTCGACGAAGGCAGCGATGAGCAGACCGTGTTCGATGCGGTGGCAAAAGCCCTGCGTGAACACAAGCAGTGACACCTAGTTTCTTGACATGACACTGCGTTCCACTAGGCTGGTTGAAGAATAGTTTTTGACCTTCCGCAAAAGGAGCGCCCCCAAATGACCCAGCAGCACACCGAATTCGAGTTTCCCACCGGTGTTGTGGAGCCCGAGTACGACCTCTGGGCAGACGGGGTAGATATCGACCCCACCGGCGTGCTGGCCGAGGTCGATCCGGCCGACGCCGACTGGCGCGCCAGGGCCCGCAAGTTCATCCTCGAAGAGGTCAAGGACGATATTCACGAATACTGGGACAAGGCAGACTACCCGGTGCATCTGATCAAGAAGCTCGGCGACTACGGCCTTCTGCGTGATGGCCTGGACGTGGACGGGCTGCCTGCCATGAGCCCCATGGCCGCCGGACTGATCAATATGGAAATGGCCCGTGGGGATGGCTCGGTGGCCACCATCGTGGGCGTCCAGGGCGGGCTGGCGCTGCGCTCGATCATGTACTGCGGCAGCCCGGAGCAGAAAGCCAAGTACGGCCTGCCGATGCTCGCCGGGGAGCTTGCCGGCTCCTTCGCGCTGACCGAGCCAACCCACGGCTCGGACTCGGTTGGTCTGGAAACCCGCGCGCATCGGGTTGCGGGCGGCTATGTGCTCAACGGTGAAAAGAAGTGGATCGGCAACGGCTCCATTGGCGGCATCACCGTTCTCTGGGCTCGCGACGACGAGGGCAACGTCCGCGGCTTCCTGGTCGATCAGGATTCCGCCGGGTACAGCGCGACGACCATCAAGCACAAGCTCTCGCTGCGCGCCATCTGGCAGGCGCATATACGCTTGGAAAACGTCTTCGTGGCCGACGCGGAGGTGCTTGAGGATTCGCACAGCTTCAAGGACACCGCACGGGTGCTGTTCGCCACCCGGCTGGGGGTCGCCTGGTCGGCCGTGGGCCATGCCACCGCATGCTACGAATCCGCGGTGCTCTACGCCAAGCAGCGCATCCAATTCGGCCGCCCCCTGGCAGCTAGCCAGATCGTGCAGGAACGCCTGGCTCGGATGCAGTCCGAACTGGCGACCATCCAATTGCTCGCCGTGCAGTCCGCGAAACGCGAAGCCCGCGGCGAACTGACCGGTCCGCAGGCCTCGCTGGCCAAGTACACCGCCACGCGTACCGCGCGCCAGATCGCGTCGAATGCACGCGACCTGCTCGGCGGCAACGGCATCCTGACCAGCAACCGCGTGGCCCGCCACTTTGCCGACATCGAGGCCATCCACACCTACGAAGGCACCGAAACCGTGCAGGCGCTGCTGATGGGCCGCAACATCACCGGCATCTCGGCCTTCGCCTAACCCGCGTTCCTGGAAAACGAGAACCGCGTTGGCCGGCACCGCTTTGGCGGTGCCGGCCAACGAGGTTTAACCTGCTATTTTGAGCTTTCGCGGCGCAGGCGGTTCTTGGTGTAGGCCGTCGCTTGATGTTCCCACGGGTCTTCGGGCCAAGGATGCCGCGGATACTTGCCGCGCATTTCGGCGCGTACCTGCGCATAGGGTCCGTTGAAGAAAGAAATGAGATCTTCGGTCACCGCCAGCGGACTGCCGGCCGGTGAAAGCAGATGGAACTGCACCGGAAGCTTCCCGCGCACCAACCGCGGAGATTCGCTGAGCCCGAAGCATTCTTGCAGCTTGACCGCCACTACCGCCGGACCGGTTTCATCCACCGGCGGATAGCCAATGCGAATCCGCGATCCGGAAGGGACCTGCAATCGCTCGGGAACCAACGAGTCAAATTCGTGCGCATGCTGCCACGGCAACAGGGCGCGCAACGCGCCGACGAAGTCGACCTGCGCCGCGGGCTTCCCCGCGGCGATCTGCTCCAGGCCGGAGGCCAGCCATTGCTGCGCCGTCTGCACCAGCGTCGGCTCATCTACCGGCA
Organism: Arthrobacter sp. MYb229; assembly: GCF_002975405.1. Classification (GTDB taxonomy): domain Bacteria; phylum Actinomycetota; class Actinomycetes; order Actinomycetales; family Micrococcaceae; genus Glutamicibacter. The sequence continues at coordinate 7,989 of NZ_PCPS01000011.1, read as the reverse complement.
CAAAAGGCGCACCCAGTAATCGGTAGGCCACCGCCATCCGGCGCCGCAGCGCTTCAAAGGCCGGCTGCTCGCCAAAGAGCGCCAGCGATTGCTCGCGCAACGCCGTTGCCGCCGCCTGCCGGCCGAGTTCCTTGGTGGCCTTGATCGGGTGGGCGGAAAGCTCGATGGCGCCGAAGGATTCGACCTTGCGTGCCGAGATTTTCCCGTCCACCAGTTTCGCGCTCTCGGTGATCCGGTGCAGGTGGCCCAGCAGGCCGAGTACTTGTTCCCACTCGATACCTGCGGCGCGGCGGATCACCGCTCCGGTGCTGGTCCCGGCCCGGGTGACCTCGGTGATGGCCAAGAATTCATAGTGGGCCAGATGGCTTCCGCGGGGCAGCGAAGCGCGTGTGCCCGAGGCCAGCAGGTAGTCGTTGTCCTGGACCTTGCGCGCCACCCATTGCGGGTAGGCCAGAGCGCAGACTCCGGCGAGCGCCCCGTCAGGATCCACGGCCGGAACCTGCCCGGCGAGGCGTTCAAGACGTTTGGCTTCTTGCACCCAGGCCCGGTGTCCCGGATGCGAAGGCCGGCGAACGGAGCTCAGCAGCTCGTTCAGATCGGCGTTGGCGATGCGTTCGGTGCTCGCCAACAGTGCGACCGCTTCCGCGGTGGGACGCGAGCCGAAATGCTCGGCACCGGCCAGCAAGGCGCGGGCGGTGCGTGGGTCGGCCGGAATCTTCACCATCCGTTCGCCCAGGGCGGTGATTTTTCCTTGCTCGTCCAACGCGTCCAAGCTGCGCAGCACCTCTTCGTCGGTGCGCATCGTGCCCGGCGGCGGCTCCTCCCACAGGGCGAGCCCTTCACCGCGCGGGGTACCCCAAGCGGCCAGAGAAAGCGCGGCCTGCACCAGGTCTCCGGTCTGCATCTCGGGGGCCGAATGAGCCGGTGCGGCCGCGAAGGACTTGGGGTCAAGGGTCCGCACCACGGTTCCTGCCCCGAGCCGCCCGGCACGGCCGGCACGCTGCGTGGCCGCGGCACGGCTGGCGACCACCGTCACCAGGCCGCCAAAGCCACGTGCCGCGTCCCTGCGTGGTTCGCGCGCATAGCCGGCATCGATCACCAGGTGGACGCGCGGTACGGTCAGCGAGGATTCGGCGATCGAGGTGGAAACGATAATTCGCGGTCCCTGCGCAGCCGAAGGCTCGCTGAGTACCTCGTCTTGGGCCTTGGTGGGGATCTGCGAATGCAGTGCAAAGGCTTGGATGCCCGAGGCGCCGATCTGGGCACAGACCCGGTCGACCTCGCGTGCTCCGGGAACGAAGACCAAGGTATCTACCGTTGACTTGGTACCGCGGTTTTGCTGGCGCGAATGCTTCACCGCCACCTGAGCGACATGGCGCAGGTACTCGTCGCTCAACCCGCGCTCGGAGTTGCGCCTACCGGCAAAGCTGTCGAAGAGCTCGGCCACCTCGAATTGCGCGGTGTTGGCGGTAAGCACCGGGGCCGGGGTCTGCCGGGCCAGCAGCTGCGACAGCTCCCGGGCTTGCAGGGTGGCGCTCATGACGATCAGACTGAGATCCTCACGCAATTCGCTGACCTGGTTGACCATGGCCAGCAACAGGTCCGTGTCGATGGACCGTTCGTGGACCTCATCGATGATGACCGCGCTGACCCCCGCCAGGTCGGGGTCCCCCAGCAGCCGGCGGAGCATCAGGCCGGCGGTGACAAATTCAATCTGGGTGTTCGCGGAGCTTTGGCGTTCCCCGCGTACCGCAAAACCTACCCGGTCCCCCAGGGCCGAGCCATCGAGCTGGGCCAGGCGCCGGGCCGCGGCACGTGCCGCCACCCGGCGTGGCTGGGTGACGATAATTTTTCCGGTGAGTCCTTGCACCGCCAGCGCCTCGGCCACCGTTGGTGGAACGATGGTGGTTTTGCCCGAGCCCGGTGGCGCCTGAATCACCAGCGGCTGGTTTGGATGGGCACACAACGCGGCGTGCAGTTCCGCGCGGCTGGGACCGAACGCCAACCCCGCGGCGATGCGTTCCAGGTTGAAGGCAGCCCGGCTCATGCTCGCGGTACCGTCCAGAAATTTTCGATCGCACTCACCACCGGTTCGATGGGGTAGAGCGTGCTGCCGTGGGTCCGCCCGGCCAGAGCCACCATGCGGGCGTTGGGCATGGCGCGAGCCATGATCTTATTCTGCTCGAAGCGCGGCTGGTCGCGCGTGCCGATGAGCAGCAAGGTGGGAACCGTGATCTCAGCCAGCTGGTTCAGCGCGATATTCTGCACCGTTTCCGCTGCCTCATAGTAGGCGGCCAGGGCCAGCGGATCATTGGAAAGGAACGCAAACCTGGTAGCGGGATCCAGCCGTCCCCTGGTTTCCTGACCGGTCACAAACCCTTCGATGTCCCCCTGGCGCAGCACGTCGAGGTAGCCGGGGAAGAAGAGCTTGCCGATTTCCCCGTCGGTGATCTCAAAGGTGCCGCCGAGCATGGTCAAGGACAGCACGCGCTCGGGGCTCTGCATCGCCACCTGCAGCCCGCTGCGAGCGCCAAAGGAATAGCCGATGACATGTGCGGCAGCAATACCTAGGTGATCGAGCACCGCATGGATATCGCCGGCGATTTTCTCCATGGTGTAATCGGCGGCCCGGTGGGATTTCACCGATTTGCCGTGGCCGCGCAGGTCCATGCGAATGGTGCGGCGGTTGCCGCCCAGCGCCTTGGTGTATCCCAGCCCGCGCCAGATCGAGCGAGATAGCGCCGACCCGTGCAGGAAAAGAATCGGCTCGCCCGCGGCACCGTCGTCATCAAAGAAGATCTCGGAATTATCTGCGGGGTTATTGATCATTGGCATATAAGCGATTAAATCCTGTCGGGGGCCAGCGGGCAATTTACGTCCGCGCGGCGCGGGCGGCGCTGCCGGTTTTCTATCGACATTGACCGGCAAAAGTATGACACTGAAGGTATGTGGTCGGCGGTTTGACCGCCCAGACACCTAGACCTGCGAGGGAAGGAGCATCATGAGCAATCATCCAGACGAAGAAGTCGGCGCCGAGACTCAAGAACAAGCCAAAGCTCACGTGAAGCACGATCATGACGAGGAGATGGTGGAGGAATGGGAAGACGAATCATTCCCTGCCTCCGACCCACCATCAAACTACTAGGCACGCTAAATCCTAGGAAGCGTTAACTTGGCACCCAGCTGGCGGTAAGGATCTCCTCCTAGAGTGGTTATTACCTTCTCAAGGGTGCGAGTGAATTAGAAGAACCGGTCCGCGCGGACGTTACCTCCTTGACCCCGCGGATCGGTTCTTCATTTTAATCCTCCGCGCGCTGCTTGGTGAACTCGATGGTGGTGGCGCTGCTTGCCGCCACATCCAGTTGCAGCTTCTCTGAGGCATTCTTGGCCACGCCGCTGCCTTTGGCGGCGAATGGCGCTATGGCCGTCAGCTCGGTGGCTTTTATGGCACCGTTTTCTGGGGCATGGATCTGTGCCGCCCGTGTGGCCTTGTATCCCTGCGGAACATTCACCGTGACCGGGTTCTTCGATATTTTCGCCGCATCGTTCTTGTTCACTACGGTGACCAGCACTCGGCTGTTTTTCGCCTTGACGGCGTAGGCCTGGAGGTTTTTGTCTCCGGAGAGCGTCGTCTTCATGAACTGGCTACCGACGCTCAAGCGCGCCAAGCGCATGGCGAGATAGTTCGGCTGGGCCAGCACCTGCCCTGCGCCCAGTTCCCCGGTGCCTTCGGCGGAGCAAACGACAGACATCGGCGCGCCTCCGCGGCAGGCTCCGAGCATCGAGTGCATGTTCATGCGCTCCACGCCCAAACGTGCGGAGTCAAAGATATGGTCCACCGTCCACAGCGCGCTCGCGTGCGTGCGGGAGGTGTTGTTTGTGCCCGGGCAGCTGGTTGAACCGGTCTCTTCCACCCACAGCGGCAGCTTCTTCGCCTCGGCCTTGTCCAAACCGATGCCAATCATCTTCTTGGCGCTATTGCTCACCACCGGGTCCAAGAGGTTCTGCCACTCGGGGCCGCGGCCGGGAATTTTCTCCGAGGAACAATCGTAGGTCGCGTAGTAATGCTGGGTCAGCGCGGTGGTGTTGGGGAGTTTTGCGTCGAGAAATGCGCTCATCCACGAACCGTCAAAGACTCCGGGACCAACGAGCGGAACCTCGCTCCCGGTCTCCTGGTCAATTGCCTTGGCATAGGCTCGCACCTGGGTGACAAACTTCTTCTCATTCCACTGGGAAGGTTCGCGTATCCGGAGTCCCGGGCGGGCATCATTGGTATAGCCGTTGGGTTCGTTGCCAATGGAGATTCCCACCAGGTGATCACCGAAAATCTCTGCCGCGTGCTTAGCCATATCGGCCCCGCGCTTCGGGTCGTAGGTGCCAAGGGGGATGCCGATGGTCACCTTCGCGTCGATCTTCTTGACGGTTTTCATCACGCGCTCAAGGTCTTGTGGAGTGACCAGGGTCTTGCCCTTGGGAGCTTTTTCACCGGTGGAGGTCCAGAACATTTCCCGATCCAGGACATTGCCGCCGAAGCGCAATCCGGGTTGCCCCAACCCGATGAGCATTTCATCGAGATTGCCCGCTGCAGGGTCCCAGCGTGGGTCGCTGAGTTCGGTTGCTTCGAAGGACACACCGATATTGTCATCGCTCAGGCTGGTTCCGAGATTCGAGGCTCCCACCGTGAGGGTGGCCGCCTTGCCATCGGAACGCTTGTTGAACTCCTGCGCGAACTCGGGCAGCGGCTCGGGTGTGGGCTTGGGCGGAGAAGCTACAGCCGAATTTGAGGCGTTGGGTTCTTGCTGATTCTGCCCCGACCCGCCCGAGGAGCAGCCGGCTAGCAGGCCGCAGATCAACATGGCGGCAAGGGATTTTGTCGCTTTGGAAATCACGAAGGTCCTCACAGTTATTTGCAGCATATCCAAACTTCACCCTATCGCGGGAGCGCTTATTCTCTGCTGACGTGACTTCTTCTGCGCCGCACAAGAAACCGCGATGCATACCAATAAATGCCCTGCAGTTTTCGGCTGCCCCTCCCCTGGATCTCGGGTTCACTTTTATTCGCGGCCGTTAAATCGGTGATGAACCGGTAGTTCTGCCATAGAGTTGTGCACAGATAGCAACAGGTCTTTCTACAGAAAGGTTCTACGTGGAGTACGAACTCGTTAATCCGCATCCAGACAGCCACCGCCCCTATGTCGCTGCAGCTAGCCGCTATGAGAACTTCGGCTACCGTCGCGTCGGTGATTCCGGCCTCGTGCTGCCTCCGCTGTCTTTGGGCCTGTGGTGGAACTTCGGCGACAACCGCCCCTTCGCAACCCAGCGCGAAGTCCTACGCCACGCGTTTGACCATGGCATCAACCACTTCGACCTGGCGAATAACTACGGACCTCCGGCCGGCTCGGCGGAAGAGAACTTTGGGCGCATGATGCGCAAGGATTTCATGCCGTACCGCGATGAGCTGATCATCTCCTCGAAGGCCGGCTACGAGATGTGGGCCGGGCCTTTCGGCACCTACGGTTCACGCAAGTACTTGCTGGCGTCGGCAGAAGCGTCGCTGAAGGCGATGAACCTGGACTACGTGGATATCTTCTATTCGCACCGCTACGATCCGAAGACTCCCCTGGAGGAGACCATCGGCGCGCTCGATACCCTGGTGCGCCAGGGCAAGGCCACCTATGTGGGCATCTCCTCCTATTCGGCCGAACGCACCGCGCAGGCCAAGGCGATCGCAGTCGAGCTGGGCACCCCGCTGGTAATCCACCAGCCGTCCTACAACATCTTGAACCCTTGGGTTGAGCATGGCTTGCTGGCTACCTTGGAAAAGGAAGATATGGGAGCCATCGCGTTCACCCCGCTAGCGCAGGGTCTGCTGACGGATAAGTACCTCAAGGGCACCGAAGTGCAACGCCAGGGCGGGCGCCGCTCCCTCGAAGCCCAACTGACCGAGGGGAACCTGGCCAAGATCCACAAGCTCAACGACATCGCGCAACGCCGCGGCCAGTCGCTGGCGCAGATGTCCTTGGCCTGGCTGCTGCGCGAGGGCGCGGCAACTTCGGTGCTGATCGGAGCTTCCTCTACCAAGCAGCTCGATGAGAACCTGGGCGCGTTGAACAACCTTCAGTTCACCGAGTCCGAGCTCAAGGAGATCTCTGAGATCGCCCAGGGCGACGCCGGAATCGACTGGTGGAAGAACTCCGCGATCAGCTAAATCCTGCGTTCGGCCAATACACCCACAAGACGTTGCTCGGAACATCTTGTGGGTGTTTTGCTTTCCACGGCGAACGGGAGACATTCGCGAGGAATCAGTCATAAATTCCAGACGTTTCAACGGATCTGCGTGTGGCTGAATTTTTGAACTGAGGATATGCTCGAATAAGACGCTTCGTGAAGTGATTCACATTCATTTTACGGACGTGGTGCGTATCGTGGAATCCACATACCCACACCAGACCTCAACTCAGACTAGACAGGAGCATCATGAGCGCCCCGACCTATAAGGTACTTAACCCAGCGACCGGTCAGATCGTTGAAGAATTCCCGGCAGCTACAGATGAGCAGGTCGAGCAGGCGCTCACGTCGGCGCAATCGGCCTTTGAATCGTGGCAGAACGTCGACATCAACGAACGCGCGAAGATCGTCAACCGGGTCGCGCAGCTCTTCGCTGATCGTGCAGATGAACTTGGCAAGATCATGACCATTGAAATGGGCAAGCCGCTGTCCGAAGCCGTGGGCGAGGCAGAATACTGCAAGGAGATCTTCGAATACTTTGCGACCGAAGGTCCAACCTTGGCCGCAGATCAGGAGATCAAGTCCTTCTCCGGAGGCCGGGCAGTCGTCCAGCGCCGCCCGGTCGGCCCGCTGCTTGGCATCATGCCGTGGAACTTCCCGCTCTACCAGGTGGCCCGCTTCGCCGCCCCCAACCTGATGCTGGGCAACACCATCGTGCTCAAGCACGCCGAGTCCTGCCCGCGTTCGGCATTGGCCCTCCAAGAAATCATGGACGAGGCAGGCGTGCCCACAGGCGTCTACAACAACGTCTTCGCCACCCATGATCAGATCTCCACGATCATCGCCGACCCGCGCATTCAGGGCGTATCGCTGACCGGCTCCGAACGCGCCGGCGCAATCATTGGCGAGCAGGCCGGACGCAACCTGAAGAAAGCCGTGCTGGAACTGGGCGGCTCGGATCCGTTCGTCGTCCTCGACTCCGATGACGTGGCCGGCATCGCCGAAACCGCGTGGGGTTTCCGCATCGACAACACCGGTCAGGCCTGCAACTCGAATAAGCGCATGATCGTCATGGACGATATCTTTGACGGTTTCGTCGCCGAACTGACCAAGCGCGCCGACGGGCTCACCCCCGGTGACCCGCTGGCCGAACTTGAAGGCACCTTCGCCCCGCTCTCCTCACGCAAGGCCGCCGAAGACCTTGACGCCCAGGTGCAGGACGCGGTGTCCAAGGGTGCCACCTTGCACGCCGGTGGCGTGCTACACGAGGGGCCAACCGCCTACTACTCCCCCGCGGTACTCAGCGGTGTCACCAAGGACATGCGCGCCTACTATGAAGAGCTCTTCGGCCCGGTAGCCGTCGTGTACAAGGTCACCAGCGACGACGAAGCGCTGGAGCTCGCCAACGACACCATCTACGGCCTGGGCGGTTCGGTGCACTCCACCGACGAGGCCCGCGCCGCGAAGGTCGCTATGGGGTTGCAGTCCGGAATGGCGAACGTGAACATTGCTGCTGCCGAGGGTGCAGAAATGCCGTTTGGTGGCGTGAAGCGCTCGGGTTTCGGCCGCGAACTCGGGCCGCTGGGCATGGAAGAATTTGTGAACAAGCGCCTGTTCTACATCGGCGACTAAACACATAACGCTAATGGTCCAGAGGAACTGGGGAGTTCCTCTGGACCATTAGCCCAGATCTTTCATCAGTTATCCAACGGCTGCCGAAATCCTCTACCAATGGATTCCCGGTGGCCGTTCCTGATTCAG
>NZ_PCPS01000010.1 GCF_002975405.1 Arthrobacter sp. MYb229 | reverse complement strand
GCTGATGGTAATGCTGGTGTGTTGCCGGAGTTGAAGCAGCGTGTGCTGGATCTGGCGCAGGCTCACCCGCTCTACCCAAACCTGCAGAAGATTGGAGCATAATCATGGCTGACCTGCTTCCCGAGCACCCAGAATTTCTCTGGAATAACCCGGACCCGAAAAAGTCCTACGATGCGGTGATCGTCGGCGGCGGCGGGCACGGACTGGCGACCGCCTACTACCTGGCCAAGAACCACGGCATGACAAATATCGCCGTCCTTGAAAAGGGCTGGCTGGCCGGCGGAAATATGGCCCGCAACACCACCATCATCCGTTCGAACTACCTGTGGGACGAATCCGCAGGCATCTACGAGCACTCCCTGAAGCTCTGGGAGCAGCTGCCCGAGGAACTGGAATACGACTTCCTCTTCTCCCAGCGCGGAGTGATGAACCTGGCCCACACCCTGGGAGATGTGCGCGAATCGGTACGCCGCGTGGAGGCGAATAAGCTCAACGGAGTGGACGCCGAATGGCTGAGCCCGGAACAGGTCAAGGAAGCCTGCCCGATCATCAACATTTCCGACGACATCCGCTACCCGATCATGGGCGCCACCTACCAGCCCCGTGCCGGCATCGCCAAGCATGACCACGTTGCCTGGGCCTTCGCCCGCAAGTGCAACGAGCTGGGCGTGGACCTGATCCAGAACTGCGAAGTCACCGGAATCCTCAAGGACGGCAACAAGGTCACCGGAGTGAAGACCAACCGCGGCACCATTCTCGCCGGCAAGGTCGCCCTCGCGGGCGCCGGCCACTCCTCGGTGCTGGCCGAAATGGCCGGCGTCGACCTGCCGATCCAGTCCCACCCGCTGCAGGCACTGGTCTCCGAACTCTTCGAACCGGTGCACCCGACGGTGGTCATGTCCAACCACATCCACGTCTACGTCTCGCAGGCGCATAAGGGCGAACTGGTGATGGGCGCGGGCATCGACTCCTACAACGGCTACGGCCAGCGCGGTGCCTTCCACGTGATCCAGGAGCAGATGGCGGCCTCCGTGGAGCTCTTCCCGATCTTCGCCCGAGCCCACGTGCTGCGCACCTGGGGCGGCATTGTGGACACCACCATGGATGCCTCGCCGATCATCTCCAAGACCCAGGTCGAGAACCTCTACGTCAACTGCGGCTGGGGAACCGGCGGCTTCAAGGGCACCCCGGGTGCCGGCTGGACCTTCGCGCACACCATCGCCAACGACGAGCCGCACAAGCTGAACAAGCCGTTCGCGCTGGAACGCTTCGAAACCGGCTACCTCATCGACGAACACGGCGCCGCAGCCGTGGCCCACTAAGAAAGGGAACCAACTCATGATGCTGATTGACTGCCCGAACTGCGGGCCACGCAACGAAACCGAATTCAAATTCGGCGGCCAGGCGCACGTCGCCTACCCGGACGACCCGCAGGCGCTGAGCGATAAGGAATGGGCGCAGTACCTGTTCTACCGCAAGAATCCCCGAGGCATCAACGCCGAACGCTGGGTGCACGCCGCCGGGTGCCGCAAATGGTTCAACGCCCTGCGCGACACCGTCACATACGAATTCAAGGCAATCTACGGCGCCGGCGAAGCCCGCCCGGAACTGCAAAACACCGAGGGAGGCACCCGATGAGCACCACCGATTCATACCGTCTGGACGCTGCGCAGGCAGTCGACGCCCGGGTGGACTACGCGCAGCCGCTCGACGTGAAGCTGAACGGCCAGCCGCTGTCCGCGTTGCGCGGGGATACCCTGGCCAGCGCGATGCTGGCCTCCGGCATCCGCCGGGTGGGCGACTCGCTGTACCTGAATCGCCCGCGCGGCATCTTCGCCGCCGGGGTGGAGGAGCCCAACGCGCTGGTCCACATCCACGCGCGGCACAGCGACGACGTGGACGAGTCGATGCTCGCCGCCCCGGTGGTTCCCGCCGCCCAGGGGCTGTCCGCCCGCACCCTGTCGGGCCTGGGCACCATGGACCCGCGCAAGGACGAGGCCTACTACGACCACGCGCATGTGCACACCGACGTGCTGGTGGTCGGCTCCGGTCCGGCAGGCCTGGCCGCCGCCCGCGAGGCCGCCCGCAGCGGGGCGCGGGTGATGCTGCTCGATGAGCGCGCCGAAGCCGGCGGACGGCTGCTCGACGCGCCGGACGAACAGATCGACGGGATCGACTCCTGCCAGTGGATCGCCCAGGTCACCGCCGAGCTTGAGGCCGCAGAGGAGACCACCCACCTGCAGCACACCACGGCGCTGGGCAGCTACGACTCGAACTACGTGATCGCCGTGCAGCGCCGCACCGCGCATCTGGACGATGCGCCGGCTCCGGGGGTTTCGCGCGAACGCGTCTGGCATATCCGTGCCGGGCAGGTGGTGCTCGCCACCGGCGCCCACGAGCGTCCGCTGGTCTTCGAGAACAACGACCGCCCGGGCATTATGCTCGCCGGCGCCGTGCGCTCCTACCTGAACCGCTACGGGGTGCGCGCCGGCGCGCAGATCCTCGTGGCCACCACCAACGACTCGGTCTACCCGCTGGTCACCGAGCTGGCCGCCAGCGGCGGGGTCGTCGCGGTCGTCGACGCCCGCGAAAACGTCTCGGTGGCTGCCGCCGAGGCGGTCGGCGCCGGGGTGCACGTGATCACCGGCTCGGTGGTCGTGGATACCGAGGCGGGCGCCAACGGCGAGCTGTCGGCCGTCTGGGTCGCCAGCCTGGATGCGCAGAACAACATCGGCGCCGCGCAGCGCCTGGCCGCGGACACGCTGGCCATCTCCGGCGGCTTCAACCCGGTGGTGCACCTGCACTCCCAGCGCCAGGGCAAGCTCGCCTGGGATTCCACCGTGCACGCGTTCCTGCCCGCGGCACCCGTCGCCAACCAGCACCTCGCCGGTTCGCTCACCGGCCGCTTCGACACCGCCGGCGCGCTGGCCGGGGGCGCCGCCGCAGGTGCCGCGGCGGCCACCGCCGCCGGCTTCGCGACGATCGCCCGCGTGCCCGAAGCCATCGAGGTGGCCCTGGGCGAAACCCGCCCGGTCTGGCTGATCCCCTCGCGCCAGGGCGAGGACGCGGTGCACTACAAGCACCACTTCGTGGACCTGCAGCGCGACCAGACCGTGGCCGAGGTGCTGCGCTCCACCGGAGCGGGCATGCGCTCGGTGGAACATGTGAAGCGCTACACCTCGATCTCCACCGCCAACGACCAGGGCAAGACCTCCGGGGTGGCAGCCATCGGCGTGATCGCCGCGGTGCTGGGCATCGAAAACCCGGCCGAGATCGGCACCACCACCTTCCGCGCCCCCTACACCCCGGTCTCCTTTGTCGCCCTCGCCGGGCGGAACCGCGGCCAGCTGCTGGACCCGGCCCGCATCACCGCCATGCACCCCTGGCACCTGGCCCAAGGCGCCGCGTTCGAGGACGTCGGGCAGTGGAAGCGCCCCTGGTACTACCCGCAGGCGGGCGAGGACATGGACGCGGCGGTCTACCGCGAATGCGCCGCGGTGCGCGACTCGGTGGGCATGCTGGACGCCAGCACGCTGGGCAAGATCGAGATCCGCGGGGCGGACGCGGCCGAATTCCTGAACCGCATCTACACCAACGGCTACACCAAGCTGAAGGTCGGCATGGGCCGCTACGGGGTCATGTGCCACGCGGACGGGATGATCTTCGACGACGGGGTGACCCTGCGCCTGGCCGAGGACCGCTTCCTGATGCACACCACCACCGGCGGCGCCGCGGAGGTGCTGGACTGGCTGGAGGAGTGGCTGCAGACCGAATGGCCGGAGCTGGATGTCGTGTGCACCTCGGTCACCGAGCAGCTGGCCACCGTCGCGGTGGTCGGGCCGAAGTCCCGCGCGGTGATCTCCAAGCTCGCCCCGGAACTGGACGTGTCCAACGAGGCGTTCAAGTTCATGGCCTTCGTGGACACCACGCTGGAAAACGGCACCCCGGCACGGATCAGCAGGATCTCCTTCTCCGGGGAACTCGCCTTCGAGATCGCGGTGCCGAGCTGGTACGGGCTGGGCACCTGGGAGGCCGTCTACGCGGCCGGCGAGGAATACAACATCACCCCGTACGGCACCGAAACCATGCACGTGCTGCGCGCCGAAAAGGGCTTCATCATCGTCGGGCAGGACACCGACGGCACGGTGACCCCGCAGGATGCGGCCATGGGCTGGGTGGTCTCGAAGCTGAAGGATTTCGTGGGAAACCGCTCCTTCAACCGCGATGACAACCAGCGCGCGGACCGCAAGCAGCTGGTCTCCGTGCTGCCGGTGGACAAGACCCTGCGCCTGCCCGAAGGCACCGCGCTGGTCGGAGCCGGAACCCCGGTCACCCCGGCCGACGGCCCGGTCCCGATGGAAGGCTGGGTCACCAGCTCCTACAACTCGCCCGCGCTGGGCCGAACCTTCGGCCTGGCCCTGATCAAGAACGGCTTCAACCGCATCGGTGAAGTCCTCAAGGCCCCCGTCGGCGACCAGCTGGTCGACGTCGAGGTCTGCGAAACCGTACTCTACGACCCGGAAGGCAGCCGCCGAGATGGCTAAGCACAGCGTGATCGAACCAACCACCGACCTGCGCCGCTCCCCGGCCGCGCACCTGGCCGAGGCGATGGCCCAGGCCTCCGTCGCCGGGACGCGCGCCGTCGCATTGCGCGAGATTGCGCTGGCCAGCGCGGTGTCGCTGCGCGCGGTTCCCGGCAGCGCCGGGCATCAGGCGCTCGCCGAGGCCACCGGCGTGGGCTTGCCGACCGGCGTCGGCGAGGTCGCCGGGAGCGTAGCCGGCACCGCGGTGCTCTGGCTCGGGCCGGACGAATTCATGGCCTTCAACGCCGCCGGACAGGAGCTCACCGAGCCGCTGGACTCCGCCCTGGGTCAGGCGCCGGGCCAGGTGATCGACCTTTCGGCGAACCGTGCGGTGCTGGAGCTGCGCGGTGCCGGGGCCACCTTGGTGCTGCGCAAGAGCTGCCCGGCCGATCTGCATCCGCGGGCCTTCGCGGTCAACCAGGCGATCACCACCACGGTAGCGAATGTGCCGATCCTGCTCTGGCGCACCGCGGAGAACAGCTGGTATGTCATGCCGCGCGCCTCGTTCACCGAACATGTGGTGCACTGGATGATCGACGCGATGGCCGAGTTCGCCGCGGACCCGGTCAGCTAGGCACAGCACGTTCGACAGCAGCAGGGCACCTGGCGGGCCGGTCCATTTTCGGGCCGGCCCGCCGGTGTCCGGCGGCAAAAATTTGCGGACAAGACTCCGGCGCGCTGGCATACTGGGATTAGCGACGCAATCTCGTTGCGGCGGATGGGAATCCGCACTCGGCACGATCCGTGGGAGTCATGATGACCGAGCGTATTTTGTTAGTTGGGGTTGAACCGGGACAGTCGCCGACGGTCCTCGAAGCCGTCATCGAGCTGGCCGAGGCCACGGGCGCGAAGATCATGTGCCTCTATGCGGACTCCGGTCGTTTTGTCACCGAACGCCTGCCCACCGGGGAAATTGTCGAAGACACCACCTTCGATGGGGATGAGCAGTTCCAGCAGGATTTCTCCGCGGCGCTCGCCGAACAGCTTTCGCAGGCCTTCGCCGGGACGAAGGTCAGCTGGGCGGCGCGCACCGTCGCCGGCGATCCGGCCAAGGCGTTGATGCGGGTGGCCGATGAGCTCAACGCGCAGCTGATCGCCATCGGCACCCGGCGTCCGGGGCTGCGCAGCCGGATGGAAGAACTCATGGACGGATCGATCGCCGTCGCGCTGGCCCATCGCCAGTCCCGTCCGGTGCTCGTCGTCCCGCAGGTTCCCGGATTCTTCGAGGCGCAGTCCGCGAGGTCATGAAGCTTCGCCCGGAGGCGAAAATAGCTCTGCGGAACCGCCGCTGGCCTACGATGAAGCCATGACTCGGCGCAACGTAGATCTCGCAATCATTGGCTCAGGTTCCGGCAACTCGCTGATTACCGACTACTGGGACGACAAGCAGGTAGCCATCGCCGAGGGGTCGACCTTCGGCGGCACCTGCCTGAACGTGGGCTGCATCCCGACGAAGATGTTCGTCCGCCCCGCCCATCTGGCCCGCGGCATCGAAGAGGCGGCCCGGCTCGGGATGCAGCTGGCCGTGGAGAAGATCGACTGGCTCGCCATCCGCGATCGGATCTTCGGGCGCATCGACCCGATCTCCGCCGGCGGGGAGGACTACCGCAAGCGGCTGGAGCACGTCGAGCTCATCTCCCAGTTCGTCACGCTGCGCGAGGGCAAGACCCTGCGGGCCGAAGACGGCACCGAGATCACCGCCGAGCAGCTAGTCATCGCCGCCGGATCCCGCCCCACCCTGCCCGCGCTGGAAGGCATCAACCTGGACGGGGTGCACACCTCGGACACCATCATGCGCCTGGCGCAGCTTCCCGAACGGCTGGTGATCATCGGCGGCGGCTACATCGCCTGCGAGTTCGCCGCCATCTTCTCCGCCCTGGGCTCCGAGGTCATCCAGCTGGTGCGCTCCGGGGCGCTGATGCGCCACCTGGATGCCGAGATCAGCGAGGCCTACAACGCGGAGGCGACCGCGCACTGGCAGGTGCGCTATCACACCGAAGCCCGCGCGCTGCGCCCGGCCGACTCCGGGCTGGACGTGGAGCTCGGGGGAGAAACGCTGCGTGCCGATGCGGTGCTCGTGGCCATCGGCCGCACCCCGAATACGGATCTGATCGGCGCGCGGGAAGCCGGCCTGGATCTGCACGAGGACGGCCGGCTGCAGGTGGATGAATACCAGCGGGTGCTGCGCGGCGGGCAGCCGGTGGTTGGCACCTACGCGCTGGGGGACATCAGCTCCGAAACGCAGCTGAAGCATGTGGCGAACTACGAGGCGCGGCTCGTCGCCCACAACCTGGAGCATCCCGGAGAGCTGCGCAAGAACTCCGACCGCGCGGTCCCGGCGGCGGTGTTCACCCACCCGGAACTTGCCACCATCGGGCTCACCGAGCAAGAAGCGCGCGCGCAGCTCGGCGCGGAGCACCTCACCGTGAAGACGCAGAAATTCGGGGACACCGCCTATGGCTGGGCGATGGAGGACCGCACCGGACTATTCAAGGTGCTCGCCGACAAGCGCACCGGCAAGCTGGTCGGTGCCCACGCCATGGGGCCGGAGGCCTCGAACCTCATCCAGCCGGTGATTATGGCGATGAACCTGGGCATCGATGCGCACACCGCGGCCACCGGCCAGTACTGGATCCATCCGGCGCTGATGGAGGTCGTGGAAAATGCCCTGCTCGGATTGGACGTCCCGGACTCGGGGCTGCTCTAGACCTCGAAATACAGTTCCAGGTGCAGCTTGCACCCGGGGTTGAAGAGCGCGGCGCAGGCGGGGCAGGTACTCGCGCCCAAATATTGCGTGATGCTCAGCTGGGCCTTGCAGACCCCGCAGAGCACCGCCGGTTCGCCGAAGCGCTCGGCCGGCCAGAGCCGTACCTGGTGCCCGGCAACTTCCGCGTGGCACAGGTGGCACGGATAGTACTGTCCGCAGCAGAAGTGCTTGATGGCGATGACATCGAAGTCCTGATGGTAGTGGGCGCAGCGCGTTTGCGGGTCGACCTCGACCCCGAGGACTGCGGGTGTATCGCTCATTTGTGCTCCTTATCCATCACGTAGCCTACTCATCGACGAACACCGTGACCCAAATTTTGGAGTCCTTCTCGGCGGTAATTTCTATTCGTTGCTCCGTGGGCCGGGCGCCTACCGGTGCGCTCATGCTGCTTGCGCCCTGGGTGGTGCACCCTCCGGTGGCCGAGCTACTGCCGTGGTTCGTGAGCTGCAACTCCCAATCACCGCTTCCGGTGCAGAGCACCGCAGCGCCTAGCTGCGTGTGCTCATCGGGAAGAGAAGCAACGTCGACAGTGATGCTTCCGCTGCCGGTGGCTTGGGCAATGATCGCTGCCTTCGGATTGGTTGAGGATAACGCAGCTTGCTGTTGGCCGAACATTGCGCCATCGCTCTCATCGCTGCCTACGGGCTGGTCAGCGGAAGCTTCTGGTGTCGGGTCGATCTCTGATGCATCCCCGGTGCAACTAGCCAATGAGAAAGCCAGTGCCGCTAGCAGGGTGACGACAGGCAAAGTTTTTATCATCCTCATGGGAAAATCATAGGTCTCTTCGACTGTCTGCGCTACAGCGGCGCTGGAACTGCTCGGCGCGGCAAACAGCCGGCGCTCGCCGGCAGATCGCGGCACCGCATCCCCGCCCGACCCGAAGCCGTTGTGCATTGATGCACGCTCAATGTGCGAAAGAGGAGCCCGTATTGGCGTGCTGACACCTACCTTCCAAGTGTGATCTAGGACATACTCGTGATTGATCATCACAGGTGGGGTTCGAAATCGAATCTCTTGGCTGGAAGGAAAACCATTGGTATCCGAAACCTCAACCAAGGCCGAACGCAAGGGGCTGCGCCGCGTCGTCTCCGCTTCCATGGCCGGCACCGTCGTGGAATGGTACGAATTCTTCCTTTATGCCACCGCCGCGACGCTGGTCTTCAACAAGGTCTTTTTCCCCGAATCGGCCAACGAGCTGGATAACATCATCAAGGCGTTTCTGACCTACGCGGTCGGTTTTGTCGCCCGCCCGATCGGCGGCATCGTCTTCGGCCACTTCGGCGACAAGTACGGACGAAAGCACCTCTTGCAGATCGCGATTGTGCTGGTCGGCGCGACTACCTTCCTCATGGGTTGCCTGCCGACCTTCGACGCGATCGGCTACGCGGCACCGATCCTGCTGATCGTGCTGCGCTTCCTGCAGGGCTTCGCCGTCGGCGGCGAGTGGGGCGGCGCGGTCTTGCTGGTGGCCGAACATGCGCCGAACAAGGAGCGCGGCTTCTGGTCCTCATGGCCGCAGGCGGCGGTGCCGATCGGCAACCTGCTGGCCACCATCGTGCTGCTGGTGCTCTCCTCCACACTCAGTGAGGAAGCCTTCCTCGCCTGGGGTTGGCGTGTGGGCTTCTGGCTTTCGGTAGTGATCGTGGTCGTCGGCTACTACATCCGCACCCGTGTCTCGGACGCCCCGATCTTCCAGGAGGCCAAGGCCGAGCTGGAACAGAACGCGGCAGCCGGATACGGCGTCAAAGAGGTCTTCCGCCGCTACCCGCGTGGGGTGTTCACGGCCATGGGCCTGCGCTTCGGGGAGAACATCATGTACTACATGGTGGTGACCTTCTCCATCACCTACATGGCCACCCAACTGAAGATGGATACCTCCACGATTCTCGGGTTGATGCTGCTCGCGCACATCTTCCATGCGGTCCTAGTGCCGCTGGTCGGCAGGATGACCGACACCCGTGGGCGCCGACCGGTCTATGCCACCGGGGTGATCCTGATGGCCTTCTGGGGCGTGATCGCCTTCCCGCTGTTCAATACCGCAAACGACTTCGTGATCCTGTTGACCATCACCGGTGGCTTGGCCGTGCACGCATTGATGTATGCCGGTCAGCCGGCGATCATGGCAGAAATGTTCCCCACCCGCATGCGCTACTCCGGTGTCTCGCTGGGCTATCAGGTCACCTCGATCGTCGCCGGGTCGATGGCGCCGATTATCGCCACCTTCCTGCTGAAGGTCTATGGTTCTTGGGTGCCGGTGGCCGGTTACATCGTCTTCGCCGCGCTTGTCACCATGGTGGCCGTCTACTTCATGAAGGAGACGAAGGGGATTAGCCTGGCCGCTATCGACGAGCAGGACCGCATCGACACCGGGCTGCTCAACGAGGCGGTAAAGGTCAAAAAATAGGCAGAAGAACGCGGCCGGCTCCGCGCAGGGGCCGGCCGTTGCCATGCCACGATGAGGTTCTAGCAATCGTTGCCGCATCGCAGAGCAGCATCGGAAGTGAACCTGATTCGCCACTCAATACTTTTCCACATTGGGCTAAAACCCCGCTCAAACAGTCCGTAGCCCGCGAGATCATTGAACATGGGACTACAAGAGATATTTCAGAGCGACGATGATACCCATCGTCTCCCGCTGAACCCGCCAGGACACCGGGTTGCTTCCCATCCTGACGGGTTGTTGACCTCCTTGGTTGAGCATGAGAAGTATTTCAGCCAGATCGCGGCGCTGGCCGCCGAACTCTACAACCTGCCGCCGTTGCAGGATCCGGGCTCAGGGCTGGTGCGGCTGCAGAAGCTCGCGAGGCTGCGGCGCATGCTCGACGCGGCCGAGGCGGTGACTCTTTCGGACTCGGTGGAACTGGTCGCCCAGGTCGTGGCCGAAAACAGCAGTGCGGATCCGAAGACGGAAACCGAGCAGCAACGCCGTGAGCGGATCAGCGCGAACTACTACGGCGTGGACCCGGCCGCCGAGCAGATCATCCGTTCGAACTTCATCGCCGAAGCCGCCGTGGCGTTGCGTGAGTCCGAGGAGAAGGTCCGCGGGAAGCTGTTCATTGCCGACGGGCTGCGCCATTTGTGCACGGACACGCTGGATGCTTTGGCTGCCGGGGAGATCACCACGAAGGCGGCGGGGGATATCGTGAAGCAGGCTCAGGATTTGGGGTCCGCCGATATCCGGCGGATGGAGCATGTGCTGTTGCCGATGGCGAAAACCGCGTCGGATGCGGCCGTGAGCCAGCGTGCTCGGCGGATGCATGACCGGATGAACCCCGAATCGGCGCAGGAGCGCCATGAGGCGGCGAAGGAGTCCCGGGCGTTGACGCATTGGAGTGAAGCGGACGGGATGGCGGCGTTGAAGTTGCGTGCTCCGGCGGCGGATATTATTTCCATGGTCAACACGGTGAAGTATTTCGCGAGGCATGATGTGGATCCTGACGATTCCCGTACCCAGGGGCAGCGGGAGGCTGATATTTTCCGTGATGCCCTGCTCGATGGGTGGCCGGCAACGGGTGGGACGCCGTTGAAAACGCGGGTGGCGTTGACTATCCCGGCGGTGGAGACCTTGGCGGATCCCAAGCGGGCGTTGGCGGATTTGGAAGGGTATGGGCCGATCCCGGTGGGCACGGCCTTGGCGTTGGCGAAGGACGCTCCGTCGATGCTGCGGGTGCTGACCGATCCGTGGACCGGGGCCGCGATCGATGTGGGGCGGCAGAAGTATCGTCCTTCGCAGGCGTTGAAGGATTTGTTGCGGGTGCGGGAGGTGCATTGCTGCTTCCCGGGGTGCCGGCGTACCGCGGAGACTTCGGAGATTGATCATGTGGAGGATTGGGCCAAGGGCGGGCACACGGATCGGAGTAATACGAAGTTGCTCTGCAAGCGGCATCAGATGTTGAAACACGCGTTGGGGTGGCAGTCGATTTACCGCCCTGATGGGTCGGTGGGTTGGCGGACTCCTCATGGGTTGGTCTGTCTGGAGTTGCCGGGCAGCGTTCAGGTGGTGCAGAACTTCGATCACGTTCATGACCGGACTCCGGTGCGGGAGGTGGGGCTGACTGATCGGGTGCGTCGGGTGTTGGGTTGGGTTGATCCGCCGGATCGGATTGCTAGCTAGTTGCGTTGCTGGGTTGTTGGGTGAGTGATTTTTTCATTCACCGCCGCTAGATCACATTACCTATCTGATACTTGTTTACCGGTTGCCGGGGGCGCGGTGTTCTTGGTGCCGGCTACTGGTCTGCGTGGCGTGTGTCTTGGTGGCTGGTTGGTGGTCGGGTTTGGTGGCTGAGTGAAGAATATTCTCAGTCAGTCGGTGCCCTGGTTCGTGCGGCGCGAGGCAGATTTGCTGATCGAGTGGGCTGGCCGTGCGTGGGTGACTGAAAAATTTATTCATCTGTGTTCGGGCGCCAAGTTCGTGGATGGTGGTCCGGTTGCCGCGAAACGGCAGCCCGGTCTGCGGGTGCTCGGACCGCTGTTCGGCAGAGGAGAGAAACCGTCAGTTGCTCCTCTGCCTCACATTGCTCGATGCCCGATCTGGCAGGGGGCGCAGCTCGGCGCTCAGCGGCGTTGGTACGAGGTTCGTTTGGTTCTGGATGTCGACTCGCCGCACTCCACATTCAATGCAACGCACGTAGATGACATAGCCGATCGAAGTAGGGTGCTTGGACTCGCTGATCCAGCTGTGCTCGTGGGTGCCGACGAGCGACGTGTTTTGCTGAGTTTTGATGTTCTGTTCAATGTGCATACTACTACCATGATGTAATGGTCTTATGCATCTCAACCCTTACGGAGAATATGCGGTTCTGCTAGCTGCCTCGCTCGCCTCGTCCTGGCCGGAAGACCGTGCCGGAATCGTCTCTCGCGCACGGGAATTCGGAATGACAGTTCCCTTTCCCGAGGAAAGGGGGGACTACAATGCGGTTCGCCGTGTCATCGACGACTGGCTGACCGTGGTGGATGCACCAGACCCGCAAGAGCGTGCGCGCATCCTCAATGAGCACATGGCCACCGCCTCTGCGTATCCGCGGCTTACCGACCACGATGATGAAGGGTGGCATCTGCACTATCGGGATGCCGACGCGCGCGCCTTGCCCCACGTGCTCTCGGCTGTTTTCAGCGTGGGCACCGCCTTGCATCTCACGACCCGTGGGATGCATCGCCTGCACCGCTGCGCTGCGGGATCGACGCCGGGGGATCCCTGCACGGCGGTAGTGGCCGATGTGACGCGCAACGGCAGGCAGCAGTATTGCTCGGTGCGCTGCGCGAACCGGGCGGCTGTCCGCAGACACCGTGCCCGAGCAACGGCGGGCAGCGACTAGTGCGGACTGGCAGCAAGCGAGGGGCGACGGGTTCGCGGCCGCCCTCCGCCTAGGCAGTGCACCGGTTCAGCAGGGGAAGGGCGGGATGAACCAGGTGCCATGTGCGGCGGCATCGTTCAGCGCACGCACCGTCGCCTGAACCGCCTTGTTGCGCAGCGCCTCCTCGCGGCCCACCAGCCAGTATTCCGAGGTGTAGGAGAACCGATCGTGCAGCACCGGCACCAGGTTCGGGTACTGCTCGGAGAGGAAGACCGGCAGCAGGCCGAGTCCGGCGTGGTTCATCGTCGCGGCGAATTGCACGGCGATGCTGGTGGAGGACACCGAACGGCGCATCGGGGGAAATAGGCTGGTCGCGTCGTCGAGCTTGTCCACGGTCAGCGCGGTGTCGATGTAGTAGTTCAGGTAGTGCTCGCGCAGATCTTCCAATGCGGTGGGGGTGCCGCGGCGCTCCAGATATTCGGCGGTGGCGTAGAGCCGCAGTTCATAGTCCATCAGCTTCGAGGACACCGCGCGGCGCACATGCGGTTCGCCGATGACGATCTCCAGGTCCATGCCGGTGCGTGTCTGCCGCGCCCGGGTGGTTTCCGAAACGATCTCGAATACCAGCTGCGGGTGCTCTTCGTGGAGCCTGGCCAGCGCCGGGGCGGCCAGGTGGGCGCTGAACGCGTCGGGCGCGGCGACCCGCACATGCCCGGTGAGCTGTCCGGTGTCCTCCTCGGTGCCAATCGCCGCCACCGCCTGTTCGATGGCCTCGGCGGAAATCATTGCGCGCCGGCCCAGATCGGTCAGCTCCCAGCCGTTCGGCGTGCGGGTGAGCAGCTGTCCGCCCATGGCTTTCTGCAGCGCGGCGATGCGCCGGGAGATCGTCGAATGGTTGACCCCGAGCACGCTCGCGGCAGCGGTGTAGCGGCCCAGGCGCGCCACCGTCAAGAAGGCGATCAGGGATTCGAGGTGGCGGTAATCGATCTGGCGGTCCATCCATACAGTGTGCACCAGCGCACAGCAGTGTTGCAATAATGACCTTTCCTTGTGCGTTGAGGTTGTGATCCGCCGCATCTACGCTGGGAATTAGTTAGGTCAACAAGGCTACGGAGGGTACGGCAATGAGCGTTTACGCATGGATCGGCTTGGGCAATATGGGTGCTCCGATGAGCGGGAACCTGGTGCGTGCAGGGCATACGGTGCGCGGTTATGACCTGAACGCCGAGGCCTGTGCCGCGGCCGAGGCGGCCGGCGTGCAGATCGCGGCCAGCATCGCTGAGGCGATGACCGGCGCCGACGCGGTATTCACCATGCTGCCCAAGGGCGAGCATGTCCGTGCGGTGTACGAGGCGCCCGAGGGGGTGTGGGCCAACGCCACGAGCGATATGCTGCTGCTCGATTCCTCCACCGTGGATATCGAATCCTCCCGAGCGCTGCACGAGGGCAGCGCGCAACGCGGCCTGGACTTCGTCGATGCGCCGGTCTCCGGCGGGATCTCCGGGGCGGCGGCCGGCACGCTCGCCTTCATGCTCGGCGGCCGGGCCGAACTGATGGACCGGGCGGTGCAGCTGATCTCCCCGATGTCGGCCAAGACCATCGTCGCCGGCGGACCGACCTCCGGGATCGCGGCGAAAATCTGCAATAACATGATGCTGTTCATCGACCTGATGGCCAGCGCCGAAGGCTCCCAGCTGGCCGAGCGCCTGGGGCTTGATGCGAAGGTGTTCTGGGAGATTGCCTCGGTCTCCTCGGGGCGTTCCTGGGCGCAGCAGACCTGGTACCCGGTGCCCGAAGTGATCGACACGGCGGCGGCGAACAACAATTTCGAGGCGACGTTCCGCGTGGATCTGGCCCGCAAGGACGTGGGCCTGGCGCTGGACGCCGGGGCGCTGACCGGGATCGACCTGCCGGCCGCCACACTGGCCCGGGAGCACTTCGACAGGCTCATCGCCGAAGGCCTGGCGGACAAGGACTGCTCGCTGATCGTGAAGAATCTGGTGCCCGACGGAGTGGTGCGCGGCTACACCCCGCAGGTCAGCGTGGGGCGGTAACGCAATGCGCAGCATCCGGGCCGCCGTCCTTCAGCAGTCGGGGGCCGCACGCCCCTACGCGCAGAGCAAGCCGCTGCGGGTTACCGAGGTGCAGCTGGCCGAGCCCGGGCCCGGCGAGGTGCTGGTGCGCATCGAGGCTGCCGGGTTATGCCATTCGGACCTGTCGGTGATCGACGGCAACCGGCCCCGCCCGCTGCCGATGGTGCTCGGCCATGAGAGCGCCGGACTGATCGAGGCGCTCGGCGCGGGAGTCAGCGACCTGCACGTAGGCCAGCGGGTGGTCTCGGTCTTCCTGCCGCGCTGCGAAAACTGCGCCGCCTGCGCCACCGGCGGCAAGCTGCCCTGCACGGCCGGCAGTGCGAGCAATGCCTCCGGCACCTTGCTCAGCGGTGCGCGCAGGCTCGCGGCCGAGGGCCAACCGCTGCACCATCACCTGGGCGTTTCGGCCTTCGCCAGCCACGCGGTGCTGGACCGCCGCTCGGTGGTGCCGGTCGGCGCAGACGTGCCGCCGGCGGTGGCGGCGGTGCTCGGCTGCGCGGTGCTCACCGGGGGAGGCGCGGTACTCAACGCGGGCCGGCCGGTGCAGGGCCAATCCCTGATGGTGCTGGGCCTGGGCGGAGTGGGCATGGCGGCGCTGCTGGTAGCCATCGCCCATACCGCCGGCTGGACCCGCCCGGCCCGGCTGATCGCGGTGGACATGAACCGCGATAAGCTCCAGCGCGCCCTGGAGCTCGGGGCCACCGAGGCGCTCACCCCGGATCAGGCCGCGGATAGGGGGATCACCGCAGACGTGGTGATCGAGGCCGCTGGCCACCCAAAGGCGTTTGAATCCGCGGTACGCGCCACGTCAATCGGCGGCACGCTGGTGACCGTGGGGCTCCCGGCTCCCGGAGCGCTTGCCGAAATCGAACCGCTCGCGCTGACCAGCGGCGCGCGCACCCTCATCGGTTCCTACCTCGGCTCGGCCATCCCCGCCCGGGATATTCCCTACTATGAACAGCTCTGGCGCGACGGGCTGCTGCCGGTCGAGGAACTGCTCACCGGCCAGCGCCCGCTGAGCGAAATCAATTTGGCCTTCGACGAGCTCGCCGATGGGAGCACCATCCGCCAGCTGATCGCCTTCGACTGACCGCGTCGGACGAGGTCGCCAGCCGTGATAGTTTAGCGATTATGTCCGTGAAGAATGACCCGCCCGCCTTGCCGAACCTGCGTGAGGCCGGTGGGATTCCCGCCGCCGGGGGAAGCATCCGGTCCGGGCTGCTTTTCCGCCGCGCCGCCTCCCTCGGCGATTACCTGCTCGCCCACGGCTTGAGCGTCCGGCAATTTGAACGGCTCGGGGCTCGGCTGGTGGGCAGCCGGTGAGCACCTCCGCGCCAAGCACCGGACCGCGCGCCCTGGCCACGCTGACCGATAGGCAGATCTTCGATTATCTGTGCCTGCACCAGCCCGCCACGCGCACCGACATGTCCGATTCCTTGGGCCTGTCCAAACCCACCGCTTCCCAGGGGATCTTGCGCCTCCAGGAGAACGGCCTGGTCAGCTCCGTAGCGGCCGAATACGATCCGAAGGCCGCGGTCCGGCGCGGACGCGCCCCGGAGAGCTACGGAATCAACCAGGATTTTGGCCATCTGCTCGGGCTGAGTCTGGAAGCCGGCACGCTGCTGGGCCGCACCACCGATCTGTCCGGCCGGACCGTGGCCGACGCACACCTTGCGGTACCCATCGAGGCCAGCGCCGAGGCGGTGCAGCAGCTGGCCGCGGGCATGGTGCACGAACTATGCGACGCCAGCCCCGGGAAAACCCTTCGCGCGGCACTGTCGCAAAGTTCGCCGGTGCAGCGCGCCGGAGAGCGGAGCACGGCGCTGCCCACCCCGGTTTTCGCCGGTTCCTCGGCCTCTTTGGCGCCGGTGGTGCACGAGCTGACCGGGGCCCCGACCAGCTTGGACAATGACGTGAACTGGATGGCGCAGGCGCAGATCGCACTCGATGCGGGCCGTGCTGCCCAATCCTTCGTGCTGCTCTACGTGGGTCCCGGTATCGGCACGGCCTTGGTGATCGACTCCAAGGTGCATCGCGGCGCCAGCGGCACCGCCGGCGAGCTGAGCGGGCAGCGCTTCGCGGAACACACGTTCCTGGAGCGCTTGAGCCATGCCGGGCTGACCGAGGCGGACAGCTCCCGGGTGGATTGCGCCCGGCTGCTGCGGGCGCTGCGTGGGGAAGAGCCGGCCGATGATCTGGTCGCCGGGCTCACCGAGCTGCTGGCCGAGGTGCTGGGCAATCTGCTGGCATTTTTCGATCCGCACCGCTTTGTGCTCTGCGGTCCGCTGGCCCCCTTCGAGTCCTTCACCTTTGCGCTGCAAAGCGCATTGGCGCGTAGGATGGGGCCGGGGAGAACCGTGTTTGAGATCAGCACGCTGGGCGAGGATGCGGCACTGCACGGGGCTTTGCATGGGGCGAGGTCCAGGTATCTGGCGCAGCTTTGGTCAAGTTACCGGGCAGAAGGCGTCTAGGCGTTGACTGCGAAGCTCGCCGCTAGCTATTGTAAAGAGTCCTTAATATAGTTTCTGGTTTGCTTGCCGTGCGATACCCCACGGCCTGAACCTCTTGCAGGGGAGTACCTGATGGCAACATCTGACGCATCGGCAGCTGAGTCGCAGTACGCTGCCATCGGCCTTGACATGGGCGGCTCATCGATCAAATACGCCTTGGTCGACGCCGCCGGAAAGCTCGTGGAGAGCACCTTCGGCCAGGCCACCACGCCGGACGGCGCCCACCCGGACGCCGTGGCCCAGGTGATGTCGGAGATTATCGGCGAGCTGCAGCGGCTCACCGGCGAAGAGCTGGACGGTATTCCCGCCGGCGTCACCGTGCCCGGCGTGGTGATCGACGGGGTAGTGCATACCGCCGCGAATATCGACGAGGCCTGGATCGGGCTGGACGCCACGTCGATGCTGAGCCAGGTGCTGGGCCGCGAAGTTTCCGTGCTCAACGACGCGGACGCGGCGGGCATGGCCGAGGTGTACGCCGGCGCCGGCTCCCAGGACGGCCGGCCGATCAAGGGCAGCACCCTATTGCTGACCTTGGGCACCGGCATCGGATCGGCGTTCTTCCGCGACGGGGTGCTCTTCCCGAACGTGGAGTTCGGGCACCTGGAGATCGACGGATTCAACGCGGAGAGCAAGGCCGCCGCCCGGGTGATGCGCGAAGAGAACCTCAATTGGGAGCAGTACATCGCGCGCCTGCAGCGCTACCTGTCCCACGTCGAATTCCTCTGCAGCCCGGATTTGATCGTCATCGGCGGCGCGATCTCCGAAGACCATGAGCAGTTCTTGCCGCAACTGAAGCTGCGGGCCAAACTCGTGCCGGCAGAATACAACAACGCCGCCGGGGTGCTGGGCGCCGCGCATCGCGCTTTGCACTCGGGCACTTAGGAACCTATGCATACCATTGACCCGAACGCCCAAATCAAGCTCGTCGCCGTTGACATGGACGGCACCTTCTTGGACGGTGAGGGGCAAATCCCCGAGGCGGCCTGGGCCGTGATCGACGAACTGCAGGTGCAGGGCATCAGCTTTGTCCCGGCCTCCGGGCGGCAGTTCGCCACGCTGCGCGAACAGTTCGCGCAATTGGGCGAAATCGCCATCATCGCCGAGAACGGCACCGTGGTGATGCACGGCGAGAACGAGATCTACTCGAACATCATCGCCGGAACATCGGTCGCCGCGGTGATCGCCGCGGTCCGCGCCCAGGAACAGCTGGATGCCGGACTGGTGCTCTGCGGCCGGCGCACCGCCTATGTGGAACGCAGCGACGCGGCCTTCACCGCCGCGATCGCCCCGTACTACCGTGCGGTGCAGGTCGTCGAGGACCTGACTCAGGTGCAGGACGAGATCATCAAGATGGCGGTGAACGTGGGCACCGGTGCGGTGCAGGAGATGGCCGCGGCCCTGGAAGTTCCGCTGCAGGTGGTGATCTCCGGAAGCCATTGGGTCGATGCCATGAACCATGGGGTGCACAAGGGCCTTGCGCTCAATGCGCTGCAGGAAAAACTCGGCGTCGGGGCCGATGAAACGGCCGTCTTCGGCGACTACCCGAACGATCTGGAAATGATCAAGGCCGCCACCTATTCCTTCGCCATGGCCAACGCCCACCCGGTGGTGGCCGCCGCGGCGAACTTCACCGCCCCGGCGAATACCGAGCACGGGGTGCTGCAGGTTCTGCGCGCCTACCTGCAAGGGCGCAGCGAGCTCTGAAACGCTAGGGCGTGTCTTATAAAGGTTGAGCGGTCTGGCTGAGACTCTGGAGGGGTGTCGCGCTTCCAGCTCCTCTCCGATGATCAGTGGGCGTTGATCGCGCCGGTCCTTCCGTCCCGAACGGGCCGCCAGGGCCGCCCGTTCTCGGACGCGCGGGCGATCGTGGAGGGCATCATCTACCGATACCGGTGCGGGATTGCGTGGCGCGACCTGCCGCGAGAGTTCGGCCCATGGCAGACCGTGTGGCGGTGGCACCGCAACCTCGCCGGCGACGGCACCTGGGACCAGATCCATCAGGGGCTGCTGGCCGCCGCTGATCGGGACGGGAAGATCGGCTGGACGGTGTCGGTGGACTCGTCGATTGCCCGTGCGCATCAGCACGCGACCAATGTCACGCGCCCCACAGGGGCTGGATTGAATTACACGGATCCGGCCGTCGAGCAGCCTGATCACGCGGTCGGACGCTCCCGCGGCGGGCTGTCGACGAAGATCCACCAGCTTGTCGACGACCATGGGCTCCCGATGGTGGTCGCCGTTGCGCCCGGCCAGTCCGGCGATGCGCCCGCGTTACTGCCACTGCTATCCAGGCTCCGTGTCGCGCGCCCACTCGGGCGTCCCCGCACGCGTCCCGACGCGGTCCGTGGAGACAAGGCGTACTCCTCCCGCGCAATCCGCGCCCACCTGCGCGATCGCGGGATCCGCGCCGTGATCCCGCAACCGCGCGATCAGCAGGCTCACCGCAAACGACGCGGGTCGCGCGGCGGGCGCCCTCTTGGCTTCGACGCAGTCGAATACAAGGGGCGCAACGTCGTGGAGCGGCGCTTCAGTGATGTGAAGCAGTGGCGTGGGCTCGCGACGCGCTACGACAAGCTCGCGATCGTGTTCCGCGCCGCCGTGGTGCTCAACGCGGTGATCGCCTGGACCCAGCGATGTTTACAAGCCATGTCCTAGAGAGCGCGATCGACCACTGAGCTTCACATTGGAACGACGACCCCCAACCGTTCATGTGGACTGAGACCGTCGAGGACATCATGATCAAGATCACACGAGCACGAGCCACCCCCCAGCGATGCATCACACCACTTGAATGCTTCATGCGCGTGAACTACTATGGAGACAACTACTCGGGAGGATGACGGAAATGGATACACCTGAAGCATGCTTGGACCGCATCCGCGATGCATGGAACAACGCAGATGCCGAGGCGTACGGTGCCGAGTTCGAAGAGGATGCGACTTACGTGGCCTGGTCCGGCGAGCTGCAGCACGGCCGCCAGCGAATCGTCGAGGGCCACGCGGAGATTTTCTCGAAGTGGCTCGATGGAAAGAAGATGCGGGTGACGCCGATCCGGAAGGTGCAGCTTTCGGAGACCTCGGCAGTGTTCACCACCGTCGGCGGCTTAGGTGCCGAGGATACGCCTCACGACAAGTTTCAGACGTTCACGTTCGTACGTCGTGGACAGCGGTGGTTCTGTACCGCCTACCAGAACACCAAGATGGATGAGTCGGCAAAGGTAATGTTCAACGCTCCGCACCTATGACCGACGACGCAAATCTCGCTGCGCTGTTCGTGCAAGTCTCGGACCGGGTGCGCAGCGTTCGCCGCGGTGATCTGGCGGTCCTCGACGCAGCGTCGGTGACGGCAACCCAGGCGATCCTGCTTGATCGAGTGGCGCGCGGCGCGGCATCGACTCCCTCGACGATCGCTTTCTCGCTCGGGCTGTCACAACCTTCTGCGACGCAGATGATCGATCGTCTGGAAACTGCGGGCTACCTACGCCGTACTAAGAGTCCCGTCGACCGGCGGAGCAAGACGATCACTGTCACTGCGAAGACCAGAGCCCTGTTGGAGCGGCTCGCGCGCGCGCGCTACAACGATGCCGAGGCTGAGATGACCGCACTGTCGCCGGCGACCCGCCAGGCGTTGGCTCATGCGCTCAGCGCGGCACTCGATGAGCTCGCCTTGCGGTGAGAACCGAGAACCAGCCTTCGAACATGTTCAGTCACGACGCGAACTGAATCGCTCTGAGTTTCGTCCCTATCGGGTTCCCTATCCAGCGAGCGTTCGCTGGGCTGATTCGGTCGCGGCGCTCATACCGAGCAGGCCGAGGCGGCATGCCGCACCGCGGACATCAGGTTCGGTCGACCGCCGCTCGCGCGCGCTTCATCGAGCATCCGGAGGGCGCGCTCGCGCATCTCGGGAGAGCATCTCTGGTTCGGTTCCATCCTTGCATGAAGAACGGAACGAAACCCAGGGCGGTTCACTCCGACAAGCTCGCGATCGTGTTCCGCGCCGCGGTGGTGCTCAACGCGGTCATCGCCTGGTCCCAGCAATGTTTGTGAGACACGCCCTAGCTGCCTGAGTAGCGGGAATCCCCCGGGGGCGAAGCCTGAACTAACAGTCCCCGGGGGATTCCGGACGATCCCTATCTGGCCAGGTAATGACCAATCCCAGCCGTTGCCGCACGTACGCCGGTTGCCAGCGTTGGTTCGTAGTCCGGTAGGAAATACGGCGAGTGGTTGACTGGAAAATCGCCTGTGCGCGGCAAAAATCCGCCGAAAAACCAATATACGTACGGAACGGCTATTTCATCCCCTAGCGCGCCGAAATCTTCCGATCCCATAGCCGGGGGCAGCTCTGCTACTTGGTCGGCACCCAACTCTGCAGTCAGTGCCTGCTTGATTCGTTCGGTGTGTTCCGGATCGTTGTGAAGTTTCGGGAATGAATTGAGCTTCACGATTTCAGGAATTGGTGCATTGGAAGCGGCGGCTTCGGACTCGACTATTCGTTTTACTCCGCTGAGGATCTTGGAGCGTGCGCTGTCGTCGAGGGTGCGGATATTCAGCGTGAATTCGGCGTGATCGGGAATGATATTTTCCTTCAGACCCGCGTGGAAGGTGCCGCAGGTAACTACGGCGGGCGTTTGTGGATGCAGCTCTCGGGATACTAGACCCTGCAAGCGCGTGATCGTATGCGCTCCAAGCAGGATCGGATCAATAGAGTCCTGCGGCATAGAACCGTGTGACTGCTTACCGCGCAAGGTAACTTTTAGCGAATCAGCCATGGCCATGGCCGGTCCGCTAGTGATTCCAATGGAACCGGCGGCAAACGGAAAGACGTGCTGGCCCAGTATTACGTCTGGTCGCGGTGCCTTGTCCCAAAGTCCGTCGTCCAGCATGGCTCGGGCTCCGGCGCTTGTTTCCTCACCGGGCTGGAAGATCCAGACGATGGTACCGCTCCAAGCGTCGGTCTGTTCGGACAACAGAGCAGCTGACGTCAGAGCGGCAGTCACATGCGTGTCATGTCCGCAGCCATGCATAACAGGGACTTCGGTGCCGTCTGCCAACGTGCCGCGAACACCGGAAGCGTAGTCGGCGCCGGTATCCTCCGCGATAGGAAGGCCGTCGGTATCGGCCCGGAACCCGATGACAGGCCCCTCGCCATTGCGCTGGATCCCGACTACACCGGTTCCACCGCACGCGAAGTTCTCGATACCTAGTGCATCGAGCTGTTGCGAGATGTAGGCTGCCGTCCGATGTTCCTGCATGGAGAGTTCCGGGTTGGCATGCAGATGACGATACATCTCGTGCATGGCCGAGGTTTGCTCGCTATCTAGAGTTGTGCTGAGCGAGGCGGTAATTTCGTGGTTCATGGGGGATCCTTTTAGTCTTCGGGGCTTGCATGGACAGTCCGGCGATTCCGGAAAATCCAGGAAAATATGATGGAAGATACTACAACCAGAGCGGTAGCGAACAGCGCCAGCGAAGGCACCAGAGGAATGACAGCGAAATACATGATTAGTGAAAGCAGGATTGCGATCAGGGTTGGTCGTGGTTGCTTCATTGCAACTATCGCTTGAACTAGGACTGCACCCATCAGCGACGGCAGGATGTAGATGCGGGCAACTTCGATCATTTCGGTTGGAATGACCGAAATCATCCAAGAACCGAAGAAGCCGACAAAGACCAGCAAGCTGGTCAGATGGACAGTGGCAGCCCCGCAAATCGCCATGACGGCGGCCAAATCCCCACGCCGTGTTCCTGGCTTGGCATCGATTGAGGATTGGGCCACAATGGCCGCCGGCAGCAGCTTGTTGGAGATGTTGCCAATCATGAAAGCTTGATACATAGCAGCTGAGCCGAGGATGGGGAAGTAGGTCAGCGGCTCCACAAACCAGAAGACCCCGAAGGTGGCGGCCACAGCCGCGAATGCCACCCAGATCATTGCTGGGCTGATCTCAAGATCGGTGAACAGCACGAGATAGGCCGGGCCCAGCAGCGAGAAGAGCAATCCAGCCGTCATGGTGATAGAGCCATAACGTGTGGTTTGCTTCTCGAAACGGGCCATCGAGGCATCAGCGTTAGTTAAAGTCGGTGTGCTCATCACTTAATTCCTTTCACATTTCCTATGCGGTGTGCATCAGGTAGCCGGCGGTGATCGAGATGAGGATCGCAAAACCCAAAGACCATTCCTTGAGCCACTTGGCATTCAGTGTTTTGGCGAGGAAGAGGAATAGGGCCATTGATGTCGCGGAGATTAGGACCAGCATCATATGGATATTGGATTTGGGGATTTCGGCGATGGTAAGCATGCTGAAGGCGCCGAGTAGTGCGGCGCTGGGAATCAACGCCATGGCAGCGGGATTGCGTTTTGCCAGGGACTTTCCACCACGCTTCAGTATCGGGGTGAGCAGCAGAGTGCATAGCATCCACATGCCACCAGACAAGCTCATGGCTATAAAGGCGACGGCAAAAACCTGTTGGGTATACGTATCGCCGCCCAGCATCGACCCCATGGACTGCGCAGCGAGGTTGGCGCTCGCCGTTTCAGTTGATGCCGAACCGATTAGCCCAATGCGTACCAGTACGGCAGGCGTTCCGAACAGGGCTAGTAGAGCGATGGCGACCAGCACAACCGAAAGCGATGGGCCTATGGATGCGACAGCGCCAGCGCGGAAGGCCTCTTTAACTTCGCGCAGCGGCATGTCGACATGTGGAGCAGCCGCTTTGGTGGCTTTGACGTAGAGAATCGTCTGAATAAAGATAACGGCGAAGACACCCAGAGCGCATATCCATAGAAAAGGGATATTGGCTATGGCCCAGATGTCGGTCGAACCTGGATTTCCTGCTGAAAGTGGTAGGCCCATGGGACTCTCCTAAATTTCGCATCAACTTTGTGATGTGGATCTCATGAAATAAATAGTGCCCTGCGCGTCTGGTTGCGGCAAGGAACTGGAGAAATCGCCAAATAAGTGGCCGGATCCTGCAAAACTCACTATTTTGAGCACCCCTATTCCCCATGTCGCCACTAGCGAGTGAGGATTGTGGCATACGTCGCACGACTGTTGATGTCTGAAAGGTTTGTCATGAATGAGATCCAGCGGCTCAGCGCTGTAGAGCTGACCAATAAAATTCGAAGCCGAGAATTATCTGCCCGCGAGGCCCTTCAAAGCCATATCCAGGCAATCGAAGCTGTCAACGCACAGGTCAATGCCGTTGTCACCACTGACTTCGATCGCGCGTCGACCTTGGCTGCTACCGCCGACGAGATTACCGCTCGCAATGGGGAAGTTGGTGTGCTGCATGGCTTGCCGATGACGCATAAGGATACGTTCAATACGGCAGGATTGGTCTCCACTCAGGGTTCATTGGCACTGCAGCACTACGTTCCAGAACATGATGACTTGCAGATCGCCAGGCTGGCTGGGGCCGGAGCCATCCGAACTGGCAAAACCAATGTTCCAGAATTTGGAGCCGGTTCGCACACTTTTAATGAAGTTTTCGGTACGACCACTAATCCGTTTGCCCCGGATCGATCCGCTGGCGGTTCATCCGGCGGCGTGGCAGCAGCGGTTGCGGCTCGCATCCAGCCACTTGGCGACGGATCCGACATGGGCGGTTCACTGCGCATTCCAGCTAGCTTCTGCAATGTTGTTGGGTTCCGGCCCTCGTACGGTGTGATTCCAATGGAATCGCCGTCCAACGCATACTCGTGGCTAGCTCGCTCAGGACCGATCGCGCGCACTGTGGAAGATATCGCGCTATTTATGCGCGCTAGCGCGGGGGACACCGCACTTCCTACGCCAAATACGCTCAAGGCAGAGGATTTTGTTGCCCCAACGCCAAATTTGCGTGGGGTGCGCATTGGATACAGCTTCGATTTTGGTATCGGAGTGCCAGTTGAGCCAGAAATCATCGAAGTCCTTAGATCCCAGTTATCCGTATTCGAAGCCGCTGGTGCCATCGTGGAACAAGGGTGCATAGATTTCACGGATGCCGATGAGGTCTTCGGAAATACCCGAGCGTTTGATTTCGCGACGAACCTAGGTGAACTCGTACGCAGCAAGGAATCACTTATCAAGCCAGAAGTGATCTGGAATGTGCGAAAAGGGTGGGCGCTGGACGGCGAATCAATGATTTCCACGGTTGCTGCGCGTACGCGGCTGGAACAAGCCGTCCAGGCTTATTTCTCCAGATATGACCTGTTCCTTTCACCTGCCGCGCAGGTCCTGCCGTTTGATGCCGCTATCCGCTGGCCTGAACAAATTGCGGGAACTCAGGCTGAAACTTATCTTGATTGGATGCGCTCCGCCTGCTTGCTCTCGGCCACCGGGCTTCCGGTGATTTCGATGCCTGGAGGATTCACTAAATCCGGGCTTCCAGTCGGCTGGCAACTGGCTGCCAATCACTATCAAGACGTCAACTTGCTTAATTGGGCCGCCGGATATGAAGAACAAGCGCCCTTCGCAGCAACGGCGCCCCTGCTTGCGACCAACCCGCAATCTGTGTTGGCCAATCCGGTCCGAACGATCAGCGCATAGTTGGAAAGGTAGCGAAAACAATGAGCTTCGATGCTAATGCCCAAGAAAACGGCCCCTTGGCCGGGTACACGGTAATAGACCTGTCTCGTGCTCTGGCGGGGCCGCACGCGACAATGATGTTAGGGGATCTGGGTGCCCAAATCATCAAAGTCGAGAGCACCAACGGCGGGGATGACACTCGGGGGTGGGGTCCACCTTTTGTTGGACCGGAGGAGGACCGGCAATCCACCTACTTCCTGTCCTGCAATCGCAATAAGCGTTCTATTGTTTTGAATCTGAAGAGCGCCGATGGCTTCGAGACGCTGCGTTCAATGATCAAAAAGGCCGATGTCCTCGTGGAGAACTTCCGTCCCGGTGTCATGGACCGGTTGGGACTCACCACGCAATTGCTGCATGAGATCAACCCGAAACTGGTGATGCTCTCGATTTCAGGTTTCGGGCATGACGGTCCGGAAGCGGCGCGTAGCGGCTATGACCAAATACTTCAGGGTGAAGCTGGACTCATGTCCTTGACTGGCCCCTCTGCCGATGACCCGCAAAAAGTTGGGGTGCCCATAGGTGACCTGCTGGCGGGCATGTACGGAGCCTATGGTGTCTTGGCCGCTCTGCTGGAACGTGAGCGTACCGGACTCGGTCAGCAGGTCCGTACCTCGTTGCTGGCCGCAATTGTCGGCGTTCATGCGTTTCAGGGAACTCGCAATACCGTTGCGGGGCAGGTTCCCAAAGCCCAGGGAAACCATCACCCTTCCATTGCACCATACGGTTTATTCCGTTCCGCCGACGGTTTCGTGCAGATCAGCGTCGGCAGCCCAAAGCTGTGGCAAGCGCTGGTTGAGAAATTCCAGTTGCCCACAGCCGGCTTCGAATCGAATGCGCAAAGAGTTGAACGCCGTGAGGAGCTAATTGCGATCATTGAAAAGGTATTCATGCAGATCCCCACCCAGCCATTGCTCAAGCAGCTAGGGGAAGCCGGAATTCCAGCGGGTATCGTTCGTACCCTCGATGAGGTATATGAGTGGGACCAGGTTCGTTCGCAAGGCCTCGTGCTACAGGTCCAGCACCCTGTGCTGGGCCAGGTGGAGCTCCCTGGCGCACCTTTGAGGTTCTTTGACGGCAAGCACGAAGTAACTCGAAAAGAACATACTGCACCCCCGTTGCTTAACCAGCACGAGCAGGAAATCCGCGAATGGCTTGGGCAAGACGCAGCGCAGGTAGCAACATGAGCAGTGATCCGGCGCGCGTCGAACGAATCACTACCAGAGCAATCATCGAGCAGGTACTGGACCCCGGAAGCTTCACCAGCTGGGATGAGCCGGTAGACTATTCCTTCGCTGCGGACGCCTACCGAGAACAACTCGAGCAGGCAGCACTCCGTTCCGGATCGGATGAAGCAGTAATTACGGGGTTCGGCACGGTTAAGGGTCAAGAAGTTGCTGTGGTGCTTTCCGAATTCGATTTTCTGGCCGGGTCGATTGGGCGCAATGCTGCGCAACGAATCGTCGCGGCCTTCGAACGAGCAACTGCACGGGGCTTGCCGGTGCTCGCCTCTCCAGCTTCCGGCGGAACCAGAATGCAGGAAGGTACTCCGGCATTTGTGTCGATGGTGCATATCACTGCAGCGGTGCGTGCCCACAGGGAGGCCTCTCTTCCATATCTGGTGTATCTGCGTCACCCAACGACAGGCGGAGTGATGGCTTCATGGGGGTCAGCGGGCCATATAACCATTTCGCAGCCGGGAGCTCTTCTGGGATTTCTCGGACCCCGGGTATATGAAACTATCTACCAGCATCCTTTCCCGGAAGGAGTCCAAGTTGCTGAGAACCTCAAGCGACATGGACTTATCGACGCGGTGGTCCCTCTGGAAGAACTCGCAAGCATCGTCAACCGGGCCTTGAGAATTCTTCGTCCCAGTGATGGCCTTTCAGTTGCGGCTGAGTTCCCAACAGTGGCAGATCGTCGGTTGGGCGAGCACCAGGTCTGGCAGGCAATCCTGGCAACTCGAAAAGCGCGCCGTCCATCGGTGCGCCATGTAGTTAAATATGCGTCGAGCGATGCAATGCAACTTTCGGGGAGCAACGAGGGCGATAGGGATCCCAGAATGTATCTGGCTATCGCCCGAATTGGTGGACATCCAGTCGTGCTCGTTGGCCAAGACCGCTCTGGCCTGAATGGTTCGGGGTCCACTGAGCCAATGGGGCCAGCGTTCCTTCGCGAGGCGCGCCGGGGCGCGCAGCTAGCGGAGAACCTGGGAATCTCGTTGGTTACGGTGATTGATACAGAAGGCGCAGCGTTGAGCCAAAGCGCGGAAGAAGGCGGCATGGCCGGACAAATTTCCCGGTCGTTGAGTGCTTTGGTTGGACTTAACGTGCCAAGCGTATCGCTGCTACTCGGCCAAGGGACTGGGGGAGGAGCTTTGGCGCTGCTGCCTGCTGACATTTCCATTGCAGCCGCAAATTCCTGGCTCTCCCCGCTGCCTCCCGAAGGGGCGAGCGCCATTATCTATCGAGACACCGAGCATGCGTCTACGCTGGCGCATGCCCAGCAAACTGATGCTTTCTCTCTGAAACGTGCGGGGATTGTGCAAGCGATTGTGCCCGAGGAGTACGATGTGTGCAAAGCGCCTAGGCGCTTTGCACAAGAAATCGGACAGATAATATCTATTGCACTGACCAAGCTGGCGAAAGAGGACATTGCCGGATTGAGAAGACAACGCGCATTGAAATATGCATCGATTGGTAAGCAAGCACTACTGGGCTAAGCGGTGAGGTTCGACCTTGCACGACCGAGAAACAGGAAGATATGACAGAGCTCAGTACCACGCAACGGCGAATAATTGCGGCGCTTCAAGTTGATGGCCGGGCTACTTGGCGCAAGATTGCCACGGTACTAGACATACCGGAACGCTCGGTTGCGCGCCACGGCGCGTGGCTATTGGAGAGCGGAGTTGTCACAGTGGCTGCAGTCAGGCACCGAGAGCACTCGCTGCTGATAGCTTGCACCTGTGCTCCGGGAACCGGCCGGCTCGCAAGCGAAGCGCTGTCTTCCCGTTCAGACACCAGCTTTTCGTATCAGGTCACAGGGCGTGAGGATCTCGTCGTGGAAATGCACTACGACGGGGACCTCACCGATGTTCTCTCATTGGAGCTTCCAGCCACGCCCGGAGTCTCATCTGTCGTGGCCTATCCTGTGCTCAAGTATTTCAAGACGGTTCGCGGCTGGCGGCTTGGCTCGCTAAATGCGGCCGAAGAAAATTCTCTGCGCAAGCACCCCGATGTCACCAGTTGGAAGGCCAAACCCGATTTGGTCCCTAAAGATCAACTGATCATCAGCTCCTTGCGCGAAGATGGCCGGGCCAGTATCGAGTCAATCGCACGACGTGTGGCGATGAGCGAGACTTCTGTTGCACGCCGAATCGACTGGCTGCTGGCCAGCGGGCAGATAGCCATTCGGGCACTGGTCGAACCGTCTGCTGTGGGACTTCCTACCGAAGCATTGCTG
Source organism: Arthrobacter sp. MYb229 (assembly GCF_002975405.1). Classification (GTDB taxonomy): domain Bacteria; phylum Actinomycetota; class Actinomycetes; order Actinomycetales; family Micrococcaceae; genus Glutamicibacter. Next base: position 60,799 of record NZ_PCPS01000010.1, on the reverse strand, counting down.
TGGGTGTCAACTTCTCCCATTCAAGTTGAGCAATTAGGCCAACGGTTGGCGAGGCGCCCCGAGGTGCGCTACGCAGCGGCCGTGGCGGGAGACTGCCAGCTCGTCGTTAACGTGACAGTGGCTAGCCAAACGGAACTCTATGATTTCATCTCGAATAGCGCTTGGGGAGATTCAATGCTTCAAGTCAAAACCTCGTTTGTCGTCAAGGCGCGCAAACGCGGCGGAAGGCTGATCAGTATCTAGCGCGGACTCATGAAGGTTTTCCCGGCATAGCGATACCGGCTAGGCAGCTTTCGGAGCGGCAACGGCAATACCGCGCACAGCAGCTTGTCTGCCTCTGGAGAAACGTCGAAGCGCGAGCCGCTCATTTTCGGTTTCTTGCGGCTGCCGCCTGTTATCAGCCGTGCTGTGCCCGGGGTATTGATCTCGGCGCCAGTATTTGAAGCCCGAGGCAGTCCAGCCAGGTCAACCGCTCCCGCTGTACTTCGGTTCGGCTGATCGGCCGGTCGTCCGGCACCAGCGGATCGTCGCTGCCGCACCGGGACGAGGCGCTGGCAGCGGATGCCAACACGTGACCTGCCGGTCTTATTGAACGGTCCCGGCCCCGGCACGCGGTCCCGAAGCCGCGGCGCGGTCAGTGGATGGCCGCGAGGCCGAAAGCCTAGAGGCTGTCCTGTTCGGCCAAATGATTGGCGATCGCATCGAAGGCGCGGATTGTCGGGAAGAGCTTGGAGGCATCCTGCGGCAGCGGCCAGCTGGAGAGCTTCACGCAGACCATCTTCGTGGCGGGATTCATGTAGATCATCTGCCCGTGGATGCCCAGCGCCAGGGCGACATTCGACTTGGGGTAGGGGAACCAGATCTGGTTGCGGTAGTGCCCGCCGGGCATCATATTGTCGCCCGGTGAGTCGGCGAAGGCCTTGAGCTGGTCCTCGGTGGCGGTGAAGGTGTCCCGAATCCAGTCCGGATCGAAAACCTTCTGCCCGGTCAGCGCCACCCCGTCGTTGACGTACAGGTGGCCGAGGCGCGCCAGGTCGCGCAGCGTCGCATTAAAACCGCCGTCGTACATGCCGGTGCCGAACTGGTCGGTGCCCATCACCAGATCCTGCTGCGCGCCGATCTTCGCCCAGACATATTCGGAGAGCAGCTGCGCCATGCGCGCGCCGCCGGCGGCCTCCAGCACCCAGCCGAGCACGTCGGTCTCGCAGGAACGGTACTCGAACGGACCGCCGTGCTCGCCCTTGGACTTCAGCGTCAGCAGGTAGTCGTACATTCCGATCGGGCCGATCGCGCCGCTGGGTTCGGTCCAGCCGATGGCCTCCTCCAGCAGGCGCACCTCGGCCTTCGGGTCCAGGTACTCCTCGGAGAACTGGATGCCCGAACGCATGTCCAGGAGGTGGCGGACCGTCGCCCCGGCATAGCCCGAGCGTTCCAGAGCCGGCACGTAGTCGGTGACCAGCGCGTCCACGTCCAACTTTCCCGCGCCTGCCAGCGCGCCTGCCACGGTGCCCACGACGGTCTTGCTCATCGACATCAACAGGTGGTCGGTCAGCGAGGTCATGGTGTTGTAGTACTTCTCCACCAGCACCCGGCCATTGCGCATCACCAGCAGGCCATCGGTGTTCGTCGAGTTAATGACCCCGCGCACGGTCATCGACGGGTCGGACGCGGAGACCTTGGCTACCTCAAGCTCGCCGATCTCCATTTCGGTGAACGGCAGTTTCGCGATCGCGTCATCGCCGCGGGAGACCTTGGTGGTAGGCAAGAACTCGGCGAGGTTCTGGAAGGATACCTGGATGTTTTCCGGATACTGCCAGTTGGCGATCGTTAACTCGGATATCGCTAGGCCGCTGGTCATCTGCTGGTCCGTCTTCTCTTGGGAACGCTGTTGTGCTCTGTGTTTCGGAGCCTACCACCAGCGGTTGAACGGGAGAGTGATGCTGGGTTAGCGGTTTTCGGACGGCGGAACGTCGATGCCCTTGTACTGTGCGCGGATCGAGGAGATGAAGTGCTTCGCGTCGATGGTCAACTTCGTCTTCTTCTTCCCCTCATACTGCAGCTTCGCCTTGGTCACCAATACGCCCAAGTCAGCGCCTTTCCAGCGGTAATCTTCGGCACCGTAGATGCGCAGGAAGAACGCTTCCTTGTGGTTCTGCAGCTGGTGCCAGTCCAGCGCGCTGCGCGAGAACTGCAGCTTGCCCTTGGAGTCCAGGAAGTACTTGCCGGTGCGCGGGGCATGGGTGATGTACTGCACGATGTCATCGGTTTCCTTGATGATCATGTGGCTCCACACGTCCGCCCCGGAGAGCTCCTCCCAGCGCGCGTTGATCTCATCGACGTCCAGTTCGAAGTCCACGTCGAGGTATTCGAGCAAGTGGAAGAGGAACAGCGGGACATCCGCGTAGGCGCCGGCGGTCACGTTGGTGATCGCGCTCGCCCCGGAGATGCGTGGGTTCAATTCGCCCAGATATACCTCGTCGGTGTCGGTATCGACCAGCACATCGACCTCGAAGAAGCCGCGGTACCCGGTGGATTCAAGCCCCGCCCCGACCTTGCGGACCAGTTCGATGGCGCGGGCGCGCTGCCCGTCGGTGACCACATCGGGGTGCATCTCGTTGCCGCACCAGCCGCCCTTGTACGGGGTCAGCTCCTTGTATCCGGCCAGCTCGGTGAGGATCGGGCCGACGACGGTGCCGCAGCGGGTGAGCACCGCTTCCACGGCTACCGGCTGGTTGTTGATCCGCTTCATGACCTTGAGCTGCTCGCCGATGATGTGCTTGGAGTACTGGTTCCAATCATCCTCGCTGGTGATGAAGAACGTGGTCTTGCCCGAATCGCCGTATGGGGTCTGCACGACCAGGTCATCGCCGAGCTTCGCCCCGCGGGAAAGCTTCTGCAGCTGCGCATAGGAGTCGGCGGTGCCCAGCACATTCGGCACCGAGTGGGCGCCGGCGGCGTTGCCCAGTTCGGTGGTGACGATCTTCGAATCCAGATGGGTGCGCAGCTCGTGCGAAGGCAGGATCAGGTCGTAGCCCAGCTCCTCGCAGATCGCCTCGGTCTCCTCGTCGAAGAACACCATCGCGATCTTCGGGCGCTGGCCACCGGCTGCGCGGTGGGTATCGATGTATTCGCGCACCTCGGGGTTTTCCAGCAGCCAGTTGTTGATCTCTTCGGAGCTCTGAAAGTCCACATGCGGCTTCTCGCTCGGGGTAAAGACCCGCGGGTGGTGCCCGTCCCAGCCGTCGTAGTAGGTGATGTAGCTGAATTTGCGCACCCAGCGGTCTAGGCCCAGCAGGTTCACCGGGGTGGCGCCGATGAAATAGATCGGAGTCTGGTTGGTGCGGAAGAAATGGCGCACCTCGCTCATATTCTTCAGCGTGCGGCCAAAATTCACGACGCGTGGAGCCTCCACGATGCTCTCGTCGTCGTTATAGGCGGCATCCACGGCAACATTGGCAGTCATCTCGTCCAAAACGCTTTCCTGCGACTGCGCTTTGCCGACCTGCTTGCGTAAATTGGCCAGATCGCTTGGTTTGGGCATCTGCGGTCGTGCAGAGCCTTCGCTCGCCTCAAGAAAATTTGCCATGGGATGTCGTTCCTTCGAAGTGGTAGACCTAGTAATTCTTCACGTGCCCGACGCTGGACACGCTGTGGACCGGTTGCTCTATCCATGTTTGGGGGTGCGAGTAAGGCGAGAGCAACGGTGAGGTAAAGCTGCGGTGAATAGTGAGTTTTGGGGCGCTTTGGCGTTGAGCAATAGCCTAGACGCGCGAAAGTCCTAACGTGAATTTAATGACACGTTAGGACTTTCTCTGTCATGTGACGATGTCAGCTAGCCGAGCCGACGTAATACCCGATGGCTGCCAGGGCTGCCCGTACCCCGGTATCCAGGGCTGGCACATAGTCGGGCAGGAAATGCGGGGAGTGGTTTACCGGGGCGGGACCAGCAGTGGTGTCGAAGCCGCCGAACATCCAGAACACATTCGGTACGCCCAGCGCATCGGCCAACGCCCCGAAGTCCTCCGAGCCCATCGCCGGGGGCACGAAGCGCACCTGCTCGGCACCGAATTCGGTGCCGAAGGCCGAAGCCACGGACTGGGTCTGCTGCGGGTCGTTGTAGAGCCGCGGGAAGTTGTAGAGCGGCTCGATCAGCGGCGCCGGCGCATTGCCGGCCACTGCTTCGGCCTCGATGATGCGGGTGACCGCGCTGAGCACCTGCGCGCGAACCTCTTCGGTGAGCGTGCGGATATTCAGCGTGAACTCCGCGCGATCCGGAATGATGTTCTCCTTCAACCCCGCATGGAAGGTGCCGCAGGTGATCACCGCCGGGCTCAGCGGATGCAGCTCGCGCGAAACGATGCTCTGCAAGCGGGTGATGATATGCGCGCCGAGCACGATCGGGTCGATGGAATCCTGGGGTTGCGAGCCGTGGGACTGCTTGCCGAAGAGCGTCACCTTCAGCGAGTCGGCCAGCGCCATCGCGCTGCCCTCGGTGACCGCGATGGACCCGGTCTGGAAGGGGAAGACATGCTGGCCGAGCACCACCTGCGGGTGCGGGACCTTGTCCCACAGGCCGTCCGCAAGCATCGCCTGCGCGCCGGCCGCGGTTTCCTCGCCCGGCTGGAAGATCCACAGCACCGTGCCGGACCAGCTGTCGGTGCTTCGGGCCAGCACCTGCGCCGCGGCCAGCGCGGAGGCCACATGGGTGTCGTGGCCGCAACCGTGCATTACCGGCACCTCGGTGCCGTCGGCCAGTACCCCGGTGGCCACCGAGGCGTAGTCCGCGCCGGTGTCTTCCTTGATCGGCAGCCCGTCGGAATCCGCGCGGAAGGCGATCACCGGGCCGGGGCCATTGGCATGGATCCCGACCACCCCGGTGCCTCCGCAGCGGAAGTTCTCGATGCCCAGATCGCTCAGCCGGCCCTGGATATAGTCCGCGGTGGCGTGCTCTTGCATCGATAGTTCGGGGTGTGCGTGCAGGTGCAGGTAGCTTTCGTGCAGCGCACGGGTCTCCTGGAGGTTCAACGCGATCTCGTTCATGGTCTTCCTTTGCTTGGTGGTGCTTAGTCTTCGGTGGTCGCCGAGAACTGGGTGCGGTCCCGGACCAGCCAGGAAACGAGGATGGAGGCGATGACCACCAGCGCGGTGGCGAACATCGCCAGCGCGGGAGCCGCCGGCAGGATCACGAAGTTCATCAGCAGCGCGAGCGTGATGGCCACCAGCGTGGGGCGCAGCGACTTCATCGCGACGATGGACTGCACAAGCACCGCACCCATCAGCGAGGGCAGGATGTAGAGGCGGGCAACCTCGATCACCTCGGCGGGAACCATGGACACCAGCCAGGTGCCCAGCAGCCCGACGAAAAGCAGCAGGCTGGTCAGGTGGACCGTGGCCGCGCCGCAGATGGCCATCACCGCGGCCAGGTCTCCGCGTTTGCTGCCCGGCTTCGCGCCGATGGAGGCCTGGGCGACGATCGCGGCCGGAAGCAGCTTATTGGAGATGTTGCCGATCATGAACGCCTGGTACATGGCGGCCGAGCCGAGGATCGGGAAGTAGGTGGCCGGTTCGACGATCCACAGCACCCCGAAGGTCGCCGCGACCGCGAGGAAAGCCACCCAGATCATCGACGGGGCGATGTCCAGGTCGCTGAAGAAGACCAGGTAGATCGGGCCGAGCAGGGAGAAGATCAGGCCGGCGGACATGGTCAGCGAGCCGTAGCGGGTGGTTTGCTTTTCGAAGCGCGCCATCGAGGCGTCGGCGCCGGTCAGTTGTGCTGCTGAGGTGCTCATGTGGTGCTCCTGGTCTTAGGCTGCGGTGTGCAGGAAGTAGCCGGCGGTGATGGCAACGACGATGGAGATGCCCAACGCCCATTCCTTCAACCATTTCGCGTTCAGCGCCTTGGCCAGGAAGAGGCACAGCGCCATGGTGGTCGCGGACACCGCGACCAGGATCAGGTGGACGTTCGACTTCGGCAGTTCGGCGATGGTCAGCGCGGAGAACGCGCCGAGCAGGGCCGCGGTGGGGATCAGCGCCATCACCGCGGGATTGCGCTTGGCCAGCGATTTGCCGCCCTTTTTCATGATCGGGGTGAGGATCAGCGTGGCGAGCATCCACATGGCCCCGGACAGGCTCATCGCCATGAACGCGACCGCGAAGACCTGCTGGGTGTAGTCCGCCCCGCCCAGCGAGGCGCCCATGGTGACCGCGGAGATGGTCGCCGAACCGGTTTCCGCCGAGACCGAACCGATCAGTCCGATGCGCACCAGCACCGCGGGGGTGCCGAACAGGGCCAGCAGCGCGATGGCGACGAAGACGACCGCCAGCGAGGGGCCGACGGAGGCGACCGCACCGGCGCGGAAGGACTCCTTCAGCTCGCGCGCCGGCATGTCCACATGCGGCGCGGCGACCTTGGCCGCCCGCGAGTAGAGGACCGTCTGGATGAAGATGACTGCGAATACGCCCAGGGCGCAGAACCACAGGAAGGGGGTGTTGGCGATGGCCCAGATGTTCGTTGAACTCGGGTCGCCAGCGGCCAGAACGAGCTGTGGCTGCATGGTGGGCTCCTGATAAGGGTAGGTAACTAAGCGTGATGTGATGTGGATCGCATCTAGTTATAACCTTGCTAGCTTCCGTCAATAACGGCAATAATTGGCACGTATTGCCAAGTTTTTGTCGTTTTCCGCCAAATCTGTGATGGACTTGCCCGGTAGATGCAGGATTTAGTCACCGAGGGGAAGCCGCATGGCGCAGCACGAAGTTTTCAACGAACTGGAACGCCGCATCGTCATCGCGATGCAGATCGATGGGCGGGCCACCTGGCGGAAGATCGCCAGGGTGCTGCACGAGCCGGAACGGACCGTCGCGCGCTATGGCCAGGCGCTGCTGGAGAGTGGGAGAGTTTCGGTGGCGGCGATCGCGCACCGTTCCGGGTCGCTGGTCGCCTCCTTCACCTGTGCGCCGGGGACCGTGCGGGTGGCCTGCGAGGCGCTGGCCCAACGTCCGGATACCAGCTTCAGCTATATGGTCACCGGGCAGAGCGACGTGGTCACCGAGCTGCATTACGACGGGGACCTGGCCGAAATCCTCACCATGCAGCTGCCGGCCACCCCCGGGGTGAATGCGCTGGCCGTCTATCCGATCCTGAAGTACTTCAAGACCATTCGCGCCTGGCGCGCCGAACCGGTCAGCGAGGCCCAGGAGCGTGCGCTGACCCCGGCCACCGGCGGGGAGCTGACCGAATGGAATCCGGCCCCCGGGCTCACCGAAAACGATTCGATGATCATCGAGGTATTGCGCAAAGACGGCCGGGCGAGCATCGATGCGATCTCCCGGCAGGTGAAAATGAGCGAATCCTCGGTCTCCCGCCGGGTGGACTGGCTGCTGCGCGGCGAGCAGATCAGCATCCGCACGCTGGTGGAACCGGCGCTGCTCGGCTTCCCCGTGGAGGCGCTGCTGTGGGTGCAGACCTCCCCGCACAGCGTCGAGGCCCTCGGCCAGCGCCTGCGGCTGCTGCCCGAGGTGCGCTACGCGGCGGCCGTTGCCGGGGACGCCCAGCTGATCGTCGACGTCACCGTGCGCACGCAGAAGGACCTGTACCGGTTCATCTCGGACACCGAATGGGGCGAGATGGTGCAGATCAAGACCGCGATGGTGCTTTCGGCACGCAAGCGCGGAGGGCGGCTATTCGCCGTGTAGCGTGGCGGCGAAGTCGTTCTGCGCGAAGTCGAATCCAGCGTCGGCCAGCACCCGGCTGGTGACCTTGCGCCCGGTCAGCGCTACCCGGGCGTTGGAACCCAGCGCCGCGGCGCCCAGCTTGGGCAGCAGCGAACCGGTGGGCAGCCCGGGCAGCCCGGCGATCGAGCGCAGCGCGGCCATCACCTCGTGGTTGCGCAGCGGGTGCGGGTTCGCCGCGTGCACAACGCCCGCGGGGATCGGCGGAGTTTCCAGGCCCAGCAGATTGCGCACCAGGCGCAGCCAGTCCTCCATCCCGATCCAGCTGAACCACTGCTTGCCGCTGCCCAGCGGACCGCCCATGCCGGTGTGCACCAGCAGGCTCAGCGGCTTGAGCAGCGGGGCATCGGGATGCATCACCAACGAGGTGCGCAGCACGTAGCTGCGCGCCGCGTTGACCTGCGCGTCGTTGAAGGCCTGCTCCCAGGCCGAGGCCACGCCGGTCATTTCCGGCAGCGCCCGTGCGCCTTCGGGCAGCGGGCTGTCCTCGGTGAATTCGGTTTCCCCGCCATCGCCGAAGATCGCCGTGGTGCTGGACTGGATCCAGCTGGCCAGCGGGGTCTCCAGCGCCGCCGCGGCCTCGGCCAGGGTCGCGGTGCTCTGCACGCGCGAGGCGGTCAGCTTGGCGATGTTCTCGGCCGTATTGCGCTTGTCCACGCGCTCGCCGGCCAAGTTGATCAGGTGCACCGGATACTTTTCGTGAGTCAGCGCGCTGGCCCAGGCCCCCTGATGGCGCCCGTCCCAGGGGTATTGCTCGGCCGGGAAGTCCGGTTCCGCGTTCCGGGTGAGCACCGCGACCGAGGCGCCGCGGCAGACCAGCTCGGCGACCAGATTGCGGCCCAGGAAGCCGCGGCCCCCGGAGATGACCACATGGGCCGGTACGGTGCGGTGCGCGGCCGGTGGAATGACCTTGAACAGGCGGGCGGCCGCCAGCGCGAAGTCGGCGCACAGCGCATTGGCGACGCTGAATTTGAAGGCGGCGGTGCCGATCCCGCGCAGCGCAACCGTGAAGCGCAGCAGCGCGCCGCTGCCCGCGGAGTCGACCTGCCAGCGCAAGACCATGTCCCCGCCGGGCTGCGGCTGGGTGAACTCCACCATGCGCTGGGCCGGATTGCGGCGGGTGATCGAACCGGATGGGGCGGTGGCGCGGTGCAGCGGGCCGAACAGCTTGCCCGGCGGGCGCAGGTCAACCTTGGTGCCTACCCCGCGCTGGTCATCGTGCACCACGAAGCCGTCGAAGCTTTTCATCCAGCTGCCGGTCTGCGCCAGGTTGCCGACGATGGAATACACGGCCTCGGGGTCCGCGGCGAGGTACTGCGATTCGCTGCGCTGCCAGCGGGTGAACTTATTGAGCATCTGCGCCATTCTCGGATCATCCTTCGAGTTGATCAGAAACTTCGGACTTCTCCAAGGCTACTTCGGTTTGCTGTGCCGGGGCGTGATGCGCGCCCGGAGCTGCCCTGCAGTGTCGCGCCGGCCCCGGAGGCGACGCGGTGATTAAAGGAGAAAACCGGCGCCCGCCGAGTGCCGTTGGGCAGTCGGCGGGCGCCGGTTTCGTGAAGAAGAGCGAGGTGCGCGCTAGGCGGTAACCTTCGCGCCGAGTTCTTCTTCCATGGCGGTGAATTCCGCGTCGATCTCCGCGTTCGGCTTGAAGGTCGCCCGCGAAACAAGCCACGCGACAACCAGCGAGACGATGAAGCCCGGCACGATCTCGTACATGTTGCTGGCAAGCACGTCGATGTTGCCCCAGATGTAGACGACCGCGGCACCGGAAACCATACCCGCGAAGCCGCCCAAAGCGGTCAGCTTGCGCCAGTACAGGGCCAGCAGCACGATCGGGCCGAAGGAGCCGCCGAAACCGGCCCAGGCGAAGGAGACCAGGTCCAGGATCGAGGAACTCGGGCTCAGCGCCAGCAGCGTGGCGATCACCGCCACGATCAGCACGCCGGTGCGTCCGAGCATCACCAGTGCCTTAGGCGAGGCCTTGCGTCCGGTGATGTTGTAGAGATCTTCGACCAACGCCGAGGAGCAGACGATCAGCTGCGAGGACATCGTCGACATGATGGCTGCCAGTACGGCCGCCAGCACCAAGCCGGCGATCAGCGGGTGGAAGAAGATCTGGCTGAGCAGCAGGAACACGGTCTCGCTGCTGGCATCGGTCAACGGTTCGTCGGCGAAGTAGGCGACGCCCACCAGTGCGGTGGCGATGGCGCCTGCCGAAGCCAGGAACATCCAGCCGATGCCGATGCGGCGTGCCGTCTTGGCCTCGCCCGGGCTGCGCAGCGCCATGAAGCGCACGATGATGTGCGGCTGGCCGAAGTAGCCCAGTCCCCAGGCGGCGGTGGAGAAAATCGCCACGACCGCGAGGAACCAGTTGCTGCCCGAGAAGGAGGAGAACAGGTTGAAGGCTTCCGGGTTCACCTCGGTGATCTTCGAGGCCAGCGAGCCGAAGTCGCCCATCTGGATGACGGCGACGATCGGCACCGCGATCAGCGCGGTGAACATCAGCAGGCCCTGGGCCACGTCGGTGAGCGAGGCTCCGAGGAAGCCGCCGAACAGCGTGTAGAGCAAGGTGATGACGGCAACGAAGATCATGCCGTTCAAATAAGGCCAGCCGAAGGAAGCTTCGAAGAACTTGCCGGCGGCGACCATGCCCGAGGACACGTAGAAGGTGAAGAACACGAGAATGATGACCGCCGAGGCGATGCGCAGCAGGTGCTTGCGATCCTTCAGGCGCTTCTCGAAGAAGCTCGGAATGGTGATCGCGTTCTGTGAGATGGCGGTGTAGGAACGCAGACGCGGGGCGACGAACTTCCAGTTCGCCCAGGCACCGATCAGCAGGCCGATGGCGATCCAGGCTTCGTGCAGGCCGCCAAGGTAGATGGCGCCGGGCAGGCCCATCAACAGCCAGCCCGACATGTCACTTGCACCTGCGGATAGCGCTGCCACCCACGGCTTCAGGCCACGGCCTGCGAGCATGTAATCGTCGATATTCGATGTTCGCCTGAAAGCTACATAGCCGATGCCAAGCATCACGGCCATGTAAAAAGCGATTGCGATGATCTGATAAGTCTGGTCAGACATTTTTCCTCATTGCCGTTTTTTGTTCACCGGCGCGTGTTATCGCCCGGCGAACCGCGGATCTAGTGGTGCGAGTCACCACTATTGCACTTATTTTTCTATTTGTCTTGGCTACCTTCCCTGCTCGTTATGGATTTGTAACTTAAAAGACCGTATCGAACTAGTGCGCAGAATCAGAATCGAGTTCCGCGGTTTCGTGTTGAATTGCCAGCTGTTCGTGCACCAGCGTGCGCACCGCCTGGATCGCCGGGGACCGGGCCGAAGAGTGCCGCATCGCGGTGAAAATGGTGCGCACCGGGGCGTTGTGCAGGTCCACGAAACGCAGTTGCCGCTCGAACTGGGTCCACACCAGATCCGGCAGCAGTGCCACCGCGGTGCCGGTCTCGACCAGGGTGACATGTGCCTGAAGATCGGCCGTTTCGTAACGTACGTCCGGCTCGAATCCGGCCATGCGGCATGACTGCTCCGCCCAGTGCCGGCTTGCCGCGCCCGGCGGTTCCATCACCCACGGCAGGGAGGCGGCATCGGCCAGCGAAGTGGTCCGGTCGAATTCGGCGTTGCCCTCGCCGCCGGGCAGCGGAAGCGCCAGGCGGATCGGGTCGTGCGCGAGGTGGCGGCGATCGAGGGTTTCGAAGATCGGTGCCGCGTGCCCCTGATACTGTTCGGCGATCACCAGATCGAAGTTGCGGGCGCTGGTTTCGTGCAGCGCTTCCTCGGGTTCGTGCTGGGTCATCTCCACGCGCAGATGCGGATGCATGGAGTGCAGCTTGCGCAAGACCGACGGCATGATGGCGAGCATCGCGGTCTGGAAAACCGCCAGGCGCACGGTGCCCGAGACGTTGGACATGGTCGCCGCCAGGTCCGCTTCGGCGCGTTCCATGGAGCCGAGCAATTCCTCGGTATGGGCGACGAGAACCTGGGCCTGCGGAGTCAGCTGGAGCTTGCGTCCATTGCGTCGCAAAAGCTCGACGCCGGCTTCGTCTTCGAGCTGGCTGAGCTGCTGCGAAACCGAGGACGGGGAGTAGCGGAGCACATCCGCAACCTCGGCGATCGTTCCCCGGATGCTTAGTTCTCTTAAAAGACGTAATCGTCGCAGTTCAAGCACTGATTCATATCCTATTCACGCGGATGTTAAGTGAAGTTATGCCCGGGCGTTTCGTGCACCCATTTATACATTAGCAAACCCGAACGAAGCTCTTCGGGTTTGTTCACTTTTGCTTAATCAAAGTTGGGGTCATACTCGATCTTGCACACAGCATTTTCGCGGCCAACTATCCGGTGATTCCGTAAGCTCGTCAGCCACAACGAAATTCGCGATCGGTGTATCAATATAAGGACGAACTGCATCGAAGGGAACGGCAAATATGTCATCCTCTATCACCTCACAGCGAACCGTCGCTCCGGCGGTTGACGCAACAGGCAAGCCACTGACCCACCCCACAGAACTTGCCGATGAGACCATCGCCTTGGTCCGCCACTGGCTGACCGAAGCCGCCACATTCCCGGTCGACGCCTCTGCGGCGCGCCTCGCGGGAGTACTGAAAGATCCCAAGGGCCTGGACTTCACCGTGGGATTCGTCGACGGCGTGATCCGCCCCGAGGATCCAAAGGTCGCGGCCAGCAACCTGAAGCGGCTGGCCCCGATGGTGCCGGCCTTCCTGCCGTGGTATCTGCGCAAGGCCGTCGCCCTGGGCGGCACCATGGCTCCGCTGCTGCCGGGAATCGTCGTGCCCGTGGCCCGCAAGGTGCTGCGTGAAATGGTCGGCCACCTGATCATCGACGCCTCGGATAGCAAGCTGGGCGGCGCGATCTCCAAGATCAAGCGCGAAGGCGTGAACCTGAACGTGAACCTGCTCGGCGAGGCGATCCTCGGCGAGGGCGAAGCGAACCGCCGGCTGGAGGGCACCTCCAAGCTGTTGGCCCGCGACGACGTGAACTACGTCTCGATCAAGGTGTCCTCCACCGTGGCCCCGCATAACCACTGGGCCTTCGACGAGGCCGTGGAGCACATCGTGGCCAAGCTGCGCCCGCTCTACGAGCTGGCCAACAACGCGAGCGCGAAGAAGTTCATCAACCTGGACATGGAAGAGTTCAAGGACCTGGAACTGACCATCGCGGTCTTCACCAAGCTCCTGTCGCTGCCGGAGTTCAAGGACCTCTCGGCCGGAATCGTGCTGCAGGCCTACCTGCCCGACGCCCTGGGCGCGATGATCGAGCTGCAGGAATTCTCCGCCGCGCGCGTGGCCGCCGGCGGCGCGCCGATCAAGGTGCGCGTGGTCAAGGGCGCGAACCTGCCGATGGAAATCATGGAAGCCGATATCCACGGTTGGCCGCTGGCCACCTGCCACTCCAAGCAGGACACCGACACCAGCTACAAGTCGGTGCTCGAATACGCGCTGCGCCCGGAACATGTGCAGAACGTGCGCATCGGCATCGCCGGGCACAACCTCTTCGACGTGGCGCTGGGCTGGCTGCTGGCCAAGGCCCGCGGCGTGCAGCACGGCATCGAGTTCGAGATGCTGCTGGGCATGGCTACCGGCCAGGCCGAAGCGGTGCGCCGCGACGTGGGCGAGCTATTGCTCTACACCCCGGTGGTGCACCCGGCCGAATTCGACGTGGCCATCGCCTACCTGATCCGCCGCCTCGAAGAAGGCGCCAGCCAGGAAAACTTCATGTCCGCGGTCTTCGAACTGGAGCAGAACGAGGAATTGTTCGAGCGTGAGACCAACCGCTTCCTCGCCTCGCTGGAAAACCTGACCGACGTGGTGCCCGCAACGTACCGCGTGCAGAACCGCCAGCTGCCCGACGCCTCGCTGACCGAGGTGGTGGCCGGATTCGCCGATGGAACCACCGAATTCTTCAACACCCCGGACACCGACCCGAACCTGGGCGCCAACCGCGCCTGGGGCCGGGAGATCCTGTCCAAAATGCGCGATTCGAACCTCGGCAAGGACCTGGTCGCCGCCCATACCCTGTCCTCGACCGCGCAAATGGATGAGGCCATCGCCATGGGCGTGGGCGCCTCGGCCAGCTGGCAGGCGCTCGGCGCGGCCGGCCGCGCGGAGATCCTGCACCGTGCCGGGCTGCTCTTCGAAGAGCGCCGCGCGATGCTGCTGGAGGTGCTCGGCTCCGAATGCGGGAAGAACATCGACCAGGGCGACGTGGAGATCTCCGAGGCGATCGACTTCGCCCACTACTACGCGCAGCGCGGCCTGGATCTGGAAAACGTCGACGGGGCAAGCTTTGTGCCCTCGAAGCTGACCGTGGTCACCCCGCCGTGGAACTTCCCGATGGCGATCCCCGCCGGGTCTACCATGTCGGCGCTGGCCGCCGGGTCCGCGGTGATCATCAAGCCGGCCACGCTGGCCGCACGCATCGGCTCGGTGATGGTGCAGACCCTGTGGGATGCGGGAGTGCCCCAGGACGTCTTGCAGCTGGTCTTCGCCGGCGAGCGGAAGCTCGGCACGCAGCTGGTTTCCGACGAGCGCGTTGACCGCCTGATCCTCACCGGCGGCTACGAGACCGCGCAGCTGTTCCGCTCCTTCCGCAAGGATCTGCCCTTGCTGGCCGAAACCTCGGGGAAGAACGCGGTCATCGTCACCCCGCATGCGGACCTGGACTTGGCCGCCCGCGATGTGGTGGCCTCGGCCTTCGGGCACGCCGGGCAGAAGTGCTCGGCCGCCTCGCTGGTGGTGCTGGTCGGCTCGGTGGCCGAATCGCGCCGCTTCAACAGCCAGCTGATCGACGCGGTGAAATCGCTGACCGTCGGCTACCCGTGGAACCCGGAATCCCAGATGGGACCGCTGATCGACGTGCCGGGGGAGAAGCTCGCGCGCGGCTTGACCACCCTGGGCGAAGGGGAGCGCTGGGCCATCGAGCCGAAGCAGCTCGACGAGTCGGGCAAGCTCTACTCCCCGGGCGTGCGCTACGGGGTGCAGCGCGGCAGCGAATACCACCAGACCGAGTACTTCGGTCCGATCCTGGGCGTGATGACCGCGCAGAGCCTTGAAGAAGCGGTCGAAATAGTCAACGACATCGACTTCGGGCTCACCTCCGGGCTGCACTCGCTGGATTCGGAGGAGATGGCCTACTGGCTGGAGAACATCCAGGCCGGCAACATCTACGTGAACCGCGGCATCACCGGTGCCATCGTGCAGCGCCAGCCCTTCGGCGGCTGGAAGCGCTCGGCGATCGGCGCGGGCACCAAGGCCGGCGGCCCGAACTACCTGGTCGGCATGGGCAGCTGGCGCGATGCACCGGTGACCGAAACGGCCACCTTGTCGGCCTTCGACGAGCGGCTGCTGAACGCCGCGGAGCTATCGGGCGAAGACGCCGACTGGTTGCGCGGTGCGCTGGGCAGCGACAAGCTGTGGTGGCACCAGGAGTTCAACGCGGCCAAGGACCGTTCGGGACTGGCCGCCGAGCGCAATATCTTCCGCTACAAGCCGGTGGATGTCACCGTGCGCTTCGAAGCCGCCTCCAGCGGGCACGGCATCACCGAGGCCTTGCGCGTGGTGGCCGCCGGGGTGACCGCCGGTTCCCGGGTGATCTTCTCCGCGGATGCGGACCTGCCACGCGGGGTGCGCAACCTGTTCGCCGAGCACTCGGTGACGGTGGTCCGCGAAGATGCAGAGGCGTTCGCCGCCCGGGCCGCGCGCCTGGCCGCGAAAGAGGGGCCGACCGCGGCCTCGCGCATCCGCTTGATCGGCGGTTCGGCCAAGGCCGTTGCCGAGGCCACCGACGGCAAGCCCGATGTGGCGATCTACGCCTCGCCGGTCACCGGTGCCGGACGAGTGGAGTTGCTGCCGTTCCTGCACGAGCAGGCGGTATCGATCACCGCGCACCGGTTCGGTACGCCGAACCACCTCAGCGACGGGCTGATCTAGTCCGCTAGAGCTCGGCGCGCAGCACTCAGGCCGGTCCGCTTTCCTTCCGGGGAGCGGGCCGGCCTGTGCCGTTGGCGCACGAAGTGCGGCGCGGCAGAATATCAGGGCTCGACCAAACCGGTCCGGTACGCCAGCACGGTGACCTGGGTCCGATCGCGTGAGCCGGTCTTGGCCAGCAGCGAGGAAACATGGGACCGCACCGTTTCAATTCCGAGCACCAAATCCGCTGCGATCTCCGCGTTGGTCATGCCCCGGGCGATGCGGGCAAGCATCTGGCTCTCACGCGTGGTGAGCGGGGGCCCGGTGTAGTCCGTGCTCCGGGCCCGGGGCCGGAGCAATTCGCGGACGGCCTCGGGAAAAAGCAGGCTGGATCCGTGGGCGACGGTGCGCACCGCCTGCACCAGCTCTTCGGCGGTGGCGCGCTTGAGCAGGAATCCCGAAGCCCCGGCCGCCAGTGCCCCGCGCACGTAGTCGTCGTGCTCGAAGGTGGTCACCACCAGCACCTTCGGCGGATCGGGCAACGCCAGGATCAGCTCGGTGGCGCGAATGCCATCAACATCGGGCATCCGCACGTCCAGGCACACCACATCGGGATTCGAGCGCCGCACCAGATCCACGGCCTGCGCGCCGTCCGAGGCCTCCCCGACGATCTCCAGGTCCTCCTCGGACTCCATGATCAGCCGGAACCCCTGGCGCACCAGAGGTTCGTCGTCAACGAGCAGTACGCGCACGCCGTGCGCGCCGGGCGGGGTCGCGCCAGCGTTCATGAACCGTGTCCTTTCCTCAGCAGCGGCAACTCGATGCGTGCCGTCCAGCGATTCTCGTGCAGCCCGATGTCCGCGGTGCCGCCGCAGATCGCCACCCGTTCGCGCACCCCGAGCAGACCCCGCCCACCGCCGGGGCGGCCGCCTCCGGCTCCCGGTGCGTTCTCGACACGCAGCTCCAGGGATTTGCCGGTATGCCGAACCAGCAGCCGAACCTCCCCGCCGGCGCCGTGGCGCCGCGCGTTGCTCAGCAGCTCGGCCACGATGCCGGCCAGCTGCTGGCCGAGCATCTCGGGGAGATCCTCGGGCAGCTCGATGGCCGCCCGGAGCTCCATGCCGTTGCGCCGGTGAGTCTCGACCAGGCTTCCGAGGTCGGTGTGGGAGGGCGCCGCGGCACCGCCCCGAAGCACGGCCAGCATCGCATCGAGCTCGGCCATGGCCGAACGGGCCGTGGATTCGATGGTGTCGAATCGCTCCGCCGCCATCTCCGGGTCGCGCCGTGCCAGCCGGCGGCCGGCGGCCGCTTGAATGCCGACGATGCTCAGCGCATGCCCGATGCCATCGTGCAGCTCTCGGGCGATGCGGTTGTGCTCGGCCTCCCTATCGGCCCGGACCAGGGCCAGCTGGAGGCGGTCATGGGTGGTGGGTCCGAGGAATCTGCCGACCAGCCGGGCGGCGAGCAGCCCGAGCGGCCACCAGGACAGCAGCGCGGCCAACGCGATCAGCGCCGCCAGCATGGCTCCGAGCCATCGGCCGGGTCCGGCCGACGGAGCAGCGAGCCCCAGCGGCAGGGGGCGAGCGGTCAACAGGTCGAAGGCCGCCGAGCCGGCCAGCGGCAGAACGATCAACAGGCAGCTGGCCACGAAGAGGCCGCCCGCCAGGTGGAACAAGACCCAGAGGACCGTCTGGATCCGGTGTGCGGGGCGCACTGTCAGCGGCGCGACCAGCTCCTGGCGGCTGGAGAGCATGGTTCGCGCTGCGCTGACCTCCACCTCGCGAACACCGGGCACCAAGCCCAGGGCCGCGCCGAGCAGAATCGACCCGGCGGCGATCGCACCGAGCAGCCGCGGCTGCATTGCCCCCTGGCTGGCCGGTGCTTCGGCGACCGTGTACACCAGGACCATGACCACCATGATCGTTGCCGTGGCGATTGCGGCGCCGGACATCAACCAGGCGAACTGCCGGAGCAATCGGGATACGGTGGTCATGGCTCTATCCTTGCCTATGAGCCGCTGTGCGGGCTAGGGGCCGGAGTCCGGATAATCCCCGAGGGGCCGGTGATCCGGCGGTGCCCGACGTAGCCCCAGGCGGCCAGCGCCAGCGCCGGTCCCCAGAGCCAGCAGGGGAACACCAGAGCCATGAGAAAGCTTCTCTCGGACGCTGCCGCCTGCACCAGCAGCGGAACCGCGGTGAAGCAGAGCATCGCGGCAACCGCCCCGGCCGGCAGTGCCGCGGCCATGACGGGTACGGGACGTCCGGCCAGCCAGGGCACCCAGCGCGGGAAGTTCTCGCCCCAGGGGCGGAGCAAACCCACGGTCAGCACCGCGCCGAGCCACGCGCCGGAGGATAGCGTGATGCCCCAGATGCGGGTCGCGGGGTCGGCCGCCGCGTCCCCGCCGAATATCGGCCAGGGGGTGAACCAGGTCAGCCGGGCCAATGCGTAGGGCAGCGGCCCGCAGGCGGCGATGATGGTGAACACGCGCCGGTGCCGGGTGACCCAGCTGGTGGCCCGGGCGACGAATTCGGTGCCCCGGGCACAGCGGATGGTCACTGCGGCCCATAGGAGCGCGAGCAGCAGCAGCAGCAACGGTCCGAACAAGTTCGCGCCCTGGCCGGCCAGCTGCGCCACGAAGGTGGTGGCCAGGTTGCCCAGCGCCTCGCGGCCCAGCACCGCCGCACCGGCCAGGAGCACAAGCGCCGGCACGCCAAACGTCCAGCGGGCCGCGGGGTAGCGGCGAATCACCTGGACAAGCAGCCCGACGAGCAGCAACGGCATGCACAGCGCGAGCAGGTAACCGGCACTGGTCAGCGTCGCGCTGCTGCCGAAACCCGCACCCAGCACCAGGGTCAGCAGCGCCGCGCAGGCCATCGTGCCCCGACGGCCCAGTGCGCCGCAGAGTGACGCGGCACCGGCGGCCAGCGCGCCCAGGGCGGTGATCAGGAAGACCCGCGTAGCGGTGTCGCCGGAGGTCAGCGCCGCGATGAGGGTGGCGGTCTGCTTCGCATGAAAAAATGAGTCGGCCGGGTGCAGCAGCCAGGCCGCGCCGAGGACCGAGGCGAAAAACGATGCGGCGGTGGCCGCCAGCAGCAATCGGGGGAGTGTGTATGTGCTCATAGTCCGATTCTTCTCCGAGCCGCTGCCGAGCGCTTCACCCGCGCGGGGGAACTGCATCCCCCGCGCGAGCGATTTTGATGCTGGCCGCGGGCAACTGCCGCAGGCTTGTACGCGGCCCCCGGTGCGCAGCACGAGGGGGCTGCCGGTCCCATTCGAACTTGCCGTGCCGATGGCGGTGAGAAAGGCAGCGACCCCGAACTCCGCGGTATTTCAATCTATCGAATTGTGCAGAGCTTGGAATATCGGGCTACTTCTTCCGGAACTTCCTCCCGACGCAAAGGGCTGCGACCCGATTGCTATGACGCGAACAACTGGTCGATGAGCTTGGTAATTGCTCCTCGCTAGCTAGGTAATCTGGCGCTATTCGGACTGAAATTGATGCCGCCACTGGCCAGCAGGCAGTCTCAAGCCAAAATGCTGAGCCGCGGATGTCGGGAACTCAAGGTCCGTTGCTGGCTGCGCTAGGTGCCGGGTGGGTCATGGGCCTTTTTGTAGACTCTGCCAATAAGCCACTGGCACTACGAGGTCGAGGACCTTATACGTGCAAGTAACAAGCAACTAATTAAAATGCGGCATTCATCGAGCCCTTCTACATCTCATCCGTCGAATCATTCGGACTCAGGAGCCTTGCGAACCAGTTGAAGCCGGACCGCGTGCGTCATGTACGTTGCGATACTCGACTCTCATGCGTACTGATCTTCTCGGCGGTGAAGTCTTAATGAAGACGACAAGCGTCCGGGGCTCTGGGCAGGGATAAGATTTCACCCATGGCGCGTACTTTTACACTCATCCAATTGCGGTACTTCATGGAAATCGCGCGATTGGAAAATATGCGTGCGGCAGCCGCGGAGCTTAATGTTACCCAATCAACTTTGTCGGCTTCCTTGAGCCAACTTGAACGCGACCTTGGAGTCCAACTCTTTCAACGGCTACCGAACCGTGCTCTGCGTTTAACCCAGGACGGCAAGCGGATGGTCGCCGGGTCGCGCATGCTACTCGAAGATGCCGATGGCCTTTATGCCTCCATTAGTGGAGAAAGCCAGCGTTTATCCGGAATCTTGCGCGTTGGGCTCTTTGCGCCGTTGGCACCATTCATTGCACCAAAACTGCTAAAGGAATTCAGTTTGATGCACCCTGGAATCACCATATATTTCGTCGAAGGTGACCAGCAAAGAATTCTTGATGCCCTACGCCATGGTGAGTGCGAGATTGCATTAATGTATGACTTAGGTGTCGGGACAGAGTTCTCAATGGAACCGGTTGATCAGCTCGGCGCGCACTTGATCGTCAGTGAAGAGCACCATCTGGCGGTTGAACGACAACCGGTGCATCTGGCGCAAGTCGTCGAAGAGCCGATGGTACTACTCGATCAAGAACACTCTCGCGAGTATTTCCTTCGACTATTTTCGAGCCTGGGTCTTGAACCCAATATTGGCCATTGGGTTTCGGGCTATGAAACTGTGCGTTCGTATGTGGCCATGGGTCTTGGATACTCGATATTGAATCGGAAATTGTCCCACGATAAGACATACACCGGTCGGTCGGTAGTTCCGATCGAAATCGCCGACCCAGTATTGCCCATCGCAATGGTGGTTGTTTACCCCAAGGATTTGCCGGTCAGCCGCAAAGCTCGGGCCTTCGCCGACTTTAGTGCACGAAATATGAGCGCGTAACCTCACTTCTGATCAATTTTTCCGATCAGGGTAACTAATCTTTTGCGTTGGATAATGTCGCTCACGTCACACATTCTTGATAACTAAGAGACCGAGCATCGAAGCTCGCTCCTTCCCAAACACCACCAGCAATATTCACCGCTGGTCCCTGTAACGAAAGAAGGCAGCATCGTGACAGTGAGTAGCAGCACCCCGACAACTACGGATGCCATAGATCAACGGCAACAACAAAAGATGAAGAGGCGTGTGCTCGCCGGAGGAAGCATTGGCCAATTCATCGAATTCTACGATTTCACGCTGTATGGGCTGTCCGCGGTCACCTTGTCTGCTTTGTTCTTCCCATCCCAGAGCCCACTCGCAGGGCTGTTGGCCACCTTCGCAACATTCGGAGTCGCCTTCTTCGTTCGACCGCTGGGTGGATTGTTCTTCGGAGCATTAGGTGACAAGATCGGTCGGCGCAAAGTCTTGTTCGTGACTCTGATGACTATCGGATTGGCCACCTTCGGGATTGGCTTGTTGCCTACTTACGCGCAGATCGGCGCGCTAGCTCCAGCGCTGCTGGTGTTGTGTCGGTTGGTTCAAGGATTTTCCGCTGGCGGCGAGTCCGTAGGCGCTCCTGCCTTCGTCTTCGAACACGCTCCGATCAACCGGCGCGGGTTTTGGCTAAACATCACCCTCGCCGCCACAGCGCTTCCCTCCGTTATAGGCGGCACGTTGATACTCGTGTTATCAACGACGATGGATCCAGCGAACTTCCAATCTTATGGTTGGCGAATTCCTTTCTTGCTCGCACTGCCGTTGGCGCTCTTTGGGCTTTGGATTCGCGCAAAGACGGAGGAATCGGAAGAATTTAAAGCCGTTCTGGCGAAGAATGAGCACAAGGAATATAGTCCGCTGCGCCAAACGTTCGCCGAGAACAAACTACGCATGCTGCAGGTAGTCTTCGTGATGGCGCTGACCGCGATGGGCTTCTACTTCCTCTCCGGGTATTTCGTATCCTATGTGCAAGTTTCTGGAAACCTCAGTCTGGAAATGTCGTTGCTTGCCAACGCCGTCGCGATGGCTTGTTATGCCCTGTTGCTACCTCTCGGTGGCATGTTGGGCGACAAATTTGGCCGAAAACCGATGCTCATTGTCGGCTCTGCTTCTTTGCTGCTTCTTAGCGTTCCCTGCTTCTGGCTCGTCACGAGTGGATCTTTGTCCTTGGCGATAGCTGGCCAACTGCTCTTTGTGATCCCAATGTGCATCTACGGAGGCGGCTGCTACACGTTCTTCGTTGAAATTTTCACCACCAAAACTAGATTTACCTCCTCTGCAATCAGCTACAACGTCGCGTATGCGCTATTCGGCGGGACGGCCCCCTTCATCGGAACGTGGCTTGTTTCGATGACTGGAGTCTCAATGATGCCAGGTGTCTATATGGCCGCAGGGGCACTGATAGTGCTTTGCCTGTTGCTGTTTACCCCGGTACCGGAAACACACCCACTGTTCAGCAAACCGGAAACGCCCCTAACCAACTAGCTAGACGAATGCCGATTCAATTTTGAAAGGTACGAATAATGCATCACGAGTTCCTGACCGATTTTCACCATGTCGCTACATTCGGCGCTACTGCTAGCTTAGGCGTTGACCGTCAAGCTGCAACGCCGGAGGACAAATTGAGCCGAGACTGGTTTGCCGCGTTCACCGCCGAAAAGGGGTGGGAATTGCGCGTAGATGGGATCGGGAACATGTTCGCGCTGATCGAATTCAACCCAGGTGCGCCCTACATTCTGCTGGGCTCACATCTGGATTCCCAACCTTTGGGTGGACGCTTTGACGGCGCCTATGGCGTCATTGCCGGGTTGCACGCCGCCCAACAGATTGTGGAGCGGCAACGAATAGAGGGCGAATTGCCGCAGTTCAATTTAGGCGTTGTGAACTGGTTCAATGAAGAAGGTGGTCGTTTTGCACCATCTATCATGGGTTCTTCGGTATTTGTGGGGTCCATGGACGAGGAAGAAATGCTGAAGGTTACCGATTTGCAAGGCATCAGCGTTGCCCGGGCTCTCGAAGCAATTGGATATCTGGGCAAGGACCCTCGCCCCAACGTCGCGGGATACGCGGAAATCCATATCGAGCAGGGTCGGGTTCTGGAACGGGAATCAGTATCCATCGGTGCCGTGGACTATTCGTGGCATACGCAAAAACTGGATGTCGAAGTGCTAGGCGAACAGTCCCACACCGGGGCTACCGCCATGGCTGATCGCCATGACGCATTGGTTGCCGCAAGCAAAGTGATCTTGAAGGTGCATGACGTCGTCGAGCGCTTTAGCGAGGGGAATATCGTCTCCTCAGTGGGTCGTATGACGCTCGAGCCCAATTCGCCCATCGTGGTCGCTCGACGTGTGCATTTGGTCGCCGATTTGCGCGCGGTGGATAAAGACTTAGTTCTCGAAGCACGGCGTCTCCTTGTCGGAGAAATCGCGGAGATCGCTAGGGAGCATGACATCAAGATTAACGTCAACGATTTCGACGTGCGCGGAATCCAGTATTATCCAGAATCCGGTTTGCAATTGGTGGAAAAGGTTTCGGCAAATCTTGGCCAGAGCGTTCGCCGGATCCGTACCATGGCAGGGCATGATTCAGTTGCGATGAACAAGATCGTGCCGACGGTGATGATGTTCATTCCTTCCATCGATGGCGTCAGCCATTGCGAACGAGAATTTTCTACAGACGAAGACATGTCCACCGGCTTGAACGTCCTCGCCGAGACTGCCTGGCAGATGATATTCGGAGCGTTGGATCCAGATTGCCAGCACTCGGATCTCGTTTCTGACTCGGTGGGGCGGATTTCGTGAATTACGCAGATTTGGCATTTCTGTCAGCGGTCGAACAGAAGCAGGCATTTGTCGAGGGGCATACCTCGCCAAGCGAAGTCCTAGAAGCGCAACTTAGTAGGGTTGATTCCTTCAACTACGGTGAAGAGATAGGAGTCAATGCCTTCACCGAAGTCATGCAGAATGAAGCACGAGAATCCGCACGAGCGGCCAGCGATAGGTATGCAAGGAATCGACACAGCAGTAAGCGTAGTCTTCCTACTCTCCTTGGCATCACGGTAGCGACCAAAGAAAAACACGCCTTGGCAGGGAAAGCACATACTCAGGGGCTGATGGCCCAGCGCGGCACTTCGGCTGGGGTGGATCATCCCGTTGTCGCACGACTGCGTGCCGCGGGAGCGATCATTCATGCGCGTACGACGAGCCCAGAATTCAGTTGTGCAACTGTCACACATTCGCCGATGTGGGGAACGACGCGAAATCCTTGGAACTTGCGGATGTCGCCCGGTGGATCCTCCGGCGGTGCAGGCGCAGCCTTGGCAGCGGGGTTCACGACGTTGGCGACGGCTTCTGATATCGCAGGATCTACGCGCATACCCGCTGCCTTTACCGGAACTGTGGGTTACAAGGCGCCATACGGTCGAGTACCGGGGGCTGGGTTCTTAGCCGTCGATTGGTACCGTGGCGATGGTCCGATGGGACGCACCGTCGAGGATGTCGCGCTCATGTCATCTGTTATAAGTGGCAAACATTCGTCGGATGCGAATTCGTGGGGTGCTCCAGGAAAGGAATTGCTTGGCGAGAGAAAGCCACTCGATCAAGTGCATATCGGGGTAAGTCTTGATCTGGGGGATTACCCTGTATCAGCGGACGTAGCACGATGCTTCACAGATGCAGTCAACCTATTTCGTGCGTCCGGTGCCAAAATTTCAGAAATTAAGATTCCTTGGTCGACGGAGCAAATCAGAAAGACAATCTTTGCTCATTTTGGACAGATTCTCGCCCCGGCAATGGCTGAAATAATTGGAAACTCCACCGAACCAAGGGCGGCATACACCGACCAGTTCATCAGGGATTCTCTGGAGCAGGCAAGAACGGTTTCACTGATCGAATCATTACAGATGGATGTGCTAGTGAACGCCCAATTGGCAGCTGCGACTGCGGAGGTAGATGTATTGATATGTCCAACTAACGCGATGGACTGGCTGCTTGCTGATGGCAACTATCTCGATGGGTTACAAATTGGCGATCGGTCTCTGGCTCACTATTGGGAAGGGCATATGACTAGCCCTTTCAATGTCGCTAATCAGCGCCCAGTTCTTAGCATTCCGTGCGGAATCGGCGCCAACAACGTTCCCGTGGGCTTGCAGGTAGTGGGGCAAACCTGGGACGAATCATCGACCTTTGGAATTGCCGCCGAACTCGAACGGGTCCTTGAATTCAGCAATCGAGCCGAGTTGAATGATTCGCCCGTATTTGTAGAAGGTTAAATTTCAGGTGGAGGCCAAAGGGCTCCAGCTGCAGTTACTCCGCGGTACTTGACCCGGATCCAGACAGTGGGGCAGGACCGTCCAGAGCAGCCCGTCCTGGACGGTCGCTTCGATCCGGCCAAGCTCGATCGTCGGGTGACGGTTGAGGCAGGATAATGCCAGAATTGCCAGTCTCGTTTCGCCGCCGTCCAGCCAGACGCGGGCGCAAACCGGCAGTTCTCCGCTGCCGCCGGAATTGGCCGAGAGTTCAAACAGCGGGTGCAGCGCGTTGAGCTTGTCGGCCGGGGCGGGTGCTCAGGATTTTGCGGATAACTGGCCCCGGTAGCGCGCGGCCAGCGCATCGGCGGCCACGGAGAGCAGCGCGGGAAGGATATAGCGGGCGAGCGTGGCCAGCACGAAGAGGGGCAGCGATCCCTCGGGGGCCTGCGCGGCGGCCAGCGCCAGGAAGCCAAAGCCGAGCCCGCTGGCCAGGCCCACGATCCAGCCGGCGGCACCGCGCGGGCGCAGGATGAACCAGCCGGTGAGGGCCACCAGCGGAAGGATCAGGCCCAAGGTGTGGAAGTAGCCGGTGTAGGCGCCGGTCAGATCGAGCGCGGAGACGAAGAACCAGTCGCCGTATTCCACGCTGCCCAGCACCGGGAGCTTGAGCAGCAGATCGAGCAGGAAGCTAAGCATGATGATTCCGATGCCGAAGATTTTTGCCGCACGGGTGATTGGCAACAACCAAAAAGTGGCTAGTACCAGGCAGCGCAGCACCCAGAGGCTGACTACTACCAAGGCGTTCGAACCTAAGACCAGATGGGTCATGGCTAGCGCGGTGTTGCCGGCCAGTCCGAGGATCACCGCGAACCAGATGAAGATGGACAGGGCTGAAAGCTGCATGCGGGGTTTGTTCTCGGTCACCGAATCAAGTGTAGTCAGCGCGGCTGTGTACTGGCTATATTGGCGGTTTAGAGTTCCAGTTTGAGCGCCTTGCGCAGGGTCAGCGCCCCGCCGGTGTGCATCACCGCACGGCGGTAGATCCGT
The DNA here is from genome assembly GCF_002975405.1 of Arthrobacter sp. MYb229. GTDB lineage: Bacteria > Actinomycetota > Actinomycetes > Actinomycetales > Micrococcaceae > Glutamicibacter. The sequence continues at coordinate 34,994 of NZ_PCPS01000010.1, read as the reverse complement.
TCGGCGAACAAGATAGTGAACCAGCAGGTAGCCAGCGTAAGGGCCAGTGAGATGAGCGGTTCAACCAGTGAGACTTCACCGCCGAGCAGGCGGATTGGCATCGCGACGGAGGAAACAATTGGCACATAGGAGGCGATGACCAAAAATCCGTCCTTGGCGTAGATTCCGATGAACAGCACCGCCATCAACACACCGACTACCGGCCCAGAGGATTGTTGGAGGTCTTCGGTACGGCTGGCTAGTGCTCCCAGCGTCGCCCAGATTCCGGCGAGGACCAGGAACCCGACGAGGAAGAAGGCCACAAACCAGCCGGCTACTTGCGAGACGACTCCAAGGAACGGGATCTGAACTGGTGATAGATAGGCGGCGAACAGGCCCACGGAGAGGAAGAGCAGCAGCTGGGCCAGCGCGAGAATCACGTTACCCAAGATTTTGCCCGCAAGCAGCTGACGCAGATTGATCGCGCCGGCGAGGATCTCCACTACCCGGTTTTGTTTTTCTTCGATCACCGAGTTGGCTATCGGCATGCCGAAGATGAGTGCTGACATATAGAACAAGAAGGAGAAGAGGAACGCCATAGCCTTGATCATGGAGGCACGTTCGGCGTCCCCATGCATTTGGGTGACCGTTAGTGCACCGTCGCCCGGTAGCTGATCTGCGTTCAGCCCGGCCGAAGTGAGCAGTCGCGCGGTCAACACCTTCTCGGTGGCTTCGCGCAGCGCCCCATGGAGTTTGTCCGGGACTTCATCGGATCCGGTGAGCGTAAATTTATTTGCTGGGCCCTGGCTCAGCGTGGCATCAAGCTCCCCAACATCAAGTTGCGCGGTGGCATCATCGGCCGGTAGCTGTTCGACGTTGATTTTCAGCTGGTCTTCGGCGTCCGAGGCCGCTTGGTTGAGGACGGTGAGACTGGCCTGATCGGTGGCCGCCACCGAAAACTGCGTGGTGCGTGTGGCGAGAAATCCGGTAACGGCGATCGAACCGATGATCAGCAACAGCGTGACCAGGGTGGAGATGATGAAGGCCTTGTCGCGCAGCTTCGTTTCGACTTCGCGCAGGGTGACGATCAGCCAGGCGGGGGTGGCAAGGGTGTTCATGCGATGATCTCCCGGTAGATATCCGCCAGCGCGGGGCGGTGCAGGGCGAATTGTGTGACCGTGCCGCGGGAGAGCGCGTGGGCCAGCACGCGTTGCCCGTCCGCTGGCGTCCCGAAGCTGACCAGCGCGTGCTCCCCGGAGAGGTCGATCACCTCGACCCCCGGCTCGGTGCGCAGCCAGCCGGCATCGGCGCCCAGGGCCAGGCGGTGCCTGCTGGCTTGGGCGGTGCGCAGCTCGCTGGCCGGGGCGTTGGCCAGGATCTTGCCCTCCTGGATGATGACCAGGTGGTCAACCAGGGTATCGAGCAGATCCAACTGGTGCGAGGAGAAGAGCACCGGGACGCCGCGGGCCGCGTAGTCGCGCAGGATGGAGCTCATCGCGTCCACCGCCAACGGGTCCAGCCCGCTGAAGGGTTCGTCGAGCACCAGCACGTCGGGTTCGTGCAGCAGCGCGGCGGCCACCTGCACGCGCTGCTGGTTGCCCAGCGAAAGGGCCTCCAGCCTGGATTTGGCCCGGTCCGCCAGGCCGAAGCGGGCCAGCAGGTCCATCGCGCGGGTGCGTGCGGTGCCGCGGGCCAGCCCGTGGAGCTGACCGAGGTAGATCAGCTGGTCGATCACCGGCTGCTTGGGATACAGCCCGCGTTCCTCCGGCATGTAGCCGAAGTTGGGGCGGGTGGGCGCGTCCAGGGCGGCCCCGTCCAGGGTGAGCCGGCCGCCGTGGGCGTTGAGCAGTCCCATGATGATGCGCATGGTGGTGGTCTTCCCGGCGCCGTTGGCGCCGACGAAGCCGGTCAGCGCCCCGCGCGGCACGGTGAAGCTCACCTCGTCCAGGACCTTGGTTCCGGCAAAGGACCGGGTGATCTGCTGAAGTTCGAGCATGCTCGGTCTTTCTGGCTTGGGAATCTCTTCGCTTGCCTTCCAGCTTAGGAAGGCCGGGGCGGATCCGCCTGATGCTTGGGGATGAAACTATTGGATGAGCCCGGCGCGGTGGGCGTAGAGGGCCGCCTGGACGCGGTCGCGCAGGTGGAGCTTAGCCAAGAGATTCGACAGGTGGGTTTTCACTGTCGCCTCGGACAGGGCCAGCAGGGCGGCGATCTCCTGGTTGTTCTTGCCGCTGGCCAGCGCGGTGAGCACCTGGCGTTCGCGGGCGGTCAGCGCGTGCAGCGCCGCGCTCTCTGCGCCCGGTGCCGAGGTGCCGGGGCGCGCGCTGGTCTTGCGGGCGATGAGCTTGAGCGTGGCCTCCGGGGAGAGCAGCGCGTATCCGGCGTGGATCTGGTGGACCGCGTTGAGCAACAATTCCGGTTCGGCGTTTTTCAGCAGGAAGCCGCTGGCCCCGGCATCGAGCGCGTCGAAGAGGTAGTCCTCGCGGTCGAAGGTGGTCAGCACGATGATCTTGGTGTCCACGGTGCCCGCGAGCCGCGCGGTGGCCGCGATGCCGTCCAATGCGGGCATCTGGATGTCCATCAGCGCGACATCCGGGGTGCGGGTGCTGATCAGCTCCACGGCTTCGGCGCCGTTGGCGGCGGTGCCGATGACCAGCAGCTGCGGATCGGTTTCCAGGATGAGCTTCAGCGAGGAGCGGATCAGTGGCTGGTCATCGCAGATCACGACGGTAATTTGGCTCATGGGCTTAGCCTAGTTCCCTTCGGGGGATCCGGGCAGGCGCAGCCGGGCGCGGGTGCGCCAGCCGCGCGGGGTGCGCGGGCCGATCTCCACCAGCCCGTGATGCAGCGCGGCGCGTTCGCGGATGCCGCGCAGCCCGAAGCCGCTGCCGGCGCTGTCCGGGCGGGGGGCTCCCTCGTCGGTGACTTCCACCTCCACCCAGGATCCCTGCGCGTCGGTTCCGGAGCGCAGCGCGAGCGTGGCGGCGCGGGCGGTGGAGTGGCGCCGCACATTGGCCAGCGCCTCCCCGCAGATGCGGTAGAGGGCCAGCGAGAGGCCGGGGGCCAAGGAGGCGAAGAAGCCCGGGGCGTGCTCGTCCTCGGAGAGCTGCACGTGCAGCCCGTGCGCGGCGTTCTGCTCTAGCAGCCCGGGCAGCGCCGCCAGCGAGGGCTCCGGGGCGCGGGCGGCGGAATTGCCGGTCTCGGGATCCTGCGGGGACTGCTCGCGCAGCACGCCGAGTAGCGAACGAGTTTCGGCCACCGCGCTGCGTGCTGAGGACTCGATGCCGCGCATCAGTTCGATGGCCTGGGCCGGATCGCGGTCCTGGACCAGCCGGGCGGCGGAGGCCTGGACTCCGACGGAGGCGATGTGGTGGGCGATGACGTCGTGCAGCTCGCGGGCAATGCGCAGGCGTTCGGCGTTGACCGCGCGCGCCGCGAGCTCTTCGGCCTGCGCGGCGATGCGCGCGGCCTGGACGAGCACCAGGGATTTGGCGTAGGAATTCGACCAGCTGGTCAGCCCCAGGAAGATCGCCCCGCCGAAGAAGAGCACGTTGATCAGGAAGCTGTACAGCGGCAAGGCCAGCTCTTCGGGGATCGAGCCCATCGGGTTTTCGACCAGCAGCTGGTTCGCGGCCGAATACAGGTCGCTGGTGAAGAAGGAGAGGACCAGCCACACCGCCATGCTCAGCAGCACCAGGGCCATCGCGGTCCACAGCCCGCGGCGGTTGCGGGCCCAAGCCACGGCCGTGTACAGGCCCAGGAAGTAGGCCAGCTGGGCGCAGAACTGCATGACGACGGTGGCCGTGGCGGGGGAGCTGCCGATCAGGAAGGCGGCCGAAGAGATGAGCATCATCGTGATCGGCCAGCGGCGGCGGAACATCAGCGGCAGGATCAGGGCCGCAAGCAAGGCGAAGGCCAGCGGGCGCTCGGCGCTCTTGCCCGTCTCGGTCAGCGAGAGCACCAGTTCCAGCATGAGCAGCGCCAGCAGGTAGAAGCCCAGCGCCACCGCGATGTCGCGGCGCAACGCGGTTGCCGACGGTGCCGCGCGTTCCCAGTCGGCCGGCGGCAGCGAGGGGACCTGGCGGTGCAGCAGCTGCGAAAGGCGGTGCATAGTTCTTCCTGTTCGGTGCATTCGTTGCGGATGCGAGGGCTCTTCCGCACTGGACTTTACCCGCCGACCGGGCCCGGGTGAATGCGCCTTGGGGATTACGCCATTTGTCGCGGTGGGCGGCGGCGGGCTTGGCCACATAAGTTACTAAGCGGTAATGTGATCTCATGCACATGATTTTTCGCATCCTGCTGATGCTGCTCCAAGGCAAAAAAGCCCCGAGGCTGTCCATGCTCGACTCCGGAACCCTGTCCATGCGCGCGACGCTGACCGATATCGACTTCGCCGGGCATATCAACAACGGCATGTACTTCTCGATCTTCGATCTGGGCCGCTTCGATCTGATGTTCCGCTCCGGGGCCTGGGCGGTGCTGCGCAAGAACAAGTGGAGCCCGGTGGTACAGGCCGAAACCATGACCTTCAGGAAGTCGGTGAAGCTCGGGGTGAAGTTCACCCAGGAGACCCGGGTGCTGGGCATGGATGAGCGCTGCATCTACTTCGAGCAGCGCATCGTGGTGGCCGGCGAAATCTATGCCCGCGGCTATATCGCCACGCGCATGACCTCGAAAACCGGGCCGGTGCCCAACGAGCGGATCCTTGCCGCGCTCGGGCTGAGCATGCCCGAAGACCGCGTGCTCCCCGAATGGGTCGCCCGCTGGCGTGCCGAAAGCGCCCTGCCCGGCGCGCGCAAGCCCGCTCCGCACTCCTGGATCGGCTAGGCGCCGCGGCGCGCGGCGTCCAGGAACCGGGCGATCAGCTCCGGGTCCTTGACTCCGCGAGCGGACTCGACCCCGGAGGAGACATCCGCGCCGCTGGCCGCGGACTCGGCGAGTGCCGCGGCCACATTCTCCGCGGACAAGCCGCCGGCCACCAGCCAGTTGCGCCCGGCCGCGAGGGTGCGCACCTTTGCGTAGTCCCAGCTTTCCCCGCTGCCGGGGACCGCGGCGTCGATCAGCAAGAAGTCCTCTCCCCAGTCCTCGAATGCCTCGGGCTGCGCGTCCATGCGCACCGCGCGGATCACCCGGAATCCGGCCGCGCGCACCGCTTGCACCTCTGCGCGGCGCCGTTCCCCGTGCAGCTGGATCCAGCCGAGCCCGGCGGCGGAGGTGCGCGCGATGGCCGTTGCGGTGTCCTCATCGCGGAACACCGCCACGGTGGCCACCTTGCTGGGGACTTGCGCGGCGAGTGCTGCCGCCAGTTCCGGGGAGACCTGACGCGGCGAGGCGGTCAGCACGAAGCCCAGCGCGTCCGCCCCGTGCTCCAGCGCGATCGCCACGTCATGCTCCGTGGCCAGGCCGCAGATCTTCACAAACGGGCGGGCGCTCATCGAGTGGCCTCCGCGCTGGCCTGCGGGTCGCTCAGATGCGTGGGGGTGTAGCCGCCGGGCGCGTTGGCGCGGATCTCAAGCAGTTCGCGGGCGTGCTCCCAGAGCCGGGAGTCCTCCGCGCTGACCGGCACCCAGGTTGGCACCGGCACCGCCGTGCCGGTGTCGTCGCGGGCGACCAGCACGGTCAGGCAGTAGGTGGTCAGCTCCATCTGGTTGGTTTTCGGATCCCCGGAGCGCACGTGCACCGCGATGTGCATGCCCTTGGAGCCGGTATAGACCAGCCGGGCCTCGACCTCGACCAGATGGCCGATGAGTAGCGGGCGGTAGAAGCGCACGCCGCCGGAGAACACCGCGACGGTGTCCCGCCCGGCGTAGCGGCTGGCGCACAGGGCGGCCGCCTCGTCGATCCACTTCATCACGATGCCGCCGTGCACCTTGCCGCCCCAGTTCACGTCGGTGGGCGCGGCGAGGAAGCGCAGGGTCACCCGCGGCGCGGTGCCGGCGTCGGTATAGGACTGGTCGTTCATCGACTCGACGATGCGTTCGCGGATCTCGATGCGCGCCAACGCATTCTGCCGCAGCTGCAGCTCGCGCGGGGTGCCCGGGGTGAAGGAGGGCACTTCGGTCGGTTTGCCCCGCTCATCCACCGCCACGAAGATCACCAGGCAGGTGGAGGAGGTGACCGGGCGCAGCTCGCGCGGATCGGAGAAGGACACCTCGGTGCGGATATGCATGGAGCTGGTGCCGGTGTAGACCACCGAGGCGGTGACCTCCACCAGGTCCCCGGAATGGATCGGGTCCGCGAAGTGGATATTTCCCACGTAGGCGGTCACGCAGTAGCTGGCGGACCAGCCCACCGCCGCGGCGTAGGCGGCCTTGTCCACCCATTCGAGCACGGTGCCGGCGGCCACCGTTCCGGTGATCCCCACATCCGTGGGCGCTGCGAGGAAGCGAAGGGTCACCGAATGCGGCCGGCTGGCCGTTTGCAGAGCAGTCATTTGTCTAGTTTCCCCCGCGCGGGCGCCGGTTGCCAACCTATGACGCCGGGCTTTCGACTTAGGATGGAGGGGTGCGTAGGGTCTTTGGAATTTTTTCGGCATCCACCGCGGCGGTGGTCTGCCTCGGGTTGCTCTCGGCCATCGGTGCCATCGGGCTGGCGGTGCTCATCGGGCGCGCCATCGATTCGCTGCGCGCGGATCAGCCCTTGGACGTCGGCTGGTATGTGGCGGTGGGGTACGAACTGCTGCTGGTGGCCGCCGCGGCGCTGCTTACCCCGGTGCTCATCGCCCGCTCCGGGCGCAAGCTCGGAGCGCTGCAGCGCCACCAGCTGGTACGCCACTATTTGGCCATCGGCCCGTTGGCGGTGCGCCGGCTCGGCGAGGGCGAACTGGTCGATGCCGCCATGGACGCGGTCGATCGCTCGGTGCGCTTCCGCACCAGCTTCATGGGTCCGGCCATCTGCGCGGTGGCCACCCCGGTGCTGGTGCTGCTCGGCATCGTGTTTTTCATCGATCCGCTCAGCGCCCTGATGCTGCTGCTGCCCACCATGCTGGTCCCGGTGCTGGTCATCGGCTTCCAAAGGCTCTTCCGCGGCTCATCGGGGGAATACCGCCGGGCCCAAGGGCTGCTCTCGGCCACCTTCCTCGACGGGTTGCGGGCGCTGACCATGCTCAAGCTCAACGGCGGGGCATCCTGGATGGGGCAGCGCATCGCGGTGGCCAGCGAAAGGGTGCGCCAGCAGGTGATGAAGCTGCTGGCGCGGAACCAGCTGGTGCTGCTGGTGATCGACGCGAGCTTCGCGGTGCTGCTGCTGGCCACCGCCGCGCTGCTTGCCTGGTGGCGGGTGGGCAGCCTGGCGATCACCCCCGGGGAGGGGGCCGCCCTGGTGCTGCTCAGCTTCCTGATGCTCGCCCCGGTGAACTACGTGGGCAGCTTCTTCTACATCGGGATGACCGGCAAGGCGGCCGAGCAGAAAATTGAGAGCTTCATGGACACCGAGCGGCACCGTGCGGCGGCGAATCCGCTGCGCGTCGACCTGCGCGCCGACGCCTTGCAGCTGCTGGACCTCGGGGCCGGATACGAGGGGCACCCCGCGGCGCTGGAGCAGCTGAACTTCAGTTTCCCCGCCGGCTCGAAGACCGCGGTGATCGGGGCCTCGGGCAGCGGCAAAACCACCTTGCTGCGCGTGCTGCAGGGGCAGCTGGAGACCACCGCCGGAATCATCCACGACGGGCACCAGGCTTTGGGCCCGGCCACGCTGCGCTCGAATACGGCGGTGGTGGAACAGGGCACAACGCTCTTCGGGATCAGCCTGCGCGAGAACCTGCTGCTTGCCGCGCCGCAGGCCAGCGACGAAAAGCTGCGCGCGATGCTGCGCCGCGCCGGGTTGGCGCCGTGGTTCGCGCAGCAGGAAGCGGGGCTGGACACGGTGCTTGGCGAGGGCGGCGCAACGCTCTCCGGGGGCCAGGCCCAACGCCTGGCCATCGCCCGCGCGCTGCTGGCCGAGCGGCCCATCCTGCTGCTCGACGAGCCGACCAGCTCGCTGGATGTGCAGACCGAAGCCGAGGTGCTGGACACCCTGCGCGAGGTGGCGGCGGGGCTCACGGTCATCACCGTGACCCACCGCTTGGGGCTGCTCGCCGACTACGACCAGGTGCTGGTCCTGGATCGGGGGCGGATCGTGCAAGCCGGGTCCCGGGAGGAACTGCTGGGCACCGAGGGGTACCTGAGAACGGCGATGGAGAATTTCGGCCAGCGCGTCGCAGCGCTGGGCAGCCAACGCGGGAACGGGGCGAAATGATGAAACCGCACGGCCAGCAGCCAAGCAGCCTCGCCAGCGCCCGGTGGCTGATCGCCCAAACCCGGGACCTGCTGCCGCCGGTGCTGCTTGCCTGCCTGCTCGCCTGCCTCACCCGACTGGTCGCCTTGGCCATCTATCTCTTTGCCGGGCTGGGGCTGGTGGCGGCCATCGGCCTTCAGCTGCCCGCCGGGCTGCCGCGGCTTCCCTTCGGCCTGCTGGTGGCGGCGATTATCCTCGCCGGCCTGTGCAAGGGAGGGCTGCGCTATGCCGAACAGTATGTGGGCCACAAGGTCGCCTTCCTGGCCCTGGCCAGGCTGCGTTCAACCATGTACGAGGCCTACCAGCGGCAGGCGCCCTTCGCGGCGGCCAGCAAGAATTCCGGATCCATGCTGGCCAAGGCCACCCGCGATATCGACAAGGTGGAGGTATTCTTCGCGCATACCCTGCCGCCGGCCGCGGCAGCGCTGCTGGTCAGCGGCGCGGTGCTGGGCTGCGTCTACCAGGTCTTTGGCGGCACCGCGACGCTGATCCTCGCCGGCGGCTATCTGCTGGTCGGACTGCTGCTGCCGCTGCTCGGGGTCGGCGCGCTGCGCCAGGCGGCTGGCAGCGCCGCACAGGTGCGCGGCAGCCAGAACCGGATCATCATCGAATCCCTGGCGGGCATCGAAGTGCTCCACGCCTTCGGCGCCGGTGGGCGCATGCTCAAGCGCATGGATGAGGCCGGAGCGGCGGATACCCGGGAAGCCCACCGGGCCAGCTGGGTGACCGGGCTGCGCGCGGCGCTGAGCCAGATCGTCATCTGGGGCAGCGCGTTGGCCCTGCTGCTCACCGATTCCGCCCAAGGCACGGCGGCCACGATCATCCTGGTGGTGATCGCGGTCCCTTCCTTCGAGCCGGTGCGCGCCGTGGACGGGTTCGTGCTGGGGCTGCAGGACTCCCTGGCGAGCGCTCGCCGATTGTTCGCCACCGCCAGCGCGCCACCGGCCGTGGCCGAGCCGAGCGAGGCGGGGGACCTGCCGGATACCGGGACGCTGAACGTCCAAGACCTCACCGTGCGGCACGGGCAGCGCGAAGTGGTGCAGCAGGTGGACTTCACGGTGGAGCCCGGGGAACTGGTGGCGCTGGTGGGCGCCTCGGGCTCCGGGAAATCCTCCATCGCCGCCGCGCTGGTCCGGGCGCTGCCGGCCGGCGGAAGGCTCAGCTTTGGCGGGGCGGCCCTGGATGCGCTACCGCTCCAGGCGCTGCGTTCGCGCATCGTGGTGGTCTCCCAGGAGGCGGTGATGGTCCGCGGCACGGTCCGCGAAAATCTGCTCTTGGGCACCACCGGAACTAGCGACGAGGAGCTCCGCGCGGTGCTTGAGGAGCTGGGCCTGGGCGAATGGCTGGAGCAGCAGCCGCAGGGCCTGGACACCCGGCTGGCGGATCGTTCCACCAGGCTTTCCGGCGGCCAGCGCCAGCGCTTGGCCCTGGCGCGCGCCCTGCTGCGGCACCCGGCGCTGCTGGTTATGGACGAATCGACCAGCGCACTGGATGCCGCGAGCGAAGCACTGGTGCTGAAGGCGATAAATGAGCGCCGCGGATACGGGATGGGGGTGCTGATGATCAGCCACCGCCTTTCCATCGTGCAAGAGGCCAGCGAGGTGCTGGTGCTGCGCGAGGGGCGGGTGGTCGAAACCGGTTCCCCCCAACAGCTGCTGGCCGATGGCACCAGCGAGTTCTACCAGATGGTGCTGCGCGAAAACGATCGGATCAATACCGGGGCCTAATCCCTGACAAGTCCCGGTGCAGGCAGTAGGGTCGAAAACATGATGCGAATAGTAGTGATTCTGTTCCTGTTCGTGCTCGCCGCCGGGTTTGTGCTCACGGCGCTGCTGGCGGGAACTTCCGGCAACTGGGTGTGGTGGATCCTGGTGGCGCTCACCGCGGTGCTGGTGGCCGTGGGGATCCGGGATATGACACAGAAACGGCATGCGATCCTGCGCAACTTCCCCATTCTGGGACATGCCCGCTACCTGTTCGAATTCATCCGCCCGGAGATCCAGCAGTACTTCATCGAGCGGAACACCGACGGCACGCCCTTTGACCGCGACACCCGCTCGATGATCTACGCCCGGGCCAAAGGCGCCGACAGCCACAAGGCTTTCGGCACCGAGCTGAAAGTGAACGAGGTCGGCCACGAATACCTGCTGCATTCAAGCGCGCCGGTGGCTCCGAGCAAGGAGCAGCACCGGGTGGAAATCGGTTCGAGCCAGTGCGCTCAGCCCTATGAGATGTCGCTGCTGAACATCTCCTCGATGAGCTTCGGGTCGCTCTCGGCCAACGCGGTGCTGGCGATGAACAAGGGCGCGGCCATGGGGGATTTTGTCCACGAGACCGGCGAGGGCGGGCTGACCAAATACCATCTGGAGCACGGTGCGGACCTCTTCTGGGAGATCGGTTCGGGCTACTTCGGCTGCCGCACCCCCGAAGGCCGGTTCAACCCCGAGACCTTTGCGCAGAAGGCCAACCTCCCGCAGGTCAAGGGCATCACCATCAAGATGTCGCAGGGTGCAAAGCCCGGACTCGGCGGGGTGCTTCCGGCGGCGAAGGTGACCGCGGAAATCTCCGAGGCCCGCGAGGTGCCGATGGGCCAGGACTGCATTTCCCCGGCGAGCCACGCCGAATTCTCTACCCCGCGCGAACTGCTGGCCTTCGTTTCAAAGCTGCGCAAGCTCTCCGGCGGCAAACCGGTGGGAATCAAATTCTGCGTCGGTTCACGCACCGATGTGATGGCGATCTGCAAGGCCATGATCGAAACCGGGGTGCTGGTTGACTTCATCACCGTGGACGGTGCCGAAGGCGGCACCGGCGCCGCACCGCTGGAGTACGAAGACCATGTGGGGACACCCCTGACCGAGGGGCTGATGCTGGTCCACAACGTGTTGATGGGCGCCGGGCTGCGCCACGAAATCCGCCTGGCGGCGGCAGGGAAGATCGCCAACGGCTCGGATATCGTCAAGCGCCTGATCCAGGGCGCGGACTTCGCCTTTTCCGCCCGGCCGATGATGATGGCCACCGGCTGCATCCAGGCGCAGAAGTGCCATACGAACCACTGCCCGGTTGGCGTAGCGACGCAGAACAAGCGGCTCATGCGCGCCTTGGACGTCGAGGACAAGGGCCACCGGGTGTACAACTACCACCGGCTGACGGTCACCGAGGCGGGACAGATCATGGCGTCCATGGGCCTGCACGGTCCGGACCAGCTGAACACCCGGATGCTGCGGCGCCGGGTGAATCTCCAGTCGACCCGCTCCTACGCCTCGCTGTTCCACTGGCTGCAGCCCGGCGAGCTGCTGGAGAATCCTCCGGCCTCGTGGCGGGATGACTGGCAGGAGGCGGACGCGGATCACTTCGGCGAACACGCCCCGGTGCATTTCGGCCTCCCGAGCAGTGTGGCGCTGGCCCCGGCCCGCCGGCTCAGTGAACCCGGCGAAGCGGTGAAGGCCACGCGCGTGGAGCCGCGCGATTCGCAGAAGGTCCATCCGGTGCCCAGCGATGTCACCCGGCCCGAAGGCCAGCCAGGGTCCTGAACCGAAGCTACTCGCCCATGAGCGCCAGCAGCGCCGCGGCGTTGACCTCGCCCGGCGCTGCGGGTTGCCAGCTGGGATTCCGGTCCTTGTCGATGACCTGGGCGCGGATGCCTTCGGCCAGGTCGGGCTGGTGCATCAGGTGCGCCGCCAGGCGCAGCTCCCGGTCCAGGGCGCCGCGCAGGTTCTGCTCGGCGCGGGCCGCACGCACCGCATGGAACGCCGCGGCCACGCTCGTCGGGGAGTTCGCAGATATCATCTCGGCCGCGCGCCGCGCGCCGGGGTGGACCATGGACTGCAAACGCTCCAGGACCGCGTCCGGGCTCTCGGCGCCGAAGGCGTAATCGATCCAGCCCTGTTCGATTTCCAGCCGGCGGGATTCGGGAACCGCGTGGAGCACCTCGAAGGCCGCGGCGATCTCTGCGGCGCCCAGGCCGATCAGGTCATCGAGCTCATCAACTATGGACGCGGCGAGGGATTCGCTAATGACCGCGTCGGCGAAACCCAGGAAGACCGCGTCCGCGCCGCTGAAGGAAGTGGCCGTCATGGCGAAGTATTCGCCGAAGTGCCCCGGCGCGTTGGCCAGCAGGTGGCTTCCGCCAACATCCGGGGTGTAGCCGATGCGCGCTTCGGGCATGGCCAGCTTCGCGTCGGCGGTGACCAGACGCACCGGTGCGTGGCTGGCCAGGCCGATGCCGCCGCCCATGGTGATCCCGTGGGCCAGCGTAATCAGCGGCTTGGGGTAGACCGAAATCAAGTGGTCGGTGCGGAACTCCAGGGCGAGCAGTTCCAGGAAGTCCGCGTGCCGGCCACCGGTGATCGCGGCATGGAAGTCGGCGATATCTCCTCCGGCGCAGAACCCCCGCTCGCCGCGTCCGGTGAGCAAAACGAGCCCGATCTTCGGGTCCTCGGCCCACAGGTGCAGGACCCGGTGCAGCTCCTGGAGCATGGGCAAGGTCAAGGCGTTGAGTTTGCCCGGACGGTTCAGTTCAAGATGACCTACCGGTCCGTGCACGGACGCTACGACAAGTTCTTCCACGATCGCCCTTTCCGAGGCTGCCTACCGATGACCGCTTTCCAGCCTAGTCGGAAAGGATCTGCGTGAGCCGGTCCAAAACGAGGGCAACCTTGGGCTTCTTCGAATTCTCTGGCTTCAAGGCGAAAATCGAGCGGGCGAGCCGGATTTCCGGTGCGTCGACAATACGCAGGCCCGCGGGGGCCTGGGTCATGGCCAGATCCGGCACCAAGGCGGCGCCGAGGCCCGAGGAGACCAGATTCAGCGAAGCGTTAAAATCGTCGCAGTAGGCCGCAACCTGCGGGTGGATGTTGTACGAGGCGAAGAGCCGGGAGATCAAGGTGGCATCCGAGGTGCCCGGGTGGTGGAAGATCCACGGCCATTCGGCGAGCTGGTCCACGGTCAGTTGGGCGTCGTCTGCGATCGGCCACGAGGCGGGGATGACGACGCGGAACTGGTCATCGCCCAGCCAGGCGCGCTCCAGCGAGGCGGGCCAGCTCAGTCCGCCGGGTCCCACCTGGAAGATGAGCGCGAGGTCCAGGTCCCCGCCGTTGCCCAGGCCGGCGACGGTTTGCTGGGGTTCGCCGATCCACAGGCGCAGATTGATGCCCAGGGAGTTCCAGTCTTCGCTGGTCAATAGCTTGGGAAGTGCGTAGGTGGCCAGGGACGGGAAGATGCCGAGCTTGATCTCTTCACGGTCTGTGGAATCCGTGGAGATGGTTGCTACGTCGGCCATCAGGGCGTCGAGGTCGGTGAGCACGCGCTTGGCGTGGCGCACCATGCGCAGCGCCCCGGGCGTGGGGGTGATGGAGCGGGCACCACGCAGGAACAACGTGGTTCCGGTGCTGCGTTCTAAGGCGGTCATCTGTTGGGAGACGGCGCTGGCAGTGTAGCCCAGCCGGGTTGCGGCTGTGGCAAAGGAACGATGCGCCACCACTTCGAGCAGGGTGCGCAGATGAACTGGATTGATCACTTCTAAAGTCTAAACGCTGAAGCCTAAGGGATGCTTAGTCAGTGAGCTAGTCCTCATCTTCGTCGGCATTGGACTCTTCGGTGAATTCGTTATCCAGTTGCGCCTCGGTTTCCAGATCGTCATCGAGCAGGTAGGCGCGTGTAGCCAACGGGTCGATGTTCCGCATCGTTTCGGGCGAATCGCTGGAGCCCTCATAGGCTTGCGAATCGCGGCCGTCGTCGGGCTCGTAGATGTCGTTCCCGTATTCGGGTGCGAAGTCGGTTGGTTCAAAATCCTTGGTCATCACGTACTCCTCCACAGAATGCGAGGGACCCGACGAGAGCCGGGGTTATCCCTCATGACTTCTCGTAATCACAGCCTAGGCCGGGAAGGCGCACAAGGAAAGACTTGTATTTTCGCGCTTCTCAGTGATTGTGTTCGGCGTAGTGCTCCAGCAGCGGAGCGGCCCGGTAGGCCAGGTGGGTGTGGAGCGCGAAGGTGGTTTCGGATCGGGTGACACCCTTGATCCGCAGGATCTGCCGCAGCCCCGACTGCAACTGGTGGGTATCGGTGGCGATCAGCCGCACCCAGACATCTCCACGGCCGGAGGTTTCGTGGATTTCCAGCACGTTGGGAATCTGCCGCAGCGAGGTCACCACGGTATCGAGGTCGCGGTGCAGCACTTCCAAGGTGACGAAGGCCAGCACGTCGTAGCCGAGTTTTGCCAGGTCGAGGTCGCGGCCGCCTTCGCGCAGCACATCCGCGCGCTGCAGGCGGCGAAGACGTGACTGAGCGGTGTTGCGGGCCACGCCAACTTCGTCGGCGAGATCGGAGATTTGGATCCGCGGATCCCGGATCAACGCCAAGAGAATTTTCAGATCGACGTCATCCAAACGCACCATTTGCTCACTCCTAGGACCCGCGGGGGCCAAGTTTTTGACTATTTTGCTCAAACTCTAACAAGTTAAGAACCGAAGTGTCCTTGTTTGGCGGATATTTATGAGTGAACGATCTAGATCAGTAGACATTTTCTTACAGATCGCTCAACTAGCCGGTGGGGTAGCGAGCAACCCCACCGCTAAAAACTTTCTAGTGCAACAACCTGGCGACATCCTTTGGACCACCCGCCTTTTGGGAGACCCCATGTCGGTAATCAGCGAACTGCGCATGCAGCCGGCTCGAACCAGGCCACTGACCTGGAACCCGGGCACCACCACGCGGCTGAGCATCACCGTGCTGGTGAGCTTCACCTTGCTGGTGGGCGCGAATTTGGCAACGCCGCTCTACCCGCAGCTGCAGGCCGAACTCTCCCTGGGCGCCATGGGGACCACCATCGCCTTCGCCAGCTACGTCTGTTCGCTGATGTTCTTCCTGTCCATCGTGGGCCACTGGTCCGATCACATCGGCCGCCGTGCCGCGCTGGTGCTCGCCATCATCATCTCGCTGGTGGGCACGCTGAGCTTCGGTGCGGCCTCAACCCTGTGGGAACTGTGCCTCGGGCGCGGCCTGCAGGGGGCCGGGGTGGCCCTGGCCACCGGAGCCAGCGCCGCGGCGCTGCGCGAGCTGCTGCCGCATAAGCCCGAATGGGCCTCGCGCTTCACCCTGCTGGCCTCCTCCGGGGGCGTGGCCTTCGGCCCCTTGCTCGGCGGCGTGCTGGCTTTGCTGCCCGGCGGACGGACCACGGTGTTCACCGTGCAAGCGGTGCTGCTGCTCGCGACACTCATTCCATTGGTCGCGCTGCAGGCGCGCCCGGCCATTGCCATGGCCGAGCGCGGGCAACGGCACCGCGCGCTGGCCCCGCGCCGGCTGGGGATCCCGCGCGAGGCGCGAGCCAAATTCTGGATGGGTGCGCTGGTTGGATTCTTGAGCTTTGCCGTGTTCGGTTTCGCCTTGTCGTTGGCTCCGGGCTATTTCGCGCAGGTTTTCGAGCTGACCTCGCTGCCGATGATCGGACTGGTCGCGGGTCTTCCCTTGGGGATCTCGGCGCTGTCCCAGGTAGTGGTCCGCGGCGGCCAGCGCCTGCTGCCGCTTGGCTTGCTGCTGCTGGCCGCCAGCACCATTGGCCTCGTGGTGGCCGCCGAGTTCGGTTCGCTCTGGTTGGCCATGCTGGCGCTGGCGCTGATCGGCCTGGGGCAGGGAATCGCGTTCCGAACCGCGTTCAGCGGCGCGGTTAATGCCGTGTCGGCTTCCCTGCACGCCCAGACCGTGTCGACCATCTACCTGGTGACCTACCTTGGCAGCGCGCTGCCGGTGATCGTCTTGGGTTGGGCGGTAGGGGTCTATGGCCAGGAACTGAGCATTCTGGTCTTCGGCGTGCTCTGCGCGCTGCTGGCGCTGCTCCTCACCGGGTGGTCCGTGGCCTCATTGGCGAAGGACCGCACCGCTCGGGCATAGCCCAGAATCGCTGAGTGCTTCCGTCTCTCCGCCCGGCCGCGTGGACCGCGCCGCTACCACGTGGGCGTTAAAGCACAAGAGATCCACCCCGGCGTCCGGCCACGCACCGCTATGGTGCGTGGCCGGTTCCTTTCGGGGCGGATCGCTGTGGCTCTAGGCCGACGACGAGATCGCCGGCCCGGTGCGCATCAGCCCGCGGTAACCAACCGGCAGGCCTGTGAGGTGAGGTTGACCGAATTCAACCGGTCCTCCTCGAGCAATGGGTGGTGCACGGTGATCAGCTCGTCCGCTTGGGCGGTTTCGGCGAAATCGGCAAGGTATTCGGCCACGTTATCCCCGGTTCCGATGGCGGTGAAGCGCATCATGTCCAGGATCTGTTCGGCCTGCGGGGTATCCATCACCATGTCGAGTTCGGCTTCGGTGAATTCCTTCTTTGCGTTGCGGCCCAAGAAGGACGCGACGCGGTGGCGTTCGGAGGCCACCTTGAGTTCGTGGGCGTGCTGCACGCTTTCGGCGGCAATCACCCCGACGCCGGCGATGACATATGGTTCGGCCAGCTGGGCCGAAGGCTTGAACTGCTCGCGATAAGTCTTGACCGCTTGCTGCAAGGCCGCCGGGGCGAAATGCGAGGCGAAGGAGTAGGGAAGGCCGAGCTGTGCGGCAAGCTGCGCGCCGAAGAGCGAGGAGCCCAGAATGTAGAGCGGAACGTTGGTGCCCGCCCCCGGGATGGCTTGCACACCCGGGATGCGTGACTCGCCGGCGAGATAGGCCTGGAGCTCCAGCACATCGTGCGGGAAGGAGTCGGCGGACGAGGCGTCGCGCCGCAGTGCGCGCAAGGTGGTCATATCGGTGCCCGGGGCGCGTCCCATTCCCAGGTCGATACGATCGCCGAAGATCTCGGCCAGGGTGCCGAATTGCTCGGCAATCACCAGCGGCGAATGGTTGGGGAGCATGATGCCGCCAGAACCCAAACGGATGCGTTCGGTGTGGTGGGCCACGTGGCTGATCAACAGGGAGGTCGCGCTGGAGGCGATGGTCGGCATGTTGTGGTGCTCGGCGTACCAAACACGTTCATAGCCGGTGCGCTCAGCAAGCTGAGCGAGGCGTACAGATGACTTGAAAGAGTCGGAAATGGTGCTATTAGGTGCAACCGGGGCAAGGTCCAGAATCGAAAGCTTCACGGTTAGTACAACCCACCGAGGTGCGGGACTATTCCGTGAAGCCCGATAAACGTGAAAACGGCGTCTTCCCGGATAATTCCGGGAAGACGCCGTTGACGCTAATGTCTAGGGGCTATTCGCCTAAGACGCTTTAGAGTCCGCGGATGTCCGCTGCCTGAAGACCCTTAGGGCCCTCAACTACTTCGAACTCAACCTTCTGGCCTTCTTCCAGGGTACGGAAGCCCTGGGTCTGGATGGCGGAGAAGTGAGCAAAGACGTCAGGATCTCCGCTGTCTGGAGCGATGAAGCCGAAGCCTTTTTCAGCATTAAACCACTTGACGATACCGGTTGCCATTATACTATTTGGTCCTTTCAGACGTTCCTCACCGATTTTTTGGTGAGCTTGGTTGTAATCCACGAGAGACGTTGAAACCGAAGTTCCCTCGTCCTACGAAGCAGCCAAGTCATTCACTTCACGTCTAGAAGGGGTTCGCGCCAACCATGCGGATCGACATTCACAAACTTCTAAAGGGTTCTTCGCGAATTACTTTGGAACTACACTGCCTAGCCTACGTCGAGATTCGCAACTTTTGAATAACTTTGACCTAATTAATCTAGATTTTCGGAAAGTGTCCCAAATCGTTTACCGAGTAGCGGGTTTGATGATTCGAGCCACTACGATTGCGGCGACCAGGGCCAGCACCGCCGCGATGCTCGAGGTGATGAGCACCCCGTGGTCAAAAGCGTGGGCCGCGGAGGCCAAAAGCGCCTGCGCCTGATCGGCGGGCAGCCCCTGCGCAATCTGGTGCGCGCCGCTCAGGGTTTCCACGGCCGCTTGGGTCGCCGCGGCGTCGAGCGCCTCCGGAACCTTGAGCTGCGCGGCATAGACGGTATTCAAAATGGTGCCGAGCACGGCCACCCCGAGCACCGCTCCGACCTCATAGGCGGTTTCCGAGATTGCCGAGGCCGCCCCCGACTTCGAGGCGGGCACCGCGGTGAGCACCATGTCATTGGACAGGGTCTCGGACATGCCCACCCCGATTCCCAGGACGCAGAAGGCCGCCATGAGCCAGAAGACATCTCCGGAAGAGCCGGCGAAAACGACCACCGCGTAGGCCACGGCCGAAAGCATCAGGCCGCCGACCATGATGGCCGGTGCGCCGAAGCGCGCGGCCAGCGGGACCGAGACGAGGCCGAAGACCATCGTCAAGACCAGGCCCGGGGTCATCAGCAGGCCGGCATCGAGCGGGCTGTACCCGGCGATGAGCTGCAGATGCTGGGAAACGAAGTAGATGAAGCCCACCAGCGAGAAGACGCCGATCAGGTTCACCGTCAGCGCTCCGGAGAACGCGGCATTGGAAAACAGGCGCACGTCGATCATCGGGTTGGCGGCGGCCAGCTGCCGGCGCACGAAGCCCACCCCGCTGGCAACGGAGAGCGCTACGGCGCCAATGACCACGTACAGCGGCTCGGTGGTGAAGGACTTGATCGCGTAGACGAAGGGCAGCAAGGTGAAGATGACCAAAACGATGGACAGCGGATCGACTCGCCCGGGATTCGGGTCCTTGGATTCGGGCAGGAGCAGCAGGCCGCCGATGAGCAGCGGCAGCAGCATCGGAACTGCCAGCAGGAAGACCGAACCCCACCAGAAGTGCTCCA
Source organism: Arthrobacter sp. MYb229 (assembly GCF_002975405.1). GTDB lineage: Bacteria > Actinomycetota > Actinomycetes > Actinomycetales > Micrococcaceae > Glutamicibacter. The sequence goes on along the minus strand of NZ_PCPS01000010.1, from coordinate 16,034 downwards.
GAAGGAGTCCGCCGATGATGGGGCCGAGGACCGCTCCGCCGGAGAACGCACTGGCCCAGATGGCAACCGCGGTCCGGCGTTCTTTGGCGTCCGGGAAGATATTGCGGATCAAGGAGAGCGTGGCCGGCATCAGCATGGCACCGAAAATACCGAGCAGGGCGCGGGCGAGCACCAGCTGGAAAGCGTCGGTGGCGAAGGCCGCCAACGCGGAGATCAGCGCGAATCCCGTGGCACCGATCAGCAGCACCTTGCGTCGGCCAATCCGGTCACCCAGGAAGCCCATGGGGACCAGCAGTCCCGCGAGGATCAGTGGGTAGATGTCGATGATCCATAACAGTTGCGTACCGCTAGGCGATAGCGCACCCGAGATGGCGGGAACCGCGAATGACAGCACCGTATTGTCCACGGAGACGAGTAGTACCGGGAAAAGCAGTACGGTCAGAGCGGCCCAGCGGCGCGAACGACTCAGCGTGGAGGCGCGTTCGGTGATCTGTGAGCTCATGGGATTGGCCTTTGAAATTAGTGCGTAGGAAATTGGGGTGTGGTTTCACCCTCAAGAGTAACTATACCGTCCGGTTGGTATAGTTACCATCGAATGTAAGGTTAAATCCGTCACCGTCTAAAATCCTAAGGAGATTCATGGCCCGTCCACCTGCGGCACGCACGAAGGTACTGGATGCTTATATCTCGCTGCTCTGCGAAGAAGGGGAACGCGCGGCAACCCTCGAAGCCGCCGCGACACGAGCAGGAGTTTCAAAAGGCGGACTGCTTTACCACTTTGCCTCGAAGGAAGCGCTCGCCGCCGGGGTGATCGAGTCCACCGAGGAGCACGTCCAACTGGATCTCGATCGGATGCACGAGGCCGCAGAGGGCGCCTCGGTTTATTACGTGCAGACCTCGGCGGAAGTCGACACCGAATTGGACCGCCATCTGGTCGCGGTGCAGCGCCTGGCGCAGGCCGGAGTCGGCAGCGCCGCGGCGATGCTCGAGGACGTGCACGCCCGGTGGCTGCAGCTAATCCTCGACGAAGTGGGGGACCCGGCGATCGCGCATCTGGTCATCCTGATTGGCGAGGGGCTCTATGCGCATCTGGCCATGCCCGGCTCCTGGTATCAAAGCAATTTTGAGGGTCGGCTCAAAGAATTACTAGAATTGGTCCCGCAACTCAAAAAGTTGAAAGAACTCAACGAATAATTCTGCAGGGATGTGTCACATGGCCGAAGACGGCACAAGGAACCGGCTCAAAGGCCGTATCGGGGCGCTGCTTGGCATCTTGCTGATGGCCCTGTCGCTGCGCGCGGCGGTAGTGTCCGTGCCGCCGCTGCTGGCCCGCATCCAAGAAGATATCGAGTTCACCGAATTCACCACCGGGCTGCTGGCCATGCTGGCACCGATCTCATTCGCCGTCTTCGGGCTGTTGACCCCGCGGCTGATTCGGCTCTGGGGCCTGGAGCGTACGCTGGTCATCGCGGTCGCGCTGGCCGTGGCCGGACAGCTGGCACGGCCATTGATGCCCAATGTCTATCCCTTCCTGGCCTTGTCCATTGTCACCCTGGCCGGTTACGGCATGGGCAACGTGGTGCTGCCGCCGTTGGTGAAAAAATACTTCCCGGACCGCATCGGCGTTGTCACCAGCGGATACGTCACGATGATCGCCATCGGCACCTGGCTGGCGCCGCAATTCTCGGTTCCCTTCGCCAATGTCGGCAGCTGGCAGACCTCGATCGGCTCGTGGGCCCTGTTGTCCGGGATCGTGCTGATCCCCTGGATGATGCAGCTGTTTGCGGACCGCCGCGTGGAGCGCCCGGAGGCGGCATTGCCGGCGGCCGGGGGACACGAGATCGCGCGGATCAACCCGTGGAAGTCCAAGGTCGCCTGGGGGCTGGCCATCTTCCTTGCCGGCAACTCAGCGCAGACCTATGTGTACTTCACCTGGCTGCCGCCGTACCTGTACGCCCAGGGCCTGGACGAGGCGGCCAGCGGAAATATGCTCGCGCTCTTCGCGATCCTCGGATTGCCGGTGGCACTGTTGGTCCCGCTGTGGGTTCCGCGCTTGAAGAACCCGATCATCGCGGTGGGCGTGTTCACCGCCTGCTGGATTACCGGCCACCTCGGAATCTATCTTTCCCCGACCCAGGGAACCTGGTTCTGGGTGTCGATGGCGGGCCTGGGCCAGGGCACCTTCGCCATTGCGCTGTTGATGATGAACCTGCGCTCGCGCACCACCTACGGTTCGGGCGTGCTTTCGGGCTTCGCCCAGGGCCTGGGCTATGCCGGCGCCGCCATCGTTCCGATGCTCTTTGGCGTCGTGCAGCAGGCCAGCGGATCCTGGGGCGTGGCCTTCTCGATGCTCGGGGTGTGCATCGTGGTGATGCTGCTCGGAGCGGTGATCATCAATCCATCGCGCACCATCGAGGACAGCGCGCCGGGTGCCGAAAACGAGGGCAAGCTCGAACGCGTGGACTAGGCGGAACTAGAAATGCCGTTGCGGTCCGTTCTCCGGTGGGGATCCCGGGGTAGGCCGGTGCCAGTGTCCGGCCGCCAGCGGGATGCGCCAGCCGAACTTCAGCGAGGCCAGCCGCGTGGCAAAGGTCAGCGCCGCGATGCCCACGCCGACCATGGGGTTGAAGAGCTCAAAGCTCCAGCACACCGCGGTGAGGATGCCGCCGATCATCGCCGGGATCGCATAGATGTCCCGCGGGTTGAACAAATCAGGGGTGACATTGGAAATGACATCACGCATCAGCCCGCCGCCCACCCCGGTAATCATCCCTAGCAGCACCGCGGTGACCGGATTAAAATCGTGCTGCAGGGCCTTGAGTGTGCCGGTCATGCAGAACAAGCCCAGTCCCGCGGCATCGAAGACCAGCACCAGGCGGTGAAGTTTTTGGATGGCGGGAGTAAAGCCATAAACGAGCAACGCGGCCAGCACCGGCGGCAGGAAATAAATGGGATGCCCGAAGGTGGCCGGGGACTCGTTCAGGATCAGGTCGCGCACCACGCCGCCGCCCAGGCCGGTGACGCCGCCGAGGAATACCGAACCGAGCATGTCAAAACCGCGGCGCGCGGCCATCAACGAGCCGGCGACGGCGAAAAAGAAAATGCCAACGAGTTCGATGACAATGAGCATGTAGTGGCCCTCAGCGAGTTGGAGTGGAAGCAGATGCAGAGCTTATTATTCTCCGAGTTCCTGCGCGCGAATAATCGTGGAAAGTTTTACTAAGGTATTCAGGTTGCGCGTGGTGATAATCCGCTGGCGCGCCTGCGCGGTGACAAGTTTCGAAACCGGGGTTTCAAGGCTTTGGCCCTTTGGGCTGATCCAGCACAAGCTCCTGGCGCGCACCGCCACCACCGTAGCATCGGCGAGTTGGGCCGCCGCGGCATATAGTTCCTGGGCATCGCGCTCACTGGCGCACAGGGTCAGGTAGCGGTGGAACTCGGCAGCTGCCGCGGGCACCGGCACCGGGAAGTCGGCGGCGAGTTCATGGACTTCGGCGGCGCTGAAAGCCAGCGCCGGAATGGGGCGGCCGTAGTAGTCGGCCAGCAATTGCTCGCAGTGCGCACGCAGCTCGGGCGCCGCGCCGTGCGGCGCGTCGAGGATTGCATTGCCGCTGGCGAGCACGGTTTTAACCGGGCCGTAGCCGGCCTCGCCGAGCAGTGTCGCGAGATCTTTCATCAAAACTTTGACGCCGCCGACGTTAACCCCGCGCAAGAACAATACGAACTTTGCCATGGCTCCATCCAAGCGCACCGAGTTAGCGCTTGTCGAGGGTCGTTCCTGGCCCGAAATATGACTAGGATCGAACACATGCTTCAGCACATGCCCTTTGGTTCCTGGCCCTCGACCATCTCAGCTGCGCAAGTAGCGGCTGGCACTAAACCGCTCGGCGGAGCCTGCTTCTTCGGAGACAAGCTGATCGTGCAGGAAGGCCTGCCTGCCGAGGGCGGACGGGTGACCCTTGTCGAGTATGGGCGCAGCGCTGCCGCGGCGGGACGTCAGCTGATCGCGGCACCGTATAACGTGCGCTCGCGGGTGCATGAGTACGGGGGTGCCAGCTGGCTGCTGCTCGAAGGGGCGGTCCCCGCGGTGGTCTTTGCAAACTTCGAAGACCAGCGCGTCTACTTGAAGGTGCTGGCCAATGAAGAGCCGGTGGCGCTGACCCCGCCAAGCATGATCGACGGCGATCCGGCACTGCGCTTCGCAGAATTCGTGCCGGGGCCGGCGGGCCAGGTGCTGGCAATTATGGAAGACCTGCGGGCCGAACCGGTGCGCCATATCGTGGAAATTCCGCTGGACGGCAGCGCCAGCGAAGATCTGGCGGCCATTCGACTGCTCAGCACTCCGGCGCGGTTTGTCGCCGGGCCGCGGCTGAGCCCGGATGCCACGCATCTGACGTGGATCAGCTGGGAACACCCGGATATGCCCTGGGATGCGACCGAACTCCACCTCGCCGAATACACCGAGCAGGGAACCTTGCGGGGCTCGGTGATCGCCGGAGGCCCGGAGGTCTCGGTCATGCAGCCCGAATGGACCGACGATGACCGGCTGACCTTCATCTCGGATGCCTCGGGATGGTGGAATCCCTACACCTACCAGCTCAGTTCCGGGCGCACCGTGCGTCTGGTTGACCGTGCCGCAGAGTTCGCAGGTCCGCTGTGGCAGGTAGGCACCGGATGGTATCTGAACGAAAATCAGCAGACCCTGTTGTGTTCCTACGGAACGGGCACGACCAAGCTGGCACGGGTGCATACGATTACCGGGGGACTGGAAGACCTCGCCTTGCCCTTCACCCGGGTGCGTCCGCTGGCGTTGCAAGATGGGTGGCTGTTGGCTGGCACCTCTTCGCTGACCCAAGGCGAAGAGATCTCCTTGATCAACGTGGAGACCCTGGAGCACCGGTCGGTGACCCGGTCGATCGCCGAGCTGCCAGAGCCCGCCATGCTTCCGGAAGTCGAAGAATTTGAATGCGCCAACGCGGCCGGCCAGGCGGTCCACGCGCTGCTCTACAAGCCCCGCCAAGAAGGCTTTGCGGGAGCAGAAGGGGAACTGCCCCCGTATGTCACCTTCGTGCACGGCGGGCCAACCAGCCAAGCGGTCGCAACGCTGAGCGCCACCGTTGCCTACTACACCTCGCGGGGCATCGGTGTGGTGGACGTGAACTATGGTGGCTCCACCGGTTATGGCCGGGATTATCGAAACCGGCTCCGTGGCGCGTGGGGTGTAGTCGACGTGGCGGACACCGTAGCGGTGATCAAGGCGCTCATCGCCCGGGGACTTGCCGATCCGGCAAGGATCGGCATCGAAGGCGGCAGCGCCGGCGGCTGGACGGTGCTGTGCGCGCTGACCTTCTCCGAGGTCTTCACCGCCGGCATCAGCCGGTACGGCGTCTCGGACCTGGTGGGATTGGTGGAGGATACCCACGACTTCGAATCCCAGTACATGTTCTCCTTGGTCGGTCCTTACCCGGAAGCGGCAGAGCTGTACGAAAAGCGGGCGCCTATCAACCATGTGGAGAAGATTTCCTGCCCGGTGCTGCTTCTCCAGGGCGATGAGGACAAGGTGGTCCCGCCGGCTCAATCACAGGTGGTGGCCGACGCGTTGGCCAAGCGGGGGATTCCGCATGCCTACATCCTGTTTGCCGGAGAACAGCATGGCTTCCGCAAGTCGGCAAATATCATCAAGGCGCTAGAAAGCTCGCTGTCGTTCTATGCACAGATCTTCGACTTCGCGGTGGACGTGCCAGCGATCGAGCTGACTTAGTCTTCGGGTCCCTGCCAGGAGGTGCGCAAGCGATCAATTTCGCGGCGGTCCTTCTTGGTGGGGCGCCCGGTACCCCGGTCGCGGATCGGGACCTGCGGGATGACGACCTTCTCGCGGGGCGGGGTGTGGTCCAGATAGCATTTGACGGCTACCGGCGCACCGACGCGCTTAGAAATGAGCCCGGTGACCTCAAGGTCCCGGTCCCAGCCGTCCTTACGGACCCGGATGCGGTCCCCGGGAACGACGATCTGCGATGCCTTGACCGGATCCCCATTGAGCCGAACATGACCGGCGCGGCAGGAGGTGGTTGCCGCCGAGCGAGTCTTATACATGCGCACCGCCCAGAGCCAGGCGTCAAGACGGACCTTACCGCCGGTGGGAATTTCGACCATAGGTCAAAAGTCTAGATCACCGTGGGATTAGTTGTTGTTTGCGTTGGCATCATCGCAGGCCTGCACCAGGCGATCTTGCAGTGCTTGCGGCGCCTGGTCTCCCGAACTTGCCAGTTCCTTGAGCACATCGACTATTGGCTGCGGCAAACCGCCGCCTTCAACCGAACCGATGATGGAACTGAGTACGCGCAGCTCTCCGGCATCTATGCTGCCATCCTGGACCGGCGCACAGGCCTGGCGGACCATCTCCGTGGCGGCAGCGTCAGTGAGCTGCGTGGCAGCCGACGTGGCGGTGTCTTCCAGCACGGAACAACCAGCGGTCACCATGATGAGCGACGATACGGCGAGTATCGCGGCTGACTTTCGAATTGCTACATTCCCCATAGCTAGCAAGTCTAGCGTCCAAGTTTTAGGATCTGCTGGGTGTGAACCGAGTTGATCATCTGAAGATTAAGCTCTTTGGGGCACAATGGTTCGGTGAGTAGCACAGAGCAGAAGATCATTGAACAGCTGGCGGCCGAACTATCTGGAGACTCCAAAGTCGCGGTCTGGCAGGTCAAAGCGGCCGTGGAACTTTTGGACTCGGGGTCAACGGTTCCCTTTATCGCAAGGTACCGAAAAGAAGTCACCGGGATGCTCTCGGACACGCAGCTGCGTTTGCTCGAAGAACGCTTGCGGTACTTGCGAGAACTCGAAGAACGCCGTGTCACGGTCCGCGAAGCCATCAGCGAAGCCGGAAAACTAACCGATCAGCTTGACGCCGCGATTTCGGCAGCTGCCACCAAGGCCGAGCTGGAAGACATCTACCTTCCGTTCAAGTCCAAGCGGCGGACCAAGGCGCAGATAGCTCGTGAAGCTGGGCTGGAACCGTTGGCGGATTTGCTGCTTGGCGATCCGAGCACCGATCCGCAGGTGGCCGCGGCCGCTTACCTCAACGTCGAAGCCGGCTTCGGCACCGAGCTGGATGTGCTTTCCGGTGCCCGTTCGATCGTGACCGAGCGGGTTTCCCAGGATGTCGCCTTGGCTTCCGAGCTTCGCGAGCTGCTGTGGAAGTCGGGCAAGATCGGGGCCAGCGCCGCGGCCGCCGCTACTGCTGAGGCGCAAGGTAAATACAAGGACTACCTCGACTATGTGGCGACCCTGGATTCGCTGCCTTCGCACCGGGTGCTGGCCTTGCTGCGCGGCGAACGCGACGGAGCGCTGAAACTGCAGTTCGCCGAGGCGGATCCGCGCGATGAGCAAGCGCTCGCCGCGGCCCGTACCGGCTACGAAAACGCCATCGCTTCCTCCCTCGGAATTTCCGCCAGCCCCGATGCCCCGGCCGCGAGCTGGCTGGCGCAGACCGTTCGCCTGGCATGGAAGGCCCGGCTGCTCACGCGATTTGAATCCGATCTGCGCGCTCGCCTCTTCGAAGCGGCAGAGGATGAATCGGTGAAGATTTTCGCGGCCAACCTGCGCGATGTGCTGCTGGCCGCGCCGGCGGGAAGCAAGGCGGTGCTCGGCCTCGACCCGGGTCTGCGCACCGGGGTGAAGGTCGCGGTAGTCGATCTCACCGGCAAGGTCGTAGATATAGCCACCATCTACCCGCATGCCCCGGCTAATCGGTGGGACGAGTCGGTGAAGACGCTGACCAGATTGGCGCAGAAGCACGGTACCTCGCTGATTGCCGTGGGCAACGGCACCGCGGGACGCGAAACCGATCGCCTGGCCGCAGAGGTCATCAAGGCACTGGGCGGCAAGGACCTGTCCAAGGTCATCGTGTCCGAGGCCGGAGCGTCCGTCTACTCTGCCTCCGAACTTGCCAGTCAAGAACTACCGGACCTGGACGTGTCGATCCGCGGCGCGGTGTCCATTGCCCGGCGCCTGCAGGATCCCTTAGCCGAGCTGGTCAAGATCGATCCGAAGTCCATCGGAGTGGGCCAGTACCAGCACGATGTGGGGGCCACGAAACTGGACCGTGCCTTGGACGCTGTCGTGGAGGACTGCGTGAATGCGGTCGGCGTGGACGTAAATACCGCGTCCCCGGCGCTGCTTTCCCGCGTGGCGGGCGTAGGCCCCCTGCTCAGCCGGAACATCGTCGATCACCGCAACGCCAACGGGGCTTTTGCCACGCGCAAGGAGCTGCTGAAGGTGCCGCGCCTGGGCGCCAAGGCCTTCGAGCAGTGCGCCGGCTTCTTGCGTATCACCGGTGGCAAGGAACGCCTGGATGCCTCCTCGGTACATCCCGAAGCGTACGCGCTGGCCAATAAGCTGCAGCAGGCTGCCGAAAGCCAGGGACGCCGTTTAGAAGAGCTGAACCCCGCCGACTTCACCACCGAGCAGTTCGGCGAGCCGACGATACGGGACGTCATTGCAGAACTTCGCCGTCCGGCGCGTGACCCCCGCGGCGAATTCGTTACGGCCGCATTGCGTGAAGGCGTGGAAACACTTTCCGACGTCAAGCCGGGGATGATCATGGAGGGCACCGTGTCCAACGTGGCTGCCTTCGGCGCGTTCGTAGATTTGGGCGTGCACCAAGACGGACTGATCCATGTCTCGGCGATGAGCAACAAGTACATCTCCGATCCGCGCGAAGTAGTCAGCTCGGGACAAATCGTCAAGGTGAAGGTCCTCGAAGTCGATGCGGCGCGCAAGCGCATTTCGCTCACCTTGCGTTTGGACGACGAGCTGCCGGGCGAGAAAACGACGCCAGAACAGACAAAACCGCGCGGTCAGGGTGGGCCACGGTCCAACGGCGGACCAAGCAAGCGGGGCGAGCGTGGCCAGGAGGGGAATCGGAAGGCCGCACCGGCAGCCAGCGCCAATACGGCCATGGCCGAAGCTCTGCGCCGCGCAGGGCTGGGGAAATAGGTAGCACCCAGGTGGTTGTTGCCCTTGCCTTTGTTAGCATCGGCTCAATTAACTACTGGTCAACGCTAAAGTATGCGCTAATTACCCTCGTGATAAGTGTGTCCGAACTTCGGTGACAAGCAAGAAAATGAGTCGTAGTCTGTAGACATGGAACTTACAGGAAAACTGGCAGAGGCCTTCAACACTCAGTTAACTCTCGAATTGACAGCTGCGACCGTTTACCGTCAGCTGGCAGTGGAAATGGACGTTATGAGCCTTTCCGGCATTGCCGGTTGGTTCCGTGCGCAGGCGGCCGAAGAAGTAGTGCATGCGGAGAAGTTCATGACTCACATGACCGACCGTGATGCCCGCCCTAAGATCGGCGAACAGCCGGCACCGGTGATGAACGTCAAGACCGTTGTCGACGCTTTCACCGTTTCCCTGTCCCACGAGCGCAAGGTTTCCGAAGCAATCCGGGAACTCTACCGACTGGCACAGACCGAGGGCGACATCGATTCGATCCCGATGCTGAACTGGTTCATCGAGGAACAGGTCGAAGAAGAGGCCACCGTTTCCGAGATTCTGGACCGGCTCAAGCTCGTCGGAGACGACGGCAGCGGCATTCTGCGACTGGACCGCGAGCTCGGGGCACGTACGTCGGCAGGCGAATAAAACTTCAGGAAGATAAAAACTCTTCAAACATGAAATAAACTTAGGGAATCAGCTAATTGCTGGTTCTCTAAGTTTTTCTATATCGAGGTGGTTGTGAACCAATTGGGTTATCCGCATCCTTCGGCTCGGACGTCGTCACCGACGCATACGCACCGCACGACGGCAGAGCTGAAACTACGTAAGGGTGCCGGGCGACACTACCTTGTGCAGAGCAATCTGAGCTCGGGAACGGAACTTGCGCTCGTTGAAGTGCGCGGCTCCTGGGCGCACGTTTACGTTCACCGAATCTATGGGTGGCTGCCGAATATCTATCTTGAACCGATTCCGGCGGCCTTTGAAGAAAACGTTGAAGGCAATCCTGAAGTAGCTAGCGGTTCGCGGGTGCTTTCGCGCTATTCGCTGATCGAGGCAACTCATCTCACCACCGCGACTCTCAATCTGCGCCAGGGCAGCGGCACGGGATATCCGGTACTCAAAGTCGTCGAACAGGCGAGCAAGGTGCGGATGGTGCTGCAACAGGGACTGTGGTCGCAAATCCAGTTTGGCCAACTGCTGGGCTGGGTCCCGAGCATGTATCTGCAGACCTTGCCGTCGCGTCCGGCCAAGGGCGGGCTCATCGCGGTTCCCAACCAACGGGCTCTGACGACCATTCAACTCAATGCCCGACGCGGACCTGGAGACCACCACTCTTTGGCGCGCATTTTGCAGGCCGACACCGCCGTGGTGATCGTGGCCCGCCAGGGTGCCTGGCGGCAGATCGACCGCGACGGTGAAGAAATGTGGATTCCAGCCAGCCAACTGCGGACCGTCTACTAAGCGGTCAGCAGATCCGCTGAGGTAATGAGCCCTGTCTCTGCTGCGATGACTGCCAGCTGAACTCGGTTCGAAACGCCGAACTCGTCCATGATCCGGGCCAAATGCAATTTCACCGACCCTTCGCTGATGTGCGTTGATCGCGAAATCTGGATGTTCGTCATACCTGACGCGACACCACGCACGAGTTGCCTGTCGCGATCACTCATTTTGTCAATGATTGCTTGATTCTGGGATCGCCTGGCGAATCGCAGCGGCTTCTCCCAACCTTCGGAGGGCTGGGCAAATAGTTGATAGCCGGCGGCGACCATGCGAAGCGCGCTGGGCAGCTCGGCGCTAATCGAATTCTTCGAAATCAGTCCGGAACTACCCGACTCGTAGGCCTTCGCGAGTTCCGCGCGCCCGTATGAATTGGCGAGCAGCACGACCTTCGTCGATGGTGCTTGGGACGTAATATCCTGGATGGCGAGATGGATATCGGCGCCACTAAGTGAGTACTCAAGAATCACGATGTGCGGGGTAAAGCTCACGGCATTTTGCACTGCTTCATGCATCGAGTCCGAGATTTTCTCGATCGTAATGTCATTGGCCGATGCTAAAACAGCGGAAATCCCTGCGCGCGAAAAATGATCGCTATCGGCCAAATGGACTCGAATAGGGGGCAAGGGGCATCATCCTTATTCAGAAAATACTCAGGTTGAGGTGCAACAGATCGCCCCTTCATGTCCCCACATGAGTTCATCCATTGCTTGTAGTGTAATCCTATAGCCATGTGGCTAAAAAAACACTCCGACAGTCGGCTGTTAAGTCTCAAATCAGACACGGTTTTCACAATGGACCTCCACCTAAGCGGTGTCAATACCTAATTTTGATGAATTTCAATTGAAGTGTATATGTCAGCTACCGACGGGTAACCCATATCAGCTAGATTTTTTAGCCAAGTGGCCAAGATTAATAACCTGAATTAGCAAAGAATTAGCTGAAAGAAACCTGAGAGTGTGGGGTTGCTCGGCATAGGGTCAAAGTTGGGTTTCATTTTGATGACCCAAAGATCACAACATCTAACTTGGAGGACAGCGGTGCAAGCTACTAATTTGCCGCCAAAGAAGAAGGGAACGAAGGCCAAGGGTGCTCGTCGGGTTCTAGCCGGCGCTGTAGTCACCAGCCTTTTCGTTGCCCCGACCGTTACCGCCGCACTTGCTGCGCCAGCGGATCACTCGGAAGCCTTTGGCCAAGTCATTAATGTCGACGGATTGGGCCTGGACCTAGCGGAAGCTGGTTACTCCTACTCAGCAAACCCAAGTTCGTCAACCGCGCAGGCGAATCCACTGAATGTTTCCGCCTTGAATGGCGCAGTGGATCTAACCCTGCCGACCATCAATCTTCCAGTAATCAGCGACGACGGCAGCGGATTGCTTGACCTTGGTCAAGCAGGCGCACTGTCCTCTTACGCGATTGCCGATACTGCGACTCATGCCAAGGGATCCGCCGGCGTATTGGGCGCAGATGGCGCCCTTGCCGTTGACACCAGCTCCGGTGACTTAGCAACGGTCGACTTGACGAAGCTGTTCGGTCAGCTGGGCATCGATGGAGTAACCACCGATGTATTAGACGTTGCAGAACTGCAACTGGGCGCACTTGGTTCGACTACCGAGCGTACCGATGGCGCGGATCCGACGCACGAGTACCAGATCGCCTCGGCTACCGTAGACCTGCACAGCCCGCTTTTGTCGGACCTCAGCGATACCTTGACTGCCACCACCACTGGCGCAGGCGAGGCGCTCAATGGGCTGGTAGGCGCAGAAGGTCTTGTTCCGCAGATTGTAGACGCACTGAATGCAGCAAATGTTAACTTGGGCTTGGCTGAACTTGGCCTGTCTAACGTTGCACTTTCTATTGATGGTCTTCCTGACGTCGTAGCGACTCTCAACGGTGTGTTGACAGAAGAGCTGATTTCGGAGTCCGGCCTGGTTTCGCTGAACCTTGGCGAAGGTACTGTCCAGCTTGACCTGTCAAAGGCAATTACCGGCGGGCTCAACGATCAGCCAGCCAACACGAAATTGCTTGACGACGCCGTAGCGCTGCAGGTGAGTGAAGAGCTGACTGGTCTTCTCGAAGGTGTCACCACCAAACTTACTACTGCCCTGAATGAAGTACTCGATCAGGCTTCCTTCACCTTGACCGCAGATGTGAACGCCGAAGTCGCAATACTTGGTGACCTCGTCGACGGCGGCATCAACCTCAGTGGTTCACTGGGTGATTTCCTGAATGGAAATACCGAGAATTTCACTGTCAACAATACGCTGGTCCTGCTACCGGGCCTGGGTGGCGGAATTGATCTAGGCGGAGTCCTTGACTCTGTAGTTGGACTGGTCATGGATACGACTGCTCCACTATTGTCGACAGTAACCGGTCTAGTGAATGCTCTTCCGGGCACCGTTGACGGACTGGTCACCGATGTAGTCGCACCAGTTATTGATGGAGCAATCGAGCCACTTTTGGCCGGCGTTCTTGAAATTACGATTAATGAGCAGGGCACGATCGCGAGCTCGGAAATCAGCAATCCTGCAGCTTCACCTGCCGCCGCCCAGATTGTGGCTCCGGCACCAGAGGGCGAGCTTAACTACGTTACTGCCTTGGCAATTGACGTCTTGCCTGATGTGGCCGGCGTCGGCGTTGATTTGGGAACCTCAGCGGTTCGAGCAGCAGCCGAAGCTACGGATACCGAAGCAACTGATGCTGTAGACGCTGACACCGAAGCAACTGACGCTGTCGATACCGAGGCAACTGATGCTGTCGATACCGAGGCAACTGATGCTGTCGATACCGAGGCAACTGATGCTGTCGATACCGAGGCAACTGATGCTGTCGATACCGAGGCAACTGATGCTGTCGATACCGAGGCAACTGATGCTGTCGATACCGAGGCAACTGATGCTGTCGATACCGAGGCAACTGACGCTGTAGACGCTGACACCGAAGCAACTGACGCTGTAGACGCTGACACCGAAGCAACTGACGCTGTAGACGCTGACACCGAAGCAACTGATGCTGACGCTACCGATGCTGATGCAACTGATGCTGACGCTACCGATGCTGATGCAACTGATGCTGACGCTACCGATGCTGATGCAACTGATGATGCAACTGATGCTGACGCTACCGATGCTGATGCAACTGATGCTGACGCTACCGATGCTGATGCAACTGATGCTGATGCTGACGCTACCGATGCTGATGGCACCGATGGCACCGACGCTGATGGTTCGGATAACTCCAAGGACAACAATGACAAGAAGAACAATGACAAGAAGGATGGCCTGGCTAACACCGGCGCCAGCGCCCCACTGGTCATTGGTGGACTTGCACTGTTGCTCGTAATTGCAGGTGGAGCTATTACAGTAATCCGCCGCAAGAAGGCCTAATTGGCCATAAAGTAACACCGTAGTCTTGAGCTGGGCAACAGATACTTGTTGCCCAGCTCAAGACTTTTTATTTTCACGAGATTTGAATTCCACGAACTCCGTTAAGTTCAATTAACATAAAATAAGTACATAAAAGTAAGAGAAATGCTGCTGGCTGCGCAGAAGACTAAAATCCATTTTCGTGGACAGGAGCAGCAATCTCGACAGAGATACGATGTCGACATTTTTGCAGTCATGACCGGTGAGATTCCCGGCTGGGCCCGTACTCGGTCAGGGAATGATCGGGCGTTCGAGAGGTAATGATGGCCAAACAAGGTCAGAAGAAACGATTTATAGCAGTTCTCACGGCGTTGGTGATGGTGCTTGGTTACACAACCGTCGCACTATCGATGTCTGTCGAAGCGTCGAGCCCGATCAAAAGCACACTTTCGCCGTACTTCAGTCAGAAATGGAACGTCTTCGCACCTAATATTCAGAAAAAGGATTACTTTCTCGAGGTAAGAAGTCGAACTGTTAATGACGACGGGAAGACTATCGAGACCGACTGGATTCCAGTGACTGCCATTGAACGCAGAGGAAACAAGGGACAGCTGGCACCCTCACGTATTCAGAAACTCAGCCAGAACGTTTCGACTTCATACTTATCCAGGTATCACAAGCTGACATCTGATCAACGTGAGCAGGCACGAGAAGATTTCGTAACCAGATCAAATGGCAAGCGGAACGTCATGGATGACTCTGAAATCGTCAGTTCAATTAAAGGAAAACAAAAAAACTCGTCTTCCGTCGTACGCTTCGTGCGTATGGACTACATGCTAGTTAGATACGCAACTGTGTTTGCCGAAGCGCATTCAGGTAATCCAGCAAGCGAAGTCCAATGGCGTGTGGTCCGCAAACAGAACAATGACTTCGAGCATCGGTTCATGGAATCGGACCAGTTTAAAGACCGCATCACAACCTTCGGGTGGAGGGCCTCCGATGCCGGAGCCTATGAACCAGCAGTTGAGCACCTTGAACAAATGATTGATCGTCAGGAAGGTCACTAAACTATGATTTCAGTGACGAATAAGTTTGGAAGTTGGCTTCTTGAGTCCAAGCATTCTCTGATCAGCTTCTCCCTGTTGCGTATCATTTACGGCATCGGGATGCTGACGGTCCTAGTCCCGAGCTTCACTGATCGTTCACTTCTCTGGGGACCTGCTTCTTGGTGGGTAGATCCTGAGGCGAAGCGTCGCGGCTACTGGACTTTCGATACGGTTTTGAGCAAAAGTAATGAACTGTTTTTTGATATTGGATACGTTGCATTCATCGTGCTTGTCCTCATCTTCATTGCGGGTTGGAAGACTCGGTACATTACGCCGCTCATTCTCCTGATGCTAGTAGCGCTCCAATCCAACAACTCGTACCTCACCAACGGTGGGGATACATTGGGACGAATCACGTTGCTGTTCCTGATATTCGCGAATCTCAGCGAGTATTTCTCGGTGGATTCATGGCTCAGGCGACGTAAGACAACGATCCGCAGTAAGCCGAAGAGCAATGAGCTTTGGAACTTGTTGCACAACATTGCCCTTTTGCTATGCATGACGCAGATCGTAATCGTTTATTTGATCTCCAGTTATCTGAAGCTGATCGGAGAAAACTGGATTGACGGTACGGGCTTCTTCTACGCCATGAACCTACAGGCGTATCAGATCTACCCAATGATCAACGAGCTACTTTGGCAGTCGAGCCTATTTATCAAGATCTCCTCCTGGCTAACGCTCATTGCTCAGGGTGGTTTCGTATTCTTCGTTATCTGGCGCAAAACGCGGCCATGGGCTGTCGCAGTGCTGTTCACCATGCACGTAGGAATTGCGGCGCTTCTCGCCGGGCTATGGCAGTTCTCTTTGGTAATGATCGCACTCGACCTGCTGTTTATTTCAAACCGCGAGTGGGTGTCAATCAGGGGCTTCATCAATACGAAAGTCCTTCGTAAAGAAGCAATCGAACCCGAGGTAACTGTTCCTGACAAGGAGCTCACCAACGCTTGAGTGTCATTGCACTCAACATGATTAAACGCTAACCCGGGTATTTCATGAAGGCCGGTAGTCATTAACTGACTTAAAAGATGAAAAGGTGACCTGAACTGGGAAAATGGGA
>NZ_PCPS01000001.1 GCF_002975405.1 Arthrobacter sp. MYb229 | reverse complement strand
CTGAATCAGGAACGGCCACCGGGAATCCATTGGTAGAGGATTTCGGCAGCCGTTGGATAACTGATGAAAGATCTGGGCTAGTTCGGCGTCGGTGTTCGCTGAGCCGATGTGTTCCACGGAGGTGGTGGTGCGTCCGGTTTGGTCCACGATTTGCACGGCGACAGCGCCGGATGCGGTGCGGACCTTGCGGATGAATCGGGAACCCATGGGTTCAGGGTACCGGGAACCTATTTATTAGTAAGTATTTCGGTCACGAGGTGAAAACAAACCATCAGGTCATGAACCTATTGAGGTTTTCAATCACAAACCGTGGCACGAAACAGGAAAGAGTTCTGGTGCGGCTCGTAGCTGGTCAATATCTGTGGCTTGTTCACCGCCGGCCGCCAAGGACAGGGCCAGTGCGCCGAGGATCTTACCCGGACGGTGCGTTGCGGTAGCGGGCACGAACTGGCTGAACCGGTCCTCGCAGAGCCTGCGGAAGTCCACCGCGTTCAGGAAGCTGGTCAGCACCGACAACCCTGCATGGGAGACCAGAGATTGACTGGTGAGTTGGGTCGGGATGGCAGGGAAAACGTGGGTAGAATGGTTCACAGAAAAGGTGATCCTTTGTACGGGTATTTTGGAAGCTTCAACAACTCCTATTTTCCCTGTTCAGGTCACCTTTTCATCTTTTAAGTCAGTTAATGACTACCGGCCTTCATGAAATACCCGGGCTAGGTACGTCATCGACTGAATCGCCGTGGTGGCCGGAAACTGAACATGGCCCTACATACCGCTGCGCTGGCACGGATGACCCATGATGAAGCGACCAAAGATTATGTCGAGAAACGCACTGCGGGAGGCAAAACGACAAAGGAAATCCGCAGGTGCATCAAACGGTTCTTAGCACGCCGTGTCTACCAATTCCTCGAGTCCGCGGAAATGCAACCGAGCATGGCTTGACAAATATAGAAGATTCTATGAAATCGTGACATCCGGTGTCCACGATGTGCCGAAATTTCACATCCTTTCGGCACACACCTACTACCAAAAGCTTCTATTATAAACCGGCTTCGCAATCGTTAGGTTTTTGCTGAGAATCGCATACTATGGGTCCTGTTTAATGAGGGAAACCCGTATCCAATTCTTGTGATTGAGGCAAGTTGCTGTTTCAAAATGTGAGTTAAGGAATGATTGACCGGTTTCCTTTGGAATGATCTACTAATCACGTCCGTAGATATCACGCGTGTACACTTTATCGGAAACTAATTCTAGGTCTTTTGATTGACGGTTAGCGATGATGACATCCGATTCGCGTACAAAAGAATCAAAATCTTTCGTTACTTTGGAGTGGAAGAATTCGTCAGCGTCCAAGGTCGGTTCGTAAACTATAACTTCTACGCCTTTGGCCTTGATTCGCTTCATTACGCCTTGAATCGCGGATTGTCGGAAGTTGTCCGAACCTTCCTTCATAACTAGACGATAGATACCAACTGTTTCCGGTTTGCGAGCCAGGATATCGTCCGCAATGAAGTCCTTACGGGTTCTATTCGCATCAACAATCGCCGAAATTAAGTTCTGAGGGACTTCGTCGTAGTTAGCCAGAAGCTGTTTCGTATCCTTCGGAAGGCAATAGCCGCCATAGCCAAAAGACGGATTGTTGTAGTGGCTTCCAATGCGTGGATCCAGTCCAACACCATTGATGATCTGAGCGGAATTTAGGCCACGCGATGTTGCATATGTATCCAACTCATTGAAGTACGCAACTCTCAGAGCTAGATATGTGTTGGAGAATAACTTGATTGCTTCTGCTTCTGTCGGGTCGGTCAGAAGTATTGGGACGTGCTTCTCCAGGCTGCCTTCTAGGAGAAGTTGTGCAAATTTCTCTCCGTGCTCACTTTGGTCTCCGACAACGATTCGAGAAGGATGGAGATTGTCGTATAGGGCACGTCCTTCACGCAAGAACTCTGGGGAAAATATTATTTTCGTTCCAGGGTGATGCTTCTGGAGGTCGCTGGTAAAGCCTACTGGGACAGTTGATTTGATGACGATGTTTACTTTTGGATTTAGGGTAACAGCGTCTGAGATGACCGACTCGACCGAGGAAGTGTCAAAATGATTGGTTTCGGGGTCATAATTTGTTGGTGTCGCGACGATGACAAAGTCTGCTTCATCGTAGGCTTCGGCGGAAACAGTAGTCGCCGATAGCTTGAGTTCTTCGTGGTTTAGGTACCGGGTCAACTCTTCGTCAGCGATTGGCGAGAGCTTCTGATTGACGAGCCCAACGCGTTGCTCGTTGATATCTAATGCAATGACATGGTGATGGCGTGCCAGCAAGGCAGCGATTGACATGCCAACATAACCAGTTCCAACAACTGCTATCTTCATGAATCCAACTCTCTTTTATTCGAACTCGTTTATTGTCTCTCGTTAAACCGTTTCAATCAAAATCTACGAACGGTGCGTACTCACTGATTTTGCGCTCGTTGTCATTCATGTGAATAACGCAGTCTAAGCACGCGAATCTGCATTGAACGTCTTGCCTGTTCCGTGCCAAAGTCCTAGTAAGTACTTTATCCACGCTTGAGCTTCGCAAATAGTCGTCGGAGCTCCACAGAAACGTCAGCAGGAATCACCACATAATCACCATTGACCTTGACTTTCGCCGAACGAACGACCTGCAAATCAGTGATAATCCGTTTCAAACTCATCCCAGATAGCTCCTGCACATGCCTGCCCATCGCCAACGCGGCGAACACCACGGTCAATGAGCATCGTTGGCGTCCTCGTCTCGATGGAACTCTGACCGATCGGAAGAGTCAGTCTTGGTCATGCGGAAGGACGCTTCAACCTGCCAGAGTTCATGGTATGAGCCGAGGACCGTCTGGCCATTTATCACTGACTGATCGGTATTCGTCAACTAGCCATAGAGTCCGGCCAGCATTCGGGCTCGCTCGATCCTGGCTTCATCCACTACAGGCCTCGCCCTAGTCGTTTGCACGAATCTTGCTTTACACATTTGGCTGGTGTCTTCGGCAATACCCATGGCTCGGCGTTCCTTCAGATTTATGTTCCGATTGTCAGTGACGAAACGTTTCGCGGACCACTGATAAATCTTTCGCCCCTCGCGAGCACTAGAACGTTGTCCCATCGGTCGTATGGATTCCAGGATATGCCCGTTGGCGAACCGGGTGCGCTTCGTATCCAAATGTTCCTGCATAAGGCCCATTGGCTATACGCGAACCGATAATGAATTTGAATCCGGCGTCTTTCAACGCGATCAGGTTCACGTCGGAGGGCATGCCAGCATCAGCGACGACCATCATGTTGGCAATATCGTGCCGTTCCTGAGACGCTTGGACTACCGGAACGATCGTGGTGGTCTCGGCTGTGTTCCCGGCAAAAATATGCAATTCCAGCTGGAAGCCTACCGGATCCACCAGAATCCCTACTTGGATTTGGGGGTCTACCCGATAATCTTTTGCTCATGCGGATTTTGCGGAGGTCATCTTCTTTTTCGATTCGAAGTGAAGGGTGGTGACTTCGTACATGATCATTGCTTCGAGTTCCACGGCTTGCGTGTGGAGGGCGAACATGGCTGTGGCCAGGGTGCCTTTGTAGTCTTTGTCGTGGCAGCGATGCCAGCTACGAAGAAAGGTTCCGCAGGGACGGGTGCGGTACGGCGATGTCGCGGTGCACTCTGATTGTGTCTGATTTGGACGTCGGCTCGAGGAGTCTAGCTTGCACCATGGCACGAAATCCTTCGTCGTCAAGGATTTCGAACCAAAGACGTGCATAGGCTGAGGTGAAGATTTCCCACAGTTCCGCCTTAGGGGGCACAACGACTTTCGCGGTGCCTGTGCAACCGACTCGGGGTCTTCTGCGGTCAAGATTAAAATCAGGCAGTTCGGCGTACTTTGTGCAGTCAGCAACCTCGACTAGGAATGCGGGTTCTTGTTCCAAATCGCCGAAGTCGAAGGCTTGTTGCCTGGATGCAAGCGTTGCGGGGCGGTGCGCAGCAACAGTGCTAGTTCGGCGTCGGCACTCGCTGAGCCGAGGCGCACCACGGAGATGGCGGTGCGTCCAGCTTGGTCCACGATTTGCACGGCGACAGCTCCAGAACCTGAGCTGAGCTTGCCGATAAATCGGGAACCCATCGCTACAGGGTACCGAGGTCCTATTTATTAGTGCGTATTTCGGGCACGATGAGGAAACAAACCATCAGGTCATGATCCTGTTGAGTTTCTCAATCACAAACCAGGGTACGAAACAGGTCCTAGGGTAAATCTATTAGTTCCGTATAGTTTACTGGGGTCTGTTTCAGGGAATTGTCAAAGTCCTTGTTTTACTGTCGAACCGCTAGACTAATAGCTGGATCAGATAACTATTTATAGGGAGCTTCTTCGTTGAAACGGTCAAATCGGAAGGCAGCGCAGCCGATAGCTACACGAGCACAGCTACATAGCATGCAGCAGGAGTATGCGAACCTCGATAAAGATGTCGAACTCACTATGCTTGAAGACATTCTTGAATACCGTTCTCTTAGCATGAAGCTCAAAGCGGAGAACAGTGATCTGCGCAGTCGGAGTGTAAAACTCGAAGGCCTAGTAGTTCGGCTTGAACGTTCCGTAAACCAGTCAGAAGTAGATCGCAGAAAGGTCAGCCAAGAAGCGTCGATCCTAAAAAAACAACTAAATAAGGAACACGCACGCGCGGAAAAATTCAAGACTGCATACGAGAATCTGAAATCACATCCGGTGGTTAAAGCAGCGCGTGGGTTGAAGAGCCCTTTCAGCAAGAAACCTGTTTCTTCGTTACCAGATACCTCGCAGAATGCTTCCAAGCAGTTGGCATTGGCCGTTACTGAGCGCTCTCCTGAAAATACTTTTTCAAATGCTAACGATGATCTCGTAACTAATCTTCGGACATTGGCGAAATTAGAAGTCGAAAAGTACCGTGACTTAGGACAAATTACTGAGCCAGCGAAAGCATTAACTGAGTTGATGGCGGGCTCAGATTCACCGAAGAATTTTGGGCCACTGCACCTGCAAGTCATGGGCCAAGCGCGGTTGCAAACGGCGCTCCCAGCAATTCCCCCAAGAACTTCTTCTCCTGCTTATGTCCCGCAAGCAGACAAGGTGATGTATTGCGCACACAGCACAGGGGAGTTCAACAGTAACGGATATTCGACACGTACTACTGGGCTGACCAAGGCAGTAGCGGATGCAGGCATTGATCTATTTATTGCTGCGCGTCCCGGCTACCCGTGGGACTCGAAAGTCACTAAGAAGGCACCATCTCAGAAGCGTATGATCCGCGACTTCCAGGGCGTCAAGACTCATTTTAACCCAGGTGTATCGCTTCGAAATGATCCGTTGGATAAGTTCATCCAGCTAGCTGCCGATATCTACGTACGCGAAGCAATGATGAACCGTCCGGCTGTAATTGTCTCGGCGTCAAATCACATCACGGCTCTTCCGGCTCTCATCGCTGCCCGTCGGCTCGGTATTCCATTCATTTACGAGGTGCGTGGACTTTGGGAAATCACAGCCGCCGCGAACAATGAAACTTGGCTTACCTCCGAACGCTTTGACCTTACCCGCAAGCTTGAAACGCTCGTAGCAAATGAAGCTGACCAGGTGTTCGCAATCACCGAAGAGGTTCGTGATGAGCTAGTTTCACGCGGCGCGACGAAGTCGAATATTTCGATTCTGCCTAATGCAGCGAATATTTTCCAATATGTTCCATTGCCAGTGGAGCGCTCCACTGCGGCTAATAAGAAGTTTGCTGGAGAATTCCTGCTTGGATATGCTGGAAGTTTGGTTAACTATGAAGGTCTGGACCTTCTTATTGAGGCGGTAGCTGGCCTGCCGGAAGAATTTGACCACGTTGGCGCGCTGATCGTTGGCGACGGTAATGCGCTGCCGGCCTTAGAACAGCAAGTCGCGGAGCTGGGTCTTGGGGAACGCATCCGATTTACCGGACGAGTACCAAACGAGGATATCAACGACTACCTGGCGATCTTCGATGCAGTGGTTTGCCCGCGTAAATCGAATATAGTCACCGAGCTCGTCTCACCATTGAAACCAATCGAAGCCATGGCTGCCGGACGTCCCGTTATTGGTTCAGATGTCTCGCCTATTGCGACTTTGCTTGGGACGGATTCCGAACGCGGTTTGCTATTTGCGGCCGACAACGTAGATTCCCTCAGTGAACAGATCACGAAGCTGGCAAGCGATCCCAAGCTAGCTCAGAACATCGGCCGTAGAGCGCGTCAGTGGACGGTAGAAACCCGGACGTGGCCTATCGTTGCGCAGACCTTTACGGAGAAAATGCGCAGCGTCCAAAAGCGTCCGGTGGCGGGTAAGAATCTCAAGGACCTTCGTATGGCAATTATTGCCGACGAGTTTACGACTTCGACGCTCAAACGTGAAGTGAGTCTAGTGGCTCCAACACCGGAGAACTGGCGGCAAGTCCTTTCTGCACAGCCTGTAGACGTGCTCTTCGTGGAGTCCGCTTGGGCCGGTAATTCCGAAACTTGGACGCGTAAGGTCGGTTACTACGACGATGACCAATGTTCCGACCTTGACGCGCTCACAAAATATTGCCGTAAGAACGGTATTCCTACGATTTTCTGGAACAAGGAAGATCCCGTTCACTTCAATCGCTTCCGCAGGACAGCAAAACTCTTCGACGTGGTTTTGACCACGGATGCCAATTGTCTTGAAGACTATTGGGAGAACCGCGGCGGGTACATGCGCGCCTTGGGAAGCCTTCCATTCTGGGCTCAAGCTGAAATTCACAACCCGTTGGGGACAAACCGTCCGTATTCCCATTCCGTAGCATATGGCGGATCGTACTACGGCGACCGTTACGCGGAACGCTCTCAAGAATTGCGGACCATCCTTGAAGGTGCTCGCAAGCAGGGGTTGACGATCTATGATCGCCAGGCCGATAACCCGGAATCCCCATATAAATTCCCTGCTGCGCTACAGCCATTTGTACAAGGGGGACTGACCTATGACGAGATGGTTGATGCTTACAAATCTCATCCAGTCCATGTAAACGTCAACTCGGTCAATGGATCACCGACCATGTTCTCCCGACGCGTCTTTGAAATTGCAGCTTGTGGAACCCCACAGATCAGCGGTAAGAGCTTCGGCGTCACTTGGATGTTTGACGACACCGTCCCCGTAGTCCGTAGCAGCGAAGAATCTGAATTAATCATCTCACTTTGGATGCAAAGTGAAGCCGACCGCGTTTTGGACGCGTGGGCGCCGATGCGCGTCACTTTCCAGAAGCACTTGGCGCACCACCGTCTGGCACTTGCACTTCGTATGGCCGGGATCGCC
Source organism: Arthrobacter sp. MYb229 (assembly GCF_002975405.1). Lineage (GTDB taxonomy): Bacteria > Actinomycetota > Actinomycetes > Actinomycetales > Micrococcaceae > Glutamicibacter. Next base: position 1,403,398 of record NZ_PCPS01000001.1, on the reverse strand, counting down.
GTTGAAATCCCAACGCTGCCAACGATTGGACTCGAGCTTGAAACTGTCGATGGTGAAGTTGCAGAGCAGATCTTGGCTTCATCGATTCGCCCCGGCGAGATCTATACTGCACAGACCGAAGAAAATTCGTCTGCCATCGATATCTTGAAAGCCCACGGAATTCATGCTGTGGGACCGGATGGCCTGCGCCAGTCTCAGGTCTCTGTTTCACGAGCACAGCAAGTGCTCGGGGACCCTCATTTGCTGGAAGACCTAGTGATCGCATACCAGTATGGTGGAGCCTCTAGCGTTGAAGCGTCTGAACGAGATCTAAACGTACGTGGGCTTCCATTGTGGCTCAAGGATGAGCCGACGGCGGCCTCGCCACGGCTTAAAATGGAACAAGCAAATGACCCACAACGCAGAGTCCATCTGAGACTGCGCCGACCTTTTGGCGTCGTCGAACAGCAAGATAGCGGAGTAGCACACGCAGCGGTGAATACCGCTCCAAATGATCGAACCGTTTTAGTTGCCGGTCACGACCTGAAATTTGCCGGCCAGATCATGAAGGCCGTGGAAGAACAGGGTCACCAATTAAGCGTAGATCAGTGGGCGGGGCACGCTCAGCATGATAGTGAGCTGAGTGCGCAACTACTTAAAGATGCCGACACCATATTTTGCGAATGGTCCCTAGGGAATCTTGCATGGTACTCGAAGCATGTCAAACCAAACCAGCGGCTGATCACTCGCTTCCATTCTCAGGAGCTGTTCACCGACTACCCTAACAAGGTGAAGTTCAAGAAAGTTGATCGAGTGATCTTCGTCAGCGAGCTTATTCGTGGGATGGCAATCCAAAAATTCGGAATTCCTGAAGAAAAAACTTATGTCATTCCGAACTCGGTAGATACAGGCAAGCTTGATCTTCCAAAGGACGCTGATTCCAAGTTTGTCTTGGGATTTGTCGGAATGGTTCCACAAATGAAGCGTTTTGACCTAGTCCTAGATCTATTGGAAGAGCTCCGTGCTACCGATGAACGATTCACCTTACGGGTGAAGGGGAAACGTCCCGAAGACTATCCTTGGATGGCCGCAAGGGTCGAAGAGATGGCGTTCTATGAGGCTCAGTATGCCCGGATCGACGAGTCGCCGCTCCTGAAGGGTGCAGTAGCCTTCGACCCGCAGGGCGACGACATGGACCAGTGGTATCAGCGGGTTGGTGTTGCGGTATCCACCAGCGATTTTGAGTCCTTCCACTTCACTTTGGCTGATGGTGCTGCTTCCCGCGCACTTCCTGTTGGATTGGCATGGCCAGGTTCTGAGTGGCTCTACCCCGAAGAATGGCTGTTTACCGATACGCAACTTGCTGCTAAGCACATTGCCGGAATCGTTTCAAGCCAAGAGCGCTTCGACAAATCGGTAGAAGAAGCGAGAGCTTTCACGGTGGAAAACTACGATTCCAAGAAGATCATGACTCAACTGGTTAAAGCCATCGAAGCTGACTAGTTTTTGGAACTATGTTCAAGGTAACGAGGCGCGTCATAGTCCCGAATAGAGTCTGGGGCGCGCCTCGCTGTAATATTGGTAATTCCTGCCTGCGAATATTTTAGAGTGAGTTGAGAAGTGAAAATTGCACTAGGCGAGTTTCGAAAAGCGCTGTGGCACCTTCGACAAGGTGGCCCGCGACAAGTCCAAGAATGGTACCGTCGCAGCAACTACGAATCTCGCGCCGGCGGTTTTAACCGCAGGTTCCAAACTGACATCGAAAAGGTACTCGGGCTTCAGCTGCCAACGGTAGCCTTCGAACCTGCTCAGCGCTCCGAAACCGCACTAAAAGTTGCAGTCATCCTGGATGACTTTAGCGCAAGGGCTTGGAGCCCAGAGTGGGACTGCACTTTTGTCACCCCGGATGACTGGAACGAGCATCTTGAATCAATAGATTTTGATTTGCTCTTCGTCGAGTCCGCGTGGGCAGGAAACGGCAAAGCATGGCAATACCACCTGACAGGTACGAGTGCACCAAGACCTGCCTTGGTCGATATGGTCAATGCATTCAAAGAGAAAGCCATTCCTGCAGTCTTCTGGAACAAAGAAGACCCTCCTCATTTCGAAGACTTCCTAGACTGTGCACGGCTTTTTGATTTTGTATTCACCTCGGATGAACGTAAAATCGCGGACTACCAGCGTGAATTAGGCCATGAACGAATTGCATCGCTGAGTTTCGCTGCGCAACCGGTATTTCACAACCCGGTGCGTCCGCTAAGCCAAGAACGTCGCGATGTCGCTTTTGCCGGAATGTATTTCGCCCATAAGTTCCCAGAACGCCGCGAGCAGATGGAAATCGTACTGGGGGGAGCAACTGACGTAGCTGATAAGCTACCGAACGGACTCGATATCTTCTCTCGCCAACATGGGGGAGACGAAAATTACCAATTCCCGGCTCCTTACGCCGAACATGTAGTTGGGTCCTTGGACTATGACCGGATGCTAGCTGCCAATAAGTTCTACAACGTTTTTCTCAACGTAAATTCAGTCGTAGACTCGCCGAGTATGTGCGCACGCCGCATTTTTGAGATAACGGCGGCCGGTAGCGCCGTAGTATCAGCACCAAGTGCTGCTATAGGCAATTTCTTTGCCCCATCCGAGGTATTAGAAGTCTCGACGCGTGAAGAAGCAGCAAACGCGATCCGCAGCATCGTGCAGAGCCCAGAACTCCGCGATCGAATGGTGCATTTGGGGCAACGGCGTATCTGGAGCGAGCACACCTATGCCCACCGCGCGCGTCGAGTAGAGTCGCTAGTCGGACTATCGCAGGTTCGGCCTTCGGTCCGATCCATGGCGACACGACCCAAGGTGAGTGCCGTGGTTTCGACGATCCGCCCGCACCAGATTGACCACATCATTTCTACCGTCGGAACACAGCTCAATGTCGATACCGAGCTTGTTCTTGTCACACACGGGTTTGCCGTTGATCGTGAAGATTTTGAAGCCAAAGCCGTCGAGGCGAACCTCTCCGACTATAAGATTCTAGAGTTGTCATCGGAGTTGTCCCTTGGCGATTGCCTTAACGCAGCAGTTGCTGAGGCGACCGGGGGTTTCATCACTAAAATGGACGACGACGATCTTTACGGGGCAAACTACCTCTTCGATCAAGTCGCAGCCCTGCGATATAGCGGTGCCTCGATCGTTGGGAAGCAAGCCCATTTCATGTACCTTGCAGATTCAGACGCGACCCTATTGCGATTCGCTCATCGGGAGCACCGGTTTACGAATTTGGTGATGGGACCGACGATGCTCGGGCATGCTTCGGTATTCAAGAACACGCCCTTTGCGTCACGTAGCAGGGGAGAAGATACCCAATTCCTGCGTGATGTCATAGATGGTGGCGGAACCGTCTATTCAAGTGATCGTTTTAACTTCATGCAGATGCGTAGCGGCGATGGAAAAGCTCACACCTGGGGACTAAGCGACGCTGAACTAACTGCTACTGGTAGTATTCAATGGTTTGGACGTAATGACAAGCATCTCTTCTTCTAAGGTTGGCTGGGTGCGAGTTCGTATACGAAGGCTAAGGAGTGAGTAGTAGATGAAAATCATGTTGCTGACTCATTCGTTTTCTCCTGAAATCTCACCGCCGCAACGCCGTTGGTCCGTCATTGCCGATGAATTGACCAAATTAGGACATGAACTAACTGTGGTTGCTCCCCAGCCATGGGGCATCACAGCTCAAACTTCCGAGTCGCGCAACGACAATGAACGCATCCACATCAAACGTTATCGTTCATTGCGTAAATCCAAATCCATGGTTGGAAAAGTCCTCAAGCATGGTGCGGACGCGGTATTAAGCGTGCCCGCAGCCTTGAATGAAAGCCGTCCGGATGTTGTTGTTGCGACTGTGCCGGCGTTACCGACGCTGATTGTTGGGTATGTAGTCAGTAAAATCCGCGGTGTACCGTTCGTTGTCGACCTACGCGACGCGTGGCCAGACCTTTTACGAGAATCCCAAGTCTTGAAATGGCGTTGGTTGGAGCCGGTTGTTTCTCATGCGCTGTCGTATCTGGTGAAACGAAGCGACCTCCTAGTGACCGTGACGCGTGGCCTCGCAGTAAAGATGCGATTGAACGGGGTGAGCAACGTAGCTACGATTTCCAACGGAGTTGAAATTGAACGCCCTGAAGCCGACATAAGCAACGAGCCTCGAAATGGAGCGTTGCGCGTTCTTTATCTCGGAAATATTGGTCGGAGCCAAGGTTTAGACACACTTATTCACGCGGCCAAAATTCTCGACAATAAGATTTCTCTGAGGATAGTAGGCAATGGAACCGAGAAACGACGCTTGATTGAACTGGCCGCTGAGCTTGATGCAGACGTTGATTTTCGTGAGTCCGTTTATGGAGATCTTGTTCTGGAAAATTACGCCTGGGCGGATACATGCGTCGTATCACTACGACCCGACTGGCCAAGCTTCGATCACACCGTACCTTCGAAGCTCTACGAATTACTGTATCTCGACCGCCATATTACAGGCCTAGTGCGCGGAGAAGCCGCTGGGATCATCACCGCTGCCGAGTCCGGACAAGTTGTCGGTCAGAGCCTTGGTGAACTAACGCAACATCTGAAGCACTTGGCAGAAAATCCGGACATGCTGAAAACCTACAATCATGGTTCACATTGGGTGCGGAAAAACGCGTCATTGCGCGAAGCAGCCAAAGTCTATGCCAAGTTGCTCAGCGAAGTTGTCACGAGCGAAGGCAAGAACTAGGACAGTATTTTGAATTCTCAGTTGATAGCAAATCTTACGAATACTGCTCGGTTGATCCTCTCAAATGTAGCTGACGACCCGAGCTACTTTGCGCTTCAAGTAGCAAGAAAGTTTAAGAGTCAAGCTCCGGTTAAGGTTCTGGACAAAGTGCTTTCGCTTGGGAACAACGGAACTTTAGCTAATGCCATCTCGGCGATGATTCGCGACGATAGGGTTCAACTAAACACAACCTGCCGTCTCTGGATTGAGAAATCCAACGCAAAGCGCGGTGGAATTTTTCTGGCGAATCTTTGCATCGCCAGCGGGGAATGGGAAACGGCAGCTAGCTTGCTGCAAGTACCGAGCACATCCCCAAATGCGATTAGAGCAAGAGCACGGTTGCAATGGGGCTTAGGCAACATGAGCGAAGCTATTGCCTTGCTGGAACAAATTAGGCCGAACCGCCAAAAGCGACATTACGTATCTGAATATCAGGTCTACCTTGGGACGGTGCCGAAGCTTCCGGCAACTCAATATGCCGGTTCCAAGAATCGAACATTAAAAACCGTAGTCTGCTTAGCGACTAATTCGTTGCCTCACACTGGCAGCGGTTATGCGCAACGTACTCAGTCCACATTGTCGGCTCTGTCCGCTGAAGGCTGGAGCGTGAGAGCCTGCACTCGAGTGAATTATCCGTTAAGCATTGGCATATTCAATGCTCAAAAATCGGATCGGGTCGGAGCCGTCGAATATGAGCGGTTGATTCCAGTACGAGCAAAATACGACTTGTCGGGGCGAATTCAACAACAATCAGAGGCGCTCCTGGCAAAAGTACTCCATGATGGCCCCCAAATCCTCCACACTACCACCGACTTTTCAAATGCTCTCGCGGTTAAGGCGGTCTCCGAAGCGACTGGCATTCCGTGGGTATATGAAGTCCGCGGGCAGCTGGCTGACACTTGGCTATCGACCCGTCCAGCCTCTGCCGTAAATTCTGAGCGCTACAAGCTCTTCAGAGAACGCGAAGCATTTGTCGCTAGGAACGCTGACTATGTGATCACACTCGGTGCAGAAATGAGGGAAAATCTCACAGTGACCGGTGTTAAACCAGACAGTATCGAGATTCTTCCCAACGGCATTGGTGAAGAGTTCCTCAACGAACCTGTGTCGCGGTCTGTTGCTCGAGAAGAGCTTGGATTGGATGTTCAGGCATTTTATGTCGGTACCGTGAGCAGCTTGGTGCCCTATGAAGGACTAGACACGGTACTTCGCGCCGTCGCGAAAATTATGCCCGCTACAGAGAAACTTAGAGTCCTCATAGTTGGAGATGGCACTGAGAGAGAAAATCTCATTCGACTTGCGGTCGAGCTCGGAATCTCCGAATATTGTGAATTTCCGGGGCGAGTTCCACGTGAAAAAGCGCATCTCTACCACGCGTCCCTGAATGTATTTGTAGTCCCTCGCGTCGACTCGTCGGTTACTCGTGCGGTGACTCCGCTCAAACCAGTTGAAGCACTAGCATCTCGTGTTCCGGTTATTGCCTCTGATTTGCCCGCATTGCGCGAGCTTATAAGCGACGGTGAAACCGGTCACCTTGTACCTTCTGGCGACGTAGAAGCTTGGGCGAATTCCATCGAATCCTTGATTTATGAACCGTCGAAGGCTGAGCTCATGGGCAGGTCAGGTCGGGATTTCGTCCTCGAAACCAGAACTTGGAATAAAAATGCCAAGAGGCTGGCCGAAATTTACCAGCAAGTAATAAGTAAAGCAGACTGACATGAAACCTGACGGCAGTTGCACTCTTGCGATATGGTTTACAGGGCTCGGCTTGTAATCAAAGCGTTATAAGATCAGCCTGAACGCCCAGCTTTGGGAATGACACTCGCACCAGAAGGAAAGTCACTTTAGTGAACAGCATTAAAGAAGTCGCCGTCATCGGTTTGGGATATATCGGCCTGCCAACCGCCGCGATCCTTGCATCTAAGGGAATCATCGTCAAGGGTGTGGATGTTACTCCTCGGACCGTTGAGGCAGTCAACAAGGGCGAAGTTCCATTTGTTGAACCAGCGCTGGGTGAATTCGTTTCAGCCGCAGTTGCCGCAGGAACCCTCAGCGCCAGCTTCGAGACTCCTGCAGCCGAAGCCTACATCGTTGCCGTGCCAACTCCGTTCAACGATGATTACACCGCAGATCTCTCGTACATCGAGTCTGCAGCAGAAGGTATCGCACCGAACCTTAAAGGTGGCGAATTGGTCATCCTCGAATCCACCTCGCCTCCAGGGGCAACTCAGCACCTGGCTGACTACCTCTTGGCCAAGCGCCCAGACCTGAACACGGACAGTCTGCTCGTGGCACACTGCCCGGAGCGGGTTTTGCCAGGCTACGTCATGGAAGAGCTTGTGACCAACGACCGTATTGTTGGCGGCATAACCCCGGAAGCTGCCGATAAGGCGAAGGCGCTCTACGAGGTTTTCTGCCAGGCTGCGATTTTGACTACCGATGCCAAAACCGCCGAGATGGCGAAGCTGGTTGAGAACTCGTTCCGCGACGTGAATATTGCCTTCGCCAACGAGCTTTCGGTGATCTCTGACAAAATCGGGATCGATGTCTGGGAACTCATTTCCTTGGCGAACCGTCACCCACGTGTAAACATCCTTCAGCCTGGTCCAGGCGTAGGCGGACACTGCATCGCGGTTGATCCATGGTTCATCGTTTCCGCTGCTCCGGAGGAGTCCAAGCTCATCCGGATGGCTCGTGAAACCAACGACTCCAAGCCAAGCTGGGTCATCGACAAGGTAGTTCAGGCCACCAAGTCGCCAGCGTTTAATGGCAAGGTTGCTGTATTGGGGCTTGCCTTCAAGGCGAACATTGATGACATGCGTGAATCGCCGTCCATTGAGATCGCTCGCAAGCTGGCTGTAGAGAATCCAACCATCGAGTTCTTGGCTGTCGAACCACACGTTGATGCACTGCCCAAGAAACTTGACGGCATTGCGAACCTCACCCTGACTCCGTTGGATGAGGCGCTGGAAGCCGCAGAAGTTGTGACCTTGTTGGTGGATCACGATCAGTTCAAATCGGTTCCCGCCACTGCGCTTGCAGGCAAGGATGTCATTGACACCCGCGGTCTCTGGCGCTAGATTCCCCTCTTCTGACAAGGTAGATGTCCTAATGAAAAAGATCATGCCGATCTATGGCACTCGTCCCGAGGCCATCAAGGTTGCACCGATCGTCAAGGCCTTGAAAGAGGCTAAAGATTTCGACTGTATAGTTGTTGTTACCGGGCAGCATCGCGAGATGCTGGATCAGGTCAACGAGCTGTTTGGCATCAAGCCAGACTATGACCTTGACGTGATTCAGCCGCGACAGACCCTCAACGGTTTGCTGACTAAGACCATTGCAGGTCTGGATGAAATCTTTGAAAAAGAAAAGCCGGATGCCGTAGTCGTCCAGGGAGACACCACCACCTCTACCGCAGGAGCTATCGCAGCTTTCTACAGAGGAATTCCAGTGGTACACGCCGAGGCTGGTCTGCGTAGTTACGACCTTTTCTCGCCATTCCCAGAGGAAGCCAATCGCAAGCTCACCAGCCAGATTGCCAGCCTTCACTTGGCGCCAACTTCGCTGAGCAAGCGTAACCTCGAGCGCGAGACCTTCAACAGCAAGGACATCGTTATCACTGGCAACAGTGTTATCGATGCACTGCTGACCGTGGTTGAAAAGAAGATCCCCTTCACGGATCCACAACTTGAAGAAATCGTGAACTCCGGCAAGCGAATTGTTTTGGTGACGACTCATCGTCGCGAGAACCAAGGCGAGCCGATGCGCGGGATTGGCCGAGCGATTGCGCGCCTGTCCGTAGCAGAGCCCGATATTCAGTTTATCCTTCCCTTGCATCGCAATCCTGCGGTACGTGAGGCTTTGCTTCCGGAAATCGATGGTATTCCAAACGTTACTTTGACGGAGCCGCTGGCTTATGGTGAATTCACTCGAATCATCGATGCCTCAACCGTGGTCCTGACCGACTCCGGTGGAGTGCAGGAAGAAGCGCCAAGCCTCGGTAAGCCAGTGTTGGTAATGCGCTTGAATACCGAGCGTCCGGAAGCCGTGACGGCTGGTACCGTTCGACTCATCGGAACCGACGAACAGCGGATCTTCGATTCGGTTTCGGAGTTGTTGAATGATTCTGCCGCTTATGAGGAAATGGCCAATGCGGTTAATCCTTACGGCGACGGGAAAGCTTCTGAACGCACTGTAGCTGCCATTGCGGAGCTGCTTGGCGTGGGGGAGCGAATTGAAGAATTTGATTCCCGTCTATCCGATGCGGATGACATGATGCGAGCAACAAGCATCTAGCATGTCATGCAGGAGGGACTAGAACAATTTGTTCTGGTCCCTCTTGCTTTTAAAATGAACGAATGCCTGGCGTTCCTCTTTTGGTGCAGGATTCTTTGCCCCGTACTGACTAGTATCAAAAGTATGATGAATCAAACTGCAATATTTGTTGATGCCGGGTTTTTATTGTCTTTAGGCGGGCATAGAGTGGCCGGAACCACTCTCCGTTCGGCCTTTACCACGCATTATGAGTCTTTAGTTCGTGGAATAGTCCAGACTGTCAAGAAGAACACGGGCCTGAATAACCTTCGGGTCTACTGGTATGACGCTTCCAAGGACGGTCTATTTACCGAGCAGCATAAGCGTATTGGCTTGATTCCAGGTGTAAAAGTTCGACTGGGTCGAATTTCCTATAATGGCGAGCAAAAGGGCGTCGATCTCCGGTTGGCCTTGGATTTGGTTGGCGTAGCGCGACATGGGTCTGCATCCGTTGCCTATCTTGTTTCCGGAGACGACGATCTGGCCGAAGCGGTAGAAGAAGCCCAAGACTTGGGCATGAAGGTCGTATTGCTTGGTTTGCAAAAGGACCAGAGCCGGTTGGGAGTAGCCTCGGTTGCCGAACACTTAGCTCTGACAGCTGATGCTATTGAAGTGATGCCCGATTCCATTATTGATAGTTCATTCACCCGAATCATTGACTGGGATAAAGATCATTGTGATAAAACCGCATTGGTGGCCGGTGCGCCAATCGCGAAGCCCTCGGCAATAGCAAAACCTGGAATCCCTACACCAGCCTTGCTGGCGCAAAAGGCACAAGTTCTACGCAGTGCTGAGCCAACGACTCAAGCAGAAGTCGTCTACTCCTCAGATAGCGAACGTTCTGGGTTCCATGGCCAAGCTGCCTACGAGCAGAAGGAACTGACGGCGGCTGAAGAAATTGGTGCCAAGGTAGCTCAGTCCTGGCTTGCCAGCACTACCCAATCAGAGGTTGTTGAACTGGTGGCAGACAAACCTCAACTGCCGCCAGAAATCGACCGGACCTTGCTTAAGGACTGTGCCCAGGTGCTCGGAGAGTGGAAAACGGATCAACAAACAATCCGCCGTACCCTTCGCGGTGCCTTTTGGGACTATCTGGATCAGATCATGTGACGCGATGATCGCTTCGAAGAATCCAGCTTCCAGCACTGACTAAGGTAAATTTGTATCGTGACTTCTCAGCAGAAACCCTTTTACATCACCACAGCAATCTCATACCCGAATGGCACCCCTCATATTGGGCATGCCTACGAGGTCGTCGCAACGGACGCCATGGCGCGTTTCAAGCGACTTGATGGGTATGACGTCTTCTTCCTGACCGGTACGGACGAGCATGGGCAGAAGATGATGCAGACTGCGGAGAAAGAGGGCATCACTCCAGCGCAGCTCGCGCAGCGCAACTCCGATGCGTTCCAGTCGATGAATGATGAATTGGGCACGAGCTACGACCGTTTCATCCGGACCACAGACGCGGACCACCATGCCGCGGCGCAGGAGCTGTGGCGCCGGATGGAAGCCAACGACGATATTTACCTGGATAAGTACGCCGGCTGGTACTCGGTCCGTGACGAAGCCTTCTACACCGAAGAACAGACCGAGGTTCGCGAAGACGGTATCCGGTACACGACCGAAACCGACACCGAGGTAACTTGGACCGAAGAAGAATCTTATTTCTTCCGGCTGTCCAAGTACCAGGACAAGCTGCTGGCTCACTACGAAGAGAACGCTGATTTCGGTGCCCCGCGATCACGGTTCAACGAAGTTGTTCGTTTTGTTGAAGGCGGGCTGACTGATCTTTCGATTTCGCGCACAACCTTCGACTGGGGAATCCCGGTTCCCGGCAACGAGAAGCACGTCATGTACGTTTGGGTCGATGCCCTGACGAACTACCTGACCGGTGCCGGCTTCCCGGACGTGGAATCGGCATCTTTCCAGAAGTACTGGCCCGCAGATGTGCACGTTATCGGCAAGGACATTTCCCGGTTCCACGCCATTTACTGGCCGGCCTTCCTCATGTCGGCAAAACTGCCGGTTCCCAAGCGTGTGATGATCCATGGCTTCTTGCACAACAACGGTGTGAAGATGTCCAAGTCCTTGGGCAATACCGTGTCACCAGATGATTTTGTGGCGCGGTATGGACTCGACCAGGTGCGCTATTTCTTCCTGCGTGAGGTGACCTTTGGCGCCGATGGCAGCTACAACCATGACACCATCGTTGCGCGCATTAATGGCGATCTCGCAAATAATTTTGGAAACCTCGCGCAGCGATCGCTTTCCATGGTGGCCAAGAACTGCGGGGGAGTTGTGCCGGCACCCGGGCAGCTGCTGGACGCCGATGAGCAGATTCTGGCTGCCGCCTCAAAGCTTTTGGAAATCAATCAAGAAGCATATGACCGCCAAGACTTCAGTCGTGCTTTGGAAGCCGTCTGGCATGTCTTGGGCGACACCAATGCGTACTTTGCCGAGCAGGAGCCATGGAAGCTGAAGAAAACCGATCCAGCACGCATGGAAACGGTTCTCTACGTGACTATCGAAATTGTTCGCAAGGTCGCAATGCTCCTGCAGCCGGTCCTGCCGCAGACTATGACCGGAATGCTTGACCTGCTGGCTGTTGGCCAGGGGACTGCACGCAACTTCGAGAACTTTGACACCGTCCTGGTGCCGGGAACCGAATTGCCGGCGCCGGCTCCGGTTTTCCCGCGCTACGAAGAAGAAAAATAAGCCTGAAAAATTAGAGCTCCAAGCATGGTTATAAAACCATGCTTGGAGCTCTATGTTTAATCGGTAAGTACTAGGCGCTGACCACACCGGTTTGGTAGGCGATCACCACGGCTTGGACCCGGTCACGGGCACCGAGCTTGGCAAGAATGTGACCGACATGAGTTTTTACCGTGGCTTCGGATAGAAACAGATCTCTCGCTATTTCTGGATTCGAACGCCCCAAGGCGATGTGTCCAAAGACTTCACGTTCACGAGGTGTCAAGGAACCTACGGCGGACATCAACGTATCGTCGGTTTGCGATGAGCGTTTTAGCAGCGGGGCCATATGGTCCAGAAGCCTTCTTGTCGTCGAAGGTGCGATCACGGCATCCCCGCGGTTTACCGTACGAACGGATTCCAGTAGCTCTTCGGGCGGGGCATCCTTGAGCAGGAAACCGCTCGCTCCAGCCTGAATGGCGCTGAAGGCATACTCGTCCATATCAAACGTGGTCAGCACTATGATGCGAGGCGCCTGCCTTGATTGATTCTTAGAAGTCAGTAGCCGTTCAGTCGTTTCGATTCCATCCAGTTCCGGCATGCGGACGTCCATCAATATGACATCTGCCGTGGCCAATGAGGGAGAAGCCAACGCCTCGCGTCCGTTGGAAGCTTCGGCGACTACATTCATGTCCGGCTGGGAATTGATGAGCATTCGGAAACCGCTACGAACCAGAAGCTGGTCATCGACCAAGGCGACTGTAATTGGCTCACTGGGGGTCATTCTTTTTAGTCCTCGGAGTAGGGGATGAACACAGAGACGGCAAATCCTCCGCCTGGATGCGGGGCAGCGGTACTGGTTCCATCGTATAGGGAGACTCGTTCGTGTAATCCGCGCAGACCTTGGCCGGTGCCTGCGACGCCCAGGCTTCCTGCACCCCGGCCGTCATCGATGACGCTCATTTCGACGCCTCGATTGGTCCAGCTCAGAGTCACATGCGTGGTTGATCTTGGGCCTGCGTGCTTCATGACATTAGTCAGTGCTTCCTGCACGCAGCGGTACGCGGTCAGCTCCGCTCCGGTTGGCAGCTGGCGACGCGGCGACCCTTTGACCTGAAAATAAACTTCTACGCCGGACTTCATAGCAGTTTCAACCAACTCTGGAATGTTTTCCAGTGTCGGCAACGGGCGGTGATCAACCTCTTCATCTGTGCGCAGTACGCCCAAAAGGCGTCGCATTTCACGTAGTGAAGAACGCCCCGCGTCAGAGACCGTCTTCAAGGTTTCAACCGCGATGTTTGGGTCCTTGACTGCCGCGTATCGTGCACCATCTGCCTGGGTGATAATCACTGAGAGCGAGTGGGCCACGATGTCATGCATTTCTCTGGCGATATGGTTGCGTTCATCCGAGGCAGCCAGCTCACGTTCAATCAGCCGTTCGTTTTCCAGGCGTTGTGCATGGGCTCGCAAGGCATTGAGGGTTTGCCGCCGGCTTCGCGCGAGATCACCAAAGGTCCAGGCCAGCATTACCACCAGCGATAAGCCCACAAAGGAGATGATCATGTCAAAGGATATGTTGGCCTGACCGTAGGCGCCCGGACCAAAGATATTAGAGGTTGCAAGAATCGCACCCAGCAACCCCACGCCTAGGGTAGCGAAAGATTGCCAGCGTTTTCCATAGACAGCCATGGTGTAAATCAGCAAGGGAACCGATAGCTGCGAGGGAAGGAAGATTCCCTGGAAGAACAACTGCATGAGGTGAGCGAAGGCTACGACAATCGTGACGGCCCATGGATAGCGGCGGCGAGCCATCAAGGGGGCCGACTGCAAAATGGTGATGGCCAATAAACTAAGAGCGAATCCCATGCCGCCCCCGGCACCCATGGCAAGCGCGAATCCTGTGCACATCAATGTGTAGAGTGCGCCGGTGAACAAATCGATTCGGCCAGGGTTCGAACGAATCCACCGGTCGATGCGCCGGTGTGGGTTATTAAAGATCAACTGTTCCCTCGTGCCTAAAGACTGCTATGTCTCGAGTCTAGTCAGGGTTCAGGGCTGAGTCCTCATGCCACGGTTTGATGTTCTCATGACTTACATTGAAAAGATTCTCAGTATTTGAGATGAGTTCTCAAATGGTGGATTTGCTTCGTTATGATGAAAACATGGGAAACGTCATTAATATTGCTGTCATTCCAGGCGACGGTATCGGCCCAGAAGTGGTTGCCGAAGCCGTGAAGGTCCTGAAGTTCGTGACCAACGGTGGAGGCCAACAAGTTGATCTCACCGAATACACGTTGGGTGCGGAACACTGGCTCAAGACGGGGGAGACTCTGACGGATGAAACGCTTGAAGCTATCAAACAGCATGATGCCATCCTGTTTGGCGCGGTCGGCGCTGCTCCTGGCGACACAAGAATCCCCTCGGGAATCATTGAGCGTGAACTCCTGCTGAAGCTGCGCTTCTCGTTGGATCATTTCGTGAACCTGCGCCCTGCCAAGCTCTACGCTGGAATCGAAAGCCCGCTGGCTAACCCGGGCGAGATTGATTTCGTGGTCGTCCGCGAAGGTACGGAAGGCCCGTATGTCGGAAATGGCGGCTCGGTGCGCACCGGCACCCCGCATGAAATCGCGACCGAAGTTTCGGTGAATACCGCCTACGGTGTTGAGCGTGTAGTTCGTGATGCCTTTACCCGTGCAGCCGCCCGGGAGCGCAAGCATGTGACCTTGGTCCACAAGCACAACGTGTTGGTTTATGCCGGACATTTGTGGCGGCGCACGGTAGAGATGGTGGCAGCGGAATTCCCCGAGGTGACCCACGACTACCTGCACGTTGATGCTGCGACCATCTTCTTGACTACCGATCCATCCCGATTCGACGTCATTGTGACCGATAACCTATTTGGTGACATCCTCACCGACCAGGCCGGCGCCATCACCGGTGGCATTGGACTGGCGGCCAGCGGCAACATCAACATGGACCGCACCTACCCGTCCATGTTCGAACCGGTCCACGGCTCTGCTCCCGACATTGCCGGCCAGCAGAAGGCTGATCCGACTGCCGCAATCCTGTCGGTGGCACTGATGCTGGATCACCTCGGAATGTCTGCGGAAGCGGCTACCGTTGAACAGGCTGTCGAAAAAGAGATCACTTCACGCCAAGAATTGACCGATCACCGCACTACAAGTGAAATTGGCGATGCAATCGTCTCGCTACTGGCATAAGCTAAAAGCGATGTAACTCGATTAGCCGCTAATCGAGGAACAAATCCACGGACGGGTGTTCCGCCAATGGCGTGGGGCACCCGTTATTCGTTAATTGAGCAAGGAAGTCCTGAGGCAGATGGAATTCAACGAAAATCTTTCATCGAATCGCAAGAGCGCAGAAGAGCGCGCCGCCGTTCTGGCCAACCCGGGGTTCGGAGACTTCTTCACCGACCACACCGTGGTCATTGACTGGACCGCAAGCTCCGAGCCTGGCTCGGGCCAGTGGCACGACGCGCGGGTTGAGCCGTACGGGCCCATCGCCATGGATCCTGCCGCTTCGGTATTGCACTATGGCCAGGAGATCTTTGAGGGACTGAAAGCCTACCGCCACGAAGACGGTTCGGTGTGGACCTTCCGCCCCCACGCAAACGCTGCACGCCTGAATAAGTCGGCAGCTCGGCTCGCCCTGCCGCAGCTTGATGATGAAGTCTTCGTTGAGTCCCTGCGCAAAATCGTTGCTACCGACATTGAGTGGGTTCCAACCGGTGACGGGGAAGCTCTGTACCTGCGTCCATTCATGATCGCTACGGAGGCGTTTCTGGGCGTCCGTGCGGCACGCGAAGTCTCCTACCGTGTGATTGCTTCACCGGCCGGAAACTACTTTGGCGGAGAGCTCAAGCCGGTGGGCATATGGGTATCGAAAAACTACGCACGCGCAGGCCGCGGTGGCACCGGATCGGCCAAATGCGGTGGCAACTATGCAGCGTCATTGGTGGCCCAGCTCGAAGCAGAAGAAAACGGCTGTAAGCAAGTACTCTTCCTTGACTCTTTCAATGATAATGCAGTGGAAGAGCTCGGCGGAATGAACGTGTTCTTCGTGACCAAGGACAAAAAGCTGGTCACTCCAGCGTTGACCGGCACCATCCTCGAAGGGGTCACTCGATCCTCGGTCATCCAGCTTGCCAAGGATCGCGGCATGGAAGTTGAAGAACGAAAGATCACTTTGGACGAGTGGCGGGACGGCATCGCTAATGGAGATATCACTGAGGTCTTTGCCTGCGGCACCGCTGCAGTCATCACTCCAATTGGCGTGCTGAAGAATGGTGACGAATTAATCGGTGATGAAAATGCGCCGGCAGGTGAAATCACTATGTCGATCCGTGAAGAGCTGCTCGGCATCCAGCGTGGAACCGTAGAGGACCGTCACGGTTGGCTGGAGCGCTTGGCCTAAAAGTGCAGTAAAAATTCGCTAGAATAGCCCATGTAAGTACCTTTTACATGGGTTATTCTAATTTTTGACGTTGGGGAAATTATAGATGCGCATACTTGTCACCGGCGGTGCTGGATATATAGGCTCCCACACGGTACTCCTGCTTTTGCAGGAAGGACACCAGGTATCAGTCATTGATAACTTTAGTAATTCGTCTCCAGAGTCTCTTCGCAGAGTGGTTGGTCTGGCTGGACGGACCCTGGATGCGTACCAAATCGATCTCTTAGACGCAGAAAGATTAACTCAAGCCATCGGCGAGATCAAGCCAGAGGCAGTCATACATTTTGCCGGCCTCAAAGCTGTCGGAGAGTCGGTAGCTCAACCACTTAAGTACTACGAGAACAACGTCGTTGGTACTCTGAACTTGCTTGAAGCTATGAATGCTGCTGAATGCCGGACCATAGTTTTTAGCTCTTCGGCCACCGTCTATGGTGATTCGACCGATTTACCGCTACGTGAAGATACTCGACGAAGCGCTACAAATCCATATGGTCGCACCAAGCTACATATCGAAGAAATGCTTGAAGAGCTGGCAGTGTCGGACTCGCGCTGGCGTATCGCGAATCTTCGTTACTTTAATCCGGTTGGTGCACACGAATCAGGTCTGATTGGGGAAGACCCGCAAGGGATTCCAAACAACTTGATGCCTTTTGTGGCTCAGGTAGCCATTGGAAAACGCGTCGAAGTGCAAGTCTTTGGTGGCGACTATTCAACAGCTGATGGTACGGGCGTGCGGGACTACATCCATGTCTTGGATCTCGCAAGTGGGCATCTGGCTGCACTCGACTATTTGTCTAATTCTCAAGGCGTGCATGTTTGGAATCTAGGAACTGGTGCTGGTTCCAGCGTGTTGGAGGTAATTGACGCGTTCGCTCGAATCTCCGGACGGCCGGTTCCCTATCGAATCACGGGTCGTCGTCCAGGCGACGTTGCAGAAAGTTATGCACATCCCGAAAAGGCTCGCCTAGATCTAGGTTGGAAAGCCGAACGTGGTTTGGAACAAATGGTCGCAGATATGTGGAATTGGCAGTCCAATAATCCCGACGGATTTCCGGAAGCTGACCATCAACTTATCAAAGCTGAATCTTTGCAAGATTTTATCTGTGGATCTAGTCGCACAGTCATTGAGTAGTAGGCAGCTGGACTTGTGCCATCGACCAATGGGGCGGATCCGGTCATTTACTTCCCGCTTCGGTCAATGCCTTGGCCTATCATGCGTCAGACCGGACGCTGTGAATGAGAAATTCGAACATTTCAACTTTCATTTTGCAGCGTGATGGTTTTGCTGAAATCTCCGGCTTCGATTGATCCCGTCATTTATCCGCTAGGTCAGCGTATATCATGAGCGCAAGGAGGTAGTTAGTGGCAGAAGACGAGGGGCGTTCGGCGAAACGAATCAGCCGACGAGTAGTTTTGACTCTCGGAGCGGTAACCGCAGGGGCAATTGTCTACAAGCAACTTCCGGACTCTGGACCTCGCGAATCGTCGGCATCTTCCAAACCGATCGTTCCGACGAAAACTCCACAGCCTGAATCAGTTCTCAGCAATCGTGATCCATCAGTTATCGCACTACTCAAACGAACTCGCAACACCACCGGCGCACTTCAAAATCATGAAGGAGCCTTCCCGGCCACGAAAATTAGGCGAGTGGAACCGCTGCCCGGTATTGAGAAGTCCGGGCTTCCCTGGTTGGCAGTGTCGATTGTCGGACCTGCCCACCAACTTCAAATAGTGGATCCGCGGCGAACTTCCCCCGTGCACGTTGTGGACGTTCCCAACAGCCATAGCGGTGGAATCCAATCCATGAAATGGCACAAAGCGAGCAAGACCCTTTATCTAGCAACTCGTAATTCGCTATTGGTTTGGAAGCCATCAAGCCCTTCGACGACGACCGTGGTTGGAGAGGTTCCCGGTGCCTCCACGATCTATGATCTGCAAATCGATTCCAAAGGTACTGTTTGGGGCGGAACTTATCCGCTAGGCGCTGCCTTTAACTACACTCCTAAGACGCGCAAGGTCCAAGTATTTGCGCGCGTTGCGACCGATACTGATTATGTCCGCCGTGTGGCTATTGGCGAGAACGACGTCGTGTGGCTAGGCACAGGGTCGCGTAATCCAAGATTATTTCGATTCTCAACGAGTACTCCCAATAAGACCGCCGAGGTTGCTCTGCCAGAGCCAAAGGCAACTGGCTTTATCTCATCGTTGAAAGCGATTGGAAATAGAATTGTCGTTTCGGTTGATAGCACATCGGGACAATTGTTGTTCAACCCGCAAGCAAATTCTTGGGTTGGAACGGTCGAACGGGTTTGGTCTGGTCGAAAAGCTTCGGCGGTGACTCCTAAGGCAAAGAATTTCTACAACGTGAGCAATGGTCAGCTCTTTGCCACGAATGTTTCCTCTTGGGAAGACCAACTGGTCGGCAACATTTCTGCCAGCGCCGCACTCAGTCTCTACGCCACCGAAAGCCAGGTCGTAGTCGTCTCATCGAATGCAACGGGCCTGCAGATTGAAGTGGTAAGACTTTCGAGCCAATCGGTGCAATTGGTGAATACCGTGGCCCTGGCAAAAGGAGAGTTCGTGGTGCAATCCCTGATGGCCCATTCGGACGGCAACGTGTATGTCGGAGGCTACATGGGCGCCGGTATAACCTCGATCAACCCTGATACGGGACAACGATGGACATCACCAGCGGACCAAAATGTGATTAACCAGATCGAAGGCATGATCGAATTCAATGCCGGTAAAACTCTCATTGGATCGTATGGATCGGCAGACGTCGTGCGCATCAACAGCGCAGCCAAAAATAAGGCCGAGGGATACCTGAGAATCGAACGGCTCGCAACGAATTACGAGCAATCCAGAATTTTCGCCTGGGCAAAGAACTCAAAAAACGTCTTCTTCGGAACAGTTCCAGAGTACGGCCGTTCAGGTGGTGCCCTTGGAATGATTGATCCTCATACCGATGAGATCATCTGGGTACTGGACGGCAAGGGGCGAGGATTTATTACCGAGCATTCGATCACCGGCCTAGTTGCTGACGAAGAACATGTTTATGGCACCACCTCGGTACGAAACGGATACGGCCTCCCAGACACAGAGGGGATCGCGCGGGTGTTTAAACTCCACATTGCCACAAAGGAAATCTCGTGGGACGTCGGGCCAAGGGCGAACTGCGGAGCACTGTACGCGCCAAAGCTCATGGCCGGATGGCTGCTCGTGGCCGATCTTGAAGGCGTGAACGTTTTGGATCCGGAGAGCGGAAGATTGCTCAGGAAGCATCGTTTGACCAATGCAAAGAACACGAGCTACCGGCCTGGATGGAAAAACGCGGACTTGGTTGTCCTAGAGCAGCAAGGCAAAGCGGTTCACAGCGCAGCGGGGACAACAACCGTCATAAACTTCCCGGCCGGGACTCGTGCAACCATTGGCAGCCCGCAGCTCACCCGTCAGTTTGGGAGTCGGCTTACCGCATCAAATGATGGCCGGGTCTTCGCGAACGCTGAGAAGACTTCAATTGCCGAGTTGGACTTGCAACCAATTGCTGCGAAGGCGAAATCAAAAAGTACACCATCAACAAAGCCGCCAGCGGCCACCAATTCCAAGGCTTCTTAGTAGGCAACAACCGGCCCTCTCATAAACTGGAACGCTTTGAGCTTTGTGTATGGCTTTTGCCAGTTGTAGTGAATCGCACGCCAGCCTGCGGATTGGCTTTTCGGCAGCATGCGATTTAGGCCAGAACATGCCCTAGGCTTATTACTATGCGCATTGCCAGATTTGTAGTTGATAGCGACCCAATGTACGGAGTCGTTGACGGAAACGATGTCCATGTTTTGGCTGGTGACCCTTTCTTCCAGGGCATCAAGACCACGGGTGCCACGCACCAATTAGACGATGTACGACTTGTTGCACCGATCATTCCACGGTCAAAAGTCATTGGATTTGGCCGGACCTACGGCGAGCATGCCAAAGAGCTCGGCAATGAGGTTCCTAGCGAACCGCTGATGTTCTTGAAGCCAAACACCTCGGTGGTTGGGCACGGCGACCCGGTGACGCTTCCTTCGTTCTCCGAGGAAGTTTCCTTCGAAGGCGAGCTGGCCGTGGTCATTGGTCGTATCTGCAAGGATGTCCCCGCCGAAAAGGCAGCGGACGTGATCTTCGGATATACCGTGGCCAATGACCTCACCGCTCGCGATGCCCAGCGCACCGACCCGCAATGGGCGCGCGCCAAGGGCTTTGATGGCGCTTGCCCGCTGGGACCCTGGATTGAAACGCAGCTGGAGAACCCGGATGACGTGGGAATCGTCAGCCGCGTAAATGGCGAAGTCCGCCAAGATGGATCGACCAGCGAGATGATCTGGTCGGTGAATGATCTGGTGGCTCGGGCATCCGAAGCCTTCACCTTGCTACCCGGAGACGTGATCCTCACCGGCACACCAGCAGGTGTTGGACTGGTCAATGAAGGCGACAGCGTCGAGATTGAAATTGAAGGTATCGGAACGCTGCGTAGCGTTTTCCGCCGCTAGGCCAAAGGGACCGGCCAAGGCTGGGTCAATCACAGCGTGTTGGTCTTCGCATCCTTATGTGATGCGAAGACCAACACGCTATTGTGCTTCTTGCCTTGCAACGAGACTAGAATGAAAACACCATGACTGATCTATCGCTGACTCCTACCGTGACCGACGAAACCCCGGTTCGCGTTCGTTTCTGCCCATCGCCTACGGGCACCCCACATGTTGGCCTGATCCGTACTGCCTTGTTCAACTGGGCTTACGCACGCCACACCGGGGGCAAGATGATTTTCCGTATCGAAGATACGGATGCGAAGCGCGACTCCGAAGAAAGCTACAACCAGCTGCTGGACGCCTTGGCGTGGCTGGGCATCGACTGGGATGAAGGCGTCAATGTCGGTGGCCCGCATGAGCCTTACCGCCAGTCCCAGCGCGGCGACATCTACCAGGACGTCATTGCGAAGCTTCGCGCTGCTGGGCACGTCTACGAGTCCTACTCCACCCCGGAAGAAGTCGAGGCACGCCACAAGGCGGCAGGCCGCGACCCAAAGCTGGGTTATGACAACTTTGACCGCGACCTGAGTGACGAGCAAATTGCCGCGTTCAAGGCCGAGGGGCGCGAACCGGTGCTGCGTATTCGCATGCCAGAAGAAGACCTCACCTTCACCGACTTGGTCCGTGGGGAAATCACGTTCAAGCCGGGCACCATTCCAGACTTCGTGGTGGTTCGGGCAAACGGCCAGCCGCTGTACACCCTGGTGAATCCCGTGGACGACGCCTTGATGGGCATTACTCACGTGCTGCGTGGCGAAGACCTGCTCTCGTCCACCCCGCGCCAGATCGTGCTCTACCGCGCCTTGATCGACATCAAGGTGGCTCAGTACATGCCGTTGTTCGGCCACCTGCCCTACGTGATGGGCCAGGGCAATAAGAAGCTCTCCAAGCGAGACCCAGAGTCGAGCCTGTTCCTGCACCGCGACCGCGGCTTCATTCCCGAAGGATTGCTGAACTACCTCTCACTCTTGGGCTGGTCGCTGAGCGCAGATGAAGACATCTTCAATCGTGAACAGCTAATCGAAGCCTTTGATGTCAAGGACGTGCTGTCCAATCCCGCACGTTTCGACCTGAAAAAGGCCGAAGCCATCAACGGCACCCACGTCCGCCTGCTGGCACCACAGGACTTCCGCGACCGGCTAGTTCCGTACCTGCAGGCTGCCGAGCTAGTTGGATCCGAACTGACCGCCCGTGAGAACGAAGTCCTTGATGCTGCCGCACCCTTGGTCCAGGAACGCATTGGGCTATTGGGTGAAGCCGCAGAGATGATGGAATTCCTCTTCAAGACTGATGACCAGATCGTGATTGACGACAAGGCTCTCAAAGGAATGCCAACGAACCTCGTGGAGGTCGTGGAAGCGAGCATTCAGGCATTGGAGGGTGTCCAGACCTGGAACGCCGAAGCAATTCAGGAAGCGTTGCGTGCGAAGCTGATTGACGAGCTCGAATTGAAGCCGCGTCAGGCTTTCGGTCCGGCACGTGTGGCTGTCTCAGGAAAGCGCGTTTCGCCACCGCTGTTCGAGTCAATGGAAATTCTGGGCCGGGAATCCAGCCTGAACCGTCTTCGCATGTTCGGGGAGTCCCGCTAGCAGGGCATAATCTGAAAAGAGTTAACTGAAGAACGCCTTCGATGTCCCTGTCCTGACGGGTGGACGTATCGAAGGCGTTCTCTTTGATATTGACGATACCTTGGAGTATTTGCACACGGCTTCCATCGAGGCATTCCTCGCGATGGTCGCCGACAAGCTTCAAGACGTCTCGTCCACCCTGCTCCGGGGTATGTCCGAGGACTTTTGTCGATGACAATGCTGGAGCATAAGAGAGACACATGTCCGGAAAACACACATTTTTGGGACAGCGCCAACAGTGCTTGACTTGATCCTTGGAACTCGCCGGGGAATGATACCCCGCGATGACGAGTTTCGCTTCTGGGCCGAGGGGTACGAGCCGTAGCAACGATTGAAGTTGGAAGTGGCGTGTCTTTCAGGATTATCGGTGGTGATTGGTTCGGATACCGCGGGAGCTCCGAAACCAGACCTGGCAGCATATATGGCAGGTTGCTCTGCATCGGCAACCTAGCCCGCTTGGACGCTGTACACCGGAGATAATCGCGTTAATGATGCGCTCGGCGCGAAGAACGCTGGACTCGCCGCGGTTTTGGCCGACCGTGCATTGGAGCGTGAGCCCCACTCCGGAGGCGCGGTGGCCGGACTTAGCAGAGCCCACCTCTCTGCTGCGAAGAATCCCCGTGACTCACGAAGGGCCCTGAGCGCGCATGATCAATTTGTCATGGCTCGGCTACGTGGGTATAGTTAATTCTCGTGCTGCGGCGTGCGATCCGAATCCCCTGGAGGTTTTTTGATCAAAGGCCCAAGTCACATTGGGATATGGTGTAATTGGCAACACAACGGTTTCTGGTTCCGTCATTCTAGGTTCGAGTCCTGGTATCCCAGCGCTTCACCAGAGTAATTTGGTGAGTTGAAGAGAAATCTTCAGCGTACGGCCCCATCGTATAGCGGCCTAGTACTCCGCCCTCTCACGGCGGCAACACGGGTTCGAATCCCGTTGGGGTCACAAAACCACGACACAGTCGTGGTTTTTTCCTTTAACCGGCCAATGCATTCGTGTGCTGATGGCAGAGTGCTCTCCATAAGGCATGATGGAGCTTATGGAGTCCACATCATTGCCGCAGGAGCCGACCGAACCGGCGAACCAGCTACCTGACGCCGGTGCCGTTCAGCTACTGGATCGCTTTGCCAAGCTCGAATCGTCATTAAATGATCTGAACTTTATCCTCTCCACCTCGCATTCGGCTCCCGGCGGCGAACAGCTGAGAGTGAAGGCTTTGCACCAGATCAATGATTATCTGGAGCCTCGTCTCAAGAACTTGAACGCCCCGCTGCTGGCTGTGGTTGGCGGATCAACCGGTGCCGGAAAATCTACGTTGGTGAACTCCCTGCTCGGCGACCAGATTAGCCGCTCCGGCGCCGTGCGGCCCACCACGCGAACTCCAGTACTTGCGGTGAACCCCGCAGATGAACCTTGGTTCGGAAACGAGCGGGTACTTCCTGAACTGACCCGGCTGAGTGGGGCAGGCTTCAGCGCAGGGCATGGGATGGATCGCCACGACGCGCTGCTTGTCGTGCCGCATCCGAACGTTCCACGCGGGCTGGCAATCCTCGATGCACCAGACATCGATTCGGTTTCCGACGACAATCGCGCCCTAGCCGGACAACTCTTGAATGCCGCAGACCTCTGGATCTTCGTCACCACGGCGAACCGTTATGCCGACGCTATTCCGTGGGAAGTACTAAGCGAAGCAGGTATCCGCGAAATCACCGTATGCGTGATTCTCAACCGTGTCCCGGCCGGCGCCGAAACGGATATCGTTCCAGATCTCGAACGGTTGCTTGCCGCAAAAAACCTGGACCCCAAACTACTCCATGTAATCAATGAAGTTCAGCTGGATGAACGAGCAATGATTCCTGGGGAACGAATCGAACCTTTTTCGGCTTGGCTGAATTCCCTGGCTGCTGACGCCACCGAACGCCAACGCATCGCTGAGCAAACGCTCGAAGGCGCTATCAGGAGATTGCACGAAGACCTCCACGCGCTCAGCGAAGAAGCCGAAGACCAGGACTCGCAGCTCAACGCCCTGGGGAAGGTCGCCACCGAACGGTTCGCTTTCGCCGTGGGCAAAACTACAGAGGCGTTGAACGACGGTTCGCTCCTTCGCGGCGAGATCCTCGCCAGATGGCAAGATTTTGTGGGAGCCGGCGAACTGCTGCGCGGCATTGAAGGCGTCATAGGCAGAATTCGAGATCGAGTCGGTTCCTTTTTCAGCGGGAAACCGGTGGCGACCCATCGAGTGGAAGAAGCAATAGAATCTGGGCTTCACACCGTATTGGTCAGCGAAATCACCAATGCCTTCCAAGACATTGATCGGAACTGGCGCAATACACCCATCGGGACACACCTTTTAGCATCGCTCCCGGCGGAACGCCCCGGCAAAGACCTTGAGGTCCGGGCCGCGGATAGCATCCGCGCGTGGCAGAAAGATGTCTTGGAAATGATCCGGAGCGAGGGGGCTGGCAAACGAAAAACCGCGAGGATTGCCGCCTTCGGCGTCAATGGGGTGGCGGTAGCGCTCATGGTTGTCGTCTTCGCTTCTACCGCCGGCATGACCGGGCTGGAACTAGGCATCGCCGGTGGCTCTGCCGTTGTCGGGCAGAAATTATTGGAAGCTATATTCGGTGAAGAAGCAGTTCGGCGTATGGCCACGCGCGCACGTACCATGTTGGAAGCCAGAACACGCGAACTCATGGACGAGAATCTGGCTGTCTATCAGGGAGAGATTGAAGCTAATCTTCAGCCGGTAATCGTGCAAGAACTACGCGAACAAGTCAACGGACTGCGCAGGGGAGGATTCAAGGCATGAGCGAGCGCAAGGTGAATCGTGCTCATTCGGGACTTAGCGAGCAAATTGACGCGGTGGTTTCGGCAATGCAAATTGCCGAGCCCTATCTTGAACCTGAAGTAGTTGATCACGCTGCGGTGGTCATCGAACGAGCGGAAGCCCGCCGCCAGCTGTCGGCAGACCACGTGGTCTTCGGGCTGTTCGGTGCGACAGGCAGCGGCAAATCATCGCTTTTCAACGCCCTTGTCGGTTCCGATATTGCGCAAACTGGCGTCATTCGGCCCACCACTACCAAGACGGTGGCCGCCATCTGGCAGCCGGAAGGCGCCGGTGAGCTGCTCGATTGGCTCGAAGTAAGCGAGCGTCATGTCCTTGATTCCCAGGTGCTCGGTGCGGAAGCGAAAAAATCACAGGACCAAGCCGGAGGACTGATCCTGCTTGACCTGCCGGATATGGATTCAACCTCCACCGAGCACCATCAGATCGCGTCGCGTCTAGCGGGGCAAGTTGATTACCTGGTATGGGTATTAGATCCCCAGAAATATGCCGACGCCTCGATCCATCATGGATACCTCAGCGAACTTTCAGGACAGCGCGGAAACCTCTTAGTGGTGCTCAACCAGATAGACACCATTGCGCCTAACGACCGGGCACCTGTGAGCGGTTCCTTGGCCGCGTTGCTTGAAAGCGAAGGGGTTGGACAGGTTCCCGTTATTCTGGCCTCAGCGCGTACCGGCGAAGGACTAGAGGGCATTCGTGGAAAGTTTGCTTCTGCACTGAAAACCAAGGTGCAGGCCACCCGGCGCTTACGCGCCGATGTTGACGAACTGCTGCGCACGCTTGAAGGTGAACTCGCCGTGCCCAAGGTCAGAATGCCAGGAGTGATGGAGCAATCCGAACTAGAACGCAATATCGCCAAAGCTCATGGAACGCACCGCATTGCCGATGCCGTGCAGACGTCATATAAGTTACGCGCCTCAACCAATACGGGCTGGCCAATCACCAGCTGGCTCACTCGACTGCGCAACGATCCGCTCAAGCGCATGAACCTTGGGCGTGGAATCGAAAAGCCAGAAATCACGTTGACGTCTCGCCCGGATCTTTCTGTGGCCGAAAATGCGGCGGTTGACCAATCGGTAGGGCGCTATCTTGGCGAAGCCACCGAAGATCTGTCGCCACGCTGGTCCCAATCATTGAAGGACGGCGTGCATGAGCAGAAGGAAGAACTAGCCAACGATATTGATATAGCCATTGCCAGCAGCACCTTGGGCGTTGAAAAGAAGTCCTGGTGGTGGCCGGTCACCAAGTTTGTCCAATGGCTTGGCATCATCGTGGCCCTGGCCGGCGCGTTATGGCTGGGCGGAATAGCGTTGGCCGCGTACTTCCAATTCGACCTGCCGCAGACGCCACGAGTCGAAGGGATCGCGATTCCCACGCTGATGGTTTTCACCGGGATACTTCTGGGCATAGTCCTCGGAATTCTTGGATCATTCGTCAATCGAATGGTCGCTAGACTGAAGCGTAGGAAAGCGCTTAAAAACCTCCAAAATTCAGTGTCGGGGGTCGTCCGTCGATATATCGTGGATCCCACTGCACACCACTTAGAGCAATACAACAGTTATGCAGCGTTGATTTCCAACGCGGCGAAGAAAGCCGAATAGCAACCTGTGACTAATCAACAGACTGACAATAGCCCGACCGTGGGCGACATTGGTGAACAAGGAATCTTGAACGAGATCCTGCCGCTCTTGGACGCCAAGGATGCGGGACTCGGGCCTGGAGATGATGCCGGAGCGCTCCGCGTTGCCGGGGGAGAAGTGGTCGTCTCCGTGGATACCATTGTCCAAGACCAAGATTTTCGTTTGGTTTGGCCCAGCGGACACGAACATGCGGCGTATGACATCGGCTGGAAGTCGATCGCTCAAAATGTTTCTGACATCAACGCCATGGGCGGCGTCCCTACAGGTGCCGTCATTTCACTTTCGATGCCAGCGGAGGTTTCGCTGTTTTGGGCCAAGGAATTCGCTCGTGGAATTGCTGCCGCGATTTCTTCGCTCGGGGCCGAGCGCTTGGCCGTTTTAGGCGGTGACCTCAGCCGTTCATCTGAGATTTCGGTGACTACCACCGTGTTGGGCGAGTGCGAATATGGAAAAGTCCTTCGCACGGGGGCTAAGCCAGGAGATCGGCTCGCCGTAGCTGGCCGGCTTGGCGCAGCTGGGGCAGGGCTAGCCTTGCTAGAGGGAAAGCATGAAGCAACGACCTGGAGCCGCGCGGTGCTTCGTCTTGCCGATGCCCAGTGCAAGCCAACCCCGCCCTTGGAATCTGGCCCGCGGGCTGCCCAAGCCGGCGCTCATGCCATGATGGATATTTCCGACGGGCTCGTCCGAGATGCTGGACGACTGGCCAAGGCGAGCCATGTCAGCATCGAGTTGGATAGTTCCGCTCTTGGAGTCTTTGCACATCGGCTGGAACCAGCGGCAAAGCTCTTGGACTTTGATCCTATGCATTGGGTACTGCACGGCGGTGAGGACTTCGGGCTGCTCGCTTGCTTCCCGGCAGGCGTTGAGATTCCAGAGGAATTCTCGGTGGTGGGCGAAGTGGTGCCTCTGACCGGCCGGCGTTCAAATGTTGTCCTCGATGGAAAGCAACTGGACTACCGAAGCGGCTTCGACCACTTCGGCTAAGCGCCCGCCGATTTATCCTTCTGATTGGATCCGCAGCAAGTCCGAAAGCTCGCGCGCGGCATTGACTATGGAATCGTGGTGGATCTTTCCCGGCTGGCGGGTCAGTCGTTCAATCGGGCCAGACATCGATAATGCCGCAATGACCCGACCCGATTGGCCGCGCACGGGAGCCGACACCGAGGCGACGCCTGGTTCGCGTTCGCCTAGCGATTGGGCCCACCCGCGGCGACGTACCCCGGCCAAGATGGTCGGGGTGAAGCGAGCATGTTGCAAGCCGCCGATCATGCGTTCGTTGTCTTCCCAGGCTAAGAGAACCTGCGCGGCGGAACCTGCCTTCATGGACAACTGCGTACCCACCGGAATGGTGTCGCGTAATCCCACAGGACGTTCTGCGCTGGCAATACACACACGGAATTCACCCTGCTTGCGGAATACCTGTGTGCTCTCACCGGTCAGGTCGCGCAACTTGGTCAATACCGGCCCCGCAGTGCTGACCAATCTGTCTTCACCGGCCGCGCTGGCGAGCTCGACAAGTCGCCCACCGAGCTCAAATCGGCCGTGCAAGTCGCGGCCCACCAGGCCATGGTGAACCAATGATTGGGCGATGCGGTGCACCGTTGGCCGGGAAATTCTAGTGATTTCGACCAGCTGCGAGAGGGACGTTGGCCCATTTTCCAATGCATTGAGAATGGCTGCTGCCTTATCCAGAACACCAACACCGCTACCTGTAGTCATGAAACCATTATCATGTCTCAGTATTTGAGATTCAAGTCCAGATACTGGAAATGGGGTTCTGTGAAGTGTCAAAGTAAAGGTATTGATAGTTCGTAGCTTGAGGAGTGTGTCGCATGTCCACCATGCAGTCGCCCCAGACCTTGGCAGAAAAGGTCTGGAACGCGCACGTAGTGCGCCAGGGAGAAGGGCAGGGCGAAGCCCGTCAGCCCGATTTGATCTACATTGACCTTCACCTGCTACACGAGGTCACCTCGCCGCAAGCCTTCGAAGGCCTGCGGTTGGCCGGGCGCAAGCTGCGCCGCCCAGATCTCACTATCGCCACCGAGGATCACAACACCCCGACCCTCGACATCGACAAGCCCATTGCGGATTTGACCAGCCGGACACAGATTTTCACCTTGCGCGATAACTGCAAGGAATTCGGTGTTCGCCTGCACTCCTTGGGTGACAAGGAACAGGGGATCGTGCACGTGGTTGGCCCGCAGCTGGGTCTGACGCAGCCGGGCATGACCGTGGTGTGCGGTGACTCCCACACCTCAACGCACGGCGCCTTCGGCGCATTGGCCTTCGGCATCGGCACATCCGAGGTTGAGCACGTGATGGCAACCCAGTCGTTGAGCCTGAAGCCATTCAAGACCATGTCCATCAATGTTGAAGGCACGCTCAAGCCCGGAGTGACCGCAAAGGACATTATCTTGGCTGTCATCGCCAAGATCGGCACCGGCGGCGGGCAGGGCTACGTGTTGGAATACCGCGGCTCCGCGATCCGTGCATTGTCCATGGACGCACGCATGACCATCTGCAACATGTCCATTGAGGCCGGTGCGCGCGCAGGAATGATTGCGCCGGACGAAACAACCTTCGAATATGTCAAGGGACGCCCGCATGCGCCGCAAGGTGCCGACTGGGATGCTGCCGTTGAATACTGGCAGACCCTGCAAAGCGATGAAGGCGCACGCTTCGACAATGAAGTGTTCCTGAACGCGGATGAACTGGAACCATTCGTCACCTGGGGCACCAACCCGGGTCAAGGCGTTTCACTTTCCTCCAGGGTTCCGGTACCTGAAGATTTTGAAGACGAAAACGATCGCAAGGCCTGCGAACGCGCACTCGAATACATGGGACTCATCGGTGGAACACCGATGAAGGAAATCCGTGTCGACACCGTATTCCTGGGTTCCTGCACCAATTCGCGGATGGAAGACCTGCGAGCCGCGGCCGAGATCATCAAGGGCCGTGAAAAGGACCCGCAGATCCGCATGATCGTGGTTCCCGGTTCGGCACGAGTTCGACTCGAAGCCGAAGCCGAAGGCCTCGACCAGGTCTTCAAGGACTTCGGTGCCGAATGGCGTTTTGCTGGCTGCTCCATGTGCTTGGGGATGAACCCGGATCAGTTGGCCGAGCAGGAGCGCTGCGCGTCCACTTCAAACCGAAACTTTGAAGGACGTCAAGGCAAGGGCGGACGCACCCACCTGGTATCCCCGCTGGTCGCCGCGGCCACCGCCGTCCGTGGCACGCTGGCTTCGCCCGCGGATCTCATTAACGCTCCGGTATCGGTCTAGGAAGGAACACCATCATGGAAAAAGTTATTACCCACACCGGGATTGGTGTCCCACTGCGTCAGAGCAACATCGACACCGACCAGATCATCCCGGCCGTCTACCTCAAGCGAATCACTCGCACGGGCTTTGAAGATGCGTTGTTTGCCGGCTGGCGCCGGGATGAAAATTTCATCCTGAATACCGAGCCGTACACCAATGGTTCGGTGCTGGTTGCCGGTCCGGACTTCGGCACCGGTTCATCCCGTGAACACGCGGTCTGGGCCTTGAAGGACTATGGCTTCAAAGCGGTGATCTCCTCACGTTTTGCCGATATCTTTCGCGGCAACTCGGGTAAGCAGGGCCTAGTTGCTGCCGAGGTCGCGCAGAGCGATATCGAACTGATCTGGAAGGAACTGGAGAACAATCCCGGTACCGAGGTCACCGTAAATTTGGAAGCACGCACCGTGCAGTGCGGTTCGATCCTGGCACCATTCCAGATCGATGACTACACGCGTTGGCGTCTGATGGAGGGCCTTGATGATATTGGCCTGACCCTGCAGCATGAGGAAGACATCACATCCTTCGAAGCTACTCGTCCAGCGTTCAAGCCGCAGACCTTACCTGCAAGAACTGCCGGCTAACAACGAATTTAAGCCTCGTCCGTACCCACTAGTAAGTGTCTGCGGGCGAGGCTTTTCTCGTTTTGCCGCAATTGCGAGCGGGTCCATCGATGGTCCAACCCTGAAAGCATGCTCACAATGTGTGCGCCACGGGCTAAACTGCCCAGAACTGCTCCCACGATGGCGGTATGCTTGCTAAGTCCTGCCTGTTTTGTTGGCCCACCGGTCCGGGCAGGAAAAACGACTACGCGATGAGGTTTATTCATACATGGGTAAGATTCTAACGGTCCATGGCGGTGTCCCCTTGAAGGGTACCGTTCGAGTAGGCGGCGCTAAGAACCTGGTCCCTAAGGCAATGGTTGCAGCCCTGCTCGGAAGCTCTCCCTCGGTACTACGCAACGTACCGGAAATCAAAGACGTCGCGGTAGTGCGTAGCCTTTTGGAGATCCATGGTGTCAAGGTTTCCCAGGATCCTGAAACAGGCGACCTGACCATGGATCCGGTCGCGGCGAAGAGTGCCTCGAATCAGGCGATTGACGCCCACGCAGGCGACTCGCGTATTCCAATTCTTTTCTGCGGCCCGCTCATCCATTCCCTAGGTGAAGCCTTCATTCCTGATCTGGGTGGCTGCCGTATTGGTGACCGGCCAATCGACTTCCACTTAGAGGTGCTGCGCGAATTCGGCGCGGTCGTGGACAAGGAAGCGGCAGGTATCCGCATTTCTGCACCCATGGGGCTGACCGGCGCCAAGCTTGAACTTCAATACCCAAGTGTTGGAACCACTGAGCAAGTCCTGCTCTCTGCGGTACGCGCCAAGGGCGTGACCGAAGTCAGCAACGCTGCTATCGAGCCTGAGATCTTGGATCTCATTTCTTTGCTGCAAAAAATGGGTGCCATCATTTCGGTTCACCGTGACCGTGTCATCCGTATCCAGGGCGTTGATGAACTGCGCGGCTATGACCACTACGCGTTGCCCGACCGCAATGAGGCAGCCTCATGGGCTTCGGCAGCGCTGGTCACCAAGGGTGACATTTTCGTAGAAGATGCTCAGCAGCGGGATCTGACCGCATTCCTTCATGTCTACCGCCAGATCGGTGGCGAGTTCGAGGTCGCCCACAACGGTATACGTTTCTTCCACCCAGGCGGCGAGCTAAATCCGTTGATCTTGGAGACCGACGTGCATCCAGGCTTCATGACGGACTGGCAGCAGCCGTTGGTTGTCGCGTTGACGCAGGCCAATGGCGTTTCGGTGATCCACGAAACCGTTTACGAAAACCGCTTCGGCTTCACTGACGCCTTGGTGCGCATGGGCGCTACGGTTCAGGTGCATACGGATTGCTTGGGATCCACCCCATGCCGCTTTGGGCAGCGGAACTTCAAGCACTCTGCAGTGGTGCTGGGCCCAGCGCAGCTCAAAGGTGCAAACATTGATGTCCCGGACCTCCGTGGCGGGTTCTCCCATATGATTGCCGCGCTTGCATCCGAAGGCACCAGCAAAGTTACCGGAATTGAAATCATCAACCGTGGCTACGAGCACTTCATGGAGAAGCTCACTGCCCTGGGCGCAAATGTTGAACTGAGCAACTAGGGGAACACTGGATCGTGACAGATAATCTAGTGCACCGGGAAACAGTTAAAACCAAGACTGTCTTTGCCATCTTGGCCGGGGTTGTCCGACCGGCAATGAACGTGTTGATCGGCAAGACCTGGAAGGACTTTGACAAGCTTCCCTCCGGAGGATTTATTCTTTGCCCCAATCACCTCACCGAAATTGACCCGCTCGTTGTCGGTCACGCGATCTATAGCAGTGGTCGTCTGCCTCGCTGGTTAGCCAAGGAATCCTTGTTCAAGATTCCGGTCTTCGGCGCGGCTTTGCGTGCCACCGGTCAGATCCCTGTCTCACGTAGTGGATCCAACGCGGCAGATTCGTTAAGTGCGGCGAAACGGGTTCTTGAAGCAGGCGGTGTCATAGTCATCTACCCCGAGGGTACCTTGACCCGTGATCCTGACTTGTGGCCAATGGTCGGCCGCACCGGGGCCGCGCGACTCGCGTTGCAAACTGGTGCCCCAGTAGTTCCCATGGCGCATTGGGGTGACCAAGAGCTGTTCCCTCGCTATGCCAAGAAGATGTACCCATTCCCGAGAAAACACGTCACCTTGAGCGTGGGGGATCAGGTGCAACTTGACGATCTGCGTAGTGGTCCGCGAACGCGTTCGGTCCTGCAAGCAGCAACCGAGCGAATCATGGCTTCGATTACCGAGTTGCAGGCCGAACTGCGACAGCAGACTCCGCCCGAGAAGCTCTGGAATCCGACCGAACATGGACAAGCAGTTACGGGTCGGGAATTTGATGCCCCAAAACCTCCGAACGACTAAGTCTCAATACCTAGCGAAGGAAATGCCTTGAGTAAGCCGCTACCACGTAAGATCGCCGTCATGGGTGCCGGAAGCTGGGGAACAACCTTTGCGAAGGTGCTTGCGGACGCGGTGCCTGAACAAGGCATTCCGGTGCAAATTTGGGCTCGTCGCGATGAAGCCGCACAGGAAATCAATGAACGGCACACGAACTCGCGCTATTTGCGTGACACGAAGCTTCCCTCAAATGTGACTGCTTCCTCCAATGTTGAAGAAGTGCTGGCCAATGCAGACCTGGTGGTCTTGGCAATTCCGGCGCAGTCGCTCCGTGAGGAATTAGCGAAGTTCGCCGCGCACTTTGAGCAAGACGTGGTTTTGCTTTCCCTGATGAAGGGCCTGGAGCGCGGGACGGATTTGCGCATGAGCGAAGTCATGGCAGAGGTCACTGGAATTCCTGCAGATCGCATTGCAGTGCTTTCCGGTCCGAATTTGGCCATGGAAATTGCCCGCGAGCAACCAACCGCTTCGGTGGTTGCCTGCACCAGCAATGAAACTGCCCATTGGATCGCACAGTTATGCTCCGCGCCTTATTTCCGTCCATATACAAATGATGACGTGCTCGGCGTAGAGCTTGGGGGCATTGTAAAAAACATCATTGCCCTGGCAGTTGGAATGTGCGACGGCATGGGGATGGGGGACAACACCAAGTCCACGGTCATTACGCGTGGACTGGCGGAGACCACTCGCCTGGTTATTTCCTTAGGCGGACGGTTGGACACCTTGGCTGGCCTGTCTGGTCTGGGCGACTTAGTCGCAACCTGCTCATCCTCGCTTTCGCGAAACAACACCGCCGGACGTCTGCTCGGTCAGGGGCTTTTCATCGAAGAAGTCAATGACCGGATGTCGCAGACGGCCGAGGGGATCAAATCCGCCCGTGCGGTCTTTGATCTCTCACGCAGCCATGGGGTAGAAATGCCTATCACCGAAGCAGTGGTGATGGTCTTGGAAGGAAACTTAAGCGTGGAGAACATGGCTGAGCGACTTCTGGCACGAGAATTGAAATCTGAAGGGGAACAGCATTAATGAGTCAGCGTAAACCACGGGTGCTATTACTCTTCGGCGGCCGTTCCTCTGAGCATTCGGTCTCCTGCGTAACCGCAGCCGGCGTGATGCAGGAAATCGACAAGGATCGATTTGATGTGATCCCTGTCGGGATTACTCGTGATGGTGCTTGGACCTTGGTCGATGAAGATTCATCGGGGTGGACGTTGAGTTCCGGGAAACTTCCCGAAATCGCCGTGGCTGACAGGCCGGTCCACCTCTCAAATGATTCTGAACGTACATCCCTGCTGCATTACTCGGACTCTCAAATCACGGATTTGGGACAGATCGACGTTGTGTTCCCTCTGCTCCACGGGCCCTTCGGCGAGGACGGCTCCATCCAAGGAATGCTTGAGATGTCTGGCGTCGCCTACGTAGGTTCAGGCATTGCTGCCAGCGCCATGGGCATGGACAAGCATTTTATGAAAGTCGTGTTCGAAAACGCGGGGTTCAATGTAGGTCCCTACGAAGTGATAACCAGCAAGCAATGGCTGCGCGACAGCGCAACGGCACTGGCTCGTTGCGAAAACTTGCAGTACCCCTTGTTCGTCAAGCCTGCACGGGCCGGGTCTTCGGTGGGCATCACCAAAGTTGATGAATTCTCAGATCTCCGAGCGGCCATTGAAGCGGCACGTCTTGAAGATCCAAAGGTCATTGTTGAGCAAGGAATCAGTGGCCGTGAAATTGAGTGCGGGGTACTTGAAGGCCGTCGCTCAGCGCCTGCCCGTGCATCAATGCCCGGCGAAATCGCCGTTGCTGATAATGGTCATACCTTTTATGACTTCGAAGCTAAATACGTTGATGGCACTGCCGCGAAACTTAGCTGCCCGGCGGTACTCAGCGATGAGGCTACGGCGAGCATTCGTGAGCTGGCGGTCAAAGCATTCGAAGCCATCGATGCCGAGGGATTGTCCCGGGTGGACTTTTTCTACACGCCAGATGGCCAGTGGATCATCAACGAGATCAATACCATGCCTGGCTTCACGCCTTCAAGCATGTACCCGCAGATGTGGGACAAAACCGGGATTGGCTACAGCGCTTTGATTGACGAGTTGATTGCGTTGGCCTGCGAGCGGAAGATCGGTTTACGCTAAACCGCTCAAGAAGTGTTTGACCGCGCATGATCTAGGATCGAGGTCAAACACTTCTTTTGCATTAATCAGAGATTCACATTCTTATCGACGCTCAGGCAAGCACCCTCTGCCGGAATGCGCGAGGCTGCTTGGGAAAGCGAAGCCAGGACCGTACTGGATGGAATGACTTGCGGATCCAACACAACTTCGGTAGCTGGCGTGCGGCCGTAGGTGGTCAGCGTCCATACCCCGTCGTCACCTTCGCGGGCAATCCAGTCAACATCATTGACTGATACGCACGGATCCGTAGTTGGTCCCGGCACCTCGACACCGCATCGCAAGACTACCTTTGAGGGGTCGCCCCACACGGACGTTGCCTGTGAATTCGTGCCGCGACGCTCAGCATCGCCGACGAATTCAGGGAGGATGACCATCATCTCGGCGCACAATGGATTTCCTGCATCTGCGGCAGGCTCAACGGCGGCAATGGAGGCGCACGCGGAGAGCGTCGGTGCAAGTACTGCTACTCCAACGAATAGCGCTCCTGTACGCCTAATCCTTAGATTAAGTTTTGATGACTCTTGACTCTTATTACTGAAAACTGGCACTTTATCAGCCTACCGTTCGTTTCTGAAAGATAGGATGTAAAGAGTTGAAACTGTGAAAGGTAGCATATGTCCTTTGAAGAACAGCCTGTACGCCCGCGTGCGAAGAAGAAACGTACGGGGCGTGGGATCCTTATCGGTATTCTGGCACTGGTCGTTATTGCCGGATTGGTAGCCGGCGGGTACGTATGGAATCTTGGTCGCACCTTCGATGAGAAGAGCGACAAGATCGCCGAGGCTTTCCCGGCCGAGGAGACTCGTCCAGAAGTTAAGGAAGAGTCAAAGGACGCCGTAAACATTCTGCTCCTTGGCAGCGATACACGAGCCACTCGTGATGTTGATGATGCGGAAGATGACTTTGGCACACTGCCCAATGGTGGTCGTTCGGACACGATGATGCTGGTGCATATTCCGGCTGACCGCGACGGCGTTTATGTCACGTCGGTCATGCGCGATACCTGGCTGGATATTCCGGGCGTCGGTACTGCGAAGATCAACCGTGCTTTTGCCAGCGGAGGTGTTCCAAAAGCAGTTGAGACCTTAGAGGGCCTCTTCGGGGTGCGCATCAACCACGTAGCATCAATTGACTTTGAGGGATTCAAGGGATTGACGGACGCGCTTGGCGGCGTGACCGTTAACAATCCTCAGGCTTTCCGCCAGTCAATTACCAATGGCATGTATTTCCCGGCTGGTGTCCAGACCCTTGATGGAGAACAGGCCTTGGCCTTTGTTCGTGAACGCAAATCGTTCCCGGGCAGCGACTATGGACGAGTCAAGAACCAGCAGCTGTTTGTCAAAGCAATGCTTGGGCAGATTATGTCTAAGGAAACCCTGACCAATCCGGCTAAGCTTAACAGCGTGGTCAGCGAGATGGCACCATTTATCGCGGTTGATGAATCGTTGGATGCATCTACCGTGGCCGGTTATGCCACCTCGATGATGAATGTGCGTCCAAACGACATGACATTCTTTACGCTCCCGAACAATGGCCCTGGCCGTTCGGCGGACGGTCAGTCGATTGTCATTCCGGATATGGCAACCATAGACAAGTTTGGCACCGCGTTGCAGGAAGACAAGATGGAAGAATTCGTGAATACCACGGACCTTTCCCGCTAAGAACTGAAAGACCCGATTTCCCATGACACAAAAACTCGATACCTCCGTGCGCGCCATCGGTGAATGGTTGCAGCGGAGCGTGAAGAGTCTCGGGAATCATTCCGATCGGCTGAATGCCATCAATGTTTTCCCCGTGGCGGATGGAGATACAGGTAGCAACCTGTACCTCACCGCCCGGGCGGGGCAAGACGCGGTCAGCAAGTTGGAAAGCGATGATATCGGCGCCTTTTTGGAAGTTGCCGCCCGCGCCGCCATGGAGTCGGCGCGTGGCAATTCGGGGACGCTGCTTGCGGTCTTCCTCAGCGGCCTAGCCGAACCTTGGCTGGGTCATGACCGGCTGAATGCCAGCATTCTGGCCAAGGGGCTGGAACGCGCCAAGGTCCGCTCATGGTCTGCGCTAAGCGAGCCAGTCGAGGGCACCATGCTCTCGGTGATCAGTGCCGCCGCGCTGGCAGCCGGATCCACGCTAGCCCACCTGAAAACCGATGCCGAAAGCCGTGCAGCGCTGGATTCGGTGCTAAGCCAGGTATCCCAAGCCGCACGTATGGCCGTGCACGGCACCGAAAATGAGTTGCCCAGCCTTGAAAGTGCCGGCGTAGTCGATGCCGGGGCGGTTGGGATGCTGGTTATTCTTGATGAGCTTTGCGCTGCCGTCCGCGGCACCGAGACGGATTTCGAATATTATGAAGGATTCCATGGGTACCATATCCAAGACCCACATGTGCATCTGATCCAAAACGACGCCCAGGGTGTTGAGGTCATGTGCACCATCACCTTGGACGCTTTGGGAGCTGCGACCTTGCGTGGCCAACTGGATCGAGTCGGAGATTCGGTCATCATGTCGCCGGTCAATTCGACCAGCGAAGAATTCTACCGTTGGCGAGTCCACGTTCATGTTGCCCAAGCAGAGGCTGCGCTAGACCTCATCCGTCAACAGGGCGAGCCGGTGAACGTCAGCGTCACAGATCTGTGTACCCATGATGGATGAAGTCCGTTTGAAGACTTTTGAGCTTGCCGAGCTCTCCGAGGTTCTGGGTGCCAAGAATGCTGGAGCCCTAGAGAAGGCCTTCGGGTACATCACCGTTGGAGAGTTTCTCTGGCATTTTCCCCGCCGCTATGTGGACGTAGGGGAGCTGACCCCCATTGCCGAGCTGCCCTTTGACGAACATGTCACCGTAGTAGCCCAGGTGGTCAACGTTAGCCAGCGGCAGATGCACTCACGGCGTGGTTTCATCTTTGAAGTGACGGTGAGCGATGAACTTGCCAGCAATGGGCAAGAACTGCGGATGACCTTCTTCAACGGTTACCAAGCGCGCAATGATCTGCAAATCGGAACCATTGCGATGTTCAGCGGCAAGGTGGGCTGGTACCAAGACCATTTGCAGCTGAGCCAACCGGATTACGCAATTCTGGACACGGCCGAACAAGCAGACCCGCGGCCAATACCGATCTATCCGGCCTCGGCAAAAATGCCGAATAAGAAAATTCGCGATCTGATGGCCCTGCTCGCGGAACTGTTCACTGAAGAGCAGCTTCCGGAGTTCCTGCCAGAGACAATCCTCGAGCAGCATCATTATCCGCGTCGGGCGAAGGCCTACCTGGATAGGCACAGCCCGCGGGAAATCAAACAGGCGTATATTGCCCGGCAGCGCTTCGCCTTCGAAGAGGCCTTTCTGCTGCAGCTTTCGCTTGCCGAACGAAATCGGAAGCTGGGAAACCAGCCAGCCATCGCCCGAACGCAAGTCAAAAACGGGCTCGCCGATAAATTCGAATCAAGATTGCCCTTCGAACTCACTGACGATCAGCTAGAGGTCGGGGCTGCGATCACCGCCGACCTAGCTAGAGCGCATCCCATGCACCGATTGCTGCAAGGCGAAGTTGGTTCGGGTAAAACCGTCGTTGCCCTCCGTGCAATCTTGCAAGTCATTGACGCCGGGGGACAAGCGGCGCTGTTGGCACCGACGGAGGTCCTCGCCGCGCAGCATTTTTCCTCGATTAAGAAGATGCTGGGGGACCTAGCTGAACCAGGCCTCTTCGGTGAAGGCGAGGGAACTGGGGTAGCGCTGCTGACCGGTTCCGCCAAAACGGCTCAACGCCGGGAAGCCTTGTTAGGCATTGCCAGCGGCGAGACCGGACTGATCATCGGCACGCACGCGCTGCTCGGCGAACACGTACGATTTGCCGAGCTCGGCCTAGTCGTCATCGATGAACAGCATCGATTCGGTGTCGAACAGCGTGATGCGTTGCGGGCCAAGGGCGAAGACGCAGTACCTCACACCCTTGTCATGACCGCTACGCCCATTCCACGGACGGTGGCGATGACTGTCTTCGGCGACTTGGACACCTCCACCATCAGGAAGCTTCCTGCCGGTCGCGCCCCCATCTCCACGCATATCGTTCCCATGCAGCTCACCGGATACCGGGACCGGCTGTTCTCACGGATACGAGAAGAAGTCACCAAGGGGCATCAGGTGTATGTGGTCTGTCCGAGAATTTCAGAAACGGCAGCGGAGCAAGGAATCTTGGTAGCCACCGCCGAAGACGGGGCCAACCAAACCATGAGCGTTGAAGCAATGTTTGAGCTTCTATCCTCTATGCCTTCGTTCACGGACGTTCGTCTGGAAGCTTTGCATTCGCAGCTTGACTCCTATGACAAGCAAGAGATCATGGATGAATTTGCAGCCGGGCAGATAGATGTCCTGGTATCCACCACGGTGATTGAAGTCGGTGTGGACGTGCACAACGCAACCTTGATGGTGATCATGGACGCCGAAAGATTCGGGATCTCACAACTCCACCAGCTGCGCGGTCGTGTCGGCCGTGGAGGATTGCCGGGCACCTGCCTGCTGACTACCTGGTTGGATGCCGATCACCAGTCGGTCAATAGGCTGCGCACCATTGAATCGACTTTGGATGGATTCGAATTAGCCGAAGCGGACCTTGCCGAACGCAAGGAAGGGAATATCCTTGGCGTTCAACAGTCCGGTAGCCGGTCAACACTGCGTGAATTGAGTATCATCAAAGATCGTGGCTTGATCGAATCGGCCCGTGACGACGTTCAACTGCTCATGCGATCCGGGAATTGGGCCACCGAGCACTCACAGCTCGCCTCGGTTGTAGGATCGTGGATCGATCAGTCCACCAGCGAATTCTTGAATAAAAACTAATATCTATCTTTCGAAAGTGGCAGCATCACATGA
This sequence comes from Arthrobacter sp. MYb229, assembly GCF_002975405.1. Lineage (GTDB taxonomy): Bacteria > Actinomycetota > Actinomycetes > Actinomycetales > Micrococcaceae > Glutamicibacter. The sequence continues at coordinate 1,363,128 of NZ_PCPS01000001.1, read as the reverse complement.
GCCGTATTATCTCCGGCATAGCCGGTGGCACTACCTTGAAGTCGGTTCCTGGAGATGCCACGAGGCCCACCACCGACAGGGTCAAAGAGGCTTTGTTCTCCCGGCTGGAAAGCTGGAACGTCATTTCTTCGGCACGGGTGCTGGACCTTTTTGCCGGCTCCGGAGCCCTCGGTCTGGAAACCGCTAGCCGTGGCGCGCGTCAGGTCCTGCTGGTGGAGCTGGCGCCAAAAGCTGTAAGCGTGTGCCAGCAGAACGCAGCAAAAATCAACGAGGCCTTGAAGAGACAGATTGCTTCGGTCCAACGAGGCAAGGTGGATTCTGTACTCGCAGGTTTCTTCGACGAAGAAACGTCCTTGCCCCGAAAGACCTTTGACCTGGTCTTCATGGATCCGCCATACCCGTTGACGGAACAGGAGCTTTCGGCGACCTTGGAGAAAGTCTCCAAGGTTCTTTCCGAGGACGCGACCCTTATTGTTGAACGTTCCAGCCGTTCTCCTGAACCACAATGGCCGTCGCGTCTAGAGAAGATCGCGGATAAGAAATACGGAGAGACGCACCTATGGTTTGCCGAACCGGTCCAAGGCTAGAGAATGCTTGATCTCCGACGGATAAGGGCCTGCGGCTTGGCAAGCTTCGATAGCCGGCTCGTCGATCCTGGCATTTGACGCGGTAAGAATGAGGTTCCCGGGGAATCGCCGGGTAAACATCTCTGGAGTCGAGCTGAGCAGTACGTGGCCGAAGGCAGTTTGTGCGGCCGCCACCTGGCGATCGGTGAAGGCCAACGGCGGGTCATCTCCGATATTCACGAAGAGCAGTCCATCCACGGCCAGCGAGTCTGCAAGTTCTGCATAATACTCTGCGGTGGTCAGATGCTCCGGAGCCTCCGGTCCGCTAAAAATGTCGACGACAATGACGTCATAGAGCTCACCTGCCAGTTCTTCGTAAAGCACCGCACGGGCATCGGCCACAACCGCCCGCAAATCGCATTCTTTCGGCAAGGGAAGGTGCGTCTGAACGAAGTCGAGCAGTTCGCGTTCGATGTCAACGGCAACGTGCGTGCTATTTGGATAGCGCAGAGCACCCCAACGGGCTAAGGTCAGTGCTCCGGCACCCAGATGGAGGAATTTTAACGGTTCTGGCTCGGGGCGCAATACGCTCAAATGATTGGCAATCCGAGCCAGGTATTCATAGAAAATCTGTTCCGGATCAGCCAGATTTACATGTGACTGTTCGGCGCCACCAATGGCGAGAATCTTGGCACCGGGAACTAGAGCATCATCATAAATGGTTGCATGAGCCTGAACACCACCGAGCCAGCGTTTGACGGGTTTATTGCTCATTTAGCGAGCTCTCCGGGTAGGTTTTGCAGCAGCTCTACGGCGCGCGTGATGACTTCGGGTTTCTTGCAGAAGGCAAAACGCAGCAGAGAGGCATATTCCGACTGATTTTCTTGGTGCGCAAAAACCGATAGCGGTATTGCGGCCACGCCGATTCGTGCAGGCATTAGCTTCGCAACGTCCACAGCGCTTGCTATCCCTTGTCCATTGAGATCGGCGACCAAGAAATAGGTGCCTTTGGGGCGCATCACCGGGATTCCCGCTTTTTCCAGGCCGTCGGCAAGTTGTCCACCTCGCGCACCGAGATCGGCGGAAAAGTTGCTGAAGAATGAATCCGGAAGTGCCAGAGCTGCAGCGACGGCTGGCTGGAAAGCAGGCCCGGAGGAATACGAAAGGAACTGCTTGACCGTTCGTACCGCGGTGATGAGTTCGCGAGGCCCGGATGCCCACCCAACTTTCCAGCCGGTGAAGGAAAACGATTTGCCGGCAGAGGAAATCGTGACGGTGCGTTCAAAACCGCCGGCAAGAGTCGCGATGGGGATATGCGGCGAGTCGAAGGTGAGATGTTCATAGACTTCATCCGCCATGATGATGCAATCATGCTTATGCGCGAGGGCTATGATTTCGTTCAGGACGCTCTCGTCGAAAATCGTGCCCGTGGGGTTATGCGGATTATTGACAATGATCAGTCGAGTCTTGTCGGTGACGGCAGCCCGGAGTTCTTCCAGGTTTGGCGCGAATGATGGTGCTCGCAGTTTCACTACCTTGTGGGTAGCATTTGCTAACCCAATCATGGCTGCATAGGAGTCGTAGTAAGGCTCAAAAGTGACTACCTCGTCACCGGCTTCGACAAATGCCAGAATTGTCGCTGCGATAGCTTCCGTGGCACCGGTGGAGACGACCACCTGTGTATCCGGATCAATTATCAAATCATAAAAACGATTCTGGTGCTCCGAGATAGCCTGTCGCAACGCGGGAATGCCGCTGCCTGGAGCGTACTGATTGGCTCCGTCATGGATGGCTTTGACTGCCAATTCGCGAATTCCTAGCGGGCCTTCGGTGTCGGGGAAACCTTGACCCAAGTTTATTGCTTGGTGTTTATTTGCCAGACCGGTAATCTCCTCGAAGATTGTGACCCCGGGTTCTCCCGTTGGTCCCAGCAGGTTTGCACTGCGTGCGGTACGTCGCCATGGCTTGGATTCATAGGTCATAGGTCAATTATGCTTCGTCTCAGGAATTTGGCGTTAGGTAACACGCATGAATCGTTACGTGACAGCCCGTTCAAAATCACGCACTATTAGCGGTTTGTTGATAGATTCAATATATGCGCAGAGCTGTATGCCCAGGATCCTTCGATCCCATTCACAATGGCCATGTTGAGATCATTGCCCGTGCGGCGAGCCTCTTCGACGAGGTAATCGTTGCTGTGTCGACGAACTACTCCAAGAAGTATCGATTTAGCGAAGACGAACGAGTCGCCATCGTTGAAGAGACCGTAGGAGGTCTTCGCGGAGTTTCCGCAATGCCCATGGGCCAAGGGCTCCTCGCGGATTTCTGCAAGGAGCAAGGCGCCGAAGCTATCGTCAAGGGACTGCGCAGCACCGTGGATTATGCCTATGAGATCCCCATGGCCACCATGAACCGCCACCTCACCGGCGTGGAAAGCGTCTTCTTGCAGGCGGACACTAGATTTACTCATTTGTCTTCGTCACTGCTCAAAGAAGTGCAGGCACTCGGTGGCGATGTCGCTGAGTACTTTCCACGCGCAGTGATCAAGCGATTGTCAAAAAAGAGCTAGAAACCTTGCACGGATGATGAAGACTGCTTGCTTCATCAGATTTAAATTACCTTTTGAGAACAGTAGGGATTATCAGAATGGCGTTGACTCCGAAAATTACGAAGGCAGTCATTCCAGCTGCTGGGCTGGGAACTCGATTTTTGCCAGCAACGAAGGCAATGCCAAAAGAGATGCTTCCCGTAGTCGATAAGCCTGCGATCCAGTATGTCGTTGCCGAAGCCGTGAACGCTGGGCTGAACGACGTGCTGATGATTACTGGGCGCAGCAAGCGCGCCCTCGAAGACCACTTCGATCGGGTTCCCTCCTTGGAAGCATCCTTGGAAGCCAAGGGGGACGTGAAGAAATTGCGCTCGGTTCAGGAAGCAACGGAACTGGGCGATATTCACTACGTGCGCCAGCGCGATCCGCGAGGCCTCGGGCATGCGGTCCTGTGCGCAAAGCAGCACGTAGGGCAGGAACCATTCGCGGTTTTGCTGGGCGACGACTTAATTGATTCACGCGATGAACTGTTGTCGCTCATGGTGGAAACCCAGCAGAAGACCGGTGGGTCGGTGATCGCGCTCATGGAGGTCGAACCTGAACAGATCAGTGCCTACGGCTGTGCGGACGTTTCTACTGTCGAGGGCGAGGACTATGTGAAAGTTAACGCCCTGGTTGAGAAGCCAAGCGTGGAGGAAGCCCCAAGCAATCTGGCAATCATCGGCCGTTACCTGCTTCACCCCAGGGTTTTCGAGGTGCTTGAGCACACCGCTCCGGGACGCGGCGGTGAAATTCAGCTGACGGATGCTCTTCAGGAGCTTGCTGTGGGCAGCGATGAAGGATCCGGAGTGCATGCCGTAGTCTTCCGTGGCCGACGCTATGACACCGGTGACAAGCTGAGCTATCTCCAGGCAAATGTTACTTTGGCCGTTGAAAATGAAGAACTAGGCGCGGGCATGAAGACCTGGCTAAGGACGTTCGTCGCGAACCTCGAAGACTAATCGTAAGGGGCTACTCAGGATAATCACATTTATCTTGAGTAGTCTTTTTCTTTGCCCCTGTAGCGAGCATAGAACTTGCCACATGGGCATACCCTAGATTTTCTTTGAGAAGCTGCAGGAATGAATACCCAAAACACAAGTGAAAGCTTTACGTCTCGTAGCGCTCGCTACGGTGTGGAGCGACGGCGGAAGCGCCGCCTGCGCGGCGTACTGTTATCCGTAGTTGCGGTTGCAGTCGTTGCAGCCTTGGGTGCAGGGTTCTACCTATTTAGTCTTCAACATCAGTTCAATTCGAAAACCAATACCTTGTCCATCGACTACACCGATGAGCAGCAGAGTTCGCGACCCGTCAAAGATCCAGACGATGGCTCCATGAATATCTTGATGCTAGGTGTAGATCATGCTGATGATGAGCAATCGGACGCAGCGGCGCTAGACGGTGCTGTGAATCAGCGCAGTGACTCCATGATGCTGGTGCATATTCCAGAAAACCGAGAGCAAATTTACATCATGTCTTTGGTCAGAGATATGTGGGTAGATATCCCAGGATATGGCCAGAACAAGCTCAACGCTGCGGTGTCGCTTGGAGGGGTACCGCTGCTGATGCAAACCGTGGAAGGTCTATTCGACACGAAAGTTGATCACGTGGCGATGATTGATTTTGAGGGCTTCCGAGAGCTTTCCACGGCCTTGGGCGGCGTTACGGTTTCCAATGAGATACCCTTCACTGCGAATGACACCGACTACTTCTACCCAGCAGGAGAGATCACTCTTGAAGGGGATCGCGCCTTGCGTTTCGTACGCGAACGAAAGTCTTTCAGCGACGGTGATTACCAGCGAGTCAAGAACCAACGGACATTCCTCGTTGCGGCCGTGAATCAGATGCTGTCCAACGATACGCTCACCAATCCGGTGAAACTCTACGATATTGTCGACAAGGTTTCGCCCTACCTCACTTTCGACTCGCAATTCGACGCTGCGACCATGGTTGGTTTAGGAATGCAACTTAAAAATGTGGACACCGAAAACCTGGAGATGTTCACGATGCCGACTGCGGGAAGCTCAACTAGTGCCGATGGTCAGTCAATCGAACTTGCCAGCGAACTAGCAGTCGCTCAAATTTCAGAGGCGCTGCAAACCGATACGATGGCCGAATATTTGGCTGAGTACCCGCCAGAATAGACGTGCTCAAGCGTCAGTGGGAGCAATTGCACTCGCGTACGAAGCGCGAAATCACGTGTTACCACCACTCGTAAACTAGACTTTGATCATCTGTGCTTACGAATTCAAGTAGTAGTTAGCATTCGACAAGAGGACATTTTGCACATGACAGTTGCGGAGGAGGCCGAGAAGTACGGCTTGCACCGAGTAGGGGCAAGACCGTCATTGGTCGATTACCTGAAGCAGACGTGGAGTCGTCGCGAGTTCATTTATGAACTTGCCAAGGCCCGACTTCAGTCTCAGAACGAACGTAACCGTCTGGGCATGGTTTGGGTTGTCCTGAAACCTACGTTCAATGCCCTAATGTATGGATTCATCTTTGGCATCTTGCAGGGCGGGAACCGTCCTGCTGATTTCCCTGTATTCGTGGTTATCGGAGTGTTCCTCTTCGAGTTCTTCACTACGTCGATGAATGGCGGGGCAAAATCGATCACCGGAAATACCGCGCTTGTACAATCATTGGCTTTCCCAAGACTGTCACTTCCTGTAGCTCAAGTCACCCAGAATTTCTTGACTCTTGTTCCAATGCTTGGTGTGATGTTCATTTATGCCCTCATCCTAGGAACCGCTCCAAAATGGACGTGGTTTGTGATCATTCCACTGGTGCTCCTATTTAGCGTTTTCAATATGGGTATTGCGCTAATATGTGCACGAATAACGGTTCACATCCGAGATTTTACGAACATATTGCCGTTGATCGGACGTGTTCTCTTCTATACCTCAGGCGTGCTATTCAGCGTCGATCGTATCCTCAATCAATGGCCTTGGATGCTTGCCATATTTGACTATCACCCGCTTTACCAAACTCTGACGATCGCAAGAGCAATGATTATGGACAATAGCCCTTACGATCCACACGCGTGGCTTGTCGTGGGCATCTGGGCCATCGCTACTCTGGTGGTCGGGCTTATTTACTTCTGGAAAGCTGAGGAGCGTTACGGCCGTGCGGATTAGTTTTGATGACCTAATAAATCCTGAATTGCATCCAGACTATGAACCAGAACGGATTTTTTCAGATGACACCTCATTTATCGATGTGGTGTCCGCAGATGACGTTAAGAGTCCGAACCTAAATATCGATTCGAGCCGCCAACCGGTAGTCATGGTGGACAATCTCCACGTCAAGTACCAGGTGTATTCAAGCGGCAAAGCTGTGGGAGCTTCAGGTGCTCGCCGGTTGCTCCAGTCGAATATGCGAGGCGTTAGAACGGTTCATGCATTGAAGGGGATCTCCTTCGTGGCTTATGAGAATGAGTCAATTGGCGTGATCGGATCAAATGGTTCAGGTAAGTCGACGTTGCTTAAGGCCATTACGGGCTTGACTCCTCCTGCTTCCGGAAGTGTGTTTGCAAGATCGCGTCCCAGCCTTTTGGGCGTCGGCGCTGCTCTTATCCCCGGACTCTCGGGAGATAAGAACATTACTCTTGGTGGACTCGCCCTTGGCTACAACCGTCAAGAAGTCGAGAAGATGCGCGAAGACATCATCAAGTTTGCCGAACTTGAAGAATTTATCGATTTGCCAATGCGCACCTACTCTTCCGGCATGAGCGCGCGACTTAAATTTGCGATCGCGGCGTCGAAGCAGCACGACATTTTGATTATTGATGAAGCCTTGGCGGTCGGTGACGCGAAGTTCAAAAAACGCAGTGAAGCGAAAATCCGCGAAATTCGTGAGAACGCGGGAACGATCTTCAACGTTTCGCATTCGATGAACTCGATCAAGGAAACCTGCAATCGCTGCATCTGGATTGAAAAGGGCGTCCAGAAAATGGACGGCGATCCCGATGCCGTTATCAAGGCGTACCAAGCACACTTGAAGAAGAAGAAATAAAGGGACGGATGACTGAATATCCTGGCGTTGCCTACGTAATGCCTGTGCTGAACGAAGCAGATTACCTCGACGAGGCCGTCGCTTCTATCTTGGCGCAGGACTACGAAGGTGACAAGGAGCTTGTTCTTGCACTAGGTCCAAGCACGGACGAAACGAATCTTGTCGCACAGCGCCTAGCGGCTCAAGACTCTCGCATCACTTTGGTTGATAACCCGCAAGGACGAACCCCGATTGCGTTGAATCTCGCCATCCGCAACTCGACTAATCCGATTGTTATTCGCGTCGATGCGCATAGCGAGCTGCCCGCTTCCTACACGAAGCAGGGCATTGAAACGTTGAATCGTGTTGGCGCACACGACGTGGGTGGCCTGATGGACGCCCGTGGGCGCACGGCCCTCCAGAGGGCGATTGCCGCGGCATATCACTCCAAGTTCGGTTTCGGCGGACCTGCATATCATTCAGGCGCACCCGAGGGCGAAGCGGAGTCGGCATACCTAGGTATCTTCCGTCGCGAAGTTTTTGAAGAAGTGGGCTATTTCGACGAAAACATGTGGCGTGCCCAAGACTGGGAGCTATGCCTCCGGATCCGCCAGGCGGGGCATAAGGTCTGGTTTGATCCGGAGCTCAAGGTTGGCTATTACCCGAGAGACAACTTCCCGTCCCTGATTAAACAGTCATTTGCCTCCGGAACTTGGCGCGGGGAAATTGCGCGTCGTTTCCCAGAGGGCAAGTCGTTGCGCCATGACCTTCCACCATTGCTCCTTGCCGGGATTAGCGCGGGGATAGCTTCAGCAGTAATTCAGCCGTTGGCCGGTGAAAGACTTCCGAAGTCAGTCAATATCCTGCTGACGCTCAGTAAATCGATTCCGGTTCTCTACGGCGCGTGCACTTTGCTCGCCGGCTTCCGGGCCAAGGGAGAAGGCCTGAAAGAAAAGCTGCTTACCGCAGCCACCTTCCCGGCCATCCACCTTCCATGGGCCGCCGGCTATATCAAGGGCCGCGCAATGGGAGCAGGAAGCACTCTCGACAAAGGGCGAATCAAATGATCGCCGAACGCCCGGCTCGGCCCACGCTAGAAGAGCTGCGGGCCGTTTGCCAACCCCCTGAAGTCCGCGCGCGCAAGAACGCGGAGCACTGGACGGCTGAGCTGTACCTGCGCCATATCTCGATCTATCTGACCGCGGTGTTGGTCCGCACCCGAATCTCGGCCAACGGCGTTACCGGGTTGATGATTCTTGCCGGTTGGTGCATGTCCCTGGCACTGCTGATCCCGGGGATCTGGGGCCCGATTCTCGCTGTGGTTCTATCGCAAGTCCAGCTCTACTTTGATTGCTCGGACGGAGAAGTGGCTCGGTGGCGTGGTACGCAGTCACCACGTGGCATTTTTATCGACATGGTCGGTCACCATACGACCGAAGCCCTGATACCTATTGCCCTGGGATATCGCGTTTTCCTAGAACTCTCGGCAGCCGGAGCGAATGCAGCTCAAGCCTGGCCAACGTTGTTCATGGCCGGGTGCCTGGCTGTGTTGCTGGTATTGAACAGGTCCCAGTCACTGATGGTGCATGCCGCCCGGAGCATGGCTGGACTGGCTAAACTTCCAGATACCGCAGATGCGCGTTCAATTCCGGTGACATCCCTCGTGGGCCGCTTGCGTTCGCTGGCCCGCTTCTTGCCCTTCCACCGGATGCTTCACGCGGTGGAGCTCAGCTTGGTAATTTTGGCCTGCTCAATCATCTCTGCTCTGGTAGGTATTCCTGGAGTTGCCGAGAAATGGATGATTTGGATTCTCTTGCCTGCAACCGTCCTGGTTAACGTTGGTCATTTCATTGCGAACATGGCTTCGACACGGCTTAAAGCCAGTTAGTTCGAAGGGAGGAGGAAGATGTCTGAAAAGGAATTGCCTCGCGTCGGTGTCGTAGTGCTGACCATGGGAAACCGCCCCGCAGAGTTGCGGCGCGCTTTGGACTCCCTGCTCGCGCAGGAGTCTGTACAGATTGATGCCGTGGTCGTTGGCAATGGTTGGGATCCTGTTGATATCCCTGCCTCCATAAAGACGCATTTCCTTCAGGAGAATCTAGGAATTCCTGCGGGCCGCAATGCTGGTGTGGGTCTAGTAGAAGGCGAGTTCCTCTGCTTTCTAGATGATGACTCTTGGTTCCTTGACGATGATTTCTTGATTACCTCAGTCGAGCGTTTCAAGAGCTATCCGAAGATGGGCTTGCTGCAGCCGCGCATTACCGATCCGAAATCTTTCGAGAATGATCCCACCCGTTGGATACCTCGCCTGAATAAGCGCACGGCAGAAGAACCGAGCAAGGTTTTCCACGTGGGGGAGACCTGTTTGGTCAGCCCACGTGCCTTGTTTGACCAAACAGGCGGCTGGGCCGCAGGTTTTTGGTATGCGCATGAGGGAATTGAACTTGCTTGGCGTATCTGGGACACCGGACATTATGTTTGGTATGCCGGAGACATGAGGATCGGCCATCCGGTCGTGGACCCGCGTCGCCATGATGAGTTCTACCGGCTAAACGCACGGAACAGGGTTTGGCTGGCACGTCGTAATCTGCCGGCTCCCTTGTGCTGGATCTATCCAACTTCATGGCTCTTGGTAGAGTGCCTCAGGATGCGGAAAAATCGTTCTGCTGTCAGTCAATATGTCGCTGGTTGGCGCGCTGGCTGGCGTGGAAGCCCATGGCATCGAGAACCCCGGCCTAAGCTTAGATGGTCAACCGTGCTTAGAATGACTATGGCAGGAAGACCACCAGTACTTTAAGACTTATGGCGAGCGACAGAGCTCGCCACTCTAACTATGCACCAGCTAAATGGCGCGGAGGTAAACATGGCTAAAACAGTTCTTACTTACGGAACCTTCGACTTGTTCCATATTGGACACCTGAATATTCTCAAGCGCCTGAAGGAAAAGGGTGACCGGCTCGTAGTCGGCGTATCAACAGACGAGTTCAATGCGATCAAGGGCAAGAAGCCTGTTGTTCCGTTTGCGCAGCGTCTAGAAATCGTCCAAGCCATCAAGTATGTAGACTTGGCGATCCCGGAAGAGAACTGGGAGCAGAAGCGCTTGGACATCAAAAAATATGACGCGAAGGTCTTTGGCATCGGCGAAGATTGGAAGGGCAAATTTGATGACCTGGGCGACGAAGTTGAAGTAGTCTACTTGCCGCGCACCGCCGGCATCTCGACTACCGAGATGAAACGCGTATTGAGCGAATTCGATGAAAGGCACGTCGAGTCGTTGAAGAATACGCTTGATTCCTTGAGCCAGATTGTCAAAGAGCTTAGTTAGCAATCTTGAGTACGCGCCTCGTTCCCTACCCTCAGAAAGTTAACCTTGCCTACAGATCACTTTCCTGAAATTGCAAAGTCCGTCGTAAAAAACGCTCTGAGGGCTATCGGGCGTCAGCCAGCCGTGCGAACCGCGACGAAGCTGCTCAACCCAGTGGCCCAAGGCGGTCCCCGCGTTGGCATAGCTGATGTACCTGTTCCCGGTCGAGTCGCAATGTATTTCGGGGATGCCTCGAGCAAGATCTATCAAGTGGCTCAATGGCTACCTGTGTTAGAGAAACTCCACCAGAAGCAAGAAGTGCTTCTGGTCTTTCGTACGCTAAGTGCATTTCGGGCAGCGTCCAAGCGTACGTCTTTGCCGAAGGTGTACATCCGGCGATACTCAGATCTCATGGATTTCTACGACGACAATGATCTAAAGCTCATTATTTACGTCAATAACTCGTACATGAACTTCCAGTCAATCGAACATCCGCGCTTGGTTCACGTGCACGTAAACCACGGCGAGAGCGACAAGCTGTCTATGGTTTCCAATCGGGCGAAGGCCTACGACAAGGTCTTTGTGGCTGGCCCCGCCGCGATTAAACGTCATGAATCAATGCTTGTTGATTTCGATTTCGACAAACTTGTCATTACTGGCCGCCCGCAGTTGGACATCGAGTTTGAGCCCGAGCTAGAACCAAGTTTGCAGATGGATGTAATGTACGCGCCAACTTGGGAGGGCGAGAACGACGACAATAACTACACCTCAATAGATCTTTACGGTGAAGAAATTGTTGACGCTCTCTTAGCGAACCCAAATTTGCGAGTCATCTATAAGCCGCATCCGCGCGTACAAGGAAGTATCGATCGGGCCGTGGCAAGGGCGCACGAGAACATCGTGGCCAAACTGGAAACGGCGAATGCCCTCGGGGCCAAGCACTTGGTGTGTTTGGAAGGGAATATCCTTTCAATGTTTGGTGCCACGGATGCGTTGATTACCGATGTGTCTAGCGTGGCATTGGATTTCCTGTACCTGCACCCTGCGAAACCGTTGGTGCTTTCGGATCGGAGGACCAACCAGGTGAACCTCCAGCGGGACGCTCCGGTCTCCCAGGCATGTCAAGTCGTAGACGCGAGCACGATCGGGAATGCTGCTGAGCTTCTTGAAACTGCGTTAATCAACAACCAGCTTCAAGAAGCACGAGAGGATATGCGTCGTTTCTACTTCGGGGAACTGGACCGTGGTGAATCAACGCTACGCTTTGAGCAGGTCATCGAGCAGCTGATTATGGAACGGGCGCAGAAGCTTAGCGGCATTCGGCAGTGGCATCGCTAGGAGATTGCCAGCGAATTCTAGGGATCGACGCACGTCAATTCGCGCTTCTCTGGTTTCCTCAGTCCATAGACTAGTTACGAACCTCTATGCTGACTAAGAAATGGGAAAATTCGTGGATCTCGCTCGATGGCGTGGCGCACCAAATGGGATGCTGCCGACGCCACTGTTCCAAGAGACTCTTGCGTCCGAACTTGCCGGTCCCTTGCCGGGAGCGTCGTCCAAAGCTCCAAAAAGCCTGGAAAACGAAAATGCTGTTGGCGACCGGAATGGACGTGGCTATTTCTGGGATGGGAATTTCGCACGCTATGCCACGAATCAAGAGTCAGGGCACCCGTTGGAGACGGCGTTTCAATTACCAGGGATGTCCTCCTTCCCAACAGCTGAGCCTGGCTCGAACGCAACCTGCACAACTGGGGACGGGGGCTCTCGCAAATGGATTCGCAATTCCGGAGATATTCCGCTTAGGTGTTCACTTCCGTACCGATTAGCTTTACGGACCGGTCAGGGATATCCCATGGTACTCGACTACGCTCATTCAGATATAGGTTGTCGAAGTCTTTCAGCGCGGTCGCTTCAGCTCGCCCGGCGTAGCCTGCCGCGAATGTTCCGCTTGAACGAGATTCGGCAGCCAACGGACATTCGCCAAAGAACGCGCGTGGTGAAAATGCCAAGCGCAGTCGTTTTCCGCTCTCGTCATTCGTTCGAAAAGTAGATTGCGGCTGCAACGCCAGAATCTGAAAGTTAGTGACGCACAATTTTAAGGAATATCGTCAGTGGTTCTTAAGAAGCTTTCCGCACAATCGCTGGTCCAGTCGCTCGTCAGCGATGTCCGCGGCCAGCGGCTGAAAAGGAAGTCATTCCGCTATTACGCTGGTCATCACACGCTAGGCCTGGAGTCACACGACGGTGCCCTGCTCGTGGACGCGGAGCTGAATTACGCTCCCTCCGGCGTCTCGGTGCTGCACGGCCGGACCCTCGTGTTCAGCGCGGACACGGATAACGTGGAGCGGGCGGACACCGGGCGGTTCACTGCCAAAGCAAAGATCGAGCTAGCAGCACTGCTCGAAGCGTGGGAAGACTACCGCGCCCAGAAAGCTGCAGATGCGGAGAATGCCGTCCCGGATGATGACGAGATTGCGGTATCCGAAGAGGCTGCAGTGGAGGACGAGGGACTTCCCGCCGGCACCGTACGCTTGGCATTCAGCTTCAACTGCCCCTTTGAGGACTTGCCCACCGGGATCGCCTGGGTACAGCTAGAACCCAATGGCGAGCTGATGCGCCGCAAGGAAGTCAACGCTCTCATTGCCGAGGAGGCTCTGGTCCTCGAAGGTCCGGTGATCGCTCACCGCATTATGGGCAGGTTCGAAAAGACCGAACTGCGCAGTGCCGCCCACTTCCATGCCGGCGAACGCAGCGCCGGTGTCTACGTGAACAAACGCGCCGAGGTCTCCATTGGGCTGAACCGCGATGTTTCGCACTCCTACCGCATTCGAACCGACAAGACGCAAGTCCAAGAGGGAGTCTTCAGCCTCGCCGGGATTCTTGACACGCAAACCGATCGGCTGACCGGGGCGCACTTGAGCATTGTCGGGCGCCGTTCCCAACTGGTTTTCGAGTCGCCCGTGGACCTGGCCTTGGACGATGCTCTTGCGGACCGCCGGTTTGGCAAGGCTACGTACTCCTGGAAGACTTCCTTGGACTTCGCCAAAGAGGACTGGTCAGCGATCGACCGGGGCGATAACTACGATGTCTACTTGATGGTCACCGCCCACGGAAGCGATGAACCACGTCGCATCCGTGTCACCAGAACCCCATTCGTGGTCCGTTCAACCACCCGTGCCGGTGCGGTACAGGTGGGGAACCAGACGCTGGCAATCTCGCCGTACTTCACCTTCAAGGCCAAATCCACGTCGTTGACTCTTGAAGTCTTCGACAAGGAGGCCTTCGCGGTCCTGACCGATTCAAAGGCGCGGAATTTCCCGATTCTTGAGGCGGGGCGCAAGCCCATCTGGATTGTCGGAGAACTGTCCTACAAAGCTCAGGACAATGGGCTGCACCTGTTCCGCTATTTGCGTGCCGAGCGCAAGGACATCGATGCCTACTATGTCATTGACGAGAATGCCCCGGATCTGCGCAATTTCGACTCGATGGACCATGTTGTTTTCCATGGCAGCAAAGAGCACTTCGAGTTGGCCATTAGGGCATCCCGATTTGTCGGCACCCATCATGCGGACTATCTGTACCCCACCCGTCACCAAAGCTTCTCCTCCCGGACCCGCGCAACCCGAGTCTTCCTCCAGCACGGTGTCATGGGCACCAAATGGATGGTGCCCAACTACGGAAAGAACTCCCCGGGCTTCACCACGGACTTGTTCATGGTGTCCTCCGAACGCGAAAAGCAATACATCGTCTCGGACTTCCTGTATTCCTCCGAAGATGTCAAAGTCACGGGCCTGTCGAGGTTCGACTCCCTGCTTGCCGGTGATATTCCAACCAACCAGAACATGCTGCTGATCATTCCCACCTGGCGGGACTGGCTGCAGAACGAGGAAGCATTCCTCGAATCAGAGTACCTGCAGCAGTGGAAGGATCTGCTCTCGTCTCCGGAACTCGCGGCATTGGCTGCCGAGCATTCGCTGGAGGTTGTCTTCAGCCTGCACCCGAATATGCAGCACTTCCGCGAGCATTTCAAGGATACTCCCGCGCGACTGATCGTTCAGGGCGAAGTCGATGTCCAGGAACTGATCAAAACCGCTGCGGTGATGGTTACCGACTACTCCTCGGTGGCTTTCGACTTCAGCTTCCTGCACAAACCGGTGCACTACTTCCAATTCGACCGTGCGCGCTTCCTTGGCAAGCAAGGCTCGCATCTTGACCTGGATGCCGAGCTGCCGGGGCGTATCGCGTTTGACAGCGCGACCCTCCTGCAGGATCTTGCGCAGACGATGGACCGTGACAAGGCCATGGAGGCCGAATACGTCCTGCGTGCAGATGCCTTCATGACCCACCGGGACCAACACAACAGCCAGCGAGTTACCGCTGAGATCGAGCAGGCCGCGTTGCGCCGCCGTGCACAGGACGGATGGAAGGCTGAACTGCCCGAAAAGCTCATGCGCCGATTCCGGAAGGACAAGCGCTACTTCTCGGTCATGCGCGCCCTGTTCAAGGCGGTGTCGCGCACACCGGCCGACGATAACCTGATTGTTTTCGAGTCGGGACTGGGCAAGCAATACGGCGACTCTCCGCGGTACATCTATGAGGAACTGGTTCGCAGCGGCGATACCCGTAAAAAGGTCTGGATCTATTCGGGTGCGCATCGCTTCACAGACGCCAACACGATCACCATCAAACGGCTCTCTCCCGAGTACTTCTGGTACTTGGCGAGGGCTAAATACTGGGTGAGCAACCAGAGCTTCCCGCACTACCTGCGCCGTCGCAAGGATGGCATCTTCTTGCAGACCTGGCACGGAACGCCGCTGAAGCATATGGCCCTGGACATCGAAGAGATCCATGGCCGTGATGAGGGCTACGTCCAGCGTGTACTCAATGCCACCAAGCAGTGGTCCCACCTCATCTCGCCGTCGCAGTACACCACTGAGATCATGAAATCGGCGTATTCTTTCTCAGGGATTGCCGCCGAACTTGGCTATCCGCGCAACGACATCCTCATGTCCAGCGACGCACCAGCCAGGGAGGCAAAAATTCGTGAAGGGCTCGGTCTTGCACCGGGAGTGCAAACCATCCTCTATGCGCCCACCTTCCGGGATGACGCAGGAACGGGCCGCGGGCGATTCCGCTTCGAACTTCCCATGGACCTGGAGGAATTTGACCGGCGCTTCGGTGCGGACACCGTGCTGCTGCTGCGCATGCACGTGCTCGTCTCCAACGCGATCAGCATTCCGGAAGAGCTCCAAACGCGGATCATGGATGTCTCGAGCTACGCGGACATCCAGGAGCTATACCTGGCGGCAGACGTTCTGATCACGGACTATTCTTCGGTGTTCTTCGACTATTCCCTGCTGTGCCGACCGATCGTTTTCTACGCCTATGACTTGGAAAATTATCGGGATAACCTCCGCGGGTTCTATCTGGACTACCAGAAGGAAATGCCTGGTCCGATTGTCGAGACCGAAACGGAGCTGTGGGATACGGTGCAGCGAGCTCTGGATGGCAAGGACATTGGGGGAGCGGACCGTGAGAGCTTCATTGCCCGTTTCGCGCCACACGACGACGGATCAGCCTCACGGCGCGTCGTTGAACGCTTCTTCCCACGCAGCTGACAGCTAGCCAGTAAAGCCCGGCATCGATCTATCGATGCCGGGCTTTACTTCGGATGGCAGCCAACACGGCTGAAATATAGCTGATTGTCCGGGTAAATAGGGAAGAATCATCAGGTAGCTCGCGAGCCACCGATGGACAGCCTGCGTGATCCAGCACGGGCCGATGGTTAAAGGAACATTGTGAATAGATTTAGTACCCGCGTCATCCTAGGAATTGGACGACGTATCGAACATCGCGGCAAATTCCGCCTTGCCGCAATATTCTATGAACGGGCGCTGGCAACGAAACTCCTGAAATCCGACGAAATTCGCTTCCGGCTCGGATTCTGCCAGTTCAAGATGAAGAAATATTCCTTGGCCATGGTCAATATGGAATCCGCCATCGCGCACCAACCGCACCGCTTCGGCTGGATCCAAGCCCTTGCCATGAACATGCAGCGGATGAAAAAGTTCGACCGCGCCCTGGAGCTGTTCGCGGCGGCTTGCGCTGGACAACCGCAAAATATTCGGTGGCACACCCGTTACGCCAAGTGCGCGGTTGCTGCCCGCAAGAAGGATCTTGCCGGGTCAATATTAGAGAATCTCGTCGTCAGGTTCCCCTCCGAGCCTTCGAGCTCCGCGTCCCTCGCAGATCATCTGCTTCAAACCGGGCAGCGATGGCGTGAGCTCGAAGTACGCCAGGCGTACGCCCCGGTGCACGAGCTTGAAGCCAAGTGGATGCTGCTCACCGGCCAGGCGGCACAATTCATGGCTCGGTTCGAAATATCCCGAGACTATTTCCAGCAGGCCACGGCACTGGATCCGGAGTATTCCAAGGCCTGGTATGGCCTGGCTCGTGCCTACGAGGAACTAGGCGAATACGAGAACGCACAACGAGCCGACGCCCAAGCCGTGCTCACCAGCAATGACGAACAAATATCGACGCTGGGTGTGGGACGGTTGCATGAACGAGCAAACGACTGGATGCGAGCCTCGGAATCCTACCGGGAAGCGTTGGCCGCCTCCAACAGCCCGGGGACGAGGCAAGGACTGAACTATCGCGCAGGCGAAGTGAACAGCAAGCTGTTCAATCTGGAAGCGGCAGCCAAGCACTTCGGCGACGCTCGTGAAGCCGCCACTACGGTCGAAGAGCAGGTACTATCGGCCTACGCCCAAGCCCGGGTCTACGCCCGCGCCGGCAATTTCGCCGGTGCCGCGGATACCTACTCGAGCTTTGTCGAATTGTTGCCGGAGCAAAGCCGTGTGGAAGAACCCGTAGCGCTCTACCGTTATGCCCATGCGCTGCATCGAATGAACGATTATGAACAAGCGGCAAGAGTGTACCTTCGGGCGGCTAGCGCGTGGGGCTACCTCGACGGAACGCTGAAGGTCCCGGCCGCAGCCGGGCCACGCGCCGCCCACCATATCGACCTAGCACAGGCGGCCGAAGAACGCGGGCAGTGGGATGACGCCGCGGAAGCCTATCGAGATGCGCTATGGCACACCTCTACGACCCAACGGACGTGGCAGGCACGGGCAGGACAAGCACTGGCCAAGAGCGGTGAGCCGCGAGTTGCCTGCGGCTATTTTGAGAATATGCTGCTCTTCACCGAGATTTCGGTGGCAGGTCTGGGAACCGCACTCAAGGGCGTGGGGCGGCACCGGGGCGCCTTATACATTCACGCGAGCGAACAGCTTCCGCTGGATGAGAAGCTGGTGCTTTTTGAGTCTTCTCATGGAAAAAACGTGCATTGCCACCCTCTGGCCATTTACCAGGCCATGCGCCAAGACGAACGCTTCGACGGGTTCCGCTACGCGTGGGTCTACAACGACCACAACGAGGTCCCTGCGCAGCTTTCGGAAGATCTGGATGTAGCGATTATCAAGCAACACTCGGATGCTTATATCCGGGTGCTGGGAACGGCTAAATTCCTGGTGAATAACGCTACCTTCCCGGCATATTACTCAAGGCGCGAGGGGCAGCAGGTCCTGAATACCTGGCATGGCACCCCGCTGAAATTCATGGGAAAGCTCGTCAAGGGCGCCGTTGGAGAACATAGAAATGTGCAGCGCAACTTCCTGCACACCACACACCTGATGGTGCCGAACCGGCACACGTTGAAGACGCTGTCGCAGGATCACGACCTGGACGGGATGTTCCCGGCTACGGTGGCACTGACCGGCAGCCCACGTGTTGACTCGATGGTGAACCTCAGCGCGCAGCGCCGTGCAGAAATACTCACCGAGCTGGGGATTGATCCGCAGAACCAAGAACCTGTCGTGCTCTTTGCCCCCACCTGGCGCGGACAGCTCAATGACCGAAGCTATAATGTGGATTCGTTGGTGACGGACGTAGCCAAAATGGCGCGCGGCGACCACCAGATGCTGTTCCGCGCGCACCGCTTCGCCGAACAGCTCATTGGCGACGCGCAATTGGACGCCACAGTGGTTCCGGCTTCGATCGATACCAACGAACTTCTAGCCGTTGTCGACGTGCTGATCACAGACTATTCATCGATTTTCTATGATTTTCTCCCGGCGCGAAAGCCCGTACTCTTCTACACCCCGGACTTCGAAGCCTATGATGCCGAACGCGGGCTGTATTTCGAGCGCGAAAGCTGGCCCGGAGAAGTCAGCGACAACATTGACGATTTGGTCAGCAGCCTGCGCCAGACGCTGCAAGCCCCTGCAGGCACCGCGCACCCAAATTTCGAGGAGAACCTTGCAGAGTTCGCTCCGATGGAGGATGGAAACGCGAGCGCACGGGTCATCGAATTCTTCTTCTTTGACGATCAGGCGCACGTACTCGCCCCAGAAGCCGACACTCGGACCAAACTCCTCTTCTACCAGGGCCCATTCAAGCCCAACGGAATCGCAACGGCCTTCGTGAATCTGATTGGGTCCTTGGATCCCGCTAAGTATCTCGTCGCGGTGGCAGTGGACATGAACGCGACGGGTTCCGACCCGGCGGCCATGGAAATCCTCAATTCGCTGCCCAGCCATGTGAAGGTGCTGCCGCGCGCAGGAGCCACGGCGATGTCCGCCGAGGAACGCTGGGTATCGGATTCTTTCCATGCCCAGCGCGGTTTCAGCTCGGCAGAGGCAGAGAATATTCATCTGGGCACCATGGCGCGGGAAATGAACCGCAGCTTCGGCTCCGCTCGCTTTGACATGGCCATCAATTTTGAAGGATATTCACGGTTCTGGGCCGCGCTCTTCGCCGCGGCCCACAGCCACGCAGCTAGCACGAGCATCTACCTTCACAACGATATGGTGGGCGAATGGCTGCTGCGCTTCGGCACCATGCCAGGCTTGTTCGCCACCTACGGCCACTATGACGCCCTCGTTTCGGTGACCGACAGCGTGGGGGAGATCAATCAACTGCAACTAGGTGAACGGTTCGGTATCGACGAATCAAAATTCACCGTCTCGGAAAACCTGCTGGATCTGAACAAGCCTTCGGATTGGGCAGAACTGTCCGAGCCGGTGCACGAGTTCAGCGGAGAGGGGTTGACGGTCTTCGCGAATATGGCACGACTTTCCCCCGAAAAGGGGCAGGCAAAGCTGCTGCACGCATTCGCTCGGGTGCACGCCGCTCATGCAAATACCCGTCTGCTGCTCATCGGCGACGGACCGTTGCGTCTGAGCCTCGAAGAGCAGATAACCGGACTTGGCTTAGCCGGCAAGGTAGTTATCACCGGTCTGCTGGCCAACCCGTTCCCGACCTTGAAATCTGCCGATTGTTTCGTCTTCTCCTCGGACTATGAAGGACAAGGACTCGCAATGATCGAGGCGATGATGCTTGGTCTACCGGTAATCTCCACCGACGTCGTCGGTTCGCGCAGCGTCTTGACCGGAGGATTCGGACTGCTCGTCGAAAATTCCGTCGAGGGATTGGCCGAAGGCATGGAACATCATCTCAACGGGTACAAGGCCGAGCTTGAGTTTGATGCCGAACGCTACCAATTGCAGGCGCTAGAACAATTCGAAACTCTGGTGAAATCGCCAGTGCCTACCGGTTCGCACTTGGGCTAGGAGTCGAGC
Organism: Arthrobacter sp. MYb229; assembly: GCF_002975405.1. Lineage (GTDB taxonomy): Bacteria > Actinomycetota > Actinomycetes > Actinomycetales > Micrococcaceae > Glutamicibacter. The sequence continues at coordinate 1,343,037 of NZ_PCPS01000001.1, read as the reverse complement.
AGGGCGAGCGACTCCGCCAGGAACCGCGTCATGCTCGCGCCGGGCGTGATGTCCCCGAAGTACTTCTCAATGAGGGCATCACGTTCGGCGTCGTTGGTTTCCAGCGCTTCACGGACTAGATCGGCAGTGTGCGCGGCTTGAACTGAGCTTAGGCTCGGTAGCTGTTCCAATGCGGGGGAGTCGGCCACGACGGCCTCCGAGGACACGGGTGTGGTGATGAATATGGGTTTGCCGGTAGCAAAGAAATCGTAGGCTACAGCCGAGATGTCCGTGATGCAGGCATCCGCCTTATGCCATTGCCATCCCCAATGCGCGGTGTCGTCAAAGAGCAACCGTCCAGCTGATTTCGGATTCGCCGAATTGAGTCTTTCCCGGATCTTGGCCACGTCCGCGCCGAATTGTTCAACGTTGACCCCTGACCGAGGATGCGGGCGGAAAATGACGTTGAAGCCTCCGTCATTGATCAACGAATCGATGACCTGCACGCCGTGGCTCGATACCGATCCGTAGTTCATTGACGGACGGTCCCCTTCCCAGGTGGGCGCATAGAGCACCGTGGGCAGCGCGCTATTCAGCGCATAGGGAGCCAGATATTCCGCATCAATCTGCGGCCGGCCAACCAATCGGGTTCGCTGCTCGACATCATAGTTACGCAAGTTCAGCGCTAGCCGGTCACGTGCGGCCTGGCCTGCACTGAAAACATAGTCATAGGCTTTGAGCTGGTTAGACCACATATAGGCCTTTTCGCTTTCCCCATGGCAGATGAACACGTGGTTGGGTTCGTTGAAGCGGAGCATCTGGAAGTTGCGGATGTTCTGATTGATGTAGAACACCACGTTGAGATTCTGGGAATCAACTAATTCTTCGATGTCGCCAATTGTGGGGGCAAGATACACGGGAAGCGGGCATTCTTCAGACAAGGCCAGCGCGGTACCGGCGTTGCGGGTAATCACCACGACCGGAGCGGACTCGGCCAAGTGCTTCAACGGCTCATACCACTGGCGGATCTGATACGCATTGACCATCGCATCGGCAAAGTACAGTGCCACCCGATACCGTTGCTCACCGGTGGGCTGATGGAATAGGTGCCGAGCGTGCCGCTGGACGTAAGCGCGCTGCTGGCGGGCGTCCAAGCGCATCTTGGCAAATTTAGCTGCACCGGCCAAAACTGGAATCGCGCGCATTTATCCCTCTCATGAACCTCAGAAACTCATGAATCATTCTATGCAAGAGATTATTTCGGTAACTGGTAGACAGGCCAAATGGCCGAAAAATTTCAAATCGTGTGATGATCTGGGCTCATGCAAGCAAAAATAGCGGAAATGGGCGCCTTCTTGTCTTGATGCAAGAGGAAGGTGCGATATTGTGTGTTTAGTGCAACATTGATTCTATGCCGTTTGAAGCGTTCCCGGTTTGGGAAGTGAGCGTCAATCAAGCTAAGATGAAATGTCGGACTATGTTTTTATAGGAGTCATCATTAGCGATAAGCGTTCTGATCGATCGTCACATGGCGCACTCGATCGCAACTCGCCATTGGTTATATCAGCCATGGACCTTGGCCGAGCGCCGGGATCCATGAAGGCTCTTAACGAACAAGTTCCGGCACCCGCTGATGTGGGTAACGCACTCATTGGTATTCGTGGAGGATCTGAGATTTCCTTAGATCTTCGCCTCGAAGCTGTGCACGAGGGAATTTTGGTATCCGGCATTGCCACGGTGGAAATCGCTGGCGAATGTGGACGGTGCCTTGCGCCTATCGGGTTCAACTACGGGGCTGATATTCAGGAACTCTTCTACTATGAAGAGAGCGATGAATTCGAAGAAGATGATGATGTAGATCAGTATTGGGTTGTCGGTGACTATATTGACATCGATCCGGTATTGCGGAACGCAGTGGGCACAGCCCTACCGTTCCAGCCGGTATGCCGGGATAATTGTTTGGGCCTCTGCAATGAATGCGGAGTCAGCCTCAACGATGAACCTGAGCACCACCACGAGGTAGTAGATCCTCGTTGGGCAGCGCTTGCGCAGCTGTCCGAGGCCGCCACAGAAGATGTGGCAACAGATAAAACGTCAGACGAGAGAGAAGAGAAGTAGTCGTGGCTGTTCCAAAGCGGAAGATGTCCCGTGCGAATACTCGTGCCCGCCGTTCACAGTGGAAGGCTACCGCACCGAGCTTGGTGAAGACCGTTGAAAACGGCCGCGTAACCTACAGCCTGCCTCACCAGGCAAAGGTTGTCACTGACTCAGCAGGTACCGAGTTGTTCCTTGAATACAAGGGTCGCAAGGTCGCAGACGTCTAAGACATGTCTTCTAAAGAAGAACTTTTGAAGCGTCTCGGAATCGACATCGATTCCGAGACGCTTCATCTTTCGTTGACCCACCGTTCGTACTCATACGAAAACGGTGGCATACCCACTAATGAGCGCCTGGAGTTTCTTGGCGACTCCATCTTGGGCTTTAGCGTTGCAGAGCACCTCTATAAGACGTGCCCCGATCTCCCTGAAGGCGATCTAGCAAAGCTGCGTGCCGCAGTAGTCAGTACCCGCGCCTTGGCAGATATTGCCCGAGGCCTCGAACTTGGACAGCACATTCTCCTGGGCCGCGGCGAAAGCCAGTCCAACGGTGCTAACAAGTCTTCCATCCTCGCAGACACCGTAGAGGCCCTTATCGGTGCCGTCTATCTGGTGCACGGCATGGATGAAGCGCGTGACATGGTGATGCGCCTCGTCGGCCCGCTACTCTCCGACCCGCAACTGCTCGGTGCCGCCACCGACTGGAAGACCGTTATCCAAGAAGAAGTCGCCGCCGCCAAAAACGGTGAAATGCGCTACGCGGTCACCGGATCCGGCCCTGACCATGCTCGCTCATACGTAGCGGAACTGCTCATTGGCGATAAGCTGCACGGCAAAGGCACCGGTCCGTCGAAAAAGGAAGCCGAGCAAGAAGCCGCGCGGAACACTTGGAATATGCTTCACCCCGGTGAAGATCTCCCGAAACGCTAAGGCACGGATATGCCTGAGCTGCCAGAGGTAGAAGTTGTCCGTGAAGGACTAGATAAATGGGTTCGCTCGCGATTGATCGAATCTGCGCAGGTCTTGGACCCACGGTCCGTTCGGCGGCATGCCGACGGTGTGCGCGATTTCGAAGAAACCCTGGCCGGATGCACCCTGGCTTCGGTCGTACGTCGGGGCAAGTTTCTCTGGATGGACCTCGAAGGCCTTTCTGAGCCGGCAGCCTTAGTGGTGCATCTTGGAATGAGCGGTCAGCTCCTGGTCGAAGAGCCAGATGCGCCGGATGAAAAGCACCTGAAGGTCCGGTTGTCGCTCAGCGAACGCAGCGACGCACCATCCGAGCTGCGCTTCGTCGACCAGCGAATTTTTGGCGGGATGTTCCTGTCCCCGCTGGTGCCGACCGCGGATGGGCATCCAGGCGGTGCCGGTAGCGATAAACCGTGTATTGCACAAGCCGCCGCGCATATAGCCCGAGATGTCTTGGACCCCTACAGGGACACTAATTCGCTTTATCTTTCGCTGCGTAAACGCACCACCGATCTGAAGAGGGCGATTCTTGACCAGGGGGTGATCTCCGGGGTTGGAAATATCTACGCCGACGAGGCGCTTTGGCAGGCAGGACTATCCGGACTCCGCAACACCGCGACCATCAGGCGCCCAGAGGTCGAACGCCTGGACGCGGCACTCACCGATGTGATGTCCCGTGCGCTAGACGCCGGAGGAACCAGCTTCGACTCCCTATACGTCAATGTCAACGGCGCCAGTGGCTACTTTTCCCGGTCCCTGAACGCCTATGGACGCGAAGGCAAGGCTTGCCGACGCTGCGCCGGAAATGGGCGAGAATCGCTGATCCGCCGAGACCCTTTCATGGGACGCTCCTCGTACAGCTGTCCTGTATGCCAGCCGCGGCCTCGTATTGCTCGTCGGTAGTATCGATTCCTAAAGCTGTTGATTTTCGTAGCAATTATTCCCAAAATTGTTGATTTACTACAAAATACATGTTTCCACGTAGTATCCTGCGATTCTTCCTATTCATGCACCCCAGCGGGATACAAGGGGCACGAGTAGAAAGAAAGCGAGGTGCAAGGATGGGTTGTCCTATTCGCGCGGAATCAGGATTTGATAAGTGAGTTCGGATTTTTTCCAGCACCGTGGGCTGCCTGACTTGATGGTAACCTTATGCGCAAAATGATAGATTGATTAAATCACCCGAAACTTAACCATGATATTATGCCGCCAATATTATAGAGATCTCTCAGCTGTTGCCTGTTGAGATTTTCTTTAGAAAATAGTTCAATGACGTATTTCTCATTGAAAAAATTGAAAACTGACCTATCGGTAACATTGTCGTAGGCAGCCTTTAACAGCTGTTGCCCACTGGCTTTATTGAATAACTGCCAAAAATTTACGCCCATTTTATTTGATTGGTCAATGATTGCTTGGCGTTCCCTTGCTGTTACTTGTGGAGGTTCTGCTTTTAAATTCTTAAGAATTCCCAAAAATTCACTAGATTCACGATATCCCGGCGACTGCGCCGTTTCGAAGGTGATGGAATTATTGCCTGGTGAGAGATCACGTTGAACTGGTCGGCGCCGCATCGTCAGAAGCGAATCATTGAAGCGATCGTAGTCAAATTTATGTTCCAAGAGTGAGCGATCAAAAGTGTCCATAAGGTCAAATCCAATGACATTGCTAAACCGAACAGTCTGAGGCACTTTAGAAGCAAGTGCGAATCCTGCGACCGAGTATAAAGGATCAAACCTTGCGCCTATCCTGCTCCAGAGGAGTGAGTTCTGGCCAATGTGATACCTGTTTCTTCCGTAAGTGTAGTGGGCATCACCGATAAAATCGACATTCTCAAACCGATCATTTAGATGTCGGAATTGCTTTAGCAGCAGGTCTTCGAGACTTCTCAGGGCTTCGGAAGATATGTTGTTCAAATGGCTCTTGTCAATTTGAAGATAAGAGCCCCTGACTATGTCGTTGCTCAGTGCGCCCAATTCGTCCGCAATGGCTCGTTGCCCGTAAAAGGTACGAAGTACTTCTCCGTAACCGCCACCCAGGGCACTAACTGCGACTGAGCGTTCTCTTCCGATTGGGCCAGAACTTGTAATTCCACCGCTTGCGAAGAGCGGCCCGAGTAGCCGTTCTGCCATCAGGTTGGTTGGTGCTGGCGTGAGCCCGGCGCCATCAACGCGTCTCAATCCATAGTCAGAAGTTAAACTGTCAGCTACGAGACGGTCAGTCGTTCCTGCGGGACCGGAGCAGAAAAACGTCACTTCGGATGTTCTGCCAAGGGCGCGGATCGCAGACATGACTAGTCTTGAGTCAAACCCGCCTGTTACGTGACCAATCTTTTGATTTAACGGTGAATCTAGAATTGCATTTACTGAGGATAGAACATCTTCTTTGAGGCGTTGAAAAAGATCCGCATAAGACATTTCTAGCAGACTATCGAGGACACTGTAGTCGTTTACCCTCAGGCTACCTGATCGAATTACCAAGTATTGAAATGGCTTAATAGTATTTATATTTTTGAAGCTAGAATTTACTAGGCCCCCATTTCCGAAAATAATTCGCTCAACTTGAAATAGTGGATCTTTTTCTAGCGGTCTACCATTAGAAGAATAAAAATTAATTATTTCATTAATGTCGGTTGATACGACTATTGAACCTTGTTCTTTGGAGTAGAAGGCAAGCGCGCCACCCAGTGGATCCGGCAGGCAAGCCGACCATTCTTCCTCGTTATCTTGAACAAATAGTGCGCCCACGTTTCGCGCAGAGCGCGACCACCAGTCAGCAATTCTCTCTACTGACCACAATGCCAAGTCGACGGGTAAGATTTTCGCTAGCTCATCTAAGTTTGTCGCAACTCGTCCGTTCAGGACGATGCTACCGTCCAACCAGAACTTCCTGTGTCCCAGTTGTATGGATTCCAGACTTCCTGAAGAATTGGCTGGTTCCGGATAGGCGCCGTGGTGGGCGCTTTCTACGAGCAATGGTTTCAATGGTAAAGCAGTTTCCAAGATGTTTTCCTCCGAGGGGCGCCTAGTTTGATTTGTGTTGCGACTGGGAAGCATGGATTGATGACTTAATGGTAGTGAGAATATTCTCAAACTCCTCGTCCGTTGAATTATTCTCTAATTCTCGAAGTTTTAATTCTAGTATTTTCATAAAATCATCTGTTTTGTTGCCCGTGCGCTTTTGGGAATCGAAGCTATGGATTTCTTCTCCACTTGATTCGATTGAAGGGTTAATGGTCCAGTTCGGTGCTGAGCGAGCCAGATTACGTAGCCGATCAACGTAGACGCTCTTAGGTGGAACCACGTGCCCTTTTCCCCAATTGCCAACGACGAACTCGATATCCTCACGTCCGAGAGTATTTTTTTTGAAATGAGCGTAGTGATGTCGGGTGTAGTTACTGTCTTGAAGATTCTGAATGTAGAAAACTCGGTTGCCGCGAGGTACGGAATAAACCTTGGACTGATCGTAGGGGAGTGAGCGGATGACAGAAATAGTCTCCATGTCAGGGAAATTTACAGGTGTATACGATTGGGTCCGCTTGGGCGTGTTAAGCAGACTGATCCTTGGGTTCATGACTAATGCAGCTGAATTAGGGAAATGAGAACTGTAGTTTAATGCGGCAAAACCACCAGCGGACGAACCGAAAAACAGTAAACTTGAATTTGTTTCAGATCGAGCCATGGAAACGATTGATGGAATAAGTGTCTGTGAATCAATTTTTTGGGTTCCGAGGTGCCAAAAAGTTGGAAGGGCGTGGGGTCCACCACACGAAGGATCTGCGAATGCGAGAAAATTCAATCCCAACTCTTCTGCAATATGCCTGCTGGAAAATATCGGAAATGTTTCAGCTTTCGCCGGAACTGCGGCCGTGAAGGTGACCAACGTTGTGGCTGAATGTCGATCTTCGAATAGGAAGTCAAACCACTGGTCTTCTAGCTTGAGTGAGGTGAGACCTGTCTGGAGTGGCTGAGAAAGGAGAGAGCCAACGTCATGGAACTCGTGATACCCCAGACTAGTATATTTCGAGATGTCTCGTGAGCGATCGTACATCTGATCAGTATAAGCGGTAGGTGCAATGGCATGCCAAGCAAATCAGATTTGAGTAGGGGATCTGGAAACTGCGCGTTTGAAGGCACTTTTGGGACTGTGCAGAAATTAGCACTTCTTACACTAAGCATTCGTGTTTGAGAATAGCGCCCATCAGTGTTGTTGTTTCTACAATCAATCTAACGACTGTCTGCTGAATTTGTGGATGCGCGTGTCTATTGTTTTCTGGACGCGCAGAGTACGCGTTCGTTGTAAGGCGCCCATGCGTCCACGGCCCATTGCCCGAATGGTTTATCGGTCAAAGCCACGCAAGCAAGCCGATTCTCTGGATCAACCCACAGGAACGTACCTGATTGTCCGAAGTGTCCAAAGGTCGTTGCCGGGTGGCTTGGGCCGGTCCAGTGCGGATTCTTGGTGGAGCGGATTTCGAATCCCAAGCCCCAATCATTCGGATTCTGCCTTCCGTATCCGGGCAGGATGCCGGCCAGGTCTTCATAGTGGACGCTGGTCGCATCGGCCATGGTCTGCGGAGCCAGCAACGTTGGATTGAGCAATTCTGCTGCGAACAACGCAAGATCGGACGCGGTCGACCTGCCGTCCTTGGCGCAGCTTCCGGCAATCTCGGTATTTTCCATACCTAGGGGTGCAAAAACAGCCTCGCGAGCGTATTCCGACATCCTCATGCCAGTTTCGCGTTCCAGGTGCTCAGCCAAAACCTCAAACCCGGTGTTCGAATAGCCTCGTTTGGTTCCAACGGCAAAACGGATGGTGGTCGAGTCGAAGTCATAGCCGGCCGTGTGCGCCAGCAGATGGTGAACCGTGGAACCCTCCGGGCCCGCAGGATCTTCCAACGTCATTGCTTCTTCTTCAAGGGCGATGAGGAACGCGTAGGTGCTCAGAAGTTTCGTCACGGAGGCTAGAGGATATACCCGCTGAATGTCGCCGTGCTGGTCGGATATCGCACCATCTCTATTGACCACGACCGATACCGCGTTATCTGCCGGCCACTGTTCGATCTCGGCTAAGACGCTCATTATTTGACCAATCCCTCAATATTCGTTCTCGTGAAAGCGAGCGGGAAACACCCAATCGAGGCATCGCTTCGCTAGAATTACGAGCAAGGATTGGATAGATTTCCCTAGCCAACCATAGCGACACAACGCCAAACATAGGAACTTTACGCCGTGCATTTGAAGACTCTCACCGTTCGCGGATTCAAGTCTTTTGCCTCGGCGACCACCTTTGAATTCGAGCCCGGCGTCACCGCCGTGGTCGGCCCCAACGGTTCAGGCAAGTCCAATGTGGTCGATGCGCTGGCTTGGGTGATGGGGGAGCAAGGGGCCAAGACCCTGCGTGGCGGCAAGATGGAAGACGTCATCTTCGCAGGCACCTCCGGCCGTGCCCCATTGGGCCGTGCCCATGTGTCGCTGACCATCGATAACGCCGACGGCAAGCTTCCCATCGATTATGCGGAAGTCACCATTTCACGGACCCTCTTTCGCGCCGGCGGATCCGAATATGCCATCAATGGCTCGTCGTGCAGATTGCTGGATATCCAAGAACTGCTCTCGGACTCCGGTCTGGGCCGCGAAATGCACGTCATTGTCGGCCAGGGCCAGCTGGATAGAATCTTGCACGCCACGGCAGAAGACCGCCGCGGATTCATCGAAGAAGCCGCGGGCGTGCTCAAGCACCGCAGGCGCAAGGAGAAAACCCTGCGCAAGCTCCAGGGCATGCAGGGCAACCTGGACCGTCTTGAGGATCTGAATTCGGAGGTACGCCGGCAGCTGGCGCCGCTGGGACGCCAAGCAAAAATTGCGCGCCGCGCGCAGAGCGTGCAGCTCGATGTGCGTGATGCCAAAGCCAGGCTTCTCGCCGATGACCTGGTCTCGCTGAATAACAAGTTGGCTCAGGACATTGACGACGAGACCAAGATCCAAGCTCGCCAGCAAGAAACCACCCTCAAGCTGGAACATGTGAAGAAGCATGTGGCCAAGCTGGCCGGCGAAATGGAACTACTGGCGCCACGGCTCGGCCTGATCAACGATTCATGGGTGGCATTGACTACCCAGTCCGAGCGTTTCCGCTCCCTGGCCGCCTTGGCACGTGAACGCGGGAAGCTGCTGGAAGGCAACCAGGCGCACTTCGATTCAAGCCGCGACCCGGACCGGCTGGAATCCCAAGCAGAGCGCTTAGCCGAAGAGCTGGCAGAGCTCGAGGAATCGGTCGAAGACCGGCACGAAATCCTGGCCGAGGCAATCGAAGCCAAAGAACTGGCCGAGGAGCAGTCGCGGGCCGAACAACAGCGGATGGCCGCGCTGCTGCGCGCGGCCGCCGACCGCCGCGAAGGCATGTCGCGCCTGGCATCCCAGGTTGCCTCGGCGCGCAGCCGTGTGGATGTCACGCGGGCAGAGATTGCGCGCCTGGAAGACGGGTTGCGTTCCTTTGACGCGGATCTCGAAGCGGACGCGAAGTCGCACGCCGAGCTGTCGGTGGAACTAGAGCATCGCCTTGCCAAGGAATCCGCGTTGAACGACGAATTCGACCGTGCGGAAAAGGAATACTCCCAGCACACCAAGGCACAGTCGGAAGCCGCCACGCAGGAACGGGCACTGTCGGTGCAGATCTCCGGACTGAAAGCCCGCCTTGACGCGTTGCAGCTCAACACCAAACGCGATGATCATTCCGAAAGAATCATCCAGCAGGCGCCAGAGGCGATCTTGGGTCGCCTCGGCGAGCTTATTTCGGTCACTCCCGGATATGAGCAGGCAATTTCTGCCATCCTGCGTGAGTCGGCAGAATCCTTGGTCACTCGGGATCAAGAGTCGGCGCTGCAACTGCTTGAGGCCATCGGCTCGGACGAAACCACGCATGCGAGCTTTGTCCATGCCTCGGCAACTCATACAAGCATCCAAACGCCGCCTTCTGCCGCGATCGCCGCCAGGGACGTCGTCGCTGCGGGACCGGAGATCGGCAATCTCCTGGACGCGCTGTTTACGCACCACTACGTCGTGGAGGATCTCACCGAAGCCGCAGCACTTCTGCATATCGACCCACGCGCTCAGCTCACCACCCTGGAGGGCACCACGGTCTCCGCATTGCGAAGCTCCGTCGGGGACTCGGCCGGAGCATCGCTGATCGCCCAACAGGCCCTGGTGGAGCAGACGGCCTCCGAACTGGCCACCGCCCAGCGTGAGCTGGAAGCCTGCGAAGCCAGCCTGGCGGCCCGGGCCCCGGTGCTCTCCGAGGCGCAACTGGCTTATGAGGACGCCCAAGGTGCGCTGGCCGAGTCGGATGCCAGCATCGATGAGATCTCCAGCTACCTGGCCAAGCTGGGGCAGAAGCTTCGCACCGCGCGCACCGATAAAGACACCTTGCACGAGCGGGTTCTGGCGACCCGGGAAAAGCTTGAACTCGAGCAAGAGTCCTTGGAAGAGATCACCGAACGCATGGATAGGGCTTCCGAAGACGAAGAGGAAGACGCCGTAGATGATGCCGGGCGGGCGGCCTTGGCAGATGCCGCCTCCTCGGCCCGCCAGCGCGAACTTGAAGCTCGCCTCGCCCTGCGCAGCAGTGAGGAACGCGTCAGCGCCCTGCGCTCGCGCGTAGAGGGGCTGCGCCGGACCGCCGCAGCCGAGCGGACCCACCGCGAGGTGGCCGCCCGCCGAGCCGAGGAACGCCGGGCGCAAGCGGCCAACGCGCAACGCGTAGCGCAAGCCGCCGAACGCGTCTTGCAGTTCATCGAGGTTTCGGTGGGCCTGGCGGCCCAGGAACGCGAAGAGCTGACCGGCAAGCAGCATGATCTGGACCAGCTGCTTTCCAGCCAGCGGGTCGAAGCCGAGCAATTGACCGCGGAACTCGCCCGCCTTTCCGATGCGGTGCACCGCGACGAAATGGCGCGTGCCGAACTGCGCATGCGCATCGAGGCCTTGGAGAGCAAGTCCTTGGAAGATCTGGGGCTCTCCCCGGATCACCTGATCGCCAACTTCGGCCCGGACCAGCTGATTCCCGAAGAAGCGGACCCCGATGACAAATGGGCCGAGCTTCGCCAAAACGTGGATGAAGAAGGCAACCTCCTGGGGACCAAGCCCTTTGACCGCGCGGAGCAGGAAAAACGGCTGAAAAAGGCCGTGCGCGACCTCGCCGCCCTGGGCAAGGTCAACCCGCTGGCACTGGAGGAATTTGCGGCCCTTGAAGAGCGGCATAAATTCCTCAGCGGACAGCTGGAGGATCTGAAGAAGTCGCGAAGCGATCTACAGCAGATCATCAAGGATGTAGACGCACACGTGGAACGCGTCTTCACCGAGGCCTATGACGACACCGCGGTGCAGTTCAAAAGAATCTTCGAACGCCTTTTCCCCGGGGGAGAGGGCCAGCTGGTGCTCACCGATCCGGAGAACATGCTCACCACCGGCATCGAGGTCGAGGCGCGACCCGCAGGCAAGAAGATCAAGCGGCTCTCCCTACTCTCCGGCGGCGAACGCTCGCTGACCGCCGTTGCGCTGCTGGTGGCGATCTTCAAGGCCCGCCCCTCGCCCTTCTATGTGATGGACGAGGTTGAGGCCGCACTCGATGACGTGAATCTGGGGCGCCTGATCACCGTCTTCGAGGAGCTCCGGGAAGCTTCACAGCTCATCGTCATCACGCACCAGAAGAAGACCATGGAAGTTGCCGACGCGCTCTACGGGGTGACCATGCGCGGGGACGGTGTCTCCACGGTGATCAGCCAGAAGATGGCTCGGTCCCAGCCCGTTTAGCATCTATTTCACGTCTGTCGATATACTGGTCATAGGCCATCTGGTCGAATTCAGTGACAAATGATTATGCGGGTGTTCCATGGCATTGTTCAGTAATCGCAAACGGGACAAAACCGTTGTTCCTCCGGCTGCGGACGATTCGAAAAACGCTGGCCTGGAAGCACAATCCGGCACGGCGCCGCTGATCAGCGTGATCATCCCGGTCTACAACTCGATGCCCTACCTCACCGAGCTGCTGAATTCGCTGGAGACCCAAGATCTGGCAGCCGAGAAGTTCGAAGTTATCGCCGTGAACGACGGATCCACGGACTTCGGTGATGAAATTCTTGATATCTACGCCAAGCGGAACGCCAACTTCCGGATCATCCATCAGGAAAACAGCGGCTGGCCCGGCAAACCGCGAAACGTCGGCATCGACCATGCCAGGGGCGACTACGTCTTCTTCTGCGACGCCGATGACCGCTTGGGTTCCGAAGCACTGCGGCGGATGACCAGCTACGCCACCACCCATGACCTCGACATCCTCATACCGCGGATGGTCGGAATCGGCGGGCGCCGTGTCCAGCAAGGATTCTTCGCCAAGACGCGCCCGGAGATCTCCCTCGAATTCGTGCTGGCCTCTTTGTCCCCGCAGAAGATGATTCGCCGCCGGCTCATCGAGCAGCACCAGATACGCTTCCGCGAAGACAAGGTGCGCCTAGAGGACGGCATGGCGATGGTCCAGGCCTATGTGGCGGCCGAACGCATCAGCATCCTCGCCGACTACGACTACTACGAGATTCGGCTGCGCTCCGATGGGCAGAATATCAGCGTAGGGAAAATCGACCCGGCCGGCTACGTCGCTTCGCTCAGCCACATCGCCCGGACCGTACGCAACCACACCCAGCAGGATGCCGCCTATACCCGGCGCCTGATGGCAGGACTATTCACGCGCAAGGCCCTGTCCTTCTACGAAGGTCGGCGCTTTATGAAATACACGCCCGAGGCACGCCAAGCCTGGGTGGATCATCACCGGAAATACCTCGACGAGTTCATCGCCACCGACCGCGAGACGGTATTCAATCCTGCCCGGCTGGTCAAGGTCGAGCTCATCGCCCGCGGAGACCTGGCAGCTCTGGAACGCCTGGCCACCGGCGAAATCGAGGCCACCGCCAACCCCGTGGTGGAGAAGATCCGCGCCGCCGATTCCACTCTCGAGGTCGTGTTGACCTCACCGGCCGGAGCACCGGTGCCCAAGGCCCTGCTGTTCGAAGACCGCGAGTCAAAAACTACCGTGAACGCCGAACTGGTAGCGACCGCTTCCCATACGTACGTCGCGAAGTTCGCGCACCACGCGCTGATAGCGCAGATCCCGCGCCTGGGCAATGCACTTGTCCACTACTCCGAGACGGACCGCCGCCGGATCAGCCTCCCGGAGGAAGCCGGAGAAGTGGTTCACGGGGGCGTGCGGGTCTACCGCACCGCCTACGGTTATTTGAGCGTGGATACACGAAAGGCCCAGCGGGGCTAACGCCCGCCGAGCCTCTCGGTACTACCTGGCTAAAATGGTCAGCAGATATTCTGCTGGCCATTTTTCTTATAGGCCACGGTCTCGTCCAGCACCACCGGGCCGCCGAGCAAGACATTGGTCCAGCCCTTCATGGACCGCATGGCGCTGGCCACGGAAGAGGGCATGCAGCTCTTCTTGGTCAGCAACAAGGGCGCATCATTGTAAGAAGCAATCACGGCACCGGTGAGCCCGTCCCGGAAATCGTCGGCCGTGGCCACAAACTGGCGCTGTGAACCCTTAGGCCAGAAGGTCTTGGCAATCAGCGCACTCGTGTCATAGCGCGTAGCACCTTCGTAGCGAATCACCTTCGCGTTGGGAACCGCATTGCGTACCTGGCGTTCGGCCTTCGCGGAGATGGCGAGCGGGCCGCCGGCCAGATACACGCGCGTTGGCTTCAGGCGCTTGAGTTCGCGAATGGTTGCCGCCGGAACCGAGGCTTTCTTGGTCAGCAGCATCGGGGCCTCGCGTCCGGAGGCCACGGCTGCCAGCGACATCGCGTCTTCGAATCGCTCGCCGGTGGCCAGGAACACCTGGTTGGAGCTCTTCCAATTCTTGGAAATCAAGGCGCTGGTGTCGTAGAGGTCGTTGCCCCAAATTCGGGTCACCGGGCCGTAGGCTTTAATCTTCTTGACGGTACTCTCGCTGATGGCAATCGGACCGCCCAAGACGACGATGTTCTTTGGCTTCAACCGCTTCAGTTCGGCGGCCACGGAAGAGGGCAAGGAATTCTTCTGCGTCAAGAGCAGCGGCGCATTTTTCAACGAGGCAAGGGGCGAACCGGCGAGGGCGTCGGGGAAGCGTTCGCCGGAGGTGATCACCACGGTGGATGCCGAGGACGGGAAGGTGCGCTTGGAAATCGCCACCGGGGTATCGAACCAGCGGTGCCCGTAGAGGCGTACGGGCTCCAGCCGGGTAGGCCACACATCCGCATTGCCAAGATATGAGGTCACCATCCGGTAAGGGGTGCTGCGCGTGTTCTTGGCGAAGTCACGCAGCGAGGTGAGGTCCCCGTTCCACACATTGGCATCCACATTCTTTGCGCTGCCAATGAGGTTCGAATTCGATGAATACTGCCACACGCTGAAGGTCTTCCATCCTTCGGGAAGCTCACGTGGGTTCTTGGGAACGTTTGCGGTGGGGAAGACTGAAACATGCAGCGGCCAGGACTTGAAGACCTCGGAATCGCCGGTGCACTTATCCCACCAGGACTGGGCGGTGTAGATCATCGGCAGGCGTCCGGTGCTAGCCTTGATGGTGCTGCCAAAGCTCTTGATCCAGTTCACCGTCTGGGCCGGAGACATGCCGTAGCAGACATCGCCCTTGCCCTGCGGGTAGGCCTTGGCCGAGTATGGGTTCCATTCGATGTCCAGCAGCGGTGGCATGGTCTTGCCATCGGCTGACCATCCGCCACCATTGGCCAGGAACTCTTTTGCTTGCGCGGCACCCGAAGAGTGGGCGGGCATGGCGAAGTGGTACGCGCCGCGGATGACTCCTGCGTTGCGCGAAGCGGCGTAGTTCGCTTTGAACCTTGGATCTTTGAAGAGGGTGGAAGGCCATGACTGGGTGGCCTTGATGTAGCCGAAGCGCGCACCATTCTTATAGGCCTGCGTCCAGTCGACGGTCCCTTGGTGGTGGGAGACGTCGATTCCCAATGTCCCCGGCGGGCGCCAGGTGCGCAGTTCTTCGAGCGACCCCGGCACCGCGAGGTCCAGCTCTTCCTTCTGCCCGGTATCGTCGGCCACCTCTTGCGCGAGGTCTGCGAGCTCTGCCAGCGTCGGAGCGGTTGGATCCCCGGACTCATCGATTCGCTTCTGGCCTTGGCCCATGGTCGCGTCGATGAAATCTTCGCCGAGGGCATCCAGGGCCAGGTCGGCCAGCGAAATACGTTCCTCCGCCGAAAGATCGGTGCGCTTGGCTAGCCCGTCTTCAATGGCCTTGGCTGCAGACCCGGCAAAGCTAGGGGTGCTTGCTGGCGCGGAAGGTTCGGGGGTATCCGGCTCTGCGGAGCCGCCCGGTGATGGCGTGGGGGAGGGCGAAGCGCTAGGGGCGGTTTCTTCGGCGGGTTGAGCCACGGCTGGTGCTGTGGCGGCCAGCGGCAAAACTAATGCCGCCCCCAGGGATAGCGCAAGCAGGCGTGTGCCTGCCCAACGGTGTTCAGGCATAAAATCTCCTGTAGGGAATGCGAGTGTGTCAGCGGTGATTCCCCACAGTCTATAAAACCGACAAACGAAAGTCGCCCTGTTCCGCGTGCGGGTCCGGGAGACTTCAGTTATTTGCCTTGGTTTGCGTTCTCCGCGTCAACGGCAACCGGGCGAATGGTTTTGGGGACCAGCAACCACGCGACCACGCCGACGAGGCAAGCGGCCCCCGAAGCGCTCAAGGCCACCTGATAGCTGATGGCATCCGCCATGGCCCCGGCGATCAGCGGGCCGATAATCGCCCCAAGGTCCGTGAACATCTGGAATCCGGCCAGCGCCTTGCCGCCGTTGCGTCCCGAGCCAATGACATCTGCCACGGCCGCCTGCTGGGCTGGGCCCAAGATGCCGCCGCCGAAACCAGCCAAGACCGAGAGGATGATGAACCCGGTCAGCGAGGTGAAGTAGCCCATGGCCACAATGGAGCCGAGCAGTACCGTCATACCGACCAGGATCGGGATTTTTCGTCCGATTCGATCCGTGAGCTTGCCCGAGAAGATCAGCGCGATTCCGTTGCCGACGGCGAAGATGGCCAGCGAGATGCCGGCGACCTTCGGGCCGAGGTCCTCGCCGAAGACCGCCAGCGCGAAGAGCGGAATCATGCTGGTGCGAATGCCAAAAGCCAGCCATCCATAGCTGAAGCCCGAGGCCAGGGCCGCCCGGTAGGCCGGTGAACTCAAGGCTTCGCGGGTGGTGACCACCTCCACCGCGGAGGCGGCGCCGTTCTTTGCCGGGTCCTTGTCCAGGTCACGCCGGCGTCCCAGCGCGAAATAGACGACGGCCGCGGCGATCACCAGGGCGGTGCCGTAGATGACGAAGGGGATGCGCATGCCAAAGGGTGCCAAGAGGCTGCCCAGCACCGGGCCGATCACGTTGCCGAGCAAGAAGGAACCGGCATACATGCCCGAGATCCGGCCGCGCGATTCCTGCGGTGCCAGACGGGCAATGAGCGCCATGGCCGAGATGGTGAACATGGTGGAGCCGAAGCCGCCGAGCCCGCGCGCGATCAGCAGCTGCGTGTAATCCTGGACCACCGCGCACAGCAGCGTGGAGACCGCAACCAGCAGCACGCCGGTGACATAGATGCGCGGTTCGCCCAGCTTGCCCACCAGCACGCCCGCGACCGGGGCGAAGATCAGCCGGGTAAAGGCAAAGATGCTGACGATCACGCTGGCGGCGGCTGCGCCGACATCAAAGCTCACCGCATACTGCGGCAAGATCGGTGCAATGAGCCCGAAGCCCAAGGCAATGATGAAGGCTGCGACCAAGAGGATCCCGATTTCACGGGGGATGGGCGGACGTGGCTTAGACGAACGTTGACGTGGCATGGTGACCGGTTCCAAACTGTCATCGCGACAGCGTGGCGAGACCTTTCTTGAGGACAATGAAAACTGCTGGCGGTAAGGCCACAGCAAGTCTATGCCGTCTTGGCGAGCCGGCGTTCAACTGGTGACCGAAGACTCGTGCGGGTCCTAAGAGCATCGGCTTGGCAAGACTATGAGAGAATTTCACTCGTGACCGATCAGCTATTATTTACCATTATCATTGTCGCGGTCATCGCCGTGGTGGCCATTGGTGTCATCGCGTTCGTGGCCAAGGGGCGCAAGCCCAAGACTCCGTACACTTCCGAGCGCGACGCAGACGATACGCCAACCAGCGCGTCCCCAGCCGAGCCAGGCGATACCCCGGCAGAGGGGCAGAGCCCAGCTGGCGCAGTCCTGACCGAAGAACCTCCCGTTGCGCCGGCGGCTCCCGCCGCCCCGGCACTGGATGTTCCGGAGCCGGTGCAGGGACGTCTGGCGCGCTTGCGCGCTCGCCTGACCAAGTCGAACAACATGTTCTCCAAGGGCCTGCTGGCCCTGCTCAGCCAGGACTCGATTGATGAGGACGTCTGGGAAGAGATTGAAGAGACCCTGCTGCTGGCGGACCTGGGCACCGAACCAGCCCTCGAACTCGTGGACGCCTTGCGCGAGCGAGTGAAGGTTGAAGGCAGCCGCGACCCGCAGCGGGTGAAGGCAATGCTCCGTGAAGAGCTGCTCAAGCTGGTGGACCCCACTCTGGACCGCAGCTACCTGCCTGCCCCGCATCCGGACCGTCCAAGCATCATCATGGTGGTTGGCGTCAACGGTGTCGGCAAGACGACCACCATCGGCAAGCTCGCCCGCGTGCTGGTTGCCGAGGACAAGGACGTTCTGCTCGGAGCGGCGGATACCTTCCGTGCCGCAGCCGCCGAGCAGCTGGCTACCTGGGGTGACCGGGTGGGCGTGCCCACCGTGCGTTCGCAGATCGACGGCGCGGATCCGGCATCCGTAGCCTTCGAAGCGGTCTCGGCCGGCATCGACCAGGAAGTCGACATCGTCATGATCGACACCGCCGGGCGCCTGCAGAACAAGGTCGGCCTGATGGACGAGCTTGGCAAGATCAAGCGCGTGGTCGAAAAGAAGGCAACCATCGATGAGGTGCTGCTCGTCTTGGACGCGACTACCGGTCAGAACGGCTTGGCCCAGGCCAAGGTGTTCTCCGAGGTCGTCAACGTCAACGGCATCGTGCTGACCAAGCTTGACGGCACCGCCAAGGGCGGCATCGTCGTGGCCATCCAGCGTCAGCTCGGTGTTCCGGTGAAGCTCGTGGGTCTGGGTGAGGGCCCGGATGATCTGGCGCCCTTTGATCCAGAAGCATTCGTGGACGCATTGCTCGAAGACTGATCTTCGAACGCCGGCAAAAGGCACCTGGCCCTGTACTTAGGTACGGCGCCAGGTGCCTTCTGCATTAACCAGCTTTGGCCTCTTCAATATGAACTTAAAGCTATAAGTGTTGTACTAACGCCCGCAGAGGCCTATCATCGAAGGCCACAGGTCCGGCACGACCTCAGCTGGCGCAGCCGGATAACTTGGACTCCCGCAATGGCGCGGGGATCAGAGGAACATTTCATGGCACCTGAACATCTCAAACCCCGCAACGCGCTGACGGTGTGGGTGACATTGTGCGCCATGCTGGCCTTCGGGTTGACCGCACCGGCCACCTCCGCCGCTTCAGTGGATTCTGGCCTCCAAGCACAGACTATCCGCGTAGCGACCGGCGCCTTCGACCCCGAAAATGCGCCACCTTCCAAATACATTAAACGAGTCACCGAGACCCGAACCACGGTCAACCTGAACCTGCGCTCCCAGCCGACCACGAATTCCACCTCCTACGGGGTGATGAGCAAGGGAACTGTCGTCACGCCGACCGGCAAGAAAGACGGTGCGTGGAGCCAGCTGAAATGGGGATCCCGGACCGGATGGGCAGCCAGCCAATATCTGGAAACACGCACCTATACCAAGGACGAATCGGTGCGGTACATGACCTCATTCACCCAGATTTTCGCGGAAGCAAATGACAACCGTGCGATTGGCGGGGTTAATTTCCGCACCCAGGTCAGCCTGCTCAACGTCAGCGGTTCGTGGTCCCAAATCAAAACGGCCTACTACTACGGCTGGGTGCCATCCTCCAAGGTCACCAAGGTGCGCCCCGCCAAAGCGTACCGCTACGTCTACAAGAGCGGCCCAATCTACTCCCATCAGGACAAGAGCAACTCGAGGGTCGTTGGCCGCATCCACCACTCCGAAAAATACGAATATCGGCGCTGGGACTCCGCAAACCGGCGCGATGAAATCCTGGTCGGCGGCAAATGGGTTTGGAGTTCGGTGACCGACAGGCCGTATGTCTCACCGCAGTACCGCTACGCACAGGAAAACGGAAGCACCTACAACAAGGCCGATAAATCCAGCGACACCAAAGTCGGAACCATCTCGCGCGGCACCAAGGTGCGTTGGGGCGCCTGGAGCTCGGCAAACCGCCGGGACGAGATCCTGCACAACGGCCGCTGGGTCTGGACCGGGGTCACCAACCGCATGAAGCCTCCCGGATATATCCCGGATACCATTTCCGTTTCGCCTTACGGTTGTTTTGGCTCCAAGAATGCTCCCTTGCGCAAGACCCCGCGCAGCGACCCGTATGACAGCATCCTGACTACTCTGAAAAAGGGGGATAAGGTCACTGTCACCGGCAAGGCCGAAGGCGGTTGGGTCAGGGTGAACTACGGCAGCCGCACCGGCTACGTCAAAGAATCCTATGACCTCCGCCAAGATGGACCGTACTCGATAGCCGTGTACGGCACGCTGCGCACCGGACAGTCGGCCTACAACCTGATGGCGGGATTCCAGCAGAAGGTGATGGATCAGCGCTTTGCACGGTCTTCGCTGTATCAACTATGGAACGCCAACTGGACCTTTCTGACCAACGGCAGTGGAACGGTGGTCAACGAACAGTTCCAGTACTCCGACTCGCGCGGACCGGAGATGCTCCGGAAATTGGACATCTACGAGAGCCAACTGAAGTACAACGGCAAGCCGATGTATACCAGGCAGCGGGTCGGCATGACAGACGGTTCGCAGTCGTGGACCTATAAGACCACGAGCGAATCCGAGAAGGTCGTGAAGAACTCGGGCCGGTTTATTTCTTCCGGCGATTTCCTCAAGCGCTCCTAGCCAGGATCATCACCCTGCCGCCCGCCGGCGGCTCAAGCCGAAAGGCCGCACTATGAACACGAACAAACGGGTTATCGGACTCACCACCGGTGCAATGCTCGCCGCCGGCGCGGTCACCGGCGCAGTGCTCATGGCCAACGCCAACGACGGCCCTCCGGCGCAGGCCAGCAATACCGCGGAACACCAGATTGCAGACGTAGCAGCCACCGATCCGCAGACCGGGGAGAAGGTCTATGTGGATTCCGAATCACAGGTGGTCAAGAAACTTGGCGAGGCTGGAAAACTCACCGTCGAAGGCGAGCAGGCGCCTTCGTTCGAAATCACGGTCAGGAAGGTGCAGGCCTTGGAGAGTTGCCAACTTCGCGGGTTCGGTCAACAGCTCGAACCCGAAAACGGCACCTTCCTGCTGCTCGACATCAGCGCAACCCTAGATGCCTCCGCAGCAGCCGCGGTGGATGAGGACATTGCCTTGATGCCTCTGGACGCGTCGGTCTTTGGGGTATCGCAGGGGGAGAACGAGAACATCACCTATGACCTGGATACCATTGCTTCCTATTCTTGCGAGGTGCCGAACGCCTTGGACATTGCGGTCGGAGCCGGGGATACGGTCACCGGTCAGCTGATGCTCGATTCGCCGTTTAGCTCAGGCCAGGTGATCTACGATCCGGAGAAAACAGGCGGTTGGACCTGGGGATTCTAGCCAGCAACGGATGCCGATGCTGCCGGGAATGCTTGCGCACCGCCGATTACTATTGCCCGCAATTACCGAACTTTGCTGAGCCTTGGGTCACAATGCCATCGATGCAGATGGGCAACAACCACCTTGAATGCACCGATGGGTAGGGAAGTTTATATATAGATGCAGATCAAGCCGCTCCCGCGTCAAGCTAAGATTAGGTAACTGTTCAGTCTTTGTTCAGCTTAGATCGATAGACATGAAAAGTAGGCCTCGAGTATTCGAGGCCGTTTCTACGTTGGCAAGCCGCGCATACCCCGTCTTGCCTTGCGAATCTATCCCCGGACAAAGGATCCCGCCGCACGTGAGCCTGCAGCAAACCAAGACTGTCGCGTCCGCGCCACAACCCAAACCGGCGGTTTTCCGTGGGGACATCCAAGGGCTGCGTGCCATCGCGGTGGGAATCGTGGTGCTCTATCATTTCTGGCCCACCGCCCTGCCCGGCGGATTTGTCGGGGTCGACGTCTTTTTCGTGATCTCTGGATTCTTGATCACCACGCACCTGATCAAACGTCCACCGCAGAACCTCAAGGACGTAGCGCAATTTTGGATGCGCCGCGTCAAGCGCCTGCTGCCCGCCTCATTTCTGGTGATCCTCAGTGCACTCGTCGGAGTTTGGTTGCTGGCGCCGGTCACCCTCTGGCAGGACTGGGGATTCCAGGCCATCGCGGCCACCTTCTATTTCCAGAACTGGTATCTGGCCACCTCCAAGGTCGACTATCTGGCCGAGGCGGATTCTCCAAGCCCCTTCCAGCACTTCTGGTCCCTCTCGGGCGAAGAGCAGTTCTATCTGGTCTGGCCGATTCTCATTGGCGCGCTGATCATGGCGGCCGTGCGTTTGGGATGGAACCGGCGCAACGTTGCCGTGGCCGGCGTCGGGCTGATCTTCGCCTTGTCGCTGGGGTATTCCATGTACGCTACGGCCAATGATGCGGGTACCGCCTATTTCTCGACCTTCACCCGTGCATGGGAATTTGCCGCCGGCGCGTTGGTCGCTGCGTTGGGCAAGCGCGCCTACGCCGCAAAGAACAGCGTGCTGAGTATGCTGGCCACCTGGGTGGGGCTAGCGGCCATCGTGTTCAGTGCGCTGAGCTTCGACGGCGAGATGCCTTTCCCCGGATACATTGCACTCCTTCCGGTCCTTGGCACCGCTCTGCTGCTGCTAGCTCATTCGACACACAAGTGGTCTCCGAACAAGTTACTGGCAAACCGCTTCATGGGTTTCTTCGGCGATAATTCCTACGCCATCTACCTGTGGCACTGGCCGATACTGATCCTTGCCCCCTACGTGGTGGCAGATTTTGGAGTGGCGGCCCAGCTCGGTGCGCTGGCTTTGACCTTGGTGCTGTCGGTGCTCACGCAGAAGCTCGTGGAAGTCCGTTTCCGCAAGTTCATCGAGGTATCGAAGCATTTCAGCGCGCCGCGATTCTTGCTTGCGGGCTCCGCGACCTTGGCCTTGGCCGCCGGCGCGTTCTATTCGATGAGCGGCGCCATCATGGAGGAGTCCAAGGACATCTCCGCGTCCGTCAAGCGGGTTAGCGCCCAAGTTGGCGTCGATTGCTTTGCGTCCAACGGGCTGACGGATGAATGCGTGGCCAAAAAGGGCATTCCGGACAGATATCAGCAATTAGCTCCGGCGCCCATCATGGCCAAGGAGGACAAGCCCGATATCTACCAGGACGACTGCTTCGCCGGCCAAGGGGACAACTACGCCGAGCGTCCCGTGTGCAGCTTCGGCGAGGGGAAAATCAAGGTTGCGCTCGTGGGCAACTCGCATGCCGGGCAGTGGGTCCCCGCAGTGAAGTCCATCGCAGAAAAACGCGGGTGGGCACTGGATACCTACCTGATCAGCCGCTGCGCCGTGATGGGCGAGCCGCAGGACTATGACGAGCAAGCCTCCATCGATGGCTGCACCGAGTACGCCGGGTGGGTCACCGGCGAGATCGAGAAAGAGGACTACGACCTGGTCATCTCATCGAGCCGGCAGTCGCTGCCGGTGCTCGGGCAAGATCTGGCAGGGTCCGCAGAGCCAGCGAAAAAAGCATTCGAAAAGACCCTGCGCGAGTGGGAAGGCACCGGAGCGCAGGTCGCGGTCATCCGCGATACCCCATTCCCCGGAAGCACCGTGGACAACCTGCCCGATTGCGTGGCCGAAAATGAGCAGCGCCTGGGCGAATGCAGCGGCGCGGCCGAAGAGTGGATTCCCATGGATCCACAGGTTGACGCGGTGAATTCCCTGGACGATCCGAATATTGTGGCGCTGAGCATGAATGACAAATTCTGCCGGGATGAGACATGCCACGGCGTTATCGGCGGGGTGATCGCCTTCTGGGATCACTCGCATCTGTCGCAGACCATGGCCGCGCATCTGGCCACACCACTGGATGCCCGATTGAAAGCGGCACTGGACAACGACAAGCTGTTCGCCTCGAACAAAGAGTAAAACCAATCCAAGGCCTTGCCGGTACGGCTCGGCGGCAAGCATCCGAACATGGCTGTGGGTCGCATTTCTTAGGAAGAAACGCGACCCACAGCTATATCTTTGGCGTAATTCCACACCAGCAGGTGAATCAACCACGTTGTGTGACTGGCCTCGTAGCAGTTTGACCAGATATCCCGCTTGCAAGGATGAACAAATTACAAACAGTCGACAAAAGACTTGTAGGACGCCGCCGTTCTATCTATGATCAGAATCGTGGCGGTACTCTCTATTTAATCGCTACCAATAAATCGGTTACTTGGTGGTTATGGGTGGAGAGTTTTTCTGATGCGCAAACAACCTAAATTCAGTCAACGTGTTGTGGCAATCGTTGGCTTTCTCGCGTTGGCGGCACCGTTGTCACTGACGCCTTCGGCGCATGCCGTCGAGCCGGTCATGTCCGTACGGATTCAAAGCGCGGGGCATGAAGCCGAACACGCTCCACCGTCGAAATACCTGAAAAAAGTCACCGAGACCAGCACCACGGTGAATCTGAAGTTGCGTAAAAGTCCAGCCACGAATTCCGATTCCTTGGGCGTCATGTCCAAGGGGACCGTCGTTAAACTCACCGGCAAAGAACAAGGCAACTGGAGCCAGCTCAAATGGGGTTCAAAGACGGGTTGGTCTGCGGGTTGGTCTGCGACACAGTATCTGAAAACTCGTAGAGCCTGTCAGATGGATTGTGTAAGACCCCTAGTCAATTGATAGAAAGAGACTAGGAAAACACAATATGACCATCCAGAAAGACCAGGCCGAACAGACAGTGGAAAACGCCTCCGATATCGCCGAGAAAATCGCCGCCCTGGGATCCATGGACGCCGTGAAGGAATCAGGTGCTTTTGACGAACTCATGGGCTTCATTGACCGAGGCGAGATCCAGCTCGACGGCAAAAACGGCTTCATTCAGCAGATCATCCGCGCAGGGCTGGAACGCGGCCTGAAATCAGAGCTCAGCAACCACCTGGGCTACGACAAAGGCGACGGGCAAGGACGGTTCGCGCCGAACTCCCGCAATGGTTCCTACCCCAAGACCGTGTCCACTATCGCCGGCGATGTTGACCATGGCAGGTTGATGCTCGACTCACCCTACGGAACTGGTCAAATAGTGTATGACCCCGAGAAGTCCGGTGGCTGGACTTGGAGCTACTAACGTCCGCCTGAGAGTTTCACATTTGATCGTGATCTTCATTCATGGGAGTCTTAGGGACATTGGGAACTCGCCATGCTAGATATTGTTGATTAGCAGATGCGAAAGGGAACGGTGATAGTCACAATCCTGCTCTACGACCGGGAAATGCCGCGGACGAAAGTTGCAGTGTGGCGCGCGTGACTTGGTCACTGTCGGTATCACGACAATGAAAATTACCTCCATGCAACTCGGAATTGAACGCTCACAGATTGATATTCGAACAACGCTGATCCCGTCTCAGAAGCCAGACTAGTGTAATTTGGACACGAGCGAGAGCTAAAGAGCATCCACCCTTTGGTTGCTTCAACATGTTGGTTTCTATTGGAGCTAAATTGATTCCTGAAGCGTCGAATATTTCAACACCTATCCCAATGTTGCTGCCTGGGTCTCTAGTCCGTGATGCAACGGGACTGGTTAGATCTGTACTTAACAGAGCTTCTGGGTTCTCGGGATTTGGGATTTCGGCTTGCCTTCTGGTTCATGTTTGGCAGCCCAATCTGAGATTCGAAGTCGAGCGACTCAGGTTAGATGGAATGTTGTTGAAAAATACAACTGTAGTGAATCTGCACGAGGATTTATCTCGCGATGATCCAGGTAATTCTCCTTCGCCATATGCTCTTCAAACGTTCGAAGGGTATGAATCGGGGCTTCGAAAAGTACCAGATGATTCGAGTGCAGACGTCGTAAGATATTACGCAGAAGATGAGTACGTCTTATTCGTTATGCACGAGGCGTTCTCTGGACAGGTCCTTTTTGCGGACCATCTTCGTAACGGAAAACGGTATAAGAGATCCTTTTTCGACTCAGGAAACTTAGAAATAAAGGTCGCTTGGTTTAATCAGGCTAACGATCTTGAGGCCGAAGAGTTCTTCACCAAGTCGGGTCGGAGATACCTCCTGGACGAATCTCCGGGCAAATATATCGGGCGGATCAGAGCCTATGATTCAGAAATGAACGAAACAATATTTGCGTCCAGAGGTGAGCTAATCCACTATTGGCTCAGCAACTTTCGGCCTGATTTGGTCGAGAATTCCGTCCTGATTTCTGAGTACGCGTTCATGTTTGGTGGACTTCAAAAACTGAGAATCACGAATAACTGCGGGGTCATCTACACTCTTCACAGTAGCCACCTAAGCAATCCTCACCGGTATGGTGCACCCGTGAAGCCAGAACTTGTCGAGACTCTGGAAAACCTTAAGTTGATGGATGCTCTGGTTGTCCTGACTCCTCAACAGCGTTTTGATCTTATGAAATCAACTGGTGCGCCGAACGTTGAAGTAATACCTCACGCCCATGCCAAGCAATCCGAAGTCCGTCGCAGAATACCTCGTGAGCCTGGCTTGTTCGTGATGGTGAGTAGATTATCCAAAGAAAAACAACACGAAGTGGTGATCCGCGAGTTCGCCCGTCTGGCTGCAGACCAGCTAGAAGCGAAGCTAGAAATCTGGGGAACTGGGCCTCTTGAGCAAGAGCTACGGGAATTAATCATAGGTCTTAAAATGGAAGATCGAATCAAACTTAAGGGATTCACTAAGGAGCCGTTGAACGAATACGCTCGGGCTGAGGTAGGACTATTTTCTTCGCAGTATGAAGGTCAATCGATTTCGCTCATGGAGGCATTGTCCCAAGGTTGTGTCCCTGTTGCCTACGATTTTAAGTATGGGCCTCGAATGCTCATTCGTGACATGGTCAATGGGATCATAGTAGATATGAACGATAGCGCTGATCTAGTATCTTCAGCTTTCAAACTGATCATCGATCGAGAACTACTTAGCGATCTTTCGGAGAATTCAATACAATCAGTCGAGGAATTCACCCAAGAAGCTATGGCGATCTCATGGATTGCCTTATTTAATAAGGTCAAGAGCAATAAACACCTAGGGAAGCATGATTCGTTTAGATAAGAAAACTGTGCGCCTAGTCGTTCAACGTGAAAATCTTACTGAAACTTGCAACGCCATCAAGACCTTGTCAAACATTGATTATATTCAGGTAGAGCATGGCGTCTTCTCCGACGAAGAGTCAAACTTGATCCAAATATCGATGAAGAATCCTGAGATTAAGCGATTGGTATCCACACTAGCGGTCAATGGATTCCATGCTTATGAGGCGTCTGGCACCCGAACCAAATTCGTACGCCAGGATGAAATTCCGAGCCTATGGCACAAGGTACGTTCGGGTGAATACAAAGTTTCCGAGGATGGCCTTATTCATACGCTGGAATCAGATGCCAGTTCTCCTCCCGAATCGCTGCTTGTTATTTTCTCATCTATGGCGGACGTCTACAACAAGTCGTCGCTGATGAGGTACTTCGAACAGAATTTCAAGTCAGCGTCAAAGCACGTTCCACAGACAACCGCCATACTGAGAATTGCAGATGTTGGAGGTGTCGTAGGAGGCTTCTATATGCCAACAGTCTACGATCCTGACGCTGCTTCGAAAGTTAGTAGGCTCATTGGCAAAACAATTTCTCAGCTGAACGTTGCTTCTTCTCGAACTGTACTTTACGGCGCTTCCAAAGGCGGTACCGGGGCCCTCTATCATGGGCTAATTTCGGGTTTGAAGTGTATTTCCGTTGACCCAGTTATCAACGACGATTATTACGAGCGTCGCTATAGCGACAGCCACTGGACTAGCGAGTCGATCTTCATTCAGCGCAAACAAGCCGCCTTCGACGGCTTGCTCGACCGCACAACAGGTGGCTTGAATCCGAGATCCGAAAACTTAGTAGTGGTTTCCTCTCCTGGTTCCCCTTTGTGGCCGTCGATCTCCGAGTATTGCACCAGGATTGATCCGTTGCGCGTGCAGCTTCTGATTAGTAATAGCCCAAACATCACTGATCACCCACATGTCTCACAACAAACATTGCGGACGGTAGTTGGGCTCATCAATACTGGACTGGCCGGAATCGAAATTCCTGCTGGGAAGACCTATATTTGAATCGATCTAAAGAAAACTTGACTATCTTTGCGGGCGGCAGATGGCGTTATTTTCCAAGTTGGGATAATCGTAGAATTGCGGTCTAAGCGATTCACCAAGTATCTTTCGCTTCAATACCGTCGAGCAGCCTGAAGACATCGTGCTATGGATCTTGCCGTTGCAACGAATGAGTCCGGGGAAGAGCGACAACTATTGGTGAATATCTTTAATCTGTGAAAGCAATGTTTTGCTTTTGGGTATACTTTGATGACTGTTCGGGAAATGGTTGAAATACGCCGTTAGACCGTGAAACTGGGGAGAGTAATGAGTTTTCTGTCGGATGCATCGAAGCGTATACGCGCGCGGTTAGCAGAGAAATCTGGTGAGTGGGATCGGGCAATCGACCTTTACCGGAATCTGGTCTCAGAGAACGGTAATGAATTTCCCGAGGACCTCTACAGACTGGGACACGCAGCTATCCAGATAAAGAGCTTCGACATCGCGGCTGAGGCTTTTCAACAGCTCGTTCAGGTAGACCCCTCCGCACATTACTGGTATCGATACGGTTTCACCCAACAAAAGTTGGGAAACTGGTCGGAGGCAGTTGGTGCGTATCATGAAGCGATCGAAATCAACGGTTCAAATGCTGATTGGCATTACCGGATTGCCGTATGTGAGGAAAAATTAGGTAACTCGTCTGAAGCTATTTCCGCTGTTCGACAGGCAATCTCAATTGCGCCGGAAGTCGAGGCGCACCATAACAAATTGATTGCGCTTGTACGCAAAACGAATCAGTTGTGGATGCTTGCTGAGGTACTTGAGCACGCAATTCGACAGTTCCCGACGAATGCCGTTTGGCGCAAGCAATTGTCACAAGTTCTCGTTTCACTGGAGCGACACGAGGACGTCGTCAATGCTTTAGCAAACTTAGAGCCCGAAACTGCGCCCAATGCGAAAAACAGTTTCTACCATGGACGAGCCTTGGAGCAATTAGCGCGCCATAAAGAAGCTCAACTTCAGTACGCGATTGCCATTGCGAACGACAAAGTTCTTAATTCGAGTGAACTCGGCATTGGTGTCTTCTTCCAAGCAGAAGGAGACTATACATCCGCCTTGAAGTGGTACGGACGCGCCATTAATAGGAACGCCGCGGTACCCGAACTTCACTATCGGATGGGTCTTTGCTATGAACGGATCTATGAATGGGAGAAAGCTAGGGCATCTTACGAGGTTGCCGTACTCGTGGATCCGAAACGTGCGGGGTGGCACTACCGCTTAGGGCTAGTATGCGAACGACTTGAAATTTTTGACTCTGCGGCAGCTGCCTATAGGCGGGCACTGGAGAAGTTGGGCAAATCGAACAAATATTGGGCTTATCGACTCGGTCTGTCATTGCACAAATCTGGAAAAGACTATGAGGCTTGTGAAGCATTTGGGCTCCATCGGGAAGTGATGCCAGCACCAAGCGAGTCCGACACAAATAATGCACTCGGAGATTCACAGTCGTCGGAAACCGCGCCTGGCTCTAGAATAATTGATCTTCAGACCATCAACGCGGATGAACAGAAAGAGACGCTGCGTAGAGTTTTCGGAATCCAGAGTGCAGAACTCTCGTTCGATGCGGGCGTATCGTTGGCAGAAGAAGGCTTGTTTGCTTTAGCAACTGAGGCATTCAAAGACGCTGTACTGCGCGCTGACGATCACACTGCAAAATATTATGTTCACCTGGCGCAGTCATTTCTAAGTCTAGACTTACCGTTCGAGGCTGCTGAAGCTTTCATCGGATCTAGAATTATTGGACGTCCTTTCGGTATTGACGAAACGCCGTACTTGAAATCATTGGATTCAAAAAGAAATGTTCATTATGCCGAATTCTGCGACACTTTGCTTCTCGAAGAAGAGTGGATCTTATACGAATCGAATGCAGGACAGGCTGTCGGATGTAATCCTTTGGCGTTATTCCGTGAGTTAACTGCGCATGAGACTTATAGCCGATTTATGCACTTTTGGGCGGTGGCGGATGATGAGGCCATCCCCGATGAAATTCGAGGCAACCCTAACGTAATTATTCTGAAGCGGAACTCGACCGGATATATGCGTGTGCTGGCGTCAGCGAAATACCTCATAAATAATAATACTTTCGCTCCTTATTTTTCTCGGAGAGTTGGTCAAAAATACCTTAACACATGGCATGGAATCCCAATGAAGACTCTTGGCCGTGATATTAAGACAGGCACTCTGGATCATAAGAATGCGGCCCGGAATTTGCTTCATGCGACGCACATTATTGCACCGAATCAACACACGCTTGACATATTGATCGAACGCAACGACGTTCAAGGAATTTTCAGCGGAAAGGCGGCTTTAACCGGATATCCGCGTGTCGACACGATAGTGGAGTCGCGAGCGGATAGGCAAGCTGAATTGCGAATTGAACTGGGGGTGCTGGCTGGGGAAGAAGTCATTTTGTATGCGCCAACTTGGCGAGGTGACCTACAGTCGCAGCTGGTCGACGTCGAACAAATTAAGTCAGACCTAGAAGCCCTCGCAGAAACTGGACGCAGGGTTTTCTTCAAAGGGCATACGATGGTGGAGAAACAACTTTCTTTTTCTACCACGATCCTTAACTTGGTCCCAAAGCATGTCGACACAAACGACATGCTTTCAATTACAGACGTTCTCATAACAGATTACTCGAGTATCCTTTTCGATTTCCTACCGACTGGCAGAAAAAGTATTCTGTACGTATTTGACGAGCCTGAATATCGATCAACTCGCGGATTGTATTTTGAGCTGTCTGAGTTCCCTTCGCACGTATG
Organism: Arthrobacter sp. MYb229; assembly: GCF_002975405.1. Lineage (GTDB taxonomy): Bacteria > Actinomycetota > Actinomycetes > Actinomycetales > Micrococcaceae > Glutamicibacter. The sequence goes on along the minus strand of NZ_PCPS01000001.1, from coordinate 1,312,780 downwards.
TCACTCGATAGATGAAGTGCGGAACTGTCTAGCTCTGGATATTCCTGTCCAAAGTGAAAAGGCAAAATGGGCGCATGAGGAGTTCTGGGCTTTGGAAGATGGCTCATCAACGAGAAGAGCAATCGAATTTTTCTTTGAGGACAATGCGAAGCACGAAGTCGAGCTGAATTCCAGCCGTAAGCAGATTTTGGTCTATCAAGGATCGTTTATTCCAAATGGAATTACATCTGCCTTTAGTAATCTCATCAGTAGTCTCGATCTGAGTGATCCTGAGATCACAGTTGTTATTGATCCAGGTGCGGTCTATGGTGACCCGAAACGAGCGGAAATATTTGAAAAATCCCGTGATCGTTTTAAGACACTAGCCAGAGTTGGACGGCACCTTGGAAATATCGAAGAAATGTATGTGCTGAGTCGCTTCAGCAAACATGGTTTCGTGGGTAACGAGCGTTTTAGGGACATTTATTTCGCTGCTTTTTCGAGAGAATATCGGCGTATTTTTGGCGAAGCAAGTTTTGATAGCACGTTGTGCTTCGAGGGCTTTTCGGTATTTTGGGCCTCGCTTTTGGCCGCAGGCCGAAAGCAGGATTTGCAGCGTCAAATAATGCTACATAGCGATATGTTAATGGAGCAGAAAACCCGGTTTAACGGTCTTACCAGGCTGTTTAGCCTATATGGATCGTTCGATAGATTGATTTCAGTTTCTGAGAGTGCGCATGAAGTTAACCAGAATAACCTTTCTGCTGACTTCTCGGTGCCAGAAGAAAAGTTCACATACGCCAACAATCTAATCAATAATGATGAGATCCTGGCTAAGTCTCAAGAGCCTTTGGATGACGAAGTCGCAGCATGGATGCAATCTGGAAGTAGCTGCTTTGTAACTGTTGGGCGGCTCTCGCCTGAAAAAGGTCATCGAAAATTGATCGATGCTCTGGATACCGCAAGGCGATTGACCGGTCTGGACCTGCGGCTGCTTATAGTTGGCGGAGGGACGTTACTTCATCAGCTGACAGACCATGTGCGCGCGTTGGGACTTGAAGATTCCGTACGTTTATTGGGGTACTCATCAAACCCATATCCGTATATGAGGCATGCTGATTGCTTTACGTTCTCCTCGGACTATGAGGGGCAAGGGATTGTCGTTCTTGAGGCGTTAGTCCTAAATCTGCCGGTGATTAGTGTGGATGTTGTGGGTCCACGCAGTGTTCTGCAAGGCGGACTGGGACAATTGGTTGCCAACGACGTGGAAAGCATTGCTCGTGCACTAGCGGAATTTGGGAAGAGCCCTTTTAGTGCATGTGACTTTGATGGCATCGAATACAACGATAAGGCGAAACATCAAATGGTCGGACTTCTGACCGGGAGCCACTAAACGTACTCACGGCTACTACGAGAGCGGGCGTAACAATCGATCAACGCAGATCGTTGATGCGGGTTGCCATGTTTCCGGTGAAAGGAACAAAGTTGCTTTCTGGTTGATTTCTCGCCTTTTTATTAGTTGATAAATTTCATCTTTTAGCGACCCTGACATATTTATTCGGATCATATTCATACAATCCTGAGAAGTCTATTTACTTAAAGTGAATTTTCGATGATAGTTAAGCCAACTCGGGAGTGGGATCCCAAGCGGGGAAATATTTGGGGGAACACGCCAGGGGCTCGTTGGTCCAATGGCGAATAGCGCTGGACCATTTCTTTGGGGAGAAATAAGATGCCACGCAAGAGAGGCGCGCCCGGATCTCCGGGCGCCAAAATCGGCGCACTGGCTGTAGCCGTCACGATGGTTGTTTCTGGGGCGATGACAGGTGTTCCTGCAGCAGTCGCAGCACCGCCGCCAGGCCAGGATTTCAACGTCTCACAAGGAGACCTTGAATTCATCATCAAACAAATCGAGATTTCTGAGGCTCACGCTCAAGATACGCTTGCGGATGCGAGTTCGTCTCCGCTATGCAAATCGACTGCCACGTTTGATATTCCTACGCAAACTCACTTTGATTTAGACGGGGATCCTTGTGTTGGATCGCCGCTTTTACCATTTGGTCTGCGAACGGTTGATGGGCGGTGGAACAACCTCATGCCTGACCAGAACGGATATGGTACGGCACAAGAGGTTTTCCCTCGTCTGTTGGACGCCGAGTACAACGAGGCCGAAGTCACGCCACCCTTTGCTCCGGGTAATGACAGCAATCAACCTGGTGCCCAAACGAGTTACGCTCAGACCGATGGATTCGTCTATGATTCCGAACCACGAACCATCAGTAACTTGATTGTTGATCAGACCGTAAGCAATGATGCTGCGGCCGCTGTTGCTGGTCGAGTTGAGGGAGCTGGTAGAGAAGGTGGAGGCTCGTCAGAGCGGCTATTCGGTCCATCGTCCGTTGCAACTTCCGCTGCAATCAGTGCAGCGAACTTCCCTGGCGAAGTATCGACCGTTGTCATCGCCCGCGTTAATCACTTCGCGGACGCACTAACGGTCAGTGCTATTGCCAAGTCCGCAGGTGCGCCGGTGCTGCTCATTAACACCAATAGCATTCCTGAGGTCTCGGCAGCAGAACTCACAAGGCTTAGCCCGGACAACATCATTATCGCCGGTGGCCCACTTGCTATCAGCGAAGATGTGGCAACTCAGCTCGGAGCTTACGCTCCTGGTGGCGTCAGCAGAATCGCGGGTGCTAGTTCAGTTGCTACGGCAGTCGAGATCAGCAAGTACGCTCATCCCGATCCTGTCAGTGATGCACCGGTGAATACCGTGTACATCGCCACCGGACAAAGCTTCCAGGATGCGCTTGCCGTCGCAGCGCCAGCAGCTCGCGATAATTCACCTGTGTTGCTGGTAGCGCGAGATTCCATTCCGGAAGTAGTCCAAGCCGAGTTAGTTCGATTGAACCCGGCAAAGGTCGTCGTGCTCGGTGGCCCACTAGCAGTGTCCGCCGCAGTTGAGTCGACTTTGGCTGCTTCCTGGGACACCGAACGAATTGGTGGTGCGAACTCGGTTGAGACCGCAACGATGATCTCAGCGGCACATTTCACTCCGCCGGTTCCAGTCGTCTACCTGACCACTAATGCGAACTATCCTGACGCATTGTCAGTTGCTTCCGTCGCGGGAACCCAAGGAGCACCAATTCTCTTGGTTCCACGCAACGGCACCTTACCGGACGTCGTTCAGGCTGAGATCAACCGTTTGCAGCCGGCCAGGATCGTGATCCTAGGCGGTAATCTGGCAGTAGCTACCAGTTTGGATGATCTGGTTACTCCGCTAGTTGGCAGCTCGAACTTCATGATCCCGGATATCGCGACTGATGAGGGACTTTCAGCTTCGGCTACGAGCCTCTTCACCATTTTCGGTCAGTTCTTCGATCACGGATTGGATCTCGTATCCAAGGGTGGAAACGGAACCGTAGTTGTTCCACTGAAGCCCGATGATCCACTGTACGTGGAAGGTGCCAACACGAACTTCCTGACGCTGACCCGTGCCACGATCGATGACACCGATGGGCAGCGCGAACACGTCAACCGCACCACTCCGTTCGTGGATCAGAATCAAACCTATGGTTCGCACGCTTCGCACAATGCATTCATGCGTGAGTACGTCTTGGTCAATGATTCTCCGGTACCAACCGGGAAGATCCTCAATGGTGAGGGCGGAGAAGGCCTTCCAACTTGGAAGAATGTCAAGGATCAGGCTCGCACTGTATTGGGCATCGAATTGGATGACTTCGATGTGTTGGACGTGCCGCTGCTTTACACCGATCCCTATGGTGGATTGGTCTTGGGCACCAATGGGCAAGCACAGCTTGCCTTCGAGGATGGAATGCGGTCCGGTGACCGCGCTGCTCCGCTATCCACCGACGGCGCGCTGACGGCCAATGCATCATTCCTTGATGATATTGCCCATGGCGCGACACCGCTGTTGGTTGATAATCCCGCAGATCCGGATGGGCCGCAGATCCCGGGCTACGATAATACAGCCTTGGAAAACCACTACATCACCGGTGACGGTCGAGGCAACGAGAATATCGGGCTGACCTCCGTGCACCACGTGTTCCACTCCGAGCACAACCGCGTGACAGAACAGATCCGTGACGAACTGGAAAACAATCTGCCAGCCGAGCTGCTGGAGCGTTTCCAGAAAGATGGATTCTGGAACTATGGTGAACGCCTGTACCAAGCAGGACGCTTCATGACTGAAATGCAGTACCAGCACCTGGTGTTCGAGGAATTCGCTCGCCGTATCGCTCCTTCGATCGATCCGACGGTGCTGAACGAGAATTCATACCAGCCGGGCATCAATGCATCGATCAGGGCCGAATTCGCCCACGCGGTATACCGCTTCGGGCACTCCATGTTGCGTGAAACTGTTCCTCGTGAACACAACGGGCAGATAGTCGAAATGCCACTGTTGGATGCGTTCTTGAATCCTGAAGCATTCGCCACGGCACCAGACGGTACTCCGTTGACTGCCGATGAATCTGCCGGCGGCATTCTCAAGGGCCTGGCCAATCAAACGGCCAACGGCGTTGATGAGTTTGTCACCGACACGCTGCGCAACAAGTTGCTGGGTCTGCCACTGGACCTGCCAACGATCAACCTTGCCCGAGCAAGGGAGACCGGTGTTCCTTCAATGCAGACCGCTCGTGAGACGTTCTTCAATGAATCCGGTGACTCGCAGCTTGAGCCATACGCCAGCTGGGAAGATTTCAGGCTCTCAATGAAGAACCCGGAATCAATCAGCAACTTCCTGGCCGCCTACTCAACACATGAGTCGGTAACCGGGGTGGATACGCTGGAGGCAAAACGCGCAGCCGGCACAGTATTGGCTGCTGATCCAGCCTATATGGCTCTTCCGGCAGCTGAAACGGGACTGAACGACGTGGATCTGTGGATGGGTGGACTTGCAGAAAAGCCATACATCTTCGGTGGCATGCTCGGTTCCACGTTCAACTACGTGTTCGAGGCGCAACTGGAGGATCTGCAAAATGGTGACAGGTTCTACTACTTGACCCGCAACCTGGGTAATACGCTCTTCCACTCCTTGGAAGCGAATTCACTCTCGCAGCTGGTCATCCGCAACACGACCGCAGAGAAGGTGCCGCATGATGTCTTTGCCGCACCGCAACTGACGTTCGATCTCTCGGATACGCAGGAGAATCTGAACGCCGCCGGGCTCACCGGGTCGGCAGCAAATGGCTGGCGCTTCACCGGAGCAGAGCACATTGTCATCCAGGACACCAACGAGGCTAGCAGCATCCGCGGCGGACTGGGCGATGACTCCATCTGGGGTCGTGGCGGCAATGACCGCATCGAAGGCGATGACGGCAACGATGCCATCATGGGCGGGGATGGCGATGACATCATCACCGACCTCTTCGGCGACGCAGACAGGTTGCAGGGCGAAGCAGGGAACGATGTGCTGAACCCAGGGCCCGGAGTCGGGGACCTCACCTTTGGCGGTTCGGGCACCGACTTCATGCTCGGCGGCCAGGATCGAGTCACAGCACACGGTGGCCTTGGAGATGATTTCCTGCTCGGTTCCACCGGCTCGGACATCCTCTATGGAGACGAGGGCAACGACTGGGTTCAGGGCAACGGCGGCAACGGCGACCTGCTCCAAGGTGACATGGGTAATACCATGTTCAATGATCCGAACCTGTACCACGGTGGGCACGATATCCTCATCGGCGGTGGTGGCAACAACGACTTCGACGCAGAAGGCGGAGATGACATCATGGTTGCCGGTGGAGCCACCGACAGGTATTCGGGAGTACTGGGATTCGACTGGGTGAGCTACAAGGGCCACCGGACACTGGTCAATGCCGACATGGGATTTATCGTTGGCATGCCGCAGTCGATCACAGGCATCCGTGACAGGTTCCTGCAGACCGAAGCAACCAGTGGTTGGAACGGAGACGACATCCTGCGCGGTTCGCAAGGCGGTGTGGATCTCACCTTCGATCCTGCCGGCGGAGCGATCGGCTACGGTCACCATTTGACCCAAGATCACCTGAACCGGATTGACGGATTGCGTGACTTGCTCGGTGGCGGGGACTTGCCTGAATACGCACGTCCGTTCCTCCTGGACGACCCGACCACTTACGATGGGGATCACAATAACAACATCCTCCTCGGAGGCACGGGTTCTGATCTGATCGAACCGCGCGACGGACGCAACTTCGTCGACGGGGATGCCTGGTTGAACGTGCGTGTTGAATACCGGCCAGAGGGCGGAGCCGTCGAGTCCCAGGATTCGATTGCAGCTTTCAGCACCCGGATGCTCAACGGCACCATCAACCCAAGCGAACTGCACATGGTTCGCGAAGTTCTTCAGCTGGAGAACGAATCAGAGAACATCGACACGGTGGTCTTTGAAGGCATCGAGGAAGACTACACGGTCTCCGCGCTGGCAGACAATGTGGTCAAGGTAGTCAACACTCTCGAAGGCGAAGAGATGTCAAACGTACTGCGGAACATTGAACGCATTCAGTTCAATGACCAAGTCGTCTGCTTGCCATTGGGAACCACTGAAACCTGTGGACAGGCTACAGGCGAGGTAGTGCTTGGCATCACCGATCCGATCACCGAAAATGGCGAGATTACCACGAACGCCGATGGGGTCGAAGACCTCGACGGCATCGATTCTGATTTCACCTTCTCGCTGCAGTCCTTCGTGGAAGCCGGAACCGATCCGTTCTCCAACGCCTGGGTCACCACCCAGACGAATGAGTCCGGAACCTTCACCCTCACCGACGCCGAAGTTGGCGCACCGGTCCGGGTACTGGTGACCTACATTGACGGCAACGGCACTCACGAGCAGATCGCCTCGGCAGGAACCGAAGCGGTAGCCAACGTGAATGACGAACCGGTCGGTCCGGTCATTGCTCCTCAGACAGCCTCGGTTGGAGATATCCTGCATATCACCACCCAGATGTCGGATGAAGATGGCGCCGAATCCGTACTCGAAGAGCCAGGCGGCGTTTACACCTGGCAGCAGAGGACAGAAGGTGGCGACTGGAGCAACATCGACGGAGCCACCGGCGACGGAGCGACTATGGCCAGCTTCTTGGTAACCACCGGGCAGCAAAATCAGTTCATCCGCTTGGCCATCGAATACACCGATGATCAAGGGACCGCCGAAACGGCCTACTCCAACGAGACGAACATGATCCCAAGCCCGACCAACCTGGCCCCCGAGCCAGCTCCGGTCGAGTAGAAGGGCTGACCCGCATCAAGGAGTAACCAGCCAGAAATAGAATGAAAAAGGCGCCGCTTCCAATGTTCACACATTGCAAGCGGCGCCTTTTGCTGGGTTCGGATGTGAGGCTACTTGATGCTCAGGTTTCCGTACGCGGTCAGATATGGACTGAGGCTGTGGCCCTGAGGAACACCCAGCCGCAAGATGGCTGATGCATCGCCCGAGCGCAACCGGACGCTGAGATCCAGCGGTTCCTTCGCATCGGTATTCGTACGGATATTGCCTGGGATAGTGAACGTTGCTGTTCCGTTCCCATTGGCCGAAGCCTCGAGCACGGCCTGAGTGTCTAACCCAGCGGCTCCTCGCGGAGCCACCAGTAATTCCATGGCATCGAATTCCAGCTGAAGACCATCCCACGCAAGCATGAGCTCTAGATTTCCATCGACGCAGAATCTGATGCCTTCGAGAACCGGTTTGATCGTAGCGAGCATCTGGGCCACTTGCCGGCTGCGTCGGGTATCGCCCAGGGCCTGCTGCCACCTGTTGAACGTTGACTCGTTGTTGAAATTCACTGCGCGGTTGAAGGCCTCAAGGGAAATTCTGGCCCTCAAATTCTCGTCCTTCAACAATTGCGAGACGGTTTCCGCCGCGCTGTCTTTCTCTCCGAAAGGCACCAGGTAGCCCGACACCCCATCTTCAATGACATCACGTGGCCCAAAATCAACGTCGTAAGTCACCGGGATGCAACCGTTGGCCTGGGCTTCGAGCATCACCAGCGATTGGCCTTCGTAGCTGCTGCACAGCAATAGGACGGTTGCCTTCTGCAGATGCTGGGTAACCGAGGATATGTGGCCCAGGAAATTGACTGCTCCTTCGAGACCCAGATCTCGGACCTGCTGTTCCAAGGCTTCACGCTGTACGCCATCGCCAATGATGTCCAAAGTCACCGCTTCACCGGACTGAACCAGCAAGTGGACGATATCGATGACTTCGTTGACATTCTTTCCAGCTGATAGCCGGCCAACGTAAACGACTTTCTTGGGATCCCGTTCAGCAGCTGGGGGATAGGAGGCAGGACCTTCTGTCGGATTGCCAATCACGAAGGAATTAGTGTCGTTGCCAAACCTGCGTGTGAATGCATCTCGCTGCGACTTCGTGAGAAAGACCAGGCCATCCCACTCTTGGCGCTGTTCAATGATGGGGCTGTGCGATTTTGTCAGCTTGCCGGTAAGGAGATTCTGCCTGGGCGCAACATGTGTGCTGTGGAATGCGTACAGTTTGACTGCTGACGGATGCTTCCAAACGCCGAGGAATGCGGCTGAGTATTTGCTATCGACTATCAGGTTGGTGTCGGCAGAACCGATGATCTCCGAGAGCCAGTGGCGGTACAATTTGGCAGCACTTGGGAACTCCGCGACGGGCGAACCATCTGGGCTGAACAACTGCAGGACTCGTCTTTTCTTGGAGGAATCGTTGAGCTGCGGGAGCGTGCAGTCAACCATGTAGCGGCTGCCATCTCTGCGGTAGTACTCCCGGCAGCGTTGTTCCGGCTCAGCATCAATTGTGAAGTCTCGGGATAAAAGGCTTTGGTCATCAGAACGGTGAATCTCTTCCGCATCTACCCATTGAAATCCGTCCACGTCACTGGCTTTGAAACCGGTGGCGGCGTCCTCGGGAAAATGCCGGGCGTAATACTCATGCAAGTTGACGATGGGCACATTCGCGTTGAGTTTCCCGGCCTCGACCAGCGCCCGACGCGTCACCTCGAAGTCTGGATTCGGAGCAAATGTCACAACGGCAGACGGAACTCCGCGCTCATGGAAAATATGGGCGCGGTCGAGGCACATCTTCGTCATTCCACCGAATATTTCGTCAACAGTCCAAGTCACCATCAACGTGGGTAGGGCACCTGGTTTGTAATTGTCAGGAACACTGATCAAATGTTCTGCCGAAACCGGTGGGTATTCCTTGATCATCACAGCTACTTTCACAGATGGTTGCATGTCGGTCTCTAATCTTCAGCCTAACCAAGAACCGTCAGCAATAAATTCATTTTTGGTGTTTCGTGAATCCACGTCCCATGGACTTGGGCTGAAACCTAGATCTTTATTGAAAGCTGAGCCGAACTGCAGTGAGCTCCGTAAAATATTCTCTCAGGCGCTTACTTAAAAGTCCTGTATTCAGGAGTCATGGAAAGGGACGAATCCTGAGAGCCATTGCGTTTGTGTCGTTCACCAAGCCGAAATTAGTCTCTTGGCTCCGTAGAACCCATCGTAGCTGTCGGCAGATCTGCGACATAACTAGTAGGAAGCCGTATCTGCTCCATTGCGATGGTGTGGACACCAACCCGCGGCGGCAGTTGCCGTTGGTGAAATCCTGGACTCATAATCCGAAGAACTTCAAAAGCACATTACGTTATTTTGATTCACTCAATGTGATCTGGAGATCCGAGGATTGACCGCCCGCGACCGAGGTCTGCTCACTATTGCCGCTCCAACGCCTGCTATCAAATGAACAGTCGATACTGATCTCGTAATTGCCAGGGAGCAGGGTCACCCGCGTGGGCACAGTGGCGGAAACTGAGCCAAGCTTTAGCGTTGCACCGACTAAAGCACCGCCGCCTGAATTCACGCCATCGGAATTGTACGCAAAACCTTCACACCTAACATCCGGCGGCATTGGACTAGCTTGGATGTCGATGAAAATTTCACCTTGATTTGAACCAGTTATTGTTCCCGGCTCAGTGGTTGAAGAAGTCGGTGTCGCGCTGGCTTTCGGTGTCAGATTCGGCTGATCTGTCGCCGTGGCAACTGGTCTGCTTGTTTCCGGGGTTGGGTCTGTACTCGTGGTGTTCGCGGTTGAAGGGCTAACGCTATATTGCGCGTTCGGTTCGCCGTCATCCGAAGTTGGTCCAGTTGTGCACGAAGCAGTCGAAATGCATAAGGCAAGCATGCCAACCGCAGCAAGTATCTTTTCCCCCAAGCGAAAATATTCCATATTCGAAGTATCCCAATGAATCACTAGATTGAACATGAATTAGAGGAATCGAAGCGTAATTGTGACCATCTACTAGAATTCCTCCTAGCAACGCGGCATACGGCCGCTATTTTTACTCTTTAAACCCTGTAAAGAAGTGAAGTAAGAAGTGCAAGAATTGATCCTTTTCACGGAGGAGCGCCCGAGGATGGTAAACAACTCGGAGAATCCATGTGTGGGCATGTGCAACTACTTGGTTTTCGCAATGCCTGCCAGATATAGCAGGATTTTCGATTTTGACACCAAAGAGTTGGCGTTAGGTGATGCGGCATATTTTCGTGAAAATTTATTCCCAAGAAAGGAAGAAATGTGTGCCTCTGATCTGAAGCGATTAAATTCAAACCCGCTTATCGGGAGTAGGAATTTGGATTATTTTATCCCACATCTAGATTACTTTTCGAATTCGGCATAGTCTTGAAGCCTACAATCAATTCGTGCTTTGGGGGGACCGGATTATTGTGAAACGTCGTCATCATGTGACCTATTTTTTGCCCAGACACAGAGTCGTTCAGCGGAAAAGACCGTTGGTACTCTGGGGAACTTCTGCGCTGTCCGCGCTCTGTCTTACGGGAGCACTCGGCTGGCCGCTATTCGCCCAACCGGCTGAAGTCAGAAGCGGAACCATTCCAACAGTGGTGGGCTCATTGGAGGCCAGTAGCCTAGATAGCTACCCAATTGTCGTTAGCGAGTTTGCACCGCTGGCCATATTCGGGGGATCGGGCAAAGCCTTGGCCATCGACGGACGTCCCGTGGACATGCCGCTCGATGTCTGGGAAGCAAACGGTGCGGACGAGAACTCCGGTTCTAACGCCACGGTCAACCAGAGGCCTCAAGGCGATACGAAAGTACCCGCTGAAAGGGCGCAACTCGTGGGAAGGCTGAGTTCAGTCGGGCAGCTCCCTGGAAACCTGCAACTCATGCACCCAGTGACGACGCGTCGTATTTCCAGCCCTTACGGGTGGCGTGCCAACCCGACGGGACCTGGCAACCAGATTCATATTGGCCAAGATTATCCAATCTCCTGCGGCTCGCCTGTCTACGCCAGCGAATCGGGAACCGTCACCGTTTCTCGATGGGCGGGGCACTCCGGAATGCGCGTGACAATCGATCACGAGCATAATGTCCAAACTGGATACAGCCATAACTCAAAGCTGTTGGTCAAGGTGGGTCAAAGAGTTCAGCAAGGTGAAGTCATTGCGCTTGCAGGAACGACCGGCAACTCCACAGGCTGTCACGTGCATTTCGAGGTACTTGTCAACGGGCGCTGGACCGATCCACGTTTGTATCTGCCATCGATCCCTGGTCAACGTCAGGCGATGATCGATTCATCGCGTTTGACTGTAGATGCCAAGAGCGCTCCTAAAGGCGGCAAAAACAGCCCTTCAAAAAATGATGACGACCGTCAAAGCAAGGAATCGCGCAAGGAACAGAATCCTGACGTTGTAGTGCCGAAGGACGACACCCCCGTGGTGCCGAAACCCGAGCCGAAATCGGAGCCCACGCCAAAGGCAAAGCCTTCGCCAAAGCCATCGGAATCCACCAAGCCTTCGAAGACGCCGTCGGTCAAACCAACTCCTTCGCCTTCGAAGTCGCCGTCAGCGAAACCTACTCCGTCAGCGTCGGAAGAGCCTTCCAAATCACCTTCGGCTAAACCGTCAGCTTCTCCTTCACCGAGCCAGAGTGAAGAACAGAAGCCAACTCAAAGCCCTAGCAAGTCGCCGAGTGTGACTCCCTCTCCTACGAAGCTTCCGGAGAAGTCAGCAGAACCCACGGTGAAACCGAAGGTGACCCAATCTCCAAGTGATTCGCCCAAGGAATCAGCTCCAAGCATCGAAGCGCCAAAGCAATCCGCAAAGCCGACTCCCAGCGTGAAGCCGAGTCAGCCTCCTAAGGTGACCCCGGAAACGCAGATTAGTCCGAGTGCCTCCGCGCCGCTGCTTAAAGTGCCGGATTCAAACGTGCTGCCAACGCTAAAGTCCGATAAGTCCAAAACGCCAGACTCGTCAGCTCAAGAAAAATCTGCGAAGCGGCCAGAATCGACTGATCCAGAAGAGTGAAGCAGTTGAGCTTGCAACGGCTTATGCCTAGCGCCCTGAGCTTCGATTGCATCCGCAGAGCTCAAGATCCTCGGGGCTTGAGACATACTGCGGGTTTCGGGTGCAAGGTCCTGGACACGCGCATGGGGAATTGGCTTACAGGTCAGTACTGTAGGAAGGTCCAGCCGAAGGGCCGCGGACTGGAGTCAGAATATCGCCGTGCTATTGCGGGGCATTCTTGCCACGTCTAAAGGCAGATACCGTAGGTTCTCCTGGTAGCCAGAACCGCCAGGGAAATTCGGGACCACCTGCGATTCCTGCCACCCCTACCCGCGGACCGACAGAGATGCGCGTTGGCACTTTCCGTGGTTCTTCCAGCTGGAACGGCGCGGCGAAAAGGTCCTTTCCGTCGTGATCAATGCGGTTAATCCCCAACGCCTGTGCCACATTTCCTGGACCCCGAGCCAGCTGGGTATCTGCGAATATCGAGCTGCTGTCTACTCTTCGCGCAAGCCTGCGAGCGCGCGCAATCTCCGCGCCCTCGACAATTTCACCTGCACGAACCAGAACTCCTGAGGCAGCACCTTGTGGCGAACAGACGAAGTTGATCGCAAAGTGCATTCCGTAGCTGAAATACACGTAAGCATGCCCGGGATCTAAGAACATCGACGAGTTCCGCTCGGTGCGGCGATCCTTCGAGTGGCTGCCGGGATCATACGGGCCAGCACTGCCCAAGCCCATATACGCTTCAACTTCGGTGATGCGAAGAGTCACCGTCCCCTCGGCGGAATCCACGGAGAATAAGGCTCCTAGCAACCTCGGGGCGACGTGCAAAGCATCCGGAGTAAGAAGATCTCGGTCCATCATTCAAGTATGCCAAGTCTCGCTTAGATTTTGGTCGCCGCGCAGAAGCCGACTGTCTCCGGAAACATGTGATGCTCTGAAACTCACACCCGCGACTGAGTGGCAATAAAAGATCTCCTGACCGGTCCAACAATTTTTTGCATTGCTGGTTGTCTTTGACTGCCGGGGGCTACTACACGGTAATTTGACGCCGAACGCGCTTCCGCCGCGATCATCTCCGGCTCGCCGAGTTATGAAACCAGTATTTTCGGTTCAACCACCGGTCCCCAGATCCAAGCAGTAAGCAACGTATGGCTCTAAGTACTGCTAAACGCAATTCGTCGGGTCGGCAGCTGCAACACGCAGCTGCCGGCTCGTTCAGCGTGCATATAAATATCCGGAAACCTGCCGGAAACACCGAAGAGAACAAAACGTCACGCCAACCGGTGAGATGTCACATCCCCGAAACCAAAGGTGGAGGCCGGCGAAATATCGGTGGCCAAGAATTAGTACTTGAAAGCAATTGATTCACTCACCGATACACCTAACACCTTTGAGGAGATGTGGACCCCATGGAGTTAGATACAGCCAGCCTATGGATAATGATCGCCGCAGCGCTTGTTCTACTCATGACACCGGCACTGGGCCTGTTCTACGGCGGAATGACCCGCTCGACCGGCGTGGTGAATATGATGCTGATGAGCTTCTCGGCGGCCGCGCTCAGCGCGATCGTCTGGATTCTCTGGGGCTACTCGCTCTCGGCCGGGGAGCCGGCCATCGCCGGGATCATCGGCAACCCGTTCAGCGACATCGCCATGCAGAACACCGAACCCAGCGGCTTGCTCGCGGCCGGGTTCTCCGGCACCTTCGCGCTGATCTCGGTGGCGATTATCTCCGGCGCCATCGCCGACCGCAGCCGTTTCGCCCCGTGGCTGCTCTTCGTGCCGCTGTGGGTCTCGCTGGTCTACGCGCCGGTGGCCTTCTGGATCTGGGGCGGCGGGCTGCTCTCCGAGGACGGCGTTCTCGGCCAGCTCTTCGGTGAAGCCATCGACTTCGCCGGCGGCGCCGTGGTCCACACCAACGCAGGTATCGCAGCCCTTGTCCTGGCGTTGAAGCTTGGACAGCGCCACAACTTCCACGACCGTCCGCAGCCGCATAACACCCCGCTGGTGATGCTGGGCGCAGCACTGCTCTGGTTCGGCTGGTTCGGCTTCAACGCCGGTGCCGCCACCACCATCGAGCAGGCCGGGCTGATCTGGATCAACACCATGGGTGCTCCGGCCGCCGCGGTGCTCGGCTGGATTCTGGTTGAGAAGCTGCGCGGGCAGCGCCCGAGCTCGGTAGGCGTCGCCTCCGGCCTGGTCGCCGGCCTGGTGGCCATCACGCCATCCTGCGCCGACCTGTCCCCATGGGCTGCCCTGCTGCTGGGACTGATTGCCGGTGCCGGTGCCGCCTGGGCGGTCAACCTGAAGTGGAAGCTCGGCTACGACGATTCGCTCGACGTGGTCGGCGTCCACCTGGTCGCCGGAATCATCGGCACCCTGTACCTGGGCTTCTTCGCACTGCCCACCGAGGAGCACGCCGGCGGCCTGTTCTACGGCGGTGGACTGAGCCAGCTGCTTGCGCAGTTCATGACGCTGCTCGTCGTGATCCTCTTCTCGGCGGCCATGACCTGGATTATTGCCACGGTCATCGACAAGATCGCCCCGTGGCGCGTCTCGGCCGAAACCGAGATCGAAGGCATCGACGTCTCCGAGCACAACGAAAGCGGGTACCACTGGGTCAGCAAATAGCAATGAGGGATAAATAGGGGGTAGAACTCCGAGGCAACTCGGAAGTTCCGGAGGAAGCCTGCCAATGGTTCATGGGGCCAGCGGCAGGCTTCCTCTGCGTTTGCCACATCCTGTCCGTGGCCTGTGGCCGACCCGTCCGGGGCAGGTACCCAAGTGGCGCAGCGCAGCCGGCGTGATTCAAGGCTTCTGCGTTCCGCTGCCGTCCACACCGAAATCCATATTCCGGCGTTCATATTCGCGCTGGCTGAAGGTCGCTTGCTGGATCGATTCGACTTGGTCGAAACTCGACCCGATGGCCCCGCCCAGGGTTCCCAGCGACGCCGCCAGCCAGGCGAGGTTGAAGTACTCGGCGAAGCCCACCGGATGGCGCAGCTGGTAGGCGAGGAATCCGTGATCGATGACCACCAGCGAACCGAGCAAGAGCGCGACGAACAGCAAAAGGTACATTGCGCCTGCCGCCAGCATTACGGTCAGCACCGTAGAGGTGTTGTAGAGCACCAGACGCTCGCGGTAGTGCTTGCCGCGCGGACGTTCCCAGAGCCTGTTATGGAACAGCAGCCATAGCCCGAACAATAGGATGCTGACCACGGTAATCAGCGCCAGACGGAGGCTGCTGAGGTAGTCGGCCATGGACCAGATGCTGGTGTAGAACACGCCGAAGGCACCGGTGGCCGCGGCGCCGGCGAGGGCCGAGGACAACCGGGGGACCAGCCGCCATGGCCTGTTGCTGCGCACCATTCCGCAGACCAGGAAAATTCGTCCACGCAGACCCTTGAGGCTGACATATCTGGTTGATGATTGGCCATCTTCGCTCGGCTCGTCCAGGCTTCCGCTCACCGAGAAGGCTCGAGCCGACAGAGACGTCGGCATAATCGGCTTCCGATCGCTGGCCAATTCGCCCATGATGTCAACCAACGAGCTGGTGAGGTTGCGCGGACGGGCCATCCCCAGGCTCGGCACCACCAGCGTCGCGGCCCCGTGGAGCTGGCTGATGCTTCGACTCACCGGCTTGCCCTGCCCGTATTGCGGGATATCGGTGAGGTAGATGATGTATTCCCAGCCGAACTTCTCACGCAGCGCACCGACGTGCTTATTGAGCATCACCTGCCCAGATTCGTCCAGCGGCAGCGTGAGCGGGCCGACCTTGACCGACCAGCGGACCTGATCCTGCCCCTCGTTATTCAACTCCTTTTCCAAGCGTTCGCGCACCTTGCCTGCCAGCACCTGAGCGATCCCCGGGTCGGCAATCAATCCCACGGTACGCACGGCGGGCTGTTGCTCTGGAATGATGGACCTCCGAAGTGCGGCATGGTATTTTTCGGCGGCGGGTGCCACTATGCCCACTCTAGGAACTGCAGGGGCAATCGCCAAGCAATCTCAGCCTTTTTGGAGAAACACGCCAGTGCAGAGCCAGAAAGACTTCCTCCTTATCCGGATTTCCTTGCGATCTCCGAGCCGATGTGGAATTCTCGCAATTATCCCGCTAAGGGCAGAATCGGCGCCGTGCGCAAGGAAGAGGAGCATCATGTCATTCTTCGAAGAGGCCAAGGAAAAGATTGAAAACCTGCTCGGAAAGGTGAAGCCGCCGGAGGACGAGGACATCGAGCAGGAAACCCGCAACGTGACAGGGGATGACGGCTTGTTCGACGAAGACGATCCCGCGATCGGAGAAGACCCGGATCTGAACGCCTCGGACGATGATCAATACGAAACCAGGTGATGACCGGCACCCCGCCCGGAATCTTCTCCATGGCCAAGGTGCGGGGTCGCTAAGGCCTCGTTCAGTCTCCCCAATGCGGCACAGGACAGGCCGTTGAACAGATGCCGGTGCTCTTTGCTGATTCCCTGGACGGTGAGTCCACGGCCGGCCTGTCTTGCGCCCCGGTGTTCGACCAGTTCGTTGACCAGCGGCTGGAACGATTCGAGCGCCAGCGTCGAGGTGCCGCCGGCCCATGGTCCCCGTGGCCCGGAATTCAGAATCCGGCTATGCCGCAGGTCGTTTTGGCGCCGGAAATTTCTTGACTACCCATAGCAGCACCAAGAACAACGCGGCGGAAATGGCCGAAGACCAAATCGGCTGAGGAAGTTCTGGCGAGGGCCAACCCTTCAGGAATTGCTAAAGCAGGGCACTTGCGAACCGCCGGATGCGGGACCGCATGTCACAGTGGTGTGAGGTGGGGGTTAGAGACCCCCACCTACTCGATTCTCTTCACAAACAGGCCGGAGCCAACGTTTAATCAACGTATATTCCGTGGGTAAGCTTCGATGCTGGAACCGGCTGGGTACTTAGCCTTCGAGGATTCTCACCGTCTTTTCGTCTGGGCACAATTCGATTAAGTCGCCAGTCTTTACTGTCGCGAAGAACGCCTCGGATATTCCCGCAGCAATGGGTATTCCTGCGGTGACTGCTCCCTGGACCATGACCGGGTTGGTTCGTCCTAGGATCAGGCCAGCAAATCCCACCTGCCGGCTTCCCATATCAAGTAGCGCCCATCCACCGGCAACTCCGCCTTGTACGCCAGGGGCCACAAAGATTTGTCCGGCAATCTGATGTCCGCGCAAAGGGTGCTCTTTGCGGCTAATGGTTCCTTCGACCCGGTTCAGGTCATATCGCGCACTGAATGGTGCGGTGCTGACCAGCGCCCTAGCAATGATTTTTTCGCCGGTGGCGTGTTTGAGGATGAATTCGCTGGGGGAAGCCTTGATTTGAAGTCCGGAGGTCTGGTGGTTGGTCATGGGGTAACCTTTCGGGTTGATCGGACGATACATTCGGCTACCGGTAGCACGGTGGGGGTGTAGCCGTGAGCCTTGACAATGTTTGCCAATTTGGAAGAGCTGGTCATCAATGTCTGCCAGCCAAAATCCCTGAGTTGGCCGGCTGGATCCATAAGATACCAGCAGGTATCTTTGATTACCCGTACTCCGGCTTGAAGGAGGACCCCGATGTATCCCTGACGTTCAGCTTCCTGGTACACCATCTGGCTGGTGGTGGCAATAACTGTGGTCCCGTCCAGCACCTCACGCCCCTCCAACAACGAGGAAAGACGCGCCACCTCGAATAGTGAGAGTTGCGGTGCAGTGAAGACCACGACATCTGGGATGTCGGTGTCATCCCATCCTAGGAATTCGGCTAAGTCCTTCGCGGTAATTTCTGAAGTCTCCCGTGGATCTTGGCCTTGTGTTGCCTGTTCAAGGCTGAATGCTTCCGGGGTAATGCCCACAACATGGAACATGGCCATGGAGCCGTAGCTGGAAATTGAGGCAGAAAGGTATTTCAGGTCGTCACTGTTCGGTGAGGAGCCGTTCTCCAGCACAATGGCCACCACATTGTCATACCCGCGATAGCGAGAGCCGATCATCGCTCCGACCGCTCCCCAATCTGCGGGATCCGTTAGCGGGGCAGTCACGGTAACGACATACTGAGCCGCCCGGTTCTTGTCGAGATGGAAACCATATGCTGGGGTGCGCCCGGTGATTCCGGCAAGGAGGGAGGAGGGGCCCGCTTCGTAATTTGAGCGTGCCCCCAACACCGAATTTGCGTAGGCGACGGTGCCCGTGTCTCCCCAGGCCACATGTTCGCCCAACTGCGGTTGGTACACCGTCTGGTATCCAATGCAGGTATTGACGACCATAACTCCCAATTTGGTGAGTGTTCTGCGTACCTCAAGTTCCTGCTCGCTGAGATGGCTTAGCTGATTGAATGACTCCAGCTGCTCCAAGTCGACGCATGTTGCATTGCGGGTAGTGGGCACCCGACAGGAAACGCCACTTAGCGTCAACCCCTCCAAATACTCCAACCCGGCTTCGCCGAAAACCTCCGGATCCCCTGTGAAGTGGGCGTTGGCGATTTCGACCATATGCGGTGCGTCAAAAAAATCGCCGACCGCAATCTGCTGGCGAAGCGCCTGCGCGACCGCTCCGCCTTGATCGAGCATCTCCTGCTCAACTTTGCTCAGCTGCATGGTGAACCTTTCATGTATACGTTAAGAGACGTTCTTAATACTTATACTAGGTGCTTGGCGATTGGGCAAGGAAAAGTTTCTGATGTTCAGCATGACAAATGGCGCCGTCTTCTCGGGGAAATAGTCATTTTTCCGGTAACCCCTTGCGTAAATGCTTATGAGTGACTAGATTCACTTTTAGTGAGGATTGAGGACGTATCTAAATGTATCTTTCTCAGTCAGCAGTACGAAGAAACGTGTTGTCGAGTTAGGGCCGAAGGAGCCACAATGTCGCAGTCTCAATACAAGATTCACTTCTCCGATGTATCGCGAGTCTTTGACTCTCCAGCTAGGGGTAGCGAGCAAATTACCGCGATCTCGAAGCTCGAGTTGGGAATACAACAGTCAGAAATCGTTTCCATCGTCGGTCCCACCGGATGCGGAAAGTCCACTGCCCTGAACATGGTCGCCGGGTTCGACAAACCCAGCACTGGTTCGCTGCTGTTGGATGGACATGAAATCTTCGCACCAGGCCCGGATCGCGCCGTGGTATTCCAACACGCGGCGTTGTTCCCATGGATGAATGTTTATGAAAATGTCGTGTTCGGCGTCAAGAGCCAGGGAATGCCACGGGCAGAGTATGAAGAGAAGGCCAACACGTTCCTTCGTGCGGTGGGACTCAGGAAATTCGAAAAACACTACCCCTACCAGATCTCTGGTGGCATGCAACAACGCGTGCAGATTGCCCGGGCGCTGATCGGAAGCCCGGAAGTGCTGCTGATGGATGAACCATTCGGTGCCTTGGATTACCAAACCCGCATTCTGATGCAGCAATTGCTATTGGAACTGTGGCAAGAGTTCAAACCGACCATCCTGTTCATCACTCACGACGTGAGCGAAGGGATCTTTATCTCTGATCGTGTTGTGGTGATGAGTTCCCGCCCGGGCCGGGTTCGTCTGGAAGTTGCCGTCAATGAGCCTAAGCCACGACATCTGGAATTTCTGACGTCAGAGAACTTTGTCGGTCTGGAACATCAAGTCTTGGAGACCGTTCAGCAAGAAATTATGGCCGCTCGGGCCGCCGCTTGACCTGCCGACCCTGAGGAGACTGCACGATGAAACGACCTACAAGACATTATTCCAGAGCCATGGCTACTACGGCGGTAGGCTGCTCGGCGCTGCTGGGAGTGACCGCCTGCACAACTGGGGCACCGACCGGCGCCGGCGACGAAGACCTTCTGAGCTTTGACTGGGGCGTTCCGGCTGCGTCCTACCTCGCGTTGTATGTAGCGCAGGACCAGGGTTACTTCCAAGATGAGGGATTGGATCCGTCATTTCAGAGTTTTACCACTGGCGCGCCACTATTGGCCGCCTTGGAAAGCGACAGTCTCGACATTGCAACGACGGGACTGGCAACGGTCTTCGCCTTGGGTAAAGGAATCGACATCCGGTTCATCACCTTTGAAGGTGATGCCGCAGCGGTGGAAGGCCTGGTGGCCCGCGAAGGCGGAGCGGTCGCAACGCTAGAAGATATCGCCGGGGGCGCGCCTGTTGCAGTGCCGACCGGTACCTGCGCCCAAGTCTCGGCCTACTACGCCATGGAATCCCTCGGCAAGGACTACAGCGACCTCAACGCGGTGGATATTGCACCGAACCTATACGCCAACGCACTGACCAGCGAATCCATCGACGCCGGGTTCTCCTGGTCCCCCTACCTGGTGGAACTTGAACGCAACGGCCACAACATCATCGGCTGGGACGAAGAATGGGTTCCCGGCGGTGGTAGCTGCCCCGAAACGCATATCGGACGCAGTGCCTTCCTCGAAGAGCACCCCGAGGTCGGTAGCAAAATTGTTCGTGCGGTGAAGCGTGCCTGGCAGGACATTCGGGACGATGAGTCGGTGGCCGTCGCGGCACTGGCCTCCCGGTTATCAATATCCGAGGAAATAGCCAGCGAAGTCGTGGCCCGATACGTTGCCGCCCAGCCCACCAGTGAGCAGCTAACAGATCCAACAAATCGTTACTCAATGGTTGGCACCGAAGGGCTGGTCAAACAACTTGGCTTGGCTTCTGATGCCTTCGCGGCCCTTGGCGTCATCGAGGAACAGCTAACGATCGAAGAACTTGATGCTGCCGTGGACGAGCAGTACGTACTCGAAGTGCAAGGAGCAAGACAATGAATAGGAAGATTCTAACCAAAGCCGTCCTCGGGATGGCGTGCATAGGCCTACTGGCTTCTTGCACGGCAGCATCGAGCGGTGCCGCCGACGATGAGGACACGATCACCTTCAATTGGGGACGCGCCCAGGGATCATACCTAGCGTTCTACGTAGCCGAGGAACGAGGCTACTTCACCGACGAAGGGCTAGACCCGCAGATGCAGGTCTTCCAAACCGGCGCACCCATGCTGGCGGCGCTAGAAAGTGAAAGCTTGGACTTGGTGACCACCGGACTGGCTTCGGTCTTTGCGCTGGGCAAGGGCATCGACCTGCGCTACATCTCACTGGAGGGCGATGCCTCGGCCGCGGAAGGCTTTGTCGCCAGCGCAGAAAGTGGCATCGACAGTCTCGAAGATCTGGTCAACAGCGGACCCATCGGTGTGGCCACCGGAACCTGCGTTCAGGTATCGGCGTACTATGCGGCACAATCCGTCGGTGTGGACCTCAGTGAGGTTGACACCGTGGATATCACTCCCAACTTATATGCCAACGCCTTCGCCGGTGGTTCCGTAGCAGGTGGGTTCTCATGGTCGCCGTACCTCTTTGACCTCGAAGAACGTGGAAACAAAATTATCGGCTTCGATCAGGATTGGGTTCCCGGCGGCGGAACCTGCCCCGAAATGCACGCTGGACGGGCCAAGTTCTTAGACGAGCACCCCGAGGTGCCTACCAAGATGCTGCATGCCTTGAGCCGGGCGTGGGAGGACCTGCGTGCCGAACCCGAGTTGGGCTCCCAGATGCTACAAAAACACCTGAGCGTTTCCGCGTCAGTCGGCGACAAGGTCGCCGACCGCTACATGTCAGTCCAACCAACCTTGGCAGAGCAGCTGGATGAGAATAACCGTTATGCAATGGTCGGCGAGGAAGGGCTTTACGCCCAAATCAAACTGGCTTCTGACACCTTCGCAGAGATGGGTGTCATTGAAGAAGCGCTCAGCGAAGTACAACTACGCACGGCCATTGACCCCCAGTACATTGAAGCAGCTGAAGTCGGTGCAAAATAATGACACTCACATCCTTTGGTAAACCCCAGGTGGTTGGCACTCGTGCCAAGAAACTGCGGTCCGTTCCCTCAATGGTGATCTCGGTGTCGACCATCGTCGCGCTGTTGCTGACCTGGTTCTTGGTCACCAATACCGGGCTCGTTGGCCCGAACTACTTACCGTCGCCGCAAGCGTTACTCCAACAATTCGGGGTGCTACTCCAAGATGGTTACCAGGGTCGTTCCCTCTGGGAGCACATTGGCGCGAGCCTGACCCGCACCCTGGTTGGATTCGCGATTGGCTCCTTGATTGGTGTCATCATCGGATTGGCGGCTGGCTCCAATCGGGTGATCTCCGCAGCGTTGTCACCGATCATGGCCTTCATCCGCCCGATCCCACCGATCGCTTTCATTCCCATGGTGGTGCTCTACTTCGGTTTGGGCGAGACCGGAAAGATTGTCCTGATAACCGTGACCGCCTTCAACTATGCGGTGGTTAACGCCCAAGCGGGAGCCAGCGGTGTACCCATCGCCTATCGCCGCGCGGCGGCCACCTTGGGCATTGGAAAGTATCGAGAATTCTTCCATGTGATATTTCCCGCCGCACTACCCAGCATCTTCGCAGGCCTGAAAGTCGCGCTGGCCCTGTCCTGGGCGGTGGTGGTGGCCGCAGAACTTGTTGGTGCGCAGAAGGGACTTGGCTACATGATCAACAATGCCGCCCTGCTCTTTCAAATCCCAACGGTGTTTATCGGAATCATCCTGATTGGCATCATCGGTTTGCTGATGAACCTCACGTTGGCCCTCGTTGAGTCCAAGCTTGTGCACTGGCTGGGACGGGGCTAACCATGAACATGAACAAACACCTACGCCACTACCTTGGACGTGCCGCCGCAGGGGAACTGGTCTTCCCGCGTTGTGAAGAATGCGCTGCGGTCTTCATGCCACCGCGGGCGGCCTGCCCCGCCTGCGGCACCGACGCACTGGGCTGGACCCCGGTCGGTGGGGCCCAAGGAACCATCTACTCAATCAGTCGCCACTCCAACGAAGGTTCCGTCGCCCTGTGCGAATTCGAAGTACTGAACACCGGCACCCGGTTTTACGGTCAACTGGTGGGCCCGGGAAACCAACAAGCACAGATCGGGCAGCCAGTGGAACTGACCTTGGCTGAATGCACGGTCAGCGGTATGGACGCCGTGGACCAGGGACAACTGATTCCAAGTATTAAGCTGGTGGAAAATTGAGCACTTCAGTAGTTATTGCTGGCACCGGGGTCGCCCCGACCCGTGCGGACGAACACCGCGACACGATGGATGTGATGGCCCAAGCCTGTATCGAAGCCACAAGGGATGCCGGAATCCAGCTGCGTGATATCGACGCGATCTTCACGGCAACCGCGCAGGTAGCACTGCCCACCCTTGCGCTCGCCGAATATTTGGGGATCACACCACGGTATTTGGATTCAACGGTCCACGGCGGTGCCTCCAACCTGTCTCATCTCCAACATGCGGTAGCAGCCATTAACGCCGGACAAATCGAGGTGGCGTTGATTGCCTATGGCAGCACCCAACGTACCGCGCTGAAGGCCACCGGGACCCGTCCTATGGTCGCCGCTGCCCCGCCCCTAGAAGCCATGGCGAACCCGCGCTACCCGATCACCTCCTATGCCTTGATGGCTTCGCGATACCTGCACCAATGGGAAGTCCCCCGTGAATATCTCAGCGCGGTAGCCATTGCCGCCAGCCGCTGGGGGGCCCTGAACCCCGCAGCTCAGCGTCGCGAGCTGCTCAGCCATGAGGAGATCCTCGCCTCACCGGCCGTCGCAGAACCCTTCCACACCCTTGACTGCTGTCTCATTACCGATGGGGCCGGTGCCCTAGTGGTGATGAGCCAGCAGAAAGCCAAATCATTGGGGCTGGCACAGACCGTCACCATTGCGGCGGTGGCCGACGTGACCGAACACGATGGCATGATGGCCATGCCGGATTTGACCAGTACCGGGGCCAGACTCACCGGTGCATCCGCCTTCGAACAGGCTGGGTTCGGTCCCAATGAGGTGAACACCGTGCAAATTTACGATGCCTTCACCATCAACCCCATTCTCATTCTCGAGGATTTGGGATTCTGTGATCGCGGCCAAGCTGGGCGGTTCATCGCCGACGGACACACCTCACCGGGCGGAAAACTACCCATGAATACCAGTGGTGGTGGCCTGGCCTATACACACCCCGGGATGTTCGGGATTTACACGATATTGGAGTCGGTTGCGCAGCTGCGCGGCCGGGCAGGTCAACGCCAGGTTCCGGCAAAGACCGCGCTGGCCCACGGTATTGGCGGGACCATGTCCAGCCATTCCACAGTGCTGTTGACCGTGTGAAGTATTAAATCCATTGAAAGGTAGCCAAGTGAAAAAATTCTTTGATCCGCAAGCAATTGCCGTGGTCGGCGCGTCCGCGAACCCTGCAGCCATTGGCGGTAAGCCGATCCAGCAGTTGCTGGCGCACGGGTACGGCGGCAAAATCTATCCAGTGAATCCGAAACGCGAGATGGTCCAAGACCTCCGGTGTTTCCCTTCGCTGGGTGAGGTTCCCGGCCCGGTAGATCTGGTGATCGTTGCCGTTGCCGCGACGAGGGTGGCACAGGTTATCGCCGAGTGTGGGCAGTTGAAAATTCCCTACGCAGTTATTCTCAGCTCAGGGTTCGCTGATGCCGGAGCCGCGGGACAACAAGCGCAGGAAGATCTGCTAGTTACCGCTCGGGACCATGGGGTGCGGTTGCTTGGACCGAACTGCGTCGGATTCATTGGGATGAACAATAACCTGTATGCCGGTTTCGGTGCCTTCTTCGACTACGAGTTCAGCCCCGGCTCGGTGGGATTCGTCACCCAGAGCGGTGGGGTGGGAGGTTCGCTGCTGACCGTTGCCGACGAGGCGGGGGTGAACTTTGGGCACTTTGTCCACACCGGCAATGCGGCCGATATGGACATCGAGACCTTGCTGGAAGCCTTCATCGAGGACCCCAAGATCAATACCCTCCTGGCCTACGTCGAAGGTTTGGGCACCACGGGACGCTTCTCCCAGATCGCCTATGAAGCATTGCGTGCCAACAAGCCGCTACTGGTGTGGAAGGCCGGACAGCACGAGTCCAGCGCCTCGGCCGTGGTCTCGCATACCGGCCGCATGGCCGGCAACATGGAACGCTACCGTGCGGTCTTCGAGAAGTACGGTGTGATTGAGGTCAATGACACCATCGATATGGTCGATGTGCTGCGGCTGGCCCAAGGCGGCGTTCATGCTGCTGCCGGCCGGGTGGGGGTGGTTTCGGTGTCCGGTGGTGCCGGGGTGATCGCGGCGGACTACCTGGCTGTATCGCAGAACTTGTCGCTGGCCGAATTCGATGATTCGGTCGTGGCGGACATTGCCGCCCAACTGCCCTCCTTTGCCACAGCCCGCAACCCGATTGACGTCACCGCCCAGATCTTCAACGAACCGGATCTTTTTGAGCGGGTAGTGGCCGCACTGACCGAACATGACACTGTCGATCAGGTTTTGGCCTGCGTCGCCTCCGTCCACAGCGCGGTCGGAACCCAAATCGCTCAGGCCATTGCCAGTGCCAAGCACGCCTCCGGGGTGCCCATCGTGGTCTCGTGGTCTGCCCGTGAATCGCTGAATAAGGAAGCCTTCGACATCCTGCGGGAGGCGGGGGTCCCGGTCTACGCCAGTCCGGAACGGGCGTTGAAAGCCTTGGACAAAATGGCTGACTTCAGCCGGGCCCGCAAGGAACTGCACGATGATGCGGATCCGCGCCATGCGGCCCCCGGAAGTCGCGGCAACCGTAGCTGGGCCCGCTCGGTGGAGTTTGATGTACTCAATGAACTCAAATCCCACGGAGTGAGCATTCCGGAACAACTGATGGTCTCCGACGAGGAGTCGGCTGTGGCCGCGGCCCGCAAGCTTGGTTTTCCGTTGGTCATCAAAGCCCAGTCCCCGGATATCCCACATAAGGTCGACGCCGGATGCGTGCATCTGGGTCTACGTAGTGAGCAGGAAGTTGTTTCTGCCGTCGCTCAGATCCGAAGTATTGTCGCCCAGATGGGTGACATTGATTCGCGTGGCCTGGTGGTGCAGGGGATGGTCAACCAGGGCGTTGAACTGATTCTGGGTTATATCCGTGACGAATCTCTGGGCGGTTTCTTGCTAATTGGCAAGGGCGGCTCGGGGGTCGAACAGATGGATGACCGGGTCCTTGTGCCCACACCAGCGAACCTGAAAACCGTCATTGCCAAGATCCGTTCGCTGCGCGTCACGGTCGAGGGCAACATCGAGGAACAAGCCATTGAGCGGATTGCGAAGGTGGCATTGAGCCTGCAGAACGTCGTGGCCGCCTCCGATACTCAGCTGCGGGAAATCGAGATCAACCCAGTCATTATTACAGGCCAGAATGTCACTGCCGTTGACGCCTTGGCGATCTAACTACAGCACTCTACTTTGAAGGGACAAGCCACAATGAACTCAACAGAATCCATGACTTTCCAAGAAGTTGAAGCCATCCTACGCATCATCGATGCTACGCCGCACGGTGGTCAGGTAGATATCACCCTGGGCGGGATGAATTTGAAAGTTTCCAAGGAAATCAGCTCCAACG
Organism: Arthrobacter sp. MYb229; assembly: GCF_002975405.1. Taxonomy (GTDB): domain Bacteria; phylum Actinomycetota; class Actinomycetes; order Actinomycetales; family Micrococcaceae; genus Glutamicibacter. The sequence continues at coordinate 1,286,097 of NZ_PCPS01000001.1, read as the reverse complement.
GGAAAAGTGATGTTGCCCCCGGCACCCCCGTTCAGTCAATATCAGCGGTGGCACCGGTTGAAGTTTCAGAACCAGCGGCTGCCGCAGAGTCGGAAGCCCAGAACGCTGTGGCAGCCACAGCCCCAGCGGCAGAAGGCGTGACAGTTATTGAGGCGCCAATGACCGGGGTATTTTACCGGCAACCCACACCGGATGCTGAACCGTTCGTGGTTGTGGGCCAGCACGTCAATGAAGGAGACGTCGTGGCCATCGTGGAGGTCATGAAACTGATGAACCGACTTTCCTCGCCGGTCTCCGGCACTGTGAGCGCCATCCGCGGGAACAATGAGCAACTTGTCGAGCATGGCCAGGTGCTCTTTGAAATCACAGCCGATGAGGAATCGAAGTGAGCTCGATGAAGAGAGTACTTGTGGCAAACCGTGGTGAGATCGCTGTGCGAATCATCCGGGCTTGCCGTCAGCTTGGGCTGGAAACGGTGGCCATATATTCGGAAGCCGATGCGGACCTATTGCATGTGCGGCTCGCCGATAAGGCTGTTAAAGTGGGGCCCTCACATCCCGGTCAAAGTTATTTGCGTGGGGATGTCATCGTGCAGATTGCGTTGTCCACCGGGGCTGATGCTATCCATCCGGGTTATGGATTCCTGGCCGAAAACGCGCAGTTTGCTCGAATGTGCCAGGAAGAAAACATTATCTTCATCGGACCCAGCGAACAGATCATTTCCAAACTTGGTGACAAGGTCTACGGTCGTGGGATTGCTACCACTGCCGGTGTCCCGGTGGTTGCTGGCAGTGGTGATGACAATGTAAGCGAAGCCGATGTGCACGCACTGGGGCAGAGCGCAGGTTATCCGGTACTGCTCAAAGCTGCCGCCGGCGGTGGCGGCCGGGGAATGCGCATCGTGCGCGAACCAAATCAGGTGAAGGCCGAATTGGAAGATGCCCGCCGTGAAGCGTTGGCGTCCTTCGGCTCGGATGTGATCCTCGCCGAGCAGTTCCTAGAGCGTATCCGGCACGTCGAGGTGCAGATCTTGGGCGACCACCACGGAAATGTGATGCATGTGGGAACCCGTGACTGCACCGTGCAACGCCGCTACCAGAAGGTGTTGGAAGAAGGCCCGGCCAACGCGATCTCGGATGAGCTGCGCAGCCGGATCGAGGACGACGCGGTGCGACTGGTATCCAAACTGCACTATGTCGGTGCAGGAACCGTCGAATTTGTGGTCGACTTAGAGCGCAATACGCACCATTTCATTGAAATGAACACCCGCATCCAGGTCGAGCACCCGGTCACCGAGATGTTATCGGGACTCGACCTGGTGCGTGAACAATTGTGGGTCGCTGATCCAGCCAATGAGCTGTCCTTTACCCAACAGCAGGTGCAAGTGCGCGGGGCGGCGATTGAACTAAGGATCAACGCCGAGGATCCGGATCGGAACTTCCAGCCGATGCCCGGGCGGATCACCGCATTAACCCTGCCCGGGGGCCCGGGCGTGCGAATCGATACCCACTGCCAAGTCGGCACGCTTATTTCCCCCTTCTATGACTCCATGATCGCCAAACTGATCGTGCATGACCGCGACCGGCCCAGTGCGATCTCCAGGGCAATTGCCGCCCTGGAAGAAATGAAAATTGACGGAGTCACCACAAATATCGAGTTCTTGCAGCGCGTGCTGCGCCACGAAGACTTCCAGCACAATGACATTTCGACCCGCTGGCTGGAGCACCAACGCGAAGAACTGATGCCCGTTCTCGAAACAGCCGGAAGGTAGGAAAGAACATGGCCAAAATTATCAGGCTTGAAGACATTACGATCCGTGATGGAGCCCAGTGCCTCTGGGCAACACGGTTGTCGACCCACGAAATCGTGCCGATCGCCAGCACCATGGAACGCGCCGGATTCGACGTTGTCGATGTCACCGGTGGGGCGGCCATCGATACCAGCATCATGTATCTTCAGGAAGATCCGTTCGAAAGAATCCGAATCCTGCGTCAGCTGATGCCAAACACCCGGCTGAACTTCAACTCCCGTGGGCAGAGCGTCTTCCGCTGGACACAATACCCCGACGACGTAGCTCACCTGACCTTGCAGACCTTTGCTCGGGCTGGGATCGATTCGGTGATGCTCTTCGACCCGCTCAACGACATGCGCAACCTAGTGTTCAGCGCGCAGGTGGCCAAGGAGTTGGGGCTGTACATTATCGGGTCGGTGACCTTCACTATTAGTCCATACCATACCGATGAGCATTTCATTGAGAAGACTAAGGAACTGGTGGAGATGGGGGTGGACGCCATTTCTTTGAAGGACCCCAGCGGGTTGCTCACCGCGCAGCGTGCCAGCAGCTTGCTGCTACGGATGCGCCAGGTCCTCAAGGGGCAGACCCTGCAACTGCATTGCCACGCTTCGACGGGTACCGCTCCGGATGTTCACCGGGCCGCGATGGACCTAGGGGATGCCGGACCCGACGTATTCCACGGCGCGGTTCCACCCTTTGCCTGGGGCACCTCGCACCCGTCACACGAGTTCCTCATTGAAGAGCTTGAAAGTCGCGGATTCCAGGTGGATATCGATAAGCAAGCACTAAAGGAAATGGAGTCCTACTTTGTGGGACTGGCTCGTCGCCGCGGCATGCCTACCTCCCACCCGATACTTGATGACCCGGAGATGCTGGTCCATCAAGTCCCCGGAGGGATGCTCAGCAATCTACGCCAGCAACTTACCGACCAGGGGATGGTTCACCGGCTTCCGGAAGTTTTGGAAGAAGTGGGTCGGGTCCGGGCCGAACTGGGTTATCCGTTGCTGGTCAGCCCCATGGCACAGTATGTGGGGATCCAATCGGTGCTCAACGTGGTGACTGGGGACCGCTACTCGGTAGTTCCCGACGAGATCCGCAGTTACCTGTTGGGCTACTACGGGCAGACACCGGGGCCGGTAGATCCCAACGTGCTGGACAAAGTCACTCGCGGTGAGGAAGCCATCACCCAGCGACCCGGCGAAATCCTTGAACCCATGGTGGAGTCCTTCCGTGCCAAAAACGGCCCCTTTGCCGATGACGAGGCCTTGGCGTTGGCGCTGTTCTACTCCAAACCGATCCTTTCCAGCTGGAACAAGCTGGATTGGGACGGCTACCGCTCCACCCCCAAGAATGCCTTCTCCTTATTGGTGGCCGGGGTGGTCAACAACCCCTCGATTAGCCAATTCAGTTATAGCCACAAGTCCAAGCCGCTTGGCATCAATTACAATAAAACCACGAAAATTCAGGAGCACTGATGCAAACTCTTTCAGCAAAACAGGACCTTGGCCAGCTGTTCCAACTGAACGGTCGCAAAGCCGTGGTGGTCGGTGCCGGCGGCGGCATTGGACTTACCCTCGCCCGCGGTTTTGCGGCCCATGGGGCCCAAGTGGTCTGCGTGGACCGTACCGAAGAAATCGCCCAGAGCGCGGTGGAAGCAATCACCCAGGACGGGAAACAGAGCTCGGCCGAGGCTTGCGATATGTTGAACACCGAGGCCATTGAGGATTTGGCCGAACGCCACAGTGATGCCGAAGTGCTGGTGATTATGCCGGCGGTGATGGTGCGCAAAAAGCTCATGGACCAAAGTGAAAGTGAAATCGATTTTCAGTTGGCGATGAACGTGAAGTACACGCTGCTGTTAGCGCGGGCGTTCGGTGCGAACATGGCCAAACGCGGTAAGGGGAGCATCATCGCTTTCTCCAGTATCCGCGCGTTCGTCGTGGAACCCGCCTCGGGCATGTATTCGGCAACCAAAGCCGCAGTGGTGGCGGTGATGAAGTCCCTCGCTGTGGAACTTGGACCGCAAGGTGTGCGGGTCAACACCGTGGCCCCGTCACCAGTGGCCACTCCGCTAACCGCTGATGTGCGGTCCAAACAGGAGTGGGTGGACATTGTCACGCAGCGTTCGATGCTTCGCCGCTGGGCCACCGCAGAGGACTTCGTGGGCCCGGTGCTGCTACTGGCTTCCGACGCCGGTGGGTTCGTGACCGGTGCAACTTTGATGGTTGATGGCGGGTGGACGGCCACCGACGGTTTGGCTAGAACGGAGGACTAAATAGTCGCCACAAAAAGCGATTACACCAAATCCGATACAATTTGGATACGTAGGACAAATGAGGTGAAGGTAATCTTGGCGAATGCGATCAAACGCGATAGTCCGGTAGCGGTCTATGCGCAGCTTGCCGTCCAGTTAGGTGACGAACTCGACGGAATGAGTCCAGGGGACCGGTTTCGTACCGAGGAAGACATCATCAAAGAATCCGGGCTCAGCCGTACTACGGTTCGACGCGCGGTGCAGCAGCTGGTGGAACAGGGTCTGTTGATTCGCCGTCAAGGCAAGGGGACCTTCGTACTTGGCAACCGGCCGGTCCAAAGCGTGACGAAGCTGGCACCGTTTGTCGAGTCGTTCACCGCTGCAGGGATCTGTCCCTCCGTCTCACTTCAAGCGTTTGCCTGGCTGGACTCTAAAGAAGAGGTGCCCGAGAGGATCAGGGAGCTCAGCGACTCGTTCCTTTTGGCCCGGCGGATTTACAGTGCGGACGGACTGCGTGTCGCGGTGGCGGAGATCTACCTCCCATGGAACATCGGTGCCGAGGTCACAATTGCTGACCTGCAAAACCACCCGGTGTATCAGGTTTTGCAGGAGCAAGTGGGAAAGACCTTCAAGACCGCACAGCTGCAAGTAACCTTGGTGCCTCCTCGAGAAGAGATTCGTGTGCTGCTGGATGTCAGCGAACTGACCTATGTTCCGCGCTTGCAGCGCATGACATTTAGTGACACTGGTGAGTTCCTCGAGTGCACGGTGACGCATTTCTTGCCGGAGGCTTTCGAACTGCAAGCTGAAGTCGCCACGGAGATTCCGCAGAACATTTCCTACACCTTTAGTCGCAGCGACAAGTAACTAATACCGCTTTCAATTCATTGTCGGCCGGATGGTCGACGGTCGCTTCGTCGTACCTAAAAGCTACATTTCAAGGGAGCTTTGAATAATGGAATATCTTTCTAAGGCACGAAAAACCCGTCGCGGGTTTGCGCTGACGGTAGCTGCAACGCTGGCTACCAGCTTGTTGGCCGGTTGTGGTGGATCAACGGATGAGGGAACACAGTCCGCAGAGTTGACACCTATCCGAGTTGGACTACCATCCTCGAACTACTGGCCCGCGTATATTGCACGGGAGCGAGAACTCTACGAGGAAGCAGGGCTGGACCCGGAGTTCATCTCCTTCAACAGCGGTGCGCCACTTATTGCTGCTTTGGAAAGCGGGAGTGTCGATTCGGTGTTTACCGGGTTGGCCACGTTATTTGCTGTGCGACAAGGGATTGAGCTGACATACATCCTCACCCCTTTGGATTCTTCCAGTCAGGAAGGGTTTATCGTCCCGGAGAACTCGGAAGTGCAGTCCTATGAGGATCTGGACAAGCTGGACACCATTGGGGTGCCTACGGCATCCTGCGCACACATCTCGGCAGTGACGGCAGCACAAGCAGCGGGACTTGAGCCCGGGAGCTTGAATATTGTCAATGTTGATCCCAACATCCTGCAGACAGCACTGGACAGCGGGGATATCGACGGTACGTTCATCTGGGGTCCGTGGAGTATCGCTTTGGAACAGGCCGGGTACAAGATTGTGAATTGGGATGCCGATTACCAAGGCGGTGCAGGGCTCTGTGCAACCAATATGGCGATCCGCCCGGCCTTCGCCGCACAGCATCCCGATGTGGCCTGCAAACTCATCGATGTGCATCAGCGCTCTTTGGAAGTTGCACGTCAGGAACCACAACTTGGGCCGGAAACCTTGCAACAAGAACTGGGTCTCACTCCTAAAATTGCCCAGCAAACCTATGATACCCTCGCTATCCCGGGTCTGGAAGAACAACTCAGTGAGGATTCGCCGTGGTCGTTGACCAACGCGGAAACAGGATTGGCAAAGCGGCTGTCCCTTGCCAGCGAGGCCCTGGTCGAGGCGGAGGTGTTCGACCAAGCGTTCACCACCCAAGAACTGGATTCAATGATCGATCCAGCTCCGCTGGAAGAGTACTTGTCCACCGGCTGCCAAAACTAGCTCCCAAGTATTACCTGTCTAATCAACTACCGACCCCTAGGAAAATCATGAGCGTCAAAATCGCTATCATCCTTTTCAGGAACCAGATGACTTTGGAAGAACAGCACCGCTGGTGGCTGGAGCACCACGCACCAATTGCACGTAAGATGCCAGGACTGATGAGCTACACCATCAACTTGGCCGACACGGACGAAAATGGTGGTGACCCGGAAATTGCGGGAACCGACTATCTTGAGTTTGCCGATAAGGATGCTGCCCTGCGCGCCTACAACTCACCCGAGTGGGCGGCCGCTCGGGCAGACACGGCTGAAAGCGGAGCCACAACCATTCGAACCTGGTTGTCGGGGACTAAGAAAATGTTGGTAGGGGAGTAACTGAGTATTGGTTGTCACCGGGGTCTTCCACGCACCATAGGGCAACCCCGGCTCCGGCCCCAGGGATCAAAATCAAGTAGGTCAACTTAGCGTGGTCCAGTGTTTGAATGAATTCTTGTTGTAGTCTTTGGGCCGACCCGAACTGTGCCATGGATAGTCCAAGTTGATTGCGCCAATAGAGGCAGAATATTTAGACTGTCGTTTTGGCCTTGATTCCCAGCGATATCGTCCCCCGGATTCCTTGACCAACTGGCAGATCACGACGATGCTGTTCGCAAAGCTGATCAACGCGTCAGTAACCTCGGTGACCCGTTCGGTGCAGATTCCTAGTTTCTTGAAGCATCGGTTGTGTCATGAATTGGTGCGTTCTACCACCCATCTGGCTCTGGCCTGCAAGTGTGTGTACTTGGTGCTGAGTACCCAGTCGCAGCCCAGTTATTCGAGTCTGTCGCGGGTCTTGGCGCTGTCGTACCCGGGCATCGAGGTAAACCGTGATGCGCTCTGGCAGGAAATAGGCGAAGCGGAAGGGCCGTTCTAGCGTCGGGAGCAATAGGGGTAAACCGTGCCGATTAGCAAGAGTGATCACATACTCGATCGGGAAGGTTTGGCCGTCGACCATCCGTGAGCTTTGGCGCCTCTCTGGCCCTGGTCTACCGGGGACTTCCCGACGGCCTGACCACCGCACGGTGCTTTGACAATGCACCCGTCCACGTTGAAGTCCTCGAGTTCTAGGCCGATGAGCCGGTCGCAGATCCGTGGGCGGTGGCACCCCATGGATGGGTGTAAATAATCTCGTGGATCAGTGCCCCGAATCGGCTACAGAACGGGTTCATGATGCAATACGGCAGGGCAAGCACAAGCGTTACTGTTGACGATGAGTTCTAGACAATTTCGTGTTTAGCTGTTGCTGTGCCTGCCTTACTCTTCAATGACCCACCTGTCGGACTTAAATACGCTGGCGTTCATACCAGCCCTCGTGGTTGGCCCTGTGTTGGCGGAATCTCTTATTTGCCACATTTTCCCTGACCCACATTTTCGTAAGGAGAGCCTCTTTTTAGAGCATCTGCTGTTCTGTTTTCGTGCTTCCTCTAGGTTGCTGGGTGTGCTACTGTGCAAATTCTCTTATTTCATGGCGGGTGCCAACATCGTGCATTGACCCAGAGTCGGGGCCGTAACCTTTAAATGTCCGCCGAGAGCGTCGGGGAAACAAATACAAGAACAAAGTACAGAATCAGGAACGCCCAGAAAATTGCGATCGTTTTATTAAGGGGTGTGTCTTCATCTACTGAAGCAGCCATGAATTCTCCGTATCCTTAGTGGGCTCTGAGCCAAAGCAACCCATGCAGCAGGCAGGCCGTTTGCGGCGATTTTGGCTGTGGTAAACCTTGGTTCGCTTTTGAGGATCTACCAGCAATCCGATGTTGCGCTACCGGAAATTACCCTGCCGTATTCCCAAATATCCCCGAGGACCAGGCCAATTTATGACAATACTCAGGACTAATGGATCGCGTCAATGATTTCACCCTCGTGAATTAGGAGGATGGAGAAGCGATTATCCGGCGCGCACCGCTCAATATTTGGGGCCAAGGTGGGATGAGGCGGGCGGCGGAAAAGCGAATGCTGCCCCGCCAGCGTCATGGTCCCGATTCCCGGGGCGGAACGGCGCCGCTTGCCGGTCGTTCGGCGCCTGATTCGCGCGGGCCCGCGCGGTGAACCTTCTTTGCTGCGGGCTGGGGGATCCAAAGATATTCATCTCATCAACGCGGGTTCGGTTAGCCGATGGCTCGTTTGTTGATATTCTTATAAGTCGAGTCCTGTGTGATTTTCTATGCGCACCGTAAGACCTATCGAAAGAAGTGCCCGGCACGTGTTTAATTCACTTTCCGATCGCCTGACAGCTACCTTCAAGAACCTGCGTGGCAAGGGTCGCCTGACAGAGGCCGACATTGACGGTACCGCTCGCGAAATTCGCCGCGCCCTGCTGGACGCCGACGTCGCCGTACCGGTGGTTCGCGCCTTCGTAGCCCAGGTGAAGGAACGCGCACTGGGCCTGGAGGTTTCCGAGTCGCTGAACCCGGGACAGCAGGTTGTGAAGATCGTCAACGAGGAACTCGTTGGCATCCTCGGCGGCGAAACCCGCCGCCTGAACCTGGCCAAGAACCCTCCGACGGTGATCATGCTCGCCGGCCTGCAGGGTGCAGGTAAGACCACCCTGGCCGGCAAGCTCGCCAAGCACCTGAAGTCCGAAGGGCACACCCCGCTGCTGGTGGCCTGCGACTTGCAGCGCCCCAATGCGGTCAAGCAGCTGCAGATCAACGGTGAGCGCGCAGGCGTTCCGGTTTACGCCCCGCACCCGGGCGTCTCCTCGGAGTTCGATACCGCCACCGGCGATCCGGTCGCCGTAGCCCGCGATGGTGTCGCCGAGGCGAAGGCCAAGCTGCACGACATCGTCATCGTCGACACCGCCGGCCGCTTGGGCGTGGACACCGAGATGATGGCCCAGGCCGCGAACATCCGCGCGGCCATCGACCCGGATGAAGTCCTCTTCGTCATCGACGCGATGATCGGCCAGGACGCGGTCAACACCGCCCAGGCCTTCCACGAAGGCGTCGACTTCACCGGCGTGGTGCTCTCCAAGCTGGACGGCGACGCCCGCGGCGGCGCGGCCCTCTCGGTCGCCTCGATCACCGGCAAGCCGGTCATGTTCGCCTCCACCGGCGAAAACCTGGACGACTTCGAGATCTTCCACCCGGACCGCATGGCCTCGCGCATCCTGGACATGGGCGACGTGATGACGCTCATCGAGCAGGCCGAGAAGAACTGGGACAAGGGCGAAGCCGAGCGGATGGCGAAGAAGTTCGCCGACCAGGAAGACTTCACCCTGGACGACTTCCTCGCCCAGATGGCCCAGATCAAGAAGATGGGCTCGATGAAGAAGATGCTGGGCATGATGCCCGGCTCGCAGATTTCCCGCCAGCAGCTAGAGCAGTTCGACGAGCGCCAGATCGACCGCGTGGAGGCCATCGTCCGCTCGATGACCCAGCACGAGCGCGTGGCTCCGAAGATCATCAACGGTTCGCGCCGTGCACGTATCGCCAAGGGTTCCGGTGTCGCGGTTTCCGAGGTCAACCAGATGCTCGAGCGTTTCACCGAAGCACAGAAGATGATGAAGAAAATGGCCGCCGGCGGCGGCATGCCGGGAATGCCTGGCGCCGGAAAGGGCGCCGCGCGCAAGGCGAAAGCCAAGGGCAAGGGCAAGAAGCAGGCGAAGTTCGGCAACCCGGCCAAGGCCGCGCAGGCCGAGCTGGAAGCCAAGAACAAGAAGGCCTCGGCACCTGCCGGTTCGGCCTTCGGCCAGGGCGCCCAGCAGGACTTCGATCCGTCGAGCCTGAACCTGCCAGCAGGTTTTGAGAAGTACTTGGGCAACAAGTAATTCTTCGGTTTTTTACCAGACTGCGCTTCGTGGACCTTCGGTTCGTGGGGCGCAGTTTTCTTTGCGCTACGCCAGTATTCAGAGCCACTGGTTTCGGCGCCAGTTCACGCGCCGTAGGATGGAAGGCAGGGGTACTCTCCCCGTATTTTGGAAGTGCACGGCATTTCCAGCTAGGCGGCACATCATGTCCGACAAGTCACCACGCAAGGGCGAAGCGAAGAAGCCCGCAAAATCCATCAAGGAAAAACGCGCCGAGAAGCGGCTGAAGAGTGCTGATTCCATCACCGCATCAGCACGTAAAAACGCCAAATAAGCATCAGCGTCCGATCCTTAGGTAGCGAATCAGCGGCCTAAGAACAGCGCCCAGCCAAGCCTCTGCCTCTCGGTCAGCCACCGTCCGGCGGAGGCTTGCTGCTTTCCAAGATTTTCTCGAGCACGCAGCGCGGGCCGAATCTGCTTCACCCCGAGGCCATGCCCGAATGAGACAGGATTTCGCGTGATTCCTGCCCATGCCTAAACTAGTGAGAAATCGATTGATCAAAGCGTGAAAAAGGGGTCCTAGATCGTGGACGATAATGAGTTCAGCTTTATCAACCTTGAATTTATCTTCACCGGTTCAAAGCCTGAAGCGGCCGCCGATGTCCACGCCGTCCTCGCCGAACACCGGCTCGTCGGTTTTATCGACGGTGCGAGATCCCGGGAGCACGCCACGGAGGTGCTCGCCGAACTGGCGACATTGAACGATGCCCGGGACCCGGTGCTGTGCCAGATCGGCCCGGAAGCTGCACTTATCCAAGGCCCGCGGCTCACGGAGCTGGCCCATAACCTCAAGGCGGCAAGCGGTGCGCGATTCGTCTTGATCAACGGCGAGGAATTGGACGGCCCGGTCCCGGGAGAAGAACAGCTTGGCCAGTACGCTCCGGACGCGCAGTTATTCCAGGGCGCTACCCTGAAAGTCTCGGATCTGACACTTTCCCCGCGCCTCGAAGGCAATACCTTCACGGTGTTCAGAAATCTCGCCGGGCTGACGGTCCTGCCCAGTAATCCATTGGAAGAGCCCAACATCTCGCGGTCCAGCCGGCCGTACCTGACGCTGACGCGCAGCGGCAGCGTGCTCACCGCATCGATCCACTCCAAAGGCCCGCTGCGTCCGCAGCTCTTGCCCGACCACGTGTCCTACCAGATCGATCTGGAACGCATGAGGATCCTGGAGGCCAGTACCGGCAGCGATGCGCAGTTGCTGTTGCATGCTATGGACGAGTGGAACGACGGGGTCTACGCGGACGACTATGAGATCGTGGATCAGCTGCTGGCAGCCGGACCGGCGCGGGAAGAAGCAAAATCGATTCTGCGCGCGCCACGCTCGGCGAACAATCTCAAAAGGTTCCTGACTCTTCATGGTTATGACCCGCGGAGCATCGACTTCCTCTCGGGCGCACCGGTTCCCGAGGACGCACGGGAAATCCATGTCCACGGGGTGCTGAACTCGATCCGAGTCACCTTCGAAGAGTTCGAACGCGAGGCCACCGGCCTGATGGGTTTGCTCTCCCGCACCGGGTGGAGCCCGCGGGCGTTGATTTCCTCCAGCGTGGCCGTCCTGGCCGCCGGAGCCATCGCAAACCGGGCGATGAAGACTTCGCCAAGCCTGTCCCGTATACCTAAGCCGCTGCGCCGGGGTCTCATGTTCTTCTGGTACTCGGACGGTGTGTATTACCTTGCCAGGGGAGTCAAGGAAGCGTTGGAACCGAAACTGCAGAAAGCCATGTCTTCCTGAATCGACTGGTTCGGCGTCGAATCCCAGCCTGATTTAGCCACCCGTAGACGGGTACTGAAGCTGCGAGGACTGGAAGGCAAGGTCGCAGTCAGTGGGATCCCAGATCTGCGGGAGTGATCCAGCAAGTCACCGTGCGCTGTGATTCGCGCCTTCTCAAGTTCATTTCCAACGGCTGCATGGAGCCGCGGTCCTATGTGACTTCCCGGATTGAAACGGAGCATTTCGCGGTGGATGAGCTTACCCGCGGATCGGGATTGGCCACGTCGATTGCTGTGCGAGATACAGCAATTTATTGCGGGCAACTAGATCGGGAGCTGTCGATCTGCGTTTCGATACGAGCAAGCTGCCACAAAAAGCGCCGTAGGTGGAAGCATTCGGCGTTAGGCTATAAGTCGCCTGTTGATTTTGAGGGTGATTTTCGGGTTGTGGTGGAGTTCGCTGCTTAGCGTTTTTGCTCCCGGTGTCCACTTCCCGGGGGCCGCCCGTCCTTTCGCGTCTCCCAAAAGAGGAGTCTTTTGCTGAGGCATCATCAGAAACCCTCGACGTCATCGCCGACCTGTTCGGGATCCTGAATGACAAGCCAACCAAGCACGTCGGAAAGACCAAGCCGATGAAAGTGCTGCACCGCAAACGTCCCGAGCTCATCCCGTTCTTCGACGAGAATATTCGCCGCTGCTAATGCCTGATCGGGGAGGCACCGGTGCCACCGGTGAAGACTCAGACTCATCGTGACTTCGCCGAGGCCTGGCTGCCGGCACTACAACGGGACGTGCTGCAGCAGTTGCCCGTGTGGGAAGAAATCGTAACCATGGTCGACCCCTCGGTGCCCATCACGGTGCTTCGTGCCCTCGATATTGTGGGCTGGGATCTGGGCCGAGCACCGCGCAGCGGTTGAGTGTCCGGCCGTAGCTCGTGCAGTCCTCTTGATCGCGTAAGTGCCCTAGACGGAACCTGACTGCCGTCGGCGGCCTGCCCGTTCTGCGAAGGCATCCAGGGCATTGAGCATCTCGGGAGCGCGCCAGAATCTGCCCCGTTTGTATTTGTCGACACCGATAACCACCCCATTTTCGGTTAGAAGGTCCATGGCTCGCTTGGACCTGAGGTAGTCCAGTCCCAGCTCTGCTTCCAGCACCGCGGCATTTACCACGGGTCGGCTTTCCAGAAGCTCAAGGACTCGCCACACTGCGGCGTCCTTGCGAGCCTTGATTTTGGCTTTCCAGGAGTCTGCAATCGATGTGACGTCCTCGGCAAGTTGTGTGCCGTTCCAGATTGCCCGGAATGAGGCTTCCGCGCAGAGCGTGATGATCGGCTCGGGGTTTCCAGCGCGGTACGCATCAAGGGAGCGGTGGTAGGCGCCGATGTCCGCCAGGAGACCAGCAGAAACGGGCGTTGACACGTTGCGCGCGACGCCGTGGCGTTTGAGCATCGAGTGGATCAGAGCCCTCCCAGTTCGGCCGTTTCCGTCCGTGAAGGGGTGGACGGTTTCAAACTGGGCGTGAGCTATAGCTGCCTGAGCCATCGCGGGCACGTCAGTTCGTCGGGCGTAGACCATCAAATCTTCCATCAATGCAGGGACTCGGTCGTGATGGGGTGGGATGAACTCTGCGCCGATAGGGCTGCTTGAGCTGGTTCCAATCCAGACTTGCTGCTGCCTCCATGAGCCTGCAGTAGCCTCGTCTCTCGTACCTTTCATCAGCGCTCTGTGCATGTCGAGGATGCTACCAGTGTCAAGATTTTCCGAGGCCGCCAGAGCCGATTCCATCGCCCTAACGTTTCGCACCACGAGTGTGGCGTTCAGTTCCTCTTCGACGCCGAGCTCGGCTTCGCCCAGGCTGCGGGCGTTAGCCGTCAGGTTCTCGATTTGCGACGAGGCAACGGATTCGGACCGGAGCATGATCGTTGCAAATGGACCGACCCGCGCACCATACTTTTCATCGAAGCGGCTGATTTCCCGGCTCGCTTCTTCGGCGAGAGATGCGATCTGAGGCGAGGGTGCATAGCCAGTTTCTGCGATGGTCGGAGAGACGAAGGCTTTGTAGTTCTGGCCCCGCATTCCGGACATGAATCTGTGATCGTTGAAATCCTGGGCCCCACCCTCCCATGTGACCTCGTCATATTCGGCCTCTGGCCATGAATTGCTGGACGATAGCGAGTTGTTGGCCTCGTCTCTGTGGCTGTGACCGAACTTCCCATCCATATGGCGTGATTGCTGATTCATCGATGCCTCCATCTGCAACTCTTCTAGTTGGATTCTATCACTTAGTAATTTATCTGATAGAAAAGTCCTTCCTGGCTTTCACCTCTAGTCTCTGCGACCCTGCTATCTGGTTGCCGGCGGCGTACCTTCTATCGTTTATCCGGTTATCTGATAGAAAGTGTCCCACCGGTTATCATTTAGGGATATCTTCCCGACGGTCTCGAAGAATTCTGGATCCCCAGGGGAAAGAACTCGCAAGCGTCTTGTGTTGAATCCGCCGATGCAGGTCCGAACCCGAATGCCGGATGGGGATTTTCTACGGACTGCTTTTCCGGTATCCAGCTGCAACACCGTACATTCGCATTTCGCTGGCGGACGAAAGCTAGAGAAAAACTGCCGCATATCCTAGGCTAGGGCTAACGGGGTACCCTCCCCATTTTTGGAAATGCGCGGCATTTCCGGCAAGGACGGCACATTATGTCGAACAAGTCACCACGCAAGAGCGATGCGAAAAAACCCGGCAAGTCCATCAAGGAAAAGCGCGCCGAAAAGCGCTTGAAGCACGCTGATACGGTCACCGAGCCGGTGCGGAAGTCAGCCAAATAATTAAGAGCCAGCCATGAGCGCTGTGCACTAAGCACTAAACACCAATCGAGCCCCTGTACCGCAGCGAATGATCGCCGGGCAGGGGCTCGATGGCGTTCTGCCGCCAGCTGCTGGCGGCAAGCAGCCTTAGGACAGCTGCGGATCCACGTCGAAGTGCTCGGCCACCTGGGTGATGACCTCGTTGGCGCCCTGGAGCGAGACCGAGGAAAGGAAGATCGAGTCGTCCACCGGCAGTACCTCGCCGGTGAGCTTCTTCCACAGCGGGTTGGAGGTGAACTTCTTTTCCTGATCCCGCGACGCGTCGCCCTCGGCGCCTTCCGGTGCCCAGGTGGACTGGAAGATGACCTCTGCGTCGGCCTTCAGGATCTCCTCGGAAGACAGCGGTACGAAGATGGACTCGGTGGTGTCCGGAGCGTCCTTGGGGCGGGGGATGCCCATATCCGCCATGATTTCACCGATGAAGGAATCCGTGGCATAGAGCCGGGCGGTGTCTTCGCCGGCGAAGCGCACCAGCGAGTAGGTGGTATCCGCCTGCTGCGCAAGGATTTCCTTGCCCACGGCGGCCGCGCGGGTTTCGTAGTCGGCCACTGCCTGCTCCGCCTCGCTCTTCTTGCCCAGCGTCTCGCCCAGCAGCACGACGTTCTCCTTCCAGGTCGGTCCGGTGGACTCGGAGAAGACGGTCGGGGCGATCTTGTTCAGCTGGTCATACATGCCGCCCTGGCGCACGTCGGCCGAGATGATGATGTCCGGGTCTGCGGCCAGCAACTTTTCGAGATCCGGCTCGGTGGTGGTGCCAACGTTCACCGCGTCCTCGGTCAGCTCGGTGACGTCGCCGAGGTATTCGGGGAAGGGATTGCCGGACTTGCGGTACTCGGTGTACGCCACCAGTTCGGCGCCAAGCAGCAGCGTGGCGTCCACATAGGACGGATCCAGCGCCGCCACGCGCAGCGGGCGTTCGGCCAGCTCGGTCTTTCCGCGGAAGTGCTCGATGGTGACCGGGAAGCCGGAATCTGCGGATGCATTTTCCTTGGCGGGAGTCTCGGAGGTTGCGGCGCCGCCGCAGGATGCGAGGGTGAGGGTTGCGGCGGCCAAGGCTGCAGTGAGGCCGATCAAGCGCGAAGTATGCATGCGAGTGCTTTCCGTGAAGATGATTTACTTATTGGCGCATAGTCTAATTCTTAGACGCGAGCTTAGGTAAGGGTAAACTCAATCTGCGAAATGTACAGTAGCATGGTTCTGGCCCACTTGGGCAACATCCCGCGTCGCACGAAGGGTAATGAGTCATTTCACGTAGCACAGCACGGGCCGCCAGCCTCCTCGCCCTTTCCCTCGGTGTGATCGCCGCGGTGCTGCTGAGCCTCTGGATCGGCAGCAGCACCTCGAGCATCGCCGAACTGCGCCATGCCCTCTTCAGCCCCGATGAGCGGGTCAGCGACATCGCCATCCGGGAGATCCGCTGGCCGCGTACCGTCACTGCGCTGGCCGCCGGGGCCGCGCTGGGCATGGCCGGAACCCTGATCCAGGGCCATACCCGCAACCCCATTGCCGAACCGGGCCTGCTGGGCATCAACCAGGGAGCCGCGCTGGCCATCGTCTCGGTGGCCGTGTTCTCCGGACCGCTGCAGCCCTGGCCGCAGGCACTGCTGGCGCTGGGCGGCGCATTGGCGGCGTCCCTGATAGTTTTCGGCATCGGCCGGGTGGACGGACGCGGCGCCTCGCCGATCACCCTGGTGCTCGTCGGAGCGGCGGTGACCGCGCTGTGCGCCGGAGTGGTCTCCGCCATCGTACTGCTCAGCGAGGCGGCATTGGAGACGCTGCGCTTCTGGCAGGTCGGTTCCGTGGTCCAAGGCTACGATTCGTTCCTGGCGCTCTGGCCGCTGCTGCTGGCCGGGACCGGGCTCGCCATGGCCAATGCGCGCGGGCTCAATGCCCTGACCCTCGGTGAAGATTCGGCCCGGGCCCTGGGCATCACCGCGCCCCGGGCGCGCGGCATCGGGTTGGCGGCGATCGTGATGCTCTCCGGTCTGGCCGTCACCCTCGCCGGGCCCATCGCCTTCCTCGGCCTGCTGGTGCCGCATGTGGCGCGGCGGATCTTCGGCGCGGACTACCGCTGGGTGATCCCGGGCTCCGCGGTCTGCGGAGCGTTGCTGCTGGTGGTCGCCGACGTGCTCGGGCGCATGCTGGCGCGTCCCGGCGAGCTCCCGGTCGGCGTGGTGGTGGCCATGCTCGGGGCGCCCTTCTTCATCTACGTGGCCCGACGACGCAAGCCGGTCACCGTATGAGCGCCCGACGCACCGCGCCGACGGCGCTGCTGCTGTTCCTGGCCACGCTGGCGGTGCTCTGCCTGCATCTTTCCATCGGCGGCACCCCAATTCCGCTGCCCGACGTGGTCGGCAGCCTGCTCGGCATATCCCCGGATCCACGCACCGAGCTGGCCATTATGGAATTCCGGCTGCCGCGCAGCCTCGCGGCCTTATGCGCCGGCGTCGGCTTCGGCGTGGCCGGTGCGCTGACCCAAACCGTGGCGCGCAACCCGCTGGCCAGCCCGGATATCCTCGGCGTGACCAACGGTGCGGCGCTCGGCGCCGTCGCGCTGCTGGCGCTCACCAGCCAGGTGCAGGGCCTGCCGATGTTCCTGCACGCCTACGGGCTGCCGATCGCCGCCACGCTGGGCGGGCTGCTGGTCTCGGCGCTGGTCTTCTCGCTGGTCTGGCACAGCTCGCTGGAGAGCAACCGGCTGGTGCTCGTGGGACTGGGCATGAGCGGGCTCTGCGCCGCGCTGACCTCGTGGATGCTGACCCTGGGCGACGTGTACAACGCGCAGCAGGCATTGACCTGGATGGCGGGCACCGTCAACGGCGTTTCCTGGGCGGATCTGGCCATCGCCCCGCTGGTCATCGCCATAGGCGTCGCGCTGGCCGCGGCGCTGCGCAACCAGCGCGAAGTGCTCGCCCTGGACTCGGATACCTCCCGCGCGCTGGGCATGGACCTGGGCCGGGACCGCATCATCATGCTGGGCCTGGCCACCGCGCTGGCGGTGGCCGCGACGGTGATTGCCGGGCCGCTGGCCTTCGTCGCGCTGGCCAGCGGGCACGCTTCGCGCTTGATTGCGCGCAGCACCGTGCCGCCGGTTGCGCATAGCGCGCTGGTCGGTGCCATCTTCGTGCTGCTTGCGGATTTGGCCGCGGCCCGGCTATTCTCCGTGGTGCTTCCCGCGGGCGTGGCCACCGCCGTGATCGGCGCGCCGTACCTGATCTATCTGGTGATCCGCCAGACGCGGGTGCGCAGCGCCTGAGCTAGGCGCGCGGACGCAGCGCGGGAAAGTCCGAATCGCGGAATTCGGTGCCCGCGACTACGCCGGTGCGGTGCCGGTCTTCCTCGGCCCGGCGCAGTTCGACCCGGCGGATCTTGCCCGAGATCGTCTTGGGCAGGTCGGCGAATTCGATCCGGCGGATGCGCTTGTAGGCCGCCAGATGCTCGCGGCAGAAGCCCAGGATGCTCTCCGCCAGTTCGGGGGAGGGCTCATAGCCCGCCGCCGGGACGATATACGCCTTGGGCACCGTCAAGCGCAGGTCATCCGGCGCCGGGACCACCGCCGCCTCGCCGACGCCGGGGTGCTCGATCAGCACCGATTCCAGCTCGAAGGGGCTGAGCTTGTAGTCGCTGGACTTGAACACGTCATCGGCGCGGCCCACATAGGTGAGAACCCCGTGTTCATCGCGTTCGGCAATGTCTCCGGTGTGGTAAACCCCGTCCCGGAACACCTCGGCGGTCTTCTCCGCGTCCTCGAAGTAGCCCTTCATCAGCCCCAGCGGCCGCGGAGCGGTTACCAGGCAGATCTCGCCGAGATCGCCTTCCGCGCCGGTGGCCGGATCGCGGAGCACCACCTCGTATCCGGGCATCGGGCGGCCCATCGCGCCGATGGTGATGCGCTCTCCGGGCGGGTTGGCGATTTGCACGGTGGTTTCGGTTTGCCCGAAACCGTCGCGGATCACCTGGCCCCAGGCGCGCTGCACCTGATCGATGACCTCGGCGTTGAGCGGTTCCCCGGCGGAGACCAGCTTGATCGGGGGAGTTTGAAGCAGCGACAGGTCCGCCTGGATCAGCAGCCGCCACACGGTGGGCGGCGCGCAGAAGCTGGTGACCTGCTCCTTGGCCATCTGGCCCATCAGCGCCGCGGCGTCGAATCGTTCATAGTTGTAGATGAAGACCGTGGCCTCGGCGATCCACGGGGTGAACAGATTTGACCAGGCGTGTTTTGCCCAGCCCGGGGAGGCCACATTCAGGTGCACGTCGCCTGGCTCCAGGCCGATCCAGAACATCGTGCTCAGATGCCCCACCGGGTAGGAGGTGTGGGTGTGCTCAACGAGTTTTGCCTTGGAGGTCGTGCCCGAGGTGAAGTAGCGCAGCAGGGTCTCATCGGCCCGGGTCGGCTCGCTCAATTCGAACTCGGCCTCGGCGGTGAGCGAGTCCTCGTAGCTGAGGATCCCGGCGTCCGGTGCGCCACCGATCTGGATCAGCCGGTAGTCTCCGCGCACCGTCTCGAACTTGTGCATTTCCGACTCATTGGTGATCATCCAGGACACGTGGCCGCGTTCGATCCGGTCTTCGAGGTCAGCCGGGGTCAGTTGGGTGGTGCAGGGGACGAGCACCGCCCCGAGCTTGATGCCGGCAAGCATCGTTTCCCACAGCTCAACCTGGTTGCCGAGCATCACGGCGATCGAATCCGAGCGTTGCACTCCCTGGTCGCTGAGCCAGCGCGCGAGCTGGGTGGAGCGGGCCGAGAGTTCTCGCCAGGTGCGCCGCGTCGAACTGCCATCGAGTTCGGTAATGATCAGGGCCGGTTCCTCGCCTCGCTGCGGATCCGCGGCGAGGTGGTCGAACCAGTCGGTGCCGAAATTGAAGTGGGTGAACTCGGGCCAGCTGAAGGACTCCTTGGCCTTCGAGTAGTCCTTGCGGAGCTCCAAGAGTTGATTGCGGGCGGCGCGGAATTCCTCGCTGACGTTCATAGATGTCCTCCAACTTCCGTGTGGTTTCAAAAGGTGACCTGCGTTACGTGCCAATCTACTTGGATGTCAAAGCATTTCAAAGCACCCGCGCGCTGCTTTTTGAATTCGCGGCAGCCGAGTGGCGGGTCCGAGGGGAATGGAGATGGCAAACCCCTCGGGGCCACCGCGTACCAGCGGGGAATCCGAGGGGTTGGGTGAAGCCAGGCCGCCGTGGCGGGCTCTAGGGGCACGGCTTCCATGACTTGCCACCGGGTGCGTAGCAGCGCGGACCGGTGTAGTTGCTGGGTCCCTGCTGGCGCGGCTGCTGAGTTTTCGGTCGCGGCTGCTGAACCTTGGGTGCGGCCGGTTTCGGTTTCTGCTGCTGGAGGCGACGTTGCTCGGCGGCCTTTTGTTCGGCAGCTTGTTGCTGTCGCTCTATGGCTGCGCGACGCTGTTCTTCGGCTGCTTTTTCTTCCGCTGCCTTCTTTTTCTTTGCTGCTTCCTCTTTTTTCTTCTTTTCGGCTTCCTTTCGCTCTTCCTCGGCCTTGATCAGAGCGGTCTTATGGTCTTGATGTGCTTGTTCGATGCCGTTTGCACGCGATATTGATGTATCGAGATTCGCTACGTTCTTGGCAAAGTGCGTGGCGAGTAGCGCATAAGCAACGGGATGCGTGTTCGGCGTGAGCTTGTCCAGTGCGCTTTTGGCGCCTTGTCCGAGTGCTATGGCGGCAGCGGCCTCTCCGGCCAGGCTTTCGGCTTCGTTGATCGAGTCCGCCGGAGCGTCGCCAAGCTGGCCCAGAGCTTGCGTGGCTTCTTCCAGCTTTGCTGGGATAGTGCATTCGGCGTTTGGGTCGAAGAGCCCGGCGGTCGTGGTCGATGCTTCCTTCTCTGCCCGAAGCACTTCGTCATAGAATCGGACGTTCGGCTCATATTTGACCGCGATGCCAAGACCGGCGGCCGCGATCTCGGCATTTATCAGGCTTTTATCCTTGTAGACACCGGCCAGTGTGCGTCCATACCTATCGGTGCGTTCGATGTCGTACTCGAGCTTCACCTTGTCCCCCGGGGCGAGCAGCGATTTGAGGTAGTCGGAGGCTTCGGGGCCCATGCATTCGACGGCCTTATCCGGGTCCACCGTCTCTGGGGTGTCGATGTTCAGGAGCCGCACGCGGGTTTCCTCGCCGGCGATGCGCATATCCACGGTGTCCCCGTCGATCACGCGGACTACCGTGCCGCGCGAGTCACTATTCAAGGTGCCCGCGTATACCGCGCCGCCGGTGACCAGGGCGGCCGTTACGCCGATCGAAATCCAGGCGGTTCTTTTCTTGCTCATTGATGACTTCCTTTTGAAGCTGCGAGTGGGGTGGGGTGATGAGCTCCCTTCGCTCATTCAAGAAGAGAAACATTGTCGCGTCAACTTAAATCCGATTGTGAACCGCGGGTGGCGGGCCCGAGGGTATTGGAGATCACTTGCGAGCAATCGGCAAAACACTTGAAGCTTCAACTAAATTGGAGTAGGGTAGTAATCAAGAACAGTCGACCGGTACCCAGAAAGGCCTCTCACCATGACGATCCTCCAAGCAGACAAGCTCTCCGCAGACCTCCAGATGAACGCCGTGCAGCTCAAGGTGGGGGACATGAAGGCGATGAGCGGCTACTACCAGCAGGCCCTCGGGCTTGAGGTGCTGGGCGAATCGGCCCAGGGCACGCGCCTCGGACGCGGCACGCAGACCTTGGTGAACCTGCAGCACGCTCCGGGGCTCCAGCTGCCGGCCGCCGGCGAGGCCGGCCTCTTCCATACCGCACTGCTCTTCGAAACCCAGGCGGATCTCGCGGCCACGGTGCTTTCCGCCGCGCAATTCGACCAGAGCCGCTTCGTGGGCAGCTCGGACCACCTGGTCTCCGAGGCCTTCTACTTCACCGATCCGGAAGGCAATGGCATCGAGCTGTACTGGGACCGCCCGCGCGAGGCGTGGTCGTGGTCCGATGGCCAGGTGGCCATGGACACCGTGCACCTGGACCCGAACGCGTTCCTCAGTTCGCACCTGAGCGAGCAGGCCATTGCCGCGCAGCGCACCGCGGAGGCGGAAATCGGCCACGTGCACCTGCAGGTAGGAGACGTGGCCACCGCCCGGGCGTTCTACGTCAATACCCTGGGCTTCGATGAGACCACCTCCCTGGGCAACCAGGCGTTGTTCGTCTCCGCCGGCGGCTACCACCACCACATGGCGATGAACGTGTGGAATTCGCGCGGCGCCGGGCCGCGCAAGGACACCCTCGGATTGGGAGAGGTGCTGATCAACGTCCCGACCGAGGAGGAGGTCGGCAAGCTAGCCGAACGCTTGAGCTTCGCAAAGGTGGAAAACCACCACACCGGAGCCGAACTGCGCTTCATGGATCCCTGGAACAACCAGCTGCGCGTGGCGGTCGGCTAACTATTTCGCCGCCGGATCGGCGGAGTACCGGCCGTTTTCGCCTTGCGCATATCCAGATTCGTTGCGCGGTGGTAATCTCCAGTCATCGGATGCGGAGAGGGGTGACCGGCGATGGCCTCGAATGAGGGTGACAGGCTTCGGAGCATGGTTATCGCCTCGCCCAAGTGGGTGCACCGCAGAATCCAGACCAGTGACCACACAACACCTGGCCGGGTACTGCTGAAGAATTCCCTGGATTTGACCCCGCCGGCTTCGGCACGAATAGCCGGCAGTACTTCCCGGGTGGTCATTCCCATCGCGATCCTCGATAAGAAGGTGTTAACCGGATTCTGGGTCAGGGACAGTTCGGGAGCTCCGCTGGCCGTGATTAATCAGGAACGGTCAACCCGACTGGTGGCGGACATGCTGGTCAGCGTCGTTGAACAGGCGGGAATCGAATTCACGTCCAATGCTGCCGAACGCCGGGCGCAGCTAAAATTTGTCAATAATTCCGAAGCCATTGCTCCGGTTCCACCGACCGCATTGCTTGAGGCCTATCCGCAGTTGCAGGCGGCCAATCCCACGATCCGGTTCATCAACGACTTCATCCATTTGCTCGCGAACTCATGGGTTGTGCTCGTGGAAGTCCCCGAGGGCGCCTTGGGGCAGCGAACCATTCTCAGCTATGGGTACGACCTGCCCATGAACCCGGTTCCACCGCCAAGGATTCTCCAAGACAACGACGTCTACAGTTTCGACGTGTCCGATCCCGGTTTTTCGCGAAGCCTGCATCATGAGGTGCTGGTCCCGCCAGAGCTTGCGATTTTCGAAACCAGCCTCGAGCACGGCAGCGTGACCGGACGCGTGGTCAGAAGCATTGCCACTGCAACCACCCTGGGTCCGATATCCCATATCCAGAACCTGATTTTCATTCCGCGTTTCGCCAAAGCCGGAGTGGAATTCCGAATCCGGCCCGCTCCGACGGGGATCCGCGCGTTCACCCGGTGGGCCTTGCTCCTAGTCTGGGTATTCATCCTCGCCAGCTTCGCGATTTGGCTGGGTCCGACCGATTACTACCTGAGCCGGAATTGGTCGGGCTCAATTTCCTCCTCGGTGATACTCGTTGCGCCGGCGCTTTTCATGTCCTGGATGGCACGGGCGCCCGAGCCGGGGGTTGTGGCCAGGGCCCTATACCGGCTCCGCCTGATCAATATTCTCCTGGCCCTGTCGATGCTGACCATGGCCGGAGCCCTATCCGTCCAGTGGTCGCCGCGGATGTGGACCCTGCTCTGGCTGATTGCCTACGCATTTGGCGCCTTCGCGCTGGGGTTCTGGTTGGCCGAGCGGGCCGTGCGCAAGCCGAGGAAATTTTCTCCCCGCGGCCATGGTTGAACTAGGACAAAGCTCGTATGCTGAAGGTAGCCGAAAGGAGATCACCATGAGCCCTCTGCCCAGCATGGACCCGGAAACCGGACTGCCGCAGAGCAGCAACCAGTTGGCGATCTCCTACGCCGAATCCACTCTCGACAATCACGCGGCCCATCTCGTTGACAGCTACCGGAAGATGCCCATCGAAGGCGTATACAAGGATCTGGACAGCGTCGCGGAGTACGTGGAGCTTATGGAAAAGCTGGGAGGGCTCTCGGCGGGCGAAAGCTCCGAGGCCCAGGGCTGGACCGTCGAATAGCGCAAGGGGCTAGGCGCCGGTGATCCGGCCGAGTTTCGCCGCGGCGCGCCGAATGAGGTTTTTCGGCAGCTGGCTTTGCACCTGCGGCATCGCGATCGCCGCGTGTTCCTGCGCTTCGACGGTGTCGTTCCAGTACGCCTCGCTCTTGGTGACCGTGGAGGCATCGGGCTTATAGGGCGGCTTGTGGAAGGAGAGGTGCGGGCGCTCCCAGGCGATATTCCTGCGCAGCACCCGCGCCGGGGTGCCCGCGGCAATGACATTGTTCGGAATCTTGCCGGTGACCAGGCTGCGGTAGCCGATCACCGAGCCGTCCCCGATGCTGGCCCCGGCCAGCAGCGCGGCCTGCGCGCCGATCCAGACATGGCTGCCGACCGTGATGTCCTTGGCCGGGTTGATCCGCTTGCCGGTTTTCACGTCGAAGATCGGGTGCCCGTCATCGGCGCGGAACTGGTTTCCGCTGGCGATCATCACATCATCGCCGAAGCGCACGGTCACCCCCTCCACCGCGCTGACCAAGGCCTTGGCGGTGGTGGTCAGGTCGCGGCCGATCTGCACCGTGGCATCCTGCCCGATGCGGATGTTCAGCTGCCAGCCCTTCTTCTTGCTGGGGCCGATGAGCAGCGTCCCGTTGTCGCAGTCGAACACCAGGTCCAGCCGGCCGATCTTGGCGTCCGGGTCGACCAGCACGCGGTTGTTTTTCCCGCGGATCTTGATCGCTATGTTCTTCTCGAAAACGGTGGGGGACTCGATCCGGTTGCCCAGCTCGTCCTCGTAGCTACTGAGCGCGGTAAGTTCAATCACGCTCACGACTCTAGGCGCTCAACCCGGCCGGCGGGCCGGAACCCGGCTGATTCGCAGGGCACTGCCAGCTGTCTCACCCTTGGCGTGCAGGCTAGCGGCCGCGCAGGTCCTCGATGAACTTATCGGCGCGTTCGAGGTTCAGCGCGAGCTTATTGCGCTTCTCGGTGGCCCGCTGCAGGTAGTCGGCGAGCAGGGCGCGGGCGGGCGCGTTCTGCGGATCGCCGGCCAGGGTGTCCACGGTGTCCAGCAGCGAGCCCATCTCCTCCAGGGTGAAGCCCAGCGGCTTCATCGAGCGGATGACCAGCATGCGCGCCAGGTCGGCGGGGGTGTAGATCCGGAAGCCGCCCTCGCTGCGTGTGGTCGCCGGAAGCAGGCCCACCTCGTCATAGTGGCGGATGGTGCGCTGGGAGAGGCCCGTGGCCTCGGCGATGTCCCCGATGTGCATTCTCGGTGCGGCCTCGGCCGGGGCCGGGGTGGATTCGTCCATGTGGTGCTCCTTGTCCCTCGGATTTAAACTCTACCCTTACGTTAAGGTAAGTTTGAATCGGTTGCTGCGCCGCCGGGGCCATTCCCGGTCTCGGCCTTGGTCTGCCCGAGGCCAGGGCCGCGCACACCCCACTGATTCTATGCAACGCGGTGCCACCGCGCTCGCCCCCTTTCCTGAACGGAGCCGGTAATGGCGACAAAAACCACGGCAGCACCCCCGGTTCCCACGCCGGAAGAGCGCCAATCGGTGCTGCGCACGCTCAAATCCCCGCGGCTGCTCAAGACCGAGGTGCTCGCCGGGCTGGTGGTGGCCCTGGCGCTGATCCCCGAGGCCATCGCCTTTTCCATCATCGCCGGGGTGGATCCGCGCCTCGGGCTCTTCGCCTCCTTCACCATGGCGGTGTCCATCGCCTTCCTCGGCGGGCGGCCGGCGATGATCTCCGCGGCCACCGGCGCCATCGCGCTGGTCATCGCGCCGCTGGTGGCCAGCCACGGCATCGACTACTTCATCGCCGCGGTGATCATGGCCGGCATCTTCCAGGTGCTGCTCGCGCTGCTCGGCGTGGCCAAGCTGATGCGCTTTATCCCGCGCCAGGTGATGGTCGGCTTCGTCAACGCCCTGGGCATCCTGATCTTCCTCTCCCAGGTGCCCGAACTGCTCGGCGTGCCCTGGCTGGTCTACCCGCTGGTGGCCCTGGGCCTGCTCATCGTCTTCGGCCTGCCCAGGCTCACCACCGCCGTCCCGGCCCCGCTGGTGGCCATCGTGGTGCTCACGCTGATCACCGTGCTGGCCTCGCTGGCCGTGCCCACCGTGGGGGACAAGGGTCAGCTGCCCGAATCCCTGCCGGCGCTGTTCTTCCCCGATGTGCCGCTGAACCTCGAAACCCTGCAGGTGCTCTTCCCCTACGCGCTGGCCATGGCCTTCGTCGGCCTGCTCGAATCCCTGATGACCGCCAAGCTGGTGGACGACGTCACCGACACGCGCTCGAATAAGACCCGCGAGTCCTGGGGGCAGGGCGCGGCGAATATCATCACCGGCTTCTTCGGCGGCATGGGCGGTTGCGCGATGATCGGGCAGACCATGATCAACGTCAAGGCCTCCGGGGCGCGCACCCGCATCTCCACCTTCCTCGCCGGGGTGTTCCTGTTGATCCTGGTGGTGGTCCTGGGCGACATCGTGGCGCTGATCCCGATGGCCGCGCTGGTGGCCGTGATGATCTTCGTATCGGTGGCCACCTTCGACTGGCACAGCATCAAGCCCGCCACCCTGCGCATGATGCCCAAGAGCGAAACCACCGTCATGCTGGCCACCGTCGTGGTCACCGTCGCCACGCACAACCTGGCCATCGGCGTGGGTGTCGGGGTGCTCACCGCGATGGTGCTCTTCGCCAACCGGGTGGCCCACCTGGTCACCGTTGAACGCCGCCTGGAGGAGCACTTCGGGGTGCAGATCGCCAAGTACGAGGTCAACGGGGAGCTGTTCTTCGCCTCCTCCAACGACCTCTACACCCAGTTCGACTACGCCGAGGATCCGGACCGCGTGGTCATCGACATGCACAACTCGCACCTGTGGGACGCCTCCACCAGCGCCGCGCTGGACGCCATCGGCGCGAAGTACGAGAAGTACGGCAAGACCGTGGAAATCGAGGGGCTGAACGCGGCGAGCCTGAAGATGCGCGAACGCCTGGGCGGCAAGCTCGGCGGCGGGCACTAGCCCGGCCGAAGTTCTCCACAGCCCGTCGGCGCCCGCGGGGCGCAGCCGGAAATGGCGTGATGATGGCTGCATGAGTATTTCCCAGCTAGCGGCCGGACTGACCGGACTGCGTGAATTCGTGACCGGGAGCATCCCGCAAGGCGCCATCGCCGTGCTCCTCGAGGTCATGGAGCTGTGCCTGGAGGTGCTGCAGAAGCTTTCGGTCCGGCTGCGCGAATCAACGGACCCGCGCGTGGCCGCCGCCCACGCGCTGTGCATCGAAAACATCTTCCGCTACGCCGTGCGCGAGCAACTTCGCGCGGCGGCCCACTGCGAGGGAACCGGCGCGCATCTGCTCGCCGAAGAAGAGCTGAGCGCGGTCCGCGACCACCGGGCAGACTACTCCCGGCCGGCGCGCCAGGAATCCGGACGCACCCCCTACCGGAATGCCGCCGGGTTCACCGCCGGCTGGCTCGGGCTGGACTTCCACGAGGCGGACCGGCGGATCAACGACGCCCACCTGCTGGTGGCCCGGCGCAATATGGACGGCAGCGCACTGTCGCCGCGCTTCGCAGAGCTCGCAACACTGCATTCCGGGCATGAAAGCCTCGACCCGCGACGCGTCGCCAAAACCGCCCGCAGCCTGGAGCAGCTGGAACCGGCAGATACCAGCTTCGAGGGCGCGCCACTGGACCCGGTGGCAACGCACCGAGACGGACGGCCGATGCAGGCTCATGCGGTCAAGCTGCTCACCGAAGAAGACCGCGCCACCGGGGAAAAGAAGTTCACGGACCTGCTGGCCGGCTACCGCAAAGCCCACGCGCAGGCCACCGAGCCCGAATGCGGGTTCTTCAGCCGCGGCACCCGCAACGGGGTGGATACCTATCTGGTGCGCGTCAAAGGAGCCCAAGCCGAGCAATTCCGCTCATTTGTCGGACAGGCGGACAACCCGCGCACCCGAAGCGGCCAAGCAGCGCGCGCCGCCAACCCACCCGAACCGGCCCCCGAAACGCTATTCGACAGCGATCGGCCCGCCCCGGCGTGGGCGCAGATCCCGGCGGAGCATGAAGCCTCCGCACCCGAGTCAGCCGGAAATCCCACTCCCGGCCCGGAGGCACCAACAGGGGCCGCGGACCATGCGGCCGAAGCGGACCAGGTCACGGTGGCCCAGCGCCGCCTGAACGCGCTGCTCGCCTCACTGACCCACTCGGCACCGGGCGCCAAGACCGTTACCCCGCAGATCCTGGTGAACATGCAGGCGCAGAACCTCGAAGACCTGGCCCAAGCCAAGGGGCTGACCGCGCACGGTGTGGAACTCGACCCCGGCGAACTTCGCCAGCTCCTCTGCGATGCCCAGATCATCCCGATCGTCTTCGGCGGCAACGGCCAGGTGCTCGATGTCGGCAGATCCCAGCGGCTCTTCCCGGAGCCGATCAAGCGAGCTGCCTTCGCCCGGGACCGCGGGTGCATCGTCCCCGGATGCACGGCCCCGCATGAAATGCTCGAATACCACCATTGCAACTGGTGGGAACGCGGCGGCAAGACCTGCGTGGAAAACTGCGCGGTGCTCTGCCGGCAGCACCACACGGCAATCCATCGAAGATTGCTTAGAATTGCCATGGTCGATAGCCTGCCGCACATCCTGCTGCCCAAGTATCTGGACCCGGCGCAAATACCGCGGCGCAATAGCTACTTCTCTGCCGTCGCCTAACCCGAGCCCGGGAGTAGCCGGCTCAGTAGCGCATCCCACAAAGATTGAGTTGGTATCGCTTGTGAGTCTCTGGCATGATTGGAAGGTACTCGATTTATTGTGGACCCTCTCTCCGTGATAGATCCTGTCCTTTTTTAGAGTTGAACTAGTACGGCCTGCCCCACAGGCGCGAAACGTTTGGCTCGCCCATGTTGAGAAACAGGAGACCACTAAAGTGGCCGTAAAGATTCGTCTGAAGCGCTTCGGTAAGATGCGCGCACCTTTCTACCGCGTTGTTGTTATGGACTCGCGCGCCAAGCGCGATGGCCGTGCCATCGAGGAGATCGGTAAGTACCACCCAACCGAGAACCCATCGATCATCGAGATCGATTCCGAGCGTGCACTGTACTGGCTTTCCGTTGGCGCCCAGCCAACCGAGCAGGTACACAAGCTGCTGACCATCACTGGTGACTGGCAGAAGCACAAGGGCATCGAAGGCCAGGAAGGCACCTACCAGGTTGCCGAGCCTAAGCCTGCATTCGTTGCTCCTGAAAAGGGTTCGGTGATCCTCAAGGAGGCCATCACCAAGAAGGCCGAGAAGCCAGCTGCCGAGCCGGCAGAAGCTGAAGCCACCGAGGCCGAGTAATCATGCTTGCCGATGCGCTGGACCATTTGGTTCGCGGGGTAGTCGAGGAACCGGAAGACGTCAGGGTTGCCCTGAAGTCCAACCGCCGCGGCGACCTGCTCGAAGTGCGTGTGCACCCGGATGATCTCGGTCGTGTGATCGGTCGCCAGGGACGTACCGCACGGGCACTGCGTACCGTGATGGCAGCGTTGGCTAAGGAGCCGATTCGTGTTGATGTTATCGACACCGATCGTAGCCGCTAGCCAAGCAACTTTGAGGTCAGGCGCAAGCTGATCTCACCACAGAAGGAGTTTCCGCTCAACAGGGCGGAAACTCCTTCTCGTGTTTCACCCGCCAGCTTTTGGCACCACAGCGCGTGGCACCGTCCCGTGAATCCAAGGAGAATGATCACCAGATTATGCGATTGCAGGTAGCACGTATCGGCAAGCCCCACGGAATCCGTGGCGAAGTGACCGTTCAGGTCCTCACCGACGTCCCAGATGAACGTTTCGCACCCGGCGAGGTGCTCCACGTCATCGACGGTCCGGTCAAAACCTTGACCGTCAGCAAGTCGCGCTGGAACAAAACCATTCTTTTGGTCGCCTTCGAAGAAATCAAGGACCGCAACACCGCAGAAACCCTGCGCCAGGCACGCCTCGAAATCGAGGTCACCGGCGAGGAAGAAAGCGAATCGGATGAATGGTACGAGCATGAGCTTCTCGATCTGAAGGTGATGCACGAAGGCACGCAGGTCGGCGTGATCACCGCGCTGCGCACCAACCCGGCCCAAGACCTCCTGGTCTTCGAGGACAACAATGGCGAGGAGATCTACCTGCCGTTCGTGGACGAATTTGTCCCCGACGTTGATCTGGAAGCCGGCACGCTGACCATCACCCCGCCAGCCGGGCTGCTGCAGCTGAACCAGGACGATTCCGAGGAAGAAAAGTAAGCATTATGCGCATCGACGTAGTCTCCATCTTCCCGGAGTACCTTGCACCGCTGGATCTATCGCTGATCGGCCGCGCCCGCGAGGGCGGAATCCTCAACTTGAACGTCACCAACCTGCGTGACTTCACCACCGACCGCCACCACAAGGTCGACGACACCCCTTTCGGCGGCGGCGCCGGCATGGTGATGATGCCCGAGCCATGGGGCCAGGCGCTGGACACCGTGCGTGCTTCGGCCCCGGCGGATCGCAAACCAATCTTAATCGTTCCTTCCCCGGCCGGAGCGGTATTCGACCAGCAGATGGCCTATGACCTCGCCGAAGAAGAGCACCTGGTCTTCGCCTGCGGACGCTACGAAGGAATCGACGAGCGCGTCATCGAATACGCGCACGAGAACTTCACCGTCATCCCCGTCAGCATCGGGGACTATGTGCTCAATGGGGGAGAAGTAGCGGTGATGGTCATGGTTGAGGCCATCGCCCGACTCATCCCCGGAGTGATCGGCAACCCGGAATCCCTGGTCGAAGAATCCCACTCGGATGTGCTGCTCGAATACCCGGTCTACACCAAGCCTGCCGCCTGGCGCGGCCGCGAGGTGCCGGAGGTATTGCTCGGCGGCAACCACGCACGGGTGGCCCGCTTCCGCCGCGACGAACAGATTCGCCGTACCGCCACTCGCCGTCCGGATCTCATCCAACTGCTCGATGCGAGCAAGCTGAACCGCAAGGATCGCGATGCTCTCTGGCACTCTGGATTCGCCGTTGTCGACGGAGAAATCATCGCAAAATCGGAGCTGGACTGGGCTAAAGAGTCCTAGATCACCATCGAGCCGGGTGCGCATACTCGCGCCCCTAGGCAGAATATGGCAAAATTGTTTCTTGGTGTGTTTTTGTCCTACTCCTGCCACAGGGGGATGAGGGACACGGAAAAACCGCCGCATCGGCAGCGACAGGCTGCCGGTGGTAACACGTTTCGGAGAGATCGCCTTATCGGTTGATGAGCTCCGCTACGAGGATTCGGTGACCTGTGGCATTGATCCTAGAGGATGCACAATGCATATTCTTGACTCAGTAGATGCAGCTTCGCTGCGCTCCGACGTTCCAGCCTTCGCTCCGGGTGACACCCTGAAGGTTCACGTCAACATCATCGAAGGTAAGAACTCGCGTGTTCAGGTTTTCCAGGGCTACGTCCTTGGTCGCCACGGTTCCGGCCTGGGCGAGACCTTCAC
This sequence comes from Arthrobacter sp. MYb229, assembly GCF_002975405.1. Taxonomy (GTDB): domain Bacteria; phylum Actinomycetota; class Actinomycetes; order Actinomycetales; family Micrococcaceae; genus Glutamicibacter. Next base: position 1,255,076 of record NZ_PCPS01000001.1, on the reverse strand, counting down.
CGTGCGTAAGGTTTCCTTCGGTACCGGTGTTGAGCGTACCTTCCCAGTTCACTCCCCAATCATCGACAAGATTGAGGTAGTGACCAAGGGCGACGTGCGTCGTGCAAAGCTTTACTACATGCGCGATCGTCACGGCAAGGCTGCGCGTATCCGCGAGAAGCGCGACTTCGGCGGCAAGAAGTAATCTCTGTTCTCTGATGAACGAGATTGCTAGCCCCGAGCGAGCAATCACGAAGCGCCGGACCTGGTTTTGGGTCTGGCGCTTCGTTGTTCTCGCCGTCATCTGTGGCCTTATCGCCACCCTATTCATCCGCGCACTGGTGCTGGATGTCTACCGCATCGAGTCCATCTCGATGCAGAGCACGCTTAATCCCGGGCAAAGCGTCATGGTCGACCGTCGCGCCTATGCCCACGCAGATCCGCAACGCGGAGATGTAATCGTCTTCGACGGCCGCGGTTCATTTCTTCCATACGCCCGCGCATCCTTCGCCGATGACCTGCTCGGCGCGCTGCGCCTTAGCGGGACCGAAAATACCTACATTAAACGCGTGATTGCCGTTGGCGGTGACACGGTAGACTGCTGCGGCTCGGATGGGAAGCTCAGTATCAACGGTGTGCCGACAGACGAGCCGTATATATATGAAGGAGATGCGGCCAGCGAACAAGAATTCATCGGGGTCGTCCCCGAGGGGCGATTGTGGGTTATGGGGGATCACCGGTCAAGGTCTGAAGACTCCAGGGCCCTGCTCGGATCAAGTGGCGGCGGTATGATCAGTGTCGATCGGGTCGTCGGTAAGGCAACGCAGATTGTTTGGCCGCTGGATCAGCGCACCGATATCGAGTAATAAGCCCGCAACATCCCCGAACAGTCGAAAAACTTTAAAAACTTTTCACCCAGCGCGAATACCCCCGTGCAACCAATGCTTGAAAATACAAGCTTTTCCGAGACCGCTGAGAATTCATTGCGAATTCTCAGCCCGCACTTAGTTGACTAGCGGTAAGTAACCGAAATGCAATCTTAAACTATCTCCTTGGTTCGGCATTGATTCAAAAGAAGATCCCTCGGCGGTGGAATGACAAGGGTAAATGTTCGAGTGAATATCTCCGTTTGTTGGACTCGCTCCTTGAAACTCCCTCTGTAAAGCCGATATTGTTTCAATTTGGTAACAACACACTGCTCTGAAGTGCGCCCAGACCGGGTCGCGACCTTCAAGCGATCGCACCACTTAACTGGGAGAAGCTTTAATGCCAAAACCAAAGAACATGACTGCGCAGCGCGGCATTGTCGCTGCCGCAGCCACCGCACTGGTGGTTGGCGGTAGCTTCATTGCTCCCGCAGTCGCAGCCGATAAGGCTGAAAGCACTCCGGCACCTTCGCAGAGCCCGAGCGTTACGCCATCTGCCTCGGATGTCGCAGTAGACACCAAGGGCTTGGACGAGGCTATCGAGCGCGACTTGAACAAGTCGCCGGAGAAGTACCTTGAAGACGCAAAGGCAAACGACACCGTTGCCGAGGTCACCAAGAAGCTTGAAGCCGAAGGCGTAAAGGTCAAGGCCAGCGTCAAAGACGGCAAGGCCGAGGTTGAAGTTGGCGCTAAAGATGCCAAGAAAGCCAAGGAAATTGTAGTCGCAAGCGCAGCTCCTAAGGCTGTCAGCCTGAAGATCAACGCTGAGGTCGGCAAGATCTCCAACGTGAATGACGTCTACGACGAACTTCGCGACAATGTTGCACCAGTCGAAATGACTCGACTGACCGCCATCATGAATACCGGTAGCGGTAAGCCGTTCGAAATCGTTGCAAGCGGGCCAGCCAGCATCGAGAAGAAGGCTACGCCAAAGGCCACGGCCACCAAGGCAGCAGAAGAAGAACTGCTGACCTTGGAAGAGTTCGCCGAAGAAGCAACCAATGTGAAGCTCGTGGAGGGTAGCGAGGTAAAGCCTGGCGCCCTGACCGACATCTACGGTGGCATGGGCTACGGCGCAGCGCGCACCGGCGACAATGTTGAAGGCCTCTGCTCCATCGGCTTCAACGCCTGGAACCCAGAGGGCGCCGATGCAGTACTGACCGCAGGGCACTGCACCGAAGACGGCGCATTCAAGAACACCTTCGTCGTTGAACACACCGCACCAAATGAAGTAGAAGGCATCAGCGCTGCGCTCGGTACCTTTGGGTTCAGCCAGTTCGGTGGACCGAACAACTACGGTGTTCCGATCACCCCGGACCTGACCCAGGATGAGCTGGATCAGGCCGAGCCAGGTACCGATATCGCAGTCATTGACGACATCAACCCTGAACTGACCCTGCACAACGAAGTAACGCAGTGGCCAGCTGGCGCCGATGAGCGTTCGAAGGTTATCCAGGTAACCGGCGTTTCGAAGGCTGCCGTTGGTTCCGAGGCTTGCTCGGTGGGTCGCACCACCGGTTGGAGCTGCTCGACCATTCTCGGCGAAGGCATGTTCTTCGTCGGCGGCTACGATGATGACATTCGTGCCGTCTGGGGCTACACCGCTGAGAACCCTAACCAGGGCATTCTGGACCAGGGCGACTCCGGTGGAGCAGTGCTCGTTGGCAACAAGGCTGTTGGCATCAACTCGGCAAACTCCGGCGGTGAAGACGGTATCGAAGACAACGCCGACGATCTCGCTTTCTACACCTCGCTGGCTGACGTCAAGGCAAAGGACTACACCGGTGGCTACACCGTCAAGTTCGCTGTAAACACCCCGGCTCAGAGCTCGCCAGCAGCTGGCGCTGAAGTCAAGCCAGGCGCAACCATCACCGGTACTGTTGAAGGCCCTTCGGCCGGCACCCAGGTTCGTATCGTTGTTGACGGCAAGCTGTACAAGCTCGCTGACGTCAAGTCAGATGGAACCTTCACCTTCGTTGCACCTGCAGAAGAAGGCGAGTTCAATTTCCGCATGACCGCAGTGAACGGCTACAACAAGTCGGGCAATGCAACCGGTTCGGTACTCGTTGCGGCTCCGGAGCCAACTCCGACGCCGACCCCAACTCCTACCGAGGAGCCAACCGCGACTCCAACTGAGGAGCCAACCGCGACTCCAACTGAGGAGCCAACCGCGACTCCAACTGAGGAGCCAACCGAGTCGGCTACTCCAACTGAGGAGCCAACCGAGTCGGCTACTCCAACTGAGGAGCCAACCGAGTCGGCTACTCCAACCGAGTCGGCTACTCCAACCGAGTCGGCTACTCCAACGGAGAAGCCAACCGAATCGGCTACTCCAACGGAGAAGCCAACCGAGTCGGCTACTCCAACGGAGAAGCCAACCGAGACGGCTAAGCCAACTCCAACCGAGGATGATTCCGAAGAGCCAACCGAGGCTCCAAAGGATGACCAGACTCCAACCAAGTCGCCTGAGAAGAAGGACCCGCTGGCCGATACCGGTTCCAGCACCGTTCCGCTGATCGCCGCTGGTGGAGCCCTGGCTCTCGTAGGCGCAATGTTCCTGCTGTTCCGCCGCGGAAACCGTCGCCACAGCTAAGGGATAATCCCTAAACGGTTGTAGCTTCGGCCACGACCCGAAAGTGCCCCGCTACCGGCAACGGTTGCGGGGCACTTTCACTTGGCACACATGTGCCTCACCGAATACTTTGCAGAAGTCCAGTTATCATCTTCCTAGGTGATCCTAATGACCTTGAGGCGGTAGTACCATGATCTACAAATCCCCATCAGCTCGTCGTTCACTTGCACTGGCATCCACCGCAGTCGTCGCAGGGCTCATGCTCTCCGGTTGCGGGCAGGCCTCCACGAGCGGTGAAGGAACTACTGAACCTACCGGCAGCGAGAATGTTGTGGACCAAAACGCACTATTAGAAACCAATGACGCATTGTCCGCCACCTTGGGGGAGGACTATGTGCAGGGCTGGATCGAAGACGGCAAGCTCAACGTGTCGACCACCGACGAAAGCCAGATGAAGGCCATCGAGGAAGCCGGTGCGGAGCCGCACCTAGTTGAGTACTCCGCCGATGACCTTCGCCAGGCCATCAAGGACGTGATGAAGTGGCAGGCGGGGCTGGAAGCCCCACTGAACGTTTCGATCCACGGCTACACCCTGAATCCGAAAATCGGTGGTTTGACCCTGTCGGTGGATTCCAGCCACCTAGAAGAAATCAAGACCCTGCTGGAAGCGGAGAAGCCACTGGGCGGCATCCCGGTCGAATACCAGAAGAGCGGCGGCATCGCCACCCGCGCCAATTAACCGGTTGCGTTGAAGGTCGGCCAAGCACACCTGATGCTTGGCCGGCTTTGCGCGTTAAGCCGCGATTTTTACACGCTGAGCTGGCCTCCGGCGCAACGACCTGCGCGCCAAGTAAGATGAGAACTATTGCAAGACAGTGAAAGGTAAGAAACCGAACGTGAGCGCCGAATCCGCAGAAGTACCCCCAACGCGGGGCCCGTTGTACCGGCTTTGGCGATTTGTACGAGAAGTGCTGATCATACTCGTCATTGCTATTGCGCTCTCCTTGCTCATCAAGACGTTCTTCTTCCGTGCGTACTACATCCCCTCGGGGTCGATGGAGAACACGCTGCAGATCAACGACCGCATCTTCGCCAACCTGATGACCCCCGGCCCGTTCGATCTCGAACGCGGCGACGTGGTGGTCTTCCGCGACGACCTGCAGTGGCTGCCGTCCCTGGAGAACGATCCGACCGCCTTCGAGAACGCGCTGTCCTGGGTTGGCGTGCTGCCGGCCGCCGACGAACAGTACCTGGTCAAGCGCATCATCGGCATGCCGGGGGACACCGTCGAATGCTGCAGCTCCGATGGCAAGCTCACCATCAACGGCGAACCCATCAACGAATCCTACATCTTCGAGGGCGACGCACCGAGCGATATCAAGTTCCAGGTGACGGTCCCGGAGGGAAAGATCTGGGTAATGGGCGATCACCGCGGCGCCAGCGCCGACTCGCGCTTCCACGTCGATGTCCAAGGCGGCTTCGTGGACCTGGAGTCCGTGCAGGGCCGTGCCTCGGTCATCTCCTGGCCGCTGAATCGAATCGGCGGGATCGACACCCACGAAGAAGTCTTCGCCAACGTCCCCGACGCCGGCAGCAAGTAGGAACCTGACCCATGGCAACGGCAAAGGCACAGCCCACAACCCTGGAGCACGAGCGGGCCCTGGCGGCCGAGCACGGCGTGCGCTTCATCGGCGCGGTGGATGAGGTGGGCCGGGGCGCCTTGGCCGGCCCCATCACGGTGGGCGTCAGCGTCATCGACATGCAGCACGTGACCGAATTCCCCGAACTGCGCGATTCGAAGCTGCTCACCCCCGCGCGCCGCGAAGAACTTGTGACCCCGGTGCGCGAATGGGCGCTCGGCTACGGCGTGGGGCATGCCAGCGCCGCGGAGATCGATCAGCTTGGGGTTACCGGGGCGCTGCGCCTGGCCGGCACCCGCGCGGTCGCACAGAGCGCCGTGGCCCCGGAGGCGATCCTCTTGGACGGCAGCTACGACTGGCTCACCGCGCCGGAGCAAGATCTTTTCGACCTGCTGGACGATGACCGCGAACCGGTGGGACTGCACATTCCGGTGCGCACCATCATCAAGGGAGATATGACCTGCCAGGCGATCGCCGGCGCCTCGATCCTGGCGAAGGTGGAGCGCGATGGGATCATGGTCCAGGCCGCCACCGAGCATCCGGCCTTCGGCTGGGAAATCAATAAGGGCTATGCCACCGCCACGCATCGGGCGGCAATCGAAAAACTTGGCCCCTGCGCATTGCACCGGAAAAGTTGGAACTTGACTTCCAAGCCCGAAAAGGCCCAAGGTAAAACCTAGAGACAAAGGACGAACCATGGCTGCCGAAGACCTCGAAAACTACGAATCAGACCTCGAATTACAGCTGTACCGCGAGTACAAGGCTGTGGTGGGGCTATTCAACTATGTGGTGGAAACCGAACGCCGCTTTTATCTGGCGAACCAGGTCGATGTGAAGACCCTGACCGACTCCGGCGAGGTGTACTTCGAACTGAACCTCACCGACGCCTGGGTCTGGGATATCTACCGCCAGGGCCGCTTCGTGAAGACCGTGAAGGTGCTGACCTTCAAGGATGTGAACGTCGAGGAGCTGAACCGCGACGAACTGCAGATCCCCAAAGAAGGGCTGCAGGGCTAAACGCACCGAATGCACCGAAGGCTCCCAACCAGCAACTGGTTGGGAGCCTTCGTGCGCAAAACGGCTAACGCGGCGTGGGTTAGCTGGTCATGCCGTCGACGAACTCGCGGTTCTCTTCCATCCACTGCTTGACCAGCGGCTGGTAGTCATCGGTGTCGTTCTCGACGAACAGCAGGTTCTCCAGGTCGTAGAGGGTCTCCAGATCCATCTTGAAGTCGCCCATCCACTTGGCCACCTCGGCGTGGTCATCGGCGAAGCCTGCGCGGCTGAAGGTGTGAATGCCTTCGGCGTCACCCAGCGAGCCCTTCGGGTCTTCCAGGTTCTTCACCGGGTATGCGCTGTACGCCCAGTGCGGCTCCCAGAGGGTGACCACGATGTTCTCGTTGTTCTTCGTCGCGGTTTCCAGCTCGGTGAGCATCGCGGAGGTGGAACTGGTCAGGAATTCCATATCGTCCAGACCATATTCCGGGATGGCCGCCTCATTCATGGCCTCGGTCAGTCCGGCACCGGGCTCGATGCCCACGATGCGATTGTTGAACTTGTCCGCGTTCGCCGCCAACTCGTCCAGCGAATCGATCGGCGCGTCCTCGTTGACGGCTACGGTCAGCCGCGACTCGGTGTTCCACGCGCCCAGATCCTCGATGTCATCGCCGTAGTCCTCCAGGTAGGAGGCGTGCGTGACCGGCAGCCACACGTCGGTGGTCAGGTCGTAGTCGCCCGAGGACAGGCCCTGGAAGAGGGGAGCGACGTCGGAGTTGGTCAGCTCGACCTCGTAGCCCTTCTCCTCCAGCACCGCCTTCCACAGCTCGCTGCTGGCGATGCCTTCATCCCAGCCGTTGAAGACCGCGATATTCAGCTTCTTGTCTTCTCCGGCGGCTTCGCTGCCGCCGTCGTTGCCGCAGGCGGTCAACGCCAGTGCGCTGGCCGCGAGAACCGCTCCGACTTTGAGGGAATTGCGTTTCATGTGCGTGTTTCCTTTCGGGGTGGCGGGCTAAGCCGCCGGTTTCATTGGTGGTTCGGCGCGGGGTTCAGGCCGCGAGTTCTTGTTCCTTCGCCTTGGCTGCGGCCTTGCGGCGCTTGGCGAACCAGGCGAAGAGCCCGGACTGCCGTCCGAAGGCATTGGTCAGCCGGTCCAGGATCATCGCGAGGATCACCACGCCCAGACCGGCCTCGACGCCCAGCGCGGTATCCAGCCGGCCCAGCGAGGCGATCACGTCGCCGCCGAGGCCGCCGGCGCCGACCATGCCGGCGATCACGACCATGGACAGCGAGAGCATGATGACCTGGTTGACGCCGGCCATGATGGTCGGCAGCGCCAGCGGTAGTTGGATCTGGCGCAGGATGCGCCCGGAGGAGGAGCCGAAGGCCTGCCCGGCCTCGACCACTTCGCGGTCCACCGAGCGGATGCCCAGTTCGGTAAAGCGCACGCCGGGGGCCAGCGCGAAGGCGATGGTGGCCACGATGCCCGGGGCCACGCCGACGCGGAAGAGCATCAGCGCCGGAATCAGGTAGACGAAGGCCGGCATGGTCTGCAGGAAGTCCAAAAATGGCCGGACGATCTGGGAGAAGGTCTGCGACTTCGCCGCCCAAATTCCCAGCGGCAGCGAGATCAGCAGCGCCCAGAAGGTTGCCACCAGCACCAGAGCCAAGGTGACCATGGCGTTATCCCATTGGTCCATGCCCACGATCAAAACCAGCCCGAGCGCCGCGCCGAGCATGAACTGCCAGCCGCGGGCGAAGAGCGCAATGAGCGCCACCAACGCGATGATGATCGAGAAGTGCGGGGTGCCCAGCACGTAGTAGACCCCGTCGTACATCTCCACAAAGACCGCGCGGAGAAAATCGAAGAACGGGCCCATATTGTCTACGACCCAGTCGACGCCCTTTTCGGCGGCATCTCCTACCGGAATAATAAAGTCGTCCATTAGTTTTCCTCCCCGGCGCCCTGCAGGGCCGCGCTGACAACATTGCCCGGCAGCGGCTGATCCAGCACCGTCATTTCTTCGGTCGGTGGGGCAGTGGAAGCCAGGGCCGCCAGCAGCGTCACCCGCGGGATCACTCCCAGCAAGCGGTTCTCGCTATCGGTGACGGTCACCGGCAAGGGGGACTCCACCGAGGGAACGAACAGGTCAATCAGCTGCGTGTCGCGGTTCACCGATTCCAGCGGCTGGATCTTCGAGACGATGGAAGTCTCGCCCTGGCGTACCAGCTTCAGCGCGTCCCGGTCGGTGATCATGCCCAGCACCTTGCGGTCCCGGTCGGTGACGATCGCCGCGGAGAGGAACATCTCGTGCATGGTGCGCAAGGCATTGCGCGGCCCGGCCGTCTCCTGGATGACCGCCCTGGTCGGCTCGAGCACCGAGGAGGCGGTCAGCACGCGGGCGCGGTCCACATCCTGCACGAATTGGGCCACGTAGTCGTTGGCCGGATCCATCAGGATTTCCTCCGGGGTGCCCACCTGGACGATCTGCCCGTCGCGCATCACCGCGATCCGGTCCCCGAGGAACATTGCCTCATTCAAATCGTGAGTGATGAACACGATGGTCTTGCCGAGCTTGGCTTGCAGCTGAACCAGCTGTTCTTGCATCTCGCGGCGGATCAGCGGGTCAAGGGCGGAGAACGCCTCGTCCATGAGCAGCAGCTCGGTGTCTGCAGCCAGCGCTCGGGCGATGCCTACGCGCTGCTGCATGCCACCGGATAGTTCACTGGGCATCTTGTCGCCCCAGCCGGTCAATCCGACCAGATCCAAGGTTTTTGCGGCGGTGGACAGCCGTTGGGCCCGGCCCACGCTTTGCTGTTCGAGCGGGTAGGCCACATTGGCCAACACGGAGCGGTGCGGCAGCAAGGCGAAGTGCTGGAAAACCATCGAAACGCGTTTTCTCCGCACCTCGCGCAGCTTCGCGGCGGACATCCCGGTGATCTTGTCTTCCCCGACGGTGATCTGCCCCGAGGTAGCGTCCCACAGGCCATTCAGCGTGCGGATCAGCGTGGATTTGCCCGAGCCGGAGAGGCCCATGACGACGAAAATTTCGCCTTCTTTGACTTCAAAGGAGGCATCGATGACGGCTGCGGTGTTCGATGCAGGCAGATCTTGCCGCTTCGTACCGGCTTTGAGCTTCTTCACCGCTTCCTGCGGTTTGCGACCGAAGACCTTATACAAGTTCTCGACCTTGACGGCGATGTTGCTGGTCATTGTCTCCACTGCCCGTCTACCTGTGAAGGCACGGGCCGATTGGGGACCACAAGCCGCGGTCGCAGCAGTCGAATCCTCGAACTAAAGATCGCTGGCACTCGCTTCTTGCTTGCACGGCCCGAAGTAAGCCTTCAGCTCGTGCAGGGTCCTTGATTCTTTTATTCTTGGTCGACACAAACTGCATGTCGAGACCGGATATCCACACTAACAAATTGCCGGAGAATAGTTCTCTGGCTAAGTGCAAAATCCTCCAATATCATGCTCCTAAAACCTCAACTTATCGCGGATTCTAGGCGCTGAATCGCACGTTACCCAATTGTTATAGACCCGGAGTCAAAAACTGATAAGTGAACCTATCTTTAATAGTCCTATGTAGTGGCTTGAGTCTGGATGCTGTGGTTCGAGCAGTGCCCGAATCAAGCGGTATCCCACCTTCGCGGGTCAGGCTCACCTTGCCCTGGGTCAATTGAAATCTTGCGAATTTGAAGAATTGGTTCATGTGGATTTGGAGCTTTCATGAGGGCTATTTCGAGGAACGAAGTTTCTGGGGAGCACGTATTTCAAGTGCCCAATTTTTCGCGGTCGAGCGACCGAAATTGGATGGGAGAATTTATCAAATATCAGTAAGAGCGGTGGTGAGTAGGAATGTTTTATAGATACATGTACGGGCGTTAAATCCCGTGGGCGAGTTTTGTATCGATGGAGAGTCCTGAGGGAATGCGATGATCAAGAATTCCCTGGTTGGTTGCTATTCCATGAAAGTTGCGCACCATCATGGTGTCGTTTCACCACGTTGCGAGGACCCCAGAAGTGGCGCGGTCCATTGCTGCCTGCCGCGGCCGCAGTCGGATATTGCCGTCAGTGAGAAACAGATCTAACAGGCAGATCGGTTCGCGGGGCGGGAAATCCGGTGATCGAAGTTGCCTGAATTCACCGATTGTCCACAACTGGCAGCCAGGCTCCAAGCGCTGAACCCGTGCGCCCGCATGCTGAATGACAAGTCATGAGACCTATATGAAAGCTTCGTCATGAAAAACAAACACCAAGTTCTCGGCGCACAGGGCGAACAAGCCGCCGCCGATTACCTCACCGCACAGGGCTATACGATCCTAGATCGCAATTGGCGCTGCAAATCCGGGGAGCTCGATCTAGTGGCGGCAGACGCCGACGGGTTTGTCCTTGCGATCGAGGTGAAAACCCGGAGTTCGGTACGCTATGGCACCGGGTTCGAAGCGATTACTCCGAGGAAGTATCGGCGCCTGCAGCGGTTGCTGATCCAATGGGGTCAAGCCCGCCAACGCTACATCGGAATCTTGCGTATCGACATCGTCGAGGTCTACCCCAAGGCCGCAGGGTTCAGCTGCGAACATCATGAGCAGGTGAGGGCGTGAGCGTGGCGCGCACCTGTGCGGTCGCCCTGCACGGAGTGCAACCGGCGCTGATCGATGTGGAAGCGGACCTTGGCAACGGCATTCCCGGCTTCCTGATTCTCGGCCTACCGGATGCCTCGCTGAATGAGGCCCGCGAACGGATCAAGGCCGCCGCCCGAAACAGCGGAATTCCCTTGGCTAATCGGAAACTCACGGTGAATCTCAGCCCAGCCACGCTGCCGAAATTCGGCTCGGGCTTCGACTTGGCGATCGTCATCGCGGCCTTGGCCGCGGACAACCAGTTGTCCGTCCCTGTGCGGACGATCTTCGTAGCCGAGTTGGCCCTCGACGGCACCTTGCGCCCGGTGGCCGGGGTGCTCCCCACCGTACGCTTTGCGCTCGGCGCCGGCTACACGCATGTGGTGGTCAGCGCGGCCAACGCCCAGGAAGCGGCACTCGTCCCCGGCGTGCGGGTCACCGGGGCGGAGCACCTCGGGGAAGTGCTCGAACTTTGCGGGGCACCGGTGGAAAGTATTCGCACCTACCTTCGGCATCGGCGCCAACCAACCGAACAAGCGCCCGTGGCCGATGATCCGCCCCAGGACCTTTGCCTGGTTAACGGTCAGTTCGAAGCCAAGCTGGCCCTGGAAATCGCGGCTGCGGGCGGTCACCATCTGATCATGGTGGGACCGGCCGGAGCGGGCAAGACGATGCTGGCGCGCTGCCTGCCGGGTATCCTCCCACCGCTCGATGACCCCGACTCGCTCGAAGCGACGGCGATCCATTCGATTACCCGCGGCGGGCAAGGCGGCATCAATCAACTTCAACGGACACCACCCTTCGTCGCGCCACACCATACCGCCTCGGCGTCGGCATTGCTCGGCGGCGGAAGCAGAGCCATCCGCCCCGGTGCGATCACCCGGGCCCATGCCGGAATATTGTTCCTCGACGAAGCCACAGAATTTCAAGCCGGTGTGCTCGATGCGCTCCGTCAACCGGTCGAGGAAGGGCGGATCAACCTTGCCCGAGCCAGCGGACATCAACAATTGCCTGCGCGTTTCCAACTGATCTTGGCCGCCAACCCGTGTCCTTGCGGACGCAACTTTGGAACCGGCACCGCGTGCACCTGCACCCCCAACGCCAGGCGGCGCTACTTCTCCAAGCTATCGGGACCGCTGCTGGACCGCATCGACCTCCAGGTTCGCATGAACGCGGTCACCGGCCAGCAACTACTGGGGCGGGATGCCGGCGAGGCCAGTGCGCAGGTCCGCGAGCGAGTTCTGCAAGCCCGTGCGCGGGCCACCGAAAGACTCAAGCCTTGGGGACTGAATTGCAACGCACGCCTATCGGCCAAGGTCTTGCGCCGAGAACTTCACTACCCGCAGCACACTCGGCGGGCGCTGGAACGCATCTCGGAGCGGGCGGATCTTTCGGCCCGCGGCATGGACCGCATGCTGCGTGTCGCGTGGACCATAGCCGACCAGCAAGAACACCAAGGGCCGACGGTGGACGATCTGGACGCTGCGCTGCATTTTCGGCAAAACCTCGAGCCCCGATAGGAGATCGGTCATGCATTGTTCCTACACTCCCGAGCAGTTGTGCCTCGCAGAACTCAACACGCTGATTGAGCCGAACGACTACGCCTGCAATGGACTGCTGCAACTGATGAGCCCGGCCGAACTCGTGCGGCTCATTCGCCGCGAAGACCATGTACCTGGCGGGCTGGCAACTGCCTTGGCCGAGGTGCTGGGGCAGGGTGCTTCGGGAAGCCGGACGATGAGCCTGCCGGTGGCGCTCACCCGCTGGCGCAAACGCCTGGGCTTCAGCAACCCGTTGGACGCACTCGACCGCATCTCTGCGCTTAACGGCGGATTACTCACCCCGACCGATGCAGCCTGGCCGGACCAGCTCGATGAGCTCGGTCTGGGCAAGCCACTGTGCCTATGGTGGCGCACCAGACGTCCGCAGCTGCTGGCCGTGCAGGAGGCGCAGCGCTGCATTTCGATTGTCGGCTCGCGAGACTCCAGCGACTATGGACACCAGATCACCTCCGAGCTGGCACGCAAATTGGCCCTGCGCGGATTTACCATTGTCTCGGGTGGCGCCTACGGAATCGACGCCAGCGCCCACCGAGCGGCGCTCTCGGTCACGGATCTGGAGGCGCCAAGCTATCCGACGATCACGATTCTGGCCGGGGGAGCGGATAGGCCCTATCCGGCGGGAAACGAGACGTTGCTCGGGCAGATCATCGACACCGGGTTGCTGCTCTCCGAGGTGCCTCCGGGGACCGCGCCCACTCGCTTCAGATTCCTCAATCGCAACAGATTAATCGCCGCGATCAGCAGGCTTACGCTGGTTACGGAGGCTCGGCACCGGTCCGGGGCTCTGAACACCGCGAGTCATGCGGTGGATCTTGGGCGAGATGTCGCCGCGGTTCCGGGCAGTGTTTATTCACCAAACTCGGCCGGCACCCACCGGCTGCTCGCCGCCGGTACCGCAGCCCTGGTAACCAGCGCGGCAGATGTGCTGGAGCTGATCGGTGTGCCAGCCGAACCAATTCCACCGGCGCCAGAAACCGTGGATGCCCAGGACGCACGGCCCACCGACGGGCTGAGCAGGCCGCAGTCGATGATCTACGACGTGATGAATTTCGTGCAGGGAAACGTGCCGGATGAAATTTCGGCTCTGAGCGGCATTCCGATTCTGGACACCCTGCGTGCGCTGAGTGCCTTGGAACGGCTCGGGAAGGTCGAGTCCAATGGGGCGCGCTGGCGGTTGGTGCGCCGCGGATCCGTTTCGGCGAAGAACGCGGTAAATTGAAGGAGATGAAGCCCGAACCTGCCCACCCCGCACCTATACAGATCCCGGCGGCCATTGCCGAGCCAATCGCCGACTATCTGGATTATCTTCGCCTGGAACGCGGCCGGAGCGAGAATACCTTGCGTGCCTACGGCATTGACCTGCGCCTCGTGGCTGGCCATCTGGCCGGAAGGTGCATGGTCCGGCAGCTGAACGAGGTGAGTGTGGAAATGCTCCGCGATTGGCTGGCGGAGCTGCACGAGGCCCAAATTTCCCGCACCACCATCGCCCGGCGTATCTCGTCGGTGAAGAATTTCTTTGCATGGGCGCTCAAGCACAAAATTGTCGCCAAGGATCCGGCGCTTCGATTGGTGGCACCGAAGAAGGAACAGCGCCTGCCGCATGTATTGCAGTCCGGGCAGATCGACCGGTTGCTCTCCCGACCGGCAGCCGAGCCGCCCGTTGAATCTTCCGATATCCCGAAGACCAAGTCCGAGAGGCAGGCGGAACAAAAACGCCAGGCCATCTCAGCCCGCGATCGGGTGATCGCGGAGCTGCTCTACGCCTCGGGGCTGCGCATTAGCGAGCTGGTGTCCTTGGATATCGCAGACATTGATTTTGAGCGGCGCACCTTGCGCGTGATGGGTAAGGGCAATAAGGAACGCGTGGTCCCCTTCGGCAAGCCTGCAGAGCGCGTCATCGAACCTTGGCTGAAAAACCACCGTCGCGTCGTGGCACTGCCCGAAGCGGAAGGCGCCTTGCTGGTCGGGGCCCGCGGGGCCAGGCTCAATGTCCGCCAGGCTCGCCAGGTAATCGCACAGGCACTTGAATCGTTGGGGGACACCTCGGCGAGCGGTCCGCACGCGCTGCGGCACACCGTGGCAACGCATTTGCTCGACGGCGGAGCAGATCTGCGTGCCGTGCAAGAGTTCCTGGGACACTCATCCTTGGCAACCACGCAGCTATATACCCACGTTTCGGTGGAGCGACTGCGGCAGAGTTACCGCCAAGCGCACCCGCGTGCCTGATGATTTGGGTGAAATCTAAGAGAAGTTCCAGGTACAGCTGGCGAAAGCTCGACAGTTCGGGCAAAATGGTACTTGTCGGTAGGAAGTGCACTTCGACGAAGTTGACGTAGGGGAAGACGATCAACATCGTAACGGAGGATGGCATGTCTGCACCGATGACCAGAGGCGTGATCTTTATTCACTCGGCCTCTGCCGCGTTATGCCCACATCTTGAGTGGGCCATAGAGGCGGTGCTGGGTGGACCGGTCAAGATGGACTGGAGCGACCAGCACGTAGCGCCTGGACTTCGTCGCGCCGAAATTAGCTGGACCGGGCCGCAGGGCACCGGGGCGACTCTCGCCTCTTCCATGCGTGGTTGGCAGCATCTGCGATTCGAAATCACCGAAGAACCAAGTGAAGGCTGCGATGGCAGCCGCTGGTCTTTCACCCCGGATCTGGGGATCTTCCATGCAACCGTCGACGTCTCGGGCAATATCATGGTCGGCGAAGAGCGCATCCGTTGGGCCTACGAAAAGGGCGACGGGAACGCGGCGGTCTTCTTCCAAGAGATGTCCATTGCCCTCGGCGAAGCCTGGGACGAAGAACTTGAACCTTTCCGCCATGCAGGTGAAGATATCCCTGTTCGATGGCTCAACCAGGTGGTTTAACAACTGGTTAATAAGTCTCCGGGAGACCGACTGCGTCTTCCCGAGTAAATCCCCGGTGGTGCGGGGTGTTACCGCAATAAAACGGGACCCCGATGTGAATCGGGGTCCCGTTTGCCGCTGGCCGTTCGTTAGCGCACCACGTCGTATACGTTCTTCTGGATGCCATTGGAATACACGGCCGAATCGATGAGCGCCATTTTCTGCGCCGGCAACGAAGCCTCGCTGAACAGCCGCTTGCCCGCGCCGAGCAGCACGGGGAACACCAACAGGTGGTACCGGTCGACCAGCTGGTGCTCCTGCAGGGAATGAAGCAAGGTCGCGGACCCGTGCACGATCAGCGGTCCACCATCGCCGGCACGGAGCCGCGCCACCTCGGCGGCAGATCGCAAGATCTGCGTCTGGCCCCAGTTGTCCACCAGATCATGATCGTGCAGTGTCGTGGAGACCACGTATTTAGGCATCGCGTTGTACTTCGGGAAATCCTCGGTCAAATCCGGCCAGACGGCGCTGAAGGATTGGTAGCTGACTCGGCCCAGCAGCATGGCTTCGGCTTCATCTTGTTCGGCTCCCTTCAGCTCATAGGCCGCGGGATCAAAATCGACGCTGGACATGGTCCACCCGGTGTTCCGGTACCCCGGTTCGCCGCCCGGGGCCTCCATGACCCCGTCCGCCGAAACAAACGCTGTCGCGATGAGCTTGCGCATGGCAGTTCCCTTCTCCCTAGGTTGCCGATACCGCCGAGCCTAACAACGCTGGGGGCGGTGAACAATAGTTTTGCCCCGCCAACCGGTGGTTAAAGCACCGATGGCGGGGTGCCTCTAGAGAACTAGAGGCACCCCGCCATCGAATCAAGCGGTCGCTAGACGCTGCGGATTGCCACCACGGCGTTATGCCCGCCGAAACCGAAGGAATTGTTCAGCGCCACGATGCTGCCTTCTGCCGGAAGCAGCGCAGGCTCGCCGGTGACGACCTTCAACGGGATCTCCGGATCCTGGTTGTCCAGGTTGATCGTGACCGGAGCCTTGCGGTTGTAGATGGCCAAGGTGGTCAGCACCGACTCGACGGCACCGGAGGCGCCGAGCAGGTGGCCCATCTGCGACTTGGTGGCCGAGACCCAGACATCGTCCAGGTGATCTCCCAGAGCGGCCTTCAGCGCGGTGTATTCCGGCTTGTCGCCGACCGGGGTGGAGGTTGCATGGGCGTTGACGTGGACGACGTCCTCGGGCTGGATGAGGCCATCGAACATGGCCGCCTTCAGCGCACGAGTCGCGCCCAGGCCCTGAGGGTCCGGCGCGGTGATATGGTGCGCGTCGGAGGTGACCGAGGTACCGGCCAGTTCGGCGTAGATGCGCGCGCCACGTGCCAGCGCATGTTCTTCGGCCTCCAGCACCAGCGCTCCGGCGCCTTCGCCCATCACAAAGCCATTGCGGTCGATGTCGTAGGGGCGCGAGGCACCCTGCGGGTTGTCGTTGCTGCGCGAAAGCGCCTGCATTGAGGAGAAAGCGGCGATCGGCATCGGGTGGATCGCGGCTTCCGCACCGCCGACCATGACGATATCGGCCTTGCCCGAGCGGATCAGTTCCAGTCCCACATGCATGGCCTCGGTGCCCGAAGCGCAAGCGGAGACCGGAGTGTGCGCGCCGGCTTCGGCACCCAAGTCCAGCGACACGGCAGCTGCCGGGCCGTTTGGCATGAGCATCGGCACGGTCATCGGCAGCACGCGGCGTGGGCCTTTTTCGCGCAGGGTGTCCCAAGCGTCCAGCAGGGTCCAGACCCCGCCGATGCCGGTGGCGAAGGCGACGGCCAGCTTATTGCGGTCGAATTCTTCGATCCCCGAGTCCTTCCACGCTTCGCGCGAGGCAACCACGGCGAACTGGGTGGAAGGGTCCATGCGCTTGGCTTCCACGCGGGAAAGCACATCGGTGGCCGGGACCGAGGCGCGCGCTGCGAAGGTGACGGGCAGGTTGTATTCCTCCACCCAGGAATCGGTCAGGGTGGCGGCGCCGGAGACGCCCTTGAGGGCGTTCTCCCAAAGGGTGGGGACGTCCCCACCGATGGGGGTTGTGGCTCCGAGACCGGTGATCACTACTTTGCGCGCCATCATCAAACTCTCTACTGGGCGGTGTAAAAATATTGGGGGCCGGCTTCACGTACCGGCCCGTGCGTGCGGCTTTCCCGCACGACGGATTGCCGCACCGCTACGGGTGGGCGATAATGCTTAGGCCTGTGCGGCAGCGATGAAGCTCACTGCGTCGCCAACGGTCTTCAGGTTCTTGACTTCCTCGTCCGGGATCTTGACCTCGAACTTGTCCTCTGCCTCAACGACGATGGTCATCATCGAGATCGAGTCGATGTCCAGGTCTTCGGTGAAGGACTTGTCCAGCTGCACGTCGGCAACGTCCAGGCCGGTCTCGGCGTTCACGATTTCGGCGAGGCCCGCCAGGATTTCTTCGTTGCTAGCCATCAGGTGGCTCCTTTTCTCGTAGTGCCGGAATATTCCGGTCATTGTGTGTGGCGCAGTTCCCCGTGCGGGGCACTGTCCGGCTTAGTGAAAATTTTACTGGTTCCCACCAGGCGGTGTTCGCCTTCGGGTTAAAGCTTAGGGCAGGAGTACTACCTGAGCGCCGAAGACAAGCCCGGCGCCGAAACCAATCTGCAAGGCGAGCTTGCCCGAAACCTCAGGGTGCTCGCGGCGCATGCGGTCCATGGCCATCGGAATCGAGGCGGCGGAGGTATTGCCGTTTTCGGCGATATCGCGGGCCACCACCACCGATTCGGGAAGTTTCAGCTGCTTGACCATCTCGTCGATGATGCGCATATTCGCCTGATGCGGGATGAACGCGGCCAGATCCTCGGCTTCGATCCCGGCCTCGTGCAAGGCCTTGCGGGCCATCTTCGCCATTTCCCACACCGCCCAGCGGAAGACCGTCTGGCCGTCCTGGCGCAGCGTCGGCCACGGGTTGGCGTGTTCCTCCAGCGGTTCGTCCACGGCGCTTTCCAGCAGCTCGTTTTCGCTGCCGAGCACCGATTCGCGCAATGCCAGCTGCGAGTGGGTCATGCTGATCGCATTCCACTTCGAACCGTCCGAACCCCACACCGACGGGGAGATCCCCGGAACCTCGGAGGCGCCGATGACCACGGCGCCCGCGCCGTCGCCGAGCAGGAACGAGATGGTGCGTTCGGAATTGTCGATGTAATCCGAGAGCTTCTCCACGCCGACCACAAGCACGTGCTGGGCCAGCCCGGCACGCACCAGTGCGTCGGCCTGAGCCACCGCGTAGCAGTAGCCGGCGCAGGCGGCAGAAATGTCATAGGCCGGGGCCGGGGTAGCGCCCAAGCGTTCGGTCAGCGCGGAGGCGGCCGACGGGGTGGCATGCGGGAAGGTGACCGTGGCGACGATGACCGTATCCAGCTGCTCGGCGGTAATTCCGGCGTCCTCCAAAGCGCGGCGGGAGGCGGCTTCGGCCATATCCAGCACCGAGGTGTTCGCATCCGCGCGGTGGCGGGTGATGATGCCGGTGCGCTGGCGGATCCACTCGTCCGAGGAGTCGATCCATTGGCAGACGTCGTCGTTGGTCACCACGACATCCGGGCGGAAGGATCCGGTGCCCAGGATGCGGCTGTAGGCGTTGGTGGCCGGAGTTTTCAGTTGCACGCTCATGATTGCGGAAAGCTGCCCGTCTGCTAGTTGGCGGTGTGCTCGGCGACGAAGTCGCGGGCCGCGCCCAGGTCTTCGGGAGTTTTCAGCGCGAGGGTTTTCACGCCCTTCAGTCCGCGGCGGGCCAGGCCCACCAAGGTGCCTGCGGGGGAGAGCTCCAGCAGTCCGGTGACGCCCTGGGCTGCGAGGGTCTCCATGCACAGATCCCAGCGGACCGGGCGGGAGACCTGGGCTACCAGCGAGCCGAGGTTCGCCTCGCCGTTGGCCACCGGGGCGCCATCGAAGTTCGAGAGCAGCAGCTGAGCCGGGGCCTGCGGGGCCAGCGTTTTCGACAGTTCTTCGAGCACGCCCACCGCGGGGGCCATGTGACTGGTGTGGAATGCGCCGGCGACCTTCAAAGGGATCACGCGGGCCTTCGCCGGCGGGTTGGCCACCAGCGTTTCCAGCTGCTCAAGGGTGCCTGCGGCGACGATCTGCCCGCCGCCATTGGCGTTGGCCGGGGTCAGTCCCAGCTCTTCAAGCTTGGCGAGCACCTCATCGGGGTCTCCGCCGAGGACCGCTGCCATGCCGGTAGGGGTGGCAGCTGCGGCTTCGGCCATCGCGTTGGCGCGGGTGCGCACGAAGCTCATTGCATCGTTTTCGCCCAGCGCGCCGGCCAGGGCCGAGGCGGTGATTTCGCCGACCGAGTGTCCGGCGAGGACGGCACCGGCGGGCAGCTGCGCACCGAACAGGGCACGCGCGGTCACCAGCCCGGCGGCGACGATCAGCGGTTGGGCGACGGCGGTGTCCTTGATGGTCTCTTCATCCGAGACGGTGCCGTGGGCGATGAGATCGCGTCCGGTGATCTCGCTCAGGGCCGAGAGATGGTCGCGAACGCCATCCACTTCGAGCCAGTCGGTGAGGAAACCTGGGGTCTGGGAGCCCTGTCCGGGGCAAACGATTGCTAGCACTCTTACAGCTTTCCAAATAGTTGCGGCTTCACGCGCGGTATTTCGGTACCAAGCTCGTGGTGGCTCTTTGTAGGAACTCTACAAAAGCTTATCGTACGCCGAGCATGAAAACCCATGTAATGCGCTTGTGTTGCGCCGGTTGAACTGTGCGGTCTCCATAAAAACCGGGGTGCGGCTAGTTCGCCTCGGCGAGCCGGCCGACCACCAGCGCGGTTTGCAGCACAAATGCGTCGCGGGGCACCAGCGGATCCCAGCCGGTCACCTCGGAGACGCGCTTGAGCCGATAGCGCACGGTGTTCGCGTGCACGAACAGCGCCCGGGCGGTCCCCTCCAAGGAGTGCCCCAGGGAAAGATAGCTGGAGAGCGTTTCGAGCAGGCCGTTGCCCGCATGCAGCAGGGGCAGGTAGACGCGCTCGATCAGCGCGGTCCGCGCCATCTGGTCGCCGTTGAAGACGCGCTCGGGCCACAGGTCATCGGCGCCCACCGGCGCGGGCGCCTGCGGCCAGGCTTTGGCCGCGGCATAGCCGGCCACCGCGGCGCTGGCGGCGGTGTGCATATCCTTGACCGTGGCTGCCATCGGAGAGTAGACGATCGGTCCGGGCCCGAAGAACCTGGCAAAGCGCGAGAGGTCGGCTTCCTCGAATTTGGTATCCGAGAGCATCAGGATCGCCCGCTCGCCGAGCACTCCCACCAGCGAGTCGCTGGAATAGCGCAGCGCCATCCGGCGCAGCGCGGCGACGAAGGTCACCGAGTTCGAGCCCGGGGTGGTGCCTACCATGATGCGGATGTTCTTCTGCGACTTCCAGCCGATGGCCGCGATGCGCGAGGAGAGCGAATCCTGGGATTCACCGTGCAGCACCGCGTCCACCACGTGGGCTTCGAGCCGCGAGTCCCAGGCGCCGCGGGTTTCGGCGGCCCGGGCGTATACGTCGGCGGCGGCGAAGGCGACCTCACGCGAGTAGCGCAGTACCGCCTCGCGCAGCTGGGCCTGTTCGTTCTCCGCGGCGATATCGGGCACCTGGGATTCGACGACCTCCACGATGGTGCGCAGCAGCGCCAGCGCTTTCTGCAGCGAGATGGAGCGGGTCAGCTCGGTGGGGGCGGCGCCGAAGACGTCGTTCATCACCCAGGCCGGGGTGGATTCGGGTTCCTCGTACCAGGAGACGAAGGTGGAGATGCCCTTCTGCGCGACCAGCCCGAGGGCGGCGCGTTCGGCCGGTTCCAGCGAGCGGTACCAAGGCAGGGATTGGTCCAGGTATTTCAGCGCCGTGGTGGAAAGCACCCCGAGGTGGCTCTTGAGCCGGCGGATGGTTTCCGGCGTCGGTTTGGGCAAACGCACGGCGCGCGAGCGCACGCTCGATGTGGGTTCGACCTGAGGACTCATAATTCACAGCATACGGAAGTTTTCCGGTACTCGCTCGTAGGTTTGCCCCGCCGCGAAGCGAATATGAGGTTAATAACCGCAAGGGCACGAAGGCAGTTGAACTGCCTTCGTGCCCTTGCCGTCTCGGCTTGGCCTAGCTCGAGGCTAGGAGTCGCCGCCCGCGTTGCCGGAGGTTCCGGCGTTCGGGTTGTTCAGGTCGTACTTGGCGTGCGCCTTCACCGCGGTGTCCGCCGGGATCTCGCCGCGTTCTGCCAGCGAGGCCAGGGTCTTGACCACCAGGGTGTGCGAGTCGATCTTGAAGAAACGACGCGCCGCGGCACGGGTGTCGGAGAAGCCGAAGCCGTCCGCGCCCAGGGTGTGGAATTCACCCGGGACGTAGGGGCGGATCTGCTCCGGCACCGCACGCATGTAGTCGGTGGTGGCGATAACCGGACCGGTGGTGGACTCGAGCTTCGAGGTCACAAACGGCACCGGACGGGCCGAAGCCGGATCGGTGAGCACCTTGTCGTCGGCGATCTGGCCGTCGCGCGCCAACTCGTTCCAGGAGGTCACCGACCAGACATCGGCCGAGACACCCCACTCATCGGCGAGGATCTGCTGGGCTTCCACGGCCCAGGCAAGCGCCACGCCGGAGGCCAGCAGCTGGGCGCGCGGCCCGTCGGTGGTCGCTTCCTTCAGCAGGTAGATGCCCTTGACGATGCCCTCGACGTCCACATTCTCCGGCTCGGCAGGCTGGGAGATCGGCTCGTTGTACACGGTGAGGTAGTACATCACGTTTGGATCTTCGTGCTTCCCGCCGTACATCCGGTCCAGGCCCGAGCGCATGATGTGCCCGATCTCGTAGCCGAAGGCCGGATCGTAGGTGACCACTGCCGGGTTGGTTGCGGCAAGCAGCGGCGAGTGGCCGTCGGCGTGCTGCAGGCCCTCGCCGGTCAGCGTGGTGCGCCCTGCGGTGGCGCCGATGATGAAGCCACGGGTCATCTGGTCCGCGGCCGCCCAGAAGGCGTCGCCGGTGCGCTGGAAACCGAACATCGAGTAGAACACGTAGATCGGGATCAGCGGCGCGTCGTGCGTGGAGTAGCTGGTGCCCGCGGCGGTGAAGGCCGCGACTGCGCCGGCCTCGTTGATGCCCGGGTGGATCAGCTGTCCGGCAGGGGATTCCTTGTAAGCCAGCACCAGATCGCGGTCCACGGACAGGTAGTTCTGCCCGGCCGGGTTGTAGATCTTGGCGGTCGGGAAGAAGGAGTCCATGCCGAAGGTGCGCGACTCATCGGGCACGATCGGCACGATGCGGTGGCCGAAGTCCTTATCGCGCATCAGGTCCTTGAGCAGGCGCACGAAGGCCATGGTGGTGGCCGCCTGCTGCTTGCCCGAACCGCGCTTGGCGAAGGCGTAGGACTTGTCCCCGGGCAGGGAGATCGGCGTGCTGGTCTCCTTGCGGCGGGTTGGCACCGCGCCGCCGAGTTCCGACCGGCGTTCCATCAGGTACTTGTACTCCGCGGAGTCAACGCCTGGGTGGTAGTACGGCGGCAGGTACGGATCGGCTTCGAGCTGCTCGTCGGTGATCGGGATGCGCAGGTGATCGCGGAAGCCCTTGAGATCTTCCAGGGTCAGCTTCTTCATCTGGTGGGTCGCGTTGCGCGCCTCGAAGTGCGTGCCCAGGCCATAGCCCTTAACGGTCTTCGCCAGGATGACCGTTGGCTTGCCCTTGAACTCGGTGGCTGCCTTATAGGCCGCGTAGACCTTGTGGTAATCGTGGCCGCCGCGCTTGAGGTTCCAGATCTCGTCGTCGCTGTACTCGGAGACCAACTCCTTGGTCTCCGGGCGCTGGCCGAAGAAGTGCTCGCGTACGAATGCGCCGGACTCGGCCTTGTAGGTCTGGTAGTCGCCATCCGGGGTCTGGTTCATGACGTCGACCAGAGCGCCGTCCGGATCGGCTTCGAGCAGGGCATCCCACTCGCGGCCCCAGACGACCTTGATGACGTTCCAGCCGGCGCCGCGGAAGAAGGCTTCGAGTTCCTGCATGATCTTGCCGTTGCCGCGGACCGGGCCGTCGAGGCGCTGCAGGTTGCAGTTGACTACGAAGGTGAGGTTATCCAGCTTTTCGTTGGCTGCCAGCTGGAGGAATCCGCGCGACTCCGGCTCGTCCATTTCGCCGTCGCCCAGGTAGGCCCAGACGTGCTGGTCGGAGGTGTCCTTGATGCCGCGGTTGTGGATGTAGCGGTTCAACTGCGCCTGGTAGATGGCGTTTGCCGGGCCCAGGCCCATCGACACGGTCGGGAACTGCCAGAAGTCCGGCATCGAGCGCGGGTGCGGGTAAGAAGGCAGCGCGTGGCCTTCCTTGGACTTCTCCTGGCGGAAGCCGTCCATGTCCTCTTCGCTCAGTCGTCCTTCGAGGAAGGCGCGGGCATACATGCCTGGGGAGGCGTGGCCCTGGAAGAAGATCTGGTCTCCGCCGCCGGCGTGGTCCTTGCCGCGGAAGAAGTGGTTGAAGCCGACCTCGTAGAGGGTGGCCGCACCGGCATAGGTGGAGATGTGTCCGCCGACGCCGATGTCAGGATGCTGGCCGCGGTGCACCATGATCGCTGCGTTCCAGCGCATGAATGCGCGGAAGCGGCGTTCCACGGACTCGTCGCCCGGGAATTCTGGTTCCTGGTCCACCGGAATGGTGTTCACATAGTCGGTGGTGGTCACGTGTGGGACACCGACAGACTTCGCGCCGGCACGCTGCAGCAGCGAGCGGATGATGAACTGGGCACGTTCGGTGCCCTGCGCCTCGACGAGCGAGTCGAATGAGTCCAACCATTCCTGAGTTTCCTCAGGATCCCGATCGGATAGCTGGTAAGTCAAACCACTACGGATCTGGGAGATGTGTTCCTCTACAGCCACGGAAGCTCCTTGATTGAATTGCGGCTCCGTCGATCTGGTCTAAGTTTTGGACCGTTCAACGGGTTGGGACTTTGAGACAGGCACACTTGAGTGACGTGAGCATCTCGTTTCAACCCATACTCTAGTTCTTATGGGGAAGTGAAAAGTACACGTTTTTGACCCAAAAACGGCTTATATCTGACTTATTGAGTGACATGTGCAACTCAGTACAGGAGCTATGTGGGCAATGGTCGTGTAAGAATGATGTTAGTCACAATGCATCGAGGTAGAATTACCGGCGTGTTACGTCGTTAGCGCTTGAATGGGACAGCAAAAGAGTGTTTTGTTGTTAGTAACGCTTTGTAGCAGCAGGAGGAAATGAAGTGAGCGACGCCGTATCGGCAAACCTGGAACCCGCTAAGATTATGGGTTTCAAAGATGAAGACCTTATTCAGGAACTGGGCTATGACGAAGACGTGGACTTCGATCTTCGCGATGCTATCGAGGACCTGACCGGTTCAGAATTGCTCACCGAAGACGACCACGACGTAGTCGATTCAGTCATTTTCTGGTGGCGCGACGGCGATGGTGACTTAGTCGACGCCCTAATGGATTCATTGGATTGCCTTGATGAAGGTGGCATTGTTTGGCTGCTAACCCCTAAGCAGGGTCGGGCCGGACATGTGTCCCCAACCCAGATTCAACAGGATGCTCCCACCGCGGGGCTTCATGTAACTACAACCGAGGGTGTCTCCGAGGATTGGTCCGCCATCCGCCTGGCACCACGCAAGAAGAACTAATGATCGAAACAGGTTCACGCCTGTTCGATTTCTCGCTGGAAAATCAGTACGGCGAAACGATCACCAGCACCCAGCTCGCTTCGGGCCGGGTGCTGGTGGTTTTTTATCCGTGGGCATTTTCCCGCGTCTGTGGATCCGAACTGGCAGAAATCCAAGAACACCACCAAACGTTCCTCGATCGGCAGGTGCGAGTGGTGGCAATCTCGGTGGATCACAAGTTTGCGCTGCGCACCTACGCCGAGCAGCTTGGAATCGAATTCGACCTGCTCGCCGACTTCTGGCCACATGGGGCAGTAGCCCAGGGGGTCGGCGCCTTTGACGAGGAAAAGGGTGTGGCAACGCGCCTGACTCTCTATCTGGTGAACGGCGTCGTGCAAGATGTGATGACCAGCTCGATGACCGAACCGCGCCGTCTGGAAGGCTACTTCGAGGCGGTCAAGAGGTCGTGGTGACGTTGCTCGCCGCACGCCGGCTTCCCTCGATTTGCACGGTGATGAAAATGCCGGTAAATTTATCTCTCGTTGGCTTGGATAAACGCAAGACAGCATAGAGATTTGGGCCTTTAGCTCAGCTGGTAGAGCGTCACGTTTACACCGTGAATGTCATCGGTTCGATCCCGGTAGGGCCCACCAAAATTTCATAGTTCAAATCGGCAAATAGCCGATTTGAAAACACGATTCAGCGGCTCGCCCCTCAGGGTGGGCCGCTGTTTTCGTGCAGCAATATCTCAAAGCTTGTGTTCGTGATGTTAGTCCTAGCGGTCATGTGTTTTGGGTGGCTTCTGTACACCTTTTTTGGCACTTAACCCTTGATTACCGGCAGCAGATCATCGAGAGCTTCGGCAGAAGTGATGACGAAGCCCAAGAGCCCTCGACTGCCAATCCCAAGAAGCATCTAGACGTTGACGATTGATTCCTCAGCGATGTGCGTCATCAGGGTTCGAAAGTAGACACGGCGTTCCACAAAGACATCCACACCCGACCATGCTGGGGATCGGAATCGACCTTGAGGCCCCTGCGGTGTCGTGGCGCAACCCTAAGTAATGCATATCGTTTGAATGGCACGGGGTTCACCGGAGAGTGTTGATTTTATAGAACGAGGATCTTCAGTGGACGGCTGTTCTCCGTGGCCGGTACGGATGCCGGGGAAAGTTGATCGTGATCGGTGTCCTGCTGACGAAAGTGCCTGTGAGCCGGAGGGCATTGGAATAGGAATGCGCTCAGCGTGGTTACTGCTTAAAGCGACGAAATTCCGTTTTGCGAAGAAAATACTGCAAAAATTCTAACTTAAGGAAACGATTTGCCTGTTCCGTTGAGCATTCTTGATCTTGCCTCCATCTCTGAAGGCTCCACAGCTCGCGAGGGGATCGCCGCTTCGATGAAGACCGCCCGGCTGGCAGATGAACTTGGGTACCATCGGCTGTGGTTTGCCGAACACCACAACACCCCAAGTCTTGCCTCGAGCGCCACGGCGTTGCTCATCTCGCAGGCTGCCTCGGTCACCGAGAGGATTCGCGTGGGGTCTGGTGGCGTGATGCTGCCCAACCATTCTCCGCTGATGGTCGCCGAGCAGTATGGAACCTTGGCTAACATGCACGGTGATCGGATCGATCTGGGCCTTGGCCGCGCACCAGGAACAGACGGTATGACCGCGCAGGCGCTCAGTCGTTCCTCGGCTGAGCCGCAAGAGTTTGCGCGGAGCATTTATGACCTGCAGGGCTGGTTCGGGGAAACCGGCACGGCCCACAGCATGCCGATCGTCTCTGCGGTGTCGGCCGGCATGAACGTGCCGATTTGGGTGCTTGGCTCCACGGTCAATGGTGCCTCTATTGCCGGACAATTAGGTCTGCCGTTTTCGATCGCCTCGCACTTCGCTCCGGAACAAGTTGACCACGCGCTGAAAGTCTACCGAGAGGCATTCAATCCGCAGTCGGTGACGGCTCAGATTGAAAAGCCCTACGTGATGGCTGGCATCAACGTGATGGTCGCGGACACCGATGAGGAAGCGGCGCGAGAATTCACGGTGATAGAGCAGATGTTCCAAGATATTCAGCACGGACAATCGCGCAAGCTGCAGCCTCCGGTGGACCCAGCGACGCTGGCAAGCCACGGCGCCACGAGAAACCCGATGCTGAAGATCAAGGCGGTGGGCGATGCCTCGACGGTGAAAGCTGAGCTGGATGCGTTTGTGCAGCGAACCGGTGCGGATGAACTCATTACGACGACCTACGCCTTCGATCCAGCTGTGCGTGATCGTTCCCTGCAGCTCCTTGCGCAGGCCTGGTTTTAACGCTTCCAGTCGTGGCGCAATCTGGGTGAGCTTGGACCGAGCCGTGATGCGGGAGACGCACGTCACTGCCTGTTGATTTGCGCCGATAGGGAATCGCAAGTAAAGTTATTCTCTGTTGGCGCGAAGAAAGTTCTTCGTTCAGCAATGGTCAGGGCCTTTAGCTCAGCTGGTAGAGCGTCACGTTTACACCGTGAATGTCATCGGTTCGATCCCGGTAGGGCCCACCAAGCAAAACCCGTTTCATTTAGTCTAATCAGGCTAAATGAAGCGGGTTTTCTCGTATTTGATCGCGAAACGGGACGATCCGGCCTGACCAGACTGCCATGGCCACGGCATGCGAATGCCCAGACTGGTCGAATAAGGGCCCGACAACGAAAACCATTGGGCCAGTGCGGTGCTTTGAGCCCGGCGGAAAGAAGCCGACTTACGGGAGACTGGCGATTGCTCGGGCCATAGTTGCGCTGCATCTGGCTGCCCAGGAGGTGGGGCGGTAGTGCACGCACATTTACGTCGCTCGATAATTTGGCCAGTTGAGGCTTTGCCGATTAGCCATGCGATTTATCCATGAGGCAAGTCCCAGTTGGTCAGGCACAGAGCGCACGGGTGCGCCCGGACTATCTCCATAGTTTAAAGCGAGGGAGCTCGATATAAGGCCGCATTGCTCGCCATGCCCGGAGAATCCAAGTACGGACCCGGGCCCACGCGAGGCACCGGGCCCGGAGGCGTACCTGAGCGAAGTCAGGTCAACGAGTGCTCGTAGGCCCAGGCAGCGGCCGCGGTGCGCGATGGCACCTGGATCTTGGTGAAAATATTGCTCAGGTGCCGGGCGACCGTCTTTTCGCTCAGATAGAGCTTTTGCGCAATCTGCCGGTTGCTGTGTCCGGCAGACACCAATTGCAGCACTTGGACCTCGCGAGCGGTCAGTCCGCCCGGAGCGGGCTCAGCGTGGCCGACCTCCTGCTGCAGCGACTGGGCCGCGGCGCGTTGCGGAGTGGCGCCCAGCTGCTCGAAGGTGGCCGTGGCGGCCTGCATTTCCGCATGAAAGCTGCGGGTGTCACCGACCGCCAGCAGGGTACGGGCCAACAGGACCCGGGAGCGTGCGCAGAGATAGGGGGCACGGATCTGGCCGAAGTCCTGTACCGCCTTGCGGGCATAGGGCAGTGCTCCGTGGGCATCATCCTTGGAGAGCTCCACCTCGGCGTGGGCATAGGCGGCCGCGGCCAAGGTGATCAGGCAGCCGGTGGCATCAGCCTGTCCGTCCAACTCGCTCAGCAACCGCTCCGCCGCATCCCGGGTGCCCAGCTGCAGTTCGATTTCGATGCCGGCCGGCAAGAGCGCGAGGCGTTGGGCGGGCAGCTGGCGTTCGTCCAGGCACCGGCGGATGGCGGCCAGGGCAGCGTCGGTTGAGCCATTGGCCAACCACAGCAGTGCTAGTCCCGGCTGTGGGTCGCAGCCATGCTCCGCCGCAGCCTGGTAGGCCGTCTCGGCGGCATCGAAGTCTCCTTGGATGCGCAGCAGATCCCCGCGTTCGCGCTGCGCGACCCCTGCGGAATAGGGCTGGGAGCGGAGCTCGAAACGGTGGCAAGAGGTGGTGAACTCGTCGATGGCCGCACCCCAGGAACCGCGCAGGGCCAGGATCTGCCCGGTGTGCAGCGAGCATTCCCCGCCGAAAGCGGTAATCTGCGGGCGCTCCGCCCGCCAGCTGGCCAGTGCCTCGGTCCATTGGGATACCCGGTCGATGGCGCCGATTTCCTGGCAGGCTTCGATGGCGGCGCACCAGACAAGCCCGGTGGGTATGGCCTCGCATTCCCCGGCCAGGACCAGGGCCATGGCCTCGTCGAGCATGTCGAGGCCGGCCGGCACCCGCCCGGCGTAGATGCTTGAGCGGCCGCTGGCAACCAGGGCCAGTGCCAGCAGGTCCGCGTTGCGGTGTTTGCGTCCGAGCCGCAGGATTTCGGCGGCTTTCTCCGTCACGACGGCAAACCCGCCGCTCATCAGCGCCTGATGCAGCTGCAGCACGCCGTGGTATCCGGCGGCCACCTCGAGGGCCGGCGGCAAGACGCCGCCGGTTTCATGCTCGGCCAGCAGGGCGCGCGAGCGAGCCAACCAGCCATTAAACAGCGCAGGCTGTCCGCTGGTGCCATAGACCATGGTGATCCTGAAGGCCGCCTGCAATGCCTGCGCCGGTTGATGCTGCTCGCCGAATTTCACGAAAGCCTGGTGCAGCAGGTCAAGACCGCGGGCGGATTCGCCGGTCAAATGGGCGTGCGTGCCTCGGGCCATCAGCTGCTCGGGCAGCAGATCCTGATGCTCCGGTTGGTGCGCTGGGTCAGATTCGGGATTATCCATGGGCGTAGCCTCACTTGCGAGGCTACGCCCATGGACTTTGCTATGCAATCATCCGCTCGGTGTCCGCGGCCTTGTGCGGGCTCGAGGCACGGGGGATGATCTGCCGTGCGACGTAGGCGGCATCGCGCCCCACTCCGAAGAGGTTCATCGAAGCCTCAGAGTGCTGGAAGGCCAGTCCGCAGAAGTACAGCCCCGGCACGTCCTGGACGACGCCGCGGTATTCGCGCGGCCAGCCGGATTCATCGAGCACCGGCAATTTCAGCCAGGAGTAATCGTGGCGGAATCCGGTGGCCCAAATGACGTTGTCCACCTCCAGCACGGTGCCGTCGGCAAGCACCGGCTGGCCGTTGCGAACCCCGGTGACTCGCTGCTCGTGCCATTTCACGCCCCTGGCGGCCAGATCCGCGCGTTTCACCCGGAGCCGCGGCGCCCCGTGCTCCAGAACCTCGAGGCGCTTGCGCCGGCCGAAGGCGGTGCTGCGCGTTTCCAGGTAGGTGTGGGCGAACATCACCAGCGGAACGACCACGTGGATCAGCGGACTGCCCCAGGGCACTGGGACCTCACCGGTGTCGCGTCCGCACAGCATCGTCGGGTGCCGCTGGGCAACTTCCCACGCGATATCGCAGCCCGAATGCGAGGCGCCGACCACCAGCACCGGGCCGGGTTTGAGCTGTCCCGGGCGGCGGTATTCGCTGGAGTGCAATTGCAGGATCTGTTCGTCGAGCTCATCGGCCAGCTGCGGGATGGCCGGCAGCTGGCCGAAGGGGCTGGTGGCGATCACGACCTGCTGAGCGTGGATTTCTCCCGCAGCGGTTTGTGCCACGAAGCGTTGCCCGTACCCGGTGAGCGAGCTGACCCGCGCCCGGCAGAGCACCGGCAGCTCGAAGCTGGCCGCATAGTGCTCCAGGAAGTCGGCCAGTTCGTCCTTGCTGGCAAAGCCGCCCGGTTCGCCGGGGAACTTCATCCCGGGCAGATGATTGACCCGATTGGTGGTATACAAGCGCAGCGTATCGTACTGGTGGCGCCACTGGTCGCCGATCCTTTCCCCGGCTTCCAGCACAAGGCAGTCTCCGCCGCGTTCCTTGAGCTGCTGGGCCGCGGAGAGCCCGGCCTGGCCAGCGCCGATGACCAGTGTGTCGACGTTGCGCGCCGGCTGGGTGGGTGTTGATTTTTCCTGCTTGTGGTTGGACATAACATCCTCCATGCGAGCCATGGAAATCAGCGAAAACCTCGCTGGTTTACGGTGCCGGGAAGCCCCCGAACCGATCATGGATTTCACCTTACGCAGCCAGCGGCCAGGTCCGCGTCGGGCGATTGATGCAACGTCGCACCGCGGACCCATGGGTAAAAATACCCATGGCCGCGCCTTGAATGCTGTTTGTGCCCGATGGCGTGGGAAACTGGAGGCATGAGTGCTCCCGAAGAAAATGTATGGCTCGCCGCGGTGCGCGCCAATCCCGACCACGCCCAGAACTACGCTCAGCGTTGGCGGACAATTGTCGCTGAGGGCAACGATATTTTCGGTGAAGCCCGAACGATTGATGCCATGGCCGAGCGGGGGAGCCGGATACTCGATGCCGGCTGCGGCACCGGCCGCATCGGCGGCTGGCTTGCCGAGCACGGGCACCAAGTAGTCGGCGTCGATTTGGATGAGCACCTTATCGAGGTCGCCCGCGAGGATTACCCGGCAGCGCAGTGGCACGCCGGAAACCTTGCGACGTTCACGCTGAACGACGAATCCGGCGCAGCCCAAGAATTCGACCTCATCGTCTGCGCCGGAAATGTGCTGACCTTCCTTGCCCAGAATGAACGGCTGCCTGCGTTGCAACGGCTGCGCGGGCATTTGGCGTCGGAAGGCCGGCTCGTTGTCGGCTTTGGCGCCGGGCGGGGCTACGATTTCGCCGAGTTCGAAGCGGATGCCGCGCAGGCCGGACTCGAGCTGCAGCAGCGCTACTCCACCTGGAATATGCATCGGGCGGCCGACGACTTCCTGGTCGCCGTGCTTGGACGCAGCGCATAGTTGTGTCTTAGCGTTTGGCTTGCAGCCGCCACAACGAGGTGACTTCCCGCGAGCGCGCTGCGTGCAGAACGTCCGAGTGGTCCTTGGCCCGGGCGTGGGTTGGTGAGGTGTCGAGCCGGTCGATGATCTCCAGGCCCGCATGATCGATGGCTTCCAGCAATAGCTCACGGGTGCGCAGGCCGAGCAGCTCGGCGAGGTCCGAGATGATCAACCAGCCTTCGCCATCCGCGGTCAGGTGTTCGGGCAATCCGCGCAGGAACTGCAGCAGCATTTTGCTTCCCGGATCGTAGACCGCCGCGTCCAGCGAGCTTGGCGCGCTCCCGGGCAGCCACGGTGGATTGCAGATCACCAAGGGGGCCTTGCCTGCGGGGAACATGCTGGTCAGCTCGGCTCGCGCAGCGTCTTGGAGGCCCAGACGCGCAAAATTATCGTTCGCGCAATCCACCGCGCGCTGATGGATGTCCGTGCCGAGCACGCTTTTCATCCCGCGGGCCACCAGCACGGCGGCCAGCACCCCGGTGCCGGTGCCGATGTCGAAGGCCAGCTCCTTGGTATTGAGCGGCGCCTTGGCCACCAGATCAACATACTCGTGGCGGGTGGGCAGGAAGGTGCCGTAGTGGGGGTGGATCTTCGCTCCCAGTGCGGGAACGTCAACCCCGTTGAGGAACCACTGGTAGGCGCCGAGCATGCCGGTCAGTTCCTGCAGGCTGACTACCGCGTGGCCCGAAGCGGGCTGCGCCTGCTGCGCGTAGCCAAAGGCCACCGCGGCACCGACCAGCGGGGCCCGGGACAGCGGCAGCGTCGCGGTGCCTCCGGGGGTGTCGAAATTCAGCGGAACCAGGAGCAGGGACATCATCCGTGAGCGCTGGGCGCGGGATTGCCGGATGGCATAGAACTTCTCGGCGTCGGTCAGCTGCTTGCGGGAGGCCTTGCCAGTCTTGGCCAGGCGGCGATCGATGGCCGCGAGCAGCTGCTTGGCATTGTGGAAGTCGCCGAGCCACAGCATTGCGGTGCCCCGGGCGGCGTATCTCATGGCCGCATCCGCGGTGAGCCGATCGTCGACGACAACTAGATCCTTGGGCGCCGAGCGCGCATTAGCCGACCACCAAGTGGCCGTGGTGCGCACACTCTGGTGTTCCCAGGAGATCAATTGATCGGCAGCATTGGGTGCGTGGGAGATGAAAATCGACCTCGTCGTTTCGTGGTGCTCACCCGATTGGCAACCGCGCACGAGCAGAACTGCTGCGAAGTTCGATAGTTCCAATGATACCGAGGAAACCGGGCCGGCGTGCTCCGATCGCCGGCTTGCCGCCGTTGACGAAGATCACCGTGCGCGAAGCGGACCTGCGCCCAGAACGCGCTGGCTGTGCATATGTTCCGCTGCATTTTCACTAGGTCAAAACCGTCTCTGAGGGCCTGTGACCTGTGTGTTCCAGGGGGTTCGGGAAAACCTGGTTGGCCGGCGCCGGGCTTTGCGGAAATGGTCTCTTCACTATCGGGTGGGCGAGTGCTATCTTTAACTTTGTAATGCAAAGTGCTTTCCACCGCGAACTACTTTGTGGATTGCGCGGACGGCTCGGCGAGGGAGAGGTAACGCCATGGACAACAAGAATGGGCATGAGGTGGATCCGGCCCGGATCCTGCAGGGCATCGAGGTCGACGCGCGGCAAACACGCGAGGCCCTGAGCCCGGATCAGCGCTTGCTCTTTTCGCTCTGGGGGACCGGGTGGGTTATCGCCTTCCTGGCGATCTTCTTCACGTTCGCACCGCTCGGCGCACCGTTGCTGCCCAGGTTGCTCGGGGTCGGTATCGCGGTGATCGCCTTCGTGCTTGCCATCGTATTCTCGGCCGTTCACTCGGCCAAGCGCGCGGTGGGCACCAAGGGTCCTTCGATGGTCGAAGGCGCGATCTACGGAAATACCTTCACCCTGGGCATGATCTTCGCCGGACTGCTCGGGTGGCGCCTGCATGCCTCGGGGCTCGACGCCATGGGCTTGCTGGCCTTCTCGCTGGCGGCCCTGTGCCTGGTGGTCGGTGTGCTGGTGGTCGCCGGATCGCTGATCTGGAATGATCGGACCCAATTGATCTTCGGCGCGTGGATTCTTCTCGTCGGGCTCATCTCGCTGGCGGTGCCAGCCCCCTATAACCTCTTGGCCGGTGTGCTCGGCGGACTTGGGCTGATCGCCCTGGGGCTGCTGCATGGAGCTCGGCCCGCATTGGTTTCGGGCGAGGTGGTTCGCGGTGGGCATGCAAGAGCTTGACCCGGTGATCCATGCGCAGGCAAGACTGCGCACCATCACCGTGCTCGATGCCCTGCGCGCAGGCGACAGCATGTCCTTTCCCAAACTCCAGGGGCTGCTGGGAATGACCTCGGGGAACTTGGCGACGCACCTGCGCAAGTTGGAGGACAGCCAGTACGTGAGCGTGGAGAAGATCCTCGAGGGGCGATCGCCGGTCACCTACATTGCGCTCACGAGCAAGGGCCGCGCGGCCTTCGAAAACTACAAGCAGCAGCTTCGTGCACTGCTGGCAACAACGCCTTAGCGGAACTGTCAGCCAACGCCAAGGTTCCGGACAGTTCGCACTAGGCCTTGGCAGGTAGCGTCGGAAAAGTAAGTTGTTCGATCAATTGATAGGAGAACATCCAATGGGTTTGGGCGATAAGTTCAAAAACAAGGCGCAGGAAGCCTCCGGCAAGGTCAAAGAGTCCGTAGGCGACGCAACCAACAATGAGAACCTGCAAGCTGAAGGTGTCAAAGACCAGGCAGCTGCCAAGGCCAAGCAGGCTGGCGAAGCAGTGAAGGACGCCGCCAAGGATGTCCGCGACGATCTGAACAAGTAAACGATTTTTGGCCAACGGCACTCATCGATTATTCGATGGGTGCCGTTGGCGCGTCCGGGGTCCAATGCGATTGCGGCGGCGTTGCTAGCGAGCCGCTGCGGCCTCGCGAAGGGCCCTGGCCACCGGCAGCGAGCTGTCTTCTTCCTCGGCCAGCAGCCGAGCGATGCGCGAGGCGTTGGCGGCGTAGTGGTCCGTGGACAGCGTCTGATCTATGGCGGAAGCCAGCCGGTCGACGCTCAGATCCTTGTACTTCACCGGCTCCACGCCCGCGCCTAGCGCGTGTACCCGGGCGGCCCAGAAGGGCTGGTCGGTGAAAATTGGCACCGCGATCGTGGGGACTCCGGCGCGCAAGCCTGCGGCCGTCGTGCCTGCCCCGGCATGGTGGATCACCGCGGCCATCTGCGGGAACAGCCACTGGTGCGGGGCAGCTCCGATCCCGAGAATGCCCGGCTCGCTGATTTCTGGGGCACCCTGCAAGATCGCCCGCCGGCCGCTGCGACGCGCCACGTCGAGCATGAACTCCGGATCCAGCGCCTCGGTACTGCCGAAGCCGATGAAGATCGGAGCCGGGCCCTCGGCGAGGAAGTCGGCCAGCGCGGAAGGTGGCGTCCAAGCTTCATCGCTTGCCGGCCACCAATACCCGCAGTTGCTCAAGCCCGAGCGCCAGTCCGCGGGGCGCGGGACGATCGATGAGCTGAAGCCATGCAATACCGGGGCGTTGGCACGCCTGCGTTGGCGTTCGCCGGAGGCCCGGGTGCGTTTGGGCAGTCCGAGGGCGGCGCGGATCCGTGCCACCGGGGCGTCGTACGGTGCTTTGCCGGAGCCGATGAGGGAACCCAAGGCCTTGTTTCCCAGGGCGCCGAAGCTGCGTGCGGTGCCTAGGACCATCGGCGCATAGGCCGTACTGGGCTCGTTGGGCTGTAGATGAGCGCCGATCACCGGGATGCCGAAGGCTTCGGCGACATCATAGGCGTAGGGGGCGACCGAATTTGCGATGATCACATCCGCGCCCTGTTCGGCCGCTTCGAGCGTGCCGGTGGCCGCCGAGTCGAAATAGGCCCCGAGCTCGCGCATATACCAGGACAATTGGCTGGCGCTCGGTTTGGCCCCCGGGGCGGCGGGGCTGACTAGCGCACTCATGTCGCCGGGCAACTCGTGATAGTCGCATCCGGCCGAGGTGATCAGCGGCGCATGCACGGCGTTGGCGGCAATGGACACCGCAAAGCCGTGCTCCTGCAGTTTTTTGCCCAGCCCGGCCATCGGAGCCACGTCGCCCCGAGTGCCTGGGGTCACCATGAGTACACGCATTTTTCTCCCTCGATACTTAATTGCGATCATCGTTCGCAATTAAGTATATAGTCAAATGGAAGCAAGGGATTACACCAGCCAAGGCGCAATTGGGAGGAACACCGTAGTGAAGCAAAAGCAACCGGCCACCGTTGGGGCCTGCGCCCGGCGCAGCACCGGCCCGAAGCCCCAGCACTCGCGCGAAAAGATTGCCCAGGCGGCCGTGGAGCTGGCAGACCGGGAGGGGATCGGCGCGGTCTCCATCCGCGGGGTAGCCGCTGAAATAGGTTCGGGCGCGGCCTCGCTCTATCGCTATGTGGACTCCGTTGAGGAATTGGTGGATCTCATGATCGACCAGGTGAGTTCCGGCTATGAGCTCAATGGCCTGGACGGTAGCGCCAGCGAGCAG
The DNA here is from genome assembly GCF_002975405.1 of Arthrobacter sp. MYb229. Lineage (GTDB taxonomy): Bacteria > Actinomycetota > Actinomycetes > Actinomycetales > Micrococcaceae > Glutamicibacter. Next base: position 1,219,049 of record NZ_PCPS01000001.1, on the reverse strand, counting down.
CTGCTCGCCCTGGCCAGGCAGGGGCGGAACATCATGCACCGGCATCCGTGGGTGGCGCCGCTGCTGCTGGCCAAGCGCGCGCTGGGGCCGCACACGCTGGCGTATCTGGAGCGCGGATTGGCGGCGCTGCAATTCACCGCGCTCACCGGGGCCGCAAAACTTCAAACCATCGCCATGCTGACCGCCATCACCTCGGCCTTCGTGCAGAACGAACAAGGCGAACCGGCGGGCGACGGCGACGGGAAGGGCGCAGCAGCACTGATCTGGGCCCTGGGGACGGGCAAGTACCCGCTGCTGGCCGAGTCGCTCGCCCAAGGTCCGGCGAGCGTGGATCAGGACCAAGTCTTCGCCACACTCGTCACCACTTACCTGCGCGGCGCAGGGCTGGACTGAGGCCACCTGGCGGGGCATCGGCCCGCTAGGTGTTGGCCATAGTCTGAAATCTTCTTTGCGGCGGTGACTTGGTGTGAAAGCATTGGCAGATCGTAGTTACCACGAAGACCGGGAGTTCATTATGGCTTCACCAGCCGAAGCGACCATGGCGCAGATCAACGAACTGATCAGCCTCGATACCACCAGCCGCGACAGCAACCTGCCACTGATCGACCTGGTGGTCGGCAAGCTCGACGCGGCCGGCATCAGCTCGCAGCTCATCCACAACGAAGATGGCAGCAAGGCGAACCTGCTGGCCACCATCCCGGCGGCCGACGGATCGCGTTCCGGAGGCATCGTGCTGTCCGGACACACCGACGTGGTCCCGGTCGACGGGCAGGACTGGTCCAGCGAACCATTCAGCGCCCAGGTCCGCGACGGCAAGCTCTACGGCCGGGGCACCTGCGATATGAAGGGTTTCATCGGCGTCATCCTGGCCAAGCTTCCCGAGCTGACGGCCGCGAAGCTAGCCGAGCCGATCCACCTGGCCTTGTCCTATGACGAGGAGGTCGGCTGCGTGGGTGCGGTCAGCCTGGTGGAGGAGATCACCCGCCAGGAACTCGCCCCGCGCGGAGCGATCGTGGGGGAGCCGAGCAGCATGCGCGCCATTCGCGGGCACAAGTCCATGAACGTTTTCCGAGTGGCGTTCAACGGCGTCGCGGCGCACTCCTCGCTGCCAGGCGAGGGCCTGAATGCGATCTCCTACGCGCTGCGCTTCGCCAGCTTCGTCGAAGAGGTCTCCAAGGAACTGCGCACCGACGGCCCGTCGGATGCCGCCTTCATCGAGCCGACCACCACCATGAACGTGAACCGCATCGACGGGGGCATCGCGGTGAACACGATCCCTTCGCTATGCGTGGTGCACTTTGAATTCCGTTCGCTGGCGGTCGTGGATCGCGCAGCGCTGATTCAGCGTTTCCGCGACTACGCAAGCGAGCTCGAAGCGCAGATGCAACAGGTCAACTCGGCAGGTTCGGTGGAGTTCGAGCAGATTGCCGGCGCCCCGGGACTGGAAACCGTCCAGGACGCCGAGATCGTTGGCCTCAGCGCCGCCTGCGGTGCGATCGCCACCGACGAAAAGGTCACCTACGGTACCGAAGCCGGCCTGTTCTCCGCCGCCGGAATCCCCACCGTCGTCTGCGGCCCGGGCGACATCGCGCAGGCGCACGCCCCGGATGAGTTCATCGAACTGCAGCAGCTCGTTGACTGCGAGAACTTCATTCTGCGTCTGGCCGAAGAGCTGTCCGCATGAGCACCAGCGAACAGATAGCTACCCCGCAGCAGCTGGCCGTAGCCCGCAAGGCGGTTATTTCCTCCTCCATTGGCGCCGCCCTTGAGTGGTTCGACATCATTGTCTACGCCACCTTCGCCACCACCATCGCCAAGCTGTTCTACCCGGAGTCCAATGCGAGCTTCGCGCTGATCCTGACCTTTGCGACCTTCGCCATCTCCTACCTCATCCGGCCGCTGGGCGGCATGGTGCTCGGCAGCTATGCGGACCGCAAGGGCCGGAAAAAGGCGCTGACGCTCACCTTGATGCTGATGATGGTCGGAACGCTGATCATGGCGGTGGCTCCCACCTATGCGATGGTCGGGGTCTGGGGTGCGCTGATCATCCTGCTCTCACGCATGATCCAGGGCTTCTCCGCCGGCGGCGAGTTCGGCACCGCCACTGCATTCCTGATCGAAAGCGCGCCGCACAAGAAGGCGTTCTACTCCTCGTGGCAGGTCGCCGCGCAGGGCGTCTCGATGCTTTTGGCTTCCGGATTCGGCTACGTGCTGACCACCCAGTTATCCCAGGAGTCCTTGGAAAGCTGGGGCTGGCGTGTGCCGTTCTTCGTAGGCCTGCTCATCGGTCCGGTGGGACTGTATATTCGTGCGCGCCTGGAAGAGACCGAGGAGTTCATCACCACCAAGAAGGTCAAGTCCCCGCTGGGAGAGTTGTTCAGCCAGCACTACGGGCGGCTCCTGGCCGGATCGGCGGCCATCGGCGTGGCCACGATCTCGGTGTACATGATCTTGTACATGCCGACCTTCGCGGTGACGAATCTGAATATCCCAGCCGATGCCGCGTTCCTCGGCGGAGTTGTCGCCGGCACCATCACGCTGATCAGCGTGCCATTGATCGGGCACCTCGCTGACCGGGTGGGTCCGGCAAAGGTCATGACCTGGGCTGCGGTCGGCGCGCTGGTGCTCGCCTGGCCGCTGTTCAAGCTGATGACAAGCAACCCGAGCATCCCGGTGATGATCCTGGTGATCGCCTTGCTTGGCGTGATCATGTCCTTCTACTTCGGACCGTTGCCAGCCTTGATTTCTTCGCTGTTCCCGGCAGCCATTCGCGGTTCGGGCATCTCGGTGACCTACAACGTCGGGGTGACCCTGCTCGGCGGAATCGCGCCGCTGGTGCTGACCTGGCTGCTCAGCGTGACCGGATCCTTGGACGCGCCGAGCCTGTACTACATGGCCATCGCCGTGGTTTCGTTGATCGGCCTGGCCTTCATTCGCTTGCGCTACAAGCTGCGCTAGCCCTCGGGCGCGGCCCCAAGCCAAACGGCTTCGATCTTCCCTTGTGGAAGATCGAAGCCGTTTTTCGTTGCGCGCCCCTAGCGGACTACCAGCAGCACCGCGGTCCAGTGGCAGAGGAAGGCCAAGACCGTGCAGGCATGGAATAGTTCATGGAATCCGAAGACCGTAGGGATCGGGTTCGGTCGCTTCATCGCGTAGAACACCGCACCCACGGTATAGAACAAGCCGCCAGCCAGAATGAGCAGCAGAACCGCAGGGCTCGCTGCCCAATAGGAGGGGATATCCATGACCGCACCCCAGCCGAGCAGGATATAGAGCGCTACGGAGAACCAGCGTGGTGCTGATGGCCAAAAGGTCTTCACCAGAACCCCGAGTACGGCGCCGGCCCAGATGATCGACAGCGTCAACGTGGCTTGCGGCCTCTCCAAGATCTGGATGGCAATCGGAGTATAGGTACCGGCGATCAGCAGGAAAATATTCGCGTGGTCGGCGCGCCGGAACCAGACCATGGTCTGCGGACTCCAATTGCCCCGGTGGTACATGGCCGATGTCGCGAACAGCGTAATCGAGGTGAGCACAAATACGGCGGTAGACCATTCCGCGGCCGCACCCTGAGCGAGAACCACCAAGAGCAAGCCCAAGATGATGACCAGCGGGGTGCTCCACGCATGAATGACACCGCGCCATCTGGTCCGTTCGGTTCCTGGGGTCGGCTCCCGACGTTTCCTCGGCGGGGTCGGCTCGTTGGCTTCGGAGAAGTTGCCTGTCATGCGGTTCCTTAGCTAGTCGAAGACGTGTGCCTAGTTGCTTGAAGTCTACGTGAGACCAGCAGCTTCGTTTTCCACACTATTGGGCATCAAATGCACCGATGACGTGTCTGTGAACGAAAGGTATTCGTCGTTCAAGGCGCTCAATTTCGGTTCTGCCTCCGGCCCTCGTGCCGGAGCGCTCTCGGGGAATTGGCGGGTTAAGCTACCTATGTGGTTGAAGATTCCGTCAAAGCTTGCTGTGGCCGATCAGCAAGCCCGATCACCTCTCAACCATCGTCATTCACTCGCGCAAATGGGAGAGGCAAATGCTGCGCCGTCTTCTAGCCGTGCTCGCGATTGGCTCGGTAGCTTCGGTCGACATTAATCATGTGGCGGCACTGAAGAATGCGTGGATTTCCGGAGGCCAGAAACTGCCCCAGCCGCAGCGGCAGACGTTAGCCAACGAACCGTTGAAACTGATGGCTTCCTCGGCGTCGGCAAATCGCCAAAAAGGCGCAAGAACGCGGCCGAGTGGATGCCGAAAAATAAATCCTTCCGGTGCCAATATGTGGCCACCCAGATCAGCGTGAAGAAAAAATACGCCTTGCCGGTAACCAAGGCCGAAAAGAATGCCATGAAAAAGGTCCTGAGAAGTTGCCGGAGCCAAAGGCTGCCAAGGTAAAGCCGATCAAGCCAACCGGTAAAAAAGTCGCTGCCATGCCGCAGATTCCGGAGAACATCAAGATCAGATACGCGGCGGGCAGCATTCACCCGGGATCGAAATGCAAGCATGCGGACACGGGCAAGAAGGGTAAGTCGAGAGCCGGAAAGGTCTAGACCTGCAAGGCATCTAGGCCGGACGCGCGACTACGCTGGCGGGTTTAGCGGCGGATGGCAAGGCAAGGGGCCCGGAAATCGATTAATGTCGATTTCCGGGCCCCTTGAGACCTTAAGCCCGAGGAGTAGGCGCCTCGGGAGCTGATCAAGCCCGTTTCTTGGTGATGAAGCCCCAGATGACCAGGACAAGGAGCGCACCGCCGATAGCGAGCAACCAGCTTGAAAGCGAGAAGAACTCGTTGACACCTTTGCCGAAGATGGCGCTGCCAATCCATCCGCCAACGAGCGCGCCGATCACGCCGAGGACCAAGGTTGCGATCCAGCCGCCGCCTTGCTTGCCTGGCAAAATTGCTTTTGCGATAGCTCCGGCAATCAATCCCAGAACTATCCATCCAATAAATCCCATGGTTCTCTCCAATGGTCTAACTATCAGAAGTGGTCGGGTTTGACCTACTTGGTGGTGACACTACCCGTCTTTGAGTAGGAGTTCCACGACCTTGGCAATTTTTTAAGAGAATTTTTGGAAAACTCTCAACCGCCGCATGAAGGTTTACGAGTATTCGCGGTGATCCGCGAGCTGACATGCATGGACTCTGTGGAGCTCGGATTCGAGGGATTTTTTCCTTGACACGCGAGGGTGGCGCTTCTAGTCTGTTTAAATCTGCTTTTATATCAAGCAAGGCCAATAAAAGCTGATATATGTTTCGCGCACGACGGAGTGAATAATGACATTGAACAACCTGCCCATCATCGTGATGGGCGTTTCAGGAAGCGGCAAATCCACCATTGGAGCCCTTCTCGCCGCTCACCTAGGGCAGGAATTCATCGATGGGGATGCGCTGCATCCGGAGGAAAATCGCGCCAAAATGGCCGCGGGAATTGCCCTCGAGGATGCAGACCGCACCCCATGGCTGCAGATCATCGGCAACACCTTGGCGTCGAGCCGTACGGCAGGCGCACCGGTGGTCATCGCTTGTTCTGCACTCAAGCGGGCTTATCGGGATCTGATTCGATCCCACGAACCGAGCACACTCTTTGTTCACCTCACCGGTGGCAAGGACTTGATTGGCGAACGCATGGCGGCGCGAGAACACGAGTTCATGCCGAGCTCCCTGTTGATCAGCCAGCTGGCTACGCTTGAAGAACCAGGCAGCGATGAGCATGTGCTCCTCGGGGATATTGCACACACTCCAGAGCAAATCGTCAATGATCTGCTCCAGCAGCTCCAACTCCAGCACTAGACCCGAAGCGCTAATAACCTCCATTGATCAAGGAAGACAATGACATCTGAGCTCGAAATGAACTGGACGCTGGGAACCCCAGGCCTCCTTGGAGTAGCCGTGGCGGCCGTCGCGTTGCTGCTGCTGCTCATTATCCGATTCCGCGTCCACGCCTTCGTGGCGCTGGTGCTGACCAGCCTACTTACGGCCGTTGCCGCCGGTATTCCGGCAGGTTCGATCATCTCCACGATGACCAGCGGCTTCGGAAGCACCTTGGCCAGCGTGGCCCTCCTCGTGGGTCTGGGTGCAATGCTCGGCCGGATGCTCGAAACCAGCGGTGGCGCCGAGGTGCTGACGAATTGGCTGATCGATAAATTCGGCGAGGACCGTGCGCCGCTGGCGCTCTCCGTCGCCTCGCTGCTGTTCGGCTTCCCGATCTTCTTCGACGCGGGCCTCGTGGTCATGCTGCCGATCATCTTCACCGTGGCTCGCCGCCTCGGCGGATCGCTGCTGTTCTACGGTATTCCCGCCGCGGCCGCATTCTCTGCCATGCACATCTTCGTACCCCCGCACCCGGGTCCGGTGGCAGCCTCCGGCCTGCTGGGCGCCAACGTGGGTCTTGTGCTGATCATGGGTCTGGTTGTTGCGATTCCCGCCTGGTACATTGCCGGGCACCTCTTCGCCAAGTTCGTCGGCCGCAAGTTCGACATCCCGGTTCCCGATATCTTGGGTGCCGCGTTGGGCAACGGCCAGGACAAGAACCACTTCAAATCCTCCCCATCGGTCGGAACCGTTTTCAGCTTGCTGCTGCTCCCGCTGGGCTTGATCTTCCTGAACACCGGGCTGAACATGCTCGGTTCCGCAGGCGTGGTTGATCCGGAAGCAACCTGGGTTCAATGGTTGCGGCTCCTGGGTGAAACTCCAGTCGCGCTGATCATCACCGTCTTGCTCGGGATGTACCTGCTGGGTTTCCGCAAGGGCAAGGACAAGACCCTGATCGAGACGATCGTCGATTCGGCGCTCGGCCCGGTATGCTCGATCATCTTGATCACCGGTGCCGGTGGCATGTTCGGTGGCGTCCTGCGCGCCAGCGGAATCGGCGACGCCATTGCGTCCTCGCTGGAGAATGTCGGACTGCCGCTGATCGTTGCGGCCTTCCTGATTGCCGCCGTCGTCCGCGTGGCGCAGGGCTCGGCAACCGTTGCCTTGACCACCGCGGCTGCTATCGTCCAGCCTGCGGTGCTGGCCGACGCCTCGCTCAGCGCGCTGCAGGTAGTGTTGATGGTCCTTGCGCTGGCGGCCGGCTCGGTCATTGCCAGCCACGTCAACGACTCGGGCTTCTGGCTGATCTCCCGCTTCTTCCAAATGGACGTTCCCACCACCTTGCGGGTGTGGACCGTGAGCCAGACCCTGATCTCGCTCGTCGGTTTCGCCGTGGTCATGGTGCTCTATGCGATTGCCAGCATGTTCGCCTAGCCTCTTGGATATGTGGCGACAGCTTGCCTCCCGGAATCTGTGGATTCCGGGAGGCAAGCTGTTTAAGAATGCCGGGTAGTAGGTCGCCTGTCATCGGGCAGCTAAGTCCACCGCAGCCGTTACTTGCCGACTTTCGAGTACAGGGCGCGCACCGCGGCCCGTACTCCGGTGCTCAAGGTCGGTTCGAGCACCGGTGCGAAAAACGGTGAGTGGTTCGCCGGTGGGGTTCCGGCGGCCAGAGTTTTGGCGTCGTTTCCACCGAAATACCAGAACACGCTTGGCACGCCGATCGCCGCGCCAAGGGCTCCGAAATCCTCGCTTCCCATCACCGCTTGGCCCGGCAGGACCCGTTCCGCGCCGAATTCGGCGTGGAATGCTTCGGTGAGCCTCGCGGTTTCCGCCGGATCGTTGTAGAGCGGCGGGAAGTGCGAGATGTCTTCGATCAGTGGTTCCGGGGCACCGGAGGCGCCGGCTTCCATGGTGATTATGCGCCGGATCGAGCCAAGGACCGTCTCGCGGACCTTCGGGTCGAAGGTGCGCACGTTGAGGGTGAAGATCGCCCGGTCCGGAATCACGTTTTCCTTCAACCCCGCATGGAATGAACCGACGGTCACCACTGCGGCGGACTGCGGGGCCACCTGCCGCGAGACAATCGTCTGCAAGCGCATCACCATCGCCGCGCCGAGCACGATGGGGTCGATGGAATGCTCGGGCATCGAACCGTGCGAACCCTGGCCATACACGGTGACCCGGAAGGAATCGGCGGTGGTCATCGCGGCGCCCTCCATGATGGTAATCGTTCCGGCCAGCCCGTTCATCACATGCTGCCCGTAGATCACCTCGGGCTTTGGGGCCTTGTCCCACAGGCCGTCGTCCACCATGGCCTTGGCTCCGGCGGCCGTTTCCTCACCGGGCTGCAGAATGAAAACGATGCTACCGGCCCAATGCTCCGTTCCCTGCGCGTAAAGCTCGGCGGTCTTGAGCGCGGTGGCCATGTGGGTGTCGTGCCCGCAGGCATGCATCACCGGAACTTCGGTTCCGTCCTCCAAAACCCCGCTGGCCCGGCTGGCATAATCCAAGCCGGTGTCCTCCAGGACGGGCAGCCCATCGGTGTCCGCGCGCAGCCCGATCACCGGCCCGGCCCCATTGCGCAGTACCCCCACCACCCCGGTGCCCCCGCAGCGGAATACCTCAAGCCCAAGCGCCTCCAAACGCGCCGCGAGGTACGCGGCGGTCTGCTGTTCCTGCATTGAAAGTTCGGGGCTGCCATGCAAATGCTTGTAGGTGTCGAGCAGATCGGCCGCCATGGCCTCGGTCATTTTCAGTGGCTGCGGGATGTTGCTCATCGGAGTTCCTGGTCCTTTGACAAGTAGGTGCGGCGGAACCACGCAGAACCGCCGCAGTGAATCGGCTCGTTGCTAATACACCGGACCCTCCGGCGGCACCTCGCCCTCGGAGTCTTCCGTGGACGGCAGGCTCTTGCGGTCGCGTAGCACCCAGGCCAGCACGGCCGTGGAGATCACGGCGATCGCGGTGGAGAACAGCGCCATCTTGGGGGAGAGCGGCGACAGTACGAAGACCACGATCAGCGAGACCACCAACGCGATCACCGCGGCGCGCGGGGACTTCTGGCTGACGATTGCCTGGATGAGAACCGCACCCATCACCGTGGGCAGGATGTAGACCTGGACGGTGTTCACGATATCGGCGGGAATCACGCTGACCAGCCAGGCGCCGAGCAGCCCGACGAAAATGAACAATGAGGTCAGGTGAACCGCGGCCGCACCACAGATGGCAGCGACCGAGGACAGCTCGCCCTTGCGGGTTCCGGGCCTCACCCCGATGGTCGACTGGGCGATCATGGCCGCGGGAAGCAGCTTATTGGAGATGTTGCCAATCATGAATGCCTGGTACATGGACGAGGCGCCGAGGATCGGGTAATAGGTCAGCGGTTCAACGACCCAGATCACGCCAAAAACCGCCGCTAGGGCGGCGAAGGCGGCGAGGACTCCGGCGAGTTCAATATCGAGCCCGGAGAAGAAGACCAGATAGGTTGGGGCCGCGAGGGAGAAAAAGAGGCCAATGATCATGGTGATCCGGCCCCAGCGCGAGGTGGTCTTGTCGAAGGTTCCGAGCGCCTCGTGGATTTCGGTGGAATTGCTCATGATGTGCTCCTTGAATCCGGTGTGGGCTAGGCACGCGTAGCGAGGTGCGTGATGGCCAATGACAAGATGATGGCGATGCCCAGTGCCCATTCTTTGATCCAGGGCCGGTCCACGCGTTTGGCGAGGAGCATCAGCAGGGTCATGATCACCGCCGAGGAACCGAAGGCGACCACATGGATCCAGGATTTGGGAAGCTCGCCGATGCCGAGCACCATAAAGGCGGCGACCATCGCGGCCCCCGGAACGATCATCATGATGGCGGGGTTGACCTTGCGCAGCGCCGAATCACCGCGTTTGAGCAGCGGGGTGAGCACCAGTGTGGCGATCATCCACATGGCACCGCCAAGGCTCATGGCCGCGAGCGCCAGACCGAAGACCGCTTGGGTATAGGTGGGGCCACCGAGTTCGGCGCCGGTGGAATTCACCGCGATGGCCGCGGCCGCGGTTTCATAGGATACCGATCCGATCAGCCCAATGCGGACCAGCACGGCCGGGGTTCCGAAGACCGTGAGCAAGGCGACCGCCACCATGACTACTGCCAGCGACGGGCCCAAAGCGGAGATGGCGCCTGCATTAAAGCTTCTCTTGATCTCCGCCTGGCTCATTCCTATATGAGGCGCCGCGATCTTGGCGGCCTTCATGTAGATGATGCTCTGGAGCACGATGACCAAGAAAACACCGACGGCGCAGGCCCAAAGCACCGGCGAATTGGCTACTGCGAGAATATCGGTGGAATTGTTGTCCACCACGGCTGGGAAGTACATCAGCGGTCTACCCTTCAGCGCATGGTTCACGGCGGAAAGCGAGCGCCGTGTTGAACCAGTTTCATGCCCGATGCACAACTCAGGCACTTCTCGTCGGGGAACCGTTATGCCCGGTAACTGCGCCCCAAGGTTTCCGTACGCGGCGGGGCTCGGGGGTGAATGAGGCTGGCCGAAGTGAGCCCCACCGGTGTCCGAGCGTGCTCCGGGATTCACCGGCCACGAGTGTTCGGAAGACTATGCAATTGTTCGTGGCCTGTCGCCGCGTGCCACTAACCATAATTGACTTACGTCACATCGAAAACAGTTTTTTCGGGTGTTCTGCCACAGCTCGCAAGCGCAGAATAAATCTCTGACCAGCGATTAAAGGTGTCGGGCTCACTCGGGGGCGGGTCGGGGTCCGTGGTCGCGCGGCGCTATTTTTTCGTATTCGGATCGACGAATACGCGCGGTGCGCCGTCCCACAGGCTGCAGATTTCGTTGTGCGTGCGGCGCATAATGCTTTCCATATTGCGCCTTGCGCCGAGCGCATCCAAATGGGAGATGCTTTCGGCAACCGACTGGTGCCAGGCCAGGGCCTCCTCATGCGGGCGTTCGGGCATCAGGCCCAGTTCGGTGCGTCCGCGCAGGATCGCGGCAATGGGGGTGGCCAGATTCGCGAACATTTCATTGCCCGAGGCGGCGAGCACCAGGCAATGAAAGCGAATATCCAGTTCGAGGAAGCGACGCAAATCGCCCTGGCGTCCGTAATGATTCATCTGGGCCGAGATCAGCAGAAGCTCTTTGCGCATCGCTTCGGGGGCAAACTCTGCGGCTAATTCTGCGGCCATCGGCTCCACCGAGATGCGCAGTTCGGTCAGCGAGCGCAGCTGGGCGCCGCGTTGCTCGCTCGCCAGGCGCCAGCGGATGACCTGAGTGTCGTAAGGATTCCACTCTTCGGGCCCCAGAACCCTGATGCCTACGCGTTTGGTGCTGGTGACTAGGCCGCACTGCGCTAGAACGCGCACCGCTTCACGGATCACGGAACGGGAAACCTGGAGCTTTGCCTCCAGCTCGGCGGCCAGGATGATCGATCCGCGCGGGATCTGCCCGTTGACGATTCGGGAGCCGAGGTGCTCAACCACATGAGCGTGCAGACTAGTTGCCATGGCGTCAGTTTAGCCAATATCTGCTGGTCAAGATGCGCTGGCACAGCCGAGGCGAAAAATAAATATGCTTTAAAAAGCGTTCAGGTCTGGGAATCGATGGGTGCGCACGCGTAGAATAGAACCCGTCACATGGCCGTGATGGAGGCCGTGAGTTCCCGGTTTCCAAAAAACGGTACAACTCCCCGGTAACTGATGGAGACTTATTTTTATGCCTGCACAGATTGGTGTCACAGGTCTGGCCGTGATGGGCGCGAACCTCGCCCGCAACTTCGCCCGCAACGGATACACTGTCGCCCTGCACAACCGCTCGGTCGCCAAGACCGATGCCCTGCTAGAGGCGCACGGCGATGAAGGTGACTTCATCCGCACCGAATCGCTCAAAGAGCTGGTCGCGAATCTCGAGACCCCGCGCCGCGTGCTGATCATGGTGAAGGCCGGCGGTCCGGTTGATTCGGTCATCGATCAGCTGGTGCCACTGCTCGAAGAGGGCGACATCGTCATCGACGCCGGCAACTCGCACTACACCGACACCCGCCGCCGCGAAGCGGCACTGACCGAAAAGGGTCTGCACTTCGTTGGCGTTGGCGTCTCCGGTGGCGAAGAGGGTGCACTGCTCGGCCCATCGATCATGCCAGGCGGGTCGGCCCAGTCCTACAAGGCTCTGGGCCCGATGCTCGAGAAGATTGCAGCCAAGGCCGACGATGGCGCTCCATGCTGTGCATGGATCTCCACCGACGGTGCCGGCCACTTCGTGAAGATGGTGCACAACGGCATCGAGTACGCCGACATGCAGGTCATCGGCGAAGCATACGACCTGATGCGCAATGCCGCTGGCATCGAGCCGGCGAAGCAGGCAGAGATCTTCGCCGACTGGAACAAGGGCGAGCTCTCCAGCTTCCTGATCGAGATCACCGCAGAGGTCCTCGGCCACACCGATGCCGCCACCGGCAAGCCACTGGTTGATGTCATCCAGGACTCGGCAGGCCAGAAGGGCACCGGTCGCTGGACCGTGCAGTCCGGCCTGGATATGGGTTCGCCGGTTTCGGCCATCGCCGAATCGGTCTTCGCCCGTTCGCTGTCCTCGCAGCGCGAGATCCGCGCGGTGGGCCAGGAAGTCCTGGCGGCCAACACCACCGAGGTCACCCTGCCGGAGAACTTCATCGAGGATGTGCGCCAGGCGCTGTTCGCCTCGAAGCTCGTCTCCTACGCACAAGGCCTGGACATGCTCACCTCGGCTGCCGGTGAGTACAACTGGGAACTGAAGATGGACGAGATCGCCGGGCTCTGGCGCGAAGGCTGCATCATTCGTGCCGCCCTGCTCAAGGACATCACCGCCGCCTACTCGGCAGATGAGAAGCCGGTCAACCTGCTCTTCGCTCCGGCCTTCGCCGAGGCAATCGCAAAGGCCGTGCCGGCTTGGCGCCGCGTGGTCTCGGTTGCAGTGCAGCTGGGTATCCCAGCGCCGCTGTTCTCCTCCTCGCTTGCCTACTACGATGGCCTGCGCCGCGACCGTTTGCCGGCAGCGCTGACCCAGGGGCTGCGCGACTACTTCGGCGCGCACACCTACCGACGCGTCGACAAGGAAGGCACCTTCCACACGCAGTGGAGCGGTGACCGCACCGAGGTCGAGGCAGTGGACACCCACTAGTCTTTACGCATCACGAGCACACCCGCAGATTCTTCTTAGAATCTGCGGGTGTGCTCGTTTAATCGGAGGTCAGTCGGCGAGCAGCAGTTCTGCCGTGGCCAGCAGCCGCACGGCCTCCTGGGGCGCTATGCGCACCAGGGCGAAAGATGCGACCACAAGGCCGGTAATCGCGGTGCTCAGCATGCCCGCGCGCTCCGCACTCGCCTCGGGCAGCGCGCTGGCCACGCCACGGAGTATCGCGGCCTGCAACTCGGCGCGGTATTCGCCGATGATGCGCGAAATCTTCGAGTCCTGGGCCAAAGGTGCGCTGGCGGTATTGATCAACAGGCAGCCATGCGCGGCGGGCAGGGATTCTGGGCGGGCAAAAACGGCGGCGAGCCCCTGCAGGTAGCCGGTGAGCGCCGAGTCCGGAACCTGGTCTGCGAGCAGCGGGAGCAGCCGAGGCCGCACGATTTCTTCGAGGTAGCTGACGACAGCCGCATCGAACAGGCCACGCTTGGAACCGAAGGAATTGTAGATACTCGAGCGGCTGAGTCCCGTGGCGGCTTCGAGCTCGGGCACTGAGGTAGCCTCGAAGCCCTTCGACCAGAAAACCGAGCGAGCATTTTCGATGACTTCCGCGCGGTCGAAAGCTAGTGTTCTTGCCATCACATACCTTTCCACTTTCGGTAACGACCATTCCAGTATATATTGAAATGGTCATTACAAAATAACTTGGGCCACTAAGCCCGTAGGGAGCCCTCCATCATGGTTATTATCGGACTCGTGCTTGGCGCGTTGGCAGCAATCATTCACGTCTACATCTTCTTGATGGAATCCGTGTGGTGGACCACCCCGCGAGCGCGCGCAATTTTTGGAACCAGCGAGGCGGAAGCGAAGGCCACCAAGGAACTGGCCTTCAATCAAGGCTTCTACAACCTGTTCCTCGGAATCGCGGTTTTGCTCGGTGTGGTGCTTTTCCTCATGGGCCAGCCGGTGATCGCAGCCACCTTGGTGCTCACCGGTGCCGGTTCCATGGTGCTTGCCGCCACGGTACTGCTGATCTCCAGTCCGGACAAGGCCTCCGCGGCGCTGAAGCAGGGAGTGCTGCCGCTCCTCGCGGTGATCTTCATGATCCTCGGTCTGGCCCTCTAGGTTATTTCCGTACCCGACAACCGCCCCCAGAAAGGTACTCATCAGGATGAGCGAATTTACCAGTACGCAGATCCAGCTAGCTAGCCGTCCCACCGGCTGGCCAACTGCCGAAAACTTCAACGTCACCACCAGCGCCTTCGGGCCGCTGCGTGCCGGCCAGGTGCGAGTACGCAACGAATTCCTATCCGTTGACCCATATATGCGCGGACGAATGAGCGACGCGCGTTCCTACGTTGCGCCCTACGGGATTGGCGAACGGATCACGGGAGGCGCGATCGGCCGCGTCGTCGAGTCCGCAGCCGAAGAGCTGCCGGTCGGAACGGTGGTGCTCCACCAGCACGGCTGGTCCGATACCGTCCAGGAAGAAGCCTCCAGCTTCAGCCAGGTTCCCGAGATTCCGGGCATGCCCCTGTCATTGCGCCTGCATATCCTTGGGATGACCGGGTTGACCGCCTATGTTGGCCTGACCGAGATTGCCTCGTTGAAGGCCGGGGAGACGGTCTTCATTTCCGGCGCCGCAGGTGCCGTGGGTACCGCGGCCGGACAGATCGCCAAGCTGCTCGGAGCCAAGCGGGTCATCGGTTCTGCCGGCAGCGCCGAGAAGGTCGAATTGCTCACCAGCAAGTACGGCTACGACGCGGCGTTCAACTACAAGGACGGCGATGTGCGCGGCCAGCTGGCCGCCGCCGCTCCCGAGGGAATCGACGTGTTCTTCGACAACGTCGGAGGCGAGCATCTCGAAGCGGCGCTAGCTTCCTTCAACGACGGTGGACGCGCCGCACTGTGCGGGGCGATCTCCGGATACAACACCACCGAAAAAGCCGCCGGCCCGGACAATATGGCCAACCTGATCACCCGCGGGCTCAAGCTGCAGGGCTTCACCCTCTCCAGCTACCTGCACCTGTCCGGAGAATTCGGGCAGCAAATGGGGGATTGGTTCGGCGCGGGCAAGATCGCCTACGACGAGACCATCGTCGACGGCATCGAGCACACCGTGGATGCGTTCCTGGACATGATGCGCGGCGCCAACACCGGCAAGATGCTGGTGCGGATCTAGCCGCCAGCACCATGAAGTGAGTGCCACTGGGCTCTGCAATGACTTTGCAGAGCCCAGTTGCGCTCCTGCTGTCTCCCGTCGCTGCCAGAGTGCATTGAGAATTTTGCCGACCAAGACCATGCGTGATTCGGTGAGCCAATCCGCGGGCCTGGGGATTCAACCATGCTTGGCGAGGCGAAATTCGCAGGCTTCGGAACTTGGCCGGTCACCGCTCGCCCCGATCGGTGCAAATTGCGGGCGTGCATAAAAACTCGATTCTCGCAGGCCACCTTGCGGTTCCCGGTGCGCATCGCAACGGAGGCCGCGGAAAGCCGAGAAAGTATCTGGCTCCTACCCCTAGGAGAGCGCCGGAGTGAAGCGTAGAGTAGAAATAGACCGACCGGTCTAATTTATGCAGTATTTCTTCAAGGGAGAAGAATCATGCGTGTGGCAAGGGACGATGTCGAAGTCAGGATGGAAATTCCCGGCGCGGTAATCCGTCAGCGCAAGGGATTCGGCGACGGGAGCGGATTCGAGTCCATCAGTGGTGAATACTTCACCCTCGCCGCGGGCGTGGACACCACCGCGTTGTTCGAGGGACTGGAAGGCGATCTGTGCCAATGCCCGCATTGGGGCTACGTGCTGCAAGGCCGGATCACCACGACGGATTCCCTGGGCGCTCAGGAAACGGTCGCCGCCCATGATCTCTTCTACTGGCCGTCGGGCCACAACGTGCGCGTCGATGCAGATGCCCAAATCGTCATGTTCAGTCCGGAGCAGCCGCACAGCGAGGTTATCGACCATATGATCAAGAAAGTCGGTGGCTAACCCCTCGTGGCCGCACCGTCTGCTCAAATGCACCATCCGACCAAGCAGCTCCTGCTCGATGCGGGGATGCCGATGCTGCTGAAACAGGGATACAACGATCTGGGAATCCAGGCACTGCTCGCGGCCACCGGCACCCCGAAGGGGTCCTTCTACCATCACTTCCGGGACAAGGAAGATTTTGCGCTCCAAGTCATCGGGCAGTACATGCGCGGGGTTCACGACGGTCTCGATACATGCCTGACCGATGAGCATCTTGCTCCGCTGGACCGGGTGCGGGCCTTCTTCGAGCTGACCCAGCAGAGCTACCGGGAGGAGGGCTATCTGGGCTGTCTCCTGGGAGGCCTGGGCCAGGAACTCTCTGGGGTCAGCGAGGTGTTCCGGCAAAAGATCGACGGATGCCTGACCCAGATCGCCGAACGGATCGCGGCCTGCCTTCAGCTGGCTATCGAACGCGGCGAGGTTGCGGCCGGGGCCGACCCCCGAATCATGGCCACCCTCTTGGTGGATTGCTGGGAAGGCGCCGCGTTGCGCAGCCGGCTTCGGGGAAATGCCCAGCCATTGAACGAGATGCTGGACTTCTACTTCACCTCGGCCGTCGGCCGCGGTACGCCGAATCCCTGAAATGAACAGCGCCTGAGCACCGTGCTCCAAGCCTCGCCGGTCTGATGGGCCCTGGCGGATCATGATCCGCATTTAATCGACCTGGCCAGCCACAAGAAGTGCCCACCGGGTTAGGATCGGATCATGTATGGATTGGATTCGACCTCCGGGCCGGTCGCGGGACTGCTGCTGCTCGCCCCGCTGCTCACCGTCCTGGTGGCCGCGGCGGGTGCTTTTGTGGCGCTCAGGGCCCTGCGCTTCCGGACTAAAATCAAAAGCGCCGAGCAATGGTGGGTGCGCGTGGAAAACGCCGTCAACCATTGCCTGGCCGACAGCACGGTTGAGCAGAATTTGGGCACCACCATGCTCGCGCACCTCCAGGGCCAGGGCGAGATGCCCGAGGGCCTGGACGAGGAGCAGCGCCGCGAATGGGAACGGCTGAGCAAATTGCGCTGGAAGGTGCAGCCCGAGGATCTGGCGATGATCCACGATATGGTCAAGGATCTGGCGCTGAGCAAATCGCGGCGCTTTAGCTCGATGGGAATACGCCTGAATCCGGAGCTGCGTCCCGAGCACGAGACCATGATGCGCCAAGCCCAGCTGGCGCTCCGGATCGACCAGAAACTGGGGCGCGACAGCGACCCGGAGATCCTGAAGATCTTCACCAGCGAATAACTATGGCCGAAGGCTCAGCTGCCGGGCATGGAATGCGAAATGCCGGCTGGGGTAGGCATAGATCTCGGCCAGCGTCATTGCCCGGGAGAAAAACGGATCCCAGCGCTCCGGGAAATTCGCCCGCCGCAAGAGCGCGGCGGGGCCCTCCCGATCCAGCTTCCGCTCCAGGGCATTGATGCTCAGCCGCAGCCGGCGCTCCATGCGCCGGTGGTTGAATACCAGCGCCGCCGCGCAGGAGCCGGCGTAGTTGACGGGATGAAACAGCGGGGTTGTGGCGTTCAGCAGCCGGGAGAATCCCGACTGAACGCCGGCGGGGCAGCGCACCAGGACGTGGACCAGCGGGATCAGCGCGCGGACTACCATGTAGCCGAAGACCATGTGGAAGAGCAGCTGCTCATTGCTCCAGCCGGTGCCGTTGCTGCTTCGGCGCAGGTCGGCCCGGCTAGCGGTGCGCAGCAAGCGCCGCAGGTTTTGCGCATCCTGCCGGTAGCCCCTAACGATCCGGGACTTATTCTCCTCCATCGCAGTTCACCTCACGCAAAGAACTCGAACTGGCGGGCAACCCACCGAACTTCATTGTAGGCCCGTGCGGATTCGCTCAGCGAAGCATGCGCAATTCGATCATTTGCGGCAGCCCTGGATCCGTCTTTTCGGCCCCGTCGAATGCGAATCCGTTGCGCCGATAAAACGCCGTGGCCCGTGGATTGCCCTGGGCCACCCACAGCACCGCCGGCTCGTCTCCCAGCGCCGCGTCCAAGAGCCCCTGCCCGATGCCGCTTCCATGGCATTGGGCCAGCAAGTACAGGCTGTACAGCTGCAGCCGGTCTTCGCCATCCAGTCCCGGCCCGGCGAGCGCGAAACCGACCAGTTCTCCTTGCGACTCGGCCACGACCCGGCGCAGCTTGGGGTTCTGGTCGGCGAGCAGGCGCCCCCAGAGGGTGCGCCGTGACTCCAGCTGCTCCGGGGTGAAGTAATCGGCCGGCAGCTGGTTGGCGTAGCTTTGCTTCCAGCAGCGGGTATGCAGCTGGGCAAGCGCCTCGACGTCCGCCGGTTCGGGGGCGCGCAGGGTGTAGTCCATGGGCTAGCCGGCGGTGTATTCGGCCAGGTGCTGGCCGGTGAGCGTGCCGGAGCCGGCCAGCTGCGCCGGGGTCCCTTCGAAGACGATGCTGCCGCCGTCGTGGCCGGCGCCCGGGCCCAGATCGATTACCCAGTCCGCGTGGGCGACCACGGCCAGATGGTGTTCGATCACGATCACCGTATTGCCTTCGTCCACCATTTCATCGAGCAATCCCAGCAGCCGATCCACGTCCGCCATGTGCAGGCCGGTGGTGGGTTCGTCCAGGATGTAGGTTCCCTGCCCCTTGCCCAGGTTGATCGCCAGCTTCAGGCGCTGGCGTTCGCCGCCGGAGAGGGTGTTCAGCGGTTGGCCGAGCTTGATGTAGCCCAGGCCCACCTGGTTCAGCCGTTCGAGCATGGCCTTGGCCTTGGGGACCTTGAGCTGTTCGAACGCTTGTTCGATGCTCAGGTTGAGCACCTCGGCGATGTTCAGCCCGTCCAAGCGGTATTCGAGGACCTTCGCGGTGTAGCGCTTGCCTTCGCAGACCTCGCAGCGCAGTTGCACTCCGGCCATGGTGGCCAGATCGGTGTAGGTGAAGCCCACCCCGTTGCAGTTCGGGCAGGCCCCTTCCGAATTGGCGCTGAACAGCGCCGGCTTGACGGAATTGGCCTTGGCGAAGGCCGCGCGGATCGGATCCAGGATCGAGGTGTAGGTTGCCGGGTTGCTGCGCCGGGAGCCGCGAATGGCGGACTGGTCCACCACCGCGACGTCCTCGCGCTTGGAGATGGTGCTGTGGATGAGCGTGGACTTTCCGGAGCCGGCCACCCCGGTGATCGCGCACAGCACGCCGCGCGGGATGTCCACGTCGATATTCTTCAGGTTGTGCGTGCTGGCCGCGCGGATCTGCAGCGGATCCTTGCCGCTGCGCACATTTTGCTTCATTGGCACCCGGGCGGAGAAGTGCCTGCCGGTCACCGTGTCGCTGGCCAGCAGGCCTTCGAGGTTGCCCGCGTAGCTGATATTGCCGCCGTGCAGCCCGGCGCCGGGGCCGAGGTCGATCACATGGTCGGCGATCTTGATGACCTCGGGCTTGTGCTCGACGACCAGCACCGTATTGCCCTTGTCGCGCAGGTCGCGCAGCAGGTGGTTCATGCGCTGGATATCGTGCGGGTGCAATCCCACCGTGGGTTCGTCGAAGACGTAGGTGACATCGGAAAGCGCGCTGCCCAGATGGCGGATCATCTTCACGCGCTGCGACTCGCCTCCGGAGAGGGTGCCGGCCGGGCGGTCCAGGGAAATGTAGCCCAAGCCGATCTGGATCATGGAGGCGAGAATCGCGCGCAGATTGGCCAGCAGCGGAGCGGCGTCCTCGATCACCAGCTTCACGAGCTCCGCATGCAGGTCGGTAACCTGCATGGCGGTCATCTGGGCGATGCCCAGGCCCGCAATCTTCGAGGCGCGCGCCTTCTCGCTCAATCGCGAACCGTTGCAGGCCGCGCAGGGTGCGGTGGTGGAAATCCGCTCGATCCAATCCCGGATATGCGCCTGCTTGATCTCCCGGCCCGAGTGGATGTAATTGGACTTGATCCGGGTGATCAGCCCGGAGTAGCTCATATTCGCCCCGTTGAGCTTGACCTTGCCCGGCTCCGCGTAGAGCATCCGCTCCAGCATGTCCTTGGGCATGTCCTTGAGCTTCACCTGCAGGTCCGGCTCGGTGCCCGCGGTCAACGTCTGCCAGAGCCAGGAATCCGGGGCGAAGTTCGGGGCCGTGATGGCGCCCTCGGCCAGCGTTTTATCCCAGTCGAGCAGTTCGTCCAGGTCGATGCTCGCCTCCGTGCCAAATCCCTCGCAGGTCGCGCAGGCCCCCTCGCCAAGGTTGAACGAGTACGCTCCGGCCCCACCGGCGCTCGGCGTGGAATAGCGCGAGTAGAGCACGCGCAGCAGCGAGTACGCGTCGGTGGCGGTGCCCACGGTGGAGCGCGAGTTCGCCCCCATGCGCTCTTGATCCACCACGATCGCCGCCGACAGGTTTTCCAGCACCTCGACATCGGGCCGCGGCATCGAGGGCATGAAGGACTGAACGAAGGAGGTGTAGGTTTCGTTGATCAGCCGCTGCGACTCCGCGGCAATGGTGCCGAAGACCAGCGAAGACTTGCCCGAGCCGGAGACTCCGGTAAAAGCGGTGATGCGGCGCTTGGGGATGTCCGCATCCACCCCCTGCAGATTGTTCTCCCGTGCTTGGCGGACGCGGATCAGGTCGTGGGTATCTGCAGGATGCTGGGTCATGAGCTAAATCCTACCCAGTTCCCGCAGCAGCTCCCTGGCCCGGGTGCGCAGTTCCTCGCTCAGATTGTGCAACGGGGCCGGCAGGGCGGAGTCCGAGACCATGCCGAGTTCCCGGGCCAGTCCCGCGATGGCGCGGGCGCTGCCGCCGCAGGCGGTGTAGAACTCCCACAGGCTGGCAAGCTGCCCCGATTCGGCGAGCGCACGCTCATGGTCTGACTCGCTGGCCGGCTTGGAGATCCGCAGCGCCAGCTCCGGCAGGGCTCCGGCGAGCACGCTGTACCACCCGTCGCACCCGGCGGCCAGGCCCGCGGCGGCGACGGCATCTCCCGAAATCCCCAGCGTGACGTCCGCCGGGATCACCGAACGGATGGCTGCGACGTGCTCGCGTGCCGCTTGCGGGTTAGCCGGCAGCGGCGGGATCTTGATCGACGCGACATTTGGCAGGGCGCCAATGCGCGCGTAGAGCTCCAGGCTGAAGCTGAAGTGGGTGGTGCCCGGGTTGTCATAGAGGATTACCGGCAGGGTGCTCGCCGCGCAGACCGCGGCAAATAGGGCGAACACCTCATCTTCGGTCAGCGGCTGATAGCTGACCGGCGCCAGGAGCAGTCCTTGGGCCCCGGCCAGCTCGGCCGAACGCACATTCGCCAAGACCTGCGAGGTGCGCAGCGCACCGACGCCCACGTACACCGGCGTTCCGTTGGCGGCAGGCACCGCCAGCTCGGCTGCCCGGGCGCGCTCGCCGGGATCGAGATAGGCGTACATGCCGGTGGAACCGAGCACGGTGATCGAGTCGACGCCGCTGCCAGATAGCCGCTCGATGAGCGCGGTGAAGCGTGGCTCGTCGAGGCTGTCCTCGACCAGGGGAGTGAGCGGGAAGGCGCTGAGCCCGGAAAACATATCGAGGTGCTCCAAGTCATGGGCGGATAGGATGGTGTCTCTCATTAAAGCCGGGGGTAGCGCCGTGGCAGAATATGACGCGGTGCAGGTAACTTGGTGTCCCTCCACGGGCTGGAGCGCTAGCGTTTAACCGTTGTTCGGAGACGGAACGCTGCGTGGATTCGCCAAAGCGCGGGATTCTCTGGACAAAAGGCGAGAGTTGGCGGCATTGAGCCACGTCTCATCCATATGACCTGGCTCATGGTTTCTAAGAACCGAGTGCAGGCCATAACATGGTGGATGCATGTCGTGCGCCACAAAACCCGTGGTCTCGACGCCCCTCAGCTCGTCACACATCATTCGTCACCATGAAAGAAGCACATGAACCTGTTGAAAAAGATCCCACTGCTTGGGTGGATCCTTGTTGCTATCGTCCTGGGTATTCTGCTTGGGCCGGTGATGCCGGTGTGGCTGGGCAGCGCTTTCCTCACCTACAACTCGATCTTCTCGGGATTCCTGAGCTTCATCGTGCCGCTGATCATCTTGGGCCTGGTGATGCCCGCGATCGCCGAGCTGGGCAAGGGTGCCGGTAAGTGGCTCGGCGTGACGGCGCTGATCGCTTACTCCTCCACCGTTCTGGCCGGCCTGCTCGCCTACTTCGTGGGCCGCTGGCTGTTCACCGCCTCGCTCAGCGGCGGCGGCGTGGAAACCCTCGGCGAGGACTCCGGGTCCGGGTTCGAGGCCTACATCTCGCTGGTGACATCCGCCGGCGACGGGGCCACCGAGATCGTCTTGGAACCAGTCATCGGTGTGATGAGCGCGTTGATCCTCGCGTTCGTGATCGGCATCGGCCTGACCGCATTCCGCAGCACCGTGCTCTTCCGCGGTGCCGTCGAATTCCGCACCATCATCGAGATGGTAATCCGCCGCATTATCGTCCCGGCACTGCCGCTGTTCATCTTCGGAATCTTCCTTGACCTCTCGGCCAGCGGCTCGGCCGTGACCGTGGTGACCAAGTTCCTGCTCGTGGCCGTGGTCTCCTTCGCGCTGACCCTTGTGGTGCTGCTGGTCCAGTACACGGTGGCCGGTTCGATGACCGGGCAGAACCCGCTGAAGGCGCTGTGGAATATGCGTGACGCATACTTCACCGCCCTGGGTACCTCCTCTTCGGCGGCCACCATTCCGGTGACCCTCGCCTCGGCGAAGAAGAACGGCGTCTCCGATTCGGTGGCAGGCTTTGTGGTGCCACTGGGTGCAACCATCCACCTCTCCGGCTCGATGGTCAAAATCACCTGCTTCTCCCTGGCCGTGCTGCTGCTCACCGGCGGCAATGTCTCCTTCGGCGCATTCCTGCCATTCATCCTGATGCTCGGTGTCATGATGATCGCCGCTCCTGGCGTTCCCGGCGGTGCCATCGCGGCTGCCGCTGGCCTGCTGGCGCAGATGCTCGGCTTCGGCGAGGTCGAGGTTGGCCTGATGTTCGCCGCCTACATCGCGCTGGACAGCTTCGGCACCGCCACCAACGTGACCGGCGACGGCGCCATCGCGTTGATCATGCACAAGCTCACCCGCGGCAAGCTCGGCGCGCAGGCACAGGATCCTGCCGATGAGCAGGTCGAGGTCATCGCGGGCAGCGGCAAAGAGTCGCACACCCTGGCCGACTAGCTCTTCGCACCACCAAAAAACACCTGGGACCAACGCATAAGCGTTGGTCCCAGGTGCTTTAAGCGCTCAACCGGTGTGCTTGTCGCGGTGGGGCCGCAGAAGTTCAAGGAACGTGGCTACGGGCCGGGGACGAGGACATTGTCGTGAATCCTGATCCATCCTTCGGATTCCAGCTCGCGGGTATCAGCGTCATCCCTGACTAGGGAAGCCGCAAGGCCGCTGGGTGGAGCCGACGCGGTCACTATCACGTCGGTTGCTCCCAGCGAACTGCAGCCGGAAAACCAATGGGGATCTGCGCCTGGGGGAACAACGATGATGCAGCCTAGCGAGGAATCAGGGGACTCGGCAACGAAATACCGGACCTGTTCGTGGGTAATCAAGAGCCTTGAACTTTCCCGGTCAATGGCGTCTCCCAAATCAACCGCTGCGGGCAAGGCATCCTCGGAAGCGAATTGCTCATCCAGAGCCGGAATCCCGCTATGCCCGGAACACGCGGTGAGGGCCAGCACCCCACCGATGCCAATGACTGCTACAGAAATCCTACGCATACGCATTTTCGAACCTTCCGGGTGGACGTTAATGAAAGGCTACCTCAGCACAGGTTTCAGGTCCCGCGGCTGATGTTTTCTTGACCCCAAGGGGTCGGTTCGTCCTAGTTCCTGCCCGATGGGGGAAGTGCTGCCGGGCATAGCGTTCTTTGTTTGGCTTCCATGCGAAGGACGGGCAGGCAAGGCGGTAGGTTTGAAGCATGGCACGGATTCGCAGAGCCGTATACGGACTTTGGGTAGGTACGCTCGCTGTGCTGTTGGCTGGATGCGCATTTGACAGCCTCATCTGGGGAAACGATGGTGCCCAGGTGATTCAAACGACCGAGCAGTTTGTGAGTGATATGGCTTCGGGCGAAACGCCAGACACTGTCTGCGAGGATTTCGTTGCGGATCTCGGATCGCCCAGCGACTGGTCGGGGCGTTCCGCCGGCGAGCCGGAGGAGTTCTTCGCCGGGCATTGGGTTGATCAAGCGGCGCTCGACCCTCAGTGGAGCATCAATCTAGAAGGTCTTCCCGAGGGGGCAGTGCCCGGCACCGACTACCCGGGAGACGTCTTTTATCGCGAAACCGACGATGGACTATGCGTGATCGACGTGTCTTGGTCGACGCTCTTCGCCGTGAACTGATCAGCTAGGCACCTGCGCGGCAGCTCGTTTGCTGTCTGCTCTCCCGGTCCGTGAAGACGCGTGGTCGCATGCGCCGCATCCTCTGCCTGCTAGAGAAAAGACTTCAGGGACTGATCGCGGAGGATCGGTAGCGCGGCGGCTCCCGCCAACACCGCCCAGACGCACAGCAGCGGGACGGGCCCGGTTAATGCCGCGATTGCTCCGCCCAGTAGTGCAGCAATAGGCATGATGCCCAGGGTGATGGTCCGTTGGGCCGAGCCCACGGTGGCCAGTTCCTCGGCCGGAACACTACGTGGCAGGACTTCCGCCCCGGCAACTGCGGATATCGACACCAGAAAACTCCATGTGAGGGATTGGGCCGATAGCCAGATGAGTTCGTGGCCGGGCAATTGCTGGCAGGCGATAGCCATGGCTACAGCGGGAACCGAAAGGAACGCTGCCGCGATTCGAAGCGTTCTCAGCCCGAATTTCGCCGAAAGTCGCGGCGAAAGGCCTGCTCCGAGGATGGCGCCGATCGCGGAGACGATTCCCAGGGCGGCGAACGCTGCAGGTGCAACGCCGAGGTCCCGCAACAGGAAGACCGGCAGCACGGTGTTGCCCAGCATGACCCCGGCGTTCATCAGTGCTCCGGACTGGGTCAAGGCCCATAGGGCAGGTACTCGGTGCAAGGTCTGGAATCCGTCGCGAAACTCCCTTTTCCCCGGCGTGCCGGACTTCGCTGGGCAGGGGCTGAATCTAACTTGATGCCGCGCTGGAACAGGACAGACCCCGCGTAGGAGCATATTGCCGCCCAGATCATGCCGGGCATACCGAGCAATCCCAAGGTAAGGCTGCCGGTGGCCGCAGCAGCGGTGGATGCTGTCTGATTGACGATGGCCAGGCGTGAGTACGCGTGTTTCAAGCGTTCGGTCTGGACCAGCCGCGGAATGACAGTGCTTTGGGCGGTGGTGAACACGACATCTGCGAGTCCGATGACCACCGCGGCGCCGATGACCACGGCGCCCGAAAGCCAACCGGCATAGAGCGATGCGAAAAGGCCCAGCAGTACTAGGCACCGGGCACCGGTGGCCACGCGCATGGCCCGATGTCGGTTTCTCAACCGGTCAATGAGCATGCCAATGGGCACCCCGAGCAGCAGGAACGAGGCCAGTCCGATCGAGTTGAGGATCCCCACAAATCCCGTACCGAAGCCCAAGATGGAGACCGCCAGGATGGGCAGGAGCGTCCGGGCCAGCACGTCGCCACAACCCTCCGCGGCGCTGGTCGACATCAGAAAGGTGAAGGCGCGGGGGAGCCTTGCCGGTGTTTGCTCGGCTAGCGCGGTCGGATCGTGCAAGGTCATGGGCTCCCAAACTTCGTGTCAGGTATCTCCTTACACCTTGTCAGGTACTGGCTGACAAAACAAGAAGTTCGCCTAGACTGGTTTCATGGGAAATGAAATCGGCGGCGTCAAGGACATTGCCAGTGCCGACCAACCGTTCATGTGTTCGTTCTGCCTCCGATCGCGTGAAGAAACGGGCGTTCTGGTGGGAGCGCCAGCGGTGGGTATCTGCCGTCAATGCGCGGAGGCTGCCCTAGGGCTTTTTCACAAAGCGGATCCCGAGGCGCACTCGATTGCGCGTGCCCCATGGGACATCTTGAATGACGCGGACCTGCTCCGGCAGCTTCCCCGTGTGGCCAAGGCGCGAGACGACGTCGAGGGCCACCTTCGCAACTGGGTCTCTGCCGCCAGGGTGCGGAAGTTGAGCTGGGCCAGCATCGGAGAATCCTTGGGGATGTCGCGCCAGTCGGCTTGGGAAAGGTTCCACCAATCGACTGCCGCCCAACGCGCCGAGGATGGGCAGTAGCCGGAACCAATTGAGGTTCGTCCGCACGGCAAGAAAGTGGCCGGCCGCACCCGGGCGCGGAGAATATCATAGCCATTCCCACGCAAGGGTCGGCCGGCGTTGACGGTGATTAACCCAAGCGTTTCCCAGCCTGTATCCCCGATTGACGACTCGTGTTCCGATGCGGACAATGGTCGGCAGCCTTGAAATGCATAAGGCTGGATCGTGGCTGGAATTGCAGTCATGGCAGTGACTGACGCGAGTTCGATGATCCCATATTCGATCACCGTCGTGACGGTGGCCGACCAGCGCTAAGACCGTGCCCGATAGTTTGATCAGGGCTTCACTTCGAGCTGAAGCGAATTCTCATTGAGGGGCATTATTTTCCTCCGTGTCCCAGCGCTCGGCGCAGGGTGATGCCCGGATCAAATGGTGCTAGCCCTAGAAAGTGTACTAATGCTATGGCACACTTATGTGCCATACCACTAGTACACTTTCGGGAGGCAAATTCAATGATCATGATTCTGTACATGGCAGGCCCAACTGTTGTTGCACTGCTCATTGCGTTAGCTATGGCGCTTTTCGGCCGGCGAGCGCACTTGGTCCTGCCCAAAGCCGTACGTCGATCCACTCTCCTCGGAATGGTCCTCGCGCTTGGAGGCGTCATCGCATTGGCCGCCTGGCCCCTGTACTTGTGGAGGCTGGCAAACCTCGGTGAAGACCCAGTCCTGGTAGTGCAGCTTGTCCGTTATCTGGCCCCACTGGTCTTGACCGTTGTTGCCTTGATCTTCATGGTGGTTCCCGCGCCTGCATCCGGCCCGAGCGGTTCCGCCGCGCTGGCCCCACGTACTCTCCTGACTTTCACTTCTCGTGCCTGGCTAGCTTGCCTGGCCGCTGTGGTGGCTGCGGCGTTCGCCATCGCGCTTTTCGCTGGACTGGCTTCAAACCCTGACGAACGCGGCAGATATGTGATGTTCACGATGCACCCCGCCGAAGGCGTCAGCGCGAGCACGAATATCTACGGATGGTGGTTTTCGACGCCTTGTTTGATCTTGATCGCGATCATTTGCATGACTGTACTGATCGGTGTTGGCTCGATTTCACGTCCAGCACTAGCCAGCGAATCACAACGCGATGCAGGCCAAAGGGCTGTACGCAGCAGCAAGATCTTCTCTGTCGCCACTGGAGGGGTGCTTCTCCACCTCAGCGTCACCCTGCAAACCCTCTCAGGCACGGCCTCGCTCAGCTATTCTCAAACGGGATGGTCGGAGTTCGGAACCTCCTTTGCGGCACTTGGGCCAGTGCTGCAGGTGGCTGCGCTCCTTGCATCTATCGTCGGCATGGTGTTGTGGTGGTCAGTCTTGATCGGATCACTCGCCACGCGTACACATGAAACCAGCAAGGCAGCGCGGCCATGATCATCACCCTCACCGAATCAGGCGCCCCGATTGTCGATCAGATTCGGGACCAAATTCTCGGGCTCATTACCTCCGGTTTGTTATCCGCCGGCCAGAAGCTGCCCTCCGTCCGGCAACTGGCCAATGACTTAGGCATAGCGCCCGGCACAGTTGCCAAAGCCTATACGGCCCTTGAGGGCGAAGGCTTCCTCGTCACCCGGATCGGAAGTGGTACACGCGTCAGCGCAAATGGCTCGGCCACCCCTGGCGCTGTTCTCTCAGCGGCTACGCACCTTGTCAAAACGAGCAAAAGCGAAGCCGTTGAGCTAGATGAAACGATCCGTATCCTACGCGCCATATGGTTCACATCTTGACCCGAATTCCGCTCTGGACCTCGCGGCCTTGAAGATGGCAATCCTCCGTTCCCAGCACTGGCAGAGGCCAAAAGCCGGCTCTCGTCATACCCCCTGGACCGCCGACCGAACCCAAAACCGGCACTTTCCCGACTCAGTCCAATCGCACTTGGCATGTCTTGCCGGTTAGCTGACTATCAAGAGTGAATTCAAGCGTTAAGAGCCGAGCTGTCTTCGGAGGCTCGGGAAGATACACCCAAGAGGCCTCCCACCCCGCCGCGCTCCCGGCGACTTGTCCGGCGCTCAACCGGTAAGTGGTCCCCGCGTCGTCGGAGATGACCGCTCCAACCGGACCAAGAACGAGCTGGCCGGGCATTGATGGCGGGTCTCCCGCGGCTTCCTCCCCATCACGGTTCCTCAGCTCGGCCCATTGCGCCAATTGCTCTTCGTAGCGAACGTCGCGCTGCCACGTCTCGTGGCTGCGAATGCCTTGAAAGTAGATCCTGACGCCCTCGCGTCCCAGCCATTCGTCGGAAACGATCGGTACATCGGCCATCGCTTCGATGCCGGCAAACCGTACGTCTACGCCATCATTGGTTGCGACAACAAGATCTGCCGGAGCTGAAACAATCCTCATCATTTGGCCAGCCTAGCGCTACCGGCGTGGATTCTCTTCGGGTATTGCTGCTCCGATCCCGTACGCCGATCCACCACCGGAACTTCTGGCGCCGAGACCTCGATTCCATTCATGGATGTCCCTCTTTGAACCATAGGCAAAGTATGGATGTGGACGGATGCGGCTCGTGCCTCGGGCTTCATTGCCAGACCCGGACGCTGCGAGTCTGAGCTATGACCCAGGCGATTGTGGGTATGGAGAGACATCCGCGGGCATCACCTCTACGCTTCGGCGAAACCCGGATGGCCGCTCAAGCCGGGTAAACCTTGCGCAGTTCGCGAGGCAGGCAGGCCGATCCGGGATATCCCGCCATGGCCGCTCAAGCCGGGGTAATCGCGCAGTTGGGGCGACTGCGCTTCCAGCAGCCGTCGGAGACCGTGCGCACCGCCAAAAGCACCTGGGACCAACGCTGATGCGTTGGTCCCAGGTGCTTTTGCGCTCAACCGTTGTTCGGAAGCTACTTCGTGCCGGCTGGCACGCCGATGCGATCCAGGAGATCGTTGGCCACTTCGGCGAAGTACCGCTGCCCCCATTCGGTGAGGTAGCCCTGCTCGATCAGCTTCGCGTCGACCTTGCCGACCAGCTCCAGATAAGCGGACCGGGTCCCGTAGTTCAGCGCAAATTCTTCCGCGGAGATCAGCTCCATCGAGCCGTATACCGCCCCCGGATGCGCTGCCCCGTGGAACTGGCCCAACGGGTGCTCCAGCAGCCCGTAGCGCAGTCCGCCGGCGGCATTGCCGTCCGCGCCGCGTACCAATTGGCCCGCCGACTGCTCCAACCACTGAGAAGGCGCGGCTTCGCGATTTCGCTTGGACCAGTTGATCAGCGACTCGGTGGCCGCAACGACCGCAGGTTCCAGCGGAAAGGTGTTCAGCGTGCTGCGGAATGCCTCGTCGTGCACCGCGGTATTCGGCAGTCGTCCGGAACGGTAGATTTCGGCATCCGCCGGGACGACCGGCGACAGCAGATCGGTGTGCGGCGTGCCCGGCACCTGCCAGTGACGTCGATTCTCCGTCAGTTCCTTCTCGGCCAGGGTGGCGGCCCCGAACAGGCCTGCATCGCCCTCGGAGGTGACCGTGATGAACGGGACATCCAGCGCCGGCTCGGACCCGGGCACCGTCGCCAGCCCGCCGGCCTGCGGCTGGGCCAGAGGACGCTCGAGGACGGCTCCGACGGTGTTCAGGTACCCGTCGAAGACCGGTCCGCGGTTGGCCTCGGTGACGGGCTCGTGGAAGTTCGAGGCATAGGTGTTCAGGTAGAGTCCCGACTGGGATTGGCCCATGAGCAGCACGGTTTTCGCCTGCTGGCCGCCAAGCAGCGCGCGGCCTTGCCTGCTCTCCAGCAGCGTGCCCACCTGGGTGATGATGTCCCAGGCGAGCCCTTCTTCGGCTCCGGGCACCACCATGAACGGGTCGAAGGACGAGGGGTCATCGCGGTCGGCGATGATCGGTTCGCGCTCAGCGTCCGCGGTATCCCAGCTCAGCGGCGCATAGCGTTCGGGGTCGAAGTTCTTCAACGCGTCGACCTGGATGGGCTTGGACGTCACGCCGATGATCGTGTGGCCTTCTTCTACGGCCCAGTCCCACATGCGCCGCAGGTGGTCCTCGCCGGGAAAGCCGTTGGAGGCGTTGAGGATGTCCACGAGCACCACGCCAGAGGAGTCCGCCTTCTTGGCCGGGCGGCGCACCAGCAGGTGGTTGGTATACGGCACGTTTTCCGTGACAACCTGCAGTTCGCCCTCGGGATTGCCGTAGACGTTCGCTTCACCGCGCAGGAAGAACTCTTCCTCCACGTAGCCCAGCTCCGACACATCCGCCGGCACCCGAGCGTGGCTCAGGGAGGACCAGGGATAGCTATCCCCGGTGGCTTCGATCGGCCCGAGCACCTCGGGGACGGCTTCGAGCGTGCTGCTGCCGGAATGCGGATGCTTGGCCGGGGCCGCGCCCGCCGGGGAGGCGAGCAGGCCCAGGCCAAGGGCGCCGAGGCAGGACGCTGCCAAGAGCTTTCGGTATCGCCGGTTTCTGGATTGATGAGGCACGGTCCACTCTTTCGTGGGGCAAGTTGATGATCGGGATGCAGCTGCGCACCCCTGATCGTCAGCATCTCAGTGGCCAGATCGGGCAGTCCACTGGTTGCCATAACTTGCCGGCGCCTAATTGCAGAGCAGATTAAATGCCGGTGGCCCGGTGCCTTGGCGCAGCAATTGCTGTGCCAAGGCACCGGGCCACCGCGGGCGGCTCAGCGGGGGATCAGATCCACATCGCCGGGTCGATGTACTCCGCCGGATCCACCGCGGGCTTATGCTCTTCTGGCTTGCGCGGACGGTTCTGCGCCGGAATGCCGGTGACGATCGAACCGGCCGGTGCGTCCTTGACCACCACCGCGTTCGCGCCAACGGCCGAGTCGGCGCCGATGGTGATCGGGCCCAGGATCTTCGCGCCGGCACCGATGACCACGCGGTCCTCGATGGTCGGGTGGCGTTTGGTCTTGGCCAGCGACCGGCCGCCCAGGGTCACCCCGTGGTAAAGCATCACGTCGTCGCCGATCTCGGCGGTTTCGCCGATGACGATGCCCATGCCGTGGTCGATGAAGAAGCGCCGCCCAATGGTGGCGCCGGGGTGGATCTCGATGCCGGTGATTGCACGGTTCGCCTGCGAGAGCAGCCTGGCCGGCCAGCGCAGCGAGGGGTTCTGCCACATCTTATGCGCCAACCGGTGAATCCAGATGGCATGCAATCCTGAATACACGAAGAAGTTCTCGGTATCGCTGCGTGCTGCCGGGTCATGGGAGCGGGCATTGGCGAGGTCTTCACGTAACCGGGAGAAAAAACTCATATAAACAACCTTAGTGCGTGCAGCATGCTGAGGTGCCGCTGAATCGGGCACATGACAAATCGGCGCAAACCGCACCGCGGACCTATTAAGATCCAACGACGGGTCACGCCGATTTATTCGCGTAGAAGGAAACTATTTCCTAGCCGCGGATGTCATCGAAGAGCAGGGTGGAGATGTAGCGCTCACCGAAGTCGGGGATCACGGTGACGATCTGCTTGCCGGCGTTCTCTTCGCGGGCCGCGATCTGCAGGGCGCCCCAGACGGCTGCACCGGCGGAGATGCCGCCGAGGATGCCTTCCTTCACGCCCAGGTCGCGTGCCACCGAGACCGAATCCTCGATCGACGCGTCGAGCACCTCGTCATACAGGTCGGTGTCGAGCACCTCGGGGATGAAGTTCGCGCCCAGACCCTGGATCTTGTGCGGGCCTGGCTTGCCGCCGTTGAGGATCGGTGAATCCTTGGGCTCGACCGCAACGATCTTCAGGTTGGGGTTCTTTTCCTTCAGGTAGCGGCCCGCACCGGTGATGGTGCCACCGGTACCGATGCCGGCCACGAGCACGTCGATCTTGCCATCGGTATCGGCCCAGATCTCCGGGCCGGTGGTGTCCGCGTGCACCTGCGGGTTCGCGGTGTTCGCGAACTGCTGGGCCCAGATGGCGTTGTCCGAGGTGGCCACGATTTCCTTGGCCTTCTCGACCGCACCGCGCATGCCGTCGGCACCCGGGGTCAGCACGATCTCGGCACCGTAGGCGCGCAGCATCACGCGGCGCTCGGTGGACATGGTCTCCGGCATGGTCAGGATGACCTTGTAGCCGCGGGCCGCGCCGACCATGGCCAGGGCGATGCCGGTGTTGCCGCTGGTGCCTTCGACGATGGTGCCGCCTGGCTTCAAATCACCAGACTTTTCGGCGGCATCGACGATGGCCACGCCGATGCGGTCCTTGACCGAGTTGGCTGGGTTGTAGAACTCCAGCTTCACTGCGACGCTGCCTGGCAGCCCTTCACCTAAGCGGTTGAGCTTCACCAGGGGGGTGTTGCCGATGATCTCGGTGACATTGTTGTAGATCTTGCCCATGTATACGCAATCCTTACGTGACTCGATGCAGGCCGCTGATGCCCGGCGAGGGTGGTTGGAGAACGCCGTGAATACGGCGTTTCGTCCTTAAAGTTTCACTGCTAACCCTAATCGGCTCGCTCGCCGCTTAGCTCTCGTTAAGCCATTGGGCGTAATATTTCCTGACTTTTGCGAGCTTCGGGTCAATAATGACTCGGCAATACCCGACTTCTTGGTTCTCCGAGTAGTAATCTTGGTGCACTTGCTCGGCCGGGTAGAAATCTTTCGACTCCTCGATAGTCGTCACGATCGGGTCCGGGTAGAGTGCCGCGTACTTTTGCATGCTCGCCTCGAAGACCTCGCGCTGGCTTTCATCCAACGGGAACATCGCCGAACGATACTGCGTGCCCACGTCATAGCCTTGGCGGTTGAGCGTCGTCGGGTCGTGCACGGTGAAGAACATGTCCAGGATGACTTCGGCGGGAACCACCTGTGCATCAAAGATGACCGCAACCACCTCGGCGTGGCCGGAGGTGCCGGAACACACCTGCCGGTAATCCGGATTGCTGGTATGTCCGCCCTGGTACCCGGAGAGCACCGCGTGCACACCACGGGTGCGCTGGTACACGGCGTCGAGGCACCAAAAGCAGCCTCCGGCAAGGACAAAGGTCGTCAGTTCGGTGTCCGCCACGGTCATTCGGGCAGAGAAGCGATGGGGCGTGTCTAATCTGAGAATACTCACAGAGTCCATAACGTCGCGGCGTTGCATTATGTTCCTGAGCGGGCTGCACCGCGTAGGGTGGAAGCATGCAGAGCAAGGCTAATACCCCGCAGGATCCGGAGCAGAAGAACCCGGCTTCGCCGTCCGCCAACCTGTCTTCCGTGAGCGATGAAGCGGCAGAGAACGTCGAGGCCGACGCGAGAACCGGTGCCACGACCCTGGGCGAAGTGCTTGAGGCCGCGGAAGAGCTGTGGCCGCAGTCGCTGGCCGAAGATTGGGATGCCGTAGGCCTGGTCACCGGCCGCACCACCGCCAAGGTGACGAAGATCGTCCTAGCGGTGGACCCTACCTTGGAAGTCATCAACGATGCGATTGCACGCGACGCCGATCTGCTGATCACCCACCACCCGCTGTTATTGCGCGGAGTGACCCAGGTGGCGGGCACCAGCTTCAAGGGCGAGGCAATTCACCGGCTGATCGAAACAGGCACCGCCTTGTTGACCGCCCACACCAACGCCGACAATGCGATCGGTGGCGTGAATGATGCCCTGGCCGACGCCTTCGGCCTCACAGACTGCGTGCCGCTGGTCGAAACCAAGGACGGCCTGCCCGAAGAGGGCCTGGGACGAGTTGGCTACCTCGACAAGCCGATGAAGCTCGAGGACTTCGCCGAACGCGTGTATACCGTGCTGCCAGCGGTAGCCGGTGGCGTCCGCGTCGCCGGTGAGCGTCTGGGCATCGTCCGCAAGGTCGCCCTGTGCGGCGGGGCCGGAGATTCCCTCTTCGACGCGGTGCGCGCGCACAAGGCCGATGTCTATGTCACCGCGGATTTGCGCCACCACCCGGCCAGCGAAGCCCGTGAATCTGCCGATGGGGGACACCCTTTCCTCATCGATGTGTCGCATTTTGCCTCCGAATGGGTCTGGCTTTCGGCCGGGGCCCGGGCGCTGCAGAACGTCTTGCAGGATCTGGGCCACGAGGTGGAGATCGAGGTGTCGCAGATAAACTCCGACCCTTGGGACTTCGTGCTCACCCCGTAGCGATGCTGCATCATCTCGAACTCTGGGTGGCCGACCTGCGTGCCAGCACCAGCTCATTGGGCTGGCTGTTGCTGCGCCTGGGATTCGACGTCGAGTCCACGTGGGCCAGCGGCGTCAGCTATCGACAGCAGGACTTCTACATCGTGCTCGAATCCGGGCCGGACGTGATCGATGCGCCGCATCAACGGTGCGCCCCGGGAATGAACCATCTGGCGTTCCATGCCGGAAGCCGCGCGCAGGTCGATGAGCTGACCGCCGAGGCGCTCGAGCACGGCTTCACTCTGCTGTTCCCCGCGGAGCATCCGCACGCTGGGGGAGCCGAGCACTACGCCGCGTACCTGGCGGACGCCGCCGGTTTTGAGGTCGAGCTGGTTGCCCACCGATAGCGCAACAGCAGCTGGCGGCGACCCGGTGGATCGGGTACCGGGTCACCGCCAGAAATTGCCTTTCGTCGCTAGCGCACCTTGACCTGAATGATCTTGGTCTTGGTTTCTCCGACCTTGTTGCCCAGCACCGCCTGGTACTGGTAAGTGCCGGGTGCTCGCTGGCTCAACGTGGTGACGGCTTTTTGCGCTGCGGGGGTAGCGACCGTCAGCTCCTGTTCGTCGACGAGCACACCATTCTCGTAGAGGCGATAGCCGCTGGCGTTGGTGCCCCACCACATGTTGGTTTCAAGGTTAACCCTCCCGCCGGTCTTCGCGGCGGATCCGCTGAGCACGCCCGTCGTTGGGTTGGTGTCCGTAACCTCCACCTCCAGCTCTTCGGTCCTCGTGGTTCCGGCAGCATTGGTGAGCATGGCTTGGTAGACGTACACCCCGTTGGGCTTGCCGGCAACGTCCACCGTCGCTTGCTGGGCCGCAGGCGAATTTGATTCGAGCTCTTGGCGGGAGATCTCCACGCCGTCCTCCAGCAGCACGAATCGTGAAGCATTGGCGCCCCACCACAGGTTCATGCTGACGGTGTAGTCACCGTCCTTCAGGCCAGTGTCATGTCCGTTATCGTGCGAAAGCACCGCACGCGCCGGCTGGCTGGTCTCTGAGTCCTGGGGCGCTTGCGGAAGCTGCGTGGCGGCCAAAGTGTACTGCGCTTCGACCTGACGCAAGCCATTCTTTGCCGTCGAAACCTCAGTGGAGGCGTCGAGGGTACCGGCTTCGATATCCGACGCGGAAAGCTTTCGCGTGGCGCTCGCCGTCTGGGATTGCCCGGCTTCCAGCGCGGAAAGATCATTTCCGGCCCACTGCAGGTCCTTGAGCCGAACGTTGCCTTCGTTGGAAACTGTGAGTTCGTAGGCAACGACGTCACCAAGGGAGGCGTAGCCATCATCGTCCTTGTCGACGAATTCTGGTTCGGCTACCGAGATGCTGAGCCCGGGATTGCGTTCAAGGAGGTCCACTTCGTCCCCGGTGATCTGGTAGTCGTCAACAATCGCATCGAACTCATTCAAGCGTCCCGAGGTCCAATGAGTTGCGGGGACGAAGAATCCGTCGGCCAGATCGTCAGCGGTTACCTCGTGAGCAGGGGTAGTGCAGGCATAAGACTTGCCGGCGGCGAGGTTCGAATAGCGGCAGTTCCCCGAAGGGCTGGGCTCACCCACCGGTTTGGCCGCAAAAGGTGAAAAGTTGCCTTCCGTGGGAACGACCCACTGGTTGATGTTCCCCGTGTTTTTCACCAGGAAATGATAGGGAAGTTTCTCCCCGACCTGATAAGGATCCGCTGCTGGATCACGTTCGGCATCGCCACGTTTTCCTGTGACCTCGATGCCCGTGACTTCCCTGCCTGCGATGGCGGTTTCGACAACAGCCTGCGAGGTCTTGCCCGAGGCGGTGGTGAACTGCAGTTGAAGGTTTTGCCGGCCGTTGGCCACGGCGGCGATATCCACCGGCAGCGCCACCGTGGTGGTTTCGCCTGCTGGCAGGTTCTCTACTTCCACCGGTGCCGCGGAGAAGTTATCGGAGGAAGCAAGCTGCACCGAACCGGATAGCGGCTCGCTTTCCTGGTTGGTGATGGTCACTTCAACATCCTGGGTGCTTCCGGCCGCGGCGCTGAAGCCATCGGCGGACAGTGGTGCACAGACGTAGTTCAGCCACTGTTCATCGAAGGAAGCGAACTGCATGTTGTTGGTATAGCTAGCCTCAAAGAAGACACCGAACTGTCCCTTGTCTAAGGCGGTAGCCACCGAGTAGGCGGAGAAGCCGCGGCGGATGGTGCGCAGACCGGGCCAGGTCTTGCCGTCGTCGCAGGAGACTCGG
Source organism: Arthrobacter sp. MYb229 (assembly GCF_002975405.1). Lineage (GTDB taxonomy): Bacteria > Actinomycetota > Actinomycetes > Actinomycetales > Micrococcaceae > Glutamicibacter. The sequence goes on along the minus strand of NZ_PCPS01000001.1, from coordinate 1,182,606 downwards.
GCCGAAACATTCTCACGGGCGGTTTGGGAATTGGAACCGGTGTAGAGCAATTTCTTTGCCTCTGCGCTATTTGCTTCGGCGTTCGGGTGCATTTGCGTCACATGAGCGTTGTTTGTTGGATCTGGAAGGTTCTTGTCCTGTTCGACCTTCGAATAGCTATGCCCTCCGTCGTGTGAGATGGCAACTTTTCGGTAGCCGCCACCTGCTGAATCGCGGGAGTTGAGCATGATACGCCCATCGGAAAGCTCGACAACTTTATTTTCATCCATCGAATGCCCGGTGAATTCGCCGCGCTGCCAGGTTTTTCCGTGGTCATCGGAGTAGATCGAATACGCCTGGATGGATCGTGAACCGTCCGGCTGCATGACGTCGCCTGCGTACTGCTGGATCAGACGTCCGGCGTATGGCCCGCGTGCGACTTGAATTCCCGCTCCGGATGTCGCGAAAGTCCCACGGACTGCCCCCGGGACCGCACTATCTCCCGGTTTGACTACGTCGGTGATCAACCGTGGTTCGCTCCAAGTTAGCCCGGCATCCGTCGAATGAACCACGGCTGCGCTCAAGACGTTGCGATTGGAGTCGTCATTGCCCCAGGTGCTTCCGTGGAAGCCCTGGTCTTTGGAATACACGAAGAAAGCGAAGACCTTTCCGCTCTCTCGGTCCACTACGTAGCTTGGATCCGAATAGCCGTATTTGCCATCTGCTGCCGAGCCGGAGAATCCCGCGGCAATAGTGCTGAGCGGGCCCCAGGTGGCGCCGTTGTCCGTACTTCGCCGCTGGACAATGCTGTTGGCATTGGGGGCATCGGCGGCGCTGCCTGGACGGGCGTCCCACGAAGAGATGACAACTCCGTTTCCAAGGTGCGCCAAGGCGGGGATGCGGTAGAAAAAGTTCTCCGCTGTCCGATCCGCACCGAGATTAAGCTCGGAGTAGCTGCCGGGGGGAGTTTGGGGATCGGCTTCAGCGACCGTTGATGCTGCTTGCGCGCCAGGCGCCCAAGCGAGGGGCAATATCAGGGCTGCGGCGAATGCTGCCGCCAGGGTCTTGCTGCGGTGATTCTTGGAGTAAATCCGCACGGGCTAGCTTCCTCTCGAGAATGGGGGGGAGTCCGTGAAACAAGTTGGACGTATGACGTAGGACGTCACACATGAAGCCTATGTGAATTGCATCACGCTTGTAAGGGTGCAGTGCAATAATTCTCGAGCGAGAGGCCGCTAGGCAGATCCCGTGGCGGGAAACCCTCGTCGATTTGGGCGCGCAAAGGCTGGCGCTAAGCGTTTGGAATTCTTTGCGCAGCTGCATTCAACCCGGCGCGACGGGCCTCAGTCTGGTTTGGAGCTCATTTCGACTGGGCTGTTTCATATCGCATGCTGTTGAGCGGCGTGCCAGAAGATGCGGCCGGGTGGGATTTCAGGTCGGATTCCCCCATCTGGTGTCCGCCTGCGGAGCCGAGTTACCCGATATCTATTTCTCCGAAGAGATGCGCAGTGGCAGAACGCGCCTGAAAAGGATTATTCCGAGTTGTGCCGATGCGCGAGGCGGAATCTCGTGGAAAAAGCCGGGCGCAATCGGCGCCGGCGGGTCCAGCTCAGTGACCTATTTTGCGGTGGTGAACTGGTGATCTGCGGAAAGCAGGATGTTCAGCGCGAGGCCCTTTTTGTCTTCGACCAGGCTCGCTTCCCATTTGGTCTTGGCCAGGGCGAGCAGTTCCTCCGGGTTCTGCGGGGCAACGGGCTGCTCCACCAAGAAGCGCGCGACCTCGCCACGGGTGTGCTTGGCGAAATGCGAAACCACCTTCGGGACGCCATTGCGCAGCTGGAACACATTCACCGCAACGCAATTGCCATTGCTCGGTTTGTACGCGGCGGCGTAGGTGCTGGAGCGTGCATCCACGATCAGCTGCCCGGCGGCGACCTCGTCAAGCACCGGCGTCAGCCGCTTCTTCCACCAGCTGGCCAGCTTGCCCAGCGGTTCGAGCTTCGCCGACATGGACAACCGGTAGGGCGGGATCCGGTCCGCAAAGCCTACGGCACCCCAGAGGGCGGATACCACGATGATCGATTCGTCGGCGCGCCGCTGCGAGGATTCATCCAGCGAAGCATAATTCAAGGCTTCGAAGAGCACACCCGAGTAGATGTCGTGCGCCCGGGCGGAAGGTTCGGTATGCAGATTAATATTGCGGGCTACCTCTTTGGCCAGCGACGCTCCCACGCCAAGAACTTCCATGGCATCTTCGCGAGCCGACACTTCCGCGAGAGCCGACAGGACCTGACCGCGTTCGGCGACGAGCTCCGGGAAGGAGAGGTCTTCGATTTCAAACACAGCGCCTTCGGCGTGGGCGGTCTTACCTTCGGAAGGCGGCAACAGAATAAGCACGCCTTCCAGCCTATCGGAGATCAACCTCCGTTTCTTTCAGGGGCGCCGGCGCCGGGCGAATCCGGGGCATGTACCAAACGGGCACCGCTGGCTACGCTGGGACCACAAGCCTGCAAGCAGCCACCACAGTGAGGAAAGAGCATGTCCGAATCTCCGGAAACCGCAATGCCTGCTAGCGCCGAGCGGGACTATGACTTGATCGTGCTCGGCGCCGGACCGGCCGGCGAGAACGTCGCCGACTACGCAACCAAACGCGGATTGCGCGTGGCCATCGTCGAAGCCGAACTGGTCGGCGGAGAATGCTCCTATTGGGCGTGCATGCCGTCCAAGGCCCTGCTGCGCAGCGGACACGCGCTGCGTGCGGCACGCCGGCTGCCCGGGGCCCGCGAGGCGATCACCGGCGGCCTCGATGCCGAAGCGGTCCTCGCCCGACGCGATTCATTCACCAGCAATTGGAGCGACGCGGGTCAGGTCGACTGGCTGGCCTCGGCGGGGATCGAGCTGATCCGCGGCCACGGTTCTCTGGCCGCCCCCGGCCTCGTGCAGGTCGGGGACCGGCAGTACTCGGCTAGTGCCGTCGCCCTGGCCACCGGATCCGTCCCGGTGCTGCCCGCTATACCCGGGTTGGCCGAAGCCAATCCGTGGGGCACCCGGGAAGCGACGGCAACGGCGCAGGTGCCGCCGCGTTTGATCATCATCGGCGGAGGCGTGGCGGGCACCGAGCTTGCCTTCGCCTTCTCCAGCCTCGGCTCCGAGGTCACGATGCTCTCCCGCGGGGCCTTATTGAGCCGCGAAGAGCCCTTCGCCGGTGAGCTGGTCTCGGCGGCCCTGAGCGGCGAAGGCGTGCAGGTGCGCTTCGGCGACACGCCGGTGCGCGTGGCGCGAGACGGGCAAGGAATCGTGAGCGTCCACTTGGAAGACGGCACCCAGCTTCGGGCCGAGGAGCTGCTGGTATCAACCGGCAGGCGGCCGAACACGAAAGGCCTAGGCTTGGAAGCGCTGGGCCTGGACCCGCACGGTGCGTTGAGCGTCGATGACACGATGCGCGTGGCCGGCACCGATTGGCTGTACGCCGTGGGCGACGTAAATTCGCGTTCGCTGCTGACCCATCAAGGGAAATACCAGGCGCGGGCCGCGGCCGAGGCGATCGCCGCGCGGCTGGAGGGCGCACCGGTTTCGGGCGAACCCTGGGCGAAGCATGCCGCGACGGCCGATCATGCGGCGGTGCCGCGCGTGGTTTTCAGCGACCCGGAAGTTGCGGCCGTCGGGCTGACCGAACACGAGGCGCGCGGCAAGGGGCTGGATATCCGGGTGGTCGAGCTGGATCTGGGCGCCGTGGCGGGAGCCAGCCTGCACGCGGACGCCTCCGCGGGGCGGGCGAATCTGGTCGTCGAGCAGACGCGCCAGGTGGTCATCGGTGCGACCTTTGTCGGGCAGGATGTCTCCGAGCTGCTGCATGCGGCAACGATCGCGATCATCGGTGAGGTGAGCATGAACCGGTTATGGCATGCGGTCCCGGCCTACCCGACCGTGAGCGAAATCTGGCTGCGGCTGCTGGAGGAGTACCACTATCCGGCCATCACTGTGGCCAGCGGCTCATAACCGATGTCGGCGCGCGCAAACTCGCGGGGCTAGAATGGTTAACGAATGGGATGACTAGGCGATCGCGTGCCGTGCAAACGGCCCGAGGAACGTCCGGGCTCCACAGAACAGGGTGGTGGGTAACGCCCACTCGGGGCAACCCGCAGGCTAGTGCCACAGAAAATAGACCGCCAGGCTTCCTGGTAAGGGTGAAACGGTGGTGTAAGAGACCACCAGCGTCCCGGGTGACCGGGACGGCTTGGTAAACCCCACTCGGAGCAAGGTCAGACAGACTGCGTTATGAGGGCTGTTCGCCCCATGCAGTCGGGTGGACCGCTAGAGGCTGTCGGCAACGGCAGTCGTAGATAGATGATCGTCACCGCGCAAGCGGACAGAACCCGGCGTATCGGTCATCCCATTCACCATCCGCTCACCTCGGGTGAGATGATTCACAGGCGTCCAGCCCCGCAACCGGGGCGCACCGTCTAGAATGGATACGTACTTGCGGGGATGATCCTGTTACCCCGCGCCACCGCAAAAGCAATGGTGCTTCTCACGGTGCCAACCGACTTTATGGATCTGTAAGTCGGCTGAATTGGAAGGATTTTCTGTGACCCAGCAGTCTGTCGTTGCCCAGGAAGAATGGAGCGGGCGCGAAGAGCTCGCCGAGGCCATGATTCCGCTGATCGGACGTCTTTACCGCAAGAACAATGTGGTGACCTCCATCTACGGGCGCAAGTTGATCAACCAGTCCGCAATTGACATCATCAAGGCCCACCGCGTCGTGCGCCGGATCGATGGCAAGGAACTGGCCTTGACGACCACCATGCCCCTCCTTGAAGCAATTGAGACCTTGAACCTCGGTTCGGTTTCCGTTGACTTGGGGCGCCTGAACAAGAAGTTCATCGAATCTGGTTCGCAGGACCTGAACGCATTCTTGACCGCAGAGCTCGGCGACAAGGTCGGCCAGGCCGGCGCTTCGGACGTTGAGCCACAGGACGTAGTGCTCTACGGCTTCGGGCGCATCGGCCGCCTGCTGGCCCGCATTCTCATCGAGCGCGGCGGCTACGGCCTGCGCCTGCGGGCCATCGTGGTGCGCAAGGGCTCGGATGATGACATCATCAAGCGCGCCTCGCTGCTGCGCCGCGACTCGGTGCACGGCCGTTTCGACGGTTCGATCACCGTTGACGAAGCCAATAGCACCATCCAGGCCAACGGAACGCTGATCAAGGTCATCTACTCGAACGACCCAACCACCGTTGACTACACCGAGTACGGCATCAACAATGCCATCGTGGTGGACAACACCGGTCGTTGGCGCGACGAGGCTGGCCTGTCCCAGCACCTGCAGGCCAAGGGCGTCGCCCGGGTCCTGCTCACCGCACCGGGCAAGGGCGATCTGAAGAACATCGTGCACGGCATCAACGATTCCTGGATCACCGCCGAGGACAAGATCGTCACCGCCGCTTCGTGCACCACCAACGCGATCACCCCGGTGCTCAAGGCCCTGAACGACAAGTTCGGCGTCATCCACGGGCACGTCGAAACCGTTCACTCGTTCACCAACGACCAGAACCTGATCGACAACTTCCACAAGGGCGAGCGTCGCGGCCGTTCGGCGGCCTTGAACATGGTCATCACCGAGACCGGCGCCGCCAAGGCAGTGGCCAAGGCCCTCCCGGAGCTGGAAGGCAAGCTGACCGGTAACGCCATCCGCGTACCGACCCCAGATGTTTCCATGGCGATCCTGAACCTGAACTTGGAGAACGGGACCACCAAGGAGGAGCTGAACGCTTACCTGCGTGAAGCCTCGCTGACCTCCAGTCTGCACCGCCAGATCGACTACATCGATTCCCCTGAGGTTGTTTCCTCGGACTTCGTCGGCTCACGCCGCGCGGGCATCGTTGATGGTTTGGCCACCATCGTTTCGGACAAGAACGCCATCGTCTACGTTTGGTACGACAACGAATTCGGCTACTCCTGCCAGGTTGTCCGCGTGATTGAATCAATCGCAGGCACCCACCCGGTAGCAGTTCCAGCAGTGCAGGCGCAGGCAGCTAACGCCTAAGCCTCCAGCGCGCAGGGCGAAGCCCCGATCCTTGGATAAGGATCGGGGCTTCGCCCTTTAATGCGGCTGCCGAAGTTGAGTTGCTATTGTTCGGTGCATGCATTCAAGAATCCGGACCGGTGGTCGATCTAACTTCTTACGTGCCGGCGCACTGCTGGCCGCCGCGCAAATCACCTTGTGCGCGTGCAGCTCTAGCGAAGGGGCCAGTTCCCTGAGCCTGACCTCCGGCACCCCCCGTGCGGTGGTTGATGGGCAGAGCGCGGATGCGCAGGGAGCGCCGGCCGGCGAAGGAGAGGGGGAGTTGCTGGTCGGTCCGGGCGGATGCTTTGCGCTCGATGGCGATGACGGTGCACCGGCACTGCTGGTGTTCCCGGAAGCAACCCAGGTGCTCACCGATGGCTGGCCGGGCCTGGCGCTCGCCGACGAACAATATTTGGTGGGCAACGACGTGCTGTTCAGCGGCGGGTACCGCAAGTTGGATTCGGCCGAGCGCGAGGCGGTGTCCGCATGCCAGCCGCAGGGTGAGGCGTTTTTCGTGCAGGCGCCTGCGGAGAAATAACATCAATCGGCTCATTCGAAACTATGTTCTAATGCTGTTTTTCGGTTTAGGGGCGAAGGACTCAGATTGAGTTCTGCTACGCTCAACGCACCAAGACCGGGGGGACTGCGACCATGCGACCAGAGCTATTATTGCCCGCAAGGATGGCCAGCCAGCTGCTGCTGGAGCCGGCAGAATCGATTCTAAGCGCCGCTGGGCATATGCTGGCTGTCCAGTCCCAGGATTTCACTGCCGGTCGCTACGCGCTGGCTCAGCGCGCGGGGATCGGCGTGACCAGGGCGCAGGTGGACGAACTGTTCAACTCCGGCAAGCTGGTACGTTCCTGGACCATGCGCGGCACCCTGCACATCTGCTTGCCGCAAGACCTCAAGTGGCTTATGGAAAGCACCAAGGAACGCACTCTGCGCTCGAACGCGCCACGGCTGCGCGAATTGCTAATTGATGCCAACGCCATTGAGCAGGCCGCCGGGGTCGTTGCCAGCTATCTGGCAGATCACGGTCGCGCCAGCCGTGACGCCCTGTTCGCCGAATTGAATTCGCACGGTATGCCCACCGCCGGGCAGCGCGGGATCCACTTGCTGATGGTGCTGGTGCAACACGGGCTGATCTGCCTAGGCCCGATTCCGGCCGATGCAAAGCTGGCCGCCCAGGATTTTGTGCTGCTAGAGCGCTGGGTTACCGAGCATCAAGAGCCGGAGAATCCGCTGCATGAGCTATTGCTGCGCTACCTGGGCTCCCACGGTCCGGCGACCCTGCGCGACGCCGCTTGGTATACGGGCCAAACGCTCACCACCATGAAACGCACGGCAAGCGAGCTCGGCACGAGCCTTGTGCAGGTAGGCGTCGACGAGCATGGAGATGCTTATTGGGTAGTGACCGGCTCCCGTGCCGAGCAAAGCCTGGAAGCACCAGGCCTCCTCGGCCTTCCACTGCGGCTGCTGGGTGGATTCGATGAGTACTACCTGTCCTATGCCAACAGGAGACCGATTGCTGACGAAGCGATGCAGCGGCAGATCGCTCCCGGAAAGAACGGAATGTTCTTGCCGTTCTGGCTCGAACAAGTGCGAGCAAAAGAGGTCTGGAACGCCAAAGCAGCGCCGTCCGATCCCATCGGTGCGGCGCTGCATCAGCGGTATCTAGAGTTCAGGACCATCCGGCAACCGGCGAAGGATTAGTGTCCGAAAGGGTCTTCGTCGGTCCCAGGTAGCCAGGTAGCGCCCGGAACGCCCCAGCCCAGCGCCTTCTTCGCCTTCAGCCAGCGCTTATCCCAGCGTGGCACGAGCTTGTCCACGTACAGGAATCCGTCAAGATGATCGAATTCGTGCTGCATGATGCGGGCGAACCAGCCATCGGCTTCGAAGGAGATCGGCTTGCCGAATTCATCCACGCCTTCAACCTTGGCGTAATCGGCGCGCTTGAGCGGGAAGTTCAATCCCGGTACGGAAAGGCAGCCTTCGGCTTCTTCGTCCGGATCCGGGTTCGCCTGGGACACCTTTGAGAGGGTCAGTACGGGGTTGATCAGTACGCCGCGTTCCGGCGCGCTGTTCTGATCGGCATAGATGTAGGTGAAGATGCGCAGGCCAACGCCGATCTGTGGCGCTGCCAGGCCAACCCCGTGCGCCGCGTCCATGGTGGCATGCATGTCGGCAACGAGTTGACGAAGCTCGTCATTAAACTCGGTGACTTCAGCGGCGCGCTGATGCAGTACGGGTTCTCCATAAACGGTGATCTGCCGAATGGGCACGTGATCGGTTCCTTTCGAAAGTGCTTAGGGTGCTTGTCCAATAGTTTCACGGCTGATTGGCGTTGTGCCACTGCGTAGGTTCAGCAAAACTTCTCACCCGTGGCCTTGGCGGGGAGCCCGCCGGGCGCTGCTGCCCTCGTGCCGGAGGGCGGTTCCGCGGGATTTCCGCTGATTTACTAGTCAATATCCGTAGTTGCGGCACCACGGTGGTACCTGGGCATGCCTCCGCAAGGTGAAATCCAGGTAGCGCACCGGGCGCAGGTGATATGCGCCTCAGTGCGATAGAGGAGGTGCTAAGCGGCTGTGGATACAGGTGTGACCGTGAAGCGCCGGAAGCTGAGCAGGTGTTTCGAACATGGGTTCGAATGTATATTCGAATGCTTTTGGTTCGAGCAAAGCGGTGTGAATGAACGCAGTTAAGCGGGAAAGGCTAGCGCCCCCATGGCGCTAGCCTCCCGCAGAGCTTGTTAGGCGCTCTTGCTGATGCGAGTGTCTAAAAGCTTTGTCCCCAATGAATCGAATTTTGAATCCCCCAAGATTCCTCATGCATAATTCGATCCCCACGCGCCCTAGTCTAGGGCGGCAAACCCATGTTGAGCAGTGCAAACCGGACACTAGGTAGTCTTTGGCCCGGATACAGGTATCGTTTTGAAGTCCTCATCGAGGATTTCATCAAAGACCGCCCCCGAATCACTGACCGGAAGCAGCTGGCGACGATCGGTGATGCCTAATTTAGCGTAGGACCGCTGTAGGTGGCCTTCCACCGTACGCGGGGAGAGGAATAGCTCCTCGGCGATTTCTTGATTGCTGCTACCACGCGCGGCCATCACGCAGACTGCGTATTCGCGTTCGGTTAACAGGGAGCGGACGATACGCCCGCGCCCCAGCGAGGGAGTGTTGACTGCTGCCAGCGGGGCAGCCAGTTCCACGCAGAGCCCGAGCAACCGCGTCGCGAGCGCTCGCCGACCAAGATTCCGCGCCCGCGAAGAGGTGCGATGAGCAAATTCCGCCGCATAGAGCGGGCGGCCGGCTGAGGCATGCACTTCGCAAAGCCGCTCAATGCCCTCCTCGTTCAGCGAGTCCAGAACCCCCGCGTATCCGGCGATTGCCCGTGCCAGGGGTCCCTGGACCTGTTCAGCGGCAGCTTGGAGCTGTGCCTCGTCCTCGGAAAGCTCCAGTCGCCATGCGTCATGAAGCAAGCGCATCCTCAGCAGCTTGCGGCCGAACTTGTCCGCATGGGCCAAGCACCGCTGCAGATGCTCCAGCGCGGCCTGCCGGCCTTCGAGCTCAAGGATCACCGGCAGTAGGTAGCGTTGGGCCAGCGGGCGCATGATCTGCCCAGCCACGTCGGGGGCCGAACGAGCCATATCGTAGTGGAGACGAGCCCTGGGGATATCTCCAATCATTACCGCGGCCGCCGCCGCGAATGAGGAGGTAAACCCGGCAACCAGATAGGGATCGGACACCGAAATGAGGGCGAGCGCCTGCTCAAAAGACCCAAGGGCCTCAACGGCCAGTCCCTGTTCCAAGAACTCAATGCCGATGCCGGTCAAATAATTTGACGGGTTCAAGGCCAGAGTCGTGAAATCAATGTCGCCCAATATTGAAGCCAGCGCCTCACCGCCGCCGCCCAAGGCCGACATCAAGGCCGGTAGGGCAAAAACTATCTCCGACTGCACCGCAGGGGTGGCGCTTTTCCAGAAGCCGTCCGCGACCACGTCCAAAACTTCTTCGAGCGCGTCAACCGGTCTGCCGGCATAGCAATCTTCGATAATCGCATGAGCTAGGCAAGCGGTGCGCAGTTCGGGCGAGATCCTCTCATCACGCGCATATTCACGAAGCTTGGAGGAGTCCACAATTTGCTGCGCCCGGGCGCGGAGGATCAATCCGAAAGCGCGGCTCTCGACCGGATCCTGCGGTCCCGATTCAATGATTTCCAGAGCTAGGTCAGGACGCGCCAGACCGGAAAAAGCAATCCTGGCTGCCACGCCTCGTACCTCGGCACTGCCGGTCCGGAGCAGGGGCTTGAGTACCGCTAGGGCGGCCTCTGACTTCGCTAGTTCATACAGGGCATCTGCCCGAAGCACCAAGAGCTTCTCCAGCATCCGCTTGTCCGTGAAGGATTCGTGCCTCACGGAATCCGTCAATGCGACCACCTGCGCGAAACGGCGCGCATCGGCCGACCCCACAACGTCTTCGAACAACTCGGACGCCGGAACCTCGATCCCCAGCTGCACGCGGTGAGTGGTGAATCGTGCGCGCGCTTGCGAAGTCAACACCTCGCGGGGAAAAGCGCTGTCGGCGCGCTGCAGATAACCGCGAAGCTTCGTTGGGGACAAGGTGCTCAAGACGCTTTGCGCGGATAGCCCCGCACTCAGCTCAACCGCTAGGTCGCGCTCGCCGGTAGCCTCATCCAGGGAAAGCACAATGAGTTTGGCCAGCCGGGAGTCCAAGAGGTTCGATAGCAAGTCGCCGAATAAACGCTGTGCCAGCGGATAAGGCAGCCTTCCGGTGACCGACAGCAGTTCTACGGCCTCGCGGATTTCTTCTGGCTGGTCTTTGAGTCGCGACGAAATGAGGTCGGTAATTCGCGAACCTTGGGGATTCCATTGCCGGTCGAGGGTCCAGTAGCAGCCCTTCAGCGTCAGCGCTCGCGCAGTTCGCGCATCAAGGGTGAGCTCGCGCAGATGCAGCGCGTTGCCGCCGGAAAACTCTAGCAGCATCTCAACGGTGGCGGAATTGACCTGGCCGCCGAGCACATGCTTGAGAATGGCTTCGGTGTCTTCGAAGGTCAGTGCGGAGAGCCCGATGCGCTTTGAATGAGAATCGGAGCGGAGGCCCCGCAGCGGCTGTGGCAGTTCATGGACGGCAGTGGTTGCCATGACCAATTGGATGCTTCGGGTCACCGACAGATGGGCCAGTACCGCTGCGCTTTGTTCATCGGCGAATTCGGCTTGATCCAGAAGAATGCACAGTTTTTCATTCGTGGTGTATTGAACCAGCGAAGAGATCATTTCACCCGGTGTAGAACCGGCGTTCTTCAACGGCAGCTGCGCGCAGAGAGTTGTTAGCAGTGCGAAAGGAACAAGCTCAAGAGCCTTCGCCGCGGTGAGCCAATACAACTTCTCCTCGGTACCCAAGAGGATTTGACGGGCAAGCGTCGTACGCCCGGTTCCCTGCTGGCCAACCACAAATATCGCGGCTCCTTGCGCTGTTGCCGAGCGGGCTTCCCGAAAACTACTTTGGAGCGAGGGAAGCACCGTCGGTAGTGCGCTGCGGAGACCAGCCATAGGCACCAGTGTGTACTTCGCTCCGTGGCCGGTCAAGTAGCGAAGTTCCTAATACAGGTAGAGATCGCGCTGTACAGCAGGCGCTTGACTGGAATACTCTATGCATGCGTTGCTCGCATCAATTTACTATTGCAGTGGACCAGGGCTAATTCCAGTGGATATTAAACTTTGCGTGTGGAATTATGGGGAAATTTGCAAGCGGTGCCGCGAGCGGCGTGCAGCAGTTTAAAAAGAAAAACAAAATCGGCCTGATCCGTAACTTTCGTTTTGGATCAGACCGATAATCAGGGGTGAGTAACGGGGCTTGAACCCGCGACCTTCTGGACCACAACCAGACGCTCTACCAACTGAGCTATACCCACCATGTTTACTTAGCTACTAGTCGGAACGTCAGAGACGCTCGAACTGATTTCAAGCAACGAGAAATACTATACACGCATCCGGTCCGAAAATTACAATCGGAGGATAGTTTGAGCGGGGGAGTCCAGCGATTACGAAAAATCGGCCTGATCCGTAACTTTCGTTTTGGATCAGACCGATAATCTGGGGTGAGTAACGGGGCTTGAACCCGCGACCTTCTGGACCACAACCAGACGCTCTACCAACTGAGCTATACCCACCATAATTGCTTCGTTACTAGTCAGTTCGCTTTTGCGTCCCGACTTCGTATCTGGCAACGAGAAATACTATACACGCACCCGGGGGGTGAGTGCCAACTCGAGAGGGCCCTATTGTGCTGTGTTGTGCATCACCCGCTTTTTAGGGCCCTGACTAGTCGTTACTTTTCGGCTGCCGGGGAGAGTTGTGAAGCGATCTTGCGCGCTTGATCGGTGCTCGGCCCCGGTGCGGGGACCATGATCGCAGCCCGGTAATAGCGCAGTTCATCGATCGAGTCCTGAATGTCACCCAGTGCGCGATGGTTGCCGGTTTTGGCCGGAGCTGCGTAATGAGCCTTGGTGTACCAACGCCTGCTCAGTTCCTTCAAGGTGGATACATCAATGATTCGGTAATGCAGGTGCTCGATAATTTCTGGCATATCGCGTGCCAAGAAGTTCTTATCGGTCCCGACCGAGTTACCGCCCAATAAAGCCTTGTTGGGTTCTGGAACATGCTTACGGATGTAGTCCATGACCAGGCGTTGGGCTTGATCCATCTGCATTCCGCCATCGAGCTCTTCCAGGAGTCCGGAGACCTGATGCATATTGCGCACGAAGTCATCCATCTGGGCCAGGGCGGCATCCGCTGGCTTGATGACCACCTGGATGCCCTCATCGGCGATATTCAGTTCCGAATCGGTGATCAGCACAGCTACTTCGATCAACGCATCGTTGGCCAGGTCCAAGCCGGTCATCTCGCAGTCGATCCATACAATTTTTTCTGAGTTACTAGACACGTGACCAATCTACCCGTTGTGCGCGGTGTGGGGGAGCGCACGGGGCGAAAGCTTGGTGGATGCTGGTGTCACACCTGAACCCCGGTCTTGCTCAATGCTAAAATCATCTGAGATTTCCGGACGTTGAATTATGGGCTCTCCAATGATTTCCCGGACTTGGCGTCGATTTTTTTAAACGAACTTTTTGTCCGATCCAGCACGAGGTGTCATGGTGTCCGCTAGCAAACCAGAAGTGCTGGAATCCCAGCCGTACCCTGGTGTCAATAAGACGTTGCTCAGCGGCATCGTCGGTTCGTCCATGATCCTCTTCGGGTCCTTCGGAACGGGCTGGCTTGCCAGCGTTTCACCGCTTAACCGTGATCCGTTCTTCATCATGGTCCGCACCGAAGCCACCGGTGTGACCATCAGCGTGATCTTGCTGGCGCTCGGTTGCTGGCTGCTGTTTCGAGCCTGGTGGCGGTTGGGGCAGAAGCTCAAGGGCTGGGACGCGGGTTCGCTGAAGATCGTGCGCCGCGCGGTCTGGCTGTGGAGCATTCCGATGCTCATCGCGTTGCCGATTATGAGTCGCGACGTCTTCGCATATATTGGCCAAGGCAGACTCGTCGACGCGGGGCAGGACCCCTACGTCGACGGCATCTCCAGCTTGAACAATTGGTTCCAGCTGGGAGCCGACACGATGTGGGCACAGGACGGCACTCCCTACGGCCCGCTCTTTCTGACCATTGAATACATCGTGGTCAACATCGTGGGTGGATCCACCGATGCGGCAGTTCTCGCCTTCCGCGGGATTGCGCTCATCGGCGTACTGCTCTGCCTGCGCTACGTTCCCAAACTGGCCGAATTGCATTCCGTCTCGGGTGCCAAGGCGGCCTGGATGACGGTGGCCAATCCGTTGTTCCTGGTGAACTTTGTGGCCAGCGCGCACAACGATGCGCTGATGACCGGACTGTCGGTCTGGGCCGTCTACCTCGCCTGCAAGCGCCACGGATTCTGGGCCATCGTGGTGCTCGCCGCCTCCATCGGCGTCAAGCCAATCACCCTGGTGCTGCTGCCATTTATAGGCTTGCTCTGGGCTGGGCCGATGGCCAGCTGGCCCCGGCGTATTTTGTACTGGGCCTACTCCGGATCGATTTTCCTGGCGCTCATGACGCTCGTTGGTTGGATGAACGGCTATTGGTTCGGCTGGCTCGACGTGCTGTTGAACTACAAGGGCGTCGGTGTGTCCATCATCGCGCCACTGGGCATGCTCACCGTCGGACTTTCTGGCATCTTCAATTCCTTCGGCCTGGAATCGGGCTGGGTGCTTCCCGTGGTGAAGACCGGCGGCCAGCTGCTCGCCGTGGGCCTGGCCATCATGCTGATGTTCCGTGGCAAATACTCGCATCTGGTCCAGCGCATGGGCATCGCCTATGCGGGGATCGTCGTGCTATCCCCGGTGATCCAACCGTGGTACCTGCTGTGGTTGCTGCCGTTCTTCGCCGTCACGGGACTGCGTGACGACTGGCAGATGCTCTGGCTGCATCTGACCACGATCTTCTTCTTGGCTTATCAGGCCGCGGACCAGATTTTCGTCTGGCAGTTCCTGCAAGAGAGCCTGGTGCCCCGAGTTCAACTGATCTCTTGGAGCATTTCGATTATCTGCGCCTTGTACCTGGTCTTCCTTGATCCGAAGACTAAAACGATCTGCCCCGAATTGCTTAGCTCCACCAACTGGCTGAAGAAGAAAAAGAAAGCCTAGTGAGCGTGCAAGTGCGAAATTATGAGCGGCATGCCACGCCGCTGAGAACCCTGGGGTGGCAGGGATTCGCCGCCTCGGCGTTGATCACCGTGGCTTCGTGGGGGATCGGCTGGTTTCCCCGCAGCCAGCTCTCCCCGCTGGCACGCAGCGGCTTCTTTATCGAATTCCGCACCGAAGTATGGGGCGTGATTAGCTGCATTATCCTGATGGCGCTGGGGCTGGCGTGGCTGACTCGATCTTGGATCTTGGCTCGGCCGCTAGTCGAAACCGCAGATACGATCCACCCAAGGCAGTTGGGCAAGTTGATCGCCATGTGGTCCGCGCCGCTGATGTTCAGCTTTCCCATCCTCAGCCGTGATGTCTATTCATATTTGGCCCAAGGGCGGATGCTGCACGCGGACAAATCGCCCTACCATGAGGGTATTTCTGCACTTCCTGGCTGGTTCGATGGCGGATCCGATGGGCTCTGGGCTCAGTCGCCCTCGCCATATGGGCCCTTTTTCCTGGTCTTATCGCGCATCATCTACTTCGTCTCCAACGGCGTGCCGGAGATCGGTGTGGGTTTGCTGCGCGTCGTCGCGCTGCTCGGGGTCATTGGCTGTTTCCATTTCACCGCGAAACTCGCCCAAAAAATGGGGCAGAACCCGAACTGGTCCAACTGGGCCATCGTGGGCAACCCACTGTTTTTGCTGACCATGATCGGTGGCGCGCACAACGATGCGTTGATGATCGCCGGAGTGTTCAGCGCCTTCGCCCTGGCCTATGACCGCCGCGCCATCGCATCGACCTTTGCGCTGGCCATCGCGGTTTCCGTCAAACCAATCGTGCTGCTGGTCCTGCCCTTCATCGGGCTGATCCTGCTCGGTCAGAACCACCGGCTGCGTGCGCGCTGCGTCGTCTGGCTGAAGGTTTCCTGCTATTGCCTCGCCTGGCTTTCGGTGATCGGCGCGGTGACCAACCTCTGGTTCGGCTGGCTTCCGGCGATGTTCACCGCCGGCGACGCGGCATTCCCCTACGCCCCGGTGGGACTGATCGGCTGGTCCTTCGGCAATCTCGTAGGGCTCCTCGGTGGACCGGTAGCGCTGACTCAGTCGATCGTGGTGACACTCTTTCAGGCCTTCTCCCTGCTGATCGTCGCCCGGCTCGCCTTGGCGAAGGATATTTCTCGGCCCGTCCGCTTGGCCGCCTGGGCGCTGTCCGCGGTGGTTTTGCTCGCCCCGATCATCCAGCCCTGGTACATCTTGTGGATGATCGCCCTTTTCGCGATCTCGCACCGAGTCTCGTGGTCTTCGGAGAAGCTCATGATCTACCTGTCCAGCTTGATCCTGCTGGTGGTATTCGTCGACCAGCTATCCATCGAACAGTGGCATATCGTCTGGCTGATGCGGGTCCTGGCGGCGGTGATCGCGGTGGGACTGATCGCCGGGCTTTTCCGATTCGATCCAAAGACGCGCACCGTGCTCAGCGGAAACACCGGTCCTGCCACCATCCCGGAATCTCCCACCGGGCGTTAACGAAGCTCACACCTGGCATCCCAGCTTCTTGGTATCTTTCTCCGCTTAGATAGAAATATGCAAACGATGTTCTGGCCCGCAACGATAGCCATGCTCGGCGCTGCTCTGTTCCTTGGCGCCGCCGGTATCTTCCTGCTCGCAATCCAGTACCACCGCCACGGTCGCTTATCGTGGCGGCGCACGCTGACCACCGGCGCCGCGGTGATTTATGGTTTTGGATTATTCAGCTAC
This sequence comes from Arthrobacter sp. MYb229, assembly GCF_002975405.1. Classification (GTDB taxonomy): domain Bacteria; phylum Actinomycetota; class Actinomycetes; order Actinomycetales; family Micrococcaceae; genus Glutamicibacter. The sequence continues at coordinate 1,166,112 of NZ_PCPS01000001.1, read as the reverse complement.
ACCATGCTTCCGCTGCCCGAAACACGTACCGCATTCTGCCGGCCCGGGGTGGCCATCCCGCAACTAAATCCATTGAACTTTCTCAACGACTTCGCGCTGTCCTACGAACTGGGCATGCGTCACTTTTTGACGAGTTTCACGCTGTGGCAGGTCTTATTCAATGTGATCTTGTTCATGCCCTTAGGTATTCTGGCGGTTCGCTGGCTGCGCGGCAACATCTTCCTCGGCACGTTCATCGGACTCACCGCGAGCCTAGCAATCGAGCTGACCCAGTACACCGGCATCTGGGGACTCTACACCTGCGCCTACCGCGTGGCGGACGTGGACGATGTGCTGACCAACACCCTCGGCGCCCTGATCGGTTCGATCGTGGCATACCTGCCTATCTTCAGCTGGCTGACCGGACCCCGCGAATCGAGCGCTGCGAATGCCGCGCCGCGCGAGGTCACCCGGCTGCGCCGTTTTATGGCCAACGCCTTCGATATAGCTTTTGTGCTGGCGCTGGTCATGCTCACCACCTTTGTCCTGGAAATCGCCGAAAAACTGGGCGCACCGCAGGCCTCCTACAACCTGACCGAGCGGTGGATTCCTTCCATCTCCGTGCTGCTGGTCTTCCTGCTCCCCACCCTCGCGCCGGGACGCGCAAGCCTGGGTCAGCGTTGCGCCTGGATCCGTATCGCCGGAAAGCAGCGGCGCGAAGCCTCCGCGTGGCAAGCCTTGCTGCGCAGCCTTTTGGGGCTCGGCGGAATTTCCTTCGCCTTCCAAATCGCCGACAGCATCTGGGCGGTCAGCCCCTGGGCCTGGCTGAGTTTGCTAGTCCTGGGCTACGTGGTGCTCAGCTCGCTCTTCTTGCTCTTTGATCGTTCCGGCCAGGGTTTGGCCGGGCGGATCACCGGCACCAGATTTGTCGATCGCCGAATGCGCTAAGCGCGCACCGCACAACGCCCAGCCGATGAGGCTAAAATAGTTCCGGAGCCGGTGCCCGATACCGCTGGTAACTACATTCGCTTTGTTGACGTTCCTATTCATTTCTCGAAAGTAAGGTCTGCCCCGCAGCATGGATAACAAGCCAGAAATTCCGCGCGAGCCTCACCGCGCCGTCCTAGGAACCGCCGTGGGTGCCACGGTCTTGATCGCGATCGGTGCATTCGTCCTATCTTTTGCGGCCCTGACCGACCTCGCCGAACGCTCCGGCATCGACTCAAGCCTGGCCTGGATCTGGCCAATTATCATCGACGGTATGATCGTGGCCGCTACGGTTGCGATCGTGGCACTGAACGGGTTCAACCGCAAGGCAATGATTTACCCGTGGTCGCTGCTGTTCTTCGGCGCCATCGTGTCCACGGCGGCCAACTCCACCCACGCGATCCTTACCGTGGACTCGATCGTCAACGGCGTGCCACCGCTGGTCTCGGCGCTTGTCGCCGCCATGCCGCCAATCGTGCTGCTGGCCATCACCCACCTGACCGTACACATGTACCAGAAGAAGTCCGAAGCCTCGAAGCTTCGCGCCGAATACGAATACGATGAAGATGCGGCCAACGCCGAGAAGTACGGCGTCGCCTACGATGACGGTTACAACGCCGCGCTGACCGACTCGCAGCAGGCCGAAGCCGAACGCGTAGCCCAGCTGGAGCAGGATCACCAGGATGCCATCGCTCGGGCCCGTGCCGAGGCGATTGCCCAGTCGCGTGCCGAAAAGGTCACCCCGCTGAAGCAGGCTCCGGCGGCCAGCGCACCAGCCACCGCGGCCAAGCCGAAGAACGATGACAAGGCGCCATTGTACGAGGATATGGCCAAACGGCTTTCGCGTCCGCAGGCCTAAGGCTTCCACCCGTTTAGCAGCATACGAAGGACTTATTGCATTTCACCGCACTAGGAGGCAAGACTATGGATCAATCGACCAGCAGCACCGAACCGGCACAGTTCAGCGACCAGATCGACGAGGCAGTTACTCGTTTCGAAGCGGTCGGTGCCGAGCTCGACGAGGTGCTCAGCGCGATGAAAACCAAGATCCGTTCGTTGTTCCACGGCAGTGAAGTCCAACCCTTGTTCGTGACCGGAAGGGTGAAGACTCCGGAGTCCTTCCGGTCCAAGGCCTCGCGCCAGCTGCAGGAAACCCCGGAAACAAACCCGGTGCTCGAATTCCCCAACCCGTTGCGCGAAATCCACGACATGGTGGGGCTGCGCATCATCGTGATGCTGCCCCACGAAATCCAGCAGGTCGCTACGCTGATCAAGGCCCACCGCGAGGACTTCGATTGCCGCAGCGACCGGGAGAAGGACATCGGTTCGGTGGAATCCGGAACCTACGGCTACTCCTCACGCCACCTGCTGCTCAAAACCCGCAATGAACCGAGCGTTTCCAAATTCCAGGAGGCCCTGGGCAAGCCGGTGGTTCCCAGCGGCAACTTCGTCTTCGAGGTGCAAATCCGCACGGTGCTCCAGCACGCCTGGAGCGAGATGGAGCACGATATTCGCTTTAAGCATCCCGGCGAGGCGGCCTGGAACCCGCAGATCGACCGGCATTTCACCGCGACCTCCGCGATGCTCGAAACCGTGGAGAACTACTTCACCGACATCGACGATCTCTACCACCGGATGAATGGCTATCACGACCGGCAGGGGCTGGGCGCCGAGAAGCTCTCGGGGGAGAAGATCGGCGAAATCTGGCAGACCCTGCTGCCCCATGTGGACCGCAAACGCGATGACGACTGGTCTTGGGCTGCCGAACTGCTCGGCGCGCACGGCATCGACGCGACCTGGCAGCTGGCCGAGCTCCTGGACGCGAATGTGGTCACCGAGGTCCGCGCGGCGCTGGACCACCGGTATTCTCCGGGGCCGGACCGGCTGCTCGACGACGTGCTGCTGTGGCGCTTCGGCAAGGAGCATATCGAAAAGACCAGCGGCTCGGATCTGCGCCGCGAGGCGTCGCTGCGCCGCCGGCTGATTCAGATGAAGGACTTCCGCTCCACGCAGCGCGGCTAAGCTACCTGCCTCCGCCCGCCACCAAGACCCGGTGGCGGGCGGCGGCTTTTTGCTTCCGATGTCGATTCGCACACAGTAAGGCATAACCCAGCTGGGCGACCGGTAGGATAGTAAAGTTGCCCTTGATAGGGCCAATAGATTTTCCTTACCCCGTTTCGAAAGGGCCACACCATATGATTTCCGTAGCCAACCTTGAGCTACGCGTCGGCGCCCGCTTGCTGATGGACGAAGTAAACTTCCGGATTGACAAGGGCGACAAGATCGGACTGGTGGGTCGTAACGGTGCCGGTAAGACCACCATGACCAAGGTTCTGGCCGGGGAAACCCAGCCAACCGGCGGCGACGTGTCAAACAAGGGCTCCATCGGCTACCTGCCGCAGGACCCGAAGACTCCGGACATGGAGCAGCTCGCGCGCGACCGCATCCTGGCGGCCCGCGGGCTGGATATCGTGCTGAACAAGCTGGCCAAGAACCGCGAGGAGATGGCCAGCGAAGACGCCAGCATCTCCGCCAAGGCCATGCGCCGCTACGACCGCCTTGAAGCCGAGTTCATGGCCGCCGGCGGTTATGCCGCAGAATCCGAAGCCGCCGCGATCTGTTCGAATCTGGATCTGCCAGAACGCATCCTGGACCAGCCGTTGAGCACGCTCTCCGGTGGTCAGCGCCGCCGTGTGGAGCTTGCCCGCATCCTCTACTCGGACGCCGAAACGCTGCTGCTTGACGAGCCGACCAACCACTTGGACGCCGACTCCATCACCTGGCTGCGCGACTTCATCAAGAATTATGCCGGCGGCGTGCTGATGATCAGCCACGATACCGGCCTGCTGGACGCCACCGTGAACAAGGTGCTCTTCCTGGACGCCAACCGCGCCACGGTGGATGTCTACAACATGAACTGGAAGCGCTACCAGGTCCAGCGCGAAACCGACGAGCGCGCCCGCAAGCGCGAGCGCGGCAACATCGAGAAGAAGGCCTCGGTCTTGACGGCGCAGGCCAACAAGATGAAGGCCCGTGCCTCCGGTGCCTCCGCCGCCCAGTCGATGCTCAAACGTGTGGACCGCATGCTCTCGGGACTCGAAGATGTGCGTGCCAACGATCGTGTCGCGGCGCTGCGCTTCCCGGATCCTGCCCCTTGCGGCAAGACCCCGCTGATGGCCGAGGGCCTGTCGAAGGCCTATGGTTCGCTGGAGATCTTCACCGACGTGTCCTTGGCAATCGACCGCGGTTCCAAGGTAGTCATCCTGGGCCTGAACGGTGCCGGTAAGACCACCTTGCTGCGCATGCTGGCCGGTGTCTCCGAACCAGACACCGGTGAGATCGTTCCGGGCCACGGCCTGAAGATCGGCTACTTCGCCCAGGAGCACGACACGCTGGATACCGAAGCCACCGTGCTGGAGAACATGCGCCGCAACGCGCCCGATCACCTCAACGATGCAGACGTGCGTTCGATCCTCGGCTCGTTCATGTTCGTCGGCGACGATGTGTCCAAGTCCGCCGGGGTGCTCTCCGGCGGCGAGAAGACCCGTCTGGCCCTGGCGACCATCGTGGCTTCCAGCGCGAATGTGCTCTTGCTCGATGAGCCGACTAACAACCTCGACCCCGCCTCGCGCGGAGAGGTGCTTGGCGCGCTGTCCACGTTCCCGGGTGCCGTGGTCATGGTCAGCCACGATGAGGGCGCGGTGTCGGCCCTGAAGCCTGAACGCGTGGTCATCTTGCCCGATGGCGACGAAGACCTGTTCAACGACGGCTACCTGGAATTGGTCTCACTGACCTAAATCAGCGACTGCACATTCACCGCGGGCCGGCACACTTGCACAGTGTGCCGGCCCGCGGTGTTATATCCAGCCGTGAGGTTAAGTCTGCACTGTCTGCCGTCGGCTCGTGAAAATTCGTCCAAAGACGGGGATATTAGAAAATCCGGAGGCGGTGCACGCTTCCGGGAACTTGAGCACCTGGCTAAAACTATCGGAATTAACAGGTTCTGGCTCGAAGTAGCCGGTTGAAGTGCTGATCCATATCCACTTTCCAAGGAGAAAGTTCCTGCTATCTTGGAAGTATGGATAGTTCACCTGCTGACGATGGTCTTGATGGGTGGCCGCACCCCGACCCGAAGACTGCCGCTCGAATGCTGGAGGAGGCCAAACGGGTAGATGCTCGCACACAGGAACTAGTGGCCCAGAACCTCCAGTCCGCCCGTAGCAAATGGAAACCGGCGGTGTTCTTTACATATATAGCAACTTTTCTGTTGGTATTTACCGGACCTCTAGGGCATCTTGGCATTTCGGATGCATACGCCGGGCGGCTATGTGCGACATTGCTAATCCTGCCCATGCTTATGTACACGTTATTGATTCAGGGTGCTAATCATCGGGAATCGGCCTCAGCAGTTATTGTGTTGAAAGGTCGCAAGTTGGTTAGTGTCTTATTCGCCGTCCTTTTATTTGCGGCATTGCCGACTGCAAGTATGTTGGGAATCGCCATACCGTGGTGGATGTGTCTTGTAACAGCAGCGCTCATAGTCTTACCGATGGCTGCGAGCACGTTGGCCGGGCGCCGGCGCACCGGGAACCAGGTGCAGCAGAGTCGCAGAGCATGGAATCTCGCGCCGCTGAACCTCCGTACTCGGCTTGGCACTCTCGCAGCGGCCCTCTACTTAGGAATCGCGATTTTCTCGCTCTATTTTTCCTGGTTCGCTCTCGCCCAGTTCGTAATGAGCATGTTAATGTTGGCGCTGGTCATTTTAGGTGCCTCCAACAGAGGATTGGTCAAACTCGGTGCCCACTGGAGAGATCAAGAGTGGTTCGCTTTCGGATTGTCGTTTTTCTTGTACCAGTTGTCCATGCTGGTCGCTATACGCACGACATGGGACTCTCCTGTAGTTGGAGTCGTAAGCGCGATCGTTGTTGCGCTTCCCATGGCTCTCGGCGCGTTACTTAGCAAGCAACGATCATGAGCGGCGGAGAGAATGAGAAACAGCATCCACGACACCAACTGGATGATGCTTTGCTCACACCAGTTCGGTTTTCGCTCATGGCCGCGGTGCGAGAAGACGCAGAATTCGATTTTGCAACATTGCGGGACATGATTGAAACAGAAGATTCAACCCTTAGCAAAGCAATCAGCTACCTGCAAAAAACTGGCTATGTTGTGCCGCGAAAAGGGTATGTCGCAAATAAACCACGTACTTGGGTGCGTGCGACTCCGGCAGGAACTGCCGCATTTAGGCGTCATCTCGCAGCGCTTCAAGAAATTGCAGCTGGGCACGGCGAAGATCTGAGCTAATTCAGCAGCAGTGGATCGTCCGTTATAAAATTGTTCGGTTCCAGCAGGTTCACAATCTAACTCGTCTGGCGTGCCGCACTCTCGGAATCGCATACAGTTTTCACCAATTGTAAGAACGTCAGTTGATCAGATGCGACCATCACGGTAGCTGATTCGTTGTTCAGAATCTCTAGCCACTGGATTTGGAGTAGCTTCACAATTTTGAACCTGTTCTGATGGTTACCCAATCGCCCCAACCGCAAATTAATGCAGGGGGGTATAGATTGGTCTCACCGCAGTACGGTTCAATCCGCTCAAGATAGGACAGCGCAAGCTGCCGGAACGACTGGTTCCGCACACAGCGCTCCGCGCCTTCCTGCGATTCAACAGATTCAACTGACTTGAACCGGCCGCCGAACCAACGTTTTGTAAATTATCGGTAGCCTTACGCAATCCCGGGCAAAATTTTCCAAGATATTCCGGGTCGCTAAATCACTGGCGAAATGGCTAGGGCACTGAGATGTCTCGTTGGAGCTCGGATACCAGCCTGCGATGTGGAGGCGATCCATGGACGCAAGCAGCAACCCGGGGGACTGATCCAATATGCCGACGCACCTCGCTTGGGGGCAGATTCTCAGCTGAAACAACTGACCCTAACCGAGCTCCGGTTAGGGTCTGAAGTTTTGCTGTACTCAGCGCGATTCGCTGGAGGAGCTGGCGTCGCGCGGTTCATCGAGCATCGCGTCCTCGTAGGCCTCGTCGGTCAGCGTGCCGTCGCGCCTGAACTTCTTCTCCTGCTTTGCGCGCAGCTTGCGCACCCGGTGCACCGGTTCGTCGAAGCCCAGTGCCTTCGCCTCGGCCAGCTCGGCGGCGTCTTCGGCGTTGATCTTTCGCTGTTGCTTCACTGCGTACCAGAAGCCGACGAAGGCAAGCACGCCGAAGGCGTACCACTGGTAGGAGTAGGACAGGTGCGGACCTTCATCGGTGTCTGGCTTGTCCAGCGCAAGCGGCGTCGTGGCCGGCGCCGGATCTTCCGCGTACATGATGCCGTAGGCGCCTTCGGCGATTGGGTAGCCAAGATCCGCGGCATAGCCCGGCAGGAAGATGGAAGCTAGCTGGCCCTCGGGGGCACCACGATCCAGTTTGACTTCGGTTGGCTTCAGCCGAGCCTCCAGCGTGACGGTGCCCGTTGGGGGAGCCGGGACCTCATCGGGGCGACCGTTTTCGGAGTTGCCGATGGGCAGGTAGCCGCGGTCGATAATGACCGTGGCGCCGGACTCGGTGCGGAAAGGCACCAGCACCTCATAGCCCGGACGGGCCGCCTTGATGCGGTTGCGCACGATACGTGTGTCCTCGGCGAGGTACTGGCCGGTGAGCTTCACCGTCATCCAGGTATCTTCTTCGGGCAGCGCGTCGAACTTGGACAGGGCCGCGTTCCCGGAGACCGGTTCGGCATCGTAGTTGTTGTTCACGTGGGTGATCGCGGTGAGCACCTCGGCGCGGCGATCTGCCTGCCATTTGCCAAGACCCGTGCAGGCTGCGGCGAAGATCACGACGAGCAGCAACCAGCCCACCCAGCGGGTGCTGGCCAAAAAACGGTACATTTACTGATTGGCTCCTTCGCCCATTGGCAGGGTTTCCTTATAGAGCAAGCGTTCCTTGAGGTAGGTCTCCAGCCATTCGCGATGCTCTTGGCAGGCCAACCAGATCTTGCGTCGTTCCGGGGTGTGGATTTTGGGGTTGTTCCACAAAAGCTGGTATTCGGCGGGCTGGCGGCATCCCTTGCGGGAGCACTGCACCGGGGCCGGGGCGGAATTTGCGCCGCCAAGCGAACCTAACAGATCCATTTACTGCTCCTTCGGAGTCTCGGTTGGCGGGGCCGGCTCTACGAGTGTGCCATCGATGATGACCACCTCTGGTTCCTCGGCCCCGGTGGCCTGGACCTTGTTTTCAAGCTGTTCCGGTTCGGTGCCCGTGTAGAACTCCGCCGGCGGCTCTCGCTTGGTCAGATCGGCACCTCCGTTGGCGATGACTACCGCGATATAGGGAAGAACGATCGCGCCGGCCAGCATGACCCAGCGTATCCAGCCTTCAAAAAAGAAAGCCAAGATGAAGCACACCATGCGCACGGTCATGGATATCGTGTATTTGCGCACACGCAGATCGCGCTCGGAGCTATGGGACTCGTGCGCTTCGGTAATGCGATGAACCGGCTGGTCCTTGGGACCGGGGTTCGAGTGCTGGTGTGACATGGCTTTCGAACTTCGCTCAACGGGGTTATTTCTGCCCCTATTCTCTCACTTGAGCCTGTGAGAACCGAATTTCTACATGCCGTCGAAGCGGTAATACTGCGTGGTAGCTAATAGGATTGTTCTCGGAGTAGCTACTGACCTAAGCAAAGTGCCTGATCCTTCGCCCGCAAATCGACGGCGTGCAGGAGATGCATGGATGGAGAAAACATTGAGCACGGATACCACCAACGGCCGCAGCGTACTGGTCACCGGCGGAAACCGCGGAATCGGCCTAGCCATTGCGCGTTCTTTCGAAGCTAACGGCGACAAGGTAGCGATCACCTACCGCAGTGGCGAGGTGCCTGCCGGGCTGCTGGGCGTGAAGGCGGATGTCACCGACGCGGAGTCGATCGACGCGGCCTTCAAAGAGGTCGAAGCGGCTCACGGCCCGGTCGAGGTGCTCGTCGCAAACGCCGGTGTTACCAAAGACACCCTCCTGTTGCGCATGAGCGAAGACGACTTCACCTCGGTGATCGATACGAACCTGACCGGCGCCTTCCGTGTGATCAAACGCGCAACCAAGGGCATGCTGCGCCTGAAGCGTGGGCGCATAGTGCTCATCTCCTCGGTGGTGGGGCTCTACGGCTCGCCGGGCCAGATCAACTACGCCGCGTCCAAGGCCGGGCTGGTGGGTATCGCCCGTTCGCTGACCCGCGAGCTGGGTTCGCGCAATATCACCGCCAACGTGGTCGCCCCGGGCTTCATCAATACCGAAATGACCGCCGTGCTTCCGGAAGAAACCCAGAAGTCGTACCTGCAGTCCATCCCGGCCAACCGCTTCGCCGAACCCGAAGAGGTTGCCAACGTGGTCCGCTGGGTTGCCAGCGACGAAGCGGCCTACATCTCCGGTGCCGTGATCCCGGTCGATGGCGGCTTGGGCATGGGCCACTAGAACTACCCCCAATCTTCAATCATCCTAAGGAGTAAGAAAAGTTGAGCGAATACAAGGGTGCAATTGTCACCGGTTCTTCCCGCGGCATCGGCGCTGTCACCGCACAGATCCTCGCAGAACAGGGTGTCGGCGTGGTGATCAACTACCGCGCTAAGGCGCCACGAGCCAACAAGATCGTGAGCACCATCGAGGAAAAGGGCGGCAAGGCTGTCGCCGTCGGCTCGGACCTCACCACCGTCGAGGGCCCGCAGGCCCTGGTCGACGCAGCGGTCGAAAACTTCGGTTCCCTCGACGTGCTGGTGCTGAACGCCTCCGGCGGCATGGAAACCTCCATGGGGGAGAACTACGCGCTGCGCTTGAACCGTGACGCGCAGGTCGCAATGCTCGAGGCGGCCCTGCCAAAGCTGAGCGAGGGCGGCCGCGTGGTCTTCGTGACCAGCCACCAGGCGCACTTCATCAAGCAGGTCTCCACCATGGATGCCTACGACCAGGTCGCGCAGTCCAAGCGTGCGGGTGAAGACGCCTTGCGCGAGTTCATCCCGAAGCTGGCCGAGAAGAATATCGACTTCGTTGTCGTCTCCGGCGACATGATCGAGGGCACCATCACCGCGACCTTGCTCAACCGCGTAGAACCAGGCGCCATCGAGGCCCGCCGCGAGGCCGCCGGCAAGCTGTACTCCGTCGAGGAGTTCGGCGCCGAGGTTGCCAAGATGGTCTTCGCCGAGGTGGAAACCGGTCACACCGAGTACGTTGGCGGCGCCGAGGACTTCCTGAAGCAGGCAGGCCAGTAACTACCTGCTGATCAGCTGATCAACTCCAAAGCCTGTTGCCCGCCCCCAGAGTTGGGGGCGGGCAACAGGCTTTTTAAGCATCCGATCGAGGGGCGTGCCGTCGGGGCTGGCCTGCGAAGAATCCGCTGAGGTTAGCGTGTCCACTGATAGGGGGTGGTTGCGGAGACCTTCAGCAGACCATAGCGTTCGAGGATGGGACGGGAGTACTCGGTAGAGTCGCTATGGATCAGCGTTTTGCCCAACTTCAGCGCGGAGCGGGCCCGAGCAGCCGTCAGCGCACGGTAGATCCCGCTTCCGCGCCATTGCTCAAGGGTTCCGCCGCCCCAGATGCCTGCAAATTGCGTTCCGGGAACGGGTTCAAGCCTTCCGGCACTGACGATCTGCCCATTGGCTTCGGCAACCCAGAGTTCCATCCCGTCATCGGTGGCCAGGCGCTGCAACACCGCCTCGGCGTGATGCTCCGACACCGGATCGCCGAAGGCCTCATCCTGCATCGCACACATCGCGCGCACTTCTGTCGCGGTTGAAACTTGGCGCAGCCGAACGCCTGCCGGCAACTCGACGTCCACCGCGAGATCCGCTGCCGGCCCAATCATGATGGACTCGGATTCTTCGGCAACGAATCCATGGGCTAGCAACTCGTCGTGCAGTCCGGGTGCATGATCGTGACCGCGCGTCTTCCACTCAACCCGGGTGATCTCGGGCGCTAGTTCGTAGTGGGCCAATGCCTCGCCAACTAGGCTGGAAAGATCAATCCCGCTGGCCCGGTCAACGTGCGGGTAGGTGATGAACCCTCGGCCCTCCGCGAAGCTCACCAGGCGCAGTGGACCGAGCCGTGCCACGTTGAGCGCGCTCGGCGTTTCTGCATCGGTGCGAAGCTGCTCGTCGTATAAACCAAGAAATTCTGCGGCCAATGCTGTGCCCATGGTTGGTTCCCGCCTGCCGGATGGATCAAAAGGGCGCCTCCTGAATAATCAGAAGGCGCCCTGGGAAGTTGTGCGGTTACGGCTTCTCGCCGCAGACCACCTTGTGCCATGGCTGGTAGGTCCAGCTCTTGACATCCGGTGGCAGGGTTTTCGAACCGTCAACCGTCGTGCGATTGCGCGTGATGTCGATGGTGAAGCCCTTCTGCCCGCCGCTTTCGGAAACACATTCCTTGGCGGTGTTGTACTTGGTCTCCGGGTTCGTCTGGTTGTACTTGCCCGAGCTCTTCTGCGAGACCTTCCAATAATCGGTGCTCCACAGCCGAGTGTGCACCCGGTCCCCGGATACCCAGGCCTGGATCATCACACCATAGGGGGAGTTGTTCTTCCAGATCATGTCGACCGAGCCTTCCCACAGGGTGGCTTCGCGCCCGGCCGGGTAGCGTTCGAACCAGCGGGAGTGCGGCTTGTGGGTGACGTCGTCGTAGCCGGCAAGGAAGCCGACGTTGTACAACTGGGTAGAGATCTGCGACAGGCCGCCGCCAACTGCTTCAGTGGAGAAGCCGTCGACCACCACACCGGAACCGAAGTAGCCGTTGGCCACGGTGATTGGGCCCAGGGCCTCGAGCAGCGAGAAGTTCTCCCCGGGCTCGATCACGGTTCCGTTGATGCGTGCCGAGCCCGCACGCAGGTTCTTGGTGCGGACCGTGTCATTGGCCGGGTAGGGGGTCGAGAATTCGACGATCTCTTCCTTGATGCCCAGCTTCTTGGCGTCTTCGGTGGTGAAGTCGGCTTCCGAAGCACTCAGCACCACCTTTGCGGTGCGTTCCTTGGTTTCGGTCGCGGCCAGTACCTTGGCACCGAGGCCCTTGGTCTCGAGCGCGACACCGGGCACCGATTTCTTGATGGTGGGCTTGCCGTTTGCCAGCGTGATGCGGGCGTTCTTGGCCGTGCTGCTCAGCTCGGAATTCTTGGTCGCCGCGTTGAAAAGCTTCTTGTCGTCCAGGGTGATGGCCGGGGCGCCGTCCTTCGGCGTGTAGCTGGCCGCGGCGGCGATCGAAGCGGTCGAAATGTCGACCTTCTTCTGATCTGAGGTCAAGGTGACCTTGTCCTTGAGCAAGGACTTCACCTGGTCGTCATAGAAGGACTGCAAGGCATCGGGGGAAATCTCCGGCTTGGTGACCTCGCTGGGCAGCTCAATCCCGGCTGCGCCGATGCGCCATTCTTCGCTCAGCAAGCTGGCGGCCTCATCTTGCTTCAACACGACGCCAACAACGGGCGCGACGAGCGTTGCCTTGCCCTCGGCGAAGGTGATATCTCCCTCGGCGACCTCGGCGTTTGCCTTCTTGGCCAGCGCCTGAAGTTCGGTGTTGAGCTTGTCGTTGGCTACGTCGATGCTCGCGGTGGCGGTGTATTTGCCGGTTAAGCGATCGAGCAGATCGGCCGGGTTTGCTTCGTATCCGGTCAGGTCCGCGACCGTGTCATCGATGTTGAGCGTCAGCCCCGCCTTGGCCGGATCAATTTTGTAGCTCTGGGCATTTACCAGGACCTCGAAGGGCTCCGCCGCCAAGGGCGCCACGGATTCACTCAGGGCAGCTCGTGCTTCGTCCTGGCTCATCGAACCGATGTTCACCCCGGCGATGCTCGTATTAGCCGGGATCTGGGCGCTCACGAAGGCTGCACCGCCGAAATAGAGCGCCGCCGCAGCCACCACGCACGAACCGGTAATGATCCAGGGCTTGGCCTTGCTCTTGGCCTTGCCCTTGGAACCGTTGCGAGCGGAGGGTGAGGATGAACTGTCCGGGGAGGGAGTCTGCACTTGTCTGTTAGCTCTTTCGAAAAGCGATTGGGGTCGGGCACGGTACGTGAATTATTACTTCCAAGTACGGCAATGCACCAAAAGAAATACTAACGGGTGGAGCAACCGACACGCGGTGTTGTGTGAGCAATCGCCTGAATTGTTATCGAGTTGTTGGATTTCAGGCCGCCAGGTCATCCAATACTAGGTCGGCGATCACATCCAGGCGGCCAAAATCGATGCGCGCGCCCGCTTGCTCACGCAGCGCCGGCTTCGCGTTGAAGGCTACACCCAGTCCTGCGGCGTTGACCATGTCCAAATCGTTGGCACCGTCCCCGGCGGCGATGGTTGCCTCCATGCCGATGCCGTGTTCGGCCGCCCAGGCGCGCAGCATCTTTTCCTTCATGGCGCGATCCACGATCTGGCCATGCACGGTGCCGTCGAGCAGACCCGCGGTGATGCCCAGGGTATTTGCCAGCGCGTGATCCAGCTTGAGCTCTGCCGCCAAGGGGTCCAGGATCTGCTGGAATCCGCCGGAGACCACGCCGACCAGGTGCCCGGCTGCATGGAAGCGCTGCACCAGTTCGCGTGCGCCGTCGGAGTAGACCACGCGCGCAATGACTTCGCTCAAGACGGTTTCCGGCAGGTCTTTGAGTGTGGCCACACGCTGAACCAGCGATTGGGCGAAGTCCAATTCCCCGCGCATCGCAGCTTCGGTGACCGCGGCGACCTCCTCCTCGCGCCCGGCATGGGCCGCAAGCAATTCGATGACTTCCTGCTTGATCAGGGTTGAATCGACATCCATCAGCAGCAGCATGCGCGGCGCATCGGTCAGCGCGGAATCCACCACGGTCACGCATGCGTCCGCAGCAGCAAGCGCACCGGTTGCGACGTAGGCGTCAAAGGCCTCTTGCGCCGCGATTCGCAATGCGGTCGAATCAGCATTCTCGATGCGCACCCTAGCCACCATGCGCTCGGCTGAATGCTGCACGCTCAATGCGGCGTCGGCGGCGAGGGGCAGGGCCTTGCCCACATGGTCGATGAGCGAATCGAAAGTTTCGCGGGGTAGTGCCGGTCGGGAGACGAGGGTCAAAGTTGAAGCCATGAAACTATTTTCGTCTCTGGAGCCAAGTACGACCAAACATGACGATCGGTTCCTTTCCGCTGGCGGTAGAGCCAATGCACTTGTACACGTTGGTTCAATGAGTTTCGGATGGCCAATGTGCCAGCAGGCCTGATGGACGCGAGCGATCCGTTGCCGGGATTACCCAGCTCGGCGCGCACCACCTGCTCGGGTGAGTCTGGTTTCTTGTCCTTGACCACCGAGCGAGAGAGGATTTCCGCAGCAGGATTCGGCTCACCGATGCCGAAAGCGAGAAACTGCCCGGTGCCGGGTTAGCTTCTCGCCGCGCACTCAGCGGGAAGCCTGCCGGTGATCCGCCTCCTTGGCGAGCGGGGTACCCGCCACGGCTAGACTGCTATTCGGCGCTCGGCCGGTCCACCACGGGCTGTGGAGTCATATTGCACAGCTGCAGCGGTGTTTTCAATTAGTGAATCAGAGAACGAAAGTCTAGGCTTAAAAACCATGAGCGAAGTGCTAACTTTCAACGATGTCAGCGTGGTGCGCGGGGGTAAAGACCTGCTCAACGACGTGTCCTGGGAAGTCACAGAAGGCCAGCGGTGGATTGTGCTGGGCCCCAATGGCGCCGGCAAGTCAACCCTGATGAACATTGCAGCCACCCGTCTGCATCCCTCCCGCGGCACCGCGGGCATTTTGGGCGAAACCATGGGCAAGGTCGACGTTTTCGAACTGCGGCCGCTGATCGGCTTGAGCTCGGCACTGGTCGCCAACGCTATTCCCGGCAACGAGACAGCGCTGAATGTGGTCCTCACCGCCGCGTACGGGATGACCGGGCGTTGGCGCGAGAAGTACGAACGCCTCGACGAACGCCGGGCCTTCTCGATGCTCCACCAGTGGGGCATGTCCACCTTCATGAACCAGCCATTCGGCAAGCTATCCGAAGGCGAGCGCAAGCGCGTACTCATCGCCCGTGCGCTGATGACCGACCCGGAACTGCTGATTCTCGACGAACCAGCCGCAGGCCTGGATCTTGCCGGGCGCGAAGAACTGGTGACCAAGCTCACCGAGCTGGCCGCCGATGAAGACTCCCCGGCCCTGGTGCTGGTGACCCACCACCTCGAGGAAATACCGCCTGGCTTCACCCACATCTTGATGCTCAAGGACGGCGAAGTGGTCGCCTCGGGCGAAATCGCCTCCACCCTGACCGAGGAAAACCTCAAGGCAACCTACGGGATGGAGCTGAGCATGCGCGAAGACGCCGGCCGCTACTCCGCCGTCGCGCGCCGCCAAGGCTAAGGACGCGCTGAACTGTGATCGAATTTTGGCGTGAAGCGTTAATCCTGCTCGGCGGCCTGTGGGCGGGAACCATCAACACGGTGGTGGGGTCGGGCACGCTGGTGACCTTCCCCATCCTGGTCGCATTGGGAATCACCCCGGTCAACGCGGTGGTCTCCAACGCCATGGGCCTGATCGCCGGAGGCTTCTCCGGCGCCTGGGGCTACCGCCGCGAAGCGGCCAGCGTGAAGAAGACCCTGCTGAAACTGGTGCCGGTCTCCCTGATCGGCGGACTGATCGGTTCGCTGCTGCTGCTGAACCTGCCCGAATCGGTGTTCGGTGTGGTCGCCCCGGTGCTGCTGCTCTGCGCCTTGGTGCTGGTCATCTACCAGCCGAAGCTCGCCGCCTGGGCCAAAACCCGGCAAGCGCAGCGCGGCGGAAGCGACCCGGACGACGCGGACCGCGCGAAGATCCCGTTGATCCTCTACGTGCTGGTCTTTGTCATCGGCGTCTACGGCGGATACTTCACCGCCGCCCAGGGCGTGCTGCTCATGGCGGTCTTCGGCGTCTTCCTGCAAGCTTCCCTGCAGCAGTCCAACGCCATCAAGGTGATCCTTTCGCTGCTCGTCAACCTGGTCGCGGCCGGGATTTACCTGCTGATCGCACCGGAACGCATCCACTGGCTGATCGTCCTGCTGATCGCCGTCGGCTCGCTGATCGGCGGGTTCATCGGCGCGAAGGTGGGACGCAAGCTCTCCCCGGGATGGCTGCGCCTGGTCATCGTCATCCTCGGCGTCGTCGCCTTGGCGAATATGCTCTACAAGCTGGTAGCCGGTGCCTGACATCACCAACCCCGAACGCATCCTGCGGGTCGAGGATCTGCATGAGGATGCGCGTTTGGACGAATACCTGCGCCTTTCCGAAGCCCATCTGCGCATGCGCACCGACGTGGAAAACGGCCTGTACATCGCCGAAAGCACCACGGTGGTCACCCGCGCCATCAACGCCGGCCACGTGCCGCGCAGCTTCCTGCTGGCCGAAAAGCACCTGGACCAGCTGGCCGAAGAGTTCGAACGCTTCCCCGAGGTGCCGATCTTCATCGGCAACGACCGGCAGCTGCAGGACCTGGTCGGCTTCCACCTGCACCGCGGCGCGATGGCCTCGATGAACCGTCCGGCACCGCTGGACCTGGGCCAGGTGCTCACCGCTAGCTCGCGGATCGCGATCCTCGAAGACATCGCCGACCACACCAATCTCGGCGCGATCCTGCGATCGGCCTCCGGACTGGGCGTCGACGCGGTGCTGATCACCCCGAAATGCGTAGACCCCTGGTATCGGCGCAGCGCGCGCGTGTCCATGGGCACCGTCTTCGACCTGCCCTGGGTGCGGCTGAACTCCTGGCCAGAGGATATCGCGATCCTCAAGGACCATGGCTACACGATGCTGGCCATGGAACTGACCGAGGACGCGGTGGCGCTCAACGAGGTCGAGATGACCGAAGGAAAGAAATTTGCGATGATCCTGGGCAACGAAGGCAGGGGAGTGGCAGAGCAGACCCTGGCCTTGGTTGACCAGGCGGTGATGATCCCGATGCGCCGCGAAGTCTCCTCGCTGAACGTCGGCGCGGCCAGCGCCATTGCCTTCTGGCACCTGTGCTCCGCGCCACGCGATTGAGTTTCGCAGAACTTGGTTTTGTGGGATAGGATGGAATGTCTGTGTATCGACCCTGGTCGAGGTCGCAGGCTAATTTTCCGAGCAAGTAGCTGCTGGCAAAATCCAGTGGCCATAAACCAAAAGGTGTATAGCTATGAAGGCTGATATTCATCCACAGTACGGTCCAGTTGTCTTCAACGACCTGGCTTCCGGCGAGCAGTTCCTGACCCGTTCGACCCGTTCGTCGGACAAGACCATCGAGTGGGCAGATGGCAACACCTACCCAGTGATCGACGTCGAAATTTCGGCTGCATCGCACCCGTTCTACACCGGTAAGCAGCGCATCATGGACACCGCTGGCCGTGTCGAGCGCTTCAACGCCCGCTTCAAGGGCTTCGGCGGCAAGAAGTAATTCTTCGCCCCTCGCAAGCTTAAAACGGCGCGATTCCAGTTTGACTGGAATCGCGCCGTTTGCTTTTTAACCGGCAGCACACCGCCGGTCGATTGGCCTGCGCAACCGAGGTGTCACAGATCGGGCGCGGGCGGTGTCTTCATGTCATAGGACCCAGAACCGACCCGCAGGAGGAGTCATGACCAGCAGAATCCGGCCACAGAAATCACCGGTCTCTACGGTGCACTCATCAAGAAATTCAGCGCGAAGATGTTCGGCAAAGTCCCGGAATCCCTGGGCGTGATGTGGCACAACAAGCCCGTGCTCAAGGCATCCATGGGCATCGGGCAGAAGGTGCAGAAGTGGGACAGCTGCGATGAGTCGCTGAAGTCTTACGCCCATATGGCCGTGGCCTCTTTCATCGGCTGCACGTGGTGCCTGGACTACAATTACTTCATGGCGCACAACCACGGCCTGGACCTGGACAAGGCCCGGCAGATCCCGTGCTGGCGCGAGTCCGAGGTCTTCACCCCGCTGGAGCGCGACGTCCTGGAGTATGCAGAGGCCATGAGCGCCACGCCCGTCTCGGTGACCGACGAACTCTCGGCACGGCTGCTCGAGCAATTGGGCGCGCCGGCGCTAGTCGAACTGACCAGCGTCATCGGCTTCGCCAACCTCACCACCCGCAGCAACGTCGCCCTCGGCATCGAATCCGAGGGATTCGCCGATTCCTGCGGGCTGAAACCGCTCGCGGAGCGCGGCGGCCGCGGAGTAGCATAGGCGGCATGAGCAACCTCGGCGCCGCTGACCTGCAGGATCCGTTCCTCGTGCACCGCGGCCTGCTCTTCACCGTCGCCTACGAGATGCTCGGCTCCGCGGCGGATGCCGAGGACGTGGTGCAGGAAGCCTGGCTCCGTTGGGCTGAACTGGACCCCGGCGTCCGCGCGGCCGTCCGCGACCCGCGGGCCTACCTCGTGCGCACCGTCAGCCGCCAGGCGCTCAACCGCCTGCGCACGCTGTCCAGGCGGCGGGAGGACTACGTCGGGCAATGGCTGCCCGAGCCCCTGCTCACCGTGCCGGATGTCGCCGAGGACGTGGAGCTGGCCGAAAGCGTCTCGATCGCCATGCTCACCATCCTCGAATCGCTCGCCCCCGTGGAGCGTGCGGTATTCGTGCTGCGCGAAGTCTTCGACGTGCCTTACGCGGAAATTGCCGAGTCCGTGGGCAAGTCGGCGGCCGCCGTGCGCCAGATCGTCAGCCGTGCACGCTCTCATGTGGCCGCCCGGCGCCCCCGCATGCGCGTGGATCGCAGCGAGCAGCGGGAAGTCGTGGAAAGCTTCCTGGCGGCGGTCACCACCGGGGATGTGCAGGGGCTGATGGACGTGCTGGCCCCCGAGGTCATACTCATCGCCGACGGCGGCGGCGTCGCCCAGGCCGTTCGGGTGCCGGTGTACGGTGCGAAGAAGGTGACCAATCTGCTGCGGCTCTTCCCGGAGGCCGCGCAAAACCCGAAGATCGTGCTTCTCTGGCTCAACGGGGCCCTGGGCATCCGCATCGACGATGAAGCAGGCGGTCCCTCACTCATAAGCCTGGTGGTGGAGGAAGGCAGGGTCGCACGGATTTTCGCCATGCGGAATCCGGACAAGCTCGGCCGCGTGGAGGCGGAGACCCGGCTGGAGCGCTAGCCGCTGAATAGCCGCGGTGATCGCCGCCGGCAAGGAGCAACTAGTCACCCCTCGCGCCCTTTGCGCTTTAACTCCCCTCCAGCCTCAGACGATAGAATCGTCCCATGAAGCATCATGGCGAATACAAGGTAGTCGGCGGCAAATTAGTCGTCGTAGATCTCGAAAGCAGCAACGGGGTGATCGCCAATGCTTCGGTGAATGGCGACTTCTTCCTGGAACCGGACGAAGCCCTCGAAGACCTCAATACGGCTCTCGACGGGCTGCCCACCGAAGCCAGCCACGGCACCATCCGCGACGCGGTCAACGCGAATCTGCGCGAAGGTGCGGTGCTGTTCGGCTTCGACGCCGACGCGGTGGCTCGTGCGGTACGCCGGAGCCTGGGCCACGCGACCAAATGGGAGGACCACCAGTGGGAAATCCTCGGCCCGCAGATCATCCCGGTAGCCGAACAGGTAGCACTGGATGAGGTGCTCACCCGGCAAATCGCCGCCGGGGAACGCAAACCCACCATCCGCTTCTGGGATTGGGACGAATCCGCGGTGGTTATCGGTTCCTTCCAGTCCCTAAAGAACGAGGTGGACATGGAACAGGCCAAGCACCACGGCATCAAGGTGGTCCGCCGCATATCCGGCGGCGGCGCGATGTTCATGGAGGCTGGCAACTGCATCACCTATTCGCTGTACGCCCCGGACTCCCTGGTCGATGGGATGAGCTTCGCAGACTCCTACCCGTTCCTCGACGACTGGGTAATGCAGGCCCTGGAATCAGTGGGCATCAAGGCGTACTACAAGCCGCTCAACGACATTGCCACGCCCAGCGGGAAGATCGGCGGCGCGGCGCAAAAACGCCTGGCCAACGGCGCGCTGCTGCACCACGTGACGATGAGCTATGACATCGATGCGCAGAAGATGGTCCAGGTGCTGCGCATCGGCCGCGAAAAGATCTCCGACAAGGGCATCACCTCGGCGGTCAAGCGCGTGGATCCGCTCAAGTCGCAAACCAGCCAGGACCGCTCCCAGCTCATCACCACGATGATGGACACCTTCGCCAAGCGCACCGGCGCCACCCGGGCGCAGCTCGATGCGCAGACGCGAAAGGCCGCCCAGGACCTGGCCGAATCGAAATTCGACACCGAGGCCTGGACGGCTCGCGTTCCGTAGAGCCGGGGTAATCTAGCGGCTGATCCGGCTGAAGGACTGCGCCTGCAGGCTGCGCTGAAGCTCTGCACGTTCCTCGATGAGGATGCGTTGCAGGGCGGCCGGCGCCGACTGGTTGGCCTCCAGCCAGGCGTTAGCCGCAAGCAGTGTCGGGTTCTGCTCCGGGTCGCCGGTCAGATCCTGGATGCCCGGATAGAGCCCCTCGATCACGCGCGTGGCGAATTCCATGCTCATCGTTTCGAAGACCGGCAGGATGGCCGCCCAGTAGCGCCGCTGGCAGTCGGCCAGGAGGCTGGGAGATCCCATGGCGAAACCTTGGGCGATCGCCGAGAGCGCGTCGTTGGACAGCGAACCGTTGTCGTCGTGGCCCATCAGCACCGTGTCGAAGGCGGCTTCTTTGACCGCGGCATCCGGGCGGGCGGCCAAGGCGGTGCGCACCGAGTTCTGCGCGACGCTGGTCGGGTTGGCCTTCGCCGCCTCATGCATCCGCTCCTGGGCGGCGGAGTCCAACCGGCCGGAGGCCGCGAGGGCAATATAGCTGGCCCAGCGCAGCTGCTCGTCGACGGTGACTCGATAGGGATTCGGTTCCTCGGCGAGGAAGGAATCGATGATCTCCGGCGCCACTCCGGAGCGCGCCAGACGGGCCAGCATGCGCGCGGTGGTGGTTTGCTGGTCGCTGCCGGAAGCGAAATCCGTGAGCCAACCGGTGAGCACCCGAGCCGCCTGCTCGCGCAGTGCCGCGCGAAGTTCCGGGGCGACATACTTGGAGATCGAGGTGGCCAGCTGGTCCAGCAGCACCGAGAACACCCCCGAGTCCTCGATGGTGTGGGCGTGCTCCAAAATCGCCGCCACATAGCTTTGCGCATCGAGTTTTCCCTGGCGGACCGCATCCCAGAGCGAGGCCCAGCAGGTGGCACGCGGCAAGGAATCGCGCAGCGCGCCCAGGTGCTCCAGCAGGGTCTGCAGCGAGCGCTGGTCGAATTCGATCAACGCGTAGGTTTCATCCCCGTCGTTGGGCAGCAACAGGTCCGGGGCGCGCTGGCCAACCAGGAAATCCAGGTCGACGCTGGCTCCCACAAGTTCCACGCGTTGGGATTCGCTGCGCTCCAAGATGCCGGCGCGCAGCGTGTAGGCGGCCACGCTCAGCACGTGGGGGCGGATGATCGGCTCGCCGCTGATCGGGTCGGTCCCGCGCTGCTCCAATTGCGCGGTGGTGATCAGGCCCGATTCGTCCACCGTGTAGTGCGCCGCGAGCTTCGGCACCCCGCTGGTCTTCAGCCAGGCATCGGCCCAACCGCGCATATCGCGCCCGCTGGCCTTTTCCAGGGCCTGCAGGAAGTCTTCCAGTGTGGTGTTGGCGTACGCGTGCTCGCGGAAGTAGGCGCGCGCCGCGTCGCGGAACGCCTCGGCGCCGACGAAGGCGGCCAGCTGCTTGAGCACGGACGCGCCCTTGGCGTAGGTGATGCCGTCGAAGTTCTGGTCTGCGGCCAGCAGATCCGGAATATCCGCCACGATCGGGTGGGTGCTAGGCATCTGGTCCGCCACATAGGCCCAGGCCTTGCGGCGGGCCGCGAAGGTGGTCCAGGCGGTGGAGAAGTCGGTGGCCTCGTCATTGGCCAGGGTGCCGATGTAGTCCGCGAAGGACTCCTTGAGCCACAGATCATCCCACCATCTCATGGTGACCAGGTCGCCGAACCACATATGCGCCATCTCGTGCATCAGGGTGTTGGCGCGTTGCTCGTGCTGGGCCTCGGTGGCCTGCGAGGTGAATACATAGCGTTCGGTGAAGGTCACCAGTCCGGGGTTTTCCATGGCGCCGAGGTTGTATTCGGGGACGAAGGCCGAATCGTATTTGCCCCAGGGGTAGGGGAAGTCGAAGAGTTCGTGGAAGTAATCCAGGCCCTGGCTGGTCAGCTTCAGGATCTCTTCGCCGTCGAAGTGCTCGGCCAGCGAGGCCCGGCAGGTGGCCGCCATCTCGATGCTCAGCTCTTCGCCGTCGGCCAATTTCTGCAGGTGCGTTCCGCGCACGACGTGGTAGGGGCCGGCGAGCACCGCGGTGATGTAGCTGGAGATCGGCGCGGTCGGCGCGCAGGAAACGGTTTTGCTGCCGTCGCCGTTGTTGACCTCGTCGAGGATCTGCTGGTTGCTGGCCAGATGCCAGCCTTCCGGGCCGGTGAGCGTGAAGCGGTAGCTAGTCTTCAGATCCGGCTGCTCGAAGCAGGCGAAGACGCGGCGCGCCTCGGAGGGCTCGAACTGCGTGTAGAGGTAGGTCTGCCCATCTTGCGGATCCACGAAGCGGTGCAAGCCCTCGCCGGAGCGGGAATAGCTCGAGCGTCCGGCGATCCGCACGGTGTTCGGTGCGTCGGTGCGCAATCCGCGCAGATAGATGCGGGCGTCGAGCACCGCATCGGCCACCGGGATTTCGGACCCGTTGAGCACAATGCTCTGGATCGACTCGTGTATGTAGTCGATGAAGGTTTCGCCGGAGGCCGAGGTGAAGTTCAGCGTCGTCACCGCGGCGAAGGACGTTTCCGCTCCGGCGGTGGCATTGCTCAGGTCAAGCTCGACTTCTGCGAAGTGCCAACTGATGTTGGCCGCGCGCCAAGCTGCCTCGTCGCGTCGCAGGTTCTCATTGGGTGCATAGCGTTCTAATGTGTCCACCCTTACAGCTTAGCTGTGAAATAAATGTTTGATAATGCCTCGGGGGATGGCAGTTATTTCGCCGCGGCGTGCATTCGGGCTAGCAGTTGGCGAATTCCCTGGAAATGCTCGGCCAGCAGCAGGCGGGCCTGCTCGATGTCCTTGGCGCGAACCGCCTCGAGAATCGCGCGGTGGGCCGCCGCGGTCTCCAGCAGCGTCGGCTTATCCGGCTCGGCCTGGCCGATCACGTCGTGGATCGAATGGTAGACCTCCCAGAACACGCCAAGCAGATTGCTGAGCAGGGTGTTATTCAGCGGCTCGAAGAGGATTCGATGGAAGTCCCGGTCCGCGTCGGTGAACATGTCGCCATCGACCGCCGATTGCTCCATGCTCACCACGCTGGCCTCCAGCGCAAGCAGGTGTTCTTCGGTCACCGCGCGGATGGCCTGGTCGATCAGCCCGGTCTCCAGGGCCTGGCGCACATCGACCAGCTCGCCGGCCTCGTGGCCGCGGTGGCGCAGCGACATCTGCCCGCGGAAGGAGAGCGAATCGTGCAGCGCGCTGAGCGTATTCTCCGCGACGAACATGCCAAAACCGTGCCGGGTGTCGATGATGCCCAGCGCCTGGAGCACCTTCACCGCTTCGCGCAGCGAATTGCGCCCCACGCCCAGCTCGGCCATCAAATCCTGTTCGGTGGGCAACGGGTCTCCGGGAAGCAGATTCCGTTCCAGGATCAACGCGGTGATATCGGAGGTCAGCGCCCGCAGGCGTGACTTTGCATCGGTGCGGCGTGGCCCGTTAGTTGTCATGAACTTCTCCAATTTTCCAATTCGCGGTTGTGAGCTAGTTGACCACCGCTAGTGATTACCATTACAGTCTAGGCTATAGATCGGACATCCTACGTCCGATGAACTGACTTTATTTCCTTGGAGGTGGCATCGATGGCACTTAACGAAGTGGCAAGTAAGCCCTATGCTCGTCGAGACTTTTTGAAGATTACCGGCATGGTCGGCGCGGCCGCGGCATTCTCCGCCAGCCTCGCCGCTTGCTCATCGGGCAGCAGCGCCGAAGGATCCGGCGGATCCGGGTCAGCTGCCGCCGCAGGCCTGCTCACCGCCGGCATTTCCTATGCCCTGTCCACCGGGTTTGACCCGATGACCTCCTCGGGGGCCACGCCCTACGCGGCGAACATGCACATTTTCGAAGGCCTGGTCGATCTGCACCCGGCCACCCGCGAACCGTATCTGGCGCTGGCCGCCGCCCAGCCGGTCCAGGTCGACGACACCACCTGGGAAGTGGCGCTGCGCCAGGACGCGACCTTCCACGATGACAAGCCGGTCACCGTCGAGGATGTGGTGTACTCCTTCGAACGCGTGCTGGACACCAAGAATGCCTCGCTGTTCGCGCAGTTCATCCCGTTCATCAAGTCGGTCAAGGCCAAGGATGCAAACACCGTTTCCTTCACCCTGAACTACGCCTTCCCGCTGTTCCCCACCCGGATCTCGGTGGTCAAGGTCGTCCCGAAGGCCATCGCCTCCAAGGACCAGCTGGCCTTCGACGCCACCCCGATCGGCTCGGGCCCGTACAAGTTCGTTTCCGCCACCAAGGACGACAAGATCGAATTCGCCAAGCACGCGGGCTACAACGGCAGCCAGG
Source organism: Arthrobacter sp. MYb229 (assembly GCF_002975405.1). Lineage (GTDB taxonomy): Bacteria > Actinomycetota > Actinomycetes > Actinomycetales > Micrococcaceae > Glutamicibacter. The sequence goes on along the minus strand of NZ_PCPS01000001.1, from coordinate 1,141,630 downwards.
TGGCCACGGCCGAAAAGATGACCTGGTTCCTGCTCTCCGATGCGGCCGCCCGGGTAACCGCCATGGAATCGGGCCGCGTCCAGGCCATCGAAGACGTGCCCTACCTGGATATGGAGCGCCTGAAGGCAAAGGCCAGCGTGGAATCGGTGCAGTCCTTCGGCCTGCTCTTCTTGATGTTCAACTGCGCCGAGAAACCCTTCGACGATGCCAAGGTCCGCCAGGCCCTGCACTACGGGCTGGACACCGAATCCATCATCCAGACCGCGCTGCTGGGCAATGCCAAGGCCGCGACCTCCTATGTGCAGGACACCCACCCGGAGTACCTCAAGGCGGACACCGTCTACAACTACGATCCGGCCAAGGCCGAAGCGTTGCTGAAGGAAGCCGGAGTGGGCAACCTGAGCTTCGAGCTGAAGACCACTGACACCTCCTGGGTGAAGGACATCGCCCCGCTGATCCTCGAATCCTGGAACAAGATCCCGGGCGTCTCGGTGACCATGCAGAACCTGCAGTCCGGTGCCCTGTACGCAGACAATGTGGACTCCGGGAAGTTCACCGTGGTCGCCGCCCCGGGCGACCCATCGGTATTCGGCAACGACCTGGACCTGCTGCTGTCCTGGTTCTACCGCGGAGATGTCTGGCCTAAGTCCCGCTTCCGCTGGAGCGGAACCAAGGAATACAAGGACCTGCAGACGCTGCTCGACCAGGCGGTCAAGGCCGAAGATGCGGCCAAGGCCAAGGAAGCGTGGGGCAAGGCCATCAACCTGATCGCCGCCGAGGTGCCGCTCTACCCGGTGCTGCACCGCCAGCTGCCCACCGCCTGGAACCCCGATGCGGTCGAGGGCTTCGCGCCGCTGCCGACCACCGGGGTGTCCTTCGTCGGCGTATCGCCTAAGGCCTAGCCGCACCGCCTGGCCGGGCACCGCCTTCGCGGGCGGAGCCCGGCCAGAGACGAGCCACATTCACTTCCCAACCCAACGGAGTCCTTGCGTGGGAAATTTCCTCAACCTGCTGCTACGCCGCCTCGCGGCACTGCCCGTGATGATTCTGGGCATCTCGCTGCTGGTCTTCATCATCCTCAAACTCGCCCCCGGCGACGAGGCAACCAGCGCCCTGGGCGAAGGTGCCTCGGCGGCCGCCAAGGAAGCCTACCGGGAAGAACGCGGACTCAACGATCCGATCTTCATCCAGTACTTCGCCTTCCTCGCCCGGCTGATCCGGCTGGACTTCGGCAGCACCACGCCGCCGGCCCAGTCGGTGAGCACCATGATCCAGGGCGCCTTCCCGCTGACCTTGCAGCTGACCTTCCTCGGGGTGGTCATCGCCGTGGTGATCTCGCTGGTCTTCGGTGTGCTCGGCGCGCTCTACCGCGACAAGTGGCCGGACCAGCTGGTGCGCATCTTCTCCATCGCCGCGATCGCCACCCCATCCTTCTGGCTGGGCATCCTGCTCATCCAGTGGTTCGCCCTGGGCGCGAACCCGCTCTTCCCCTCCGGCGGCGCCGCCCCGGCTGGCGGCGGCTTCGGCTCCTGGCTGAGCCATATGGCCCTGCCCGCGCTGGCCCTGGCCATCCCGGTCTCCGCCTCGCTGACTCGCGTGGTGCGCACCTCCATGGTCGAGGAGCTGGACCGCGACTACGTGCGCACCGCCATCGGCAACGGCGTGCCCCGCAATGAGGTGGTCAGCCGCAACGTGCTGCGCAACGCACTGGTCACCCCGGTGACCGTGCTGGGGCTGCGCATCGGCTACCTGCTCGGCGGCGCGGTGGTCATCGAGATGATCTTCTCGCTGCCCGGCATGGGACAGCTGATCATGAACGGCATCACCAATCAGGACACGAACCTGGTCCAGGGCGTGGTGCTGACCATCGCGATGACCTTCGTGCTGGTGAACATCGCCGTCGACCTGTTGTACCTGCTGATCAACCCACGTATTAGGACGGTGTAGCGATGACCATCATGGCCCCACGCAACAATCTGGTGCAACGCCTCAGCGCGGGCGGCAGCCGCTTCCGCGCGCTGACCCTGGGCTCCAAGATCTCCTTGGCTTTCCTGGTCCTGGTGGGCCTGCTCGCGCTGCTGGCCCCGGTGCTCGCCCCGCACGATCCGCTAGCCACCGGCACCCCGGCCCAAGCCCCGGGGGCCGAACACCTCTTCGGCACCGACCGCCTGGGCCGCGATATCCTCTCCCGGCTGCTGCACGGCGCGCAGGCCTCGCTGCTGGTGGGCCTCGGCTCGGTGGCGCTGGCCCTGGTGCTCGGCGGGCTGCTCGGCGCCCTGGCCGCCACCAGCAGCAAGTGGGCCAACGAGACGATCATGCGCATCATGGACATGCTGATGGCCTTCCCGGGCATCGCCCTGGCCGCCGCGCTGCTGGCCTCGCTGGGCAACTCGCTGCCGGTGATCATCCTGTCGATCGCGATCATCTACACCCCGCAGATCGCCCGCGTGGTCCGCGCCAACGTGCTCGCCCAATGGGGCGAGGACTATGTGCGCGCCGAACGCGTGATCGGCGCCGGACGCTTCTTCATCCTCGGCACCCATGTGCTGCGCAACTGCGCCGCCCCGGTGATGGTCTTCGCCACCGTGATGGTCGCCGACGCGATCATCCTCGAAGCCTCGCTCTCCTTCCTCGGCGCGGGCATCCAGGACCCGGCCCCGAGCTGGGGCAATGTGATCTCCTACGGCCGCACCCTGGTGCTCAACGGCGCCTGGTGGGCCACCACCTTCGCCGGCCTGACCATCCTGCTCACCGTGCTGGCGCTGAATATCCTGGCCGAGGGCATGACCGACGCGCTGGTCAACGTGAAGGGCGCGGGCAAGCCGCGCGCCAAGAGCGCAGAGCGCTCGGCCGTGGCCAAGGCGGCCACCGACGAGCACGCCCACGAACGGCTGCGCCGCGAACTGGACCTGCTGGCGCGCACCGAATCCCAGCGCACCGACCGGCTCGTCTTGGATGAGGCGGATCCGCGCACCATCCTGGAGGTCAAGAACCTCTCGATCCGCTTCCCGGACCGTTACGGGGATACGCAGATCGTGCAGGACGTGTCCTTCACCGTGCGCGAAGGCGAAACCATGGCGCTGGTCGGCGAGTCCGGCTGCGGCAAGTCGATCACCTCGCTGGCGATCATGGGCCTGCTCGGCCCCGGCGCGCAGCTGTCCGGGTCGATCAGCTTCGAAGGCAGGGAACTGCTGCCGGCCACCGCCGACGGCGGCACGCTGGCCGGGGACGACAAGGTCTACAAGGGATTGCGCGGCGAGTCGATCGCGATGGTCTACCAGGACGCGCTCTCCAGCCTGAACCCCTCGATGCTCATCGGCGAGCAGCTGCGCCAGCTCACCCGCCGCGGCGGGCGCAAGAGCCCCGAAGAGCTGCTGGCGCTGGTGAAACTGGATCCGCGGCGCACCATGCGCTCCTACCCGCATGAGCTCTCCGGCGGGCAGCGCCAACGCGTGCTGATCGCCATGGCCCTCTCGCGCCGCCCAAAACTGGTGGTCTGCGACGAGCCGACCACCGCGCTGGACGTCACCGTGCAGAAGCAGGTGGTGGACCTGCTCAACGAGCTGCGCGAGCAGCTCGGCTTTGCGATGGTCTTCGTCAGCCACGATCTGGCCCTGGTGGCCTCGCTGGCCCACCGGGTCACCGTGATGTACGCCGGGCAGGTGATCGAGGCCGGCCCGATCCGCGCGGTGCTGGCCAACCCGCAGCATGAATACACCCGCGGCCTGCTCGGCGCGGTGCTCTCCATCGAATCGCAGGCCGAGCGCCTGCACCAGATTCCGGGCACCGTGCCCAGCCCGTACGACTTCGTGCCCGGGGACCGCTTCGCCGAACGCAGCCAGCGTGCCGACGCGGACCCGCACCGGGCCACCAGCTTCGTTCCGGTGCCCGAGAATCCCGAACACCGCTGGGCCAGCCATGAGAATGCAGGAGTTAACCGATGAGCACCGACAACACGGCAGTGATCGAGCTGCGCGGCATCCACGTGCACCACAAGATCCGCGGCGGCAAGCTGTTCTCCCCGCGGCTGATCAAGGCGGTCAACGGGGTGGACTTCTCCGTGGCCCGCGGCGAAACGGTGGGCATCGTCGGCGAATCGGGCTGCGGCAAGTCAACCCTCGCCTCGGTGCTGGTCGGCCTGCAGGAACCCACCAGCGGGCAGGTGCTCTTCGCCGGAAAGCCGGTGGGCAAACGCAACGCCGCCGGGCGCAAGGCCTTCGGCCGGGCCGTCGGAGTGGTCTTCCAAGACCCGGCCACCGCGCTGAACCCGCGCATGAGCATTATGGACACACTCACCGACCCGTTGCGCGTGCACGGCATCGGCAACGCCGCCTCGCGCACCGCCCGCGCCCTGGAGCTGCTCTCCGTGGTCGGCCTGCCGGCCTCGGCCGCCACCGCCCTGCCCAGCCAGGTCTCCGGCGGGCAGCGCCAGCGCGTGGCCATCGCCCGGGCACTGGCCCTGGAGCCGGAAGTGATCGTCGCGGACGAGCCCACCAGCGCGCTGGACGTCTCGGTGCGCGCCCAGGTGCTCAACCTGCTCACCGACCTGAAGGCGCAGCTGAACCTCGGCATGGTGTTCATCTCCCACGACATTCAGACCGTGCGCTACGTTTCGGACCGCATCTGCGTGATGAACTCCGGCGAGCTGGTCGAGGAAGGCAGCGCCGCGCAGGTTTTCGACGCGCCGACCAACGAATACACCCGCACCCTGCTGGGCGCAGCGCCCTCGCTGCTCCAGCTCTAGGCACCCACAATTTCAGGGCCCGAAGAATTGGGCCACAAGTAGAAGGATCAGTTACGTGGCATTTCTTAATAACCCGAAGTACACCGGCGTCATCCCACCGGTAGTCACCCCGCGCTCGGCCGACGGCCAGCTCGACATCCCATCCCTGCAGCGCGTGGTCGAACACCTGATCGCCGGGGGAGTCTCCGGGCTGTTCGTGCTCGGCTCCTCGGGCGAGGTGCCCTACCTGTCCAACGCCGAACGCGAGCAGGTGATGCGCGCCATCGTGGCCGCCAACGCCGGACGCGTGCCGATCCTGGCAGGCGCCAGCGAGCAGACCACCGTGCGCACCATCGAGGAAGGGGCGCGGCTGCTGGCCCTCGGCGCCGACGCGCTGGTGGTCACCACCCCCTTCTACGCGTTGAGCAACGCCGCGGAAATCGAGGCGCACTTCCGCGCGATCAAGGCCGCGCTGAACGTGGACATCTTCGCCTATGACGTGCCGGTGCGCACCCACCACAAGCTGCCGCTGGACGTGGCAATCCGCCTGGCCAACGATGGAGTCATCGTGGGCGTGAAGGATTCCTCGGGAGACGACGTGTCCTTCCGCCAGCTGCTGCTGGCCACCCGCGAGATCGAAGGCTTCTCGGTCTTCACCGGCCACGAGGTCGTCGTGGACGGCGCGCTGCTCGGCGGCGCCCACGGCGTCGTGCCGGGTCTGGGCAACGTGGACCCGGCTGGCTACCGCCGCCTGTTCGACTTGGCAGTGGCCGGCGATTGGGCCGGAGCCGCCGCCGAACAGGACCGCCTTTCCTCCCTGTTCAACATCGTCTACACCCCGGATTCGGCCCGTGTCTCCGGCGGAGCCGCAGGCTTGGGCGCCTTCAAGACCGCGCTGGTCGAGCTCGGCGTGATCGCGGCGAACACCATGAGCGTGCCGATGGAAGCGCTGAACGCGCAGGAGGCCACCGCCATCCGCGCCATCCTGAACGAAACCGGACTGCTCACCGCGGCGGCCAGCTAAGCATGAGCGAACTCCGCTTCGGCGCCGGCGCGGTGCTCGCCCTGGATGTGGGCGGCACCAAAATCGCCGGCGCCGTGCTGGATTCCCGCCGGCAGATCATCGCCACCGGCCAGGTGCCTACCCCCGCGAGCGCTGGAGCGCCGGCGGTGCTCGACGCGATGGCCGGGCTCGTGACGCAGCTGCGCGGGAAGGCGAGCGAGGAAATTCTGGGCCTCGGCCTGGGCGCGGCCGGAGTCATCGACCCGGCGAACGCGCAGGTCGCCTCCGCCACCGATACCATCGCGGGGTGGGCTGGAACGGATTTGCGCACCGAGCTGCTGGCCCGCACCGGGCTGCCGGTCCGCGCGGTCAACGACGTGCACGCCCACGGGCTTGGCGAGGCCCGCGCTGGCGCCGGACGCGCGGCGAAGCAGGTCTTGCTGTTCGCGGTCGGCACCGGCATCGGCGGAGCGCACCTGGTCAACGGTCAATTGCTCTCCGGCGCGCACCATGTCGCAGGGCATATGGGGCACGTCGACTCGCCGCTGGCGGCCGGGCTGCCCTGCTCCTGCGGCCGCACCGGACATGTCGAAGCCATCGCCTCGGGTCCGGCAATCCACCGCCACTACCTCCGCCTCGGCGGAGATGAAGGCGTCTTGGACACCCGCGAGCTGACGGCTCGCGCGGGGCAAGGCGATGAGCTCGCCCGCCGTGCGCTGCAGACCGGGGCCCTGGCCGCCGGCATGGCGCTGGCCTCGCTGGGCAACGTGCTGGATCCGGAGCTGATCATCGTCTCCGGCGGGATGGCTGGCGCCGGAGACCTTTGGTGGCAGGCGCTGCGTGCCGGCTATGCCGCCTCGGCCATCGACCCGCTGGCGCACACCGCAATTGTGCCCGCCCAACTGGGCAACGACGCAGCATTTTACGGGGCGGCCAGCTTATTCTGGCCGGCCAACGAGAGGAAGTAGCGACATGCTGCTCAGCAAGTCACAGCAAGAAGCCCTGCGCGGAGGTTTGATCGTCTCGGCGCAGGCCTATCCGGGCGAACCCATGCGCAACCCGCAGACCATGGCGCAGGTCGCCGCGTCCGCGGTGATCGGTGGGGCGGCCGCCGTCCGCGTGCAGGGAATCGCGGATATCCAATTCACCCGTGCGGCGGTCGAGGTGCCGGTAATCGGCTTATTCAAGGATGGCCATGAGGGCGTGTTCATCACCCCGACGATCCACCATGCCGTGGCCGTGGCCCAGGCCGGTGCGCACATCGTGGCGCTGGACGGCACACGCCGCGAACGCCCCGATGGCAAGTCCCTGAAACAAACCATCACCGCGGTGCACGAACAAACCGGTGCACTGGTGATGGCCGACTGCGGGTCGCTCGACGACGCGTTGGAGGCCGCCGCGGCCGGCGCCGATCTGATCGGCACCACACTGGCCGGGTACACCGGCGAACGCGCCAAAACCGAGGGCCCGGACTTGGAGCTCCTCGCCTCGATTGCCTCCGCGGGGCTCGACCGGCCGCTGGTCGCCGAGGGACGCATCCACACCCCGGCGCAAGCCCGTGCCGCGCTGGATGCCGGAGCATTCTGCGTCGTGGTCGGTACCGCGATCACCCACCCGGCGAGCATCACCGGATGGTTCGACGCGGCGCTGCGCGCATAACAGGACAGCCTTCCGGCCAAGGACCTTTCGGAGCCAGAGAACTAGCCCTATCGCCGCGGCGAAGCGCGCGTAATCCTTGGACCGGAGGGCACGCGCACATCCGCGTGCCGCCTCGGAGACCGAGGCGCAACTTCGACGATAGATATTGAGGCATTCCACTCCCATGGAGGTGCCCAACCCTTGGCGGCGGATCCAGCGTAAATTACTGCGCCATGAGGGAGTTGGCGGCAATTATGGCCGGAAGGTCGTTGCCCAGCCGCTCTAGGATGTAGCGCTCGTGCGGAACAACTTTGCCAGGCAGCTCGCAAAGGTCGAACCAGGTAAGCGCCGAGGCTTTATGCGGCTCCATAATCTGCGGCACACCCGTCCACGTGGTGCATTCGAAGAAGAAATCGATTCGACCACCGGCGGTTTCGTTGCTGGACTGCGGCCGGTGGACGGTGGTGAGCGGCTTGAGCTGCATGGCATCCAGCTCGATCCCGAGTTCCTCACGCGTCTCACGAACCGCAGCTTGGATGGCCGACTCACCCGCTTCGACATGACCTGCGGCAGCGGTTGACCAGTAGCCGTCTAGATAGCCCGTGCCCTGCCTGCGCTGCAGAAGAACTCGATGCCTATCGCGAACGATTACGTAGCTTACTGGTGTGAGCGCATTCCTATAATTAATGTGAAATCACTGCCTCTGCGTGTTTAGTTCGTTGGCCACGGGGCTAACTAGCCGAAGGGGAGACGCTGGCAAACTTCGAGCAATTAAGTGTCCGCGTGGAGAATTTGGTTCACTCACCAATCGCGAGATTACCTGCCGCTTCATGGCTACGCCGTAACCGCTGAGCGTACTAGTGATTCAACTAATTAAACAGCTAGTTTGCCAGCCTCGTGAAGAGCCCGAGTGCAAATACCACCGTGAAGAACAGTGCGATCCAGAATGCGATGATGGACCAGTTGCTAAAAAACTTGTCCTCTTTCGAATGGGTTCGCTTCCGGTCCTGGCGTTCCCCGAGGTAAGTCCCAATAAATACCAGCGCCAAAAATAATGAAATAAGCGTTGGCGCTAGCATGGTCTTTCTCATTCCGGTAGGCTAAAAGGTGTTGCTGCTGATCTTAGCAGGAAGATCACTCGATACCGATGGGAGGTGAAAATGACTAAAAGCCTAGTGGATACCGACAAATCTCATATCGCATGCCCTGCTGGAACTCGATTTTTATTCATTCTCGCCCCTAGTTTGTCTATCGCTTTGACGCTGCTGGCTTATTGGCTGGCCAGCCCGTGGATTCCGGACCATGTGGCAATTCATGTCGGACCGGACGGGGTTGGCTACGGATCAGCATTGCGCATGTTCGTGACCTGTTGCATCATCGCGACGGTGGCATTCATCGTTGGAGGTGTCACCGCGAGGGGATTCTTCGTGTCTGGACACTGGTATCAGATTGAAAAATCGATCGTCGTGTGCACGGAATCATTCGCCTATGCAGTGCTTGGTGTTGGGCTTGGGTCAGTTATGAGCACCTTTGGACAAGAACCCAATGGTTCCAACGCCCAGAGTGCGGGTATCGGACTATTGTCGTTTGTGCTCGTTTTTATCGTCTTTGCCACCGTATACGTCCTAGCGCTTCCAAAAGGGCGCCTTGAAGAGCTCGACACCGCATAACTCACAACAGTTCTCGCGCACGCTCGTGAATGCGCTGAGGCGCGTTACTTAGCGGCCTGTGGCTGTGCTTCGGGCAGGACTACTTCAGTCAAGTTGCTTACTCTCGTTGATGCTTGGGCAGGTGGATGACCGGTGGTGTTGTATCTCGGACTACTCCGGTCGCTGGGGGGAGCCAGGGACCGGCAGGTCCGTCCGTCTCCGGTGTCCATCACGATGGAGTGCGGCAGGCACGGATCGACTTTTTCATACCATCCCGGCAGTTCCTTCGCCTTGTTGCACCGGATTGGGTGTCTCTTAAATTGTGTGTCTTCGGGCTATTTTCGGAGTAATGGCCCTGTTGCGTCATGTCAATACCTCCGGGAACTCTGATACGTTGCGTCAGATGAAAACGTCCGGGAAACAGGTTTCTCATGATGAAGCCTTTCTCGCCTACCGGGCCGAGGACCCGGACTTAGATATCGACAATCGCTCAAGGCTGCCGGTCAACCCAAAGATCTGCTGCGACAACGCCATGACCCGTATCTTCTTGAACTGCCCGTTCATCCGAATCACTGGCATCTTCTTCACTTCCGGATGCGCTACCGCACGCTGGTGAGCAGTCGCCGGCCGGACATGCACCTTGATGCCCTTGGCCCCTTTGCGAGTCTTGTGCAGCAGCTTCTGCTGCGGCAGAAGATAGTTTGTGAAGGTCCGGTCCAGCTCCCAAATCTGATTCAGCAATACCAGCTCTTCGGGACTGTCATAGCGCTGGTAACCCGCGAGCTCACGAACCCGAGGCCAGTTCTTCTGTTCCACGTGCGCCCCGTCGTTCTTGTTCCCTGACCGGGAGCGGGAGCGGGTGGAGCAGAATTCGCCTTGGCTGTTGCCGCCTTCATGGCCCACCAAATCGATCTCGACAAATCCGGGTACCGCGTCATCCCATTCGGCCCACGTGCGAATGGGAATTTGGGACTTGAGCAGCGAGCCAGGCTTGGTATGGGACCTGCCATGAAGGATCATCTTCCGGCGTTCGTTAGCCAGGCGCCGGTCGATCGTTGACGCGCTCATCTTGATCAGCAGAGCGGCTTGATCGTCAGTGACGTCCAGGGCTTTCTCGGCGCGCAGCATCGGCACCAGAAACGGCATGGAAGCCGTCAGCAGTTTCGACGCTGGGCCACGCAGGACGGCCCAGCACGGGATCAGGCCGGGTTGCAGGTCGGCCGGGTAGGTCGGTTTCCTGCCTGCTCTGATGATCCGTGGTTTGGCGGGCTTCAGTGCTTCTCGCAGGGCGCAGCGGGCGTAGGCGCGGTGCCAGCCGGTGATTTCGACCAGTTCATCCAGGATCCGAGTTTTCCCGGCTTTAGCGCCGAGCCGGTAGCTGTTCGCGAGTTGTTTGGTGACTTGTTTGAGTGCGCTCATTGTCAGTCCCATGCTGCTGAGCAGATACCCGCAGAGTCCGAGAAGCAAGAGGTACTTTGACGGAGGTTTATTACGAGTCAACGCGCCCACTAGAAAATCTAGGTAGAAATCTATATAGTTTTCATATGACTACTTTGAGTATCACCGAAGCATCACGCGCGGGACTTTCTGCGCTTGTCGCCGCCGCCGAAGAAGGCCGGGATACCCCTTTGTCGCGCCATGGCAAGGTTGTGGCCGAAGTCGTTTCCGCCAAGGAAATCGCTCAGCTGCGCCATGACCGTGACACCCTCCGCGATGCTGCGCTGGTGATGGCACGCTTTGCCACCGATAGCGGCGTACGCACGACTCTTGACCAAGCGATGGAATTCTTTGATTTGAACCGCGCAGAGCTTGAGGCGGAAAATGCCGAAGAAGCCCAGTCTGATAATTCGTGAATCAGCCTCAAGAGCGCCTGTGCATCGTCCGGCTAACTGATGACGCAGTATCTGATTTGTACCGTCTTCACAACAAGGATCCGCAGATCGTGCGATCCGTGTTCAAGAAGATGCTGCTGCTCGAAAAATCTCCTGAGGCTGGCGAGCCTTTGCTCGGTGCGCTAGTCGGTTTCCGCAAGTTGGTCGTTGGCGATCGCGACTGGAGAATCGTATGGCGCATTACCGAAGACGCATCCGGCCGCCTAATTCTTGATATTTCTGAGGTCTGGGCTGTTGGCGCCCGTTCGGATGGCGAAGTTTACGATGAGCTCACCTCACGGGTCGCACGCATGGGCGATGACCCGAAGATTCAATCGCTCAAAGACGTCATTGTCCAGATGGGACGGCTCTACGAATCCGTTGAAGCCACACCTGAACCCGCACGGGGATCTGTCCTGCCCGAGTGGATGGAAGCTGCGCTCATAGAACAACTTCATCTGTCCGCACAAGAGATTTCAGGACTGAGCGAACAGCAAGCCCAGCAAAGACTCATGCAGCATTGGTCCCGTAACGCTGAGAGCTAACCCATCCGCCGGCACCGCCGAGCTCAACGGCAACCGCTTGGTTCCGTATGGCAGCTCAGCCAAGAAGAAGAGGGGCAACTTTCCGCTGGAGCGTAGGGGGTAATTAAAGCCTTCCGATCTTCGAGACAGGGGAGCGTGCAGGCGCCAAGCCTATGGCGCAGGAAGGGATGCCGCGGAATTTGATGCCGGCGCTGAAGAAGCGTTTGCTCTCGGCAAGAGATCGCATCCGGATTTGCTGAAGCAAGCATCGCCGAGTTGGAGCGGATTGCCATCAAGGCATTAAATGCCGGATTCGATTCATCCTGGGGCGAGCGTCATGGCTTTGGGAGCTACGAGCGGATCCCTTGCCGCGTTACTTTCGGCACTCGTCTTGAAGTCCTTCCAGTGCTCGACAAGGGATCCTCAGATTATTGTAAGACTCCTATTTCACTTGGTAGTGTTCATTCTAATGAATGGGCTTTAGGGTCTGGTAGGCGAAAGGGCGCCGTGGCGGAACAGAAGAAGACGTACAGCAGAAATTGGGCTATCGGAAGCATCGTCGGGTTGCTGGTCTTGGCGCTGAGTGCTTGCGGGTGGATGTACAGCGTGCAAGGCCGATTACCTGCAAAGCTTGCGGTTCATTGGAACGGCAGGGGGGAGGTCGACGAGTTTGCCACGCTCGCCAATGTGGCCATATCGACCGTGCTGCTGACGGTGTTTGTTGGCGTTGCCATATGCTGGTCGGCGATTTTGCTGCGTGCGCATTCGCTCATGCTTGCACGCATCGGACTGGGCTTCGGCGTAGCCTTGAGTTCCATGGTTGCCGGTCTGTTCCTCGCCCTCGTAGCCGGCCAAATCGATCGCGTGACCGCAGAACATGCTGCGTTTTCCAGCCCGGTGATTGCCGGAGCCATTGTCGCTTCCGTCCTGGCAGGATTTGCAACCGCTATGGCCTACCGTCCCGAGGAGATCGTGCGCGAGCAAAGCGTGGAAGCTGTTCGGGCCGATGAACTAGCCAATGATCCGGATTCCTTGGCATCAAGAACCCAGGAGGAGCGCGCTGCGCACCGCGTAGTCCACGAAATCCCGTTGCGGGTGACGCCGCTGCGCTATCTGCTGGTGGCGTTTGCGCTGCTGGCGGTGCTTGTCGGCTGGTATATGGATCAGTTTTACATCGTCTTTTCCTCGATTGTCGCGGGAGCCATCTGCTGGATCTTTTTCGCCGGGACCTTTGTGGTTGATTCGGCGGGAACCCGGTTCGTGGCCTCCGGCTTTTGGAAGGTTATGAAGCTGGACTATGCCGGCATCAAAGGCGTTCATATCAAAGACATCAAGGCGTTGGACTACGGAGGCTGGGGATACCGATCGGATATTTCGGATAGGGGATTCATCACCGGCGATGGTCCCGCGGTGCTGATCGATATGGGCTACCACCAGCAGCACGTCATCTCCATGCCCGACGTCAAAACTGCAATCGAAACCGCCGCGCTGATCAATGCCTACCGGGCGCTGGAAGCGGCGAAGAGCAGCAACTAGGCGGGCCCTGGACTATTTCAAAAGCTCTTGCAGAGCGTCACGCTGCTCGCGTTGCGCAGAATTGCTGCTGGAACGTCTCGATTTTCCGCGGGCAGGCCGGTGGTAGCCAGGGGCTCCGTTCTAGCCCCGCAGCTGGAAAGCCTTGCGGTATTCCGCCGGGGCCACTCCCTTGATCGCCCGGAATCTCTGGCGGAAGGAGACGGGTGTCGCATAGCCGACCGCCCGTGCGATCTCGGCAATGGAGTTGGTGCTGTCCTCCAGCAATTGGCTGGCCTCATCGACGCGCCACCGCATCACCCATTGCTGCGGTGTGGTTCCCGTTTCCGCAGCGAAGCGTCGAAGAAAGGTCCGTTCGGACATGCAGGCGCGCCTGGCATAGTCAGCGGCGGTTCGGGATTGGCTTGGATCTTCTTGCAACAGGCTGCGCACGGCGTGAAGTGCTTGCCCATCGGCATCCTTGAGGGCTACCGGAGTGCGGACGAATTGTGCCTGCCCTCCGGCGCGGTGCGGTGCCATCACCATGGAACGAGAAACCGTTGTGGCGATCTTTCCGCCGCACAACTGGCGGATCAAGTGGATGCTCAAATCGATGCCCGCGGCCACGCCGGCCGATGTCCAGACGCGATTGCCGCCGACGAAGAGCGCCGAGGGGTCCACCTCGACTTGCGGAAATCGTTGGGCGAATTCATCGGCCAAGGCCCAGTGCGTGGTTGCGCTCTGTCCATCCAACAGGCCGGCCTCCGCCAAGACGAAGGCGCCCGAGCAGAGCGATGCGACGGTCGCCCCCCGTTGGTGCGCTTCGCTGATGGTTCGCAGGTATTTGGCATCTGGAATGCTGCGGGCGTTGCCTAACCCGGGGATCAGCAACACGTCCGCGTGTGCTGCCCACTCGAGGGATCCATTCGCGGCGCAGGTAGCCCCGTCGGTCAGCTCTACGAGCCCCGATTCAGCGGAGCATCGACGAAGCTCCAGATCCAAGGGCGGCGACGAGATTCGTTCGGTTGCCCAGGTCTCGGAGACGATGGCGACGTCAAAAAGTCTAGATCCTGGCATGAGCAAAAGGGCTACGGTGAGCATCACCCAATTATATGGCGGTAAATCATCGAACAGTGTCAAAACTGCCGCTCACGGTATGCGCCTTTCCGGCGGCAAAGTAGTAACCATGAATGAAATCAACATCGACCAATCCGCGCCATCGGCACATCCTGCACTGGTAATGATCGACGTGCAACAAACTTTCGACTGTGCCGAGCACTGGGGGAGGCGAAACAACCCCGAGGCCGAAATGAATATGCAAAGGCTGCTCGCCTGCTGGCAAGAGCGCGGTTTGCCGATCGTCATCGTCACCCACACTTCCAAGCTCATCGGTTCAACGTTCCACCCGCAGCACGCAACGTCGAAGCTGAAGCCGTTCCTGGCACATGTCGTTCCGAGCGTCAGGATCACTAAAACCGTGAATTCTTCGTTCTACGGCACCCCGGATCTGGCAAGTTGGCTCACCGGGCAGAACATCAGCCACATCGTCCTGTGCGGCATACAAACCAATATGTGCGTGGAGACCACGGCGCGGATGGCCGGAAACCTGGGCTTCAACACGCAGGTGGCCATCGATGCCTGCCATACCTTCGATCTCGCAGGCGACGATGGCTTGAAGATTAGCGCCGAACAGCTCACGCAGGTGAGCGCCACCAACTTATCGGGCGGCGGGTTCGCCTCGGTCGAGTCGACCGCGTCGATCATCGGGCGGCTATGACTTCTGCTCAGCAGAAAACCTGAGCAGCTGTGGTGCCCGGCGCCGGGCGGGCGTAGCATGTGGACTTGCGCCATACGAAACCCGAAGGGATTGCGCCATGCCACGGATCAAGAAGTTCGACCATGTGGGAATCACCGTCGCCGATCTGGATGCGGTGACCAAATTCTTTGTGAGCCTGGGGATGCACGTCGCCGGGCGCGTGGACGGGATGGAGGGCGAGTTTCTGGAAACCGTCTGCGGGATCCCCGGATCGCGCACCAATGTGGTGATGCTGCTGGCCGAGGACGGTGCCGCGGGGATCGAGCTGTCCAGCTTCGAACGGCCCGAGCACGGGCCCGGACAGCCGCAGGCGATGGCCAACGAACTGGGCATCCGCAACGTCGCCTTTGAGGTGGAGGACCTGCGCGGCATGGTCGCCGGGCTGCAGGCCGAGGGGTATGAGCTGGTCGGCGGCATCGGCGAGTACCAGGACAGCTGGCAGATGGCCTACGTGCGCGGGCCCGAGGGGATCCTGGTTGCGCTCGCGCAGCCGATTTAAACACAGCAGCCCGCCGGCGGAGCAATCCGCCGGCGGGCCTGCTTGAGCAGCTAGGCCTTGGCCTTCTTCAGTGATTTCTCGCTGACCGGGGCCTGGCCGCTGGCGCGCAGCTTGGCGAAGTACGCCATCGCCTCATCCTGGCGTTCGGCTTCGATGCCGCTGGAGATCTCCGCGCGCAGGTGCTCCTGGGTGTAGCCGAAGGCGTCGACCAGCTCCTGGGCGTGCGGGCGCAGGCGGGCGAGCAGCCGGTTGATGTAGCCCGGCAGGGTGCGTGCGCGCTGCATGGACAGCCGGCCGTGCCCCAGGAACCAGCCCAGATCGTCTTCGATCACGCTCAGCGCGAAGACGTCGCGCAGCCAGGTGAGCACCTCGCGGGTCGGCTCGTCGGAGATCTTCTCCAGCGCGGCGGTGAACGCCTCCCAGCGCAGCAGCTCGCCGTGCGCGCGGGCGGCGGCGATGAGCAGCTCCTGGTTCTCGTTGAAGGCGTTGGCGGCCTTGAGCTTGTCCTTGCCGGCGGCGCGCAGCGCGGTGGCCACCTCGGCCACCTTCGCGTTGATCCGGTCGGTGAGCAGTTCGCGCTGGTTCTCCGGATCCTTGAAGAAGTTCGCGCTCTTGCGCTCATCGGAGATGTCCACGAAGGCCTGGCCGACGCTGCGCAGCCCCGAGCGGTGCAGCGCGGTGGTGCCCACCTGCTTGGCCACGTAGCGGGCCATCGCCCCGGTATCGAGCTTGCGGAATTCCGCGGCGTAGTCGGTGAGCAGGCGCTTGCCCACCAGCTGCAGCAGCACGTTGTTATCGCCCTCGAAGGTCACGTAGACGTCCAGGTCCGCGCGCAGCTGGGTGAAGCGGTTCTTGGCGATGAAGCCGGCGCCGCCGCAGGCCTCGCGGGCCTCCTGGATGGTGTCCAGCGCATCCCAGGTGCTCAGCGACTTGAGCGCCGCGGCCAGGGTTTCCAGGTCCTGGCGGTCCTCGTCGGTGTCCTCGCGGCCGGAGAAGACCGCGTCGAACTTGTCCAGCAGCTCATCGTGGGCGAAGCTGGCCGCGTAGGTGCGTGCCAACCGGGGCAGCAGCCGGCGCTGGTGGCGCTGGTAGTCCAGCAGCGTGGTCTCCTCGGTGTCCGAGACGCTGTTGAACTGGCGGCGCTGGTTGCCGTAGGTCACCGCGATCTGCAGGGCCATCTTCGCCGCGCCGGTGGCCGCGCCGTCCAGCGAGACGCGGCCCTGGACCAGGGTGCCGAGCATCGTGAAGAAGCGCCGGCCCGGGGAGGAGATCGGGGAGCTGTAGCTGCCGTCGGCGGCCACGTCGCCGTAGCGGTTGAGCAGGTTGCCGCGCGGGATGCGCACCTGGGTGAAGTGCAGCCGACCGTTGTCGATGCCGTTCAGCCCGCCCTTGAGCCCGTCATCCTCGCCGCCGATGCCGTCCAGGAACTCGCCGTTGGCATCGCGGATCGGCACGTAGAAGCAGTGCACCCCGTGGTTGACGCCGTTGGTGATCAGCTGCGCGAACACGGTGGCGGCGGTGCCGTGCAGCGCGGCGTTGCCCAGAAATTCCTTCCAGGCCGCGGCGAAGGGGGTGTGGATGATGAATTCTTCGCTGTCCGGATCATAGGTGGCGGTGGTGGCCACCGCGGCGACGTCCGAGCCGTGGCCGATCTCGGTCATCGCGAAGGCGCCCGGGACCTGGAGGTTCATCGCGCCGGGCAGCCACTTGGCGTGGTGCTCCGCGGTGCCCAGATGCAGGATGGCGCCGGCGAACAACCCCCACTGCACCCCGGCCTTGATCTGCAGCGAGGGGTCCGCGGCGACGAGTTCCTCGAAGGCGGCGATGGATCCGCCGTGGTCATCCTGCCCGCCGAATTCCTTCGGGAAGGCGCGCTGCACGGCCTGCTGCTCGACGAGGATCTTCAGCTGGCCGAGCACCTGCTCGCGGTGCTCATCCATGGACCACGCGGGATCGCGCTGCAGCTTCGGGTCCGCGGCGCGGGCCCGGGAGGCCTTGCGGATCTCGGCGTAGGGGCCGAGCAGCTGTTCGGCGAGGGCTTGGACATTGATGCTGGTCATAAGTGGGGCCTTTCGAATGCTAGGAGCGGGAGTTGGTGGAGATGCCGTGGGTGAGCCAGCCGCTCAGCGCCTCGGCAAGTTCGTTCAGGCTCGGCTTGCCCGGCGCCTCGGGCTGGCGCAGCCAGAGTTCCCCGGCGGAGCGGATCATGCCCAGCGCCGCGCGCGGCCAGAGCGCCGTGGCGCTGGAGGGGGCGAGCGTGTGCGCGGCGAAGTGCGCGCTGAGCCGTTCGTTCATCAGCGAGGTGACCTCGTCGAAGAAGGCGTTCAGCGCCCCGGTGGAGCCGGTGGCCGCGCGATCCGGGGCGGTGAGCACATCCGGGGTCTGCGCGGTGACGAAGAAGTACAGGTTCGGGCTGCCCTTGGCCAGTTCCAAATAGGCGGTGACCATTGCGCGCAGCGCCCCGGCCTCGTCTCCCTCGGCGAGCCCGGCGGCGATGATGGAGTCGCGGAAGTCGGAGATGACCACGGCGCCCAGCGCCTGGCGCAGGCCCTCCTTGTCGCCGAAGTAGCGGTAGTACACCGGCTTGGAGGTTTTGGCGTGCGCCGCGATCTCCTCCATGGAGACCTGCGGGCCGAGCTTGTGCACCGCCTTACGGGCGAGCTTGAGCAGCTCCTCGTGGCGTTGGCTGCGGTGCGCCTGCCAGCGGGCCGAACGCCCGTCGGTAGCCGAGTCGATATCTGGGGTGATCTTGTTCACGTAACCCAGAGTATCATGTACTCTTGGTTACAGTAATACTTCTCACAACCCTAGGAGTTCCTTCATGGCCGACCAGCCAGTGCGCAATGCAGTCATCATCGGTGGCAACCGCATTCCCTTCGCCCGTTCGAACACCGCCTACGTCAACGTCTCGAACCAGGACATGTTCACCGCAGCACTGGAAGGCCTGGTGGCCCGCTTCGGCCTGCAGGGTGCGCGCCTGGGCGCCGTGGCCGGCGGCGCGGTGCTCAAGCACTCCAAGGACTTCAACCTGGTCCGCGAGTCGGTGCTCGGCAGCTCGCTGGACGCCGCCACCCCGGCCTACGACGTGCAGATGGCCTGCGCCACCGGCATGGAGGCCATCGGCTCGCTGGCCAACAAGATCAAGCTCGGCCAGCTCGACTCGGCCATCGGCGGCGGGGTGGACACCACCAGTGACGCGCCGATCGTCGTCTCCGAGGGGCTGCGCGCGGTGCTGCTGGAACTCTCCCGCGCGCGCAGCACCAAGGCCAAGCTCACCGCCCTGTCCAAGCTGCGCCCGGCGCATCTGGCCCCCTCGGCTCCGGGCACCGGCGAGCCGCGCACCGGGCTGTCCATGGGCGAGCACCAGGCGATCACCACCCACGCCTGGGGCGTCACCCGGGCGGAACAGGACGAGCTGGCGCTGGCCAGCCACCAGAATCTGGCCGCCGCCTACGAGCGCGGCTTCTTCGATGACCTGCTCACCGCGTTCAACGGCCTGGCCAGGGACAATAACCTGCGTCCCGACTCGAGCATGGAAAAGCTGGCCAAGCTCAAGCCGGCCTTCGGCAAAACCCTGGGCGAGGAAGCGACGATGACCGCGGCGAACTCCACCCCGCTGACCGACGGCGCCTCCGCGGTGCTGCTGGGCAGCGAAGAGTTCGCGGCGGACAACGACCTGCCGATGCTGGCGAACTTCGTGGACTTCGAGGCCGCCGCGGTGGACTTCGTGCACGGCGCCGAGGGGCTGCTGATGGCCCCGGCCTACGCCACCGCCCGGCTGCTGGAGCGCAATAACCTCACGCTGGGCGACTTCGACTTCGTCGAGATCCACGAGGCCTTCGCCGGCACCGTGCTCGCCACGCTGAAGGCCTGGGAATCGGCGGAGTTCTGCCGCGAAAAGCTCGGGCTGGATGCGCCGCTGGGCTCCATCGACCGGGCTAAGCTGAACGTCAACGGCTCCTCGCTGGCCGCCGGGCACCCGTTCGCCGCCACCGGCGGACGGCTGATCGCCAGCACCGCGAAAATGCTGCATGAAAAGGGTTCGGGGCGCGCACTGATTTCGGTGTGCGCCGCCGGCGGACAGGGCGTAGTGGCAATCTTGGAGGCACGAAGCTAAATGGCAGATAAGTACCTGGAACTAGTTAATAGCGGAATGACCAAGAAGCTGGCCAAGCTGCTCGGGCTGCCCCGTCCGCCGCGGCTGCGCCGCTACACCCCGGACACCGCGCTGCTGCCCGGCCCGGTGCTGGTGCTCGGCGCCTCCGCACGCGCCCAACAGCTGTGCGACACCCTGGTCTCCTGGGGGCTGGACGTACGCCGGCACGACGCGGGGCAGAGCAAGCTCGGCGGGATCGTGCTGCTGCTCGATGAGCTCACCGACCCCGAACAGCTCTCGGAGCTGATGCTGAGCACCGGCGCCGCGCTGCGCCAGCTGGTCCCCGGGGCGCGCCTGGTCTCCTTCTCCCGCCCCGCGCTGGCCGAGAATGCTCCCGCGGTCGCCGCGGTGCGCCAGGGCATCGATGGGGTCATCCGTTCGCTCGGACGCGAAATGCGCGCCGGGGCCACGGCCAACGGCATCGTGCTGGAAAACGAAACCCAGCTGGACAGCCCGAGCGCGCTGGGCGCCCTGCGCTTCTTCTTCTCCGGGCGCAGCGCCTATGTGCACGGCCAATTCTTGGGCGTGCGGACCGCGCAGGGCGAGCTTCCGGCAGATTTCCGCGCACCGCTGAGCGGCAAGGTCGCGGTGGTCACCGGCGCCGCCCGCGGCATCGGCGCGGACATCGCCCGCACGCTGGCCCGCGATGGGGCGCAGGTGGTGCTGGTGGATATGCCGGCCGCCGGGGATGCGCTGGCCAAGGTGGCCAACGAGGTCGGCGGCACCACCTTGCAACTGGATGTCACCTCCACGGACGCCGGGGCGCGGATCCTGGATCACGCCCTGTCCCGCCACGGCGGGCTGGATCTGGTGGTGCACAACGCCGGCATCACCCGGGACAAGCTGCTGGCGAATATGGACGCCGGGCGCTGGGACTCGGTGATCGCGGTGAACATCACCGCCCAGCTGCGCATGAACGAGGTCTTCCTCGCCGCGAAGCTGCCGGGTCTGCGCGTGGTCTCGCTGGCCTCCACCTCCGGGATCGCCGGCAACCGCGGGCAGACGAACTATGCGGCGAGCAAGGCCGGGGTGATCGGCATGGTGCGCGCCAGCGCGGGGCTGTTCGCCGAGCACGGCGGCTCGATCGCCGCGGTGGCCCCCGGGTTCATCGAAACCGAGATGACCGCGAAGATCCCGCTGGGCACCCGCACGGTGGCGCGCCTGGTGCTGCCCTCGCTGATGCAGGGCGGATTGCCGGTGGACGTGGCCGAGGCCATCGCCTTCCTCGGCTCCGACGCGGCGGCCGGGCTGAACGGTTCGACCTTGCGCGTCTGCGGCCAGTCGCTGGTGGGTGCCTAGATGGGCGCCGAGCTAGTCACCGAAATCCCGACTATGGCCGCGGTCTATGCCCGGGCGGTGAAAACCCTCACGCGCAAGCCGAAAAATCCGGTGCTGCCCGAGGTGACGCTGATCTTCCAAGGTGCCCGAGCGGATCAAGAAAAACTCACCGCCTACCGCCAGGCGGTGAGCGCGCCGGTCAACGGCAAGCTTCCGAGCCTGTATGTGCACTCGCTGGCCTTCCCGCTGGCGATGTCGCTGATGCTGCGCGGTGACTTCCCGCTGCCGCTGCTGGGCATGATCCACCTGGGCAACCAGGTCTCGGTCACCGAGCCGCTGGGCCAGGAGGAGGTCTTCGACGTCGAGGTGAATGCCGAGAACCTGGTGGCCCACGCCAAGGGGGCCTGCTGCGATCTGGTGGTGAAGATCGTGGTCGCCGGGGAAACCCGGCTCACGCTGCGCAGCACCTTTCTGGCCAAGGGCGTCAGGCTGGGCGGAGAAACTCCGGCTAAGGCCCATGAGCCCTTTGTGCCGCCGCAACGCACCGCCGCCTGGAAACTGGACGGCGGCACCGGACGGCGCTGGGCCGCGGTGGCGGGGGACTACAACCCGATTCACCTCAGCCCGCTGAGCGCCAAGGCCTTGGGCATGCCCGGGGCCATCGCGCACGGCATCTACCTGGCCGCCCGCGCGCTGGCGGCGATCGAGCCCGCCAGCGGGAACTACGAGTGGGAGATCGAATTCCATACTCCGGTGGTGCTGCCGGCCGTCGTGGACTTGGCCTTTGCGCCCAGCGCCACGGGGTTCGCGGTGCAGGGCTGGAATCCGCGCAGGGGCAAGCCGCACTTCGAGCTGCGGCTGACCCGCGAGGTCTAGCGCCCGCTGGCGGCGGGCCCTAGCCGGGAAAGGCCTGTAATGCCATAATGTGCGTATGAATGCAGATAAGAGAGTTTGTTCGCTGCAGGTCGACAGCCAGTATGTGGAACTCGCGGTAGAGGTCTTCTCCATGCTCGCAGACGCCACCCGGGTACGGATCATCCTGGCCCTGCGCGAAGGTGAAATGGCGGTGGGCGCGCTGGCCGGCATCGTGGGCAAATCCCCGGCTGCGGTCTCCCAGCATCTGGCCAAGATGCGGCTGGCCCGGATGGTTTCCACCCGCCAGGACGGCACCAAGGTGCTGTACCGGCTGGAGAACGAGCATGCCAGGAAGCTGGTGGCCGACGCGATCTACCAGGCCGAGCATGCCCTGGGCGGCGTGCCCGCGCACCACCGCGGCGAGCGAGCTACGCCGTGAACGCCACCGCTGACCACGTGCACACGCACCGCACCGGTTTCAAGGGGTGGCTGATCGAGCTGTTCATGCCGCATAGCCACGATGCCGCCGATTCCATCGACGACGCCATGGAGGCCAACCGGGAGGGCATCCGCGCGCTGAAGCTGAGCATGGTGATCCTGCTGGCCACCACGGTGCTGCAGGTGATCGTGGTGGTCTTCAGCGGGTCCGTGGCGCTGCTGGCCGACACCATCCACAACTTCTCCGATGCGCTGACCGCCGTGCCGCTGTGGATCGCGTTCATTCTGGGCCGCAAGGCGGCGGGCAAGCGCTATACCTACGGCTACGGGCGGGCCGAGGACCTGGCTGGGCTGTTCATCGTGCTGGTCATTGCGCTGTCCGCGGTGCTCGCCGCCTGGCATTCGATCGAGCGGCTGGTCAACCCGCAGCCGCTGCAGAACCTGTGGTGGGTGCTCGCCGCGGGGGTGATCGGCTTCGCCGGCAATGAGCTGGTGGCGGTCTACCGGATCCGGGTCGGGCAGAAGATCGGCTCGGCCGCGCTGGTGGCCGACGGGGTGCATGCGCGCACCGACGGCTTCACCTCCCTGGCCGTGGTCTTCGGCGCGGTGGGCGTGATGCTCGGCTTCCCGCTGGCCGATCCGGTCATCGGCCTGCTGATTTCCGCGGCGATCCTGGTGCTGCTCGCCGGGACGGTCAAAAGCATCGGCCGGCGGCTGATGGACGGCATCGAGCCCGAACTGGTTTCCCGCGCGCAGGCCGCGCTGGCAGGCGCTCCCGGGGTGCTCGAAGTCTCGCGGCTGCAATTGCGTTGGGTGGGGCACCGGCTGCAGGGCAGCTCAACGATCCTCGTCGCCGACGCGCCACTCTCGCAGATCCAAGGGATCACCGCCGAGGCCGAGCTCCGTTTAGCCGCGGCGCTGCCCAAGCTCGAGGACATGGTGATCACCGCGTCCACCGGCGAGCCGCGGAGCTGAACCGCTTAGGAACGGCATTGGCAGGACATGCGGTAGCTGGCCAGCGTGGACACCGCGGCCCGCTCCCAGGTGAATTCGCCCGAATGCTCCAGGGCCGCATGCCCGGCCCGGGTCACCCGCGCCGGATTGCGGGCCAGTTCGATCAGCTGCTGCGCCCACAGTTGTGCCGAGGGCTCGGGAATCAGCCAGCCCGAAACCCCATCGTCCACCGCGTAGCCCAATCCGCCGACCCGATTGGCCAGCACCGGAGTGCCGCAGGCCTGCGCCTCGGCGGCGACCAGCCCGAAGGTCTCCGAAAGCGATGGCACGGCGACCACATCGGCGTTGGCGAAAACCGCTGCCAGTTCGGCCGGCTGCAGCGGTCCGAAGAAGCTCAAGCGCTCGGTGATGCCTTCGCGGCGGCCCAGGGCCGGCAGGTCGTAGTCCCCGCCGCCGGAGAGCGCGCCGAAGAGCGAGGCGGTAATGCGCAGCTCGGGTGCGCTGCGCTGGGCAATGCCCAGCGCCTCGATGAGCAGGTGCGCCCCCTTGAGCCGCTGCATGCGCCCGGCGTAAACCAGATGCAGGTCATCCTCGCCCAGGGGGCGGGCAAGCTTGTCCTGCTCCGGGTGGAAAATGCGGTGGTCGACCCCCGGGAGCACCACGTCGAGCCGCTCGCGTTCGAGCTGGTAGAAGCGCTCGAGCTGGGCGGCCTCGACGGGGGTATTGGCGATCACCCGGTCGGCCTGGGCCAGCAATGCCCGCTCGGATTCCTTGCGCAGCTCCGGCTCGGGTAGTCCGGACTCGAACTCCTTGGCCGCCGCCGAGGTGTGCATGGTGAGCACCAGCGGCACCTGCCAGGCTGCGGCAAGCTGCCGCCCGACCAGGCCCGAAAGCCAATAGTGCGCGTGCACGATGTCGATCTTCAGCTCGCTCAAATGAGCGGCGATCCGCTCGGCGGCCGCATCGATGATACCCGGCAGTTCGTCCTTGCTCAGCACCTGGCCGGCGGCGACCTGCACCTGATGCATCCACACGCCCGGGGTTACTTCGGCGCTGCTGCTTGGCTCGGCGGTGCGGGTGAGCATATGCACCTCGTGCCCCAGCGCACCGAGGGCATAGGAGAGATTCTGGATGTAGACGTTCATGCCTCCGGCGTCTCCGGACCCGGGCTGCTGCATGGGGGAGGTGTGCAGGGAGAGCATGGCGATGCGCATGAAAAGAGGCTCCAGCCGGATCGGGGATAAGACCGTAGGACAAATGAGGGTCGAGTCGATATTACCAATAGCCGCGATGGGTTGGTTCGGCCTGGCTCGGCGTGCAGCGGATTGGTGGACGGGCAGGCGGTGCAACCAGAACGCCCACGCGTATAAGGCTGCTACCGGTCGACTAGATAATGAAGGGCGATGAGCCGATTCCAGCAACTTTTCGCTCAACTGCGTGCCCACCTAGCGAGTTCTGGAGAGTTAACCTTGGATTCGGTCAGCATTCAAGGGTCGGTATGTCCGGTCAAATGAAACGAATGCCCCGTACGAATTCGATCGCGATATCGAAGCGCTGATGGTTTAGGCAGCGCCGGGCATGCCATAGCAACTGGGCTGGCCGTGCAAAGGATGGTGCAAACTTCGGGCCCAACGTGGAAGCTAGTCGCCGTCGTCCAATTCGATAACACTTGCCACGGTCACGCTCGCAATGTCGACGCCGGTCAGGTCGGCCACCACCGAACGTGCCATATACGGCACTTCCTCCCAGGTTTTTGCCTGAGTCAAAGCGCCTTCAACGTCGGGAACGCTGACCGCATAAATGTCGTCGGCGTGTACGTACCGAACTTCAATCTCCATGACCAAAGTATGACCCTAGCGGGCAGGTGAAACAAGGACGGATTGGCCAAATGAGCGCGGTGAATTTTTAGGGTTTGCAACTGAACTATTGCAGCGCGATTGGAGCCATCCTGCCGCATTGGTTTCAGTGGAAAATGAAAACTCTCGTGAACCAAATGTAACAAGGCTTTTTGTGCTGAACCGGAATGTTTGGGACCAGCCGCGATTGTTGAAGTGGACGTCCGTGGCATTTATGCAGCTACTTCCGAAACGTGAACGCGACGCTGCCGGCTATTTCCCGCACCGAGCCCATGACCACGCAGACGAACTGAACCTTATCGTTGAATCGAACGTGCCGGGAGTCCGCAAAAAGTTATTCGAGGGCTACCTGGACTTCCTAGACGCCTAGCAGGGTTTCCCATACTTGCACCATGGCTAAAACAACTTACACGACGGTCACGGACGTTGCGGTGCTCGGAGTAGATCAGTGGTCGCCCTCCCGAGGAGTCAGCGAAGTCATGCAAGACCTACTTGGACAGCTGGCAACCGCTAGCTCACCTGATCCTACGCATCGACGGGCAGACCGAAGGCGGGGACTCAGGGCCAATGAAAGTAGCAGATGCGGTAAATAAATCACCGTGCAACGGTACGTGGAACAATTCAGGTTCTTAAAACCGGGGGTACGGCCGTGACACATTTATCCAGAGCCCGACGCAAAGGCTCTAGATTCAGATCTTCCCTTGCGATTCTACTTGTCTCGTTCAATTCGTTACCTTGTATAGGCTGCCAAACCAAATACCAACCGGCGGAAAACGCTATTCTCGACCAGTAAGTTCGTTGCACTCTGCCATTTCCTTCACGGAACGGGTGAATGTGGTTGAGCTCGTCGTAGAATTTCGCAAGTGAATCAATGAATTCTTCTTTCTCCAAGTCTTTGAGATGGTTGCGATTCGCCAGCTCGGACATGACATTGTCGATAAGAAAGGGAATGTGAGAACTGGGCGCAAAAAATTGCCCTGAACCCCGCCGCATATTGATGGTACGGTACTCGCCGGCCCAATCGTAAACATCTTGAAATAGATGCCTGTGGAGGCCTCTTATTTCCCAGGCATCTCGAGTTGGTTCCACTAGTTCATGGTCGCGAAGTTGAACGACACGTGCGTGGAATAGGTCGGCTTCAGCCTTAGCGAGCGCTTGATACGAGTCGGCCCCGACTAAGTTCCTCAGAACTCCATCGGGGCTGGTCAAATATGGATCCTCGATACTACTACTTGAGGCCATATCGTTCCCGGGTAATCCTCACTAGCTCATCTGCAGTGATATCACCCGCAACGTAATTTTTTGATTCTTCAGCATATTCCGAGCTGACGGTTAAACCTTCAAGGTATACGCTGTGAGTGGCTTCTTCCACCCAACCAGATCGCATTTCAAGTGTAGACATGTGCGCTCCTGCAAGTGTTGGTGTCTACTATTCTACCGGCGCCGGGATGCTAATCCAACTAAGACGAGCGGGTTTTCGCCTGAATAACTGAGCCGGAGCTGAGATGAATCCTCGGTGATCGCCTAGTTGGGACTTAACCCTCAGATTGCCGACGGTAGTAGTTATAAAAAATCCCCGGTTGACCGAAGTCAACCGGGGATTTCACCTGTGCGCGAAAGGGGACTTGAACCCCTACCCCCTTGCGAGGACTAGCACCTCAAGCTAGCGCGTCTACCTATTCCGCCACCCGCGCAGGTTATGCGTTGTCTGCGTTGTTATCGCTGGCAACGAAGTAAAACTTTACCACCGTCCGGCGGCGTTTGCCAATCGGGCAGGATTGGCCACCAGGGCTCCAAAATCCGCGGAATCATGCGGGAAACTCGGGTTTGATCAGTAGTTTCGCATTAATTTTCACCGAATCAGTGTTGAGCGTCACAGCAAAACGGCCGATTTCTGGGCTCTGGCGAAGGTTTGCGCCACCCTGTCGCCGTGGTCCAGTTTGTTCTGCCGGATGCGGCTTAGGCCTGCACGATCTCCCGTAGCTGCTCGGCGCCAAGTACCTGATTGAAGATCTCGCCCTCCGGTTCCATCCAGCGGCCGGCGGCAAGATCGGCCAGGCGAACGGGCTCGTAGCCCAGCGCGCTGATCAAAGCCGCGGCGAGCCCGGCGCCTTCGGGATCATCGGTGGCGATCGCGAGCGCGCGTCGTTGTTCGGTCTTTGCCGCTCCGTCGGAGTCCAAATCCCAGTGGCTGATGTGGTTCAGCGCCTTGACGACCCGGGACTCCGGGAAATGCGCGGCGATGGCCTCGGAACTGGATAGCCCGGCCCGCAGGCTGAGTTCGAGCCAGTCGGGCAAGGGCTCGTCCTGCCAGCGGTTTGTCGCATCCAGCAGCACCAGATCCGCCAGGCTGTCCTGCGCCACCTCGTCCAGGTCCTCCTGGGGGACCATGAGGACGACGAGGTCGACGCCCGCACCGATGTCTTGGGCCGGCACCGCCTGGGCCTGCGGAGCATACTGGGCCAGATGGTATTTCATCTGGCCCACGGGCCGTGAGGAGGCGATGTTCACCGCGATGCCGGCCGACGCGGCCGCACGAGCCAAGGCGGTGCCCGCCCGGCCGGCACCCAGGATGCCAATGCGTTCAATTTCTGCCACCGCTGGGTGTGGACTCTGGCCCATATGGATCCTCCTAGCTTCGTACTTGAAGCCTAACCGCAGTTGCCGGGTTGGCGCATGAAAAAGGCCACCGGCCCGAGTATGGAACTCGGGCCGGTGGCCTAGATGGAGATTGGCTAACCGCCGAAGAGCGGAGCGATGTTCTTCCAGAGCTGCTGGAGGCCCAGCGAGATGAACAGCAGCGCGGTAATGCCCAGCGCCGTGTTGGTGTGCCAGCGGTTCGCCCATCCCTTGGGGATGCGCTTGCCGTTGAGCAGGCCCAGCAGGGTGATCGCCAGGAACGGCATGAACAGCGAGCCGAGCACGCCGTAGGCGAGAATCAGCGCGATGGGCTTGTCCAAAAGGAACAGCACCATTGGCGGGAAGGTCAGCCAGAGGACGTAGAACTTGAAGTACTTGCCGCCGGTCAGCGTGTCCTTGTGGCCGGCGGGCTTCTTGCGCATGTGGCCCCAGAAGTCGGCGAACATCAACGATACGCCGTTCCACACGCCAATGATCGAGGAGAACGAGGCGGCCCAGAAGCCCACCAGGAATCCGGTGCCGACGAACGTTCCGTAGCGCTCGTTCAGCACCTCGCCCAGGTCCAGCAGGCCGCGGTCGCCAGCGGAGATCGATACCCCGGCCGAGCGAACGACCTCGGCGCCGACCACGAGCATGGCGAGCACGAAGATGCCGGTCATCACGTAGGCCATCGAGTTGTCGATGCGCATCACGCGCATCCACTTCGGGGTGTTCCAGCCCTTTTCACGCAGCCAGTAGCCATAGGCGGCCAGGGTGATGGTGCCGCCGACGCCGCCGGCCAGAGCCAGGGTGTAGACCACGCCGCCGGACGGGATCATCGGCACCAGGCCCTTGAGCATTTCCGGCACGTTCGGCACGGCGATGATCGCCAAGCCGACGACGGTGACGAACATGATGCCCACGAGGACCGCGGTGACCTTCTCGAAGAAGGAGTAGCGGCCGAACCAGACCATGGCGAAGCCGGCAAGGCCCATCAGCACGGCCCATATCTTGAGGTCCACTGCGGGGAAGAGGGCCGCCAGCGGCATCGCCGCCGAGCTCATCGCGGTGGCGCCGTAAACGAAGCCCCAGAGGATGATGTAGGGACCGAAGTACCAGGTGGTCCAGCGGCCCAGGGACTTCCAGCCCTCGAAGATCGTCCGGCCGGTGGCCAGCGTGTAGCGTCCGGCGCCTTCGACCAGAACGATCTTCAGGATGACGCCCAGGATCACCGCCCACAGCAGGGCGTAGCCGTACTGGCTGCCGGCCACCAGGGTCGCGACCATATCGGCGGCGCCCACACCGGTTGCCGCGACAACCAGTCCGGGGCCGACAATCTTCCATTTTGGTGCTCTGCCGCCGTCGTGGTCGGCGTGCACCGGCGCGCTCTCGGCGCCCGGTTGATGCTGTTCGGCCATGAATGAAGTCCTTAAAGTTTTTGCTCGTATCCGGTGCGAGTACCGGGATGCCTCGGACCAGCGGGTGTGAGCAAGAATCGACGTTGATCTTCATCACTGCCACTAGAGAGACAGATCTAATGTATGGGTGATGCGCGACATAACCAAGGCGTGCGCCAACTCTTAAGTGAATCTTAGGAAAGCAGCGGGCCGGCAAGCCGCCGAAACCAGCTGATAAAGTGCTTCACAGTGCGTGGTGCACCAAGATTTGAAAGGACGTGGCCTTGCAGCTGCTCATCGTCGAGGATGACGACGCCGTCTCCACGGCCCTTGCCGACGCCGTCGCAGCTGCCGGGCACACCGCCGAATGCGTCACCCGCGGGGAGGACGCGTTGCTGCGGCACCGCGAGGCGGACATGATCCTGCTGGACCTCGGCCTGCCGGATATGGATGGGCTGGAGGTGCTGCGCAAGCTGCGCCTGGTGACCACCACCCCGGTGGTGATCCTCAGCGCCCGCAACGACGAACGCAGCGTGGTGCGCGGGTTGCGCCAAGGCGCCGACGACTATCTGGTCAAGCCGATCGGGTTGACGGTGCTGCTCGCGCGCATCGAGGCGGTGGCCCGCCGGTCGCGGATGAGCTCACCGGTCAGCGCCCTGCTGCAGGTAGGGGAGCTGGGCATCGACCTGGACAAACGCGAGGCCCGGTTGGGGGCGCGGGCGCTGAACCTGACCGCCAAGGAATTCGACCTGCTCGCGCTGCTGGCCAAGCATGCCGGCTCGGTGGTCACCCGGGAGCAGATCCTTGATGCCCTCTGGGGAGATGCCTTCGTAGCCGTTTCCCGCTCGCTGGACGTGCACCTGACCGGATTGCGCGCCAAGCTCGAGCGTCCCGGAATGATCATCAACGTCCGCGGTGTCGGCTACCGCCTCGAGGCAAACCTCCAATGAGATTGCGCGTCATCGCCATTCTGGGATCGCTGCTGGCCCTGCTGGTCGTGATCGTCTCCGCGGTGCTGATGCAGAGCGCGAGCGTGGATGCGGCCCAGGAGCTGCGGCTGAGCCGCGAAGCGTCGCTGAATAGATTCATCCAGTTGGGCGCCCAGGCCGAAGCCGAGGCCGAGCACGGCAAGCTGCAGCTGGAAATGGACACCTATTCCAAGCTCTATGACGAGGCTCTGCTGGTGCGCCTGGGCACCGAAACGCTGACCTCCGGCCAGCTCGATCCCACCAGGCCGGAGGTGGCGCGGGCCTTGGAGAATACCGAGCTGAACCTCGCGCATACCGACATCCCCGCGATCAACCCCTTCGCCACCGGCAATGCGCTGATCGCGCGCCCTTTCGGCAATTCCACCCAGGTGCTCGGCTCGGCGCTGCTGGAAGTCAACCTCGACATCTCCCGCCGGTTGGTGCTGCAGCGATGGATCTGGGTGGTGCTGTTGAGCATCGCGGCCGGGGCGGGGCTGCTGCTGCTCGCGGACCGGGTCACCGCCTGGGTGCTCAAGCCGATCCACCGGCTCAATGAAGCGACCAAGGAACTGGCCAAGACGAAGACCTCGACCCCCTTGGAAGCCGCCGGGCCTCCGGAGCTGCGCGAATTGGCGCATTCCTTCAGCAAGATGTCCGATGCGATGACCGCGAGCCTGGCCCAGCAGCGGGAGCTGATTGCCGAAACCTCGCACCAGCTGCGCAATCCCGTGGCGGCGCTGCGCCTGCGGGTGGATCTGCTGAAGCTGCGCCTCCCAGCGGCTGCGGATCCGCAGGCGGTGCAGGCCGTGGAGAAGGAACTGCACCGGGTGGAGTCGCTGCTGGACGCGGTGCTCCGGCTGGCCAGCGCGGATCATCGGCTCTCCGAGCAGGCGGCGGACCGCACCCCGGCTGCCCGCACGGCGGAGGTCGAAACGGTCAAGGTGCGCGAACTGCTGATCGAGGAAATCGAGCGGCAGTCTTCGGCGGCCCGGCAAAGCGGCACCGAGCTGCTGCTGGAATCCGGGAACGAACCGGAGGTCCTGCTGGCCTGCAACGAGTTCGAGCTGCAGCAGATGCTCGCCGAACTCTATGAGAACTGCCTGAAATATGCCGCCGGGACGCCGATCGAAACCACCCTGCGGGCCACGCCTGAACTCGTCGAGATCAGCATCCGCGACCACGGCCCCGGGCTGAGCGAAGCACAGCTAGCGCAGGTGTCCGAGCGGTTCTGGCGCGCGGACCCGGCCGGGGCGACCCCCGGCACCGGGTTGGGCATGGCGATCGTGGAGCGCCTGGCCCGCGCCAACGCCGGAGAGCTGCGCATCGCGGCGGCCGAAGGCGGAGGGCTGTGCTTCAGCCTGCTGATGCCACGCGGCCAGGCGCCGAGCGGGGGTGGCCAAGCTGGCTGAGCACCGGAACCCGAGCCGGCGCAGCGTGCTGCGCTGGGCCGGGCTGGGCGCCCTGGGCCTGCCGGCGCTGGCCTCCTGCACCAGGGGCGCGCTGATCGAGCGGCTGGATGTGGCCGGCGGCGAAAGCGGGGGCATGTACTTTGAATTCGCCAACCTGCTCGCCGCGGCCCTGGTCCGCTACGGCATCGCCGCGCACTCGGAAGCCCTGGTGACCGAGGCGAGCGTCGAAAACCTCGAGCTGCTGGAGAACGGGAAGGCCGGGCTCTCGCTGGCGCTGGCGGACACCGTGGCCCAGCACGAGCGCTCCGCGGATTCCTCGCTGGTCGCGCTGGGCCGGGTCTACCAGAACTACTACCACTGCATCGTGCGCCGCGGGAGCCGGATCCGCTCGCTGGCGGACCTCTCCGGCCAGCGGCTGGGCACCGGGGCGCCGGGGTCGGGCACCTGGGTGACCGGGCAGCGCATCCTGTCCGCCGCCGGGCTGGACGAGGAGGGAACCCAGCCCAGAGAACGCCAACTGGGCTATGTGGCCGGACTGCAGGCCCTGGAAGCAGGGGAGATCGATGCGCTCCTGCTTTTCGGCGGCATCCCGGTCAGCTCCATCACGGCGTTGGGGCGGACTATGCAGCTCCGGCTGATCGATCTGGCGGGGGTGCTGCCGGCCTTGCGCGCGGAGCATCCGCGGCTCTACGAGCATGTGATCATCCCGCGTCATACCTATCCGGGGGTGGCCGAGGTGGACACCGTGGGAGTGGCGAACCTGCTGATGGCCAACGCCGCGCTGCCGGCCCCGGTGGCGGCGGGAATCGTGGAGCTCTTGGTGGACCATGCGCGCGAACTGATCCCGCGCAATAGCGCCGGCATCCAATACCTCACCCCCGATACGCTGATCTCCACCGGCGGGCAGCGGCTGCATCCGGCGGCCGCAACCACCTACCGCAGGCTCCATGGCTAGCGCGGCCAACGCGCCATGGGCCGTGGGGAACTAGGGTGGATAGCAACCGAGGCCGCCACCGCGAACAGAGGATCCAAAGATGCCGAGCACGCACGCCTATGAGCTCATGCAAGAAGAAGTGGTGCAGATCTGCCGCAAGCTGATCAGCATCGACACCACCAACTTCGGCGAGAACAACAGCCGCGGCGAACGCGAGGCCGCCGACTACATCGCGGGGCTGTTCGCCGAGGTCGGCCTGGCCTCGACAATCCACGAATCCGCGCCGGGACGCGCGAACCTGATCGCCAGGATCCCCGGCAGCGACCCGAGCCTGCCGGCGCTGGTGGTGCATGGGCACCTGGACGTGGTCCCGGCGATCGCCGCGGACTGGTCCGTGGACCCCTTCGGCGCCGAGCTCATCGACGGCATGATCTGGGGCCGCGGGGCGGTGGACATGAAGGGCATGGACGCGATGATCGTCGCGGTGATCCGGCGGCTGATGCGCGAGCGGATCAGCCCGCGCCGGGATCTGGTCATCGCCTTCTTCGCCGACGAGGAGGCCGGCAGCGACTGGGGCTCGATGTGGATGGTGGAGCAGCATCCGGAGGTCTTCGCCGGGGCCGGGGAAGCGATCAGCGAGGTCGGCGGATTCTCCACCGAGATCGCCGGGCAACGCGCCTACCTGGTGCAAACCGCGGAGAAGGGCATCGCCTGGATCAAGCTCGCCGCGCACGGGGTGGCCGGACACGGCTCGCAGCTCAATCCGCGCAACGCGGTGACGGCCCTGGCCGCCGCGGTGGCCCGGATCGGCGAATACCAGTGGCCACTGTCCTACACGAAAACCACCCGCGCGCTCTTCGAGGAGCTGGCGGTCATCTGCGGCACCGAATTCGACGAAGCGAACCCCGCACCGCTGCTGCAGGCCTTGGGGGATACCAGCCGCTTCGTCGGCGCCACCCTGCAGAACACCTCAAACCCCTCGGTGCTCAAGGCCGGCTACAAGCACAATGTGCTGCCCGGCTATGCCGAGGCGCTGATCGATTGCCGCACCCTGCCCATGGAGCACGAATCCACCATCGAGAAACTGCGCGAGCTGGCCGGCGAGCACGTGGAGCTCACGCTGCTCCAAGACCAGCAGTCGCTGGAGGTGCCCTTTGGCGGCGAGCTGGTGGATTCGATGGTGCAGGCGCTGGTGGCCGAGGACCCCGAGGCGGTGGTCCTGCCCTACATGCTCTCCGGCGGCACCGACAATAAGGCGCTGGCGAAGCTGGGGATCACCGGCTACGGTTTTGCCCCCTTGCAGCTGCCCAAGGATCTTGATTTCACCGGAATGTTCCACGGAGTTGACGAGCGGGTGCCGATCTCGGCGCTGCAGTTCGGAACCCGCGTCCTTGACCGACTATTGCGCAACTACTAGGAGTAGCCAACGTGCCTATCGAACAAATCCTCAGCGATGAGCTGCTGTCCCGCTTCCGCGAACGCGCCGGCGGCTATGATGCCGCCAATGCCTTTGCCACGGAGGACTTCGAGGAATTAGCGGCCCTGGGCTATCTCAAGGCCCTGGTGCCCGAATCCTCCGGCGGTTTGGGCTGGAGCTTCGAGCAGCTGGTGCTGGCCCAACGCCGGCTGGCCACCGCCGCGCCGGGCACCGCCCTGGCGATCAATATGCACCAGGTCTGGGCCGGCGTCGCCTATCTGCTCGCCGCCCGGGGGGACGCGCGCCTTCAGATGGTCACCGAGTGGATCGCCGCCGGGGAGATAATGGCCTTCGGGATCTCCGAACCCGGAAACGACTCGGTGCTCTTCGATTCGAACACCGCGGCGAGAACCCTGGCCGATGGGTCCGTCAGCTTCACCGGCACGAAGATCTTCACCTCGCTGTCCCCGGCTTTCACCCGGCTTGGCGTATTCGGCAAGGACG
Source organism: Arthrobacter sp. MYb229 (assembly GCF_002975405.1). Classification (GTDB taxonomy): domain Bacteria; phylum Actinomycetota; class Actinomycetes; order Actinomycetales; family Micrococcaceae; genus Glutamicibacter. Next base: position 1,107,610 of record NZ_PCPS01000001.1, on the reverse strand, counting down.
AGGCCAGCGGGGAACTGGTGCACGGGTTCGTCCCCCGCGGCGCCGGGGTCCGCTCGCTGGAGGACTGGGATACCTTGGGCATGCGCGCCAGCCAGTCGCACACCACCAAATTGGAAGGCGCGGTGGCCCCGGCCAGCTGGGTGCACACCCGGCTCGAGGTGGGACCGAACGCAGACCCGCTGGTCTTCGGAATCTTCGCCTCGTTCCTCACGCTCACCGCGAGCGTATATGTCGGGATCGCCGAACGCGCCGTGGAGCTTTCGCAGGCGGCGCTGCGCAAACGCACGCACCAGGACGGGGGCAGCTACACCCAGGACGTGCGCGCCAGGGGAGTGCTGGCCCAAGCCGGAATGCGCCTGCTCAGCCTGGACGCCCTGCAGCGCACCGTCGCCGCGGATCTAGAAGGACAGATAGATCACGGGCCGGGCTGGTTCCCGCGCCTGGTCACGCTGCGCACCCTCGCCGGGCAGAGCGCACGCGACAACGTCGAGGCCGCCGGCCAGCTGCTCGGCGGCGGCGGATATTTCCGCGGCAGCGAATTCGAGCGGCTCTACCGCGACGTGCAAGCCAGCTGGTATCACCCATCCAATGCCGCCTCGGCGGAGAATACCGTGGCCAGCTGGCTGGTGGGTCCCCTAGAGCCCTGAGCGATCCAAGGTGCTGACCACCCGGATCACCTTGCGGCGCAGCCAATATTTGCTCGCGCCGCCCTCGTAGCGCAAGGTGCGCATCAGCTCCCATTTGCCGTTATCCGAATGCTCGCGCAAGGCAGCCCGCGCCACCTGCTTGGATTCTGCAGGGAACGCGGTGATCACCAGATACTCGTAACGGTCGTCATTATCCAAGTGCCGCGGAGCCTTGATTAATTCCTGAAGCATTACACCCCTATCGAAAGAATGATTTCGGTTGTAGCGTGTGACTCATGAGCACCGAACCGAGCTACGCCCTGCAACTGCTGATCTCACGCCTCGAGCAGCACCTGACGGTAGTTTCCCAGAGCCGCGGGTCGGCCGACGCCGCGGTCGATGCCGCCTTCGGCTCGCTCGCCGAAGCGTTCGAGAGCTATGAGGATGCACTCTACGAGCAATATTCCGAACTTCTTCCGTTCACCATACCTACGGATGACGACGATGACGAGTGAGTACGGCCACGGTTTGAATTTCCTTGCGAAAGCCGTGTAATCACCGATAAGCCCCTCGAAATGACGTAGTGTCAAGGGGTGAATTGGTTTGAAGCAGCTTTCCTCGGATTAATCCAGGGCCTGACAGAGTTCTTGCCCATCTCCTCATCGGCCCACTTGCGCATCGTGGGCGAGCTCTTGCCCAACGCGCAAGATCCCGGTGCGGCCTTTACCGCGATCACCCAATTGGGGACCGAAACCGCGGTGGTCGTCTTCTTCTGGCGTGACATCGTGCGGATTATCGGCGCCTGGTTCCGGGCGATCACCGGCAAGATCCCGCACTCTGACCCGGACGCCAAAATGGGTTGGCTGATTATCGTCGGTTCCCTGCCGATCGCCATCCTGGGGCTCCTGCTCGAAGACTATATCGACTCGAACTTCCGTTCGCTGTGGATCGTGGCGACCATGCTGGTGCTCTTCGGCCTGTTCCTGGCCATCGCCGACCACTACGGCAAGCAGGAACGCACGCTGGATAAGCTCACCGTCAAGCACGGCGTGTTCTACGGACTAGCCCAGGCGATGGCGCTGATCCCCGGCGTGTCGCGCTCCGGCGGCACGATCACCGCCGGGTTGCTCATGGGCTATACCCGTGAAGCCGCCGCCCGCTATTCCTTCCTGCTGGCCATCCCCGCGGTATACGCCTCCGGGCTGTACAAGCTGGCCAAATCCTTCTCCGAGCCCGGGGTCTACTCGCTGGCGCAGACCGGGCTGGCCACCGCGATCGCCTTCGTCGTCGGCTTCTTGATCGTGGGCTGGTTCCTGAAGTACGTCTCCACCCACTCCTACCGGCTCTTCGTCTGGTACCGGATCCTGCTGGGCCTGGGATTGTTCGTATTCCTTAGCCTCGGAATGATCAGCGCCTAAAACTCTTTGCCGGCGCGGGAATAAACCTTGCGCTCGTTGACTTGCCCTTAAAGGAAGATCGTCTATACATCTGCGAAAGGATGTACTCAGTGCTCGCGTGGAAGTCTCCGCAAGTGCCGCATGTAGTTGGCTCCGCACCTATTCTGGAGGTCTTCGACACCTCCAGCGGAACCAAGCAGGCCACCGCTCCGGCCGATAAGGCCAACGCCCCGGCAAGCATGTATGTCTGCGGGATCACCCCGTACGACGCCACCCATATGGGACACGCCGCCACCTACGTCACCTTCGATTTGCTGCACCGCACCTGGCTGGATAACGGCCGCGAGGTCACCTATACACAGAACATCACCGACGTGGATGACCCGCTGCTCGAGCGCGCCACCGCCACCGGGGTCGACTGGCAGGACCTCGCCGAAGACCAGATTCAGCTCTTCCGCGAGGATATGGAAGCGCTGAACGTGATTCCGCCGCAGCACTACATCGGCGCGGTCGAATCCGTGCACTGGCTGGTTCCGGTGGTCGAGCGGCTGCTCGCCGCGGACCTGGCCTACCGGGTGCCGGCGGACGCCGACGGGGTGGAAGGGGATATCTACTTCGATACCCTGGGCTCGGAGAACGGTGCCTGGAAGCTTGGCCAGGTCTCCAACTACGACCGCGAGACGATGCTCGGCTTCTTCGCCGAACGCGGCGGGGACCCGGACCGCACGGGCAAGCGCGACCCCTTGGATCCGCTGCTCTGGCGCATGGCCCGCGAGGGCGAACCTTCCTGGGCGGGCGGCGAGCTGGGCACCGGGCGCCCGGGCTGGCATATCGAGTGTTCGGTGATCGCGCGAAGGACCCTTCCGGCCCCGTTCACCGTGCAGGGCGGCGGATCGGATCTGATCTTCCCGCACCACGAATTCTCCGCGGCGCACGCCGCAGCCGATGACCAGACCGCATTGGCCCAGGCCTATGTGCACACCGGGATGGTGGGCCTGGACGGCGAGAAGATGAGCAAGTCCCTGGGCAACCTGGTGCTCGTCTCCAAGCTGCGCGCCGCCGGCGTGGAACCGGTCGCCATCCGCGCGGTGCTGCTCTCGCAGCACTACCGGACGAACTGGTCCTGGACCGAGCAGCTGCTCGCCCAAGCCCAGGAACGCGTGGCTACCTGGCGGGAGCGGATCGCCGGGGCCGGGCTGGCCGAAGCCACCGCGCTGCTGACCCGGATCCGCTCGCGCATGGCCGATGACCTCAACGCCCCTGCGGCCTTGGAAGCCATCGACCAGTGGGCCGCCACCGCGGCCGAAGGCAGCGGGGAAGGCAGCGAGCTGCTCGCCCGCGGAATCGATTCCCTGCTGGGGCTGAAACTCTAGCGGCAACCTGGCTCCCCACAAACCGGTCCGAGACCTTCGGCACCGGCTTGTGGGGAGTTTTTTATGCCCGAAGAATCAGATCTCGAAGTCCGGGCCGTGCTCTTCGCCGCGGGCGCGTCCCCGGCGGCGCAGGTAGCGTTCGAATTCGCGGGCGATGGATTCGCCGCTGGCCTCGGGAAGTTCGCTGGCATCCGAGGCCTGCTCGAGCTGCTGCACGTATTTGGCGACCTCCGGATCCGCGGCCGAGAGCTCGTCCACCCCGCGCGTCCAGGCGCCGGCATCCTCGCGGAGCTTCTGCGAGGAAACCTGCATCGGAACCAGCTCCTCGATCATCTCCACGATCGCCAGTTCCACCCGCGGGCTGGGCGCTTGGGCCACATAGTGCGAGAGCTGCGCCCAGAGCGACATGGTGGGAATGCCGTGTTTCTCGAATTCGGCCCCGAGCACCGCAGGAATCCCGGTGGGCCCCTCATAGCGGGAGGCCGAAAGCTTGAAGTACTCCTGCAACTTCGGATGGTCGCTGTTCAGCACCGTGGGCACCGGCCGGGTGTGCGGCACATCGGCCAATAAGGCGCCCAGGGAGAGCACCACATGGACGTTTTCCGCCTTGGCGTGCTTCACGATCTGCGCGCAGAATCCCTGCCACCGGAAGGTCGGCTCCACCCCGACCACGAGCAGCAGATCCGCCGGGGCGAGCGGATTGTCCAACCGGTAGAGCTCGGTGGTCGGCCACTCGATGATCCGGCCTTCCGCGGTCACCCGCGACTGCGGCCGGGTGAACTGGTAGTCGTAGTAGTCGTCCTCGCCCACGGTGGCCAGATGCTTCGGGGCGCCGCTGTTCAGGATGCGGCGCACCGCGTCGCTGGCGGCCGAACCGGCGTCGTTCCAGCCCTCGAAGGCCGAAATCAGGACGGTGGGACGCATCTCATGTTCGGTTTGCGCAACGAAGCCGTTCAGCGTTGGTGCGTGGTATTCCTCGCTCATGACTTGCCCCTCTCCAGCCTGCGCACCGCCCCGGCAGACGCGACGAAGCGGTTTAGCCCCACTCTTCCATCTAGAATGGAGTCATGCCAAGCACCAAATCAGCGTTCGATGCAAAAGTTCCATCCCCTGGCCCCCACGCGGTGCTCTGGGATATGGACGGTACCCTCATCGACACCGAACCCTATTGGATCGCCGCGGAGATGGAACTGGTCAAATCCCATGGCGGAAGCTGGAGCGAGGAGCAGGCGTTCAACCTGGTCGGCCAGGCACTGCCCAACGGGGCGAAAATCCTCCAGGAGGCCGGGGTGGACCTGGGCGTCCGGGAGATCATCGATCACCTCTCGGGCCAGGTTGTCGCCGGCCTGACCAGTGACGTGCCCTGGCGGCCCGGCGCCCTTGAACTGCTCAGCGCACTGCATCGGGAGGGAATTCCGCAGGCGCTGGTGACCATGAGCGAGCGCAGCATCGTTCACGAGCTGATGGCGGCGCTGCCCGAAGGGATCTTCACCGCCAGCGTCACCGGCGAAGAGGTCACCCACGGCAAGCCGGACCCCGAACCCTACCGGCGCGGATTGGCGTTGCTCGGCGAGCGGCTCGGCCGCAGGTTCGACCCCGCACGCTGCATCGGCTTCGAGGATTCCAAGCCCGGAATCACCTCGGCCGCCGCGGCGGGACTGCACGCGGTGCTGATCCCCAACGCTACGGACCCCGGCGTGGGGAACTGGCGGCGTATCGATACGCTGGTGGACATAAATCTCAAGACGATGACCGATTGGCTGGTGCAGGTTAACGCGTGAGCGAAGCTACTGAAAAAGCCCCGGGGCTGAAACTTGGCCGCATCGGCGGGGTGCCGGTGTACCTGTCGAATTCCTGGTTCATCATCACCGCGGTGATCACCGTGGCCATCGGCCTGCAACTGTCGAATAATGCGCTGATCCCGCCGCTGGTGGCCTACCTGCTGGGTTTTGCCTGCGCCGTGGTGATCGCGCTGGCCGTGCTCGTGCACGAGGTGTCCCACGCGTTGACCGCCCGCGCCTTCAAATGGCCCGACGCGCATATTGTGCTGACCCTGATGGGCGGGCACACCCAATTCGGCTCCTTCAAGGCCAAGCCCGGGGCCTCACTCGCGGTGGCCATGGCCGGGCCGCTGTCGAATTTTGTGCTCGCCGGGCTCGCCTGGTTGGCGCTGCAGCTGCCGAACCTCGGGTTGTATCCGGGCTTGCTGCTGAACTTCTTCGTCTACGCGAACCTGCTGCTCGGCGCGTTCAACGCCCTGCCCGGCTTGCCCTTGGACGGCGGCCGGCTGGTGGAGTCCGCGGTCTGGAAGCTGACCGGCTCCCAGTTCAAGGGAACGATCGCCGCCTCCTGGGTGGGCCGTTTCATCGTCATCGGCGTCCTGGCCTGGTTCATCGTGGTGCCGTTCCTCAAGGGCGAGCAACCGCAGCTGCTGACCATGGTGGTCGGGGTGATGGTGGCGGTCTTCATGTGGCAGGCGACCACGGCGCTGATCAACCACGCCAAGATGATGCTGAACCTGCCCAAGGTGATCGCCGGGGACCTGATGTCCCCGGCCAGCGCGATGATGTCGGTGGCCACGGTGGCCGACGTGCTCACCCGCAGGCGGAACCGCGGCGGTCAGATCATCCTGGTCGACCCGCAGGGCATGCCCTGCGGCGTGGTCGACGAGCAGGCGCTGAGCCGGGTGGACCCGGCCTCGGCCGCGCAGGTGTCCGCGCTGGCGGTATCCCGCGCCCTGGGCCGCGGCGCCGTCGTAGCCCAGGACTCCGACGGCCGCCAGCTCATCGACTACCTGGCCAGCGTGAGCACCGCAGAGTACGCGGTCATCGATGCGCGCGGCACCGTGGTGGGTCTGCTGCACCAACGCAAGATCATCGCGGCCGTCACCGGCCGCAAAGCCTAAAAGCTCTACAACAAAGGAAAACTCAGTGAGTGCTCAGAACACCGCAGCGCCGCATGGCGCGAATGCCCGGCGCGGACCCTTCCGCGTCGGAGACCGCGTCCAGCTGACCGACCAGAAGCGCCGGATCAACACCATCACCCTGGAGGACGGCGGAGAATTCCACACCCACCAGGGAGTGCTGGGACATGACGCGATCATCGGGGCGCTGGAAGGCAGCGTGATCGAAAACGTCGAAGGCGTGCGCTACCAGGTGCTGCGTCCGCTGGCGAAGGACTTCGTGCTGTCCATGCCGCGCGGCGCGGCCGTGGTCTACCCCAAGGATGCCGCGCAGATCATCCAGTTCGGCGACATCTTCCCCGGTGCGCGCGTGGTGGAGGCCGGTGTGGGTTCCGGAGCGCTGTCGATCTCGCTGTTGCGCGCGGTCGGCGACCAGGGCTACCTGCACTCCTATGAGCGCCGCGAAGAATTTGCGGATATCGCCCGCGGCAATATCTCCACGGTCTTCGGCGGTGAGCACCCGGCCTGGCATTTGTCCATCGGCGACTTCCAGGAGAAGGTGCTCGAGCTGGAGGAACCGGGCAGCGTGGACCGCGTGGTGCTGGACATGCTTTCGCCTTGGGAATGCCTGGACGCGGTAGCGACAGTGCTGGCTCCGGGCGGGGTGTGGACCAACTATGTGGCCACCGTGACCCAGATGTCCCGCGTGGTGGAGGCGATTCGCGCCTCGGGTCAGTTCACCGAGCCCGAATGCTTCGAAACCATGGTGCGCGGCTGGCACGTCGATGGCCTGGCGGTCCGCCCGGATCACCGCATGGTGGCGCACACCGCATTCTTGATCACCGCCCGCCGCCTGGCCGACGCCCAGGACGGCATCCCGAAGGCCAAGCGCATCAAGGAGCACGGCTACTCGGCCGAGGACCTGAACGCCTGGACACGGGAGCATGACAAGGAGCAGTGGACCGAAACCGCGCTTGGCGAACGCGGTATTTCGCCGAAGAAGCTGCGTCGTGCCGCCAAGGACGCCAACCGTCCGAACCGGATCCGCGAAGGCGAAAACGTCTCAGATACCGAGAACTAGCGTTTCAATATGTGAACTAAAGCCCCGGGAAATTCAATCCCGGGGCTTTACGTTCATAGGATGGACTCAGAACGACCCGCACAGCCAGCACCAGTAGCTGGCCACGCGTGGCGAACGGCGAGGTTTGGGAGAATACAACGTGAGCGAAAACAACGAGGCGCAACGCGTCGCCGAACGGCTTCAGATGACCGAACGCCAGGTCAACGTGCTGCGCGAGAAGAACCGCAACCTGGACAAGCAGCTTGCCGGGATCAGCGGAAACAACCAGCGCCTCGTGGCCCTGTTGGAGCAGACTCGCGAACAGATCATCAACCTCAAATCCGCGCTGGAAAAAGACGGCGATACCCCGTTCAGCCACGGCACCATCGTGGCCAAGCACCCACGCAAGCATCCCGAAGCAGGCCTGGGCATCGAAACCACCGCCGCGCAGGCGGTGGATGTGATCCACTCCGGACGCAAGATGCGTGTGGCCATCAGCCCGCTGCTGGATTTCGCCAAGCTGCACGTTGGCCAGCAGGTGCTGCTCAACGAGGCGCTGGTGGTCGTTGCGGGCCTGGGCTACGAGCAGTCCGGCGACCTGGTCACGATCAAGGAAATCCTCGAAGACCACCAGGCGGTGGTGATGGCGCGCGGCGATGACCAGCGAGTCATCGAATTCGCCGAGCCGCTGCGCGGGGAACACCTGCGCGTCGGGGACCAGCTCACCATCGATGCCCGCACCGGTCTGGCGGTCAACCGGGTGCAGCTGACCGATATGCAGTCGCTGGTGCTCGAAGAGGTGCCGGATATCGACTATTCCGATATCGGCGGCCTGAATTCGCAGATCGAAGCGATCCAAGACTCGGTGGAGCTGCCTTTTGCCCACCCCGAGCTCTACCGCGAACACGGGCTGAGCGCACCGAAAGGCATCCTGCTCTACGGCCCTCCGGGCTGCGGCAAGACGCTGATCGCCAAGGCCGTGGCCAATTCCCTGGCCCAGCGCGCCGCGGCCCGCAAGGGCACCGGCCAGGCGAGAAGCTACTTCCTGAATATCAAGGGTCCGGAACTGCTCGATAAGTATGTGGGCGAAACCGAACGGCATATCCGGCTGATTTTCGCCCGAGCCCGGGAGAAGGCGCTGCACGGGGACCCGGTGGTGGTGTTCTTCGACGAGATGGAATCCCTCTTCCGCACCCGCGGGTCCGGGCTGTCCTCGGATGTGGAAACCACCATCGTGCCGCAGCTGCTGGCCGAAATCGACGGGGTGGAACGCCTGGATAACGTGATCGTCATCGGCGCGTCCAACCGCGAGGACATGATCGACCCGGCGATCCTCCGCCCGGGACGCTTGGATGTGAAGATCAAGATCCGCCGCCCCGACGCGCGAGGGGCCAGCGAAATCTTCGGCAAATACCTGACCACCGAGCTGCCGCTGCACGAATCCGAGGTGGCCGCCGACTCCGGGGACGCCCAAGAGACCGTGGACCGGATGATCGCCGGCACCGTAGCGGCCATGTACTCCACCGAGCAGTTCAACGAATTCTTGGAGGTCACCTACGTCAACGGCCAGGTGGAGGTGCTCTACTTCAAGGACTTCTCCTCCGGCGCGGTCATCCACAATGTGGTGGACCGGGCCAAGAAGCACGCGATCAAGGCGCTGATCACCAGCGGGGAACGCGGGCTGAAGATGGAATACCTGCTGCGCGCGGTGCGCGAGGAATTCGCCGAGCACGAGGATATGCCAAATACCACCAACCCGGATGACTGGGCGCGGATCTCCGGGCGCAAGGGCGAGCGGATCAGCCACATCCGTTCGCTGGTCAAGGCGAAGGACGCCTTGTGAGCGCCCGGCGCCTGGTCGGCTTGGAAACCGAATACGGGATCATTCGACCCGCGATGCCGCAAGCCAACTCGACGGTGCTCTCGGCGCAGATCGTCGACGCCTACGCCCAGCTGGTGCGCGACTCCGGCTCCGATGCCCGGGCCGCGCGCTGGGACTACTCCGATGAATCGCCGCTGGCCGACGCGCGCGGGCATGCGGTGGATCGCGCCCTTGCGCATCCGAGCCAGCTGACCGACTCCGAGCCCACGCTGGGGGACTGCGCGGTCTGGACGGCCGAATCGATCGCGCTGGACGGCAACGACGCCCGCGTGGGCGACACGCTGTACCAGGAAAAAGACGCCACCGACGTGGTGATGAACATGGTGCTCGGCAATGGCGCGCGGCTTTACGTGGATCACGCCCACCCCGAATATTCCAGCCCCGAGGTCACCTCGCCGCGCGCCGCGGTGCTCTGGGACCATGCCGGCGACGAGGTGATGCGCCGGGCGGCTGCCACCGCCGCAACGCTGGGCAGCGGCGAACTGCTGCTCTACAAGAACAACACGGACAACAAGTCCGTCTCCTATGGTTCGCACGAAAACTACCTGGTGCCACGCGAGGTGGACTTCTCCGCGCTGGTGCGCGGGCTGACCGCCTTCTTCGCGACCCGGCAGATCTTCTGCGGCGCCGGACGGGTGGGCCGCGGCATGCTCGGACGCGGGGCCGAGTTCCAGATCTCCCAGCGCGCCGACTTCTTCGAGGCCGAGGTGGGCCTGGAAACCACGATCAACCGCCCGATCATCAATACCCGCGACGAACCGCACGCCAACTGGGACAAGTACCGCCGGCTGCACGTGATCATCGGGGACGCGAACCTTGGACAGATTTCCACGCTGCTGCGCGTGGGCACCACCAATCTGGTGCTCAGCCTCATCGAAGCGGGAATGTCCCCGAAGCTCGAGCTGGCGGACCCGGTGGCCGCGCTGCAGCAGATCAGCCACGACCCCTCGCTGCGCACCACTGTGGCGCTGCGCGGCGGCCGCAGGCTCACTGCAATTCAGATCCAGCGCAGCTATCTGGAGGCCGCCGAAAGCTTCTGCGCGCAGCGGGATCTGCAAGATCCGGATACCACCGAGATCCTTCGCCGCTGGCGCGACATCCTGGACACGCTCGAAAGGGATCCGCTGGAAGCGGCCGCGCAGGTCGATTGGGTGGCGAAGTACAAGCTGATGAAGTCCTTCACCGAACGGCACTCGGTGGGCTTCGATGATGCCCGGGTGGCCCTGATGGATCTGCAATGGGCGGATCTTCGCCTGGACAAGGGCCTGTATTACCGGATGGCTTCGCGGGGCCTGATCGAAACCATCTTCAGCCAAGCCGAAATCAACGCCGCGGTGGATCATCCGCCCGAGGATACCCGCGCCTACCTGCGCGGCATGACGCTGCAGCGCTATGCGCCATATGTGGTGGCCGCGAACTGGGACGTGCTGTCCTTCTCGGTGCCCGGCGCCCGCAAGGTCAGCCGATTCCACATGCCCGAGCCGCTGGCCGGCAGCCGGGCGCAGGTGGGGGAGCTCTTCGACGCCGAACTGGAAATCGCCGAGTTCATCGAGCAGTTGGCACGACGGCGCTAAACGGCGCAGAATGAAAACCAGAGGCGCGCAAAAACGTGGCGTTTCGACAGACTTTAGGAGAAGACCATGACCCAGGAAAATTTCTCGGCTCGCCGCGAAACCCAAGCGCAAGCGCTCGAAGCCGAGCAGGTGCAGGCGAACACGACCGGCACCAGCGCAGGCGTCGATGACCTGCTCGATGAAATCGACTCGGTGCTCGAGTCGAATGCCGAAGAGTTCGTGCGTGGATTCGTCCAAAAGGGTGGCCAGTAACCCGCGGGTGCAGCAGGTAACCGTTGCCTATGGGCAACATCATTGAGGGGAAGTAACTTCTGGTGGATCGCAGAATCTTCGGTCTGGAGACCGAGTTTGGGCTGAATTACGTGCCGTCCGACGGGCGGCGGCTCACCCCGGAAGACGCGGCACGGCACCTTTTCCGGCCGGTCGTCGCCTGGGGGCGTAGCTCCAACGTGTTCCTGAACAACGGTTCGCGGCTCTATCTCGACGTCGGTTCCCATCCGGAATACGCCACCGCCGAATGCGATCAGCTCCTGCAGCTGATCGCCCATGACCGGGCGGGGGAGGCGGTGATGCTCGATTTGGTCGAGCAGGCCGAGGAGCAGCTGCTCGAAGAAGGCCACGAGGGCCGTTTGTTCCTGTTCAAGAACAACGTGGACTCGGCCGGCAACTCCTACGGCTGCCACGAGAACTACTTGATTCCACGCAAAATCGAGTTCAAGCGGCTCGCCGACATGCTCATTCCATTCTTGGTCACCCGCCAGCTGCTCTGCGGTGCCGGGCATCTGGTGCAGGTTCAGGACCAAACCAAATTTGTGTTCTCCCAGCGTGCGGACCATATGTGGGAGGGCGTCTCCTCGGCGACCACCCGTTCGAGGCCGATTATCAACACCCGCGACGAACCGCATGCCGATGCCGAATACCATCGCCGCCTGCATGTCATCGTGGGGGATTCCTCGATGAGCGAAACCACGCAGCTGCTGAAGATCGGGGCCACCGACCTGGTCTTGCGGCTGATCGAGTCGGGGGAGATCTACCATGATCTGCGCCTGGAAAATCCGATCCGCTCGATCCGCAGCATCTCCCATGAATTCACCGGCCAAACGGTGGTGCGTTTGATGTCCGGCGACGAGCCGACGGCCTTGCAATTGCAGTGGAAGATCCTGGAACTGGTCAAGGCGTTTGTGGCCCGCCATGGGGCACACCACGACCAGGTCGAACGGGTTCTCGAATTGTGGGAGCGGGTGCTCGTCGCCATCGAAAGCCAGGACTTCTCGCCGATCGACCAGGATATCGACTGGGCGATCAAGCACAAGCTGATCACCGGATATGCGAAGAAGAACGACTTGGCACTGGATTCGCCTCGGATCGCGCAGCTGAACCTGACCTATCACGACATCGACCCGAACCGCGGGCTCTTCCATCTGTTGCGCCGCCGCGGACTGGCCAGTTCGGTGCTTGATCCGGCGATGATCCACGACGCGGTGGAGAACCCGCCGGCCACCACCCGTGCGGCTCTGCGCAGCAAATTCATTCGCGCCGCGCGCGCCACCGGCCGGCGCTACTCAACCGACTGGGTCCATATGAAGTATGAGGAAGGCGAGGGCGGGGTCGTGTTGTGCAAGGATCCCTTTGCCACCTCTAATTCGTCGGTTGATGAGCTCATTGAAGTGATGCGCCGCCCCGTATGACCAGCTGAAAACAAGTATTTTCACAGTAAATACCCCTAAGCTAGATGCAGATCGTCGCGCGCCCTTGCTTCGGCAAGATGCGTCAGCAGAACAAATAATTCTTATCGGAAAGAAGATTCGTGCGAAAAGTTTTGGCAGTATGTGCAACCGCGTCCGTCTTGGCCCTCGTCTCCTGTGGTTCGGGCTCCAGCTCCGTGAGCAAGGTCGAGGTGAAGCCAGCCGCAGACGAGCAGACCGCGCCCGAGGTCAATTTCAAGGCTCCGCTGCTTACCGAGAAGGAAGAGGCAGTCACCGTCGTCGAGGGTGATGGTCCCGATATCAAAGATGGCGACACCATCGACATCCAGTCGGGCCTCTACAAGACCATCGATGGGCAGCTGACCAACGAAAACTTCACTGGCGCCACCACGCAGATGCCGGTGGACGCCACGCTTAAAGAGCAGATGCCTGAACTCTATGAGACCCTGCTGACCTCGCAGGTCGGGGACTGGATCGCCTACGCGGCCATCGACGGAGTGCAGCAGCCCGACGGCAGCATCGCCGAGCCTGCCGAGGGCGCTCGCGCCGAACGCCTGATCGTCATCAAGATCGCCGACTCCGTCGGTGCCAGCAAGCCGCTGACCCAGGACGAGGTCAAGAAGCTGAAGGACGACGGGAAACTGCCAACCGTAAAGACCGGCAAGGGCGACCCGATCATCACCATCCCTAAGGACACCGAGGCACCCGAGGGCCTCGTAGTGGATGTCCTCGAAGAGGGCACCGGTCCGGAAGCCACCGAAACCGCCAGCGCCAACGTCCACTACCATGGCGTGCGTTGGGAAGACGGCAAGAAGTTCGACGGAAACTTCGGCGACGACAAGGGCTTTGACATGAAGATGTCCGGCGGCGTGATCGAGGGCTGGCTCGAAGGCCTGAAGGGCCTGAAGGAAGGCAGCAAGGTCTTGCTGACCATCCCGTCGAATATGGCCTACGGTGACGACGTTTCCTCCGGACGTCCAACCGGACCGCTGGTGTTCTACGTAGAATTAGACAAGGTAACCGAAAGCAAGTAACAGAAAGGCCGTAAACATGTCCTTTGGAGAACGTAATTACGACCGCACCAAGCCTGAAATCGACTTTCCAGGTACCGACGCGCCCACCGAGCTGGTCATCACCGACCTGATCGAGGGCGACGGCGCCGAGGTCACCCCGGGCACCACCGTCCAGGCGCACTATGTAGGCGTTTCCTGGTCCACGGGCGAAGAGTTCGACGCGTCCTGGAACCGTGGTTCGACCCTCGACTTCCCAGTGGGCGTCGGCATGGTCATCCAGGGTTGGGACCAGGGCCTGTTGGGCATGAAGGTCGGCGGTCGCCGCCGTCTGGAGATCCCTTCCGAGTTGGCCTACGGCGAACGCGGCGCACCGGGTGCCATCGCGCCGAACGAAGCCTTGATCTTCGTGGTTGACCTGATGGGAACCAAATAATTCATTGAAGAAAGCCCCAAGAGTTGCGTACATTTTCGCAATTCTTGGGGCTTTCCTCGTCTTCAAAGTCTTAGATCGGCGTGGAAGTTCGTTAGGGTAGGCACGTGAGCACAAAGCAGAGTGACGGACCCAGCAAGGCGGAACGCCTGACAAGTCTCATCTACGCGTTGGCGACTACCGAACGGAAGTTCAATGCCGAACGCATCGGAGACTATCTGAACCCCGGTGGCAACCCGGAGGCCCGTGAAAAGGCCATCGAACGGTTGAAGGACGAGATCCGCAACGAGTTCGGGCTGCGGCTGATCTCCGAAAGCGTCGACGGGACGGCGTACTACCGGATCGATACCAGCGACTGGTTCTTGCCCGCAGTGGACTTCACCGTCGCCGAAACCGGGATGATCGCCCTCGCGGCGAGCCTCTGGAAGGATTCGAAACTCCAAGCTCTCGCGCTCAGCGCCGCCGCGCGCATCACCGGCAAGCAGAGCACCGAGCTGAGCATCGCCCCTTATGCCGCGGCGATGCTCCCGCGGCTGTCCATGGACGACCCAAATTTCAAGAGCTGCGCGCTGGCGGTTTTCAACAGGAAAACGCTGAAGTTCGACTACCAGGACGCCCAGGGAAACACGACCAAGCGCGTCGTGGATATGTGGGGGATCGGCCAACGATTCGGCAACTGGTACTTCACCGGCTGGGACCACTCGCGCGCCGCGCAGCGCGTTTTCAGGCTCAACCGCGTGCAGGGAAACTTTGCCACCCAGGTACGCCGCGACGGTGCCTCCAGCGGGGATTACCGGGCACGCCCAGAAGATTTTTCGATGACTCGGGTGCTCCAGGATTTTGACCTGCGCAACCCCGGGCATCTTGCGGTCATCGAACTGCTCGACGAGCGGGCCACTCCGCTGCGGGCCCGTGCGATCAACGGGACGCGCAGCTCCGCGACGCTCAATATCGGATACGCCGACCGGCATTCCTTTGCGGCCGAGCTAGCCAGCTTCGGGGCGTCCATCAGGGTTCTGGAACCAGCACCACTGGTTTCCCAGGTGGCCGCTATTCTCCGCCAGGCCCGTGCGGCGCAGGCCGATATTCCCACGCGCCCGGCGGTGCAGAGCGCAAAGTTCACGCCGCACCGCGCCATGGGACGAAGCTCAACCGCCCAGCAGGTGATGCGGAATATCGACATGATCCAGTTCGTGGTCGCCCAGGGCTCGGCGACCATCGGCGAGTTGAGCGAACGCTACTCGTTGACGCAGGCGAAGGTCCGCGACGAGCTGGCGATGATCATGATGTGCGGTGTGCCAAATGGCCAGCACGATGAACTGATCAACGTGAACGATGGCGATCTGGATTCGGACGTAGTCACCATCTCCAACGCGGCCCTGCTTGCCGAACCGCAAAAGCTTGCCCCGCTGGAAGCCGTGGCGGTGCTGGGCGGTTTGAACGCCCTGGGCAGCATCCCGGAATTTGAACACCGCGACGTGCTGCAGACCGCGTTGGAGAAGATCAATGCCGCGGTGGCACGCTTCGAGGGGTGGAATGGGGCGTTGGGCTTTGCCTTGACCCAGGTCCGCGAGCATGACATTCCGGGCCAGCTGATCCAGGCGCTGCGCAACGCCGAGGTCGTGGAAATCGACTACTATTCGGCGAATTCGCAAACCCACCAGTTGCGCGTCATTGAACCCTTGCGGATCATCGAAGACGGTCCGGTCCAGTACCTGCGTGCGTGGTGCCGTACCCGCGAGGCAATCCTCACCTTCCGGGTTGACCGCGTGCTCGAAGTCACGCTCACCGGGGAGCGCTTTGAACTCACCGAGCGCCATCGGGATGTCGAGAAGCTGGATTTCAGCTATTCGGCAAACAGCGATGATCTAGTAGTTGAATTTTTCGTGCATCAGGACGTTCTGCCGGTGATCGAGGCGTTCAACCCGGTAGCATGGTCTCAATCCAAGGTTGACTCGGGTCATCTCGCGAAAGTGCAGCTATCGGACCATCTCGTTGCGGCCCCTTGGGTGGCCCGCAACGGCGGTAAGATTGCTGTAGTCGCCCCTGACGCTACACGCGAACGCGTGACTAAGTGGTTGGACGACGCTATCAGAATGTATGAGGATTGATAGATGCTTCCTTGGTGGTTTTGGGTTCTCCTATGGACCGTCCTAGTCCTTGCAACGCTGCTCCTGGCGGTGTTTGCCGGCTTCCGTTTGTTCCGCCGCGGCATGGCCGTGCTCGGCAGCGCCTCGGACGCGGCTGACCATATTAGCGGCGAATTCGCCAAGCCCGGCAGCGTAGTTGACTACGCGCCGGTGGGGCGGCGGTACCCCCACGGAACCGATGCAACTCATGGCGATCCAGAGAAGATCTCCAAGAAGAGGCTGAAGGGCAAAGCCGAACGAATCGAGGCGCGACGTGTTAAGCGCGTGGCTCGTCGCAGTGATCGAGGACAGGCGCAAAACATGCGCGATCTGAATCTGTTCTGACGTAGACTTAAGTTTGAGAGAAGGGAACCAACATGTTTGGTGGTTTACAGGGATGGCATTTGGTCATCATTATCGTTTTGGCATTGCTGCTCTTCGGTGCGCCGAAGCTTCCGGGTTTGGCGCGCTCAATGGGTCAGTCACTGCGTATTTTCAAGTCTGAGGTTCGTCAGATGAAAGACGATGACAAGCCGGAAACCGTTGACGGGACCGTGAATGAACCGAATCCCGACGAAAAGAACAACTCGTAGACCTTTTCAGTGGTAAATAGCAAAGATAAGGCACCGCGGTCCAAGAAAAAGACGCGGTCCAAAGACGCCGAGGGGCGGATGTCCCTCAAAGACCACCTGATCGAAGCGCGCAATCGGCTCTTCAAGTCGTTGATCGCCCTGGCGATCGGTACCGTGGCAGGGTTCTTCCTCTACGACGAACTCCTCGCGCTGCTCATCGAACCGGTGAAGGCAGCCGGGGGATCGGTGAACTTCACCGCGGTAATGTCTCCTTTCGACATTCTGCTGAAGGTCGCGATCTTCGTTGGCATAGTCGCTTCCTCCCCGGTCTGGATCTACCAGATCTGGGCCTTTATCGTGCCCGGATTGAAAAAGAAGGAACGCCGCCTGGGCTATTCCTTCGCCGCCGCAGCCGCACCCTTGTTCCTCGGTGGCGTGGCCATGGCCTACTTCGTGCTTCCTTTTGCATTGCAGTTCTTTATCGGGCTGGCTCCGGAGAATTCCGAAACTCTGTTCACCATCGATACCTACCTGCCATTTATCTTCCGCCTGTTGCTCGCCTTCGGCCTGGCCATGCTGGTACCGGTCTTGATGGTGGGTTTGAACATGGTCGGAGTGCTGCATTCAAAGGTCATTCTCAAGAACTGGCGGATTACCGTCTTCCTCATCGCCCTCGTGGCAGCCATGGCGGCACCAGGCGGCGACGCGATCACCATGTTCGCGCTAGCTGGACCGCTCTTCCTGACCTTCGCAGCGGCCACGCTGTTCTGCTTCCTGAACGACAAGAAGCGGGCCAAGAAGCAGGCGGCACAAGATGCGGCAAACGAGAATATGGCGGACGGGACCGCCTCATCGATCGATGAACCAAGTACCGAGGTCTAGCACCAATAGCTAAGTGTTTCGGAACGGCTATCCCGTTCCAGAAAGTGAACGGCCGATAGTGACTTCACCCGCGGAGCGATACGCGAATTCCAAGGAACGACAGGTCGAAAGCGGCACCTATTTGCCCGACTTCCGTGCCAGCGTGTCCTTCAACCTCGATGAATTCCAGTCCCAAGCCTGCCAGTCGGTGGCCAACGGCCATAGCGTGCTGGTGGCCGCGCCCACCGGTGCGGGCAAGACGGTAGTCGGTGAATTCGCTATCTATCAGGCGATTCACGAGCACCGCAAGGCTTTCTACACCACCCCGATCAAGGCGTTGAGCAACCAGAAGTATTCCGAACTGGTCAAACGCTACGGGCCGGAGCAGGTCGGGCTGCTCACCGGTGACACCTCGATCAACAGCGAAGCCCAGGTGGTGGTCATGACCACCGAAGTGCTGCGCAATATGCTCTATGCGGACTCCCGCACGCTGGATGGGCTGGGCTACGTGATCATGGATGAGGTCCATTATCTCGCCGATAAGTTCCGTGGCGCGGTGTGGGAAGAAGTCATCATCCACCTGCCCTCGAACGTGCAGACAATTTCCTTGTCGGCGACCGTATCCAACGCCGAGGAATTCGGTGGTTGGCTGGATACCGTGCGCGGGCAGACCGACATCATCGTCTCCGAGCATCGCCCGGTCCCGCTCTTTCAGCACGTGATGGTCGGCCCTGAGCTTGTGGATCTCTTTGCCGAAGACGTCGCCTTTGACCGGGCGGCGGACGAGGATGCCAAGATCAGCGTCAACCCCGAATTGCGCAAGCTGGTTCGCAGCAACCGTCCGGCCGGACGCCCCCAGCGTGGCGGACGCGGTCCGCAACGCGGCCGTGCCCAAGGACCGGGCCAGAGCCGCCGGGTCAGCCGCCGCGACGTGATCTCCCGGTTGGATAAGGCCGAACTGCTGCCGGCGATCTTCTTCATCTTCTCCCGCAAGGGCTGCGATATGGCCCTGCAGCAGTGCGTTGCGGCAGATCTGCGGCTCACTAGGAACGAGGAAGCCGCGCAGATCGCCGAGGTGCTGGATGAGGTCGCCTACCGGATCCCCGGTGAGGACCTCGATGTGCTCGAATTCTGGTCCTGGCGCGACGGACTGCTGCGCGGGATCGCCTCGCACCATGCAGGCCTTCTGCCGATCTTCAAAGAGATTGTGGAGGACCTTTTCGCCCGAAATCTGATCAAGGTGGTCTTCGCGACCGAAACGTTGGCCTTGGGCGTTAATATGCCGGCCCGTTCGGTGGTACTGGAAAAGCTGGTGAAATTCAACGGTGAGTCCCATGTGCAGATCTCCTCGGGGGAGTACACCCAGCTCACCGGGCGCGCAGGTCGCCGCGGCATCGATGTCGAGGGCCACTCGATCGTGCTGTGGAATCCGGATATCGAACCGGAAGCCTTGGCCGGGTTGGCCTCCCGGCGTACCTACCCGCTGAATTCCTCCTTCCGTCCGACCTACAACATGTCCACCAACCTGCTGGCGCAGTTCGGACGCGAACAGACCCGCCAGATCCTGGAGTCGTCTTTCGCGCAGTATCAGGCGGACCGTTCGGTGGTCGGCATGGCGCGGCAGGTGCGTTCGCGTGAGGAGTCGTTGGCCGGCTACGAGAAGTCCATGGAATGCCATCTGGGGGACTTCCGCGAATATCTGAAACTCCAACGCGACCTTTCCGAAGCCGAGAAGCGGGCGGCCAAGAACCGCAAGAACCTCCGCCGCTCGGCCGCAGAAAATTCCCTGCAGTCGGTGATCCGCGGCGATGTCGTCGATCTGCCCGGCGGACGACGATTCGGGCGGGCGGTCATCGTCGCCCTGGACGAGTCGCTGTACAACCCGCGCCACACGGTACTGACCGAAGAAGGCCAACTGCGCCGGCTCTCCGTCGATGACCTCAACGGTCCGATAGAGATCATCTCCCGCATCCGGATCCCCAAGGGGTTCACCGGAAAGAGCCCGAAGGAACGCCGGGATCTGGCCACCGCCTTGCGCAATGCGATCGCCGATGAACGCCCTCCGCGTCAGGACGCCCAGAGCTTCAATTTCGACGGAGCGGACTCCTTCGAGCGCGAGAGCGACAAGCTGCGCCTGGCCATGAAGGACCACCCCTGCCATGCCTGCTCCGACCGGGATGCGCATATGCGCTGGGCCGATAGGTACTGGAAGCTGAAGAAGGACACGGACAAGGCACGTCGCGCGATCCGCGGGCGCACCAATACGATCGCCACCGAGTTCGACAAGGTCTGCAAGGTCCTCGAGCGGTTCGACTACCTGATTCCCAGCAATGACGGCGAAGACTACGAAATTACCGCCTCGGGCCGTCGGCTGCGTCGCATCTATGGCGAACGCGACCTGTTGACCAGCCAAGTCCTGGAAACCGGCAAGCTCAACGGGCTGCACCCCGAAGAGCTCTGCGCGGTGGTTGCGGCGCTGGTCTACCAGGGGCGCCGTGACTACGACAGGCCCGATCCGAAGATGCCCACCGACCGGGTCGGCGATATCTGGACCCAGACGATCAATATCTGGGGCACGCTGTCGGACGCCGAGGAGGCACTGGGGTTGAACCCCACCGCACCGCCCGAGGCCGGACTGATCTGGCCCATGTACAAGTGGTCGCGCGGCGCTTCGCTCAATAGCGCACTGCGCGGGGGAGATATGGCCCCGGGCGACTTTGTGCGCTGGGCCAAGCAGGTGATCGACACCTTGGACCAGTTCGCCAAGAACACCGACCTGCCGGTGGAGCTGGTCAGGTCCGCGCGTCAGGCAGTTGACCTGGTCAAGCGTGGGGTCATCGCCTATTCGAACGTCCTTGATTAATCGCAGCCGGTTTGAGAGCAAAGGAAAATAACTCGTGGCACTAACCTTGTACCGCAATGGATCCATCTATTCCGCGGCCGATCCTTTCGCAACGGCTCTGGTCATCGACGGGGATACCGTCGCCTGGCTGGGCGGTGAAGAGGCCGCCGACCGTTATGCTGCGAAGGCCGATCGGGTGATAGATCTTCAAGGCGCCTTGGTGACCCCGGCGTTTGTGGAGTCCCATGCCCATTTGGCGGCCCTCGGCCGCAGCCTCGGGGGAGCGGACCTGACCGGCGCCGGCTCGGCCACGGCACTGCTGGGCCTGCTGGCGCAGCGCGCCAAAACCGCTGAAGATGTGGTGGTCGGCCAGGGCTGGGATGAAACTGCGTGGTCCGACCCTTCGCTTCCGAACGAAACCGATCTGACCTCGGCCGCCGCTGGCCGGCCATATTACCTGTCCAGGCGCGACGTGCACAGCGCCCTGGTGAACCGGGAGCTGCTGGACCGGCTAGGTCTGGGCTCCATCGACTCCGGCCTTGTCCGCGGCGCCGAGCACGACGAGGTACGCCGGGCGTTGCTGACCCAAGGCCCAGCGGTGGAACAATTCCAGCAGCTGGCCTTGGAACACTACGCCTCGCGTGGCTTTGCCACGGTCGTGGAGATGGCCGCCCCGCAGCTCGAGGGCCGTGCGGCGCTGGACCAGCTGCTGGCCGCGGACCTCTCGGCTTTGCCGCAGGTCTACGCATACTGGGGCGAGCTGGTGGACAGCGCCGAACAGGCCGATGAACTGATGCGTTCCTTCCCGCAGGGCCGGGTGCTTGGCCTCGGTGGAGACCTGAGCGTGGACGGCTCCCTCGGCAGCCGCTCTGCCTTCTTGCGTGAAGACTACAGCGATCAGCCCGGCCACCGCGGCCAGGCCTATCTGAGCGTCGAGCAGATCTCCGGACACCTGATTGCCTGCTCGGAGCAGGGGATCCAGGCGGCTTTCCACGTGATCGGCGATGCGGCCCTGGACTTGCTGCTCGAGGGCTTTGATGCTGCGGCGCAGCGGATCGGCATCGCCAAGCTGCAGTCGGCGCGGCACCGCTTGGAACATGTGGAAATGGTAGATGAGCCAACTCGTGCACGCTTGCTTTCCTACTCGATCACCGTCTCCATGCAGCCGGGCTTCGACGCGCTCTGGGGCGGCCCTGAGGGCATGTACGAGCAACGCCTGGGCGAGCGCTCGGCAACGATGAATAATCTTTCTGCCATGCTCTCCAGCGGCGTTCCGCTGGTGCTTGGCTCGGACGCCCCGGTCACCGAGGTCGGTGGCTGGGCCGTGGTGCGCGCGGCCATGTCCATGAGCAACCCGGAGGCAAGTATTTCGGCTCGCGCCGGATTCATGGGCCAAACCCGCTCGACCTATCGTGCGATGGGCGAGCTGAACCCGTTTGCCGGGCAGCTGGTCATCGGCGCTCCGGCCACGTTCGCTGTGTGGAGCGCGTCCGAATTGGCGATTCAGACCCCGGATGAGCGAATTAGTTCCTGGAGTACCGATGCTCGTGCGGGAACGCCGATGCTTCCGGTGGTTGATGAAGAGATTCCGCTGTGCTTGCGAACCGTGCGTGCCGGTGTAACGATCTTCGACCGGTTGGATTAGCGGAATTAGCCCTGAGCATAATCCCCACTGCCGCAAGTTCTTCAATATCACAAATCTAGCCTTTGACAAGTATAGATTTAGTGAAGATTGTAGTCACCATATGGTTGACAGCCGGGGTAGGGGAACGACTAGGCTGGGGGACAGCGCCTCATCGTAATGCACTGCATTGCGTTCGAAACGACGCAGTACGATAGCGATCCCCGGTGACCTTAGATAACATTTCGCACGCTTCGCGCATGTGAGATTGGGCCGAAGTCACCGGGGATTGCTGTGTCTAATAGTGCTGCGGGTTTCCGGGTGACTATACTTTGAATTTGGCTTTACTCTCCGCCCTGTCCGCAGGTTGGAACTTCTGTTGTATATCTAGAAAGGTGCCGCCGCGTGCGCGTCATTACGATCATTCCGACTTATAACGAATTGGAGTCGCTCCCACTGACGGTGGGGCGTCTTCGACAGGCCGTTCCGGATTCGGATGTTTTGATCGTGGACGATAACTCCCCGGACGGCACCGGTGAACTTGCCGATAAGTTCGCGGCCGAGGACTCATCGGTCCACGTACTTCACCGGACCGGCAAGGAAGGCCTGGGCGCGGCCTACATCGCTGGCTTCCGCTGGGCGCTGGAACGCGACTACGACGTGCTGGTGGAAATGGACGCCGATGGCTCGCACATGCCTGAGCAGCTTCCACGCCTGCTGGAGGCCAGCGCCGCCGGCGCCGACCTCGTCATCGGCTCACGCTGGGTCAAGGGCGGCGAGGTCGTCAACTGGCCGCTGCACCGCAAGCTGATCTCCCGCGGTGGCAGCTTCTACGCTCGCACCATGCTCGGCCTGCCGCTGCGCGACATTACCGCCGGATACCGCGCCTTCAAGCGCACCACCCTCGAAGCGATCGATTTCGACGCAGTAGAGTCCCGCGGCTACGGATTCCAGGTCGACATGACCTTCCGTGTGGCGATGCTGCGCAAGAAGATCGTCGAGGTTCCGGTAACTTTCGTGGAACGTGAACTTGGCGATTCGAAGATGAGCGGAAACATCGTGTTCGAAGCAATGTGGAACGTGACCCGTTGGGGACTAGGCGCGCGTTGGAAGAAACTGACTTCCAAGAAGTAGCGCCAAGAGCATAGAAAAAGGGAGGCGGTTTCCAACTCGATGAGTTGGAAACCGCCTCCCTTTTCTGCAGAAGCTTCGAAAACTACGCTGATTCGCCTCGCGAAACGCGCAGGTGGGTCAGGCGGTCGCCCAAGATCTTCTCAAGTTCTTCCGTGCTGCGACGCTCTAGCAGCATGTCCCAGTGGGTACGTACCGGCTTTTCGTTCGCTGCTTCAGGGGCGTTGGCCTCGCCGTGGACCAGCTTTGCCTCTTTGCCGCTCTTGGTGAGCCAAGTGGCAGGAATTTCGGCTTCGGCTGCGAAGACGATGAAAATACCTTCGCCCTCTTCGGTACGGTACTCCACACGCTGACGGGCAGCCGGCTCCACACCTGCCTCAGATTCCATGCTCTGTGCACCCAGGCGCATGCCTCGTAGGCTGCGATCGCTCATGATTTCCCTCCGCGGTGTTTTAAAGAATTCGCTACACGTACCAACGATTGGTCTCACTAAATAATTCCCAGGGAATATTCGCGACACCAAAACATCCATTATACGCGTCGATGGCGGGGTACGTCATGCGCACCCCGCCATCGAACTGATGATATTTCACCCTACATGCTCTGAAATTAGATTCCCGAGTTGTTTTTTGGCGGCTCTACCGGTCCTTCGCCCGGGTTCTGGCTGTTGCTGAACGCGCCGCCAATACCCTTCAAGGCCTCGGTCAGCTCGCTAGGGATAACCCAGAGCGTGTTGCTCGTACCCTCGGCCAGTTTCGGCAAGGTCTGCAGGTACTGGTACGCGAGCAATTCGGAATCCGGCTTACCGGCGTGAATTGCATCGAAGACCTTCTGAATGGCTTGGGATTCGCCATCTGCGCGCAAGATCGATGCCTGGGCATCACCTTCGGCCTTCAGGATCGAAGACTGGCGCTGGCCTTCGGCGGTCAGGATCGAGGACTGCTTGACGCCTTCGGCGGTCAGGATCGCCGCACGGCGATCTCGATCCGCGCGCATCTGCTTCTCCATCGAATCCTGGATCGAGATGGGTGGATCGATGGCCTTCAGCTCGACGCGAGAGACACGAATGCCCCATTTGCCGGTAGCTTCGTCCAAGACACCACGCAGCTGGCCGTTGATCTGGTCGCGGCTGGTCAAAGCCTCTTCCAGGTTCAAGCCACCGACGACGTTACGAAGCGTGGTGGTGGTGAGCTGCTCTACCGCCTGAATGTAATTAGCGATTTCGTAGGTGGCGGCGCGTGGTTCGGTGATCTGGTAGTAGATCACGGTATCGATCGAGACCACGAGGTTGTCTTCGGTAATCACCGGCTGCGGTGGGAAGGAAACAACCTGCTCACGCAGATCAAGCATTGGCAGCAGTCGATCCACGAATGGGATCAGTAGCGTCAGCCCCGGGTTGAGGGTTCGATTGTATTTGCCGAGACGTTCCACAATGCCAGCGCGTGCTTGCGGCACGATACGAACACTGCGCAACAGAACAACGATCACGAAGATCGCCAGGACGACAAGTACAATTGTCGTGCCAAATCCATTTTGCATGGTGTGTACTCTCTTTCCTAGTGCGTAGTAATGGAGGGGTTAAACCGTGGCGAAGCTAGGCTTCGTCTTTCGGCGCGGGGTTGAGGTACGCGGTGGCGCCCTGGATGCGGCTGACTACCGCGTAGGAACCTGGCGACATGGTCGCCGCATTCGCTTCGGCTCGGGCGGTCCAGATTTCACCGGCAATTTTTGCAGATCCGGACAGACGCGATGTAGGTTCCAGAATCAGCGCATCCTGTCCGATCAAGCGCTCAATATTCGTTCGGAAGCCTTCGGGCGATTTCTTCAGGTGCTTAATGGCAACCGGCCTGACCAAGAAGATCATCAACAGCGACATTAAACAGAAAACGACTACTTGCAACCAGATAGGTCCGTCGAAAAGCGCTACGGCGACACCGCCCAACGCGCCTACGCCAAGCATGACGAAGTAAAGATCCAGCGAGATCATTTCAATTATGGCCAACAGCAGGAATAGCGCGAGCCAAATGACCCAGGCATTGCTGATAATCCATTCTGCCGTTGTCATGGCATCCACCTTTGTTCAAAAGAGCAAGGGCCAATTGCGAGTGGCCTTTGCTCCATTCTGCCGTAATGAGACAAGAAAAGCGGTAGTCATTTTGGGGTATTTTCTAGCCTTCGCGGACGAATATATGTACTCCAAAGGATGCGTTGACTCTTTGCGCTCCGAGGGATTCGGTCTTAGCGCGTAAATCCTCGGGGGAGAGGTGATGTCCTGCCGGTCCCATGAAGGCCAAGTTGAACAGGTCGCTGGTCTGCAGGTCCATCGCATAGCTCAAGTTTGTCGACTGCTGGTGCCGCAATCCCGCGGCACCGAACTTTTCGATTAATGATGCCTCTTTGTTTTCTGCGATCCCAAGCATTCCCAATGACTCACGGATCTCTTGCAGATGGTCCTGCGCCGCGGTGACCACCAAGCAGACACCGCGTTTGCGTAGGACGCGCTGAAACTCTGCTGGATTATGTGGGGCAAAGCAGTTCAGGACCACGTCCCGCGATTGATCTGCCGACGGTAGGCGACGCCAGACATCCCACACCATGGCCAGCGTATGTGGCAGTTTCGCCGCCCTCCGCATGGCATAGCGTGAAATGTCCAAGGCCAGCGCGTCAACCTCGGCTGCGGATGCCGAAGCGATCATTTCGCCCAGGTAGTAGCCAGTTCCGGCGCCGGCGTCGAGCACGTCAAGCTTGTTCTCTGGATGGTGTCCGGCAATGGAAGCACTGAGCTCCTTCGCCAAGGGCGCGTAGTGCCCTTGGTTCTGGAAGTTCTCGCGGGCGTTGACCATTGGCCCAGTATCTTCGATGAAGTTTGTCCCGCGGCCAGTTAAGAAGTTGAAATACCCTTGCCTAGCCGCATCAAAACGGTGTCCGTCCGGGCAGTTCAGGCTGCGTCGCGGCTCGGTGGATAGGACCAGGGACTGATCGCAGACCGGGCACAGGACCGTGGTGCTATTCGACATTAGAATTTCAGCTCTTCTCGGGCCTGGCCCAGATCAAGTCCTGGGTAGCGGTACAGTTCGGTTTCGCCGATCAGTGAACGCGTGAGCGCCTTGTCGATGTAGACGGTGCCCGCTAGGTGATCCGTTTCATGTTGCACAATTCGTGCTTGCCAACCAGAGAATTCACGGGTGACCATTGATCCCTCGCGGTCACTGTAACTAGAGATGATCTCTGCGGGGCGATGAACTACAGCTTGGAATCCTTCGAAAGACAGGCAGCCCTCATAGAAGACCGCCTCGCGCTTACCGGCTGCACGATAGCTGGGATTGAAGATTTCCAGATATTCCAAGGGAGTGCGTTCGCGTAGCGCAGCAGATTCCTCGTCGATCGGGTACAAGTCTTCGAGCACCGCAATCTGCAAGGGGATGCCGATCTGCGGCGCTGCGAGCCCAACCCCGGGAGCGGCGTACATGGTCGCTCGCATGACCGCCAGCAGTTCGTTGAGAAGCTCTGCGGGCAGCTGACCCGCGTAGTGCTGAGCTTGTTGGCGCAGTACCGGGTGCCCCAGCTGGACTATCGGGACTACTTGATCCTTGGACTCTGCCAAGATCCCCACCACCAGATCGGTGAGGTCTTTGGCATCTAGAACTTTGCGGTCATTCACTGGGTGATCCGATCAGTCGCTTCTTCTGAATATTGCAATTGCGCCAAACGCGACTCGAGCCGGGCGCGTTCTGTGTCGTGCAGCCTGTGTCCCAGATGTTCTAATCGATCTTGGGTGTAAAGGTGCACCTCCAGGTCCCGGTCATAGAACACGTCTATGAGGTTGGCGAAACGCCGTTCCTCGTCCATTGGCATGGCCTGGCTTGAGGGTACCGAGGTGATGTGCCAGCAGCTGAATCGGGAGGCGAGGGCGAGGTAGTCCGCGGTATTCCGGCGGGTGCGGCAGAGCTGGTCAAAAGAAATTTCAATGGTTGCTCCGCGGTATCTAGCGGGGCCGATTTTGTCGTAGCCAACCTCAATGTGCACATCAAAATCTGATTCGTCAATAGGGGAGTACCCCGGGTTGAGCGTGCCAGCGCGGTAGCCTTCGCGACGCATTCCAGCCGGTGCCGCTAGCGTGCGGTAATCCACGGCTGCATCCAGCTCGAAGACATCAAAAGTTGAACGAATTAGCTCAATGGTGGGCTCCGCGAGATGGTGGAAGTACTCGTCATCCAGAAGCTTCTCTGGCTCGTAATTCGAGGTCGTAACCAGGAAAATTTCATGTTCTTGGCAGTAGCTGACGAGTTTGGCCATGAACATGGCATCACCTGGTTCAACGCAATGGAACTCATCGAACAGCAATATTTTGATGCCGGTCAGTTCACGCTCCAACCCCTGCGCAAAAACCGAGCCAAGGCTCTGCTTCTCGGCATGCTCGCCTGGCTTGTTGATCGCCCGGAAGAACTCATGGAAGTGGTAGCGCGCGGTGACGGTCTGATCCAGATCCGCGCAGAAAGCGTCTAGCAGCATCGACTTGCCACGTCCCGGCGGACCATAAACGTAGACGCCACGTGTGGCTTGAGCCGACGGGTTTGCAAACTTTTGACTCAGCAGTTGGACGAGATCTCGCTGACGCTGATCGAGGCTGAAGCTCTGGCGTTGCAGAGCCGAAATTACACGCCGCCTACGTTGCGCGACTCGACGGGTGCGCAGCAATCTAGCAGGCAGAAGTGAAGGCATGACTAAATCTTCCCATTAGCTCTAGCGACTGCCAATTTTCTTCACGCCGATGTCAGCGAGCACGAGGGACCAAGCAGGTAAGGTGACCTTGACAGAAATTCGGCAATGTATGCAATGCACCATGTCAGCAAGCTATTTACAGTAATTTAAGCTTCAAGTATTATTAGGGGAGTGGCTCGCTCATTCGACGCGCCTATGATCAAGGCAATCATAAAGTCATGACTTGGCTATCGCTTTATTCGTTCTCGTGACCATAATGGTTGCACCGAGGCCTCTTTGTGCGGCGAGTCGTTGGCATCACAAACTCCGGCCAAGCGCCTAGTCGAGGAGTGAGGATCATGACCAGTGAATACGCTGGGTTGCCAACACGCGAGGACATCATATCCAATGATCTGCTCGACATGTCCATGACGATCCTCAAGACCTTGTCGGATCCAGCCAGGCTGCAAATGCTTTGGGCGCTGACCAAGGCAGAGCATTCCTTATCGGAGCTTTCGCAATTCGTTGGAGTCAGCCCAACTGTTGCTGGCCAGCTGCTTGCGAGGCTTCGGACCACCGGAGTGCTGCAGACGCGCAAATCCGGTCGGCACGTCATCTACTCGATGCAAGACGAGCGACTCAAGAAATTCATCGGGCAGACATTGGACTTCGCCGAATACCGACTTCGCATCAGCAATGAAGACGAGCCGGCCATCTAGGCGACGCCGAGTCACGGCGGTGCATTGCCCGAATCAATCCTGCGCCAAGCAGCTAGTAATCGCCCCTACTCAACCCTTGCCTATAGAGCCGATAATCTACATTATGTAAAGTAACGGAAATCTGGCACTCCCCATGGCGGTCTTGCTCATGGCATTTGCCCCGGCTAATTGCAGTTGGGGGCATTCAAATTTCTGTCTCATTTTAGTTGAGGCAGATCCAGTTCAATATGGGCGGATAATTCTCTCCGGACGGCAAGGATATCGGTTTCACGGATGCGGGAATCGATTGCCAAATAGCGACTGTTGGCAACTGTTTTTAGAAGCAAGGCATACAGATGGCGGAACTCATTTCTGCGGAAGCAAAATGCGCCAGCTCACGCGCTGTCAGATTGAACGGAATGCGCGAATTAAACACACGTAGTCTGAGCCGATAGTCTATAGGCAGAGATAATCTCGAAGTTGTTCTCCCCCACCACTCAAGGACTGAAATCAGCCCATGTCTCCAAGCGCCCTCTATCGCACCGTTGCCAGAGCCGAAGCCGTCACCTGGACTATGCTCATCATCGCAATGATCCTAAAATACGGGGTAAAGGTCGGCGATTGGCCCGTATCCATTGCCGGTTTTATCCATGGGTTTGTCTTCCTGTCCTACGTGGTCATGTCGGTTCTCGTAGGCATGAACCAGCGCTGGAGCAAACGTCTCATTATCGGCGCCGCGGCTACCTCGATCATTCCTTACCTCACTATCCCCTTTGATAAGTGGCTGGAGAACAAGGGAAAGCTCGTTGGCGCATGGCGCACAACTGCGAGCGACCATCCTGATGACAGAAAATGGACCGATGCAGCCATGCGTTGGATGGTGGGCCGTCCGGTGCTGACCGGAGCGATCCTGTTGCTTGCGGTAGTCGGGATTTTCTCGACCATGCTGGTCCTTGGCCCTCCGGGCGGACGCGGCTAGCACCCTGCAATAGACCATGGATGTGTCGGCCCGGCTGCCCAATGCATTTTGGTGCGAGGTTGTTTTGCTACACCCGCGACAACCACTAGTCCCGAACACTTGGAAGCGTTCTACCAAACGCGGGTCAATCGGGTCGATGTCCGGGATCGGCTCCGCGCTCCCCCGCCTCGGTTCAGATGACTCAGAACCTTCCAGACGGAATTAGTCCTAGTGGTGCTTAGACTATTAGGCATGGAACCGGCCCGCGACGATCCAAGAAGATTACGCTAGAATCCTGATCAGCCAGACCTCGACGTGGAACGCAGCAACACAGCTGATCCGCTGGCCCGGCACCCGGGACATCCGCAGCCATCAGTCAAACGATGGCTACGGCTAGGAACCAGCGATATTGCAGCTCTGTACTCAACCCGAATTTCCAGCTGTCTACCAACTAGGGCACAATCCCCTGCCTTCCCAAATGAAGAGGACCGCCATGTCAATTGAACTACCGACAGTAATCATCACTGGTGGGACCGGCGGCATGGGAATAGCAACGGCAAGACTCATGGGGCGCGACCACCGAATCGTACTGGCAGACCTCGACCAGACGCGCCTCGATGATGCAGTGCGCGAGCTGGATATGGCCGGAATCGATGCAACGGGCATAGTGTGCGATATTGCCGAGAAAGCGTCCGTCGAGCACCTTTTTCAGTGCGCGGTCTCTGAGGGAAGCCACGTTCGCGCGGTGGTCCACGCCGCTGGCATCAGTCCGCAAATGGGTACGGCTGAACGCATCGCCCGCATAAATGCAACTGGCACAGTCAACATTGCGCAGGCGTTTCTCTCCAGGGCGGCCACCGGCGACGCACTGGTCAATGTGGCATCAACCGCCGGGCATAGCATTCCCAAGCTGCTGATTCCGTCGCGTGCTTTCCGACGCGCCGAGCAACAGCCCGACGCCTTTGAGCAAGCGATCGTTAAGCGAGCGAGGCTCGTCGGCCCAAAGCTGAAAGCTGGTCTGGCCTACGCGATCAGCAAGAACTTCGTCCACTGGTACAGCCGTTTCGTTGCGGCGCGGTTCGGCGAGTTGGGAGCACGGGTCGTTTCGGTCTCCCCGGGGAGCTTCGACACCGCAATGGGGCGTCTGGAGGAGAACCACGGGGCCGGCGACCTCATCAAGTCGGCAGCAATCAAGCGATTCGGCAAGCCCGAGGAAGTCGCGGCTGTTATCGCGTTCTGCGCCAGTGAAGCACCTGGCTACCTGACCGGGATCGATATTCTGGTCGATGGCGGCACCAAGGCCGGACAAGAGTTCGCAACGACACAGAAGAAGGCAGGCTGAGAGGAATAGCGCTTTCTGCTTGTTGCCCACGGCGAACGCCCGTCCCAAGTCCAGACGTGCTTCCCTGCTGAACGGGGCGCGGGCTACTAGCCTCCGGTCCCGGCCTTCTTACTTGCAGAAACCGCCGACATGGCAGCGATTCAACAGCCCGGCACCGATCGGTAAACGAAATGTGGGGCGCGGCACCCCTCGATCGCGAGGCGCCGCCACCGAGCGCGGAGCTTCACAAACAACCGCATCGTCTTCAGTTCCCTCACCAATGATCTGCCTTCCGCAGCGAATCGCTGCCGCCAGCAAGTCCCTGTTCAGCTACGCATTACCAGGGCCGGTTGGTCACGCGCTGTTTCTCCGGATTCTACGGCGGTCCCTGGAATTCCGGCAGGAGTAGCATTGGCGGTGTGCCGGGAAGCCTGCTCGCCAGGTGGTCCCGTCGGGAAGGAACTAGCCATGCGCGTCTTGATCATGTCGTTCGGTACTCGCGGCGACATCCAGCCCTATGCCGCCCTGGCCGGTGAGCTGGCACGTTCCGGGCACGACGTCACCTTTGCAGTCCCCGAGCGGTTCGCGGATCTGGTACCGCAGGGCGGAGCCGGAAGCGTCACGCACTACCCCTGCGGTTCCGAGATGCTGCGTCTGCTGCGCGAGGTCTTGCCCGAGCTGCGCGGTCCGCGCGACGCGCTGAAGACCCTGGGAATCATGACCTCCGCGATGCGCGAGCTGAACTCGGAATGCTGGGCTGCCGCGCAGTCCTTGCGCCCGGACATCGTGGTGTACCACCCCAAGTGCTTGGCCGGGCAGCACATCGCGCAGGCGCTGGGTGTGCCCGGCGTGCTTTCCCTCCCGCTCCCGTTTTTCACCCCGACGCGTGCGCATCCGGTGCCTTTCCTCGGCGGCGCCTCCTTCGGGGCGTGGGGTAACCGTGCGACTTTTGAATTCAGGCGGATGACTGGGATCCTCTACGGCGCCATGATCAATGATTTCCGGCGCGAGGTCGGTCTGGGCCGCGTTGCACGCCTCGCGGACCCGCTCAAGAATCCCGACGGGAGCCCGGTCCACGTCCTGTACCCATACAGCAAACACGTGCTGCCAATCCCCCGCGACTACCCATCCTCGGCCCACGTCACTGGATACTGGTTCCTGGATCAAGGTGATGACTCCAATTGGGAGCCACCGGCACAGCTGGTGGACTTTCTCGCGAATGGATCCCCTCCGGTGTATGTCGGGTTCGGTTCCATGGGCTTTGGCAAGGGGGCAAACGAACGCCGGCAGGCGATTTTGGCCGCGCTGCGGATTAACGGTTTGCGCGGGATCGTTGCGACCGGGTGGGGCGGGATCACCGCGGGCGAGTCCGGGACGGACGATGTCCTCGTCATGGAGGGCGCTGCCCACCAATGGCTCTTCCCGCGCGTCTCGGCGGTAGTGCACCACGGCGGTGCCGGCTCGACAGCGGCCGGGCTGCGGTCGGGGCGGCCGACACTAGTTGTCCCGTTCCTTGGAGACCAGCCGTTCTGGGGCGCGCGATTGCACGCGCTGGGGGTCGGGCCGGCTCCGCTACCGGCCAGGAACTTGGTTACCGGCCTGAACGATCGTCTCGGCGACCTTGTCCGCACGGACTCCTACGCGATCCGCGCCGCCGGGCTAGGCGCGGCAATTCGAGCCGAAGACGGCCTCGGCGTCGGCGTGCAGGTGCTGGAGCAGATCGTCGACGGGTTTGCGCGTTGAGCCAAATTCGGCTGGCGTGGAGCCGAGTGCTCACCTAGTTCCGGACAGGATTTGTCTGCCGGAGAATTTTCGGAACCAAACGTATGAGTATCAACATGCACAGCAGTTCTACCAGCGTCTGGGTGACCACAACCGTGGGTGCCAGTTCGTATTTTGCCGGCAAGGCCAGAGCCAAGGGCAAAACGACTAACGAGTTTCGGGTGATTCCGCTGAAGACCAATGCGCGACCCGCAGCAACATCGGAATTCGATAATTTGGCGACAAGCGTTCCGGCGGCAGCCATGATGATCGCGAAAGCCACAAATATCGGCAGGACACGTAGCACTTGCTGCAGCTCCGTCGCCACGAGGGCGATCTGCGATCCTACGACCGCGGCAAGAGTCGCCATCATGAGAGGCACCATTAACCACTGGGCGGCCGAGATAAGGGTACCGGCTTGGGGTGATCGTTGGGCTAAAAACCTGGTCAGCGTAGCCGCAACCAGAGGGAGAACGATGAGCCCCAGAAAGGCGCCCAGAAACTTTCCTGGCGCGAACAGTTCCACTGCTTTTGGGCCCATTACCAAGAAGATAAACGCTGGTATCAGAAGCATCTGCAATATCATCAGCAACGGTGTTGCGGCCAGCAGCCGATGGCCTGCTCCCCCGGCAATGTTCGTGAACACAATGACATAGTCCACGCAGGGAGCCAACAGCACCAGCAGGACGCCAACCAGGAGTGCCTGATCGTTTTGCACGAAGCGCGATAGGCCAAAGACGACGAGGGGAACCAAGAGGAAATTCACGAGTACCAGCGCACCGAGAAACTTCAGGTCTTTGAACGCAGAGCCGAGTTTTCCTAGCGGCAAGGCCAAGAACGTGGCATAAAGCAAGAGCCCAATCAGTGGATTGATCGTGATTTCCAGAACGGGTTTGCCCGCGGGCAACCACAGTCCGAGCAGGCAGCCGCCGAGTATCGCAGCTAAATAGAGAACAATCTGGTGCCGTTCCATCCAAACTTCACCAGGCCAGCTTCTCATGCCTCTCAGTCTAACGATCTGCGGAGCCCGCCAGCAGCGCAGCGCTTTTGTGGCGAAGGCGACGGGGCTCGATGCTGATCGGAACACAATCCGTTCAGGCCATTGCCTAAGATGGAATCATGTCTGAAAATATTCGCAAATGGCCGTTGTGGGCCGGCATCGATCTTGTGCTCATTGTTCTCTTTGCGCTTCTGGGGCGACGCGAACATGAGCACGCGCTGTCAATCAGTGGAATATTGATGACGGCCCTACCATTCCTGATCGCCTACCTGATCATGACGCTGATTTCCCGGCCGTGGGTGACCATCAACCGACTATGGCCAACCGGTGTTCTCGTCTGGCTAGGCACCGTGGCTCTTGGACTTGCCTTGCGGGTGGCGATGAATTCGACAGCTGCCCTGCCGTTTATCATCGTGACGGTTTTGGCGCTTGGACTCTTCTTGATGGGGCGACGTCTCGTCTGCAAGCTCGTGGCTCTTCGCTCAGTGAAGAAGTAGTATGCCTAGGCCATAGCCGGCGGCGGCGACTAGGCAACTTGAAAACGTTCCCAAGATGAACTGCTCGGCTGCCTGATGGTTTTTCAGTTCGGAGAAACGGCCAAGGCCCTTAACCGCAAGTACGACCGCGATGCCTTCCGGCCAATGTGCCCAGAGCGTCGCAACTACCGCAGAGCGCTCCAGCAGTCCGATCCACAAGCCGCCACGCAGTGGCGAGGCATCGGTCTTTGGGCTTTCTTCCACCTGGTCCTGGCGCGAGGCCAACTGGAAAATCAATTCGGTGAGCGGTCCGCCGAAGCTTACGGCAAAAAGCACGCTGACCGCGATGATCAGTACTTCGGGAACGGCGGCTGGGCCTTCGTCCGGGCGGGCGGCAAGTCCCAGGATTAACGTCACTACGGCAGCCATTGCGGCAATGACCGTGAGTACATTGCGGAACTTCGCCTTAGCGCCCTGTGCCCCGCCGAGGAAGCTGGCGGCCACGGCGATCACTACGGCCAATACAAGTACGGACCAGGCAACCCAGAGCATGGTCACTCCCCTATCTGTCGCAGTTGCTTGGACAAAGATTTGGTGGCTTCCTCCATCATGCGATTCGCTTCGAACCATAGTGCTGCTGAAAGCCTAGATGAGACGGCCTGCTGGGTGATGCCCAGGCGCGCGGCAATTTGTTGTTGGGTCAGCCCCTGATCGGCTAACGTTCCGGCTTCCCAAGCCGTCGCCCGCCGTTTGGAAATGATGCAAGCGGTGAGCTGGAGTTCTGCTTCCAGTCGAGTCGCTTCTTCCGTGGGTCCTTCGACAGCCACGTGTGCGTTCGTGTTCTTGGCTCGTTCCACCGCATCTCTGGCGAATACGAACGCCGGTCCCCTGCCGGCACGAGTTTCTTTGGGCAGCGGGAGTTCTACTTGGCCAAAGCCAAGGCCAACGCTCCAATCCCCCGAAG
Source organism: Arthrobacter sp. MYb229 (assembly GCF_002975405.1). Taxonomy (GTDB): domain Bacteria; phylum Actinomycetota; class Actinomycetes; order Actinomycetales; family Micrococcaceae; genus Glutamicibacter. The sequence continues at coordinate 1,072,612 of NZ_PCPS01000001.1, read as the reverse complement.
CGGCCATCATAACGGCGAGATGGATTGCTTCCATTGCGTCATCGAAGACGGCTTGGACTTCATCGCCCGCCGTACGCTGGAACGGCCTAATGTGCGAGACCGTGGAGTTGGCCTGCTCTATTAGCGCTTCAACCTTGTCCTCGCCTTGACGCGATCGACGCTGGTCGATAGTTAATACGATCATACCTACAATCCTAATACCTTGTATTATTTTTTACAAAAGTTAAAGATTGTTTAATGCCACGCATAGGCTTGACTCACACATGGGACTCCTCTGCGCAGTGCACTAGAGTTATTTCATGAAGCAAAACCCCAAAAGCGGGGAAAATTCTAACGTTGAGAGGTTTTCATGGTTACCGCATTCGTCATGATTCAGACGGCAACCGACAGTATTCCTGAGTCGGCGAAGCAGATCTCGGAAATCGAAGGAATTAGCGAGGTGTATTCCGTCGCCGGCGACTGGGATCTCATCGCCGTGGCACGCGTCCACAAGCACGAGGACTTGGCCGAGGTAATTGCCAATCGACTGTCGAAGATTCCTGGCATCCGCCAGACGCAGACGCACATTGCCTTCCGTGCCTACTCGGCACACGATCTAGAGGCGGCCTTCTCGCTGGGTCTAGACGACTAAGAGTCTGTTCCCACAAGAAAGGGAGCTTGTCTCGGATTGCCAGGCATCCGAGACAAGCTCCCTTTCTTGTACGATCGTTCTACTTTCCGACGATCTTGGAAGTTGTTGCCGACCAGGTATTCAAGGCCTTCGCGGCGGCGCCCGAATCGAGCGAATGCTCCGCGCGGAGCATTGCCGCGCGCATCCGGTCCTGAAAACTTCCCTGGGCATCCTGCGCAAAGGCGACCATGCCCGCGGCGGAGTTCAGCACCACGGCATCTCGCACCGGACCGGTTGCACCGGAGACGATATCGCGGACCACTCCCGCATTAAAGGCGGCATCTGCCCCGCGCAGGTCATCCAGCGTCGCGCGCGCAATGCCCAGGTCTTGTGCGTCAAAAGCGAACTCTTCCACCTTGCCCTCGCGCACCTCCCACACCATATTGGGCGCGGTGGTGGTGAGCTCATCCAGGCCATCATCGCCGCGGAAGACCAATCCGCGCGACCCTCGGCTAGCGAGAACCCCTGCCATGATCGGTGCCATGCGCAAGTCCGAGCAGCCAATGGCCGAAGCGCTGGGAAGCGCCGGGTTAGTTAGCGGTCCCATGAAGTTGAAGGCGGTAGGCACCCGCAGCCCGCGACGCGCACCGGCAACATGGCGCATCGAAGGGTGGAAAATATTGGCAAAGCAGAATGCGATGCCCACCTCGTCATAAACGTCGACCAGGCGTTCGATCGGTACATCGAGATGCACGTCGAGCGCCTCGAGCACATCGGCAGAACCCGAAGAGGAAGAGGAAGCGCGATTTCCGTGCTTTACGATCTTCACCCCGGCGCCGGCGCACACCAAGGTAGACATGGTCGAGATGTTCACCGTGTTCTGGCGATCGCCACCGGTGCCAACAATGTCTAGCGTTTGTGCATCGATGGTCAGCTCGCGCGCGTTGGCCACCATGGAGTCGACCAGACCGGTCAATTCCGCCACGGTCTCGCCCTTGGCGCGGAGCGCAACAAGGAAGCCGGCGATCTGGACGTCGCTAGCTTCTCCGGTCATGATTTCGTTCATCGCCCAGGCCGCTTGTTCGCGGCTTAGGTTCTCTCCGCTAATCAGGGAAGCCAAAAGATCTGGCCACGTTGGGAACTTTTCGTTTGCAAGGCTCGTTGACACGTACGTAAGCCTATCGATGCTGCTCCCCCGCTGCTACTTCGTGTCGTTGCGTGATGTGCCGCAAGACAGCGAACTTATCGCCGAAAATACCCCTAATTAGGGCACGTTTATGTTTCATAAACGATTGTTTCGTGCGGCGCGCCGGATCAAGCTCTACGAATTGTAGAAAGAGTTTGTCGGCTACTTCCGCGTGTTTCCGCGGTTGTTCTCTAAGTGTGTCGTAGAAAACCTCATTCAACCATGGTTTGCATTGGTATCTGAGGCCTGTTTAGAGACATAATGACAGTGTGACAACTGCGACTCATGCCCCAAATACGACGGCGCCACATGCGCCGAACCGCCCAAACATGGTGTCGGTGGGAACGATGGTGTGGCTCTCCAGCGAGCTCATGTTCTTCGCCGCCCTCTTCGCCATGTACTTCAGCCTCCGGGCTGCCGCGCCCGAGCTTTGGGCGACCGAAACCGCAAAGCTGAACGTACCGTTCGCGCTGATTAACACCTTGATTCTGGTGTCCAGCTCGTTCTCGTGCCAGATTGGCGTGTTCAAAGCCGAAGAATTCAAGCCTCGCCGTTCCGGTGGACTTTTCAAGTTCAAGGAATGGGGAATGATCGAATGGTTCATCCTTACCTTCATTCTCGGCGCGATCTTCGTCTCTGTTCAGGCTTACGAATACGCCGTGCTGGTAAGCGAAGGCGTAGCACTGAACTCGAACTCGTACGCTTCCTCGTTCTACATCACCACTGGCTTCCACGGCATTCACGTGCTCGGTGGCCTAATAGCATTCTTGCTAATTATTGGTCGAGGAATGCTAGCTAAGAAGTTTGGTCACTTTGAAGCGACCGGCGCCATCGTTGTGTCTTACTACTGGCACTTCGTTGACGTTGTGTGGATCGCGCTCTTTGCGATCATCTACTTCTTGCAGTAGGCAACTAATATCCATCAGTTGCCTCCACAGAAGTATGGCAACACCACACCAAGAAACTAAGTGAGGAACCAGCAAGTGAAGGCTCTTTCGAAAAAGCGCCGCCACCCGCTCGCCGCTGTGGCCCTGCTGTTGTTCGGATTGCTGGTCACCGGCAGTCTTTACACTGCAGCCGGTAGCGTAAGCGAAGCGAAGGCAGCGGAAACCACTTCTGCATCGGCAGCCGATGTAGAGGAAGGCCAGAAGCTTTTCGTAGCCAACTGCGCCACCTGCCACGGCATGAACGCCGAAGGCTCCGAGGAAGGCCCCTCGCTGATCGGCGTCGGCGCCGCAGCGGTTGACTTCCAGGTAGGCACCGGCCGTATGCCAATGCAGATGCAGGGCCCGCAGGCCCAGGTTAAGCCAGTTCAGTTTGACGAAGACCAGATCTCGCAGATGTCGGCCTATGTTGCGAGCCTAGGCGCAGGTCCAGCTATTCCGGACGAAGAATATTTGGACACCACCAAGGGCGACGCAGCCCACGGTGGCACCGTATTCCGCGTGAACTGCGCAATGTGCCACAACGCTGCTGCCGCAGGTGGCGCGTTGACCCGCGGCAAGTTCGCACCGACGCTGGCCGGCGTCTCAGAGAAGCACATTTACGAAGCGATGGCTACCGGTCCGCAGAACATGCCAGTGTTCAACGACTCGAACATCACCCCGGACGAGAAGCGTGACGTTGTCACCTTCCTGAAGACCATCGAAGCTAATGGCTCTGCCGGTGGCGCTGCGCTTGGATCCCTGGGTCCAGTGGCTGAAGGCCTCTTCGTATGGACCGCCGGTTTGGGCATCATTATCGCCTTCACCATTTGGTTGACCTCGCGTCCTTCCTAAGGCTTTCGCGGTGAAAACCGCAAACATCACTACGTACATATATTCCTAACAGAAGGATGAGAGAGAAACATGGGCGACCATAGTCACGGCAGTCCCGAAGAATCGGGCACCGTTGCTAAGGCTGACGATGTAGCTCAGGACCGGTTTGCCGATCCAGGACTCCCCCCACATCGTCCGCGTCTCGCAGATCGCGATCCGCGCGCAGCCAAGCGACACGAGCGCCAAGTTGCGCTGCTATTTACCATCTCCATCATTGGCACGCTGTTCTTCTTCGTGGCTTACTTCGTCCTGGGCCACCTGGGTGAAATGACCTTCGCTGAACTGCGTGTGCAGAACGCTGCACTGGGCCTGGGCACCGCATTCGCGATGCTCGGTATCGGTGTAGGTATTGTTCACTGGGCCAAGACTCTGATGCCGGACCACGAACTCGTTGAATCACGTCACGAGATCAGCTCCGAAGCAGATCGCCAGGATGCAGTCGATATCATCGACACGGTCATCGATGAGAGTGGTATCAAGCGCCGTCCGCTGATCCGCAACACCTTGATCGGTGCCATTGCCTTGGCTCCGATCCCCGCAATCTTCATGTTCCGCGACCTGGACCGTACCGGTAAGACCGCGCACGAGATGATCGATTCCATGCGTCACACTCTGTGGGACACCGGCGTTCGTCTGACTCGCGATCCATCGGGTACCCCGATCAAGGCCTCGGACGTGCAGCTTGGCTCCGCTTTCCACGTGATCCCTGAGGGTCTGGAAGAAGCAGAGAACATGCTCAACGAAAAGGCCAAGGCCGTTGTGCTGCTCATGCGCATGGACCCGCAGGAGATGAACATCTCCGAGGGCCGCGAAGACTGGCATGTAGATGGCATTGTTGCCTACTCGAAGATCTGCACCCACGTGGGTTGCCCGATCGCATTGTACGAGCAGCACACCCATCACCTGCTGTGCCCCTGCCACCAGTCGACCTTCGACCTTGCCAACGAGTGCAAGGTAGTCTTCGGTCCGGCTGGACACGCACTTCCGCAGTTGCCTATTACCGTGGACGCTGACGGCTACCTGGTAGCCCAGAGCGATTTCCACGAACCTGTAGGCCCAAGCTACTGGGAGCGTGGTTAATCATGGCATCGCCTAATGAATACACCCCCTCGACCGCTACCGGACGGATCGCGAACTTCGTCGATTCCCGCGTTGGCGCTTCGGGCATGGTCAAGGAATTCGGTCGCAAGATCTTCCCTGACCACTGGTCCTTCATGTTTGGTGAAGTGGCGCTGTACACCTTCGTACTGTTGCTGCTCTCCGGCACGTTCCTAACCTTCTTCTTCGATCCTTCGATGACGCACGTGACCTACAACGGTTCGTACGTGCCGCTGAAGGGCATTGGAATGTCGACCGCCATGGCTTCCACCCTGGACATCTCCTTTGATGTTCGCGGCGGCTTGTTCATGCGCCAGGTTCACCACTGGTCCGCACTGCTCTTCGTAGCTTCCCTGTCCGTGCACATGCTGCGCGTATTCTTCACCGGCGCCTTCCGTCGCCCACGTGAATTGAACTGGGTTGTCGGCGGCGTGCTGCTGATCATGGGTCTTGCAGCTGGTTTCACCGGCTACTCCCTCCCAGATGATCTGCTTTCCGGCAACGGTCTGCGCATTATCGATGGTGTGATGAAGGCACTGCCTATCGTTGGTACCTACCTGTCGATGTTCTTCTTCGGTGGAGAGTTCCCGGGCTTGCACGTCATTCCCCGCTTGTACTCGCTGCACATCATGATCGTGCCTGCGGTGATCATCTTGCTCCTGGTGATCCACCTGTTCATGGTTGTGACCCACAAGCACACCCAGTATCCTGGCCCAGGCCGCACCAACGACAACGTTGTTGGCTTCCCAGTTGGTCCGGTATACGCAGCGAAGGCCGGTGGCTTCTTCTTCATCGTCTTCGGTATCGTGGCATTCATTTCGGCGCTCTTCCAGATCAACCCGGTCTGGAACTACGGTCCGTATGACCCATCGCCGGTTTCTGCTGGTACCCAGCCCGACTGGTACATCGGCTTCGTCGATGGCGCCTTGCGTTTGATGCCTGGTTACCTCGGTAACTTCAGCTTGGAATGGGTTATTCCATTCCCTTGGGGCGACAACACTTTGATCTTGAGTGTTCTGCTTCCTGCATTGGTTCCTGCCGGCGCACTGTTCGCAGTGATGTTCGCCTGGCCATGGATCGAACGTTGGATCACCAAGGACAACCGCGAGCACCACCTGTTGGACCGCCCGCGCAACGCTCCATTCCGTACCGCGGTGGGTGCCGCTGGCGTGGTCTTCTACTGCGTGATGTGGGCAGCTGCCTCGTCTGACTTGATCGCAACTCACTTCCACATATCGCTGAATGACGTCACCTACTGGTTGCGTACGCTGTTCTTCCTGGGCCCAATCTTCGCCTTCTGGTTGACGCGTCGTATCTGCTTGTCGCTGCAGCGCAAGGATCGTGAGATCGTACTGCACGGTCGTGAAGCTGGCATTATCCAGATGTCCCCTGAGGGTGGCTTCTCGGAGAAGCACGAGGAAGTCGACGTGTACAAGCGTTACCTCCTCACCAACTTCAACGACAACAAGTACATTCCGGCACAGCCGGATGCAGCAGGGCACGTCTCCGGTTCGGAGAAGCGCCGTGCGGCGATCTCGAAGTTCTTCTTCGAAGATCGTGTTGCCCCAGTTACCCCAGCGGAGCTTGAAGCTGCACACGCAGCCCACGGCCACCATGAGGTTGAGGGTGAAAAGCAAGACTCGATCGAGAAGTAAGCTCGACTCGCATTAGTCACAAGAAGAGGGGCACACCAGTTGGTGTGTCCCTCTTCTAGGTTTAACAGCGCATTGCTGCGCTCTGCTCCCCCGCAACCGGCTTTCCTCGCGGGCAGCTCCACCATCTCCGGGCATTCAGTTGAACGTGGCGGCGTTCCCAACTGATCATTGAGCACATCGGCTGTCGTGAAGCGTCTCGCCCAAGCATTGGACCGCTTCCCCAGGCCCGCAGTACTGGAACCACGCGCATACGAGGCAGCCAACCCGCTTAGTGGCCTGTGAGGCGCTCCGGAGCGCCGCCTGCGAGCACGTGCTGGTATGCGCGGATACTCGGCGGCGAGAGGGCCGCACAGACCCTCTGAACCCTGAAACCTGTCTATCCACGTATGGCCTAACGTTTTGTCATGCGAACCACTTGGGCATAACATCAGGTCAGCGATGGTTAGTCAGTCGGTGTAGTGAGTTCGGAATGATCAGATCTCCGCGATTTGGACTGCAACGCTCCTCGCTCACACTGATTCAGCCGACAAACCACGGTGGTTCAATTCTCAGCCCCGCTAGAGCAGTGTTTTTAATCGAAAGTAGTTTTTGTGAAGAAGAAAAGTGCAAGTGACAATCCTGCCACCCTTGTACGGATGAATGCATTTCAGCAGTTCTCAGCTGGCAGGAAGCTGCGCAGAATTCCGCAACTGCTCTTGGGGCTGGCCGGCTATGGCGCTTCAGTAATGCTCCTTGTGCAGTCCGGACTAGGCGCAGCAAGCTGGAATGTCTTAGCTGAAGGAGTAGCAAATACGTTCAGCATCTCGTTCGGGTGGGCAACCAATATCATTGCGGTACTGGTGTTGCTTGCTTGGATACCAATCAAGGAGCTTCCGGGGCTGGGAACTTTCCTGAACGTCTTCATCGTTGGATTCGCTGCCGACGCAATGGGTCTCGTACTTCCCGTTCCGGATAATCTCACCATGCAGATCGTCTACTTCGCGACCGGCATCATCCTCTACAGTTTCTTCGACGCCCTCTATCTTGGCGCGCAGTTTGGATCCGGCCCTCGAGACGGACTGATGACGGGCTTGATGCGCATTTCGGGTCAGCCGGTCTGGAAGGTCAGAACGGCTATCGAAATCACTGTTGCGGTTGCAGGGTGGTTCATGGGCGGCATGGTTGGCGTTGGCACCGTCGTGATTGCTCTCTGCGTCGGTCCGCTGATCGGCTTTTTCCTCCCACGCGTGACCGTCAGAATCCGCCCGGATCTCTCGCAGGCCGTGTGGTTCAAAGGACTGGCGCCTTACCTCTCAGAGAACGCGCGGAAGACTTTCCAACAGACCTCTAACATCAACATCACGGCAACGAAAGTGGCGAAGGTTCAAGAACCGGTTCAAGGTTCCTCGCCGGCCATCGCCACCGTGAGCGTGCAGACAAACGCTGACTCGTTGAAATTTCTGCTCAGCCGCGCAGACGGACAGTGGATTGTCGAGAAAATTACGAGCGATCCTTCGTGAAGCGCCCTGGAATCCTCGGTGTCTTGGGCTTGATTACTGTGCTGATCTTCGGGCTGGTCTTTGGCGGAATTATTATCCTCGGTGACAGCCCCCGCAGCGAGGCCGACATTGAAACTGACTGTTCACCAGAGGGGGCTGTGCCGAAAGAAGTCAACGTCAAAAACCTGCCCACCACCGACGTTGGATCCTACAACAAACAGCAACTGACCAACGCTGCGATCATCATCAACGAAGCAAAAACAGCGGGAGTCAAACAGCAAGGCGCGATCATTGGCCTGATGACCGCCATCCAAGAAAGCTCCCTGAAAATACTCGCCAACGACGGGTCCTGGGAGTACCAGGAAGGCTCCCGCATCATGACGAAACCCGAATGGGCACAGGCACGTCAAACTGTGGTGAAGTCCCTGGATCTTCCTCATGAAGGAGTCGGGCACGCGTGGGATGCGCTAAGTCTCATGCAGCAACGGCCGAGTGCAGGATGGGGCACCGTTGAGCAGATCATGGACCCTTCCTATGCAGCCGGCACGTTTTTCAGCCGTCTGAAGAAGGTGCCCGACTGGGAATCGCTGCCTTACGAGCTGGCCGCGGAAAAAGTCCAAGTGTCGGGACTGCCTGATAATTATGCGCGCCAGCGTGCCGACGCGGAACTGCTCTACGCCGCGCTGCAAGGTGCCACCGTGGAAGTCTCTGAAGACGACGAATCCTACGCGCAATGCAAGGACGGAGGCGACACCAGAAAACCAGACTCGGGCGACCCCTATGATGGGCCCACCAGCGATTCCGGATGGGTCTTCCCCGTGGAGAACATTTCAAGAATCCAATACAACTATGGTGAAAATCGGGGTCAATGGCCGCACGCAGGTGAAGACTTCAGCTCACCGAAAGACACGCCGATCTATGCTGCAGCCGATGGCCAGGTTATCCGGGCTAGCTGCTCCAACCTGGTGGTTGGCCGATCCCCATGCCAGATTCAGATCGACCACGGACAAATCGGTGGGCAACGGGTCAGCACACTCTACGTGCATATGTTCGAAAATGGTGTGCTCGCCAACGTCGGAGACGAAATGGAAGCAGGGGAGCGCATTGGCAAAGTCGGAACCAATGGCAACTCCACCGGGTATCACCTCCACTTTGAGGTGTGGCTCGGCAAGAAAATTATAAATCCCGTGGCATTCCTTAAAGAAAAAAGTGTGAAAATCCCTGCCTAAGGATTGACAGAAAGCATAGAAGGGTCAGTATCCAGGACTATTTTACTACTGATGACGCCAAGGTTGGAGATCGTGGCTTTGGTTTCCTATGGGTGGTCTAATAATTTCTCAAACCATGTACAGCATCTCGTTTTTATATACAACCCTTGATTTAAATGTTGTAGATGCTAGCGTGACTGCCAGGGAATCTTCAGAAAAAGGAAAGGGTATTCCCAAAACGACAAATTATCCATGGTGGTCAAGGATGCATTGGGCACTCCCAAAAAGAGTTAGAACAGCACTAGTGGCTGCAGTTCTAACGGCATTAGTCGCCACGGTTCTGGTAGCAATTGCCACTGGATCCGCTCAGGCGGCTCAATACACATACGCAAACGACACCCTGATATCGAAATTACAAACTCGAAGCAGTGGGTATAGAGCATCAATAAACGGTGCCGTAGTGAACTTGCAGCCTTTTAGCGCGGACGGAGCATCAGCTTCTGTGTCGCAAGAAACCTACCGACCTGCTCCATATGAGCTAATAAGTTTTACCACCGCAGCATCCATCAATCAGATCTTCACAAGAGCATATGACGTGCATCAGAGGTGCTTCTGGAATTTCCCTCACAGGCCCGGAGATATTGGGCAACTGAGGATAACTTGCAAAGTGAAGTACTAAGTTAGGAGAGAGCAATGCGAAGGATAGAAGCATTTTCTGCGTTGGGAGTCATGGCTCTAGCCCTTGTCGCAGTAGCAGCGCCAGTGTCAGCAGCGGACCAGTCGTACATGGCGGTCCAAGATCTAGTCCCAGCGTTGGCGGAGCCGCAGGCTGAATTAGACAGAGGTTTGCCCCTTGATGTGTTGGATGAGTTAGGAGGTTTGAATCCTGATTCGACACGGTTCCTCGGTGAAGACGATAAAGCGAGCTATTGGGTAGCGCAGGACGAACCATCCAATGTGTGTCTTGTGATCCACACCAGCTGGTCAACATCCTCTTCATGCGCGGATTTTCCGAGGTTCCATAGATCAGGCATAGGCATGGCAACTGGGCAATCGTATGAAGTTCCCGAGGACATCATTGAAGCGTACTTACTCCCATCGGATATTAGTCCTGAGCAAATTGCCGAGACCGGAGCCTATCGCGATGTGAAGTTGTCTAGTCAGGCGACCAAAAAACTAGAAAGTGACCTGCTTGTTGTCGATACAGCAGCAAGTGACAAATTGTCCGGCGAGACAATCGAACGTTCATCCGGTGAGAGTTTCCAGTTCACTCCACTCGAGTATGGTCCTAGCAGTGAGGGCAAATGATGCCGATCGAATTGTCAGCTAAGCGGTGGTTGGCCATAATTGTAGTCGCCATCATGGCCTTTGTGGCAGTGTCGATTTCTGTAACTTCCGCCCATGCGGCTTCTTTCCAATACGCAAAGAACATTAGTACACCAGAAAACGTTCGAAGGCATTCTGGTCCCAGGGCAGTGGTGTATGGCGGGAGTTCCACGGTTCAGCTAGGCATCGGAACGCACACGATCAAGACTTACTACTCCCATCCTGGCTATCGTGTAGTTAGCGCCAATACTTCCGAGGCAGGGCTGATAAACAACATCGTTCATGTTGCGAAAGAAAACGCGTCAAGTGAGTGCTACTGGTCATTTCATGGAATCGGTGGAGACGCGAAGCTTGATTGCTGGGTGAAATGAGATCAGGACGCCTAGGAATAAAGGGAGTGATCTGATGTTGATTAAAAATTACGCCAAGACTGTGAAATTTGTTGTTTCAGGTGTGGCGATAGCGTTGATTTATGTCCTCACTCTTGGGGTGTTGACCGCTCAAGCAATAGGGTTGCGCGGAGGGGCGGTTCTAAACCTAAATAATGAACTTGTAGGTGTGCAAGATCCAAGTGTTCCGTACTTACAGATAGTTGCTGTAATGGGGGTTGGGCTGCTTGCGGCTTATGCTGTTTGGTACGCGCCTCGGCGTCTGCCGACGAGCAATCAGCTTGCCTTGACCATAGGTTTCTTTTCCACAAGCGTGGCCCTTGTCGTGTACAGCTATGCGTTTATTGAACGAGGCAACCCGATGCAAAGCATAGCTACTGGAGAACTTGAGGGATGGGAAGGGTGGTTGCTAAAGGCCAGTAATGAGTCTTCCCTTCATCTTGTGCTGGCACTGGCTTTCTGCCTTGGCGTATATCAGGTGATTGGAACGTTGCGAGGAAGTGCGAGAAGCAGTAGTGAAAGTGGCACAGGGGGCTCCTAGCCCTCTCCCGTATGAGATTATCGTTCCGAGGGATCAGATTGCTAGGCTCAAGCGGTGGAAAAATACGCCAGATTCATCAGCAACATTGCTTCACCGCCTGCACTAGTCACTCTCGTACTCCTGAGCACTCCTCTAAGACATGCCCACGTCGCGTGGCCACCAACCTTGGTGGCCACGCTCTTCGTCGGACTGATTCCCTGGGCGGCGCTGATCTGGATGAGACTGCGCGGACAGGTCACCGACGTGCACGTCACCCAACGCCAGCAACGTTGGCCGATCCTGCTGATCACCCTGATATCAATCCTTGGCGGAATCGCCGTGCTGCTGGCGGTTTCGGCGCCAGGCCAGATCATTGCCGAAGTGCTTTTCATGCTTGCCGGATTGGTCATCGTCGGGATCGTGAACCTCGCTTGGAAGCTTTCCATCCACGCGGCGCTGGCCACCTTCGCAGCCCTGCACTGTCTGCTGGCCTTGCCTGCAGGAGCGCAGATCGCGGTAGTGATTATCGCTCTGGTGGGATGGGCGAGAATCCGCAGCGGCCATCACACTCCCACACAAGTCATGGCGGGAACTCTCATCGGCGTTCTGGTGAGTTTAGGAGACCTTTTGGTGGTGTAAACGAGGGGAGAAGGGGACTTTATGGCGGTGCAGCGTGGTGGAGATCCAACCCAATGTCACACCTGCCAACACGAACAGCATCGCCGGATAGACAATCAAATCAGTGAGCCAGTCCAGCTGCCGGTTCGATAGCTCCACCAAATGTCCCATAGGCGAGATCACGCCGAAGGCAAAGCCGATCGCCATCAGCTTTTTTGAGTAATAAGGAACCCGGTACACCGAGCCCACGGTTGCCTGCACAAGCGGTCTGACCAGCATTGCCGAGACCATCGCGGGATAAATGTAGAGGGACAGCTTATAGAGCACGACCTCAGACTCTTTTTCCCTGAAGTCGGGGTCTGAGGAAGATCGGTACGGAAATTCACGCTAACGACATCCCGGTGTCGATCCTGGCGTGGATAGGGCTCGCGAAAAAGCGAAATGCCCGACGCAAAGCTTTCGCAGTGTGGGGCAACGGATGAGAGCCGCACGTCATCTTTCGGTGGTGGCAGGAAGAGGTCACGGAGTGATTGTGCCGGTTTTCTTGCGTTGGTCGCGTTCAACGGCCCGGTAGATGGTGGATCGGCTGATGGAGAATAGTTCTGCCATTTCGGTCATGGTGTGTTTGCCGGCATCGTGCAGTTCGAGGAGGTGTGTTTCTTGTTTCACGGTGAGTTTTGGCTGTTTTCCCCGGAGTCGGCCGTTGGCCTTGGCAACCTTCATTCCTTCGCGGGTGCGCATGCTGATGAGGTCGGCTTCGAACTCAGCGATCATCGCCAGGACGTTGAACAGCAGTTTGCCCATTGGGTCGGTGGGGTCGTGGACGGAACCACCGATGCTGAGTCTAATTTCGCGTCTGGCGAGGTCGTCGGCTATCTCGTGGGCGTCTCGGACGGACCGGGCCAGGCGGTCGAGTTTGGTAACGACGAAGGTATCTCCGGCCCGGCAGGCGGCGAGGGCTTCGTGAAGTCCTGCGCGATTCTTGTTCCTGCCGGTAAAGCCATGATCAACATAGACGCGTTCGGGTTCAACGCCGAGGGATGCCAGGGCATCACGCTGGGCGGTGAGGTCTTGCTCCTCCGTGGACACGCGTGCGTAACCGACCATGATCTTAGACATGTAGATCAGTGTGTCACATAGGGATCCTTCACCGGACAGTTCACCGTACACCCTATACGGACACTTCATAGGTCACCATTAGCAAAGCAGCAGGTCAGCGGTTGGCGTGTCCGGTGGAGGACCGGCTTGCGGGACACTTTTCATCTCCAGGAAATTCGGAGCAGTGGATAACAAGAATCTGGGCACTTAAGACAGCAAAAGCACTGTCTGTCCATTGAACGATCGCATGGACTGACAGTGCTTTTGCTGGTTCAGGGGTTCCCTTTTGTTCTGCCCAGAACCCCCCGACGCGGTGAACTAGCCCGCGTTTTTTGCTGCAATCTGATTCAGCGTCTTAGCCATTTGCTGTCCATCTGTTTCGGTCGCTACCGAGTAGATACGAGGCGCACCGTGCTTCCGCTCCACCACCAGACCCGGACCTTCCTTGAGGATGAATGCCGTTCCGGCCCCGGACACGCGTAGGCCCCAGCCACCGTATTCTGCGGGGCTGATGTCTTTCGCTTCTGCCGAGGTGACGTCTTCAGCCTTCACGCCGAGCATCTTGACGACTCCGCCGCCGTAAACTCGTACTCCTGAATCGTCTACGACGACTTTTCCACGGCTGAAGCACCATCCTGCAAACAATGAGAAAACAGCCGTTGGCCCCATAGTCCAGGTCGTGACCGGATCCTTGACAACTACAACCATCACTACGGCGAACACAGCCACACCAATGAGCAACAACCAGATCCAAGATCCGGCGCGAGCTACAGAAACGACGCCGGCTCCCTGCGCCCCAGTCGGGATAGAAGATGAACCGTTCGAGGTACTCACGAAAAAACTCCTTGATGCACCCGAGTCATGGGTCGCATAGATGGTCCGGCAAAAATTCAAGGTTAACAGATAACCAATCGAGTTATGGTTTTGATTAAGTGCTCAACGCGCGAAATATCAACTTCAAGGCCTCAGTCGCGCAACTTTTAAAGCCTAGAAACAGGCAAGATTCGGGAGAAGTGAGTGCGTCCCGGTGAAGGTTCGGCTTGCGGAACATTTTCGAATCCATCGATGGGTGTCCGAGAAAGAGATTCCAGCGCTACAAGCACTGGTGGCCCCTAGCTTCAAATCCGGCGGGCAGCATCACGGGAGTATCCCGTGCGGGCCCGCAGCGTTCCCCGAAGTGCCGCGAAGAAACCTTGACTGGATGCCATTCACACCCTCCTCCTGAACCGCAACAGCCAAACCGAGTAACCCCCTGAAGGTGGCACCGAAGGGCGTAGTGAATCCTGGGCCGATAGACGCGACAACAATCATGCATTACGATAAACGTTAATAACGAATATCGTAAAGGCGGTAGATGATGCACAAACTTCTCACTGGAACTCGACGTGGCGTAACTTTAGGATCACTTGCTATCGTCGCGATGCTGACCCTGGCTATCGGTTGCTACGTCGGATACCAGGCATGGCTACGGATTTTCCAAATCCAAGCCGGCAAGCTGAATTTCTCCGTCCCTTCTTTCCAGCACATTGATGCAGGAAGCCTCGACTCAAATGTAGTCTCGCTTCAAGTCGAAACGCTCCGCGTGCAGGTAACCACCATCGACTCATCAATACAAACCCTCTTTATCTCTTCGGCAACGCTTACTGCGGCAGCCGTTCTATTCGCCACGGTTACCGTCGTGTTCCTGTGTTACCGACTGATCAGAGGAACACCTTTCGCCGGCGGGTTCGCGTGGCCAGTAGCGATCTCGGGATTCACAGCAATAGTAGCCGGAGCACTGGGGCCATTTCTTGAAGGAGCAGCAAAGAAGGCCACGGTTTCACAGCTGTCCGGAATTGATTCGGGAATCAGCCCCTTAGGCGTTGGTGATCTCGTGTATTACGCCAGCTCAAGCTTCAATCTGATGCCTGTGTACGTGGGATTGATCGCCTTATTGTTAGCCGCTGTATTTCGGAGTGGCGATGCGCTGAACCGCGATGCAAAAGGACTCGTCTAGTGGCCAAGACTCGCAAGCAGGCCGAAGAAGCACTGATCGTTTGCCACTTGGACGAACTGCTTATAAATGCAGAAATGACATTGACAGAGCTCAGCAAAAGAGTGGAAGTCAGCATCGTCAATCTGTCCTTACTCAAAAACGGGCATGCCAAAGCCATCCGTTTCACGACTTTGAGAGCCATCTGCCATGTCCTTGAATGCGATGTCGGTGACCTCCTCACCGTTTACCGGAGCTAAGGAGAAACACCGGTGCAAGCATTAATGCGTGAAGCGAAGATTACCGGAACGCAAACCATCAGCGTCCTGGAGAACACGCTCCGACTGCGTAACATCAGTCTCGACCAGGCCGCTCAACGTACCGGCGTACCGGTCGAGGATCTGCACAAATTGTGCATCGGTGATGCTACGGGCATCAAGTTATCCACGCTGGCAGTACTTTGTTCTAAGCTCGATTGCAATCCTGATGATGTGCTGCAGGTTAAACCCCAAGTTCCGACCGCGAGCAAGATCCGGAATGGAATCATCCGACGAGCTTGGGCCTGCCAATCACGCTGGATGAGCATAGTCGCGCTCTTCTTTTCTGCGCTTATCAGCGTCTGCTTCCTGGCTGGACTCGTAAGTCAGGTCAACCCCGTCGATTTCTATGTCTACCACTATGGGGCGGGACTGGCGGCAGCGGGTGAGAACATCTACGCCGGCAACATCCATGGAACCGACATGCCGACCGAGGGATTGCCGTTTACCTACACTCCCTTTGCTGCTTTAGCCTTCCTTCCCTTGAACATCCTTACAGCTAAAACTGCCTACTTCCTTTGGTCTATCGCTTCAGCGCTGACGATGGGGCTCGTTCTGCGCAGCTTGCTGCCGTTGAAGCATCGTAACCAGCCTGCAGTTGTCGGCATAGTCGGATTCATTGCGTCTTGCAGTATCGTTATGGCCAGCCACATCATCTTCGGCCAAATCAATGTATTCCTTATGGCCCTGGTGCTGATTGACATAGGGCGTAATTCTGAAAATCGAATTCTGCGGTTCATTCCCAGAGGGGTACTTGTGGGAATCGCAGCGGCCGTGAAACTTACGCCAGCTCTTTTCATTGTTTACTTCGTCATTACTGGGCAGAAACGGGCTGCCTTGACCAGCTCCATGGCTGCTCTTGCTGTGACAGTTGTTGCGGCATTCGCTTATCCATCCATGAGCATTGATTTTGCTACTAGAGTGCTCTGGAATTTATCTGATCGGGTCTCCCTCGATGGGCTATTCTCCACATCGGGAAACAACTCCATCCAAGGAGCTTTTGCGGCATTAGGGGATTGGACTGCCATTCCAGCGGTAGCGCTGACTCTGATCGCTGCCGCACTTGGTCTTTATGCTGCGGCGAGGGTTTTTCGTCGGGGTGGCAATATCCAAGCGGCGATCGTCATTGGCCTGACCGCGTGCATGGTGTCTCCCGTAAGTTGGATGCACCATTGGGTGTATCTGTTGCCAGGGCTAATGGTGCTCTGGGGCCGTGGCGGGTTGCGAGTTCGGAATTTTTGCCTTGCTAGTGGGCTAATTCTTGTTGCGACAGGACCAAACCTTGGTGACGTGCTTTTCAGTCTCAATACGCCGGTATTGTTTCCGTTAGCGATTGTGCTGCGTGAATCGTTGCTGCTCATTGGTCTATGCATCGTTGTACTTCTGGTTCAGCAATCGCATGCGCGGTTCACTGCCACCACTCTGCGAGAGCCTGTAAGTCGTTGATCCGTTTTAGCTACTCGTTCGCTTAAGTGGGGCGCATGACGGCGATTAGTTGACGCGTTCGTGTTGTCTGATTTCGCAACCACTGTAATGCCTGGCTTTCAGCTCTGTGAACATGTTGCACCGAATCTTATCCGTGCGTTCGGGAGGTGTCCCGTAGAGGGTTCCCCTCGCGGGCCGGTAGATGTCAGCGCTGTATTGCTTCGTTCAGGCTTCCCGGTCCTCGTCGGGGTTCCTGAAAGGTCGAAGTTGCGTGCCGGTGGAGTCCGCGGCGAAAGAGTAGCGACCCAGCATGTTGATGTGTTCCGAGACCAGCGGCGACAGTCGTTGTACGTCCTCGTCGGCAACGGGGACGCCGCGGTCGCGGAGTTCGGTGAGCGCGGCGTCCAGGTAGCGGGTGTTCCACAAGATGACCGCGTTCAGCACCAGACCGAGTGAGCCAAGTTGGTCTTCCTGGCCCTCCCGGTAGGACTGGCGTATCTGGCCTCTCCTGCCATGAAAGACGAGTCTGGCCAGCGCATGTCTGGATTCCTGCACAGTCAACTGGGTGTGGATTTGCCGACGATAACCCTCGTCGGCATCGATGAAGTCCAGCAGATGCTCGGTCTTGGCTATTCTGCCGTACTCCGCCAACGCCTTTCCGAGCAGAGTTGGTGTCCCACCGCCCTGGGTGACCCGCAGGATTTCCGAGGCGCGCACCGTCCCGGCGGTCAAGGACCCGGCAAGGCGAAGCATGTCCGGCCAGTTCGCCGTAATGAGCTCCATGTTGATTCGGTTGCGGCCGGCCACCGCGTTCAGCTTCCCATAGTCCGCCGTGGCGTCGACGCGCCAGAACCGTTGGTCCGGTAACCCTGCCAGGCGGGGTGAGAACCGGTATCCGAGCAGGGTGAAGAGCCCGAAAACCTGGTCCGAGTAGGAGGCCGTATCGGTGGCGACCATTTCGGGGCGTTGGCCGCCATCAAGATCGAGCAGCCCATCCAAAATATGCAGGGAATCGCGGACCGTTCCCGGGACCACGACGGCACCCAGCCCGGAGACCTGGTCGTTGAGATAGTTCAGCCAAGTCAATCCACGACCGTGGCCAAAGTACCGGGGATTTGCCCCGGAATTGACGGTGGCCACCGGCACCACGAACCGCATTCCGTCGACTGACGCCAACAAGCCTGTGCCCCAGCGTTGCGCGAGTCCCAGACCGGACTGGGCCTGGATTAGACGGGCGTTGGCCGCGCGAAGCGTATCGGCGCGTACATAGTTTTGATCTACGTGCGTCAGGCGTCCCCGAGTCAGTGCGGGGTGGCCTTCCTTGACCACCGGTGTCAGGCCGACGTTGCATGCCTCGGCAACCAGGATGGCGGCGACCGAAACGCTGAGCTGGCCCATCCTTGCGGAGGCCTCCGAGACGTGGCTGAATTCCGAGAGGAACCCCGTCCAGGAATGCACTTCCAGCAGCACATCGGGCAGGTCCACCCGCGGCAGCATCCCGGAGACCAACCTCCGCAACTGCGTCAGTGACTCCGGTATCGTCTTGGCCTCCAAAGGTGAGAGGTGGACTTTGCCGGAATCATCAATGCGTATCGCGGGATTGTCGGCCAGTTGCTCGGCCGCCGCAAGATAACGGGCATCAAGGCGGTGGCGAACATCGGCCAGGTGGTCCGCTGGCTCTTCCGGCAGCTGGAGCGCCCTCAAGGTCTCAGTCTTGGTTTTCTGCCACGCCGGATCGGTGAGCAACCGCGCCCGGGGATCTCCCCAGCGACGCCCACCCACCACGAAAATGTCCCTACGCCGCAGCGCCTTATGGACGGCCTCCATCACCGCCACCGTATAGGCCTTGCGGTCGATCTCCTCCGCAACCGTGACAAGACGCTGCCAAGCCGGCGAGAGCACGGACAGATCAACCTCGGCCGGGTCCTTTTTGCGGCCGTCCAGAACTTCCGGCAGCGCCGTCAGCGCCGCCAACGTTGGCGTCCCGCCCGCGGTGGCCCCGAAGGGTGCCGCCGCGGCCAACGCCGGCAGGAACGAGCGCACGGTGGCGAACCGGCGCATCATCTCGGTTGCAGTGTCCGCCCCGGTTCCGTCGGGATTCACCACTTCGTTCACCACCTCCAGCGCGGCGCGTATCTCGGGCAAGGAAACCTGATCGGCCAGCACCGAGGCGGCCTCTGCGCCGGAATACTCCGTGTTGTCCAACACCTCGACCAGTGTTTTCGCGGCCTTCGCCAATTGCAGTGAGGCCTTGGACAAGCGTGGCAGGGATTTCAACCGGGCGGCACTGGATTCCCTGGCTGCCTTGCGAAGAACGCGTTCGGTGACAATGGCGTCCAAGGCATCACACAAATCATCGGCAACTTCTGACGTCAAGGCGCGCACGGCACAGAGCAGTGTCGCACCCCGCCGCTGGTCTGATAGTTCTCGAAGCGATGAGGTCTTGCCCGCCAACCCGTAGCGGGCTAGGGCATTCATCCGACCCTCGGGGATCATCTCCACATCGATGGACCCGGCACCCAGTGCCCGCAAGCGACCCAGCCGCTCCAACTGCCGCAACAACTCTGGCACCGATACCCTCGAGGGCCCGGTCCGCAATCTTTCCCACGCGGTCAGCCGTGATCCCTCCCCAACGCGAAGCAGGCCTTCCAATTCCAGGATCAAGGCGGGGCCGGCCGCGTCAACCAGCATGGAATGGAGGCGGTCATTTGCTCCGGCACGGACCTCTATAACCAGTCGTGTCAACGTAGAGACGCCGGGGAGAAGGACCTTGCGTTCACGCAGCCAGAGCACCGTCCGTTCAAACAGACGCACCGGTCCCTCCGACGACGTCCAGGCCCGGGCCTCCAGGAACAGCCTCAGCTCCGCGTGGCTGGCCGAATCGGAGAAATCCGCATACCCGTACACGATGGAAATTTCCGCGGCATGCTCATACCCGGTCTGTCCCCGCTGCGCATACAGCTTGAGCACGGAAGCATCCGCAATATCCAACTGCCCGGCCAGGAATTCCACCACCGGCCACGGAACAGCCAATGGATCCGTCAGGAACCGTCCTGCCACCCGCACCGTGATCAGTTGGACAGCAAATCCCAGGCGATTGTGCATTCCCCGACGGCGACCAACTACCGACAGGTCTGCATCGTCCAACCAACAGAAACGTTCCAGGTCCTCCGCCGATACCTCGTCGGGGAATCCGCCGAACCCTGCTGCCTGCTCATCACTTAGAAAATCGACCGCCATGGAACCCATTCAACAGGCCTCAGACTCTTTAGCGTGAATTTCCGTACCGATCTTCCTCAGACCCCAATCTCGCAGAACAATAAAGCAGGAGCGAATGCATGATTTTTGATTCGGTAGTCAGCGCAGGAGAGCTACGGCGCTGAGGGCGGTCGGAAGCAATTAGGCAATGGTGGAACACTCGCCAGAGCCGCTGTACGCGATTCTAAGCCTAGAAATTCTCCGTATAGCGAGGTGTGCGCGTTCCGAGCCGTTGCAGCGGCACAAAGAGCTTGTACCGGTCTGAGCGATACAGCGAGACCGAATAGTCGGCAAGCCGCTCGCCAATGTAGGCATATCGGGTGATCTGCAGAAGTGGGAAGCCAGGTTCAACACCGAGCAGTAGCGCTTGCGCGCTGCTTGCGGCGGTGCTTTCAACCTGGTCTTCGCCCCACTCCAGCAAGATCCCGTAGCGCTCGTGGAGCGCCTGATAGAGCTTGGATGGCGGCGGTCCGTCGGTGAAGCCTGGCACCAGGTCCGCGGGCATGTAGTTCTCATCCAGGCTCATGGGGGTGCCGTCCGCAAGCAGCAGACGCTTGAAGCGGATCACCGCCGTGCCCTCGTCAACCATGAGCTGCGCGCTGAGGTAGGCCGAGGCCTTGAGTTCGTCGAACTCCAGCACGCGTGCGTCGGGCACCATGCCGCGGCGCATCATATCTTCGGAGTACGAGTGCAGCCGTACGCGGAGATCCATTTTTTCCGGGACCACGAAGGTGCCGATGCCGACCACGCGTTTGAGTACCTGCTCATCGACCAAGGCATCAATTGCCTGGCGGATGGTCTTTCGCGCCACGCCAAAGTGAGCGGCCAGCTCACGCTCGGGTGGAAGCTTATAACCTGGCTTGCAGGCCTCCCGGGCATGCGTCTTCAGAATGTCACGGATCTGGCGATACTTGCTCGTCTTGCTCTGTGCATCGAGTGTGGCGGTAACGGCTGGCGTCGGCGAGTAACGCACGAGGATCTCCTTTGACAAGGCGGTGCTGCTTAAAATACTAACGGGGTGACAAGTAAAAACTTGTCACCCCGTTAAGAGAACTACTTAGTGGGCGTGATCGCCGCGGCTGTATTCGTAAACCCAGCCAACAAGTGCGACTACCGATAGGCCTGCTCCAATGTAGAAGACCCACCATCCAACGGCCAAGCCGAGGAAGCCAATTGCTGCGGCACCGGCAAGTACCAGTGGCCACCAGCTCCATGGCGAGAACAGACCGAGGTCTCCGGCGTTCTCGTGGATTTCGCCATCAATGCGGTCCTCTGGACGAGCACCAACACGCTTGGCGGTGAAGAACAGGTAACCGCCGACCATGGCCGACAAACCGGTGAGCATGAGCAGAGCCAGCAGGCCTACCCATTCGTTCCAGTTGGTCATGTAGCCATAGACAATTGCCACTGGGGTGAAGAAGAAGATTCCACCCAGGAAAAGCCAGGATTCAACTTTCATCTTTACAGGTCCTTCTGGTCAGCCGGTCCGAAGATCTTTGCGGCACCAGCAGTAGGAGTGGAACGACCACTCAGTTCTGGGTGGTGCAGATCCAGCGCAGGGCGCTCGGAGCGGATTCGTGGGATCGAGTGGAAGTTGTGACGTGGTGGAGGGCAAGAGGTTGCCCACTCCAGCGATGCGCCGAAGCCCCATGGATCGTCAACTTCAACCTTCTTGCCATTGCGGTGAGTGACCCACACATTCCAGAAGAACGGAATCATCGACATGCCCAGGATGAAGGCGAACACGGTCGAAACCTGGTTCATGGCGGTGAAGCCATCTTCTGGCATGTAGTCAGCGTAACGACGTGGCATACCCATAACGCCCAGCCAGTGCTGGATCAGGAAGGTGCCGTGGAAGCCGATGAACAGCAGCCAGAAGTGGATCTTGCCAAGGCGCTCGTTGAGCATCTTGCCGGTCCACTTTGGCCACCAGAAGTAGAAGCCGGCGAACATTGCGAACACCACGGTGCCGAAGACCACGTAGTGGAAGTGTGCCACCACGAAGTAGGTATCCGAAACGTGGAAGTCCAGCGATGGAGCGGAAAGGATGATACCGGTCAGTCCACCGAACAAGAAGGTGATCAGGAAGCCGATGCTCCACAGCATTGGAGTTTCGAAGGTAATCGAACCTCGCCACAGGGTGCCGATCCAGTTGAAGAACTTCACGCCGGTCGGCACCGCGATCAGCATCGTCATGAAGCCGAAGAACGGCAGCATCACGGAACCGGTCACGTACATGTGGTGAGCCCAAACGGAGACCGAAAGAGCTGCAATGGAGATGGTCGCGAAAACCAGGCCCTTGTAGCCGAAGATCGGCTTGCGGCTGAAGACCGGGAAGATCTCCGAAACGATACCGAAGAACGGCAACGCAATAATGTAAACCTCTGGGTGACCGAAGAACCAGAACAGGTGCTGCCAGAGAACGGCTCCACCATTATCCGGGTCGAAGATATGTGCCCCGAAGCGGCGATCTGCACCCAAGGCGAACAGCGCAGCTGCCAGCGGTGGGAAGGCCATCAGGACCAAGATCGAGGTGATCAAGGTATTCCACGCGAAGATCGACATGCGCCACATGGTCATGCCAGGAGCACGCAAGCAGATGATGGTGGTGATGAAGTTGACGGCGCCAAGGATGGTACCGAAGCCCGACAGTGCAAGGCCGAAGACCCAAAGGTCTCCACCGATGCCTGGCGAGAAGGTGGTGTTCGACAATGGTGCGTAAGCGAACCAACCGAAGCTAGCGGCACCCTGAGGGGTGAGGTAGCCAGCCAGGGCGATAGTCGAGCCCAAGGAGAAGAACCAGAAGGCCAATGCGTTCAGACGTGGGAAGGCCACATCCGGGGAACCGATCTGCAGTGGCATCATCACGTTGGCAAAACCTGCGAAGAGCGGGGTTGCGAACATCAGAAGCATGACGGTGCCGTGCATGGTGAACAGCTGGTTGTACTGTTCCTTGGTCTGCAGGATCTGCATACCTGGCTCGAACAGTTCCGCACGAATCAGCAGCGCCATGACGCCACCGATGCAGAACATGATGAACGAGGTGATCAGGTACATGTACCCGATCTTCTTGTGGTCGGTCGAAGTAATGTAGTCGACAAAGAGTCGACCCTTTGACTTCGGCACGACGGATGGGGCAATCGACTTGACGTCGTCGGTAGCATACTCAAACGTAGTCATAGCGATTACTCTCCTTCCTCTGCGTGACCGTGCTCCACAACGATGGAGTTGACCTTGTTAGGCTGACGGTCGTATTCCTCACCAATGTGGCCATCTTCCAGCTTGGCAAGTTCAGCCTTGAACTCTGCGTCGCTAACGACCGCAACGTTGAAGAGCATCTCCGAGTGGTACTCGCCGCAAAGCTCGGCGCACTTGCCATCGAAGTTACCCTCAACCTGTGGGGTCAGGTAGATGTAGTTGGTCTTGCCTGGAATCATGTCCAGCTTCTGAAGGAATGCTGGAACCCAGAACGAGTGGATAACATCGCGGCTGTTAAGCTCGAGCGTTACCGACTTACCTGCAGGCAGGTACAAGGTAGGCAGTGATTCCTTCACGCCAGCCGAGCCGTCCTTGTTCAGGTGAGCCTGTTCGCCAGCGAAGTACTTCTCCTGGCCCTGGTAGCTGTAGTTGAAGTCCCACGACCACTGCTTCGCGCGGACGTCTACGACGACCTCGGAATCCACAGGTGCGTTGATTGACTTCTCAACAGTGTTATTGAAGCTAAAGAAGACCAAAACAAGGACCAAAGGAATGGCCGTGTAGAAGATCTCCAATGGCAGGTTGTAGCTCAGCTGACGTGGGTAACCAGTATCGGTCTTACGGCGACGGTAAGCCACGACGCACCAAAGCATCAGACCCCAGGTCAGAATTCCGATAATGATCACGGCGATCCAAGAGTGAACCCATAGATCCTGGATTGCTCCAGTGTGGTTCGTGGTATCGCGCTCCACATTTGGGAGCCAACCGCGTTTAGCCTCCGCTGTACATCCCGTCAGCAGCAATGCGCCGGCGCCAACCAAGGCAATAACTTTTGCCTTGGCGGATCCGAGACTGCCGGTTCGGTGTTGCGAACTCACAGACGGCCCTTCCTCTTTGTTGGTGCAGAATGTGGTCTTCATAAGTCACCTCGCGGCTAAACGAGTTGCACGGTGAGGTGGCTCACGAAGGGAAACATAGTTTTACTACTTAATGTAGAGCTTACCCTCTTCGACCCCAGAATACCGAAAAACGCCGCCGTTCTAACGAGAAATTTCTTCAACGTTTGAACGGCGGCGTTAGTTCCCTAAGGCCTAGTGGAAGGAATCTCCACAGGCGCAGGAGCCGGAGGCTGCAGGGTTATCAATGGTGAAGCCCTGCTTTGAAATTGTGTCTTCGAAATCGATCGAAGCGCCGGAGAGATACGGCACGCTCATCTTGTCGACGATGACCTCTACGCCGTCGAAGTCACGCAGTGCGTCACCTTCGAGCATGCGCTCGTCAAAGTAGAGCTGGTAAATCAGGCCCGAGCAGCCGCCAGGCTGAACGGCGATACGCAAACGAAGGTCGTCACGGCCTTCCTGCTCCAGAAGTGAACGCACCTTCTGCGCAGCCACGTCGGAAATTTCTACCTCGTGGGTTGGTAGCTCGGTTGAGTCACCCTTGGTCTGGTCAACTGCTGCAGTCATGATTTTCCTCCCATACTGCTTGGTGTGACACCGTCGGCCCGAATATCTTCAGGTTATATGGCGCCTTTTCTTGATTCAATACTACGTCGCGGTCGCTGAAAATGCTCTCAGAACTTCTCCTTGTATGACGCGGTTCACAGGCCTTCGGAATTAATCCGCGCCAACAGCAGGGCTTCTGCGACAATCGCCTTCTGGAAGTCCCCAATGTGAAGCGACTCATTAGCCGAGTGCGCCCGCGAGTCGGGGTCTTCCACGCCGGTCACCAGGATCTGGGCCTGCGGGAATACGTCGAGCAGATCTGCAATGAACGGAATCGATCCACCCAGGCCCATGCTGACCGGCTCAACTCCCCACGACTGCTCCAGGGCCCAGCGTGCGGTGCCATTAGCCGAAGCTTCAAGATCCGCCTGATAGGCGCTACCTGCTTCGGTAGCCACAAACTGCACCTCGGCACCACGCAGGTCCACGGAGTTCACATGAGCTTCCAGCGAGGCCAAGGCCTGGCTTGGTTCCTGTCCTGGAGCCAAACGCATCGATACCTTGAAGCGCGTTTGCGGGATCAGGGTATTGGACGAGCGATCAACACTGGGCATATCCATTCCAATGACACTGAGCGCTGGTTTATTCCACAAGCGGTCCGTGATCTTGCCCGTGCCTGCCAGTTGAACGGATTCAAGCACCGAGCTGTCGCGGCGGAACTCGGACTCATCGAAGTCAACCTCGGCGATATCGTTCGCCACCAAACCGGGCACGGCAACCGAACCATTTTCATCATGGAATGACGCAATGAGTTTCGCTGCAAGAACCGGTGCGTCGAGCACCGGGCCGCCAAACATGCCCGAGTGAACTGCGTGCCCCAGCGAGCGCACGGTGATTTCCGCGGCCGCCATGCCGCGCAGCGAGCTGGTCAGGGCGGGAGTTCCCACGGCCCAGTTAGAGGAGTCGGCCACTACGATAACGTCGGCCGCGAGCTTGTCCTGATGCGCCTCCAGGAAGTTCCTGAAGGATGGCGAACCAGCCTCTTCTTCACCCTCGAAGAAGTAGGTGACGCCGACACCAAAATCCGCCACGGAATCCAGCACCGCGCACAGGGAAGCAATGTGCACCATGATGCCCGCTTTATCGTCCGCGGCACCGCGGCCATAGAGCCGCTCCCCCACCTTCGTGGCTTCAAAGGCCGGAGTGTTCCAGTCTTCTTCGTTGCCAGGAGGCTGGACATCGTGATGCGCGTAGAGCAGGACGGTTGGCTTGCCAGGCTGGGCCATGCGGCGAGCCACCACCGCCGGTGCGCCCATGACGCCATCCTCGGCTGGCTCGCGCAGAATCTCAACGCTCTCCATGCCAGCGTCACGCGCCAGCGCGGCCACGGCCTGAGCGCTTTCTTCCAGATTGGCCGGATCGAAGGATTCCCAAGCGACGCCAGGGATGGCTACCAGCGAACCGAGCTCTTTGAGGATCTTCTCAAAGTTCTTCTCGATATGACTTTTCAGGGCAGTGACATCGACGCCATGGTTCGAGGCGACGACTGAAGAATTATTTGTCATGACTTCAGCCTAGCAATGACCTAGGTTGCTAATGTCACTGTGCCGCAAACAACCCGGTAGGATAGGGGCGTGTTTGGACGTAAAAAAGATGACTCTCAATCCCCCGCAAATGAGGAGCCGACTGCACTGGCTCCCGAATCAACTGACGGCCGCAAGACTGGCCCGACCCCTAAGCGCAGCGCGCAGCAAGCCAGCCGCCAGCGCCCACTAGTGCCTACCGATCGCAAGGCAGCCAAGGAAGCCGATCGTCAACGACGCATCGAAGCCCAGAACCGCTTGCGCATCGCCAATGAGACCGGTGACGAACGCTACCTGATGCCTCGCGACAAGGGTCCGCAGAAGCGCTATGCCCGTAACTTCATCGACTCGCGCTGGATGTTCAGCGAATTCATGATGTTCGTAATCTTCGCATTCCTGATCTTGTCGTTGACGTTCAATCAGAACCTCTCGGTACAGATGTACGTGCAGGGTGCCCTGTGGGTTGTCATCGCCCTGGTGATCATCGAATTGATCGTCACTACGGTGCTGCTCAAGCGCCGCTTGGTCGCTAAATTCGGCTCCATGGATCGTGGAATCCGCATGTACGCGGCGATGCGCGGCATGCAGTTCCGCAAGCTGCGCCTGCCGAAGCCGCAGATTAAGCGCGGCGCCGACATCGACTAGTTTCATTGTCCAAATCTTCTAGGGCGGATTCCTTATGGAATCCGCCCTTCTTTTATGTCGTTCAGCCCCGCATAAAGCGAGGCCATTCACAACGTAGAAACCTTGTGAATCGCTTTACAAGGTTATAAAACTCAAAAGCCTGTGCCGCCACTGCTGCATCACATTTGCCCTTGTAAACGGGTTTACCAGCTCTTTGCGAGTATCCACAAGGTTTGGATTTGGTAACAGATGGTGCCGATGAGCACGGCCGCATTGGGCTGGCCAGCTTCTCCCCCAGCGTTGGGCGGTTTTTCACGCGGGAAATGGCACCCAGAGACAGCGAAGCTCCCGAAACGGTATTTCGGGAGCTTCAGACCGATCCTTCGACAGCAGATTACCGGCGGCTAGCTAGTTCCTTGTTGATGGCGCGTGCCCAGAACGGACCCTCATAGAGGAACGCGGTGTACCCCTGAACGAGATCGGCGCCCGCAGCGAGCCGTGTCTCGACGTCGGCGACGTTCTCCACGCCGCCGACGGAAATGATGGCCATCTTCGAGGGGACCAATTCACGTAGCTGGCGAAGCACTTCCAGCGAGCGTTCTTTCAACGGAGCACCGGACAAGCCGCCGGCGCCGATTTCTTCGACCTTGGCGGCATCGCTGGACAAGTCTTCGCGTCCAATCGTCGTATTGGTGGCGATAATCCCATCCAGGCCTAGCTCGGTAGCCAACGTCGCGACATCGGCGAGATCTTCATCGCTCAAATCCGGTGCGATCTTCACCAATAGCGGGATGTGGCGGCCGGAGACCTGATCGGCCAACTGCCCGACTTCGCTGAGCAGCGGTCGCAGCGACTCAACGCTTTGCAACAGGCGCAGGCCCGGAGTGTTCGGGCTGGAAACATTGACCACCAAATAATCCGCATGGTTGGCCAGCTGACGCGTGGACTGCAGGTAATCGCCCACCGCATCGTCTAGTTCGACCAACTTGGTCTTGCCAATGTTCACTCCGATGACCGGGCGGGTGCCGGCATAGTCGGACTTGAGCCGCTGGCGTGCGGTGGCGACGCGGGCGGCGACGACCTCGGCTCCTTCATTGTTGAAGCCCATGCGGTTGATCACCGCACGGTCATCAACAAGACGGAAAAGCCGTGGCAAGGGGTTGCCCGGCTGCGCCTGACCGGTCACGGTACCGATTTCGACATGGCCGAAACCGATGTCGCTCAACGCCAAAATACCGGTGGCCCCCTTATCAAACCCGGCTGCCAGGCCGAATGGTGATGGAAAATCTATCCCCATCACGGTTCGCTGGAGTTTCGGATCGGGGGCAAAAAACTTTCGGGCTGCCTTGGTCAATCCCACACGTTGCATGAGCTTGATGGCGTCAAAGGCGAAGTAATGGGCCTTTTCAGGATCCATCTTGGTGAAAACATGCTTGAAGACCAGGGGATAAATGCGCATGGTTACTAGTTTCTCGTGAAGTTCCCGATTCCGACAACTTGCGGTCGGTATGCTTCAACATATGAAGGTCTCATCGAATTTACCTAGCGGGCAGTGGCCGGACTTCACCACCACGACCAACCCAGGGCAATGGGTGGCAGATCCGCTAGGCGAAGGCTTCGAATATACGACCTTGGACTTCGGTACCGATTCCGAGGGGCCGGCAGTGGGCACGCTCGTGCGCTACAAGCCCGCCGGTTGGCGCAACCGCCTACTGAGAAAGTTCAACGGGGTGGTGCTCAGCGTCCACGGGTGGAGCGACTACTTCTTCAACCGCGAACTTGCCGAATTCTGGCATCAGCGTGGATACCATTTCTACGCTTTGGATCTGCGGCGCTACGGGCGCAGTCTTCGGGCAGAACACGAAATTCCAGGCTACGTCGATGACCTCGCGGTATATGACCAGGAACTAGAAGCCGCCATGGACCTGCTCGGCACGGCCCATCCCGACCTGCCGATCATCGGGCAGGGGCACTCGCAAGGCGGACTGATCCTTAGCCTGTGGGTGGCACGCACCGGCCCGCGCATCCAGGCCCTGGTGCTCAATGCGCCGTGGCTCGAATTTCAAGGCACCGCATTTTTGCGCGTTCCGATGCATGGAATTCTCGAAGCGATCGGCCGCACCAATGGCCGGCGTAAATTGGCACTGCCGGAATTTGACCACTATTGGAATTCTTTGAGCGATCAAGGCGTCGGGGAATGGGACATCCATCGGCTATGGCGGCCGCGGCTGGCATTCCAGCCGACTACCGCTTGGATGAAAACCATTCTCGACGGACACGCCACCGTCGCCAAGGGACTGAACCTGACGCAACCTATTTTTGTGATCAGTTCTGACGCTTCGCATTTCAGCACCAGCTATTCGCCGGCAATGCAGAGCACCGACTCGGTGATTGACATACACCAGATCCGATTGCGTGCCTTGAAGTTGGGAAGTTTCGTGACGCTCGCGCAAATCCACGGGGCCATGCATGACGTCTTCACCTCAGCAGAACCTGCCAGGGCCGCCGCCTACCGGGATCTGGCGCTGTGGCTTCGGCTCCTCGACCGGCCGCGCTAATTCTTCGGCTTATCCACTGCCCCGCCGTAACGTCGATCGCGTTGCGCAAATTGCTCGACGGCGGTGAATAACGTCCTGCGGTCCACATCTGGCCAAAGCTGATCGAGGAAGACCATTTCCGCGTAGGCCGACTGCCACAACAGGAAGTTGCTGGTGCGCTGCTCGCCGCTGGTACGCAGGAAAAGATCAACGTCCGGAAGCTCTGGGGCGTAGAGGTATTTGCCGAGAGTTTTCTCCCCCACCGCCGAGGCCTTCAGCTTCCCGGCTGCGACGTCCTTGGCAATCGCGGACAGCGCGTCGCCAATTTCGGCGCGGCCGCCGTAGTTCACGCACATGGTCAGCTGGCAACCGAGATTAGCTTCGGTTAGCTCCTCGGCCGCACGAAGCTCGTTGACCACAGACTTCCACAGGCGCGGTTCACGTCCGGACCAGCGGATCCGCACACCCCAAGAATTCAAGGTATCGCGCTGGCGGCGCAGCACATCGCGGGAGAACCCCATGAGGAAGCGCACCTCTTCCGGGCTGCGTTTCCAGTTTTCCGTGGAGAACGCGTAGACGGAGACGTGCTTGATGCCCAGCTGCACGGCGCCGGCCATGACATCGAGCAACGCGGCCTCCCCGGCCCGGTGCCCTTCGGTACGCGGCAGGCCGCGCTGGTTCGCCCAGCGCCCGTTGCCGTCCATGACGATCGCGATATGCTCGGGGATCAGCGCCGCCGGAATGCTGGGCATCACCGGGTTATCCGGGTGCGGGTATGGCGTGACCGGACCTGGACGGCCGGTGATGGGGCGAAGCTTGCTCATGTTCTCTCCACGTGTCTTAATGACTTCACGGCACGTTCCAGGTGCCATTGCAGGTAACTGGCAACGATGTCCGCTGCCTGCTTTTTCGCTCGAGGTCCCCCCTGGGCGACCGTGTCCCAGTCGCCGGTCAGCAGGGCTTGCAGGTACCCGATGGTGATCGGATGCGGGGCGAGCGATCCCGCTGGCCGGCAGGCGGGGCAAACCACCCCGCCCAGGTGCACATTCAGTGCCTCATGCGGCCCCGCTGCACCGCAGCGCACGCAATCGGTGAACGAGGGGGCCCAGCCGGCAATGGACAGAGCGCGAAGAATATAGGAATCCAGCACGGCTCCGGCATCAACCCGATGCTTGGAGAGCAACGCGATCGCACCATGCAATAACAGATACTGCTTATTGGTCGAATCGGCATCTGCTTCAAGCAGCTTCTCGGCAATTTCAACCATGGCGGTGGCTACCGTGTAGCTCGCATAGTCGGTGACCAGCTGCTGGCCGTAGGGGGTGCGCAGCTGTGCCTGGGAGACGACGTCGAGATTTCGTCCCATCACGATCAGCGCATCAACCTCCATAAACGGCTCGAGCGTGGCGCCGAGGCGCGAAGAGGTGCGCCGTACGCCTTTGGCGACGGCGCGGACCAAGCCCGTGGGGGTGATCAGCGTAATGATGCGGTCCGCTTCGCCAAGTTTATGGGTGCGCAACACCAGACCGCGGGTGCGGTAGCTGCGCGAGGCGAATCCGGAACGTGACACATCCCCAATTCTCCCACCTCAACCGCGCAAGACTAAAAACGCCACGGGGCGCAACCGAAGTTGTGCCCCGTGGCGTTCAGCATCTTCCAGCGGTTAGGCGGCGTCGCGGATTGCCCGGTTGACTGCCGAAATGACCGCCTTCAGCGCGGCGATGTTGGTGTTGGTGTCCAAACCGATCCCCCAGAGGATGCGATCTCCCACGGCGCATTCGACGAATGCCGCGGCGCGGGCGTTGCCGCCTTCGCTCATGGCGTGTTCGCTGTAGTCCAGCACGCGCAGGTCCACTCCTTCATCGTTGAGCAGCTTCACCAAGGCCGACAGCGGACCGTTGCCCTGGGCGCTGCGCTCGTGGGCCACGCCGTCGACGATCAGCTTGACGTCCAGCTGGAAGCTGCCGTCTTCGGCGGAGGCCGCGGTCGCCGAGGCGATCTCGTAGTAGCCCCAGGCATTCAGCCCGGAGTCCTCGCTGACCGGCAGGTACTCATCCTGGAAGACGTTCCAGATGGTGGACGAGGAAACCTCGCCGCCTTCGGTTTCGGTCTTCTTCTGGATAACCCCGGAGAACTCGATCTGCGCACGGCGTGGCAGATCCAAGTTGTAGTCGTTCTTCAGCAGGTAGGCCACTCCGCCCTTGCCGGACTGCGAATTCACGCGGATCACCGCTTCGTAGGAGCGGCCGATGTCCTTCGGATCGATCGGCAGGTACGGAACCGCCCAAACCATATCGTTCAGTTCCTTGCCGGCAGCCGAGGCCTTGACCTCCATGGCTTCCAGGCCCTTCTTGATCGCGTCCTGGTGCGATCCGGAGAAGGCGGTGAAGACCAGGTCGCCGCCGTACGGGCTGCGTTCTGCCACTGGCAGCTGGTTGCAGTACTCGACGGTGCGGCGGATGTGGTCCATGTCCGAGAAGTCGATCTGCGGGTCGATGCCCTGGCCGAACATGTTCATGCCCAAGGTCACCAGGTCGACGTTGCCGGTGCGTTCGCCATTGCCGAACAGGCAGCCTTCGATGCGGTCCGCGCCGGCCAGGTAGCCCAGCTCGGCGGCCGCGACACCGGTGCCGCGGTCGTTGTGCGGGTGCAGCGAGAGGATGATCGAATCGCGGTTTGCCAGGTTGCGGTGCATCCACTCGATGGAGTCCGCATAGACGTTGGGGGTGGCCATTTCGACGGTGGCAGGCAGGTTCAAGATCATCTTGTTTTCCGGAGTCGCCTCCAGCATCTCGGCCACGGCCTCGGAAATGCGCTTGGCGAAGGCCAGCTCGGTGCCGGTGTAGGACTCTGGCGAGTACTCGTAGGTGATCTTGGTGCCGGTCAGCTGTTCTTCGTACTTCTTGCACATCCGCGCGCCCTGCACCGCGATGTCCACGATGCCGTCCTCGTCCTGGCGGAAGACGACTTCGCGCTGCAGCACCGAGGTGGAGTTGTACAGGTGGACGATGGCCTGCTTGGCGCCTTCCAGCGCCTCATAGGTGCGCTCGATCAGGTGCTCGCGGGACTGCGTGAGCACCTGGATGGTGACGTCATCGGGGATGCCGCGCTCGATGAGCTGGCGGACGAAGTCGAAGTCGGTCTGCGAGGCGGAAGGGAAGCCCACCTCGATTTCCTTGAAGCCCATTTCGACCAGCAGGTCGAACATCTTGTGCTTGCGCTCGGGGCTCATCGGGTCGATCAGTGCCTGGTTGCCATCACGCAGGTCGACCGCGCACCAGCGCGGGGCGGTGGTGATGTACTTATCTGGCCAGGTGCGATCGGGCAGGTTGACTTCGATCTGGTCCTGGAAGGGAACATACTTGTGGATTGGCATGTTCGAAGATTTTTGCATGTTCTGCATTTCGGTGTATCCCCTAGACAATGTTGGTGCTTAGTTGTGTGGGGCCAGACAAGAGCTACTCCGCGGCGAGAAGGTCGGCCGAATAGACCACTAACGGTCTCTTGGATCCTCGCAGCGGCAGATTAGAAGTAGAAGCTCGAAATGCACTTTTTGAGCATAACACCGCATTGAACTGCGACGGGATTTGCTACTCAATTGTGTCAAATAGTGGACATCGGCCGGTGGAAGCGATCTTCGGGATCGGCTCGATGGCCATGGACAGCTCGGGGCAAACGTGCGAACAATGGGATTTCAGGCCCGGTTGCACGCGGGCCCGGGCGGTGGAGCTGAGGGAAGGGCTACGGATGAAGGCGATCATCATCGGAGCGGGAATTGCCGGGCTTGTGGCGGCGCGCCAGCTCGGGTTGGCCGGCTGGCAGGTGCTGGTGCTTGAACGCTCCGCCGAGCCGCGCCCAGATGGCTACATGATGGACTTCTTCGGCCCCGGCCTGCGCGCCGCCGAACGCATCGGGCTCTACCCCTATCTGGCAGAGGTTGCCTACCGGGTGCAGGCCGCCGAATACGTTGACGCGAAGGGCCGGCGCACCGCAAGCCTGGATTACCAGAAGTTCTCGGACCTGGCAGGCGGGCGAGTGCTTACGCTCTTGCGCCCGGATATGGAAGGTGCGGCGCGCAAGGCCTTGCAGGATGTTGCCCCGGGCCGAGTTGGCATCCGCTACGGCGCCCGGGTTGAGCGGATCGAAACGGCGGATGCTCGGGTACAGGTGCAGCTAGCGGGCCAAGAGCATCGGGAAATCGCGGAGCTCTTGGTGGGCGCCGACGGGATCCATTCCAAGGTCCGGGACGCGGTCTTCGGGCCCGAAGAAGACTACCTGCGGCCCTTGGGGATGCGGGCGGCGGCCTTCATTGTTGAAGAGCCAGAGCTGAATCGGGAGTTCAAGAACCGTTTGGTGCTCAGCGATACTGTCAACCGCACCGCCGGGATCTACGGGCTGCGTTCCACCGAGGTTGCCGCCTTCCTGGTGTATCGCCAACCGGAAGACGCGACGCCCAGCGATCCCCGGCAGCGGCTGCGCAAGGCCTTCGCCGGAGTTGATGGACGGGTGGATCGGCTGCTTCGGCTATGCCCGGAGCATCCCTACGACGATGCCGTAGCCCAGGTGGTCATGTCCGGCTGGCACCGCGGTCCGGTGGTGCTGCTCGGAGATGCGGCGGCCGCGGTATCGCTGCTTGCCGGTCAGGGCGGCTCCATGGCCATTGCCGGCGCCGCAGCCCTCGGCGAGGCCTTGGCCGCAGTCACCGAGCCGGCGCAGCTGCCGAACGCGCTGGCCGGCTATGAACGGGCCATGCGTCCGGTCATCGCCACCGCGCAGGCCTCGGGGCGGCGTGCGGCGAATACTTTCCTGCCGAAGAACAAGCTGCAGCTGCTGGTGCGCCGTTGGATCGTTCGGGCAACCCATCTGCCCGGAGCAGACCGGCTGGTGGCCAAGCAGATCCTCAAGCGCATCGCCACATAGCGTGGGCACGTAGCCGGCCACGGCGCAGGCGGTATGATGCTGAACAACCGCGGAAGGCTAGCCGATTCCTGAAAGCACCCGGAAGGAGATCCATGGAACACGATACGAACGGTGGGCACGGCGGGCACGGCGCCGGGCATGACATGTCGTCGATGGCGGTGGGCGCAACGCTGCACTGCCTGACCGGTTGCGCCATCGGGGAAATCATCGGGCTGCTGGTGGGCACCGCGGCCGGATGGGCAAACCTGCCGACGGTGGCGCTGTCCATCTCGTTGGCCTTCCTCTTCGGCTACGCACTGTCGGCCATCCCGCTGGTGCGCGGCGGCATCGCCCTGTCCGCCGCCCTGGGCCTGGTCCTCGCCGCCGATACCCTGTCCATCGTGACGATGGAGATCGTGGATAACCTCGTCATGCTGCTCATTCCCGGAGCCATGGACTCCGGGGTCCTCAACCCCGTTTTCTGGGTTGCCATGGCCCTCGCCCTGACCGTCGCCTTCTTCATCGCCTGGCCGGTGAACCGGGCCCAGCTGCGCCGCGGCAAGGGGCACGCGGTAACCCACCAGGCACTGGGCGGAGGCGCGGGCATGGACAACCGGCCGCTGGCCATCGGCGTCGGCGCTTTTCTGCTCGGCGGCTTCGTCGCCTCGCTCGGCACGCTGCTGCACTGAACCCTTTTGCGCCGCGGGCGGAGGTGGCATGCTGGTGGTGTGAAGCTCACCCTAGATGATCCGCCCCGCACCGCGCTCAGCTGGAAATTGCTGCCGGCGGTACTGCTCTCGCTCTCCGGCGTGCTGCTCTTCGCCGTAGCCAATGACCCGGCGGGCTACACTACGCTCGTGCTCAGCGTGCTCACGGCAGCATTTATCGATCGCCAGCTCGCCCGCCACCTGGGACTGATCGCGGCGGGGCTGGCGCTCATCAGCTTCGTTCCGCTCAATGCCGATTTGAGCATCGGGCACATGCTCCAGATGGGTGGTGCGCTCGGCATGGCCGTGCTGGTGCCCTGGCTGGTCTCACGGTTTGCCTACCGCGAGGAGATCATCAAATTTCCGGTGAACACCGGACGTAAATGGCCGTTGGCCGCCAAACTGTATCTGCTCGGCGTGGTAGCGCTGGGCTTCCTCATTCTGCCGGTGTACCTGATCAGCACGGGGGTCTTCCAGAACTGGCCGGACGCCTCGGATCCCACCATCTTCTGGCGGCTCTTCCTCGGAGTGAACGCCGTGGGCATCTGGGATGAGCTGTTCTTCATCTGCACCACCTTCACGCTGCTGCGACGCCACTTCCCTGACTGGCTCGCCAATATCCTGCAGGCGGTGATCTTCTCTTCCTTCCTCTGGGAGATCGGCTACCAGGCTTGGGGTCCGCTTCTCACGTTCCCCTTCGCCCTGCTGCAGGGCTATACCTTCAAGCTGACCAAGTCGCTGACCTACGTCGTCTCGGTGCATTTGATCTTCGACTTCGTACTGTTCCTCGCGCTGGTGCACGCGCACAACCGTGACTGGCTGCCGATTTTCCTGTATTGAACCACCTTAAACACGCTTAGTCGTAGCGCAATGATCTGTCAGCAGCATGGGCCAGCCTCTATAAAGAAGACAATATGGCTAATATCCTCGTTCCGCAGCCGCGTCAAAAATCGCACTCTAAAACCCAGTATCGGTGCGCCGCACGCCATTCTGTATTCACTCTAACCAATCGCGCGCAACTATCACTGTCTATAGGAATCTTCAACTCGCGCCTAAACTTCGGCGCGAGGACAAACATACAGATATGCGCCAAGAACGAGCTGCAAACCTGACGATGAAGTCTGACGCGGAGTGGCATTTTGTTGATGAAAGAGACTATCAGCAACGTGGCTATTACGGCGGTTCAGAGGCCCAACCGTAGAAAGGTTTAGAGTATGAGAATGTCGCAAAAATTTTTCTTTGAAGTTACTAGGGGTAACGTGATCCGGAAGTTATCTGGTGAATTGACTAAACGACCAGTAATGGACGGGCCTCGAAAGTGAGCGAATCTGTCCGATCAAGTAGATCTAACGCCCTCTCATCTTTTTTTTCGCAGAAGCCCGACTACCTTTCCGAACACCTTGTGCAGCTTCCGGCGCTTGCCAGTTCGAGTGGTGAACCCATCGAAGTCTGTGCGTTGAAGGTGCCAGATGACCCATCAGTACTCAGTGATTGGGCGTCGGCTTTCCGACAGGCATACTGCCTTGACGAGGAGATTGACGAACTCCGGGATGGTACGGGCCTCTCCCGGCGGGATTATCTCTTGAATTTTGTATTTCCGGCAGAAAAAAGCGGTGCGGGTCCTGCGATTCGCGCTGGTGACTTCGCAGAGCTAGTTATTTCAGATTATGTCGAGCACATCCTGGGTTTTTGGGTCCCTAGGTGGAAATACGCAGACAAGGCGAATCCCAACGAATCGGTAAAGGGAGTAGACGTGGTGGGCTTCTGGCAGCTTGATGCAACAAAAGCCCAAGCGAGCGATTCATTACTTGCATTCGAAGTAAAGGCTCGTTTGTCTGCGGCAGGGAGCGGAAATCGACTACAAGACGCTATTGACGATTCAGGTACCGATTACGCGAGACTCGGCTATACGTTAAACAAAGCGAAGCGACTTTTGAGGGCTCGTCAGAATACGATCGGGGTGGCCAGCGTTGCCAGATTCCAGAACAAGGTAGATCATCCCTTCGACCTCCGATTTGGAGCCGGCGCAGTCGTCAATGACACAAACTACGACTCGAGCATGCTTCACGCCTCGACTTCGAATAATCACCCCCATCAAAAGGACCTTCAATTGCTAGTCATTCATGGCAATCAACTCATGAAATTAGCCCATGGTTTATATTTGAGGGCCGCCGATGAAGCCTGAAGCGGACAGTCTCCGACTTTATGGGGTGACACGAGCCAAGGGGAAGATGCTCGAACTTGGGTTGCCTGCAGAACATCAAAAATTGCGACTCCGCGCAAATGACGAACCGGAGTCACTTTTGCTGTTGGCAATTGCGACTCTCGGGGATACCGCTGCTCAGCTGAACGACGGTGACTCGATCTCGCCAAGTGAGCATGAAGAACTAGATTTTGCGGCTAGCTATTTCGATGCACTCTTGAGTTCAAATCTTTCCCCGGATTTAGATAGCGACACTACACTGCTCGCATCCTCAGCGTATTACTTGTCGGGGCGTCCGGGGAGCAGTCGAGTTATGGCTGACAAACTTATATCTGGTGCTGCCGAATCGTCGGCTGAAAGTCTCTTAATCTGGATCCTACATAATAATTACGAGCTGCCTACAATCGTAGAAGGGGCTCACCTGCGTCTAGCTTCCGATATTGCTAGTTTAGTCGCAATGCATTTTCTTGAAGGGACCGATGCTGCCGATGCGATGGCTGCAGCAATGCGTCTCCGCGCATTGGCCTACGCGAGTCCATCTGCGCGGGATCTCCTGTTCGCGGACCTAATAGTCGCGATTCTCCGTCTCAAGTTTCAATCATCATCTTGGGTTATGCTGCCTAAGTACAGCGGAGTGGCTCTAGAGCGGTGGCGGACCCCAATCCGGAATCCGAACTTCCCGAAAGAACTTTGGCCGGCGCAAATGGAAATCGGTAGATCCGGACTATTCGCAGGTACCTCGGGGATCGTACAGATGCCAACAAGTGCAGGAAAGACTCGCTCGATTGAGATGATCCTCCGTTCTGGGTTCTTGTCTGAACGGGTAAATCTCGCAGTTGTTGTCGCACCTTTCAGAGCTTTAAGCCACGAGATCGCTACTTCTCTTAACCTCGCGTTTGCCGATGATGACGTGCAGGTTAACGAATTGTCCGATGCGCTCCAGCACGACTTTTCCTCAGAATTTTCCAAACTGTTCGGAGTCGATTTGAGGGTAGATTCGCCCCCTGGGATTCTTGTGCTTACTCCCGAAAAACTTCAATTCGTGCTACGACAGGAACAAGAACTTGTTGGGCATATTGATCTCCTTGTCTACGACGAAGCACATCAATTCGATTCTGGCACAAGGGGTGTGACATACGAGTTACTTGTTACTGAGCTGCGAGCTGGATTGCCAATAAGTTCACAAGTAGTGGCAATATCCGCCGTGATCAGAAATGCAGAAAGCCTAAGATCGTGGTTACTCGGCGATGATGGAACCGTTGTCGATGGGAGCGGACTGTCTCCAACCGCTCGTGCCGTAGCCTTTGCAACTTGGATGGAGCGGCGTGGCCAACTCCAATTTTTTGAGACCTCGAACTACGATATTCAGCCTGACTATTTTGTCCCTCGCTCTATCGAAAGTCAAACGCTTGCGCGGCGTCATCTCGAGCGAGTCGACCGTGTATTCCCTGACCAAAGTAACGCCACAGTCGCTACCGATGTGTCTCTGTACCTTGGGCTTCGTTTAGCGCCCGAAGGGGCCGTGGCTGTTTTCGCTGGAACCAAAGCGACTGCAAACAAGATACTCGCTCGCGCTGTCGACGTATTTGACCGAGACGTTTCGCTCCCCCGTCCGTCTGCGGAGGCTAATCCAAAAGAACTGGCAGGCCTCAATGAGCTGGTTCAATTGCACTTCGGAGTAGACAGCCTACAGTCGCGCGCCGCTCAACTTGGAATTTTCGTTCACCACGGAAATACACCTAACGGGCTCAGGCTCACTATCGAGCATGCAATGCAGAACGAACTCATTCGTTTTGTGATCTGCACGTCTACCCTTGCCCAGGGTGTGAATCTTCCCATACGCTACCTCATCGTCGCTGGCACACAGCAGGGCCGATACAACATTAGCGTACGCGACTTCCAGAACCTGCTCGGACGTGCAGGGCGGGCTGGCATGCACACAGAGGGCTTAGTTATTTTTGCCGATCCCAGAACATTTGACCGTCGTAGGAATCGTCAAGACGCATGGAGGTACGAGCAATCTACGGTGCTTCTGGACCTAGATAATTCGGAAGAAACGACTAGCTCGATTCTGAGTGCCATATTGCCGTTTAGTTCGGCCAGCACGTTTGCAGAGTTGTCTCCATTGGAGATCACGGAATTGCTATTTATAGGCGAGGACTCACAACTCGATCGGGCGAACGGCGACGCTAGCCTTGTTAGTGATATCAAGCGCAGGCGTGACCTGTTAGAAGCCGTCGAGAGCTTCCTGATGGCAAATCGCGATGCCTTGTCTTTGGATGAGTTCAGCACCGAGGCTGTGGAATTGTGTGAACAGACATTTGCTTTCGCAATTGCTTCTGACCAAGAACGGATCGCGCTCCGCCAATTGTTCAGTCGGCTATCCGATTCTATTAGTACATTCGTTCCCGAACCGGAACGACAGGTTGAATTTGGCCGTACACTTCTGAGCGCTGAGAGGGCGATTCTCGTATTCAGATGGGTGCAGAATAATCGGAATGAACTACTCGAAGCTACGACCAATGAGATGTTACTTTCAGTCCTATGGCCAATACTGGAACAGACTTTTGAGAACAAAATGGCTTTGTCTATCGAACCGTCCGGCGCGGTTTTCGCTCTCACAAGCGCGTGGCTAAACGGCTCAAGTTACAAGCAGATATTTGACCTTGCCTTGGAGCATAACTTCACCAAACCATTCGGCTCCAAAAGGCGAAAACTTGGTGAATCCGACTTATTCAAATTATTGAACTCAACACTTGCATTCGATGCCTCTCTGATCGTTGCAGCTGTCGGCCAGTTCCTCGGAGCTGACGAAGGAGGAGAAAGTACTCCTCTAGGCACCTTCTTGAAAGCATTAAAATACGGTGTTCCAGATACACTCTCGATATCTGCGTATGAGAGTGGATTCGCAGATAGGGCGGTAGCCCTTTTACTTCGAGATCAATTAAGATTATCCGGATTCGAAGGCGAGGATTTCCTTGAGTCAATGTTCACTCACGCGGACGAAGTCACAGAAATAGTCGCAAGACTGCCAAGCTACTTTTCGAAAGTTCTTGCCGGGCTGATTTCGAATCGCAACTAGGTATGCACGCGTGAAGCGGCTTGATGAAGGAAACCCCGTGACCAAGAATCTGGAGCGAATTCGTAATACGTGCCGTAACTGCCGGAAGACAAGTAAACAATGGTAGATACAACCAATCCCTGCCATTCCCAGTTACTAGCCGAGTCGGCTCGGCATCATGAAGCTTGGTGGGTATAGATCTGTCTGAACTCCCGCTCCGCTTCTAGTGACCCGCTGGCCGTCAACTTTCGAAACTCGAGTGCAGTGGTGCTTTTGCCTCCGCGAGCCCAGCATGGCGATGATACAACTGTCCAGTCTTTATCGACAGTCAACTCCACCCTGATAATTCTCATGAGAGCGCCGCGACAATCATCATGGCATGGCAAACTGGGCGAGCGTAGTGCTCGATCGCATCAGCGTAATCGCAGGAAGCACCTTAAACCGAATTTGGGGGCCATGCGCCAGAAGCCGTCAAGTATCAATCTGTCGCACAATCGAAGCTGCCGCTCATAACGTCGCACGACCGGCGCGAGCCACAACGATTTCTATTCCCCGGGAAATGAACAGTTGGAGTCACGAGCTTAGGAATCCGACTAACATCGACAAGCTCGCCCTTAAACTAGGCCTAGAACACGAAAGTTTCAACGATGTACTTGAGCAAGCCTTTAAGATCTGCGACCGACTGCTGACGTTCAAGAAACTCAGATGGTGAGCTGTCAGCTAGTCACTTTCGTTACCAGAATTCCACGTAACCGGTGTGTGATCTCGTCACTTCGAGGACGACCAATTTCACGGCTATGTGCGATACGTGGACTTTTGGTACCCTCAACGACTATCTGACAGCGACCTCTGAATCATGAGTCGGAAGAAACATGGGGCTGCTGGCTAAAGTTCCCGTAGCGGGTATGGCAGTCGCAAAACCAGCGGAGACTCTCGTCGTCCAACTGTCAACACTAGCTGAAAATTCTCCCCTACCGACAAACGAAAATTGACCCCTCCAAACCCAAATTCCTAAACCTGATCAACGTTTTTCAGCAGGTCCTGACGATTCTTCACCCGGTACGAATCACCGGCCAAAGTCAAAACCTCGGCATGATAAACCAACCGGTCAAGCATGGCCGAAGCAACTACATCATCACCGCACAACTCGCCCCACCGCCCAAACGGCAAATACCCAACCTCATCGATGTTCAGCAACTTATAGCGCTTGAGCCTACGCAACTCGCTGATCAGATTCTCTGACTGATGAGCTGATGTCAGTCGCTGCATCCAACCGGCCGCGGTATCAAACAACGTCGGATACCCCTGCTGGCAGGCCTTGACCCCCAAGGCAATCCCCAAATGAGTTTTCCCTACGTCCGGCGGACCTAAGAGGATCACATTCTCCGCCTTGGGGATGAATGTTGTCGTGGCCAAATTGGCCAACACGTCCCGCCTGAGCGAGGGCTGGAATTCGCAGTTGAAGTCCTCAATCGTTTTCATCGAAGGAAAATGAGCGCCGGCAATACGCAACGTTGTTCTGCTGGCCTCCCGGTCAGCAACTTGCCGTTGCAAAACAGCAGCAATGTATTCTTCTTGCGACCAGCCCTCATCCCTGGCTTGGTTCGCTAGTTGCTGCCAGGTCTGACGCACCGTCGGCATCTTCATTGCCCTGGCCAAGTGCTCGATCGTCGCTTCCAAAGAACTCATTGCTTATCTCCTATAAAGTCTTGGCCATCAAGGCCGAAGATCTTGTTGTATTCAGATAGTTCCCGCGAGGCCACCACAGGATCCTGTAACCCACCAGTAAAGGCCGTGCGCCGGATCTTGTTGAACACGGAACGCAAAGTTGCGGCAACCTGAACAGGCTCTGGATCGGTAGTGACTTGATGCTTAGCCCAGCAGCGTGGATGATCAGCGACGATTCGTTGGTCGCAGACACCGAGCACACGGTCCAACGTGAGCGTGAAGTCAACATGACCCCCAAATCATCGATGGATGCACGGAATAATCGTTGCGGTCCAAACGCACGTAGTAATCCCTGCTGATCTGCACCCGATGAGTGAAGCCGGTTGCCGGTGGAATCGGCGGCAACTGGGTCATCGCCTGCAAATCCACCGGCGGTGAAGCGTCCCGTGTTTGATAGAGGATAAGCCAGATATCCCGAAAGGATTACCCTAAGAACATCATGGCGAACTCGAAATACCCTCAAGAACTCCGCGAACGGGCGACCCGGCTCTGCGTTGAAGCCCGCAAGGACCCCGAGACCCGCGCTGGCGCGATCGCACGGGTCGCCGAGCAAACGAACGTGCATAAAGAGGCCCTGCGTTCCTGGGTGAAGAAAGCCGAAGAACAAGAACTCCCGGTCGAACCGGAAGACTCCTCGGCACGGATCCGGCAGCTGGAGAAGGAAAATCGGGAACTACGCCGCTCCAACGAGATCCTGAAGTCCGCGGCGGCTTTTTTCGCCGCGGAGTTCGACCGCCCACAGCGCTGATCGTCCGGTTTATCGACGAACATAAGCATCGGTGGGGTATCGAACCGATCTGCCGAACCCTGAGTGAAGGGTTCGGTGCCAAGATCGCCCCACAGACCTACTACGCCCACCTCAACCGTGCCCCGTCGGCCCGCAGCCTGACCGACGCGGTCCTGAAGGAACAGATCATGGCCATTCACACCCACCCTCGCCGGAGGGTCTACGGCATCCGGAAAATCCACGCGCACCTGAACAAGCACCGGGCCCTCCGAGGAGAGCCCGCCGTGGCCAGATGCACGATCGAACGGCTCTGCCGGCAGCTCGGGGTGAGAGGAGTGGTGCGCGGAAAATATCCCCGCACTACGAAACCAGCACCGGAAACCGGGCGGCCGCTGGACCTGGTGAATCGCGACTTCACCGTACCAGCCCCCGATAGGCTCTGGGTCGCGGATCTAACCTACGTGAAAACCGCGTCCGGGTGGGTCTACGTCGCGTTCGTGCTGGACGTGTTCTCCCGGATGATCGTCGGGTGGCAGGCCTCGACGCGCATGTATACCGACCTGGCGCTGGACGCGTTGCGCATGGGACTGCATCGCCGCGGTCAACAAGGCTCTGACCTGAGGGATCTCAAGCACCACTCAGATCGCGGGGTGCAGTATCGGGCGATCCGGTACGCGGAAACCTTGGAGCAGGCCGGTGCGGTCGCGTCGGTCGGGTCCAAGGGTGATAGTTACGATAACGCAATGGCCGAGGCGCTGAACAGCCTCTATAAGGCCGAGCTGATCCATTTGGATGGCCCGTGGGAGGGGCATCATGACGTTGAGCGGGCCACCGCTGAATGGGTGCATTGGTTCAACACGGACCGGGTGCACAGCATGCTCGATTACCGGTCTCCGTCCGAGGTGGAGGACGCTTATTACGCTGGCGTGCGCGACACGGCTTTAGCCGCTTAGATTTTTACCCGATTGCCCTCAACAAAACCCGGGACTTGACACGGCCTGTCTATTGGCCGGCCCTGGATGGAACGGACCGTGCGTGTGTTTGCCCGGGGCAGCCGCTGCGTCGGTGGTTCATTGAAATCCGCTGGCGAGGTGAACTTACGCCCGGGCAGGAACGAGGTTTCCAGATACTGGTTATTGCGTTCAGTCTGCCCTTTGAATTCTTCGATCCCTCGGCGGCGTCAAAACGATCCTGGTGGCCAAAGTACCTGTGAAAGCTGCAGCTAGTTCGGTGACTTTGCCCTTGCCACCGATCGCCGATTCACGATCCCAGATCATGGTCTCGGGCATCGCGCCAACATCGTTGAATAGCTGCCACGTCCCTGCGGTCAGATCCGGTCCTTGCCGGGTGGGAATCATCAGCGCTTTGAACACCCTCGAATACGATAAGGTCAGCACCAGCACCGGCAGCATCAGAGCTTGGCCGTATCCAACGGAGATCCGTGGCTCGGGGAACCACAGATCCATGTGCGCTGCTTGTCCCAGATCGTGCACCAGGCGATCTACTGGGTCCACGCTGGTGGATTCCGGCCGGTTCTGAGCGTTTAGGTTATTCAGCGTGGAGATTGAGTTCTGCCACCCGATACGTTCTGCGATGACCGTTGCTGGCATGCGCGGGTATTCACACAACAGCTTACGGATTTCCGGTTCGTAGGAATCGACGATCGACCCGTGCGCTGGTACTTTGGCGGTTCTGCTGACACCAGCGCTGTACGGATGGTGTTTCGTGCGATGACAAGACGACGCGAGATCTCCTTCATTGGCACGCCTTCAGCGCGATGCAGCCGACGGATCTCTGCCCACTGTTCCACAGTAATCGCTCCCTCAGAATGACTGTTGAATGGCCCCGGTGGGGTCAATTTTCGAAAGTCG
This sequence comes from Arthrobacter sp. MYb229, assembly GCF_002975405.1. Classification (GTDB taxonomy): domain Bacteria; phylum Actinomycetota; class Actinomycetes; order Actinomycetales; family Micrococcaceae; genus Glutamicibacter. The sequence continues at coordinate 1,028,054 of NZ_PCPS01000001.1, read as the reverse complement.
TTCAGGGGTCTGTATTCAGTTAGCGGTGACACCAACTCTTGACAAAGAATATACGGGCTCCCTCCGATAATCAGCTCTTCATCTGGTGTTGGTATTCCGTTCCTTCATGGCGCAGGGTCAAAATCGAAGCATTGCGTAAATTTGTATGGACGGAGGAAGCGAATATTGGATTAGTTGTCAGATACGCTCAATCTGGACCACCAACTTGTGGCGGATCCTGAGAGTCCCATGTAGTACGTAGGCACCCGTTTCGAGGTATCCGCTAACCACGTCGCCAAGGCAGTGCCATTTGTGGGTGTCAGCATGAATTCTTCAAAACGAAGCAACGTGGCGGCCGGCGCCCAGCGTAATTGCCAGGCCCCAGGTAATTGTGAGCGGTATGGGCCTCGCTGCCCGCTACGTTAACGAGCTGCCCGGAATAAGAATCCCAAATCTACACCTCGTAAATGCTAGGTGGAGGATCCACCAGGCGGAAACTGCGCATCGTTTGCAGACTCACTACTAATTTGGTTCCCGGCCGCTAAGACATTGCTGCTCGTTGAGGACGGTAGAAGACGGGGGCTCAGCTCTCCCGACCCTTCCGATGACGTCGTTAAACCCAAGGAAATCCTAGGTCAACTATGCCGCGCGACTATTCAACTTTTAGATGAGCTCGGGCCACGGCGTGGGGTTAACCGGTTCCTTGGCGAGCCGAATCGTCTAGAGCAGGCTCCTAAGCCGGCTAAAAGCCAACACGGTTAAATGCAAACCCCCGGACCGCCTCTCGAGGAAAGGCAATCCGGGGGTGGGGTAATCTACCGGGCCGGGCTTAGAAGCCCAAGCGGCCGAGCTGCTTCGGGTCGCGCTGCCAGTCCTTGGCAACCTTCACGTGCAGGTCCAAGAAGACCTTGGTGCCCAGCAGCTTCTCGATGCCCTGACGGGCGTTGGACCCCACCTCGCGCAGGCGTGAGCCGCCCTTGCCGATGATGATGGCTTTCTGGCTCGAGCGCTCCACGAAGAGCGAGACGTGGATGTCCACCAGCTGGTTGCCTTCGCTGCGTCCCTCGCGTGGGATCATCTCCTCGACGACCACGGCCAGGGAGTGCGGCAGCTCATCGTGCACGCCTTCCAAGGCGGCCTCACGGATCAGTTCGGCGACCATCTTCAGCTCGGGCTCGTCGGTAAGTTCGCCATCCGGGTAGAGCGGCGGTCCCTTGGGCAGGTGCTGGACCAGTACGTTGGCAACCTCTTCGACCTGGAATTCCTTCACCGCGGACACCGGAATGATCGCTGCGAAGCCGTCTTCGCCGAAGCTCTCCACACCCAGTTCAGCGACGGACATCAATTGCGCGGCGAGCTGTTCGCGGTCGACCAGATCGGCCTTGGTCACCAGGGCGACGATCGGCTTGCGCTGCAGCTGGGCCAGCTGGGAGGCGATGAAACGGTCGCCGGGGCCGATCTTCTCATTGGCCGGCAAGCAGAAACCGATGGCATCGACCTCGGAAAGGGTCTGCGCGACGAGGTCGTTCAACCGCTGCCCCAAGAGGGTGCGCGGGCGGTGCAGGCCCGGGGTGTCGACCAGGATCAGCTGCGCGTCATCACGGTGCACGATCCCGCGGATGGTGTGCCGGGTGGTCTGCGGCTTGGCCGAGGTGATGGCCACCTTCTGGCCCACCAGCGCGTTGGTCAGCGTGGATTTGCCAGCATTCGGGCGCCCCACGAAGGAGGTGAAACCCGAACGGTAGTTCTCGGGCCAGCCGCTGGTGGCCAGCAATTTGTCTTTATCGCTCATCTGAGGATTCCTCGTCGTTCTCTTTATGATCGGATGCGTCCGTTTCCAGACGCTCTACATGGATTTTGCCGATGCGGTTGCGGCGGCCGGCCAGGGCCACCACGGTCAGGCGCAGACCGTAGACATCGGCGGTGGATCCGAGCACGGGCACGGATTCCAACGCCTTGGAGAGCAGGCCACCGACGGTGTCTACATCTTCATCATCGATGAACACATCAAAATGATCTGCGACGTCATCGATGGATACCGAGGCCATTGCGAAGAGCGAGCCATCGGGGTTTTCGATCAGCTCGGTGCGCGAGCGGTCATACTCGTCGTCGATCTCGCCGACGATCTCCTCGAGCAGGTCCTCCAGGGTGATCAGGCCCGCGGTGCCACCGTACTCGTCGATGACCACCGCCAGGTGAATTGCCTCTTGCTGCAGTTCCTGCAGGAGTTCTGCAGCGTTTTTCGACTCGGGGACGAAACGCACCGGACGGGAGAGGTCCTCGAGGCGCTCGGCCTGCTGCAGGCCGTGGATCTCGGAGATCACATCCTTGAGGTAGATGATGCCCTGGATGTCATCGGTGTCTTCGCCGATCAGCGGGATCCTCGAATAGCCTGAAGCCATGAACAGTTCCAGCGCGCCGTTGATCGTATGTTCGCCGGTGAGCACCACCATGTCTGTGCGCGGCACCATGACCGCACGGACGTTGGTTTCCTCCAGATCCATCACCGAGGAGATCAATTCCGCGGACTCTTCGTCCAGGTCCTCTCCCTCGCTGGCACGGTCCACTATGTCGCGCAGGCGCTCCTTGCCGAGGTAGCCGTCTTCATCGTTTCCGGGCCCCGGGCTCATCGCGGTGCCGATGCTCGCCAGCCAGTTGGTGATCGGGCCGAGCAGCACCCGCAAGAGCCGGACCATCGGTGCGGTTGCGCGCACGACATTGCGCGCATTGGAGCGGCCATAGCGCCGCGGGGAGACACTGACCAGGACGAATCCGAGGGCCGCCATAACCATAGTCGCCACCAAGCCGACCATCCAGATATTATCAATCCAACGGGCCACCAGCAGCGCGACGGCCACCGCGGAGGCCGTCTCGAACCAGATACGCCAGAAGCGGATCGCCTGGGCGTGCGATTCGCTGTCGTCCAGGATATGGCTTATCGCTTTGGAATTCGACTCGATCCGCAACCGTTCGGCCGCATTGCGGGACAAGGCGTAAAAGGCGGAATCGGCGGCGGTGAGAATTGCGGCACTGGCCATGAAGGCCAACGCCACGACTAATAGGACTATGCCCACCGGCTATTCCACCGTTTCCTTCGGCGCCGGGCGCCCGGTGTAGCTCTCGAGCAGACGGCGCTGCAGACCGAACATTTCGGCCTTTTCGGCAGGCTCATCGTGGTCGAAGCCCATCAAATGCAGCATGCCGTGGGTGGTGAGCAGCAAGATCTCATCGTGGACCGGGTGCCCACCGGCCTTGGCCTGGGCCTCGGCGACGGTGGGGCAGATCACGATATCCCCGAGGATGCCGCTTTCCGACGGGGCCTTCTCCGACCCCGGACGCAACTCGTCCATCGGGAAGCTCATCACATCGGTGGGACCTTCCAGGTCCATCCACTCCACATGCAATTCGCTCATGGCCTCTTCGTCGATGAAGACGACGGAAACTTCCGTTTCCGGGTGAATGAACATCGCCTGGGTGATCGAGTCAGCGAGTTTCTGCACGTCCTGCAGATCCACTTCGTAGTCTGTTTCGTTATTTACTTCGACGCTCATGACTTGTGCCGTCCCCGGGATTGTGCTTTGCGCTGTTGGGTGTCCCAGCGATCGTACGCCGTGACGATATCTGCAATGAGGCGGTGGCGCACCACGTCGCCGGCATCCAGCCGGCACAGGGCGATGTCGTCGATACCCGCCAACACGTCGATCACCATGCGAAGCCCGGAGACCGAGTTACCGGGCAGATCCACCTGAGTGACATCGCCGGTGATGACCATCTTGGAGCCGAAGCCCAAACGAGTGAGGAACATTTTCATTTGTTCGCTGGTGGTGTTCTGCGCTTCGTCGAGAATCACGAAGGCATCGTTCAAGGTGCGCCCGCGCATGTACGCCAAGGGAGCGACCTCGATGGTGCCTGCCTCCAGCAACCGTGGAATGGTCTCCGGGTCGATCATGTCGTGCAGCGCATCATAGAGCGGACGCAGATAGGGATCGATTTTCTCCGTGAGGCTTCCGGGCAAAAAGCCCAGTTTCTCCCCGGCTTCTACGGCGGGACGAGTCAAGATGATGCGGCTGACTTCTTTCGCCTGCAAGGCTGCCACGGCCATAGCCATGGCCAGGAAAGTTTTGCCGGTACCGGCAGGACCCACGCCGAAGGTCACCGTGTTGTCTTCGATGGCGTCGACATAGCTTTTCTGATTCAGCGTTTTCGGCCGGATCGCGCGTCCCCGTCCGGAGAGAATCTTCAGCCCGAGGACGTCGGTGGGCGCGTCGGCGCCACCGGCGGAGAGCATCTTGATGATCTGCTCAATGGTGTCTGCGCTCATCCGGGAGCCGCGGCCGGCAAGTGCACGGGCCTCTTCGGTCACACGCTGAGCCTTGCGCACCTGCACGGGCTCGCCAACCAGGGTCAAGGAAGCGCCATTGGGGCGAAACTGCACCAGCGGGTAGGCGCCGGTCAGAATGCGCAACAATTCATCGCTTGGACCCAGCGTGGCAACCATGAGTTCGGGAGTGTCGAAGGTGATCGTCAATGACGCGGGGCCGGATTCGACCGGCATCTTGTTCTGTTCAACCTGCATGCAGTGCTTAGTGCCCCTTTGCTGAGCTTGGCAATGATTATTGTTCTTGTCCCCTACAGTCTATCTAGTTCAGCACGCTTAGGGGATAATTTCGCAGGTAGCTAGAGCACAAAAATCTGAAGTGATTCTAAAGCATCTGTGGTGGTAAAGGTATAGATTTGGTTACGAATCCTTCGTTAGACTCCTTTTTGGCGATCCCGGGCGCCATCATGTGCCAAACTATTTGAGCGCCAGAGCTGGTTTACAGCAAGGTGTCAAGTGAATAATCAACGGATTGGTAAGTAGTGCAAGGAAGAATTACGAGGTTGATCTCCAAGCGGGTAACCGTCACCGGAGTCTGTTTAACTCTCGTCGTAGCAGCTGGCTGCGGTCTTGCCTCGCGCGAAGAATCCCACGAAATGCCGATCAGTACTGCCGCGGGTACCGTGGGACTGCCTCCTGCCAACGATTCGGTGGAGCACCATTCCCCGATCGACAGGCTCCCGATCTACTGGCTTGAAAATATGGACCTCGGGGTTTTCCTCTACCGCGAGTACGCCACAAAAAACGCCACTGGCGAGCCGATCGGCGATTCAATCTCCTACCTGCTCAACGAAAAGCCGGCCAATGCCGAGTGGTACACGCATCTGAAGCCTTCGGGTGAAGTTGGCGTGTCCATGAACCAGGACAATGTGATCACCCTGGACCTACCGGAGAAGGTCTTCGGTGCAAAGCTTGATCGTGGCCTTTCCGAACGCACAATTCAGCAGCTGGTGTTCACCGCCACCGCCGCCGCGTCCAATGCAGGCCTCCTCGTTGGCTCGCTGCCACCGAAAGTGAGAATTCTGGTTGACGGCCGGGCCAACGCCACGGTCTTCGGCGACTTGCGACTGGCGGACTCCTACGACCGCGATGCCTCATTCATGGCCCCGATTTGGATTATCGACCCGCAATACGGGTCGACCCGCAAGGCCGGTCAGATCCAGTTCAATGCTCGCGCCTCGAAGTTCAGCGACGGCATCTATTACAGCTTGGAGAGCAAGGACAAGTCGGGAAAGCTCACCGTGCTCACCGCCGAGGAGCCAATCCCGGAAGATAAGGTCAATCCCGATGGCTCCTTTGATTTCACCAAGCAGCTGAGCGTAGGCGCCTACAAACTCACCTTCTGGGGCAGGGAATCCGGATCCGAAGAAAAGATCGCCTCGGTATCCAGCGAGTTCACCATTAAATAGGCTGCGAATATTCGCTACCAATTAAAAAGTTCCGCAGGCCGTCGGCCTGCGGAACTTCTTAATTGCTGAACCTTTCGGCGGCTACAGTTCTCCGAGCAGATGCCGAACCAGAACGAGGGCTGCCGGCCCGGCCGTCGAAGCGCGTAGCACGTGCTCGCCTAAGAGCGCGGCCTTGGCACCAGCGCCGACAAACTGATCGAGCTCCGCGTCGCTGATCCCGCCTTCGGGGCCCACTACCAACGTCACCCCCGCATGTGCCGGGGCCGAATCGAGCCACGACCGGGTTTCCTCGGCCACCGAGCATTTAGCTGATTCATGCAGGATCAGAACCAGCTCGCCCTGGGCAGCAAGCTGCGCGATCTGTCCGGCCAGAGCCTTGGACCCGAGCGGGTCCAAGACCTTTGGTTCGAAGGCGCGGCGTGACTGCTTCTGTGCCGAACGCACCTGCGAACGCCATTTAGCTAAGGCCTTTTCGGCCTTCGGCCCATTCCAACGCACAATCGATCGATCGGCCTGCCAGGGGCGGACCGTGAAAATTCCCAGTTCCACCGCCGATTCCACGGCCTGTAGATCCCGGTCGCCCTTGGCCAGCGCCTGCACCAGGCCGACCGGGTGGACCGGCGGCGCTTCTTCGATGCGTTCCACCACGGTCACGCTGAGCAGGTCCTTGGCCGCGGCACTGACCTTGACTCGCAACCGGAGCCCGGTGCCGTCGAGCAAGTCCAGCTCCTCGCCGGGCGCCACACGCTTGACCGCAACCGCATGGTGGGCCTCGGGCCCGGTGAGCTCCAAGCTGTCCCCCACCATGGCCTCAGCTGCTTGCTGAGCGTCGATCACGAAGCTGTGATTGCTCATGCTCAGCGTTGGTTCAACTTGTCACGCAGTCGCGAGAACATTCCACCGGACTGTTCGACGCGGCCGGCGGTCATCTCTTCGCCACGCAATGCCGCCAGCTGCTCGAGCAGCTCACGCTGTGCGGCGTCCAGCTTCGTCGGAGTCTCCACCTGCAGGTGCACCACGATGTCGCCACGCTTGCCACCGCGCAGGCGCGGCACACCCAGCCCTGGCAGAGTGATGGTGTCCCCGTCCTGGGCGCCCGATTCCACGGTGATCTGCTGTTCACCATCGAAGGTTTCCAGCTTCAGCTCGCAACCGAGGGCGGCGCCGGTCATTGGGATGGCCATCTTCGCGTGCAAGTCGGTCTGCGCGCGTTCGAAGACCTTGTGGCGGCGTACGTCGATTTCGACGAAGAGGTTTCCGTTCGGGCCACCGCCGGGACCGGCTTCGCCCTGTCCGCGCAGCTGGATACGAGTGCCGGCATCGACACCGGCCGGAATGTTCAGCGACTTCGAGACGTGCTCGCGCACGCGTCCCTCGCCATTGCATTCATTGCATGGATCCGGAATGGTCGTGCCAAAGCCACGGCAGGCCGGGCAAGTTTCCACGGTCATCATCTGGCCGAGGAAGGAACGCACCGGACGCTGGATCTGGCCCGCACCGCGGCAGGTTTCGCAGGTAACCGGGCTGGTGCCGGGCCGGCAGCAAGAGCCTTCACAGACCTTGCAGGTGACGGCCGTTTCCATCTCGAGCGGGTATACGGTGCCCTTGACAGCGTCGACCAAATCGATGGTGATGGTGATCAGCGCGTCGCGGCCGGCCTGCGTGCGCGAGGCCGGCCCTTGGGCTTGCCCGCCGCCGAAGAACTGTTCGAAGATGTCGCCGAAGCCACCGAAGTTCTGGCCTCCGCCGCCGAATCCCTGCTGGCCGTTGCCGTTCAGGTCGCCGGTGGCGTCGAAGTTGGCGCGCTTCTTTTCGTCGGAAAGGACTTCGTAGGCTCGTGTGACGAGCTTGAACTGCTCGGCTGCCCCCTCGCCTGGGTTGACATCGGGGTGCAGCTTGCGCGCCAGCTTGCGGTAGGCGCTCTTGATTTCCTGCGGGGTCGCGTCCTGGGCAACACCCAGCGTCTCGTAATGCGAGCTCACGATATTCGCCGTGTCCTTTCGTAAAAATATAAAACGTTGTTGCTGACGAAACTAGTTCGTCAAAATCTTTGACAGGTAACGGGCAACCGCCCGGACCGAAGACATGGAGGTTGGATAATTCATCCGCGTCGGACCGAGCACTCCAAGCTTGTTCCTGGTGTCCGAGCCATAGGTTGTCGCGATGACCGTTGCGTCGGAAAGCTGCCCGTAATGGTGCTCGGTGCCAATGGCTACCGCCACGCCCCGAGAGTCCGCTTCCAACTCGGAGAACAGCTTCAGCAGCACCACCTGCTCTTCAAGCGCTTCGAGCACCGGGGTGAGCGTCAGCGGGAAATCTCCCACCGAACGGGCAAGGTTCGCGGTCCCCGCCATCACGATGCGCTGGGTGTTAGCCGCACGTGCCATCTCCTGCAAGGAACCGAGCACCGTCATGAACAGCGTATCTTCCAGAAGCTGGAGCGGAATTGATTCGGTGGTCAGCGAACCTACGAGATCTGCCAACTGCCGACCGCCAAAGGCCTTGAGCACGCCTTGCTTCATACCCTGCAGTTCGTCGTCGCTATACGCCCTGGAAGTGCCGATCATCCGCTGGTCGACGGTGCCATTGGAGGCAATCATGACCATCAATACCTGGGATGAGCCAAGTCCGACTAGGTCCAGATTGCGCAGCGATGCGGTGTCATAGTGCGGCACCTGGATCAACGCCACCTGATTCGTCAAACGTGCCAGCAAGCGCACGGTGCTATGCAAGACTTCATCTAAATCCTGGGAATTATCCAAGATTTTGTTGATGGCCTCGCGCTCCGCCCGAGACAACGGCTTAAGCTCGCCGATCTGGTCAACGAATCGGCGATAGCCTTTTTCCGTGGGTATTCTTCCCGAGGAGGTGTGCGGGGCAGCGATGAGCCCCTCTTCTTCCAGCAAGGCCATATCATTGCGAATCGTGGCAGCAGAAACTCCTAGGTTATGCCGATCAAGCAAAGCCTTTGAACCTACCGGTTCATGCGACTGGACGTAGTCCTCCACAATGGCGCGTAAAACGTCCAGACGTCGAAACTCGCTCACGTCAACACCTCCTATGAACTCCGGCAAGGATTTGGCACTCTAACCTATCAAGTGCCAAGTCTAATACCTACATCGGTTGCTAGCATTGGATTTCGAGCGTATTCGATCACAGCGAAAGGCAGTACGTGACCAATTACTCCTGGGGAGCCCACGACCTCAGTGCACCTGCACCGAAAAAACTGCGTCAAGTTCCGGTTTCAATGGGGCTTTTACTCGAAGACGTGGACAGCGGTTGGGTCGGCGAAGTGGTGCGTACCGAGAAGTCCGGAGGAATGCGGGTGATCGTTTTGGAAGACCGGCGGGGCAAGACCCGCTCTTTCCAAGCGGGCTTCGGCTTCCTGCTCGAAGGCGAGCCGGTGGAGATCGTTGAGCCACAAGCCAAGGCATTGGCGCCAAAGACCATGGTTTCAGCTTCCGGTTCCCGGGCGGTCACCGGTTTGAAGGCCCGCGAGGCACGCGCCAGCCGGATCTGGGTCGAAGGCAAGCACGATGCCGAACTAGTGGAGAAAGTCTGGGGCCATGACCTGCGCGTGGAAGGCATCGTCGTTGAGCCTCTGCATGGCGTCGACGATCTTGCCGGCGCCATTCGCGCTTTCAATCCCTCGCCCGAACGGCGTCTGGGGATCTTGGTTGACCACCTGATTGCGGGCACCAAGGAAGAACGTATCGTGAAGGAAGCGATGGCGGTTCCCGGTGCGGCGAATCATGTCCTGATTCTTGGTCATCCGTATGTCGACGTGTGGCAGGCGGTGAAACCGGCAGCACTTAATATTGAGAAGTGGCCGGTGATCCCCCGTGGAACGGATTGGAAAACCGGAATATTACGCGCGTTCGGCTGGCCGCATTCAACTGCCGAGGACATCGGGCTGGGTTGGCAGCGCATCCTTTCCCGAGTTGACCACTACGCACAGCTTGAACCGCAGCTGCTGGGTAAGGTCGAGGAGCTCATCGATTTTCTAACCAGCGAAGATTACGGTTTCCTAACGATTGACTAATAGTTGGATTTTTAGGGCGGGTTGTACTCTGCGTCGCTAGATCCTCGATAGAATCAGATCGACCACCCACTGCTAAACAAGGAAGCGCCACGTGACTGCACGCAAGACCGTACCGCCGGAAAATTCACGTTTCGAAGGTTCCAAGGTCTCGGCTTTGCCCTTGACTCCTTCCGAGGATCGCCAATGGGCCATGATGTCGCATTTCGGCGCGGTACTGGGATGCATTCCCGCGGCCATCATCTTCGCCGTGTACCGCGACCGTGGACCTTTTACCTCGCAGGAGTCGAAAGAAGCCTTCAACTTCACGTTTCCGCTGACCATTTTGGCCATCGTGCTGAACGTGCTCACCCTGGTTCCCGGGTTTGGCTGGGCGTTCGCGGTAGCCACCGTGGCGCTTTGGGTCTATATGACGCTGATGGGCGCCCGTGCAGCCATCCAGGCTAACAGGGGACGCCCATACCGCTACGCATTCAACCTGCGGCTAATGAAGTAACAATCCTTGCTGAAACTTTAGAAGTCCAACAGTTCCCGCACTACAAGGTCGGCCAGGAGCCGACCTCGTTGCGTTAACACGATAGTTCCGGCAAAGGCCGACTGCGGTTCGATCAGCTCGTCGGCAATGAGTCCGGCAACTGCCCGACGGCCATGCTCATCCAATTCGGCGATCGGCATGCCGCTGCCCAACCGGGTCAGCAGCATCGTGCGCTCCAGTTTGACTGCCTCGGCATCGGGGAACTCGCGGCCGTGGCCCGGGGAAATCCCGCCGTCGATCCGCTGCTGGTAGGCCGAAGGATGCTTCACATTCCACCAGCGCAGGCCACCAACATGCGAATGGGCACCCGGTCCGGCGCCCCACCAGTCTCCGCCTTGCCAGTAGGCAACGTTATGCCGGCAAGCATGCCCTTCGCCCTTGGCCCAGTTGCTAACTTCATACCAGCGGAAGCCCGCGGCCGCGAACATTTCATCGGCCAGCTGATACTTTTCGGCATGATCGTCATCGTCGATGTTCGGTACCTGTCCGCGGCGAATCTGCGCCGCAAGCTTGGTGCCCTCTTCAATAATCAGCGCGTAGGCCGAAATGTGATCCGGTTCATAGCTCAAAGCCGCTTCCACGCTGGTGCGCCAATCCTCCAAGGACTCCCCCGGAGTCCCATAGATCAGATCGACGCTCACCTGGAGACCCACTTCGCGAGCCCAGCGGACCACCTGCGGCACGCCCTTGGGATCGTGGGTTCGCTCCAGCACCGCCAGCACATGTGGCACCGCCGACTGCATGCCAAAGGACACGCGGGTGAACCCGCCGTCCTTGAGCTCTTGCAGGCTTTCACGGGTCACCGAATCCGGGTTCGCCTCGGTAGTGACCTCGGCGCCGGGCTTCAGCCCGAATTCGCTGTTGATGCGTGCCAAAACCGACACCAGGTCGCTGGCTGGCAGTAGGGTCGGGGTGCCGCCACCGAAGAACACGGTCTCGATTTCACGATGCGGCAAGCCAGATTTGTCCATCACTTGCCGAGCGAAGCTGATTTCCTGGCTGACGGTGGCCGCATAGCTGGCTTGGCTCGCCCCGGAACCAAGTTCCTTTGCGGTGTAGGTGTTGAAGTCGCAGTATCCGCAGCGCACCGTGCAGAACGGAATATGTACATAAAAGGACATGGTCCGCTCCTGCGCATTGTGTGAACACAATGCGGGGAGCAGACCATCGGCCGGAGCCGGATCGCCATCAGGCAAAACTGAGGGCATTTACTTCTTTTTCTCTTCGCCGGTGGACAACGCGGCGATGAAGGCTTCCTGGGGAACCTCCACGCGGCCGACCATCTTCATTCGCTTCTTACCGGCCTTCTGCTTTTCCAGCAGCTTGCGCTTGCGGCTGATATCGCCGCCATAGCACTTGGCCAGCACATCCTTGCGGATGGCGCGAATGGACTCGCGGGCGATGATGCGCGAACCGATGGCAGCCTGAATCGGCACCTCGAACTGCTGGCGTGGAATCAGTTCACGCAGCTTGCCGGTCATCATCACGCCGTATGAGTACGCCTTGTCGCGGTGGGTGATCGCGCTAAACGCGTCCACCTGCTCACCCTGCAGTAGAATATCGACCTTGACCAGGTCTGCAACCTGACTTCCGTCGGCCTTCCAGTCCAAGGATGCGTAACCACGCGTACGTGACTTCAGATGGTCGAAGAAATCGAAAACGATCTCGGCCAGCGGCAGCGTGTAGCGCATTTCTACGCGTTCTTCGCTGAGGTAATCCATACCGCGCAAGGTGCCGCGACGTCCCTGGCACAATTCCATGACCGAGCCGATGAATTCGGATGGAGCGAGAATAGTTGCCGAGACCAGTGGTTCGTGAACCTCGAGGATCTTGCCTTCGGGGAACTCCGAGGGGTTGGTCACGGTGGTCAACTGCTTGTCTTCGCCCATGACCTCATAGACCACGTTCGGAGCGGTAGAAATCAGGTCGAGGTTGAACTCGGCCTCCAAACGCTCACGGGTGATTTCCAGGTGCAAGAGCCCCAAGAAGCCAACGCGGAACCCGAAGCCCAAAGCGACGGAAGTCTCTGGCTCGTACACCAGGGCGGCGTCGTTGAGCTGAAGCTTATCCAAAGCATCGCGCAGCGCCGGGTAATCAGTACCGTCCATCGGGTAAAGTCCCGAGAACACCATCGGCTTCGGATCTTCGTATCCGCCGAGGGACTCAGCGGCAGGCTTCAGGCTATTGGTGACAGTGTCTCCGACCTTGGACTGGCGTACATCCTTCACACCGGTGATCAGGTAGCCGACCTCACCCACGCCCAGTCCCTTACTTGGAACCGGGTTGGGGGCGGAGACGCCAATTTCGAGCAGTTCGTGCGTGCTGCCGGTGGACATCATCTGGACGCGTTCGCGCGGACGCAACATGCCGTCGACGACACGAACGTAGGTGACCACACCGCGGTAGGTGTCATAGACGGAGTCGAAGATCATGGCCCGTGCAGGAGCATCGGCCACGCCAACGGGCGGCGGAAGCTGCTTGATGACCTCATCCAGGAGAGCCTCAACGCCTTGGCCGGTCTTACCTGAAACCTTCAAGACGTCATCGGGATCGCAACCGATGAGGTTTGCCAGCTCTTCGGCATACTTCTCCGGCTGCGCGTTTGGCAGATCGATCTTGTTGAGCACCGGAATGATGTTCAGATCGCTCTCGATGGCCAGGTAGAGGTTCGCCAGGGTCTGTGCTTCGATGCCCTGTGCTGCGTCAACGAGCAGGACCGCGCCTTCACAGGCCGCCAGGGAACGGGAAACCTCATAGGTGAAGTCGACGTGGCCAGGCGTGTCGATCATGTTCAGCGCGTAGGTCACGCCATCGACTTCCCAAGGCATACGGACAGCCTGGGACTTGATGGTGATACCGCGTTCACGTTCGATATCCATGCGGTCCAGGTACTGGGCCTTCATGTCGCGTGCGGAGACCACGCCGGTGGATTGCAGCATGCGGTCGGCCAAGGTGGATTTACCGTGGTCGATATGGGCAATGATGCAGAAGTTACGGATGAGCGACGGATCGGTCGCGGCTGGCACCTGGGCGGTGCGGGCCAATGGAGACACCTAAACAGACCTCATTTGCAAACTAAGAATAGACGCGGAATTAGGCTCCATTCTGTCATGATTTACGCGTCACTACCTATTTGGTACCGCGCGCCCTGATAGTTTGTCGATCATGGCTTTGAATGTGCAGAAGATTCTTTCCCTCGTTGTGCGTGCAGTTAAGGTTTTCAACTCCACTCGCGCCAATGGGTCAAACACCTCCCCCACTACCCGCCGGCCGAGCAATGCTCCGAGCCGGGCTCAGCAGCGGCATGGCAGCAGCAATGGCGGGAATAACCTCCGCGAATCGGCCTACCCGGGCGATTTCCGCGGCACCGTCCACTATGAATACAACCCGAGCCTCGACGGCGAGGCCGATCCCGGCGAAGTGGTTTGGGGCTGGGTTCCCTACGAGGAAGACCACAGCCAGGGAAAGGACCGCCCGGTGCTGATTATCGGCCGCGATGACAGCTGGTTGCTTGGCCTGATGCTGACGAGCAAAGACAAGAACAATGGCGGTCACAGCAATCCGGACTACATGGACATCGGAACCGGCGCCTGGGACCGCGAGCGCCGTCCCAGCGAGGTCAAGCTCGACCGAATCATCCGCCTGTCGCAAAGTGCAGTACGTCGCGAAGGGGCCATTCTCGACGAGCAGCGTTTCGGCAATGTGGTGAACGCCCTAAATAACGGCCGCTAGGCGTTGGTCGTTGCCGCGGCGTTCTGCTAGAGTTAATTCTTGTGTGTCACGCAGGTTGGGTGACACGCCCCCTTTGGGTCGCCATAGGTGCCCCACACCGCTCAGTCGATGGCCCGAAGGATGAACCCTCTACCGACCGTATTTCGCAATAAACGAGAGAGTTTATTAAAGTGGCAAACATCAAGTCCCAGAAGAAGCGTAATCTTACCAACGAAAAGGCTCGTCTGCGTAACGTAGCAGTCCGCTCGGAAGTTAAGACCGTGGTCCGTAACGTCAACGACGCAATTGCCGCCGGTGACAAGGATAAGGCAACTGACGCATTGCGTCTGGCTGGCAAGAAGCTCGACAAGGCTGTTAGCAAGGGTGTTCTTCACAAGAAGAATGCTGCTAACCGTAAGTCGGCCATTGCCAAGAAGGTTAACGCCCTCTAAGCAACGCTAAACTTCAGCAAGATCCTCGAAGCCCTTGGGTTTCGGGGATCTTGTGCTTTAAGCACCGCTTCTCTGCCCTGCGGCACTGCGCTAGTGTTCAGCTATGCCATTAGTCGGTAGATCAGTAAATATTTTCGCAGGACGTGTCCTGCACCATTGGGAAATGCCAGCCACGGCAGACCAGGTGTGGCACGCGCTGACCGAGTCCGCGCCGTTGTCGGGGTGGCTCGGGACGCTGGTCTCTGGGACCTTTCGCTCCGGTGAAGTAGTCACGGTCGAACACGCACCGAATTACCCCTGCACCTCACAGGTGCGAGGAATTGATCCGCTCAAGCTCTTGGCCATGTCCTGGAAGTTCCCCGACGAAGAGCCCTCGGAGTTGCGGATCGAACTTACCGGGCGAGAATCCAGCACCGGGTTGCACCTCGAACACCGGGGGTTAGCGGATAAGGCCGCCGACTACCTGATCGGTTGGCATACTCATCTGCGGTATCTGGAAGATCTGCTCGCCGGCAAGCCGCGCGCCATGGTGGATTTTTGGACGCTCTACGAAGAACTGGCCCGTTCCACCGATCCCAAGCGGAACGAAAGCTAGGTGCCAGGCAAGCCGAGCTATCGCTGCGGTGCTTTGGAAGCAATAAATAAGATCGCACGTTCCAAGGCATAGCCTGGTGACCGCCCGCCGCCTTTGACCATGCGATCTGTTTGGGCGATGTTCTCAATGCATTGCGCGACATCAGCGCGTTTCCAACCGCGTGCTTGCTGCTGCGCTGCCTGAACCTGCCACGGCGCCATGCCCAGCTCGGAGGCCAAGGACGCCGCCGGCTCGTTGACTCCGAGCACCTTCGCCAACTGACGGATCTTCATCGCCAAGGTCGCGACGATGGGAATTGGATCTGTTCCGGTATCCAGGGAGTGGCGCAACGTGGTCAAGGCCAATTGCGCATTTCCGGCCAAGGCGGCGTCCGCCACTTTGAAGGCCGTCGCTTCGATACGGCCACCATAGTACCGATCGACCACCTCTTGATCGATGGTTCCGGTGGTGTCCTGAATCAGCTGGTGACAGCTGGATCCAAGCTCTGCCAAGGAATTGCCAACCGCGGCGACTAGTGACTTCACCGCATCATTGGTGATCCGGCGCTTGGCTGACTTGAATTCGGCCTGCACAAAGTCGATTTTCTCGGCGTCGCGTTTAATCGGCTGGCAATTGACGAGCAACGCGCCGGCGGCCTTTATGGCATCCAGTAATTTCTTGCCGCGGGTACCCCCGGAGTGGTGCATGATCAGCACATTCTCCGGTGCCTGATCCTTCAGATAATTCAAGGCATCTTTGAGGAAGTACTCGTTCATTGATGCCAGGTCGTGTACCTCGACGAGGTTCGCGCTGGAAAACAACGAGGAGCTCGTGGCCAGCAACAGTTCGCCTGGCTCGTAGCTGGCCGCGTTGAGCCGAGTATGCTGGATGTCCTCGCGCGTAGCAGCTTGGCTGCGCAACAGCTCGAAGGCGCGCGAAGCCAGATATTGTTCGGATCCGGTCAGCAGAATCAAGGGTTGGGGTGTTAAATCCCGCCAAGAAATTCCCGGAGATGCTTGCGCGCGTGCCATCGAGCTCCTTCATGCGTCGTGCGTTAACTCGATCCTACCGAACTGCAGGCCCGATCGCTGTGGCGAGCACCTTGTCCGGTTCGAATGTGAGCAGAACCGTACCCTCGAGGTCGGATCTGATCACGCGCGCTCCGGTTCGCTGCGCCGCGTCGAGAATTTCTTGGTGCGGATGACCATAGGAATTGTCTTCACCCGCAGATATCAAAAGGACCTGCGGCCGCAATTTTTCAATGATTTCCGTGCCGCCATTTCGCGCGCCGTGATGCGAGGCCTTGAGCACCTGGACCGGAGGTTGCGGCAGTTCGGCCAGCAGCTGATGCATCGCTGCTTCCTCCAGGTCCCCGGCGGTAAAGAAACTCAGCACCTGACCGTGGACAAGAAAGTCGAAAACGATCACCAAGGATGTGTCATTGGGTTCGGCATAGCGCGCACGGATTTCATTTGGCCCGATCACCCGGTAGTGCACGGCGTCCGTGCCACCGCTATCCCCCGGTTTGAGCACTGCGGTCTCGGACCAGCGGCTAGGGTCGAAGCCGGTGGAAACCAGACGCTGATCGATTTGAATTCCGGCCGCTTCCACGTCGGCGATCCCGCCAAGATGATCGGCGTGTTCATGCGTGATGAAGACCTTGGATAACTTTTTGATCCCCAGCTGATCCAGGCAGCCAGCCACGCCCCCATCCGTGGGTCCGGCGTCCAAGAGCCACCCCTCAGCGGGACCACTACGAATCACGAACGCGTCACCCTGGCCGACATCGCACATCGCGATATTCCAGGTCACCGGGATCGCCGGACGGTAGAACAGGGTCGCCGGGAGCACCAGCGACACGAGGAGCACCACGAGCACCGCCAATCCGGCGCCGGCCAGCCGATGAATACTCGCGTGCTCGCTTTCATAGGTGCTCAGCAGCAGGACGGCGAACACCACCGAGAATCCCACTGCGAGCGAGATGCCGGCAATCCCAGGAGGCCATGAACGTGCGGCACCGGGCAGCTCGACTACCCAGAGCGCGAGCTTTCCAATCCATCCCGCCGGAAGGCCAGGCACCCATAACAAGATGTCGGTGACCGCCGGCAATGGAGTACAGCACAGCAGGCTGATCACCCCCATGCTGGTGATCAGGGGCAGCAATGGTGCGACCAAGAGGTTGGCCGGCAGCGAGTACAGGCTGAAATTTGAGTTCAAGGCGATGATCACCGGCAGACAGGTGAATTGCGCGGCGCAGCAAATTGCCGTCAATTGCGCAAACCACGACGGGAAGAGGCGTGAAAGGATGTCGGTGAGGGCCGGTGTCAGTACGATGATGCCCAAGGTGGCCAGTACGGATAAGGCGAAGGCCGGTTCCACTGCTAGCGACGGATCGATCAGCAGCAAAATGGTCCCCGACAGGCTCAAGATGCCCAAGGACCCGCGCCCGCGGCCCAGCATGAGCGAGATTGTTGCGATGATTCCCATTAATCCGGCGCGGAGCACACTCGGGTCAGGGCCCACGAACCAGATGAATAAGGCCAGGAAGCCGATGCCCAGCAGCGCGGCCAGCACCCTGGGCACGGCGCAAAGCCTGAGGATCACCAGCACCATGGCACCGAGCAACGCCACGTTTGACCCGCTGACGGCGGTGAGGTGGCTCAGCCCGCTGTCTTTCATTGCCGCGGAGAGTTCTTCGCCCTGCCCCGAGCGGTCCCCGTAGAGCATGCCCGGAAGGAGCCCGCGGGCCTCGTCGGGTAGTTCTTTCAGGCTCGACGCGAATCTGGTTTTCAAGTGATCTGCCGGTGTCGGTTCCTGCCAGGTCTTCACCACCGGTTCGCTCTGTGCCCGAGCCCACCAGTGGAATGCACCTTTTGCCCCGGTGGATTGCAGGTCCAGAATTGTTTCGAAACTATCCGCGCCGGTTTCCAGCGGGTAGGGCAGGCTCAGATATATCGGAATGGGGCAAGCAACCCACTGCTCCTGGTGCCAATATTCTCCGATCTGCGCAATGCCCTTGTTCGTTCCGTCTTCGCCGAGGCGCGGCGGATCGTTAAAGGCCACGATGACCCGCCGCTGCTGTTCTGCTCCCTCGGGCAGCCGGCAGTCGTTCTGCCCCAGGGCGGCGAAGCTGATGCTGATCGAGGCCAGGAGCAGCAGCAGCGGTCCGCTGAACCAGGGAGCCGAGGAGGGAGCATCGTGGCGCCGGCGCAGCAGCAGCGCGAAGCCCACGAGGAAGAGCAGCAGCACGATGATGGTGACCAGCAGCGGCGGTTGCAGGTATGCGGTCACCCAGGCCCCGGCCAAGATCCAAAGCCCGCGGAAGTCCGTCTTCATGGGATCACCAATTCCGAGAGCTCCCCCAAGAGCACCGGGCCTATTCCAGAGACAGCGTCGAGTTCCGCGACGCTGGTGAACGGGCCATTTTTGTCCCGGAAGTCGATAATGCGTTTGGCTAGTGCCGGGCCGATGCCCGGCAGGGTCTGCAGGGTCTGCGCATCGGCCTGGTTCAGCGAGATCTTCGCGTTTGGCCCTTGGGCTTGCGGGGCGCCCGGAGTTGCCGAGGCATCACTAGTTCCGGGCAGGATGATCTGCTGCCCGTCGGCGAGTTTGGCCGCCAAATTCAATAGCTCCGGGCGGGCTTTTTTGCTCATCCCGCCGGCTGCTTCGATCGCATCGGTGATCCGCGAACCATCGGGAAGCTCGTAGACGCCGGGCTTTTTCACGGCCCCGACCACATGCACGGTGAGCGTAGCCAGCGGTTCGGTGGCGGCCGGGTGTTCGGGGTCGGCCACCAGCGGAATGGAATCCAGCTCTTCGGCCGCCGGCGGCGGCGAGAAGATGATCGAAAAGGCCACCCAGGCCAGGACCACGAGGACCAGCACGAGGGCAGCGACCCGCGACACGGCGAAGCGCAACCTGGTCGGCCGTGGCGCAAATTTACTGAAGAAGTCGTGGCGCCCCATGGCCGATAGTTTGCGCCACTACTACGAAGGGAGGGTGTCCTCCGGCTCGGATTGTGGATTCAGCGGCCCCACGGCCACGGCGAGCACCCCGATGCCGGTATGCGCCGCGAGCACCGCCGGCAGGGATTCGATCAGCACCTGCTGCGCGCTGAGCGGAGCGAGCTCGTTGGCGATCTCGGTGGCAAGTTCGGCCGCGCCGAAGTGCATGACGCCGATGCGTACCGGCCCCTGGGCCGCGGTAGCAGCCTGGGCGCCAAGCGCCACCAGCCGCGCCTGGGCCCGGGCGAAGGAGCGCGGCTTTTCGATGGGCTGGATCACACCCGCTTCGATGCTCAGGATCGGTTTGACGTTCAGCAGGTTGCCCAGCACCGAAGAGATGGTGCTGATCCGTCCCCCGCGGCGCAGCTGCTCCAGGCTCGGCACGGCGAAGTAGACGGAATTCCGCGCCGCGCCGCGGGCGATCTGCTCGAGCATTTCCAGCGGGGCTCCGGCATCGCGCGCGGCCAGCACGTCGGTGACCGCAAAGCCCTGGGGCATCGCGACGGTGCGCGAATCGATGACCTGCACCGGGATTTTGATGTCGGCGGCGGCTAGGCGCGCTGCCTCCACCGTCCCGGAAAGCTGCCCGGAGAGGTGAATGGAGATGATCGACTCGCAACCGGCGGCGGCCAGCTCCCGGTAGGCCCGGGCGAATTCTCCGGGCGCCGGACGCGAGGTCTTGACGGATTTTCCCATGGCCAGGCCCATCATCAGGGCGTTCAGATCTTCGCCGTGCACGTGGTTGTCCACGATGATCGGGATTCCCAGGCAGGCGAAGTCTTCGCTGTCCAGCAATTGTGCTGGCAGGCAGGCGGCGGAGTCGGTGACCACGCCGATTCGGGTACGCGCAAGCCCACGCGGGGCCAGCCATTTAGGCAGCCAGCCCGCGCGTGGGCCCTTGGTGCGTTCGTTCATGCCTTGAGCTTACGGTGCCGGAACCACATTCACGAGCTTCGGCGCACGGACGATGACCTTCAACGGCTCCTTGCCGTCGAGCATGCGAATCACCGTCTCATGGGCCAAGGCCTGCTCGCGCAGGTCATCCTCGGAAATGTCGATCGGAACGTCCAGGCGTGCGCGGACCTTGCCCTTGATCTGGACCACGGCGGTGACCGTATCGTCGACCAGCAGCGACTGATCGACCTCCGGCCAGGCGCTGTTCACGACGCTCGGGGCGTAGCCGAGCTCGGCCCACATGTCCTCGGCGGTGTAGGGGGCGAACATGCTCAGCAGCTGGGCGGTGACGGTGGCCGCCTCGCGGACGGCCGGGTCGGCGGCGCCGGCTCCCGAATCGATGGTCTTGCGCGCCGCGTTGACCAATTCCATGGTCTTGGCGATCACCACGTTGAACTTGCCCGAATCCAGCAGCTGGGCTGCCTCGTGCACGGTGCGGTGGGTGATCTGGCGCAGCGCCTTCTCGCCGGTGGTGTAGTCCACGTCCTGTGCGCTGGTGACGTCCTGGGCGATGCGCCAGGCGCGGGCCAGGAACTTCTGCGAACCGCTTGGGGACACGTCCGCCCAGTCCACGTCGTCCTCCGGAGGGGAGGCGAAGATCATGGTCAGCCGCACCGCGTCGACGCCGAACTTGTCCAGCTGCTCGCCGAGGTCCACGCCGTTGCCCAGGGACTTGCTCATGGCCTTGCCGCCGTTGAGCACCTGGCCCTGGTTCAGCAGCGCGCTGAACGGCTCGGTCGCGTCGATCAGGCCCAGGTCGTGGATGACTTTGGTGAAGAAGCGCGAGTACAGCAGGTGCAGGATCGCATGCTCGACCCCGCCCACATACTGGCCTACCGGCATCCAGTCGCGGACCGCCTGCGGGTCGAAGGGGCCCTCGGTGTAGTTCGGGGAGACGAAGCGCAGGAAGTACCAGGAGGAGTCCACGAAGGTGTCCATGGTGTCGGTGTCGCGCTTGGCGTCCGCCCCGCACTTCGGGCAGGGCACGTTGACCCATTCCGCGACGGCGGCCAGTGGGCTGGTGCCCTTCGGTGCCAGCTGTTCGCCGCGCAGGTTATCCGGCAGGCGCACCGGCAGCTGGTCATCGGGGACCGGGACCTCGCCGCATTCGGCGCAGTGGATGATCGGGATCGGGGTGCCCCAGAAGCGCTGGCGGCTCAGCAGCCAGTCGCGCAGCCGGTAGTTGATCGTGTGTTCGCCGGTGCCGGCGGCTTCCACGATCTCGATCGCCTTGGCGACCGCCTCGGTCTTGTCCAGCCCGGTCAGCTCGCCGGAGTTGACCAGCTTGCCCTCGCCGGCGGTGGCGGTTCCCGACACGGCCGGGTCCTCTTCGCCGGTCTCCACGACCACGCGCACCGGCAGGTCGAAGGTGCGGGCGAAGTCCAGGTCGCGCTGGTCGTGTGCGGGCACGGCCATGATCGCGCCGGTGCCGTAGTCGGCCAGCACGTAGTCCGCGGCCCAGACCGGCAGCTTCTCGCCCGAGAGCGGGTTGATCGCGTAGCGGCCGGTGAACACCCCGGTCTTCTCGCGCTCGCTGGACTGGCGTTCGATCTCCGAAAGCGTCTTGACCTGCTCCTGGTAGGCTTCCAGCGCTTCGCGGTGCTGCTCGGTGACCAGCTCGTTGGCCAGCGCGGCATCCGCGGCGACCACCATGAAGGTCGCCCCGTAGAGGGTGTCCGGGCGGGTGGTGAAGACCGGGATCTGCACCCCGGCCAGTTGCTCGTGGGCTTCGATCTGGAAGGTGACCTGGGCGCCTTCGGAACGGCCGATCCAGTTCTTCTGCATCAGCAGCACGCGCTCTGGCCAGTGGCCCTTGAGCGCATCCATGTCCTCGAGCAGGCGGTCGGCGTACTCGGTGATCTTGAAGTACCACTGGTTCAGCGACTTCTTGGTCACGGCGGTGCCGCAGCGTTCGCAGGCGCCGTTGACTACCTGCTCGTTGGCCAGCACGGTCTGGTCCTTCGGGCACCAGTTGACCGGGTGGTCCTTGCGGTAGGCCAAGCCCTTTTCGTAGAACTTGTTGAACAGCCACTGGGTCCAGCGGTAGTACTCCGGATCCGAGGTGTGCAGCCGGCGGTCCCAGTCCGCGGAGATGGCGTAGCGCTTGAAGCTCTCGGCCTGGGTGTCGATGTTCTTGTAGGTCCACTCGGCCGGGTGCGCATTGCGCTTGATCGCGGCGTTCTCCGCCGGCAGGCCGAAGGAGTCCCAGCCGATCGGGTGCATGACGTCAAAGCCACGCAGGCGCCAGTAGCGTGCGACAACATCGCCCATGGCAAAGGCCTCCGCGTGGCCCATGTGCAGGTCTCCGGAGGGGTAGGGGAACATATCCAGCACGTAGCGACGTTCACGGGTGCCATCGTCGGCGGGCTTGAACACTTCTAGTTCATCCCAAACCGGTAGCCACTTGGACTCGAGGTCCTTGAAGTCGTAGGTTCTGGTCTCGTTCGTCGATGATGTCACTGAGCTCGTCTCACAAACTTGCGGAAAAATTTCCTGACGGAAAAACTTGGTATTGTCTCCAGACACAACAAAAGCCCCCAAATATCCACTCGGGGGTACGGCCGCAGGCCGCTCTTAGACTAGGTCGCGCTGAAAATGCATACAGCGATTCTATCGCAGTTCCCGCCGCAGAGGTGCATCGATGAAGCGCCAGCTGCGCCACGGCAAAAACGGCATGCCCCATGACCGCTTCCCCGGCCGCCGGCCGGCACCGCGTCGAGCCGTGCCGCGCTAGGCGTAGTGCCGCTCGAGCGCCGCGGAGAGGGCCAGCCGGTGGCGTTGCAAATATGCGCGCACCGCAGCCCAATGATCCCCATGCCCGTCGGCATACATGGATCCCCACGGTTCGATGCCGCGGATATTCGACGATTCCAGCAGCCCGTGCATGGCGCCAACCCGTTCGATCATGGCGGGCAGCGGCCTGGTAGCCGTCGAGGAACGCGCTGAGATCCGCCGGGTCATTGCGCGAAAAGCCTGCGCGGCATAGGCCAAGTCCCCCAATCTGGTACTCGGCGCGCCAGCATCCCGGTCGATGAGCACCCAGCGCTCCCCCATCACCAGATTCCACGGGGCCAGATCGTTGTGGCACACCAGATCGGCTCCCGGAGCCGCGATCGGGCTGTCGAAGACCTCGCCGCGCCGGGGCGCGAAGTCACCGCTCGCATCGTGAATGGCCCGGACCATGCCACCGATGCGGGCCAACTGCTCCGGGCCGGGCTTTGGCTGCTTCATCGCGAGTGGACCCGGGACGAATTCGAGGACTTGACGCCCGCGCTCGTCGAAACCCAAATGTTCGGGCAGCGCAATTCCGTGTCCCTGCAGATGCCGTAAATACCGGAGGACCGAGTCCGCCGAAGGCCCCGCAGGTTTGCGAACCGTGCGCCCCACGCGGACCACACTCCCGCTTGCATTCCCGCCGGCCAGCTCAACTTCCCGCATGCCTCCGGCCCAGGCGCTCCCCGCTGGATTCGAAATGCCGGGGTTTTCCATCGCGCCCAAGGCCGGCGCAAGAAATATTCCGCCAGGCTATCCACAACCCGCGGACGAAGCCGCGGCGCAGGGCCGATCTGGCGCAATCATGGAGGCATGAACACGCCAGCACTCATCTCAGCGCTGCACACCCTGTGCAGGGCCCCGCTTCAGCTCGGGGCGCACCTCACCGGTGCCATGCTCGTGCGCCTGGGGATCCTCTGTCTGGCCTTGTTCACCGCCATCGGCCAGCTGGTCCACCAGACCCGCGACCCGCGCCTGGTCCTGGCCCATGCGGATCTGGTCGAGAAGTTCTCCCAACAGGTCCACCTCGCCCAGCTCACCACCGCACTGGATGCAGAGGCCAGCGGCGCGCACGCGCTCAGTCTGGAAACCTACGACGGGCTGCGCGACGGCACCTGCAGCTTCGAGGCGCAGCCCGAACTAGCCGCCGGACGCACCTGCTATCAGAGCACCGGCGATCTGCTCGCTGCCTGGCTCGGACTGAACTACTTCGAGGCCCAACGCCGTATCGACGATGCCCACCTGCTCATCGGCCGCCGTACGCCGCAGGGCACGATCTGCGAGCCGCGCTTCGCCCAGCTGGCCGAGGTCTATGCCAAGGGCGGCGCCGACCGCCGCAGCATCGCAGCCACCGCACGTCGCCTGGAGAAGCTCGAAGCCACCGACACCACCTTCGACGGCGTGCCCACCGAGCTGAAGGCGCGCGGCACCGACGGCCGCTTCCTGGAGGAGCATGCCGCCGAGTCACTGCGGAGCCTGGGGCCAGATGAAGCACGCAAAGACATCAGCTCCCGGATCAGTCTCTACAAGCAGCTCAAAGGCGACAAGCTCCCACCGAAGCTCGGGCTGTTCATCGGCCCGGTGGTCCAAGGCGTGCACGAATTCACTCTTCGCACCCTAGCCACGCAGGCCCAGCTGATCCGTTCGATCGCCGTGCAGGCCAGCGCCCCGCGCACCAAGGCCGGCCAGGCAGCCCGGACCCCCGTGCAGCCCGATGGCAGCACCGAAGCAGCCGATCAGCCCGCCACCGAGCCAACGGCTGCCCGGGCGGCGGAATCCGCCGAATCTATCGACCGGTCCGGCACCGCCGAGGAGCCAACAGCCGGAGCACCAACATGGTTGCGCACCGAAAACCCCATGCCCGCCTGGGCCCGCGCAGCGGAAGAACCCTCCGGAGCCAAACCCGAGCTGCCAGCGGACGATGCTGAAGCAACGCCCGGGAAGAACATCCCGGCCAACGCAGAAGTTGCCGCCGACCGCGAGGAGGTCAGCGTCGCACTGCGCCGGCTCAACGCGCTCATGGCGATTCTCGCCACCCCCGCAGGCGGCAAGGCCAAGGCGGTCATCCCGCGATTCATTGTCTACATGTGGCTCAGCGATCTGCAGAATCTGGACCGCGCTTATGGGACTACTTCCAACGGCGTTCGGCTCCCTCCCGGCGAGCTCAGACGGGCTCTCGCCAATGCCAACGTGATCCCCGTGGTGCTCGGCGGCAACAGCCAACCCCTGGACATGGGAAGATCCAGACGCTACCACGAGGGCTACGTGCGGATGGGTGTGCTGGCGCGAGATCGCGGATGCATTGTGCCCGGCTGCACCACGGCTCCCGATCACGTGGAGATCGATCACTATAAGCTGCCCTGGGCCGAGGGTGGCACCACAAGTGTTAAATCCGGGGCGGCGGTCTGCCCCGATAGCCACCATAGCCGCCATCTCGGGCAGCTTAAGATCGTGGACGTCGACGGCTTGCCGCACGTCATCCTGCCTGCGCATCTGGACCCGGAGCAGAAACCGCGGCGCAACACCTATTGGGACGCGCTGCAGCTCGGTGATGCGCCCGACCCCGATGTAGCCGGTCCGGAGCCACCGGAGAACGACGAGTGATGTCCCGGCGCCGAGGGTTAACGACAGCGGACCCCGAATCAACGATCATCAGTTGATTCGGGGTCCGCTGCTATCGGCCCATCGACAAGGTCGAGGGCGGCGCGGCCGAGTTAGGCCTTCGTGTCCTCATCCACCCAATCGAAGGTGCGAGTCACTGCCTTCTTCCAAAGGCGCAGGCTGCGCTCGCGCTCTTCTTCACCCATGGCCGGTTCCCAACGCTTGTCCTCGGACCAGTTGGTTTCCAGTTCGCCCAGGCCCTTCCAGAAGCCCACGGCCAGGCCTGCGGCATATGCGGCGCCCAATGCGGTGGTTTCGGTAACCTTTGGACGGACCACCGGAACACCTAGGATGTCCGCCTGGAACTGCATCAGGCTCTCGTTGGCAACCATGCCACCGTCGACCTTCAGTTCGGTCAGAGGCACCTCGGCATCGGCGTTGACCGCATCAAGCACCTCGCGGGTCTGGAAGGCGGTGGCCTCCAGCGCCGCGCGGGCAATATGGTTCTTATTCGCGAAGCGGGTCAGACCCACAATGGCGCCTCGAGCCTCGGCACGCCAGTACGGGGCGAACAGGCCGGAGAACGCCGGGACGATGTAGACCCCGCCGTTGTCCTCCACCTTGGCCGCCAGCTCTTCAATCTCCGGAGCCGTGGCGATCATGCCGATATTGTCACGCAACCACTGCACCAGCGAACCGGCCACGGCAATCGAGCCTTCCAAAGCATAGACCGGTGCGGCATCGCCCAGCTTATAGGCCATGGTGGTGAGCAAGCCGTTGGAGGAATGCACGATCTCGGTGCCGGTGTTGAAGATCAAGAAGCAACCGGTGCCGTAGGTGTTCTTCGCAGTACCGGCGGTGAAGGCGGCCTGGCCGAAGGTAGCTGCCTGCTGGTCGCCCAGGATGCCGGCCACGGGTACTTCGCGCAGCAGCTGATTGCCTGCCACGGTGCCATAAACCTCGGAAGAGGAGCGGATCTCGGGCATCATCGAAGCTGGCACACCGAAGTCCGCCAAAATCTGCTCATCCCAGGTCAGGGTCTTCAGATCCATGAACAGGGTGCGCGAAGCGTTAGTCACGTCGGTGACGTGCACGCCGCCGTCCACGCCGCCGGTCAGGTTCCACAGCACCCACGAATCGGTGGTGCCGAAGAGCAGGTCGCCGGCTTCGGCACGCTCCCGCGCGCCTTCGACGTTGTCCAGGATCCACTTGATCTTGGTTCCGGAGAAATACGTGGCCAGTGGCAAGCCGACGCGGTCCTTGTAGCGGTCGATTCCCCCATCCTTGGCCAACTCGTCGACGATGTCCTGGGTGCGGGTGTCTTGCCAGACAATCGCGTTGTACACCGGCTTGCCGGTGTTCTTGTCCCAGACCACAGCGGTTTCGCGCTGGTTGGTGATGCCGACAACTTCGATGTCGTGGCGGGTCAGGTTTTGCTTGGACAGGGCCTGGCCGATGACCTCGCGGGTGTTGTTCCAGATTTCCGCTGCGTCGTGCTCAACCCAACCTGCGGCCGGGAAAATCTGTTCGTGCTCCAGCTGGCCTACCGAGACAACCTCGCCTGCATGATCGAAGACGATGGCTCGGGAACTGGTCGTTCCCTGGTCAATGGCGATGACATATTTTTCACTCATGATTCACATCTCTCTTTCTAGAACAGCAGGCCGGCAGCGACGCCGCCGAGTAGACCACCGATGACCGGACCGGTGATGGGCACCCAGGAGTAGGCCCAGTCGGAAGATCCCTTGCCCTTGATAGGAAGGATAGCGTGTGCCAGTCGCGGACCGAGGTCTCGGGTTGGGTTGATGGCGTAGCCGGTAGCTCCACCGAGGGACAGGCCGATGGCCACCACGAGCAGTGCGACCGCTAGCGGGCCGAGCTGGTGCGGGGTCTTTCCCAGACCGGCGATGACGAAGACGAGCACAAACGTGCCGAATACCTCGGTGACGACGTTCCAGCCATAGGAGCGGATCGCCGGACCGGTGGCGAAGACGCCAAGCTGATTGCCGGCGTTCTGCTTGTCATCGAGGTGCTTTTTGTAGGCCAGCCAGACGCCAACGGCGCCAAGGAAGGCACCAACGAGCTGCGCCAGGAAGTAGAGCATGGTGTTGGCGAAGGTGATTGCGACGCCCGGTGCGTATTCGGTGATATCTGGGTTGATCATCAAGCCCAGGGTCACCGCAGGGTTCAGGTGAGCACCTGAAATACCGGCGATCCAGACACCGCAGTAGACGCCTAGGCCCCAGCCGAAGCTGATGGCAAGCCATCCGGCGGCGCTACCGAGGGTGCCTTTCAACGCGACGTTGGCGCAGACACCGCCGCCCATGAGTAGGAGAATGAATGTGCCGGCTAGTTCGGCAAGAAACACGTGAGTGGACAACGTTGACCTCTTAGTGATTTCGTAGGCCGACGGCAACCTGCCGCCGGCCGGTGCAGGTTACGCGAGGATGACCCCATGGCTATCTGCAAGTACCGAGAGCGAATGGTCGATCTCGGCTTCGGTCTGGGACTGATCCCAGCCCATTGGTGTCACGAGGTGCGAGGCGACCTCGATGACCAAATTTTTGGTGACTAACCCGCGGAAGGCGAGGTTGGTGCGCCGGATGAACACGTCAATCAGGCGGCCCACCTGCTCATGCTCAACCAGGTAGGCAAGTTCTTCCACGGACAGTTCACTGCTGTGCTCCAGGAGCTGCTCGTGCTGACCGAGCTGCTCCAGCACGTTGTCTGCCCCGGTGCCGTAGCGCTCAAGCAACACGCGCAGGCGTGAATGCGGTGCACGTTGCTCGCGGGCGGCATACCAGGCGGCAAGCTCGCCGTCGTTCTTCGGGAAGTTCTTGCCGCCGCCGATGGCCACACCTTCGGTGCTGACTTTCGCGCTTTCGCCCAGGAAATCCAGCGCCTTGCCCCCGAGGTTCTCGGCCAGCGCGCGGAAGGTGGTCCACTTGCCGCCGATCAGCGAGAGCATCGTCGTGCTATCGGTCAGGCGGGTTTCCTTCACCTGGTAATCGCGCGAGACGAAGCCAGGAGCGGTATCGTCGTGATTTGGCAGCGGACGCACGCCGGAGAATTTGTAGACGATATCTTCCTTAGCCACGGCGATCCGCGGGAAGACCTGCTGGATCAGGTCGAAGAAGTAGTCCACTTCCTCCTCGGTGCACACCGCAGGATCACGCATATCGTGTTCCAAGTCGGTGGTGCCCACCAGGACGCGGCCGAGCATCGGGTAGATCAGCACGATGCGGCCGTCTTCGTTTTCGAAGAAGATCTCACGCCCGCCGGTGGCGGCAAGCAGTTCCGGGTGGTCCAGCACGATGTGCGAGCCCTTGGTGCCACCGGTCCACTTGGTTTCCTTGCCAAGCTCCGCGTTGGTCAGGTCGACCCAAGCGCCGGTGGCATTGATGATGACCTCGGCGTCGAAATCGAATTCCGCGCCGGTGAGCACATCGCGCAATTTCGCGGTTCCCGATTCAACTCCGGCAAGCTCCACGTAGTTCGAGGCGCGCGCTTGGTCGCTGGCCTTCAGGCCGTCGCGCAAGACGTCCAGGGTGAGCCGCTCGGGGTTGTGCACCGAGGCATCGAAGTAGGTGGCGGTGTACTTCACATCGTCGCGCAAAGCGGGCAGATCCTTGCGGGCGGCCTTGGCTCCCTTGAAGTTGTGCCATGGGGTATTGCGTCCGCCGATGCCGGCGAAGACGTCATACATGATCAGGCCGGCCTTGATGAGCGCCGCACCTCGTTCGGTAGGCTTTCCCGACTTGTGGCTCAAGAAGCGCATCGGAGCGCTGAGCATGCCGGAGAAGGTGGAGAAGATCGGGATCGTGGTCTGCAGCGGTTTCACATAGTGCGGTGCGATTTCCAGGAGGGAGTTGCGTTCCTGCACCGATTCGTGGACCAGACGGAACTCTCCGTTTTCCAGGTAGCGGATGCCACCGTGGATCATATGCGAGCTGGCGCCCGAGGCGCCCTGGCAGTAGTCCCCGCGTTCCACGAGCGCCACATCGATTCCCTGCATCGCCAGGTAGCGGAAAGTTGCTACGCCATTAATGCCGCCGCCGACAACGAGCACGCGCGCCTTTGGCCGTGCACGTAGTTGCTCTAGCTGGTCCCGATTCACGATTACATGCCCCTTTATTGACGATTGGTACGTGTCAACAGTTAGTCTGGTCACCATGGAACGAAACGGTCAAACGAAATGCACAAACGTGCAGAAATGGTCCCATTGATGCAGATATCCCCCAGCTCCGGTCCGTACAAACTGCCAAATCCTGGCACATCCGTGCAAGCCAGCCCCAAGGCGAAGGATGCGCTGCGTGCGGCCCAGCTGTATTACCTGCAGGACATCAAAATGGAGGTGATCGCCCGTGAGCTCGGGGTTTCGCGCTCCACGGTCTCCCGCCTGCTCGCCCACGCCAAACGCACCGGCATGGTGTCGGTGAAGATCAACCCTTCCGCAAATATGTCCGCGCTGCTCGGCAATCAGCTTACCGAGCAATACGGGATCAGCGTGCATTTGGTGCCTACCGACGGTTCGATGGATGATACCGAACTCCTCCAACGCGTTTCGGCGCACGCGGCCTACCTGCTGGGCACCATGGTCTCCTCATCGATGACCGTTGGTGTGGCCTGGGGGCAAACCATGCAAGCGGTTTCCGCCGCGTTGAACAGCCACCCCACCCATGATTCGGTGGTCGTCCAATTGAATGGGGCCGCCAACCCGGTGTCCAGCGGGGTGCGCTATGCAAGCGAAATCCTCACCCGCTTCGGCCAGGCCTTCACCGCGCGCACCGAACAGTTCCCGGTCCCGGCCTTCTTCGACAAGGCCAGCACGCGGGAGGCGATGTGGCAGGAAACTTCCGTGCGACGCGTGCTGAATATTCAGGAGGAAATGAATCTGGCAGTCTTCTCGCTCGGCGCGGCCGACTCAAAACTCGCCTCCCAGGTGTACCGCGGCGGCTACCTGAGCGAAGCCGAAACAAAGCAACTGCGAGAGAAGGGCGTGGTGGGTGACGTCGCCACCGTGTTCTTCGACAAGCATGGAAATGACGCGGAAATCGAGATCAATGCCCGCGCTACCGGCCCCACCCTCGCCGCGCTGCGCCAGGTGCCACGGCGCTTCTGCGTGGTGGCCGGCCGAGGCAAGATCAACGCCGTTCGCGGCGCACTCAATGGCGGGCTGATCACCGAACTGGTCATAGACGAGGGCACCGCCATGGCCCTCTTGGACGGGTAGGCTTGAAATTATGAGCCCACGCACCGAATTGGTTACCACCCACGCCCTGCACGGCTCGAGAACCAGGGTCTTCAGCTATCCGGCCAGCACCGCAAGCAGCGCCGGGGTCATCTTTGCGATCCATGGATTCCGCGGGGATCATCACGGACTGACCCGGATCATCGAGCAGCTGCCGCAATATACGATCATCGTGCCGGATCTGCCGGGGTTCGGCGAATCCACCTCGATGCAGCTGGCCCACGACGTCGACGGCTATGCCCTGGCGCTCAACGACCTGGCCGACGAACTTCGGCTGCCTGCGCACAGCATCTTGCTCGGGCATTCCTTCGGCTCGCTGGTCGCTGCCAAACTCGCCACGCAGCGCAACTTTTCCGCCTTGCTGCTGCTCAATCCCATCTCCGAGTTGGCCCTCGAATCCTCCCAAGCCTTCATCGCCAAGCTCACCGGCTGCTACTACACGCTGTGCGCCAAACTCCCTGCGCCCCTAGGCGAGGCGGTGCTCCGCTCGAGGCTCTTCTCCGATGCGATGAGCCTGGTCATGACCAAAAGCAAGGATCCGGCGATGCGCGCGTACGTGCGCGAGCAGCACCGCGCCTACTTCGGCGGCTTCCATTCGCGCGACACCCTGGCCCAGTCCTACCAGGCATCGATCAGCTGCACGGTGGGCGGGTACGCCCGGGCCATCGGCATCCCGGCGTTGCTGGTTGGCGGCATGCTCGATGAGCTGGGCACTGCGCAAACCCAGGAAGCCTTGCGGACGAGCTTCACCCAAGCCGAACTGGTGATGCTCGAAGACGTCGGGCACCTGATCCACTACGAAAAAGCACCCGAGACCGCCGCGGCGATCACCAAGTTCCTGGCCCGGATCGACGCCTAGGCGTCGATCAGAGCACCTCGTCGGGATCCACCGCGATATTGACCACCGGGTCCTTGGCCGCGGACATCCGCGCGCGCAGGGCGCGCAGGGTCGAGGTCACTGCCGCGCCCTCGGCGTAGGAGTAGAAGACCACATAGCGGTGTTCGATCGGTGGCCCGTCGATAATGGTCGGCCCATGGATCTGAAGCCGTTCGCGCATTGCCGGGTCCAGCGCGGCGATCAACCGTTCGGCCCCGGGGCCGGAGATCACGGCGCTGCGCACCGCTGGGGGCAGGCCAAGTTCACGCCGCTCCCCCAGCTCCCGCTCGGCAAAGCTCGCCGGGTCGTACCGGACCAGCGCGGCCCCGGCCGGGCTCGGCGTCCCGGTGAGCACCACGACCCCGGAGCTGCTGGCCAGGGAGGCTGCGGTGAACCACCGGCTGAGCACCTCTTCGGTGTTGCGCAAGGAGTCATGGGCCATCATCTTGTCGGCGTCCAAGAGGAGCACCGCGCGGTATCCGGCTTCCACGAAGGGTTCGACCCCCGGTGTGGCGACGACAAGCGCCGGCTTGTCGCTCAGCCGGCGCACCGGCTTCGCGCCGGTGGAGGAAATCACCGGCACCTTCGGGAAGGCGAGACCCAACTCGTCGGCGGTGCGGTCGGCGCCGATGCTGGCGGCTCGGATGCGCGGTGAATTGCACTCTGCGCACCGGTACTCGCGATACTGCTCTCCGCACCATTTGCAGGCCACATGATGACCGGAGCCGCCCAGTTGCAGCGGACCTTGGCATTGCGGGCAGCGCGCGAGCGTGCGGCAGTCCTGGCAGGCCAAGGCGGGCATGAACCCGGTGCGGGCCACCTGGACCAGCACCGGTCCGCTTTCCAGGGCCTTGGTGGCCTCACGCCAGGCAAGGGACGGGATCCGCGCCCGGGCCAGCACCGGATCTCGTTCCAGTTCAAAATCGTTGGTGGTCGCCACCACGCGGGCGGTGTGTGCGCGCAAAATCTCGCGCGGCATCTTCAACTCGATGGCCCAGCCGGTGGCGACCAGGCGTTGGGCCTCCACCGAACGTGACGGCGACGCGATCAGCAACGAGCAGTTGCCATGCGTGCTGCGCAGCAGTGCCACCTCGCGCGCATGCTGGTAGGGCGCGCGTTGCTCGCGATGGGATTGGTCCGAGTCCTGCCACAACACGATCAGCCCAAGATCGGGCACATGGCATTGGGCAGCCGAACGCGTGCCGATCACGATGTGCACGTGGCCGCCGATGGCGCGCAAGAAATTCCGGTAGCGCGGAGTGGGCCCGTCATCGGCCTGCAGACGCGCATAGCAGTCCTTGCCATAGTGCTCGTCCAGATGCTCGGCTAGGCGTTCCAGGTCGCTGGCGTCGGGCACCAAGAGCAGGACCCGTTCCTTGCGCGCCAGCACCGGGCGGCAGGCATCAAGCAGGAATCCTGGCCAGGAGCCAAAGAAGTTCGGCACCCAGGTGGCCACCGCCCGCAGCGTGTCCCCGTTGGCCCAGGCTTGCAGCGCTTGGGCGCCCTGCTCGTAGTGCTCCAGCTGATTCGGTGATTCGGGCAGGGTGGGCAGCTGGTCGAGCAGCTCTTCTTTTTCCACCTTCGCCGCGCGCGGCGGCACCGCTAGGCGCACCACATCCCACACGGTGCCGGCATAGCGGTTGGCCACCAGCTCGGCGACCTCGAAGACCGCACGGTGCAATACGACCTGGTCGCTGACCAGTTTCGCCAGCGCCTTCAGCTTGATAGGCGAGGGATGGTCTTCGAGGATTTCGGTGATGAATCCGGGCAGCTGCTGCGGGCCGAAGGGCACCTTGACGCGAGCACCCACCATCGCGCATTGGACCATCGAGGGCGGGATCTCGTAGTCGAAGAGCCGGTCCAGGTGCGGGACCGAAGAATCAATCAGCACCCGAGCAACCCGTTTGATGCGGGCCGGCTCGGGTGCTGAGATCAGGGCATCCTGCTGCACATGGTTCCTAGGCGTTGAACCAGTTGCGCAACGCGTCCACGCGGTCCAGACGCTCCCAAGTGAAATCGTTGTCGTCGCGGCCGAAGTGGCCGTGCGCGGCGGTCTTGCGGTAGATCGGACGCAACAGGTCCAGGTCTTCGATAATGCCCAGCGGGCGCAGGTCGAAGATCTCGTTGATGGCGTGGGTGATCTTGGCCGGGTCAACGGTTTCGCTGCCGAAGGTCTCCACGTAGAGCCCCACCGGACGTGCCACGCCGATCGCGTAGGCCACCTGCACCTCGGCGCGGCGGGCCAGGCCCGCTGCGACGACGTTCTTGGCTACCCAGCGCATCGCGTAGGCCGCCGAACGGTCGACCTTCGAGGGGTCCTTGCCGGAGAACGCGCCGCCGCCGTGGCGAGCGAAACCGCCGTAGGTGTCCACGATGATCTTGCGGCCGGTCAACCCGGCGTCGCCCACCGGACCGCCGATGACGAACGGGCCCGAAGGGTTCAGAATGATTTTCACATTCGAGGTATCCAGATTGGCGCGCTCCAGAATCGGCGCAACCACCTCTTCGGCGAGATCGGCTTTCAGGGTCTCCAGCTCGTACTCGGCGGCGTGCTGGCTGGAAACCACCACGGTATCCACCGAGACCGGGGTATCCCCGTCGTAGCCGATGGTCACCTGGGTCTTGCCGTCCGGGCGCAGCAACGGCATGCGTCCGTTCTTGCGCACCTGGGTCAACCGCTCGGAGAGGCGGTGGGCGAGGAAGATCGGGGTTGGCATCAGCGAGTCGGTTTCATCCGAGGCGTAGCCGAACATCAGGCCCTGGTCGCCGGCGCCCTGCAGGTCGCGCGGGCCTTCGGCGGTTCCCTCACGGGATTCCAGCGAGTTGAACACGCCGTCGTGGATTTCCTGGGACTGCTGGCCGATGGAGACCGACACGCCGCAGCGGGCGCCGTCGAAGCCGTTGGCCGAGGAGTCATATCCGATATCCAGAATGGTGCTGCGCACGATCTCGGGGATCTCGACATAACCGTTGGTGGTTACCTCGCCGGCCACATGCACCAGTCCGGTGGTGGTCAGCGTTTCGACAGCAACCTTGGAGTTCGGATCCTGCGCCAGCATGGCGTCGAGGATTGCATCCGAGATCTGGTCGCAAATCTTGTCTGGGTGTCCCTCGGTGACGGATTCCGAGGTGAAAAGACGAAGTTCGGGGCTAGTTGAAGTCACCTTTTTACTCTATCTGGTCTGACCGACCGATTGTTTTTAGTTGCGACGTTACGTGACCAAGCGCTATATGGCGCGGCTCACTTTGTGACGCGTGAATGTCCGATTATTGCGTCGGCGATCTGCTCTATGACGACCCGTGCCACGTCAAGCTTGCTTCCCTTAGCCTGCACGCTGGGCGCCTTCGAGGCGAAAAGCACCTGAACGCTATTGGTGTCTTCCCCGAAGGTCAGCTGCGCGCCGACCTCGTTGACCACCAGCATTTCGCAGCCCTTGCGTTCGAGCTTGGAACGGCCGTAGTCCAGCACGCTGCCGTGCTCATCGCCCGTCTCGGCGGCGAAGCCAACGATCAGCCCGGGCAGCGTGGCGTCCGCGGAACGCGCCTGGACCACCTCGGCGAGGATGTCCGGATTGCGCACCAGGGTGATCACCGGGGCGGAGTGCTCGTCGCGTTTCTTGATCTTCGAATTCTCGATGGAGGCCGGGCGGAAGTCGGCGACGGCCGCGTTCATGATCAGCACGTCGTTTCCCGGCGCTTCGGCAAAAACGGCCGCACGAAGTTCCAGTGCGCTGGAAGCGTGGACCAGGCGGACCCCGTGCGGGGCCGGGACCTCAAGATGCGTCGCGAGCAGTGTCACCTGCGCGCCGGCGTCACGGGCGGCCTGCGCCAGTGCCACGCCTTGGCGGCCCGAGGAGCGGTTGCCCAGGAAGCGCACCGGGTCCAGCGGCTCGCGCGTGCCCCCGGCGGTAATCAGGACGCGCTGTCCGGCAAGCATCGGGGTGCTCAGCAAGGGTGCGATCTCGGCGAAGATCTCTTCGGGCTCCGGAAGCCTTCCGGGGCCGGTGTCCTTGCCGGTCAGGCGCCCGCTGGCCGGTTCGACAACCGTCACCCCGCGGCCGCGCAGCGTGTCGACATTTGCGCGTGTGGCCGGGTGCTGCCACATTTCGGTATGCATGGCCGGGGCCATTACCACCGGGGCGCGGGTGGCAAGCAGCGTGCCGGTCAACAGATCATCGGCGATCCCGGCCGCGGCCTTGGCCATGATGTCCGCGGTAGCCGGGACGACGAGCACCAGATCTGCCTGCTGGCCTAGGCGCACGTGGTTAACCGATTCGACGGCGTCGAAGACCTTGGAGGTCACCGGGTTGCCGGAAAGGGCCTCCCAGGTGGCGTAGCCTACGAAGTTGGCCACATTCTCGGTGGGAATTACGTCCACATGATGTCCGGCCTCGCGCAGCAGGCGAAGCAACAACACTGACTTATAGGCGGCGATCCCGGCCGAGACGCCCAAAACGATACGCTTCACGCAGTTCATCCTTGGTGATTTATAACCTGGTGGTTAAAGAAAAAGATGGCGTCCGCTCGGGACGCCATCTTTGCTATTAGTCTTCGGTGACCTCGGCCCGCGAGACCTTGAGCAGCTGATTGTCCAGTTCGCGAAGTGCGATGGTCAATGGCTTTTCATTCAACTTGGTCTCAACCAATGGACCAACATACTCGAACAGGCCTTCGTTCAGCTGCGCGTAGTAGGCGTTGATCTGGCGTGCGCGCTTGGCCGAATTCAGCACCAGCGCGTACTTCGAGTCGTTGGTCTCAAGCAACGAGTCGATCGATGGGTTAATGATTCCCTCTAGATTGGACACAGGACTCCCTTTAGTCATTCTTCAGCCCCATGAGGGCAACAAGCTCTTCGGCGGCACGTGGAACATCATCATTGACGATGGTTACATCGAATTCTGATTCGGCCGCAAGTTCCAGTTTAGCGGTTTCTAGCCGGCGCTGCTGCTCATCGGCGGTTTCGGTACCGCGCCCGATCAGCCGGCGCACCAATTCGTCCCAGGATGGCGGGGCCAAAAAGACGAACTTCGCGTCGGGCAGCGTCTCTTTAACCTGCCTCGCGCCCTGCAAATCTATTTCCAGCAGTACTTTCTTGCCGTTGGCCACCGCGTCATTAACCGTAGAGCGAATGGTGCCGTAGCTATTGCGCCCGTGCACCACCGCCCATTCCAGCATGTCGTCGTTGTCCACCAGCTGATGGAACTTTTCTGGGCCCACAAAGAAGTAGTGGACTCCGTCTTGTTCCCCCGGCCGAGGCTCTCGTGTCGTTGCCGACACCGAGAGCCAGACATCAGGATAATTGTCACGGATGTAGGTAGAGACGGTGCCCTTGCCTACGGCCGTAGGGCCGGCTAGAACGGTTACCGACGCAGCGGTCATTGACTACACTTTCGTTTTTGGCGGAGATTGTTTGAAGTGTTCGGTGATTGCCGTGCGCTGTTTGCGTCCCAATCCGCGCAAGCGACGCGAAGGGGAAATGCCAAGACGCTCCAGCAGGTTCGCTGCGCGCACTTCACCGACACCCGGCACCGACTCCAAGAGGTCCATGACACGCATGCGTCCCACAGCCTCATCTTCGTATACCAAGTCTAGTACCTCCGTGATGGAGATTTTGCCGGCACTGAACTGGGCTTTAATTTCCGCACGGCGGGTGCGGGCGGCCAATGCCTTGGCGCGAGCCCGGATGCGGTCTTCGTCTGAGAGTTCTCGCAGTACCATCGTTCAGCCATCCTTAATGTGTAGTGGACTATGGCTATGTTGTGAACATAGCGATCAAACGCGGTTATTGCAAGAGTAATCGCGTTGTGGCTACCAGAAACTGTAATAGCCACAACGCGATTCTGCTAGTTATTTAGCCTGCGGCCAATAATTCATCGCGTACTTGCGATGCTTTTGCACGCAATGCGTTTACACTAGGCCCCGCCTGGAGGATGTCGCGGCTGCTCGTGCCCAGCACCTGGCGGTAGCTGCCGGCGAAAGCGGTGGCGATATCCTGTGCCGTAGCCCCCTGGGCACCGAGGCCCGGGGTGAGCAAGGGAGCCTTGGTCAGGCTCAGGTCGATGCCCAATTTCTTGGGGGCATCGCCAATCGTTGCGCCGACCACCAGGCCCACGTGGCCCATATCTTCAGCACCCGCATTTTCGGCACTGACTTGGTCAATAATCGATTTTGCAACCGACTTTCCCCCGCCTACATGCTGCACTGAGGGCCCCTCCGGGTTCGAAGTCAGCCCCAAGACGAACACTCCACGACCGGTCTGCGCGGCCAGGTCTATGGCCGGGCGCAGGGACTCGTAGCCCAGGTATGGGCTCAGCGTCACCGCGTCGCTGGCCAGTGGCGAGGCATCGTCCAGCCACGCGGTCGCATAGGCCGCCATGGTCGATCCGATGTCGCCACGCTTGGCATCCGCGAGGGTTAAAATTCCCGCGGATTTTGCTGCGCGCAGAGTTTCTTCCAGGGCGGCGAATCCGGCCGAGCCAAATCGCTCATACAAAGCGACCTGCGGCTTGAGAATTGCGGCCACCCCGACCATGGCTTCCACCACGGTCAGTGAGAAAGATCGCACTCCGGCGGCGCTGTTTTCCAGCCCCCACGCCTGAAGCAGCCCCGGGTGCGGGTCGATGCCCACACACAGGGGCCCCGAGGCCTCCATCGCCGCCCGAAGGCGGGTTCCGAAGTTAGGCATTGCGGGCCCCGCGCAGGTTCTTGTCGTGCTCCTGCAGGCTGGTGACGTCCCACTCGTATTCGCGCAGCGCGTCGATGGCCTGCACGCAGGCGCCGAATTCGGCCACGGTGGTGATGATCGGGGTGCCCACAGACACGGCGGCGGCACGGATCTCGTAGCCGTCCCCGCGGGCCTCGGAGCCCGTCGGGGTGTTCAGGATCAGGCCGATCTGGCCGGCGTTGATCAAGTCCACGATCGACTCGCCGCCCTCGTGGACCTTGCCCACCACCTGGGTCGGGATGCCGTTGCGGCGCAGCACCTCGGCGGTGCCGCCGGTGGACAGGATCTCGAACCCGATGTCGGCCAGGTGCTTGACCGGGATCACGATGGAGCGCTTGTCGCGGTTGGCGACCGAGACGAAGACCTTGCCGCCGGTTGGCAGCGGGTTGTTCGCCGCCGCCTGGGACTTGGCGAAGGCGGTGTCGAAGTACTTGTCGATGCCCATCACCTCGCCGGTGGAGCGCATCTCAGGGCCCAGCAGCGAGTCGACGACCTTGCCCTCCGGGGTGCGGAAGCGAGCGAACGGAAGCACCGCTTCCTTCACCGCGATCGGTGCCGAATCCGGCAGGTGGGTGCCGTCGCCGGTGGCCGGCAGCGAGGTGCCGCGCAGTTCGGCGATGCTGTGCCCGACGCCGATCAGGGCGGCGACCTTGGCCAGCTGCACGCCGGTGGCCTTCGAGGTGAACGGCACGGTGCGCGAGGCACGCGGGTTCGCCTCGATCACGTAGAGGATGTCGCTTGCCAGCGCGAACTGGATGTTGATCAGCCCGCGCACGCCCACGCCCTCGGCGATGGCCCGGGTGGCTGCCGCCACGCGGTCGCGCACATCCGGGCCCAAGGTGATCGGAGGCAGGGTGCACGAAGAGTCGCCGGAGTGGATGCCGGCCTCTTCGATGTGCTCCATGATGCCGCCGATGTACAGGTCGGTGCCGTCGAACAGGGCGTCCACGTCGATCTCGATGGCGTCTTCCAGGAAGCGGTCCACCAGCACCGGGTGGTCCACGGTGATCTCGGTGGCGTTGGCGATGTAGCGCTCCAGATGCGCCTCGTCATACACGATTTCCATGCCGCGTCCGCCGAGCACGTAGCTCGGGCGCACCAGCACCGGGTAGCCGATGGAGTCCGCGATGGTCTTCGCATCGGAGAATGACACCGCGGTGCCGTTCTTCGGGGCGATCAGCCCGGCGTTGTCCAGCACCTGCTGGAAGGCGCCGCGGTGCTCGGCCAGGTCGATGGCCTCCGGGGAGGTGCCCAGGATCGGCACGCCGGCGGCCTTCAGCTCGGCGGCGAGCTTCAGCGGGGTCTGCCCGCCCAGCTGCACGAAGACGCCGAGCACCCCGCCGGACTGCTCCTCGGCGTGGATGATTTCCAGCACATCTTCCAGGGTCAGCGGCTCGAAGTACAGGCGGTCGGAGATGTCGTAGTCGGTGGACACGGTTTCCGGGTTGCAGTTGATCATCACGGTGTCGTGCCCGGCGGCGCGCAATGCCATCACCGCGTGCACGCAGGAGTAGTCGAATTCGATGCCCTGGCCGATGCGGTTCGGCCCGGAGCCGAGGATGATCACCGAAGGCTTCTGATGCTCGAGCACCTCGGTTTCCTCGTCATAGGTCGAGTACATGTACGGGGTGAACGCCTCGAACTCGGCCGCGCAGGTGTCCACGGTCTTGTAGACCGGGCGCACGCCCAGCGCGTGGCGGATCCCGCGGATGACCGCCTCGGACTTGCCGGTCAAGGCCGCGATCTGCGCGTCGGAGAAGCCGTGGCGCTTGGCCTCGCGCAGCAGCTCCTCGGACAGGTCCTTGTTCGCGGCGATCAGCTGCGCGGTCTCGTTGATCAGCGCCAGCTGATCCAGGTACCACGGATCGATGGCGGTGGTTTCGAACAGCTTCTCGATGGATACCCCGGAGAACAGCAGGCGCTGGACCAGCGACAGGCGCTCGGTCGAGCCCTTGACGATCGAGGCCAGCACGGCCTCGTGCTCCGCTTCCGGGATCGGCTCGAAGGACAGCTCGGAGCCCTTCTGCTCCAGCGAGCGCAGGGCCTTCTGCAGCGCCTCGGTGAAGTTGCGGCCCAGGGCCATCGCCTCGCCGACGGACTTCATCGTGGTGGTCAGCGTCTTGTCGGCGGCCGGGAACTTCTCGAAGGCGAAGCGCGGGACCTTGACGACCACGTAGTCCAGGGCCGGCTCGAAGGAGGCAGGGGTCTTCTTCGTGATGTCGTTCGGGATCTCATCCAGGGTGTAGCCCACGGCCAGCTTGGTGGCGATCTTGGCGATCGCGAAGCCGGTGGCCTTGGAGGCCAGCGCGGAGGAACGCGAGACGCGCGGGTTCATCTCGATGACCACCACGCGGCCGGTGTCCGGCTCGATGGCGAACTGGATGTTGCAGCCGCCGGTGTCCACGCCCACCTCGCGGATGACCGCGATGGAGATGTCGCGCAGGTTCTGGTATTCGCGGTCGGTCAGCGTCATCGCCGGTGCGACGGTGATCGAG
Organism: Arthrobacter sp. MYb229; assembly: GCF_002975405.1. Lineage (GTDB taxonomy): Bacteria > Actinomycetota > Actinomycetes > Actinomycetales > Micrococcaceae > Glutamicibacter. Next base: position 987,299 of record NZ_PCPS01000001.1, on the reverse strand, counting down.
TCGCCGGTGTGCACGCCGACCGGATCGAAGTTCTCGATGGAGCAGACGACCACGACGTTGTCGTTCTTGTCGCGCATCATCTCCAGCTCGTATTCCTTCCAGCCCAGGATGGACTCCTCCAGGAGCACCTCGGTGGTCGGCGAGTACTGCAGCCCGGCGCCGGCGATGCGGCGCAGGTCCTCGGCGTTGTAGGCCATGCCCGAGCCCAGCCCGCCCATGGTGAACGAAGGACGCACCACCACCGGGTAGTTCAGGATCTCGACGGCGGCGAAGGCCTCCTCCAGGGTGTGCACGATGACCGACTTGGCGGACTCGGCGCCGCAGCGCTCGACAACGCCCTTGAACTTCTCGCGGTCCTCGCCCAGCTCGATGGCTTCGATATTCGCGCCGATCAGCTCGACGTTGTACTTTTCCAGGGCGCCGGACTTGTCCAGCGCGATGGCGGTGTTCAGCGCGGTCTGGCCGCCCAGGGTGGGAAGGATCGCGTCCGGGCGTTCCTTGGCGATGATCTTCTCCACGACCTCCGGGGTGATCGGCTCCACGTAGGTGGCGTCGGCGAATTCCGGGTCGGTCATGATGGTGGCCGGGTTGGAGTTGACCAGGATGACCCGCAGGCCCTCCTCCTTGAGCACGCGCAGGGCCTGGGTGCCGGAGTAGTCGAATTCGGCCGCCTGGCCGATGACGATCGGACCCGAACCGATGACGAGTACTGAGTTGAGATCGGTGCGCTTAGGCATTACTTGCTGTCCTTATCTGCGGCGGAATTCATCGCGGAAACGAAACGGTCGAATAGGTAGGCGGCATCGTGGGGGCCGGATGCTGCCTCCGGGTGGTACTGCACGGAGAACGCCGGGATGTCCAGGCAGGACAGGCCCTCGACCACGCGGTCGTTCAGCGAGAAGTGCGAGACCTCCACCTGGCCGAAGCGGGCCACCGGTGCGGTGACGGCTCCCTCCAACGGCGCGTCGACGGCGAAGCCGTGGTTCTGGCTGGTGATCTCCACCCGCCCGGTGGCTTTGTCCATCACCGGCTGGTTGATCCCGCGGTGCCCGAAGCGCAGCTTGTAGGTGTCGAAGCCCAGCGCGCGGCCCAGGATCTGGTTGCCGAAGCAGATGCCGAAGTACGGCATGCCGACGTCCAGCACGGAGCGGACCAATTCCACCTGCTTGGTGGCGGTGGCCGGGTCGCCGGGGCCGTTGGAGAAGAACACGCCGGTGGCGCCGGTGGCCTTGATATCCTCCAAGGTCGCATCGTGCGGCAGCACGTGCACGCGCAGTCCGCGCTCGGCCAGGCGGCGCGGGGTCATCGACTTCATGCCCAGGTCCACGGCGGCGACGGTGTGCAGCGGTTCGCCGGTGAAGCCGTGCTCGGCAGGTTCCACGGTGTAGGCCTTGTCCACGGAGACCTCCGCGGAGATGTTCCGCCCGGCCATTGCCGGCTGCGCCTTGACCAGCGCGACGAGCTCCGCGTCGGAGCGGTTGGCCTCCTCGCCGGAGAAGATGCCGGACTTCATGGCGCCCGCGTCGCGCAGGTGGCGGGTCAGCGCCCGGGTGTCCACGTTGCGGATGCCCACGATGCCGTAGCCGACCAGGTCCTCGTCCAGGGTGCGCTCGCTGCGCCAGTTGCTCGGACGGCGGGCCGCGTCGCGGACCACATAGCCCGAGGGCCACATGCGCTTGGACTCCGGGTCTTCGCTGTTCACGCCGGTGTTGCCCACGTGCGGGAAGGTCTGGACGACGATCTGGTGCGCGTAGGACGGGTCGGTCAGGGTTTCCTGGTACCCGGTCATTCCGGTGGTGAACACTGCTTCGCCGAGGGTCGTGCCCACGGCGCCGTAGCTGCGTCCACGGAAGATGCGGCCATCTTCGAGTACCAACACTGCTGGTAGGTTGCTCAGGGAATTCACTTAGTTTGTCTCCTGCTCGGCCGCGTCGGCTTGGTGCGACGCCAGCAACTGATAAATCTTGGCGGTGTCCTCGTGGTAGCGAGGACGGAATCCGGTGTCGAAGGTGAAATCATCCTTCACCCAGGTGATCACGATCAGCCCGTCTTTTTCGACGAACTTTCCGACCATGCCCGAGGAGCGGGTCACCTTCACGTAGGCGGTCCAGGGAATGTGCACATCGCTGGTGCCCGGGCGCATCAGGTGGATGCCGGCCTCGCCGAGCTCCAGGCTGGCGTTGGCGCGGACCCCGAGCTGGTGCACGGCGATCCGGTCAAGCCAGTCCTCGAACCGGGTGGTGGCCACGTACATGCCCTCGAAGCTGTGCTCGCGCCGGTCCGCGAACCCGGCGTAGGGCGCCGGGATGCCGGACTGCCGGCGTTTCATATTGCGCCAGCCGATCAGGATCAGCGCACAGAACAGTACGACGATCCCGAGGGTGACCAGCGCCGAGGTGAGTTCGCCGCTAGTCATTGGCTACCCGCGGGCTGGCCAGCGCGCCATCGAGCACCGTGGCGTGGCCGTGGTAGAAGGTGGCATGCACGGCCCCGGGCAGCTCCATGCCGGCGAACGGCGAGTTGCGCCCCTTGGTGGCCATTGCATAAGGGTCGACGATCCAGCGCGCTGCCGGATCGACCAGGGTCAGGTTGGCCGGCTCCCCCACGGCGATAGGCCGGCCCTGATCGCTCAGGCTGCCGATCTTCGCCGGGGTCTGCGAGGTGATCCGGGCGACGTCGGCCCAGGAAAGCAGGCCGGTCTCCACCAGCGTGTGCTGCACGATCGACAGGGCGGTCTCCAGCCCCGTCATGCCCATCGCGGCCGCTCCCCATTCGCAGTCCTTGGCCTCGGAGGGGTGCGGTGCGTGGTCGGTGCCGATCACGTCGATGGTGCCGTCGGCGACGCCGGCGCGCAGCGCCAGCACGTCCTCTTCGCGGCGCAGCGGCGGGTTGACCTTGAACACCGGGTCGAAGGTCTTGACCAACTCATCGGTCAGCAACAGGTGGTGCGGGGTGACCTCGGCGGTGACCTGGATGCCGCGGGCCTTGGCCCAGCGGATGATCTCCACCGAGCCGGCGGTGGAGACGTGGCACACGTGCAGGCGCGCGCCGACATGCTCGGCCAGCAGCACGTCGCGGGCGATAATCGACTCTTCGGCCACCGCCGGCCAGCCGGCCATGCCGAGCACCGCGGAGACCTCTCCCTCGTTCATCTGCGCACCCTCGGTGAGCCGTGGCTCCTGGGCGTGCTGGGCGATCACCCCGTCGAAGGCCTTCACATATTCCAGCGCGCGGCGCATCAGCAGCGGGTCCGAGACGCAGATGCCGTCATCGGAGAACATGCGTACCTTGGCGCGCGAGTCGGCCATCGCGCCGATTTCGCTCAGCTGCGCGCCGCCGAGGCCCACGGTGACCGCACCCACCGGGCGGACGTCCACCCAGCCGGCCTTGCGGCCCAGTTCGTAGACCTGCTCCACGACGCCGGCGGTATCGGCCACCGGGGTGGAATTGGCCATCGCGTGCACCGCGGTGTAGCCGCCCTTGGCGGCGGCCTTCGACCCGGTCTCCACCGTTTCGGCGTCTTCGCGGCCCGGTTCGCGCAGGTGGGTGTGCGGGTCCACGAGGCCCGGCAGCAGCACCATGCCGGCGGCGTCGATCACCGTGGCGCCCTCGGCCGCGGGGATGGTGCCGATCTCGGCGATCTTGCCGTCACTGATCAGCACGTCGGCGCGTTCGCCACCGAGCACGGAGGCCTGTCGAATCAAATACGTCATAATCAGTTCCTTAGATCAGGTCGCCGGAGAGGAGCATATACAGGCTTGCCATGCGCACCGCGACGCCGTTGGTGACCTGTTCCAGGACCATCGAACGCGGCGAGTCGGCGGCAGCCGAAGAAATTTCCAGGCCGCGGTTCATCGGGCCCGGGTGCAGGATGAGGGTTTCGTCCCCGTTGGCTTCCAGGGCCTTCAGCCGGGTGTCGTCCAGTCCCCAGTAGCGCGAGTATTCGCGCGGGTTCGGGAAGAAGGCGTCTCGCATGCGTTCGCCCTGCACGCGCAGCATCATCACCGCGTCCACCCCGGAGGCGATGACCTCGTCGAGGTTGTAGCTGATGGTGCACGGCCAGGCGCTCGCGCCCACCGGCAGCAGGGTCGGCGGGGCGACCATGGTCACCGAGGCGCCCAGGGTGTTCAGCAGCCAGAGGTTCGAACGGGCCACGCGGCTATGCAGGACGTCTCCCACGATCGCGACCTTCAATCCGTCCAGTCCGCGGCCGGCCGGGCTGACTCCCTCGCGCAGGGCCAGCTGGCGGCGCAGGGTGAAGGCGTCGAGCAGCGCCTGGGTGGGGTGCTCGTGGGTGCCGTCTCCGGCGTTCACGATCGGCAGCCCGATCCAGTCGGTGGCCGCCAGCCGGGCCGGCGCCCCGGAGTCCGGGTGGCGGATGACTACCGCGTCGGCGCCGATGGCCAGCAGCGTCTGGGCGGTGTCCTTCAGCGATTCGCCCTTGGACACGCTCGAGCCCTTGGCGGAGAAGTTGATCACGTCCGCGCTCAGCCGCTTGGCGGCGGCCTCGAAGGAGATGCGCGTGCGGGTGGAGTCCTCGAAGAACAGGTTCACCACGGTGCGTCCGCGCAAGGCCGGAAGCTTCTTGACCTCACGGGTGCCGGTTTCGCGCATTTCCTCGGCGATATCGAGGATGGCAATGGCTTCGGCGCGGCTTAGATCCGCGGTGGAGAGCAGGTGCTTCATGCGCTGGCCTCGATGACTACTTCGTTGCTTGAATCGACTTCGGCCAGGTGCACGCGCACCTTTTCGCTTTTTGCCGTGGGCAGGTTCTTGCCCACGTGGTCCGCGCGGATGGGAAGTTCGCGGTGCCCGCGGTCCACCAGGACCGCCAGCCGCACGATGCGCGGGCGTCCCCAATCGGAGAGTGCATCCAGGGCTGCGCGGATGGTGCGTCCGGAGTAGAGCACGTCGTCCACCAGCACGACGACCTTGCCGTCGATGCCGCCTGCCGGCAGGCGGGTTGGCGCCGGGGTGCGGGTGGTGGTGTGCCGCAGGTCGTCGCGGTACATGGTGATGTCCAGCTGTCCGACCAGCGACGCGGGGTCAAGCTGGGTCGGCGCGGAAGCGGCGATGCGCCGTGCGAGGCGTTGGGCCAGCGGATATCCGCGGCTTGGAATGCCTAATAGCACCAGATCTTCGGTGCCCTTGTTGGCTTCGATAATCTCGAAGGCCACACGGGTCAGTACACGTTCGATATCCTCGCCGGTCAATACCGTGCGAGCCACATCGGGCTGTGAATTTTCATTCATCCTGTGCACCTCTCCCTTCTCCGCCTCACGGGACGGGATTTAAAGGAATATTGCTAGTTCAAATTATCACGATCCGGCCGCCATTCCCTAGCGGAAAGCTATGCATGACACTGAATGGGCGGTGATCTCTCTCACGGCGTCATGCGGGCTCGCGCGGCCAGCCCCGCTATTGGCGGGAAAGTACCGCAGCGCCCGAGGTTCGAGGGGCCTGGAATGTTGGCTTCGCCACAGCGGGTCGTCGGAAACGTCGATGAAATAATGTTGAGTTTTTCACGTGGCAACCGCTCGCGGCGCAGAATCGCCTAGGCTTGGGCGGGTGCTGCCTCCGGGGCAACGCGCGGGGCCGGGACCCTGCGGGTTAAATACCGCAAGCCGGAACCCAGCAGGTTCCGGCTTGCGGTAGTTCAGGAGAATCGAGGATTAGTCGACCAGGGTGTCCTTGACGCTTTGAATGCGTCCGAGCACGCCGTTGACGAACTCGGGCGACTCGTCGGTGGACAGCTCGCGCACATTCACGACGGCTTCGGCCACGGCAACCGCGTCCGGAACCTCGTCGTTGTACAGCAGCTCCCACACCCCGATGCGCAGCGCCATGCGGTCCACGGCGGGCATCCGCTCGATGGTCCAGCCCTTGACATAGCTTTCGAGCACCTCGTCGATGCGGTCCAGGTGGGCGGTGACGCCCTCGAGGATCGTCAACGAATACTCGTTGAGCACGATGTCAGAATTTTCGCGGCGCGCGATGGCTACGCTGAGCGCATCGACGTCGCGGGCCTCGGCTTCGAAAAGAAACTCAAGTGCACGACGACGCGCCTTGGCGCGGGCCCTCACTAGGAGACACGTCCCAGGTAATCGCCGGTGCGGGTATCAACCTTCACCTTGGTGTTCTGATCGACGAACAGCGGAACCTGGATTTCCTTGCCGGTTTCCAGGGTTGCCGACTTGGTGCCTGCCGAGGAGCGGTCGCCCTGAAGGCCCGGTTCCGTGTAGGTGATTTCCAGGATGACCGAGGCCGGAAGCTCCAGGTACAGTGGGCTGCCGTCATACATGGCAATGGTCAGTTCCTGATTTTCCAACAGGAATCCGGCCGAGTCGCCCACGGTCTGGCCGGGAACGGTGATCTGGTCGTAGTCTTCCAGGTTCATGAAGACGTAGTCTTCGCCGTCCTGGTAGAGGTACTGGTAGTCGCGGCGGTCAACGTTGGCCAGCTCGATCTTGGTGCCAGCATTGTAGGTCTTGTCCAGAACCTTGCCCGAGAGCACATTGCGCATCTTGGTGCGCACGAATGCGCCGCCCTTGCCCGGCTTGACGTGCTGGAAGTCGATGATGGTCCACAGTTGGCCATCGATCTTAATGACCTGACCATTCTTGATGTCAGTTGTATCCGCCACGGGTCCTCAAATCCTCTATTTTCGCCAGCGTGCACTGGCATTATCAAAAATCCATTTATTACTATAGCAAACCGCGGTGAGAGCTAATTTCGCGCGCGTTCCTCGGCAAGCGCCAGGCATGCGGCCGACGCGTTGACCAGGTGCTCGGCCGAACCCATCTGCTGGCGCTGCTCCAGGGCCGCACGGAAGCGGGTAGCCGCGGCCTTGTAGTCGCCCTTTTCGAAGAAGGACATCGCCAGGTGGTGCTGCATCAGCGGCTCGTAGTAGGTGCCGGAGAATTCGTCCACCAGCTTGCGCAGGCGATTGATCGCGCGATCGAAATCACCTTGCAGGCGGGTCAATTCGGTATCCAGCACGCGCAGGTGCGCGTTGGTCGGGTCGCTTAACCGCGACTCGGCGATCAGGTTGCCGGCCTGGGCCAGTTCCCCGCGGGCCATGTGGATCACCACCTGGTCGGTCGGGGTGCCAGAGCGCATCGAACGGTCCGCGGCTTGTTCATCGGTGATGAATGGCCGCAGGTTGCTCGGGTCGATCAATACTCCGTCGATGGAGGTGCCCACGCCGTCGTGGTTCACCGATGCGACGTCGATGGCGTATGCGGTGAATTCGCTCATGCTTACTCTCCGATTTCTTGGTAGGCGGCGAATAACAGCGAGTTATCCGGCACCTCGTAGATACGCGGCTTGCCGATGGCTTCGAGTACCACGAAGCGCAGCTGGTCGCCACGGGTTTTCTTGTCGCGCTTCATGCCGTCCAGCAAGGCCATCCACTTGTCGTTGCGGTAGCTGGTGGGCAAGCCCAGGGACTTCAGGATGCTGAAGTGCCGATCGGTCACCGCATCGGAGGTGTAGCCCACCGAACGGCCTAGTTCCGCGGCAAAGCACAGCCCGATGGAGACCGCGGCCCCGTGGCGCATCGCATAGCGCTCGGAAAGCTCGATCGCGTGGCCCAGGGTGTGGCCGTAGTTCAAGAATTCGCGCGGACCCGATTCCTTCAGGTCCTTGGAGACCACCTCGACCTTCACCGCGATGGTGCGTTCGATGATTTCGCGCAGCCGTGCGCTGTCGGGGCGAATGGCGTCTTCTGGATCCTCTTCGATCAGTTCCAGAATGCGCTCGTCGGCGATGAACCCGCACTTGACCGCTTCGGCCAGCCCGGTGACCAATTCGTTCTTCGGCAGCGTTGCCAAAGCGTCGAGATCCGCGAGCACGCCGGCCGGTGGGTGGAAGGCACCGACCAGGTTCTTGCCCTCGGCGGTGTTGATGCCGGTCTTGCCGCCCACGGCCGCGTCGACCATGCCCAGAAGCGAGGTGGGAATGTGGATGACCTTGACCCCGCGCAGCCAGGTGGCCGCCACGAAGCCTGCCACGTCGGTGACGGCTCCGCCGCCCACGGCAACCACGGCGTCGGTGCGGGTGAAGTCGTTCTTGCCCAGGACTTCCCAGCAGAACCCGGCAACCTGAATGTGCTTGCCCTCTTCGGCATCCGGGATTTCCGCGGTCAGCGAGGTGAAACCGGCCTTTTCCAGATCGTCGCGGACCACGTCTCCGGTGGCGCGCAAGGCCCGCGGGTGGATCACCAGGACCTTCTTAACCGCCGAGCCCAGCAGTTCGGGCAGGTGTCCCAATAGTCCGTTGCCGACCAGAACCGGGTAAGACTCCGCGGGGGTGGTTCCGGTGACTTGAAGTGTGGTGGGTGCTAGTGGCATCCGAGAAGATCCTCCTGATGGTGCTGATCTGTAAAGCCTACGCGGGAGCGTACCGGGATTCGCTATCTCGTGCTGTGAATCACATGGCTCTCGATGGCTTCGACAAGCTGCGCAACGCTCAGATTGTCTACCTGTAAGGTCAGATCAGCAAGGGTTTCATAAATATCGTGGCGGGCTTCGTAGAGCCTGGTCCAGGTGGTGAGGCTTTGGTCACCGGCCAGCAGCGGGCGGTTTGTATCCCCGGCCAGGCGGCGCTTGGCCGTGGCGAGGGTCATCGCCAAGTAGATCACGGTCCCGCCGCGCAGCACCGCCTGGTTCTCTTCGCGCAGCACGGCCCCGCCGCCGGTGGCGATCACCCCGGCCCGCAGTTCGGCCAGCGCGGCGACCTCCAGATCACGGAAGTAGGCTTCGTCGTGTTCGGCAAAGATCTGCGGAATCGAACCATGGGCGGCGACGATGTGCGCGTCGGAATCGGCGAAATCGGTGCCCAGCGCCTTGGCCAGCGCCTTGCCCACAGTTGACTTGCCGCTGGCCATCGGCCCAATGAGGTAAATCATCTGCCGGTTAGACTCCGGTCGACCCTAGATTGGCGGGAATGCTGGCCAGGTAGCTTTGGATATTGCGCTTGGTTTCGGTGACCGAGTCTCCGCCGAACTTCTCCAGCAGCGACTGGGCCAGGACCAGCGCGACCATCGCCTCGGCGACAACGCCGGCGGCGGGCACCGCGCACACATCCGAACGCTGGTGGTGGGCGGTGGTTTCCTCGCCGGTGGCCGTGTCGATGGTGGCCAGGGCGCGCGGCACGGTGGCGATCGGTTTCATCGCCGCACGCACGCGCAGCACCTCGCCGATGCTCATGCCGCCCTCGATGCCGCCGGCTCGATTGGTTTCGCGCTTGATTCCGCCCGCGGTGGCCGGCACGATCGCGTCGTGGGCGGCCGAACCGCGTCGGGCAGCGGTGAGGAAGCCGTCGCCGACCTCAACACCCTTGATGGCCTGAATGCCCATCAGCGCGCCGGCCAGCCGGGAGTCCAGCCGGCGGTCCCAATGCACGTAGGAGCCGATGCCCGGAGGCAGGTTGTAGGCCAGCACCTCCACGACGCCGCCCAGGGTCTCCCCCGCCTTGTGCGCGTCATCGACCTCGGCGACCATGGCGGCCGAGGTTTCCCCGTGGAAGCAGCGCAGTGGATCCGCGTCCAACGCCGCAACGTCCCCCAGGGTGGGCAGCGGTGCGTCGAGGGGCGCCGCGACGGCGCCGATGGCGGTGGTATGCGAGACGAGTTCGATGCCCAGATCGGCCAGAAAGGCCTGGGCTACCGAGCCGAGGGCCACCCGGGCCGCGGTTTCGCGGGCGCTGGCGCGCTCGAGCACCGGACGGGCATCGTCGAAACCGTACTTCTGCATGCCGGTGAAGTCCGCGTGCCCCGGACGCGGGCGGGTCAGCGGCGCGTTGCGCGCCATCGAGGCCAGTTCGTCCAGGTCAACCGGGTCCGAGTTCATCACGCGTTCCCATTTGGGCCATTCGGTGTTCCCGATTTCGATGGCTACCGGTCCGCCCTGGGTCTTTCCGTGGCGCACGCCACCGAGGAAGGTGACCTGGTCCTTTTCAAACTTCATGCGCGCGCCTCGGCCGTAGCCCAGGCGCCGCCGAGCCAGTGCATCGCGCACCGCTTCGCTGTCCACCGAGACTCCGGCGGGTAGGCCTTCAAGAATTCCAACTAGTGCCGGGCCGTGTGATTCGCCCGCCGTCAACCAACGCAACATGGATTCTATTTTGCCATGACATGGCCTCATTAACCGCGTCGATGAAGCCCCAGTGAGCGATACATCGCATTTGTGACGTTTTCGCGGGTGTGCGTGTCGAAGTCTGCGGCGCTGAAATAACGGGCCTGCTCCACCGCCTGGTGCACCAGCATATGAAGCCCGGAGATCACCGTGCCGGCCCAGGACTCGGCCAGTTTGCTCGGCCACGGGTCATAGGCGACATCCAGCAGCAGCCCCTGGCCGCGGCCCAGATGCGGCACCCAGCTGTCGGCGGCGCGCGGCGGCAGCGTGCTGATCACCAGGTGGTCCGCGGCGATGCCGCCGGCACCCAGATCCTGCACCTGCACCAGCTGCACGCGCAGGCCCAGCTGGCCGGCCAGTGCGGTGGCCCGCTGCGCACGGGTGGCGTCGCGCACCACCAGCTTGAGTTCCTCGACGCCAAGTTCCGCGGCCGCTTCGATGGCCGCCAAGGCCGTATTGCCGGCGCCCAGCACGGTGGCCCTCGATGCTTGGCGCAGCCGCGCATCGGCCAGCGCCAGCACGATCCCGTCCACGTCGGTATTCTGCCCAAAGAGGGCGCCGTCGGGGCGCACCACGATGGTGTTCAGCGCGCCCAGGCGCGCCACGCGCGGTGAAACCTCATCCATCAGCGGAACGAAGACATCCTTCAAAGGCATGGTCACCGAACATCCGGCCCACCCGCCGGCACGCATTTTGGCCGCCTGCTCCGGGGCCTGGGACGGGTCCAGCTCGATGGCCCGATAGTCGATGTCGGCGCCGAGCAGCTCATAGGCCGCCCGATGCAGCACCGGGGATTTGGAATGCTTGATGGGTTGGCCCAAGACGGCGGCGCGCATTACTTGCAGACCTCCGCATTCGCCGCGCACCAGGCGCGGAATTCGTTCTGGTTCACTTGGTGCTCGGCATAGTTCGAGGCGAATTTCGTCTCGCCGCTCTGCGTATTGACCGTCACCCAGTAGTAGAAGCCGTTATCCGCCGGGTTGACCGCCGCATCGATCGCGGAGGTTGCCGGGGAACCGATCGGGGTCGGCGGCAGCCCGGTGTGCACATAGGTGTTGTACTGGTTGCCTGCGTCCCTTTTCTCGGTCGCGGTGAACTGCAAGGAGTACCGGTCAAGCCCGTAGATCACCGTGGAGTCGGTCTGCAGCAGGCCATGGGTCTCCACGTTGTTCGGGTTCAACCGGTTTTCGATGGCTCCGGCCACCGTGGCATAGTCCTTCGGGGTGGCTTCGGCCTGCAGAATCGAGGCGACCTTCAACGCCCGGTAGCCTTCGCCCAGGTCATTGACTCCGGCATCTTGCAAGGCGGTCTTGGTCGAATCCACCAATTCGGTGAGCACCTTCTCGGCGCTGGTATCCAGGGCAAAACGGTATTCGCCCGGGTGCAGCCAGCCTTCGAGGTTCTTCACCGACTCGGGCAGCCCGAACTTCTCGGGCTGGTTCGCCAGCTCGCCCAATTTCTTCTCGTCGAGCCCGGAGCCCTTGGCGATTTCGGCCAGCGAGGCCTGCAGCCGCAGATTCGCCTTCAACCCGATGTAGAAGACCTTGTCCGGACGATTATCGACCAGCACCTCGGTCGCGTCCGCGGCGGGCATCTGCAGCTTCAGCGGATAGGTTCCGGGGTGAATGACCACATTGTCCGCCTTCGAGTCCTCCAGCGCGTCCATGAACAGCTTGTCGCTGGCCACCACGTCGAGTTCCTCGAGCTTGCGCGAGATCAGCGCCGGACCCCAGCCGTCCTCCACGGTGAATTCGACCGCTTGGCCGCCCGGGCCCGGGTAGTCATCCGGGTTGAACTGCTTGACCAGCGAACGGATGAAATAGAAGGACCCGGCGACCACGACGGCGAAGATCAAGAAGGTTGCGAGCATCACCATGTTGCGGCGGCGTTTGCTGCGCTTCTTGCGCGCCTTCGCCGCGCCGCTGGCGGGCACCGTGCCGAGCAAGGACTCGGGCGCCGGCTGCGCCTCGGCGTCTGCCGCGGCCGGTTCCGGCTCGCGGTGCAGCTCGGCCGCGGCCGAATCTGCACCGCCGTAGAGCTGCTCACCGGTCAGTTCCGGGGTAGTTGGTGTTGCGAGGCCTTTCGGCTCGCCGGCTGCAAAACGCGCGTAAAGCTCGGAAAAGGTTTCACGCTGCCGTTCGCGGCGGGCTTCTTCTCGCATCAATTCTCCCTGTGGATTCTCGCGGCGCGCTGTTACTTCAGCACGATGCGGCTGGCTTGAACGCGCACACCATTACGTCGCATTTCAAGCACCTGTTGCAGGATTTCAATGGCGGCCGCCTGGTCAACGACCTGACGATGGTCTTGCATGCGGCGCCCCGAGGCGTGCAACGAGCGGTGCGCGCTGACCGTGCTCAAACGCTCGTCAACCAAGAAAATCTCAACCTCGATGCTAGCCGCATTTGCCTCCTCGGCCAAGGCTATCGCGTAGTCACGAGCCATTTTCGTGGATTCCGTGGAATTCCCGGCCAGGGATTTCGGTTCCCCGATGAACACCTCGGAGACCTCACGGTCAACGATCATGCGCAAGAGCAGGCGGCGATCGGAGTTCTTCTTCACATCGCGGCGCAGGGTCATCACCGGGGTGGCGAGGATTCCCGACGGATCGGAGACGGCGACGCCGACGCGGGCCAGGCCCACGTCGACGCCGAACGCTAGCTTAGCCATTGGCAAGGGCCGCCCGGATTGCGGCCAGCGCGTCGTCGATCTTCGATACGTCCGCGCCGCCGCCCTGGGCCATATCGTCCTTGCCGCCGCCACCACCGCCGAGCACCCCGGTTGCGGTGCGCACCAGCGCGCCGGCCTTGAAGCCGTTGGCGCGCGCCTCGTCGTTGGTCACTGCGAGCACCAGCGGACGGGAGTTCGACACGCCGATCAGCACGATCACCGCGGCCTGCGCGCCGAGCTTGCCGCGCAGGTCAAGGGCCATGGTGCGCAGCGCGTCGGCCGAATCGATCTGCCCGGCGTTGTGCGCCAGCAGCCGGGTGTTGCCGATGGTCTGCACCTGCTCCAGCAGGCTGGCCGACTGGGCGAGCATCGCGGCGCTCTTGAGCTCCGCGATCTGCTTCTCGGCGGCCTTCAGCTTCGCCACCGTGTCGTTCACGCGCTCGGAAACCTGGTTGGACGGCACGCGGAACAGGCCCGAGAGCTCGGAAACCAGCGCACGCTCGGCGGCCCCGTGGCGGAACGCCTCCATGCCCACCAGCGCTTCGACGCGGCGGTTGCCCGAACCCACCGAAGCCTCGGAGAGCAGGGTCAGCTGCCCGATGCGGGAGGTGGACGGCACGTGGGTGCCACCGCACAGCTCGCGCGACCAGGCCCCGTTCATCTCCACCACGCGCACGGCGTTGCCGTACTTTTCGCCGAAGAGGCTCATCGCGCCCAGCTTCTGCGCCTCGGCCATGGCCATCTCGCTGGTGATCACCTGGTGGTTCGAGGCGATCGCCAGGTTCACCACCTCTTCGACCTCGGTGCGGGCCTGTGCGGAAAGCGCCTCGGCCCAGGAGAAGTCAAAACGCAGGTATCCGGCCTTGTTGAAGGAACCGGCCTGGGTGGCGGTGTCCCCGAGCAGCTCGCGCAGGGCCGCGTGCACCAGGTGCGTGGCCGAGTGGGCCTGCTCCCCGGAGTGGCGGCGCGCCGCGTCAACCTGGGTGCGCACCAGCGCCTCGGCGGGAAGTTCGCCTTCGCGCACGATCACCTTGTGCACGTTCAGCCCCTTGATTGGGGCCTGCACGTCGGTGACCTCGAGCACGAAGCCGTCGCCGGTGATCAGGCCGATGTCGCCGGCCTGGCCGCCGGCCTCGGCGTAGAACGGGGTCTCGTCGAGCACCAGCTCGATTTCCTGGCCCTGTTCGGCGAAGTTCACCACCTGGCCGTCGGCGACGATGCCGCGGATCTTCGATTCGCCCACCAGCGTGTCGTAGCCGGTGAACTCCACCTTGCCCGCCTCGGCGAGCTTGGTGAACACCGACAGGTCCGCATGCCCGGCCTTCTTGGACTTCGCGTCCTTCTGCGCCCGGGTGCGCTGTTCGGTCATCAGTTCGCGGAAGCGCTTTTCGTCCACCGCCAGGCCCGCCTCGGCGGCGATCTCCAGGGTCAGGTCGATCGGGAAGCCGAAGGTGTCGTGCAGCGCGAAGGCGTCGTCGCCGGTCAGCTCGCGGCCCGCGGTTTTGGCCTGCTTCAGCGCGTCGTCCAGCCGGGTGGTGCCCGAGGCGATGGTGCGGCGGAAGGCGCGCTCCTCGGCGTAGGCGATGCGCCCGATGCGGGCGAAGTCCTCTTCGACGATCGGGTAGACGCCCTTCATCGCGTCACGCGAGACCGGCAGCAGCTCGGGGAGCACCTCGGAGTCCACGCCCATCAGGCGCATGGCGCGCACCGCGCGGCGGATCAGCCGGCGCAGCACGTAGCCGCGGCCCTCGTTGCCGGGGGTGACGCCATCGGAGATGAGCATCAGCGAGGAGCGGATGTGGTCCGCGATCATGCGCAGGCGCACGTCGTTGGCGTGGTTCGGATCTTCCGGGTCCTCGGTGGAGGTGTAAACGATGCCGGCAAGTTCGGCGGCCTTGTCGAGCACCGGACGCAGCTGGTCGGTCTCGTACATGTTCTCCACGCCCTGCAGGATCATCGCCAGGCGTTCGAGTCCCAGGCCGGTGTCGATATTGCGCTTGGGCAGTTCGCCGGCGACGTCGAAATCGGTTTTGGAACGCACCGCGGAGAGCCGGTACTGCATGAAGACCAGGTTCCAGATTTCGATGAAACGGGTTTCGTCGACCGCCGGCCCCCCGTCCAGGCCGTACTCCGCGCCACGGTCGTAGTAGATCTCCGAGCAGGGACCGCCGGGGCCGGGCTGGCCGGTGTTCCAGTAGTTGTCTTCCTTGCCGGTGCCCACCACGCGTTCGCGCGGGATGCCGATCTGCTCTTCCCAGATGCGCCGGGCTTCTTCGTCCTTCTCCGCGCCGTCTTCGTAGACGGTGACCCAGAGGCGTTCGGGATCCAGGCCGTAGCCGCCGTCCGCAAGCGAACCGGTCAGCAGCTCCCAAGCGAAGTGGATCGCTTCCTTCTTGAAGTAGTCGCCGAAGGAGAAGTTGCCGCACATCTGGAAGAAGGTGCCGTGGCGTACGGTCTTGCCGACCTCTTCGATGTCGCCGGTGCGGATGCACTTCTGCACCGAAGTGGCGCGCGCGTACGGCGCCTCCTCCTGGGCGGTCAGGTAAGGGATGAATGGGACCATGCCGGCCACCGTGAACAACAGCGACGGGTCAGATGAGACCAGCGAGGCGCTGGGTACCGCTGTGTGCCCCTTCGCGACGAAGAAGTCGACCCAGCGGCGTGCAATTTCCTGCGTTTTCATCGTGTTACGGATGATCCCTTCACTTAGCGGTGTCCACGCCCAAGGCGGAACGTAATTCTACTTCGCGGGAGTTCATTCCTTCGCGGAATGCCCCCACTACCTCCGAGATGCGGTCGGCGTACTTGCCGACCTGACGGTTCAGGGCCGCCCCGGAGGATACTTCGGTGTATTTCTTGGTGGCGAGGACTCCGACGCCCACGCCGATAACAACCCACAAAAGCTTTTTCATTCTAGTCTCCCCTAACGGCTGCGGCGGCCCTTGCCGCTGGTGTTCGCATTGATCGCTGCCTGCACACCCGAGGTGAATGCGGCGATCTTGATCAGTGGCTTGCCCACGGTGGCTGCCACCAAGGAGGACAGCGCGGAGACGTTGGCGCTCGCATCGGAGACGTTCGAGGTGATCGCGTCGACCTTCTTGAGCTGGTCATTGGTCGTGGCGACGGTATTGGCAACCTCGCCAATCAGCGGGGTCGTCCCGTCCGAGAGGTCCTTGATCGAGTTGCGAAGCTCATCAAACACCTTGCCCAACTTGATGATCGGCACCGCCAACAGTGCCACCAGGATGGCAAAGACGCCGGCTGCGATGAGCCCTGCAATATCCGAACCCGACATGTGCTTCCTCTTCTGCTTTGGGTGTTTGCTGCCAGTCCAGCTTAGCGAACCGCGAGCTGATATAGGTAGTTAAGCCAATGGCCCGCAACCGAGTCGGTTGCGGGCCATTGAACACGCGCTAGATTTAGCGTGCGTAGTACTCGACCACGAGGTTCTCTTCGCAGGTCACTGGGATCTCTGCACGCTCAGGAGCGCGCAGGTAGGTAGCCTGCAAGGCTTCCAGCTTCACGTCCAGGTAAGCAGGAGCTGCTGGCAGCACCTGTGAGTGCTCACCTGCTGCTGCCATCTGGAATGGAACCATCTTCTCGCTGCGTTCGTGCACGTGGATCAGCTGACCCGGCTGCACCTTGAACGATGGGCGGTCCACGCGCTGGCCGTTAACCAGGATGTGGCGGTGCACAACCAGCTGACGGGCCTGCTGGATGGTGCGGGCGAAGCCTGCACGCAGCACCAGGGCATCCAGGCGGGACTCGAGCAGTGCCAACAGGTTGTCACCGGTCTGGCCGCCGAGGCGCTTGGCTTCCTTGAATGCGTTCAGCATCTGAACTTCGCGGATGCCGTACTGGGCACGCAAACGCTGCTTTTCGCGCAGACGAACCGCGTAATCGCTGTCCTGCTTCTTGCGGGCACGGCCATGCTGGCCGGGACCGTAGGGACGACGCTCCATGTACTTTTCAGCTTTTGGAGTCAGGGCAAGGCCGAGTGCGCGCGAGAGGCGCACGGTACGGCGGGCACGGGCGTTAGCCATATGTGTGTCCTTTTCGATTTAGCGACGGGATCTACTGGCCTCCGGGACGGAGAGTGTTGGGGCGTCGCGGCCCTCGACCACTGCAACCTCGCCTCCCGAACGATGACTCGCACGGGCGGCATGGCTTGCCAGCCAAAGATCAAGTCTACACGATGCACCCCGGCCAGCAGGTGAGCTGTAACGAAGCTCGCTAACGTTTCTTCTTGTCCTTGCGCCGAATGATCTCGCGCAGCCGCGCCAGCCGATCGCTCAGCGAGCGTTCGGTCCCGTTGGCGTTGGGGCGGTAGTAGTCGGTGCCGATCAGGTCATCGGGCAGGTACTGCTGGCTGGCGATCGAATGCGGGGCATCGTGGGAGTAGATGTAGCCCACCCCGTGGCCCAGCGCCTTGGCCCCCGGGTAGTGCGCGTCGCGCAGATGGTCCGGGACCAGCGCGCCCTTGCCGGCGGCCACGTCGGCCAACGCCTCGTTGATCGCGTTATAGGCGGCGTTGGACTTCGGCGCCGTGGCCAGGTGCACGGTGGCGTGCCCGAGCATGATCCGCGCCTCCGGCATCCCGGTCAGCGCCACCGACTGCGCGGCGGCCACCGCCAGCGGCAGCGCGGTGGGATCGGCCATGCCGATATCCTCCGAGGCGCTGATCATCAGCCGGCGGGCGATGAACCGCGGGTCCTCCCCGGCCGAAAGCATGCGCGCCAGATAGTGCAGGGCCGCATCCACATCCGAGCCGCGGATCGACTTGATGAACGCGGAGATGATGTCGTAGTGCTGGTCCCCGTCCTTGTCGTAGCGCTGCACCGCCTGGTCCATGGCCAGCTGCACATGCTCGTCCGCAATTTGTATCGGCGGCTGCGCCGCGGTTCCGGCGGCGTTCCAGGCCACCGCGCCGGCGGCTTCCAGCACGGTGAGCGAACGGCGGGCGTCGCCCTGGGCCAGGCGCACGATCGCGTCGCGCTGCTCGGCCGGCAGGATCACCTGCGCATCGAAGCCGCGCTCATCGTCAACCGCCCGCTCCAGCAGCTCCGCCACATCCACGTCGGTCAGCGGGCGCAGGGTCAGCAGCAGCGAGCGCGAGAGCAGCGGCGAGATCACCGAGAAGGACGGGTTTTCGGTGGTGGCCGCGACGAGCACCACCACCCGGTTCTCCACCCCGGGCAGCAGCGCATCTTGCTGGGCCTTGTTGAAACGGTGGATCTCGTCGAGGAACAGCACCGTGGTCATCCCGCGCAGGTCGCGGTCGTCCTTGGCCTGGTCGATCACCCGGCGCACATCCTTCACCCCGGCGGTGATCGCCGAGAGCTCGACGAACTTGCGGTCCGTGGCGCGGGCGATCACATGCGCGATGGTGGTCTTGCCGATGCCCGGCGGGCCGTAGAGAATCACGCTGGCCGGGCCGGCCAACCCGGTTTCCGGGTGCTCGGCGAGCTGCCGCAGCGGGGAACCGGGGCCCAGCAGGTGCTGCTGGCCGACCAGCTCATCGAGCGTCTTGGGGCGCATGCGCACCGCCAGCGGCGGGCGCGGGCGCTTGATCGAACCGTCGTCCAGGGCATCCAGCAAATCGTTCACTCCCCCAGCCTACCGATACTCTGGTAGCTGCGAAGAAAGGATCACATGCGCGCAGTATTACAACGAGCCAGCCGGGCCAGCGTCGAAGTCGACGGTTCGATCGTCGGGCAGCTGCCTGGCCCGGGGCTCGTGGTGCTCTTGGGCATCACGCACGAGGATAACGAGGCTGCCGCCCGCAAGGTGGCGCAGAAGATCTACGGGCTGCGCATCTTGGAGGATGAAGCCAGCTGCGAATCGCTTGGCGCTCCATTGCTGGTGATCAGCCAGTTCACGCTCTACGCCTCGGTGCGCAAGGGACGGCGCCCCTCCTGGTCGGCGGCGGCGCCCGGCGCGCACAGCGAACCGCTCTACGAATACTTCGTGGACTATCTGCGTCAGCTCGGCGCCAGCGTGGAGACCGGGGTGTTCGGCGCGATGATGGAGGTCAACCTCACAAATTCCGGCCCGTTCACGGTGATCGTGGATTCGGCAGAGCTGGCCTAGCGGCCCGTGCCCCGGACCAAGTGCACGAGCCGGTCGAAGCTGGCGCGCTGTGCCTGCAGTTCGGAGCGGCCGGCGGCGGAGAGCTCGTAGACTTTTCGCCCCGGTCCGCCTTGGCCTTCCTCCCACCGTGTTCCGAGCAATCCGGAGGCTTCCAGCTTGGCCAGTGCGGGATAGAGCGTCGCGCCCTTGATCGGCCCGAATCCGCGTTCCTGCAAGGATTTGGACAGCGCATAGCCATGCGCTTGGCCGCCGGACAGTTCGGCAAGCAATAGCATCGGCAGCATCGCGCGCTGCCAGGAGCCGGGAAATTCGCTACTCATCGCGGCCTTCCTGCAGCGCCTGGGCATGCGCCCGGCGTTCGGCAAGCTTGGCTTGCACGTAGTCCGCCCGATCGGCGCGGCGCAGCTGGTAGAGCGAGATGCCGATGAACACCATGAATGTTATCGCGATGAAAATATTCCAACCGCTGATCCCTGCTTCCAGCAGCTCCGGAATGAGACTGATGCCATAGACGCATGCGACGGCCAGCGGCAGCAGGCGACGGAGCAGCCAGCGCCGCTTGAGCGCACTTTCGGTGTTCACCGCTAGGCCGATGGCAAAGGTGCTGGGTGACCCGAATTCTTCGAGCATGTCCACGCTGTTGCCTGCCGCACCGAGATCGGAACCATGCTGGCGTGCCGCGGCCAGTGCCTCCCGGGCTTCCTTCGCGTTCATTCCGTAGCGGCCACGCAGCAATCGCGCTACCTCGTCGAACCAGAGGCTCGGATCAAGGGCTTCCGCCGTGCCGGTCGAGGGTTTTTCCTCATCCCTGGTGAAGGGCAGGAACCAGGAGCCGAGCGCTGCCGCCGCCCCAAGGAGCGGCGCCAGCCAATTTGGCACCGGCAGGTGGCCTTCGCCGCCAAGGACGGCGATCCCGATAGCCGCGGCGATGCTTGCCAGGCACCCGGAAATACCGATCAGCCAGGAAGCTTCGAAACGCCCCTTCAAACGGTAGAACCACCAAAGGTGGGCCGAAGCGGCAATGCCAACCCCTCCGGCCAGGGCCGCCAGCTGCCAGTAGTGCCATGAATAATTCGCCCATCCGTCGCGGAAGCCAATCCATAGGCCGAAGCCCACGCAGATCAGCCCGGCCAGCATGCCAACGACGGTCAGCAGCGCGGTACCGGTCTGCACCGTGAGCTCTGCGTTGGCCCGCTGCTGGGGCGTAAGCGTTGCTTGGGCACGTTGCACGCCGTATTTCCACGGATCGCCAAACAGTTCGTCGGCACCGGCACCGCTATCGTGCACGGCAGCAAGCTGATTGCGCAGCTCGTTGCGGCATTGCTCGTTGGAGAGGTCGTTCCAAGCGATGGAAACCAGGAAAGTTTGGGCCCATGAGCGGTCTGCTTCTGGGTACTCTTCGATGACTCCACTGGGAGATTCCGGGGACATTGGCTGCTCCGAACTGCCTTCAGATAACTAGGTCAAAATTCAACCTAGTTCAAAAATTACGAGGTGTCCAATGACGTTGCGGCTGTTCGAAAACAAGAAAGGAGCAGGATGAAACGAATAAACGTTTCATCCTGCTCCTTGCGGTTAGCGGCCGCGAACTTGAGCTATGAACCTATTTAGCGGCTTCGGCCACCGGGGCCTCGGCCTTCTTCTTCTCCGGCTTGAAGTCGATGCCGGCTTCCTTGCGCTGCGCCGGGGTGATCGGTGCAGGAGCGGCAGTCAGCGGATCGAATCCGCCACCGGTCTTCGGGAAGGCGATGACGTCGCGGATCGACTCGGAACCGGTGAGCAGCTGCAGCACGCGGTCCCAGCCCAGGGCGATGCCGCCATGCGGTGGGGCGCCGAACTTGAAGCCCTCCAGCAGGAAGCCGAACTGGGTCTGCGCCTGCTCGTCGGACACGCCCATCAGCTTGAAGACACGTTCCTGCACGTCGCGCTGGTGGATACGGATCGAGCCGCCGCCGATTTCGTTACCGTTGCAGACGATGTCGTAGGCGTAGGACAAGGCCGAGCCCGGATCCGTATCGAAGGTGTCCATGAACTCTGGCTTCGGGCTGGTGAAGGCGTGGTGCACTGCGGTCCAGGCGCCGGCGCCCACCGCCACGTCGCCGGAAGCGACGGCCGCGGAGGCTGGCTCGAACATCGGCGCATCAACGATCCATACAAACGCCCAGTCGCCGTCCTTGATCAGCCCGGTGCGGTGCCCGATCTCCACGCGCACCGCACCGAGCAGCGCCCGGGACTCGGCCTTGTCGCCGGCGGAGAAGAAGATGCAGTCACCGGGCTTCGCGCCGGTGGCCTCGGCCAGTCCGGCCTTCTCCTCATCGGAGAGGTTCTTCGCCACCGGGCCGGCCAGCTCGCCGTCTTCCTTCAGCAGCACGTAGGCAAGTCCCTTCGCGCCGCGCTGCTTGGCGAATTCCTGCCAGGCATCCAGGGTGCGGCGCGGCTGCGCGGCACCACCTGGCATGACCACGGAGCCGACGTAGGCGGACTGGAACACCTTGAAGGAAGTGTTCGCGAAGTACTCGGTCATCTCGGTTAGTTCCAGGCCGAAGCGCAGATCCGGCTTGTCCGAACCGTAGTTGGACATCGCGTCGGCGTAGGTCATGCGGCGGATCGGGGTCGGGATCTCAACGTCGATCAACGACCAGATTTCCTTGACCAGCTTCTCGCCGAGCTCGATGATGTCATCTTCCTCGACGAAGGAAGCCTCGATATCCAGCTGGGTGAATTCCGGCTGGCGGTCCGCACGGAAGTCCTCATCGCGGTAGCAGCGCGCGATCTGGTAGTACTTCTCGAAGCCGCCGACCTGCAAGAGCTGCTTGAACAGCTGCGGGGACTGCGGCAGCGCGTACCAGGCGCCCGGGCTCAGGCGAGCGGGCACGACGAAGTCGCGGGCGCCTTCCGGAGTGGAGCGGGTCAGCGTCGGGGTTTCGATCTCGACGAAGCCCTCGTCGTGCAGCAGGTTGCGCGCGGCACGGTTGACCTCGGAACGCAGACGCAGGTTGCGCGACGGGGTCGGACGGCGCAAATCCAGGTAGCGGTGGCGCAGCCGCGCCTCCTCGCCGACCTCGACGTGCTCATCGATCTGGAAAGGCAGCGCCGCGGCGGTGTTCAGCACGATGACCTCATCGGCAATCACCTCGATCTCACCGCTTGGCAGGTTCGGGTTCTCATTGCCTTCCGGGCGACGCTCAACCTTGCCCTTGACCTGCAGCACGAATTCATTGCGCAGCGGGTGGAAGTCCTCTTCGTCGCGCACCACGATCTGGGCGAAGCCGGAGGCGTCG
Source organism: Arthrobacter sp. MYb229 (assembly GCF_002975405.1). Taxonomy (GTDB): domain Bacteria; phylum Actinomycetota; class Actinomycetes; order Actinomycetales; family Micrococcaceae; genus Glutamicibacter. The sequence continues at coordinate 965,125 of NZ_PCPS01000001.1, read as the reverse complement.
CGCAAATCGAGGAACGCCACACCACCGTGGTCGCGTCGACGCGCGACCCAACCGGTGAGGGTGACCTGCTGTCCAATGTGCTCGGCGCGGAGTTCGCCCAGCTGATGAGTGCGTAGCACTACGATCCTTTCGGTCGGTTGAGACGTGAAATCTCTTCAGTTCTTCTCGATGACGAGTTTAGTGCACCGTAACTAGTTGACGGTGTTGTGCAGATCCTCGGCCGGCGGCGTCCAGCTGGCGGCATCCGCGCTGAGCTGCTCGCCGGAGCGGATGTCCTTCACCTCGTGGGTGCCGTCCTCCTGGGTGAACCAGACGAACGGAATCCCGCGGCGGTCAGCGTACTTGATCTGCTTGCCGAACTTCTCGGCGCTGGAGGCGACCTCGCAGGCGATGCCGCGGGCACGCAGCGCGGAGGCGACGTCTTGGGCCTGGTGCCAGGAATCGGCGTTGGCCAAGGTGACATATACCACCGAGGGCACGGCGCGCGCGGCGCTCGCCAGCTCCTCGGCGAGGATGCGCGAGATCAGCCGGGTGACGCCGATGGACAGGCCCACCCCCGGGTAGTTCTTCTTGCCCTTCGAGGCCAGCGACTCGTAGCGTCCGCCGGAGCAGATCGAACCGAGGGACTCGTGCCCGACGAGCACCGTCTCATAGACGGTGCCGGTGTAGTAGTCCAGCCCGCGGGCGATGGACAGATCCGCCATCACCTTGCCCGGGGCACGCTTCGAGGCGGCGTCGATGACCTGGGCGAGCTCATCGAGCCCGGTGTCCAGCAATTCGTGCTCCACGCCCAGCGCGCGCACCTGGGCGACGAAGCCGGTGTCCAGGGTGCGGATCGCCGCCAGCGCCAGCGCGGCACGGGCCTGCTCTTCGCTGGCCCCGACCTCGGTGACCAGGATCTTCGCGACGCCGTCTTCGCCGATCTTCTCCAGCTTGTCGATGGCGCGCAGCACCGCGTCCGGGTCTGCCAGGCCCAGCCCGCGGTAGAAGCCCTCGGCCAGCTTCCGGTTGTTCACGCGCAGCCGGAAGTCGCCGATGGGCAAGGCGGAGAGCGCGTCCGCAATGGTCAGCGCGAGCTCCACATCGTAGCTGAAGGGCAAGCTGCCCTCGCCGACGACGTCGATATCCGCCTGGGTGAATTCGCGGAAGCGCCCGTCCTGCGGGCGCTCGCCACGCCAGACCTTCTGCATCTGGTAGCGGCGGAACGGGAAGGCCAGGTGCCCGGCGTTTTCCACCACGTAGCGGGCGAAGGGCACGGTCAGATCGAAGTGCAGCGCCAGCGCGTTGGGGTCGTTCTTGTCCTCGGCATCGGCGGCCAGCCGGGAAAGCCCGTAGACTTCCTTGTCGATTTCGCCCTTGCGCAGCAGCTGCCCGCGGGTTTCCACCGCGCGCGTTTCGATATTGGCGAAGCCATGGAGTTCGAAGGTGCGACGCAAGGTGTCCAGCACATGCTGTTCGACGGCCCGCTCGGCCGGAAGCCATTCGGGGAAACCTGATAATGAGGCCTTGCGTGCCATGAAACTCCTTAGTACAAAATGGTTGCCCATCTATCCTACGACGCAACACATTGGAATACTGTGCACGTCGGCTTACTAAGAAACGGAGGTCACAGGTAGAGTTACCTCTAGCAAGCGAACAGTAAAGCGAAAGAGTTTCAGCGGTGACCACCAGTCAGAAATCCGACGACAGCCCGAACATCCCCTTGCCACAGGCCCATAAGCCAGTGGCAAAGCCGGTAGTGGCTCAGCCCGTCGACCACAGCACTCCCCTCGAAGAAGCGGCCAAATTTGCCCGTGTGACCGACGATGGCCATGTGTTTGTCATCATCGACGGCACCGAGCATCCGGTCGGGCAGTACCCGGACGCCAGCGAAGAAGAGGCCTTGGCCTACTTCGTGCGCAAGTACGATGACGTCGTCTCGCAGCTGATGCTGCTCGAACAGCGCGTAGCGGCCAAGGCGCCCAGCGGCGACATGCCCAAAACCCTCGACACCCTCGCAGCGACCGTGGCCGAACGCCACCTGGTCGGCGACATCCGCGCCATCGAGGCCCGCATCGAGTCTTTGCGCGGTGCGGTGAGCACCCTGTCCGCCGCGCAGCGCCAGGCAAATGAGGCCGCTCGCGCCGAGCAGCTCAAGGTCCGCGAAGGACTCGTCGAGCAGGCCGAGGCACTGGCCGGGAAGCGTCCCGAGCAGATCCAGTGGAAGACCGCGTCCTCCGAGATGAACGAGCTGTTCGACACGTGGAAGGAAACCCAGCGTTCTTCCGTGCGGTTGCCGCGCGCCACCGAAGATGCCCTGTGGAAGCGTTTCCGCGCCGCCCGCACCACCTTCGACCGGCACCGCCGCGCCTACTTCTCCCAGCTGGACGCGACCAACGCGCAGGCCAAAACCGTTAAGGAAGAGCTGATCGCGCGCGCCGAGGCGCTCGCGAGCTCCACCGACTGGGCGGGAACCGCCGCCGAGTACCGCAAGCTGATGGACGAGTGGAAGAAGTCCCGCCGCGCCTCGCGCAAGGACGACGACGCGCTCTGGAGCCGCTTCCGAGCCGCACAGGATGTGTTCTTCCAGGCCCGCGCCGCCGAAAACGCGAAGGTCGACGCCGAATACGCGCAGAACCTCGTGGTGAAGGAGGCCCTGCTCGAAGAGGCCCGCGCGCTGCTGCCGGTGAAGGATCTGGCCATCACCAAGCAGAAGCTCGACGTCATCCGCGGCCGCTGGGAAGAGGCAGGCAAGGTTCCGCGCGCGGATCTGCAGCGTGTCGAATCGGCGCTGCGCCAGGTCGAAGAGGGCGTCAAGGGCGCCGAAGACGAGCAGTGGCGCCGTTCCAACCCGGAGACCAAGGCCCGCTCGAATTCGATGCTCACCCAGCTGCAGGAGACCATCGCGGCTCTCGAAGCGGATCTTGAAGCGGCGAAGAAGCAGGGCAATGCCAAGCGCATTGCCAAGGCCCAGGAGGCCTTGGACGCCCGCCAGATGTGGTTGAACACCCTGGAGAAGTCGGCAGCCGACCTGGACTAGAATCCACAGTTCGGCAGAACACCCCCTACGCGGCGGCGCTTGCTGGTTCAGTAGCTTCATGGAGAAAGCTACGAGACAGCGCGTCGCCGCGTTGCGTATCCCCGAAGACCTGTTCATCGTCGGCGAACCCTTCACCCGCAATGAGCTCGGCGCCATGGAAACCCATGGGCTGCTGCGCGAATCCATTGGCGGGTGCTTTGTGGAGACCAGGTTCCGTTATGATTCGAGCGCGCGCGCCGCTATCGCCGCGTTCCTCGCCGGCCGCCAACTGGGCAGGACCGACGTGTTCTGCCAGCAGACAGCGGCCTGGATCCATGGGCTGCTGCCCCATGTGAATACGATCTGCATCTCTTCGAATGCCTACCATCGGCCCTACCGCCCCGGAAATTCGCTGAGCTTCGAATTTGTGCAGTTGCCGATCGAGGAGGCTGATCTGGTGAACCGCAAGCGGGTGAAGCTCACCGGATTGCTGCGCACCGTGTGCGATGTGGCCTGCTTCGACCCGTTGCCGATCGCGACGAGCGTGTTCAACCAGATTCAGCGGCTCGAGGATCCGTTCTTGAACCTGGCCGCCGTGGGCGAACGGCTCTCGCGGCTCGATTCCGCCCCTGCGGTGGAACGCGCGTTGCGGCTGGTGCAGTCCTACCAGGCGCGCGCGGCATAAAGCGAACCCCGGCACCGCTGACGTCGCGTCGCGGTGGCGGGGTTCGCTTTATGCTGCTTACCGGCGGCTGCCGGCGGTGGTGCGGTAGACGTCGTACACGCCATCGATGCGGCGGACCTGGTTGAGCACGTGGCTCAGGAACTTCGGATCGCCCATCTCGAAGGAGAAGCGCGAGATCGCCACGCGTTCGCGGCTGGTCTGCACGCTGGCCGAGAGGATATTCAGGTGGCTTTCGGACAGGATCCGGGTGACATCCGAAAGCAGCTGCTTGCGGTCCAGCGCCTCCACCTGGATTTCGACAACGAACACCCCATGGTGCTTCTCCGCCCAGGCGACCGAAACCAGCCGGTCCGGTTGCTGGGCCAGCTGAGCCAGGTTCAGGCAGTCGGTGCGGTGCACCGAGACGCCGGCACCTCGGGTGACGAAGCCTTCGATGTCATCCGGAGGCACCGGGGTGCAGCAACGGGCCAGCTTAACCAGCACGTCGCCCACGCCCTGGACGATGACGCCCGCGTCGTTGCCCGTGGTGGGCTTGGCGAGGCTCGGAGTGACCGTGGCTTCCTCGTCGACCTGTTCGCCCGCTGGCGGGCCGGTGAGCGCCACCAGATGCTCGATGACGTTCTGCGCACTGGTATGCCCGTCGCCCACTGACTGGTAGAGCGCCGAGATGTCCACGTGGTGCAGGTTCGTGGCCACCGTGGTCAGCAGCTCGTGGGTCATCAGCCGCTGCAGCGGCAGCTGATTGCGGCGCAGCTCCTTGGTGAGCAGCTCCTTGCCCTTTTCGATCGCCTCTTCGCGGCGCTCCTTGCTGAAGTAGGCGCGGATCTTCGCCTTGGCGCGCGGGGACTTCACGAAGTGCTGCCAGTCCTGCGAAGGACCGGCATCCTCGGCCTTGGAGGTGAAGACCTCCACCACGTCGCCCTGCTTCAATTCGGTATGCAGCGGAACGAGCTTGCCATTGACCCGCGAGCCGATGGTGCGGTGGCCGACATCGGTGTGGATGGAGTAGGCGAAGTCGATCGGCGTGGCCCCGACCGGCAGCGACATGATGTCGCCCTTCGGGGTGAACACGTACACCTCGGCGGAGTTGATGGTGTAGCGCAACCCGTCGAGGAATTCCTCGGAGTCGGTGGTGTCTTCCTGCCACTCCATCAACGAGCGCAGCCATTCCATGTTCTTCTCCGCGGAGAGCATCGAATCGCCGCGTTCGCCGTGCTTGTACTGGAAGTGCGCGGCCACTCCGTTTTCGGCGTGCAGATGCATCTCGTGGGTGCGGATCTGGATCTCTACCGGCTTGCCCTCGGGACCCATCACCGTGGTGTGCAGCGACTGGTAGAGGTTCAGCTTCGGCAGCGCGATGTAGTCCTTGAACCGTCCGGGCAGCGGATTCCATTCGGCGTGCACCACGCCCAGCGCCCCGTAGCAGTCCTTCACCGAGTCGACGGTGATGCGCACGCCCATCAGGTCATGGATGTCGTCGAAATCCTTGCCGCGCACGATCATCTTCTGGTAGATCGAGTAGTAGTGCTTCGGGCGCCCGCTCACCGCGGCGTGCACGTTCAGCTCGCCGAGTTTGCTGTTCAGCCGTTCGCGGAGGCTGGCCAGGTACTTTTCGCGCTCCGGGGTGCGGTCCCCCACCATGCGCACGATCTCCTGGTAGACCTTGGGATGCAAGGCGGCGAAGGAGAGGTCTTCCAGCTCCCATTTCACCGCGTTCATGCCCAGGCGATGCGCCAGCGGCGCGAAGATCTCCAGGGTTTCCTTCGCCTTGCGGGAGCTGGACTCCGGGGACACGTAGCGCCAGGTGCGCGCGTTGTGCAGCCGGTCGGCGAGTTTGATCAGCAGCACGCGGATGTCGCGGGACATCGCGACCACCATTTTGCGGACGGTTTCGGCCGGGGCCGCGTCCCCGTAGGTCACCTTGTCGAGCTTGGTGACGCCGTCCACGAGCATCGCGATCTCTTCGGAGAATTCCTTGGTGACCGATTCCAGCGAATAGTCGGTGTCTTCCACGGTGTCGTGCAGCAGCGCCGCGGCGAGGATCGAACCGGTCATCCCCATTTCGGCGAGGATCGTCGCTACGGCCACCGGGTGGGTGATGTAGGGGTCTCCGCTCTTGCGCTTCTGCCCCTCGTGATGCTTCTCGGCCACCTCGTAGGCGTGGATCAGCAGGTCCAGATCCGCCTTGGGATGCTTGGACTTCACCGTGCGCAGCAGCGGCTCCAATGTCGGCGAGGTGCTCGGTGTGCTTCCTCGGCCCGCAAAACGTACTAGGCGTGAGATCGAGCGCCGCTTCGAATTGTTCAGGTTCGGCGTGTTTGCCATGCCTCGCTCCTTCCCACCGTCGCCGGTCATAACGGTGCTAGGTGCCAAGCTCGTGATGCCGGCTCCATGCATTGTTTTAGTTCATTCGTTATAGCACGTTCGCGCGGTGACAACTAATTACGCGAACTTTTCGGCGACGAAAAAGTGCCTCGGATCGGTGGATCCGAGGCACTAGTCGTTCAGCCGATCCGCAGGGAATCTGCGGTGGAAGCGACCGGACGATTAAGCGTCGAGCGCTTCCAGCTTCTGGGTGTGCTTGCGCACGTCCTCGTCGCGGTGGCGCAGCCAGTTGTACAGCGGCGCCTGGACGAACAACGTGGACAAGTTGGAGATGATGATGCCGATGAACAGCGCCAAGGACAGGTCCTTGAGCGTACCGGCACCCAACAGGTAGGAGCCGATGAACAGAATCGACGCCACCGGAAGCACCGCCACCACCGAGGTGTTGATCGAACGCACCAGCGTCTGGTTCACCGCGAGGTTCACCAGCTGCTGGTAGGTGCGCTTCTGCTGCTGGTCATAGTCCTTGGTGTTCTCGCGGACCTTGTCGAAGACCACCACGGTGTCGTAGAGCGAGTAGCTCAGAATCGTCAAGAAGCCGATGATCGCGCTGGGCGTGATCTCAAAACCGGAGAGCGAATAGATGCCCGCGGTGATGATGATGACCACGAACAGGCCCCCGATGGCGGCGACCGACATCTTCCAGGTGCGGAAGTACGCGGCCATCAGCAACCCGACGAGCACCACGAAGGCCAGCAGGCCCAGCATCGCCTGGCGTGAGACGTCCTGTCCCCAGGTCGGGCCGATGAAGTTGCTGGTCACCTCGCTGGCATCCACACCATAGGTTTCGGCCAGCTCGCCGGCCACCGTGATGGTCTGGTCGTCGCTGAGCCGTTCGGTCTGCACGCGCATGGTGCCCGGAGCGATATTGGTGACGGTGGCTTCGGCACCGGAGGCGGCGGATTTCACCACCTCCTCACCGAGGCTGATGTCGGTATTCTGCACTCCGGAAACCATGAATTCCGAGCCGCCGCGGAAATCGATGCCCAGGTTGAAGCCACCCTTGGCCACCGGGACCAGGATCGAGGCGATCACCAGGATCGCGGCGATCAGGAACCACAGGCGGTGCTTCTGGGTGAACGGGTAGGACGTTTTCCCGGTGTAGAGCTGGTTGCCCCACTCTGCGAGCTTATTCATTGTTCTCCTCCCGGTTTGCTTCGGCGCGGCGGCGTTCGGCGATGGTCATGCGCTTGGCCGCCTCGCCGCTCGCCTTGGAGTTCTTCTTGCCCCGGTTCGCATCAACGTTCTCGTTGAAGCGGCGGACCTTTCCGGCGCCGCGGTACAGCGGCACCACGCCGAGCAAGGATGGGTCCAGCCCGGAGAGGCGGTGCCCATCGGCGAAGAACTTCGTGCGCGCCAGCAGCATCAGCGTCGGGTGGGTCAAACCGTAGACGACGACGAGGTCGATGATTGCGGTCAGGCCCAGCGTGAAGGCGAAGCCTCGCACGTTGCCCACCGCCACCACGTAGAGCACGACGGCGGCCAGCACGTTGACCGCCTTGGAGGCCAGGATGGTCTGCTTGGCGCGGGACCAGCCCACGTCCACGGCGCTGGCCAGCGAACGGCCATCGCGCAACTCATCACGCACACGTTCGAAGTACACGATAAAGGAGTCGGCGATCAAACCGATCGCGACGATCAGACCCGCCACACCGGCCAGCGACAGGCGATAATTCATCGCCCAGCCAAGCAGCACGATCGCCAGATAGGTGAGCACGCCGGAAACCAGCAGCGACAAGATCGTCACCAGGCCCAGTGCGCGGTATTGGAAGAGCGAGTAGATGAACACCAGGACCAGGCCGATGACGCCGGCGATGAGGCCGGCCTTGAGCTGGTCGCTACCGAGGGTGGCGGAAACCTGCTGCTCGGACTGGATCTCGAAGCTGATCGGCAGTGCGCCGTACTTCAGCTGCTGAGCCAGCGCCTGGGAGGATTCTTCGGTGAAGCCGCCGGAAATCTGCGGGCGGCCATCGGAGATCACCGCGTTGGTGGTCGGAGCGGAGATCACCGTTCCATCGAGCACGATCGCGAACTGGTTCTGCGAACCCTGCAATGCAATCAGGCGCTGGGTGGTTTCCGCGAAGGTTTCGGCACCCTGCTTGTTGAACTCGATGACCACGACCCATTCGCCGGTGACCGCACCCTGCACGCCGCGCGCCAGATTGGCGTAGGCATCGGAAATCTGGTCACCCGGAATTTCCTGCGGGCCGAGGATGTACTTCACACCCTGGCGCGGGTCGCAGGAGATCGTGGGCTTAGTAGGATCCTGCTCGGTGGTTTCACGCTCCGCGAGCACCGTGGGGCAGTCATAGGCTTCGAACTCTTTGTAGATCTCTTTGCTGATCCAGTTGGTGTCCGAAGGGTTCTCCGGCTCGCCATTTGGTTCTGGCACGTCCGCCTCGGCGGTGCGCTGCTCCTCGGGCGTAGCCTCGAAGGAACCGGTGATCAACACCGGGCGGAATTCCATATTGGCCGAAGCCTGGATCAGCTCGCGGGTTTCGGCGTCCGGGGTACCGGGCATCGAAACGACGACGTTGCGCCCGGACTGGGTGGTGATTTCCGTTTCGGAGACACCCGAGCCGGCTACACGCTGGCGGATGATCTCCACCGCCTGGTCCAGCTGCTCCTGGCTGATGCTTTCATCCCCCTTGACTTGCGGGGCCAGGATCATCTGGGTGCCGCCTTCAAGGTCTAGCGCAAGCTTCGGGGCGGCGCTGGTCTGGCCCGTCGATACACCAGCAACTAGGACTCCGGTTGCGATGATGAAGACGACCAGTAACCACAGCAACGCCTTGCGTGCCTGTTTTACAGGTCCAATTGATGACATCTATTGTGCTTTCTTGAACTGGTGGCGTGATGGTTTACCACCGCGATGGTGCCTGCCTTAGGCGTTGCGGTCGTCCTTGCCTTCGCCGTTCAAACGACGCAGGCTTTCCTCTGGAGATTCGGCGACGGCAGGAGCCTGCTCGGCGTCTTCGGCCGGGGCGGCGGGCGCATCGGCGTCCAGGAAGGTGGAGATGGCCTGGCGGTGCAAGGTGAGCACGACGCCGTTGGCGACCTCGACGAGCACGCGATCCTGCTCATCGATGCTGATGATGGTGCCGAAGATCCCCGAGTTGGTCATCACCTTGGCGCCCGGAACCGACTTGGTCTTCAGGGCTTCCTGCTGCTTGGAGACCTTCTTGCGGCCGCGGATCATCATGATGATCAGCACTGCGAACAGCGCCACCATCAGGATTATGGATGGGTTGAAGCCGCCACCGGCTGCCTGGGCAAGGACGAGGGAATTCACGTGTAATACCTGCTAACGATTCGTTAAAAGAATTAAGACGCCCGGGCATGCCAAAATCGGGGCATGTGTCGGGCGTCTCCAGTCTAATGGCTGAAAGCAAATCGCCTAGCCATTTACGCGGGCAGAGTAGAGTTATTCACCTAATCCACATCGGTTTCATAGTTTTGGGCTCCGGCAAAAATCGCGTCCTTGGGCATCACTAGGCCTAGGTGCTCCCACGCCGCGGGCATCGCGATACGGCCACGCGGGGTGCGCCCCATCAAGCCTTCGCGGACCAGGAAGGGCTCGGCGACGGTTTCCACCGTCTCGCTTTCTTCTCCGACGGCGATCGCCAAGGTGGATAGCCCCACCGGGCCGCCGCCGAACTTCTTGCACAGCGCTTCGAGCACCGAACGGTCCAGCCGGTCCAGCCCCCTCGGGTCGACCTCATACATTTCAAGGGCAGCGGCTGCGGCGCTGGCATCGATCTGCTCGAGCTTGTTGACCAGCGCCCAGTCGCGCACGCGGCGCAGCAGGCGGTTGGCAATACGCGGGGTGCCTCGCGAACGGCTAGCGATCTCGCTGAATGCGGAGGAGGTCACGCGCAGGTCAAGCATCATCGCCGAGCGGCGCAGCACCAGTTCCAATTCTTCGACCGCATAAAATTCCAGATGCCCGGTGAAGCCGAAGCGGTCACGCAACGGCCCGGGCAGCAGCCCGGCGCGCGTGGTCGCACCCACGAGGGTGAACGGTGGAATTTCCAGCGGGATCGCGGTGGCTCCGGCCCCCTTGCCGACAATGATGTCCACACGGAAATCTTCCATCGCCATGTAGAGCATCTCTTCGGCCGGACGGGACATGCGGTGGATTTCATCCAGGAAGAGCACCTCCCCCTCGGTGAGCGAGGAGAGGATCGCGGCGAGGTCGCCGGCGTGCTGGATGGCAGGGCCGGAGGAAATGCGCAGCGGGGCGTTCATTTCGGCGGCGATGATCATCGACAGCGTGGTCTTGCCCAGCCCCGGAGGTCCGGAGAGCAGCACGTGGTCGGCGGTTCGCTCGCGGATTTTTGCCGCTTCCAACACCAGCGAAAGCTGCTGGCGCACCCGCCCCTGGCCGACGAAGTCATCCAGGTTCCGCGGGCGCAGGGCGGCCTCGATCACCCGTTCTTCCGGTTCGCTTCCGGCGTTTGTCAGCTGCGTGGACTCATTCACGGGGCCATCCTATCGGGCGCGGGCGCCGGTGGACATGCTGCGCAGGGCCGCACGCAGTATTTCGGAGACGTTGCCGGTTTCGACAACCTCTGGATTCGCCTTGCCCAGCGCCGTGAGCGTGGACTGGGCATCCTTTTCGGTCCAGCCCAAACCGGTGAGTGCCTCGATAACCTGCGGCTCCCACACCGAGGCGGTGCCCGGGCGGCCTGTTGCGGTATCCACTCCGGTAGGTACGAGTTTTCCGTTCAGCTCCAGCACGATGCGGCTGGCGCCCTTCGGTCCGATGCCGGAGACCTTGGTGAAGGCGGCGGTGTCCTTGGTGTTCGCCGCGATGCGGACCTCTTCGGGGGTGTGCACCGCCAGGATCGCCAATCCGGTGCGCGGGCCGATGCCCGAGATGCCGATGAGCACCTCGAAGACCTCGCGTTCATCGGGCGTGGCAAAACCGAAAAGGGTCATCGAGTCTTCGCGCACCACCATCGAGGTGTGCACGGTGGCCTCGCGGCCCAGGTGCAGGGTGGACAGCGTGGCGGGGGTGGCGTGCACGAGCATGCCGAAGCCGTTGACGTTGATAACCGCGGAATTCAGGGTTGCCGCCTGGACCGTGCCGGTCAGTGAGCTGATCATGCCACTCCTCAAAAATATGTTCGAACGATCCCAGCTTATCGAAGATACCTACGAATGGCGATTAGCGGCGGGTTGCCCGGCGCTTCGACGAGGCTTCGGCGGCGATCCACGCCTGCTGGGCGGCGGTGAGCTGGTTCGAACCGACCCGCCCGGCGGTGGCCGAGGCCGAGGCGTTGGACCCGACCGCCGCACCGCGCCACCCGTGGGCGATGGCCAGGGCCACCGCATCGGCGGCATCGGCGGGCTTGGGCGGCTCGTCGAGCCGGCAGATCTTTGCGACCATCTTGCCGATGGCAACCTTGGTGGCCTGGCCACTGCCGGTGACCGCGGCCTTCACCTCGGTCGGAGTGTGCAGAGCCACGGGAATGCCGCGGCGAGCCGCGGCGAGAATCACGATGCCGGTCACCTGGGCGGTGCCTATCACCGTGGACACGTTCGCCGAAGCGAAGACGCGTTCCAAGGCGAGCACGTCGGGCTGGTGCAGTTCGAGCCAGGCGTCGATCGCCTCGGCGATGGCCAGCAGGCGCGCGTCCAGCGGAGTGCCCGTCGGGGTGCCGGCCACGGTGAAGCCAACCAGTTCAACCTGCCGATTGGCGGCGACGTCGACCGCGGCCAGCCCGCAACGGGTCAGGCCGGGGTCGACGCCTACGATGCGCAGGGCCAAGCCGGTGCTTAGTTCTCTTCGTCGAGGGCCGCGCGGACCTCGTCGGAGAGGTCGGCGTTGGTGTAGACGCTCTGCACGTCATCGAGCTCTTCCAGCGCGTCGTACAGGTGCAGGAACTTGCGCGCCCCTTCGACGTCCAGGTCCACCTTCATCGACGGGATGAATTCCATCTCGTCGGTTTCGTAGGCGATCTCGGCTTCGTCCAAAGCCGCGGCCACGGCACGCAGATCCGAGGGATCGCAGACGATGGCGAAGTTCTCCTCTTCGTCCAGGATCTCGTCGGCGCCGGCATCGAGCACCACCATCAGCAGGTCATCCTCGGTCAGCTCGCCCTTGGGCAGGCGGACGACGCCCTTGCGGGCGAACAGGTAGGAAACCGAGCCGGGGTCGGCCACGGAGCCGCCGTTGCGGTTGATGCCCACGCGGACCTCGGAGGCCGCACGGTTCTTGTTGTCGGTCAGGCACTCGATCAGCAGCGCCGAGCCCTGCGGGCCGCGTGCCTCATAGATGATCTCGGTGTAGTCGACGACCTCGCCGGTCAGCCCGGCGCCGCGCTTGACGGCACGGTCGATGTTGTTGATCGGGACCGAATTCTTCTTCGCCTTGCTGACCGCAAGTTCCAGGGCCGGGTTGCCGGCCATATCGGCGCCGCCGACACGAGCGGCGACTTCGATGCCCTTGATGTACTTAGCGAAGGCCTTGGCGCGCTTGGCGTCGATCGCGGCCTTCTTGTGCTTAGTGGTTGCCCATTTGGAGTGGCCTGACATGCTTTAAGCGTCTCCTCGCGTGATATTAATGAAAAATTCGTGGATAGCGCGGCTACCGGTAACTTCCGGATGGAAGCTGGTGGCCAACAAATTCCCCTGGCGTACTGCAACGATTCTACCTTGTGCGCGGCTTTCGGGGGCCGGAACCGTGCTGAGCACCTGCACGTCGGGCCCGACTTCGAGGGCTTCGGGTGCGCGGATGAACACCGCATCGAGGCTGTGCCCGGCGAATTCCAGCGGGTATTCGAAGGAGTCGACCTGTCGTCCGAAGGCGTTGCGGCGCACTAGCATGTCGATCCCGCCCAGGGTCTGCTGCTGCAAACCGATACTTGAAACCGCCGGGTTGTCCAGCCGGTCCGCAAGCATGATCATGCCCGCGCAAGAGCCATAGGCGGGCATTCCTGCGGCCAGGCGCGCCTTGATCGGTTCGGCCAGCCCGTAGCTGCGCGTCAGCCGGTCGATCACCGAGGATTCACCGCCCGGGATGATCAGCGCATCGACCGCCGCCAGCTCCTGGACGGTACGCACCGCGCTGGCCTTGACCCCGAGCCCGGACAGGGCGTTGAGATGTTCGCGGAAGTCGCCTTGGAGCGCGAGCACGCCGATAACCGTCATGAATCTACCTTCGAATATTGCTTGGCTGAAGTGGCGCCGGAAAATTAGCGACGGATCAACGGTAGTGCCTGGTGGCACGTGACGCGGCGCATGTTTCCCGGTGTGTCGTGGATACGTTGGCCGCCGGCGGGCAATGTTGATAGCTTGCTTTGAGGTTCGGCGCGAAATCCGCCGGCCGTTGACGCCACCCGATTCGCCAAGGAGCTACCCGTTGGATGCCCAGCACAAAACCCTCGAACTGCCAGGCGGAGTGGATATGCCCGCGCTGGCCCTAGGCACCTGGCCGATGCGCGGGAACGAAGCGCGCGACGCCGTCGCCAGCGCCCTGCACCTGGGCTACCGGCATGTAGACACCGCCGAAAACTACGAGAATGAAGAGGCGGTGGGCGCCGGGCTGCGCGCCAGCGGGCTGCCGCGCGACCAGGTGTTCTTGACCAGCAAATTCAACAAGCGCTGGCATTCGTTCTCCGGGGTGGGCCAGGCGTTCGAGAATTCCGCGCAGCGCCTGGGCGTGGACTACCTGGACCTGTTTCTGATCCACTGGCCGAACCCGGACCAGGGCACCTTCACCGACGCGCTGGCCGGGCTCATCGAATTGCGCGAACAGGGAAAGATCCGCGCGGCCGGCGTCTCGAACTTCAAGCCGGCGCATCTGCAGGCGGTACGCGAGGCCGGGCTGCTGCCGGCGGTGAACCAGATCATGATCGACCCCGAGCACCTGAACGCCGAGACGCTGGCGGCCAATGACGCGCACGGGGTGCGCACGGTGGCCTATACCCCGCTGGGCCGGATGGGTGCATTCCTGCAGGCCGAGGCGATTAGCGCCCCGGCGGCGCACTACGGGAAAACCCCGGCGCAGATCACCTTGCGCTGGCATGTGCAGTCCGGTCGCGGGGCCGCGCCGAAGTCGGCGGATCCGCGGCGGCAGGCGGAGAATCTGGACATCTTCGATTTCGAGCTGACGGATGCGCAAATGCGCGCGATTGATGCGCTGGATTCCGGGGACGGCCCGAAGATGGACTCGGACAGCTTCGGGCACTAGTTCAGCTCCCAGGGCACCAGTCCGTCGTCGAAGGCATCAAAGGCGTTCACGGTTTGTGTGGTGCGCGCAAGCGAAGCCTTGGCGTCGGCGGCCGGCAGGCAGTCATCGGCGGTGGCGACCTGGCACCAGCGCACCGGGGACTCGCTCAATTGATGCGGGACCCAGGCTAGCTCGCTGAGCCCCCAGTCCTCCTTCGGGTCGCGGGTGAAGGTGGCCTTGATGCTGATCCCCTCGCGGTTCAGGATCGTGGGGGTGGCATGCTTGGCCACCGAGTTGCCCAGGCCGTAGACGATCCACGTCCCGGCGTGCTTCTCGATGGGCAGTACCGAGTGGGTGTGGTGCATGTAGATGAAGTCGAAGGCGCCGGATTCGGCCAGGGTGCGCCCGAGCCGGCGTTGCGCCTCGGTGGGTTTGCTGCTGTATTCGGCGCCGTCGTGGATTGCGGCGACAACGATTTCGGCCCCATCTTTGGCCGCTTGCTTGGCCCGCTGGATGAGTTTGGCCGCGCCCACCCCGGTATCCACCTGCCAGTCGGCGTCCGCGCGCATCCCGTTCAGCGAATAGGTGCTGGCGATGATCCCGAGCTTGACCCCATCCACCGTCATGATCGGCGGCGCCGCGGCCTCCTTGGCGGTGCGGTAGGAGCCGGTGGCGAACAGGTCCTGCTGCTCCAGGGTGTCCAGGGTGCGGTTGACCCCGGCGGTGCCCTTGTCCACGGTGTGGTTGGTGGCGGTGGTGCAGCCGTCGTAGCCGAGCTTGGCCAGGTCCGTGACGATCTGCGCCGGGACGCTGAACATCGGGTAGCCGGTGTACGGCGCGGTGCCGATCGGCGTCTCCAGGTTGCACAAGGCCACGTCCGCGTCCTGCACATAGGGCTCCAGCCCGGCCAGCAGCGGAGCGAAATCATGGCCATCGCCCGTTTCCGCCTCGTCAAGCAGCTGCGGGTGCAGCAGCACATCCCCGGTGGCCATCAGCGAGAGCTCCTGCGGCTCGGGAGGAGGGCTGGGGGTGCTTGGGACGGGCGCTGGCGTGCTTTGCGGTGCGTTGGCCGTCGGCGTCGGCTCACCGGAGGTGTTCGCAGAACAGCTCGTGAGCAGGAGGAATGCGAGGAACACCGGGAGCGCGCGTTGCTTCATGGGCTCCAGCCTAGCGCCTGGGCGACCGTGTTAATGCAAGCTAAATCACGTGTCCTGTGGTTATCTGGCACTATGCCAAACCCGCTTCTGAACCCCAGCCAGCTGCCCTATCAGTGGCCAGATTTCGCGAATATCACTGCCGAAGATTACCTGCAGGCCGCCCATGCCGGTGCCGAGGAGCACCTTGGACAGATAGCGGCCATCGTGGCCGACTCTGCCCCGGCGAGCTTCGAGAACACCTTCCTCGCGCTGGAACGCAGCGGGCAGTTGCTGCGCCGCACGCTCATGGCCTATTTCAGCGTGCTTTCGGCGCACGGCACCGAAGAGCTGCGCGAGATCCAGTCCGAACTCAACGGCATCCTGACCGCACAGCGCGACGAGATCCAGCTGAACCCGGATCTCTATGCGCGGCTGCGCGGTGTAGACCTGGAAACACTGCAGGGCGAAGATGCCCGGCTGGCCGGAGAGACGCTCAAATCCTTCGAGCTTGCTGGCGCCCGATTGGACGCGCAAGCCAAGGAAGAGCTCAAGTCGCTGAATGCGCGGCTTTCCCAACTGTCCACCGAGTTCTCCAGCAAGGCGCTGGAAAACCAGAACGCCCACGCGGTCTACTTTGCCGATGCCCAAGAGCTTGAAGGTCTGGAACCGGCCCAGCTGGACTCCGCCCGCGCCGCGGCCGCAGCCGCCGGGCACGAGTCCGGATGCCTCTTGCCGCTGGTTTCCCCCACCGGGCAGCCGGTGCTGGCATCCTTGGCTCGGTCGGAGTCCCGGCGCAAGGTATTCGAAGCGTCGCTCAGCCGCGGCTTGAGCGAAAATTCAACGCTGCCACTGGCTGCGGAGATGGCCGCGCTGCGGGCCGATCGGGCGGCACTGCTTGGCTATGCCAACCATGCCGAAACCGTGCTGGCCGACGCGACGGCACCCTCCACGCAGGCGGTGGCCACGCGCCTGAAAGAGCTGACCCTGGCCGCGGTGCGGAACGCGGATGCAGAAGCGGAAACGCTGCGCGAATTGGCCGGCGGTCAGCTGAACGCCTGGGACTGGTCCTACTATTCCAATCAGGTGTTGCGCGAGCGCTATGCGGTGGATTCGGCGGCCCTGCGCCCCTACTTCGAGCTGGACTCGGTGCTGCACCAGGGCGTGTTCGCCACCGCCGGAAAACTCTATGGGCTCAGCTTCAGCGAACGCTTCGATTTGCCGACCTACCATCCGCAGGTGCGGGTGTGGGAGGTATTCGATGCCGACGGGAGCCCGCTGGGCCTGTACAGCGGAGACTTCTTGGCACGCGAAACGAAGAAGGGCGGGGCCTGGATGACCTCGATCCGCGACGCCGCCGCGGATCTTCACGAACGCCCTATCGTCACCAATACGCTCAATATCCCGGCCCCGGGGCCCGGGCAGCCGATCCTGCTGACCCTGGATGAGACCAATACGCTCTTCCACGAGTTCGGCCATGCCCTGCACGGTCTGCTTTCCGACGGGAAGTATGCGACGCTCTCGGGGACCTCGGTGCCGCGGGACTTCGTCGAATTCCCCTCGCAGGTCAACGAGATGTGGGTGCTGCATCCCGAGGTAGTCGGCGGCTATGCGCGGCACCATGAGAGCGGCGAGGCGCTGGCGGATGAGCTGATTGAGAAGATCCGCGCGGCCGAGCTGTGGGGCCAGGGGTTCGCGACCACCGAATACCTGGCGGCCAGCGTGCTCGATTGGGCCTGGCATACCTTGGAGCCCGGAACGCGCATCACCGACCCGGAAGAATTCGAGCGTGAGACATTGACCAACTTCGGGTTCACCCCAGAGTTGATCCCGCCGCGCTATCGGACCGCGTATTTCCAGCATATATTCGCCAACGGCTACTCGGCCGGGTACTACTCCTACATCTGGTCCGAAGTACTGGATGCCGACACTGTGCAGTGGTTCGAGGAAAACGGGGGCTTAATGCGCGAAAATGGAATGCGGTTCCGTGAGGAATTGCTCGCGCGTGGAAATACGCGCGATCCACTTGAGTCTTACGAAATGTTCCGCGGTCGCAGCGCACGGGTCGAACCGCTGTTGCGCCGTCGAGGATTGGTGAACGCAGAATAATGACGACAATTGCCTCCGCGCAGGAAGCTCTCAGCCATTGGCAGCAGGCCCTCGCGGTAGCCACCGGCGGCAAGATCTTTACCACCCACGGCTGTTCTTGGGCCTGGCAGCCGGTGCGCAAGCGCCTGGTGCTGCTCTTCCCCGAGCAGGCCGAGCCCGCGGGCCTGCGTCCGGCGCTGGCCGAGGGAATGCGGCTGGGTGCCCAACGGGTGGAGGCCTGGGTGAACTCCGGGTCCGATGCCAAGGGGCTGAAGGAAGCCGGCTTCACCGACAGCGCGCAGATCGCTTGGCATGCCGGACGGCTGGCGATCCCGATGAATCGCTGGGAGGGAAAAATCCGTTTGGGCAACAACGTTCCCGAGGCCACCGGCCCGGATGCCGCCGAGCTGAAGGTGACGAATCTGTGGCGCGAGACCTCCACACAGCTCTCCAGCGGCCACCCGGCGCTGCGCCGCGTGGAGCACGCGGTGGCGCGCACCGAGGAGGGGGATATCGTCGGACGCGGATTCGTGCAGCAGGGTCTGGGCGGGCAGCTGATGGTGCATTCCCTGGCGGTGGGCACCGGCTATCGGCGCCAGGGCGTGGGGACCGCGCTCTTGCACGGGCTGTCGCGTTCGCTGATCAACCCGCTGGATCCGCCCGATGAGGAAAAAACCCAGGAGCTGCTGGCCGCGTGCACCCCGGGCAGTGCCGAATTCTTCAGCTCCAATGGGTTGCGTCTGCTCGGCCGCGGAAGGCATATGATTCTGCGTTCCTGGAACTAGATTGCGGCTTGCGGCTGTGGCGGGACACCGGTTTTCACCGGGTCCCGCCACAGCCGTTTCACTCCTGTTTGCCCTAGGCCAGGGTTTTGACCCGGTAGACCAGCCGGGCAAAGGGGCCAGCCTGGCGCGCCTCGGCCAGCTCCAGCCGCTCGCTGCCGATGCTGCGCGGTAGCAGGGCCGCTCCCCCGGCCACCGTCGCCGGAGCAATGGTCAGCGCGAGTCGATCGAGCGCATCGATATCGAGGAACTGGCCGAGCAGTTCCCCTCCGCCGAGCACCCAGATATCAGCTTCGCCCGCCGCGCGGCGGAGCTCCGGCAGCTGCTCGGCGACCGAGCCGCTGACTAGTTTCACGTTCGCCCCCTCGGGGATCGGCAGCTGCCGATGGGTGAAGACGTAGGTGGGCTTGTCCCCGTAGAGCTTTTGCCACTTGGCCGGTTCGGCCAGCAGATTTTCGTGTTCCAGCACCCATAGGTAGGTGTTGGCGCCCTCCACGTGCACGCCCACGTTCTGCGGCAGCAGTCCCGGATCGGGTTCGCCGGCACCGGGCACGTCGAAGAGCCATTGCAGGCTGTGGTTCTCATCGGCCAAGAAGCCATTCAGGGTGACGGCCGCGTCGAAAATGATCTGTGTCATGGGCTCAGTCTGCCATTTTTCGGAGCTACTGCAAGCTCGGCACCGGCGCCTGAACGGAACTCTTCGCGAAGGCCGAAAACCCTCGGCGGTTGCCGGCTGTCGACTGGCAAGAACTGATCGTCGTTCGCATTGGCAACGGCGCATTCGCCTCCAGAAGAGGCAGGTGCTCAAGCTCATTGCGCTAGACTTCTAGTCATCATGATCAGCCCGTTGCCGCAAGGCGCGGGCTGATTTTCTTTGTTGGCAGGCCCACGGCGGTGTACATGAAGCCGTGGCTATCCGTCGAGGAACAGATTGATCGACTCATTGGGCACTACGGGAATCCGCAGAACGCACCGGGCCAGCGCAACGTCGGGTTAGTCCTCACGCTCGACCACTCGCGTGACGAAAATGCCTTGGCGGTTGAACTATAGGCTCAAGGACGAGCTCGGCATGATCTCCCGCGGGGAGACGTCGCACGAGCGGTGGCAACATAAGCGGACAGCGAAGGGCGCGGCCCGCATCTGGTTCTATGTCCACGAGCGCACGGTCTTCCTGGAACAGGTTGACACGAGCCACCCGAATGAAACGAAGTAGCCCCTTTTTTCGAATGAACTACGTGGACTCGCCACTGTGCGGGCGGGTCGTGCCAAGCTGTGCCCGCCTCCAGTGCAGATTCATATTGCGTCTCGTGCTCGTCGGAAGTTCACCATCTGCCAACCGCAATTATCCGTTGATCGACGCATCTCCCTGCAGCGACGGGCATAACGAACCGGGGCCACGCCACCAATTACAGGCAACGTGACCCCGGAGAGTGTCAGTTGGCAGCTATTACCAGCCGCGCTCGGAGAGGCGGTGCGGCTCTGGCAGCTCGTTGACGTTGATGCCGACCATCGCTTCGCCCAGACCGCGGGAGATCTTGGCCAGCTCATCCGGGTTGTCGTAGAAGGTGGTGGCCTTCACGACGGCAGCGGCGCGCTGCTCCGGGTTGCCCGACTTGAAGATGCCCGAGCCGACGAATACGCCATCGGCGCCCAGCTGCATCATCATCGCAGCGTCGGCCGGGGTGGCGATGCCACCGGCGGTGAACAGCACCACGGGAAGCTTGCCGGTGTGCGCGATTTCCTTGACCAGTTCGTACGGGGCCTGCAGTTCCTTGGCCGCCACGTAGAGCTCGTCCTCTGGCAGGGCCGCCAGCTTGGCGATCTCGGCGCGGATCTTGCGCATGTGCCCGGTGGCGTTCGAGACATCGCCGGTGCCTGCTTCGCCCTTGGAGCGGATCATGGCCGCGCCCTCGTTGATGCGGCGCAGGGCTTCGCCCAAGTTGGTGGCGCCGCAGACGAACGGCACGGTGAATGGCCACTTGTCGATGTGGTGCTCGAAGTCCGCCGGGGAAAGCACCTCGGACTCGTCGATGTAGTCCACGCCGAGGGACTGCAGGATCTGCGCCTCGACGAAGTGGCCGATGCGGGCCTTGGCCATCACCGGGATGGAGACCTCGGCGATGATCGAGTCGATCATGTCCGGGTCGCTCATCCGCGAGACGCCGCCCTGGGCGCGGATGTCGGCAGGAACGCGTTCAAGTGCCATCACTGCCACCGCACCGGCATCTTCGGCGATGCGTGCTTGTTCTGGAGTGACAACGTCCATGATGACGCCGCCCTTAAGCATTTCGGCCATGCCGCGCTTGACGCGCTGGGAGCCGACGACGGTATCGCGACGCTGATCTGCTGATGACATTTTCGGGAAATTCCTTTCGAACACGTGATTGCACAATGGTGCTATGCCAGTAATCGTAGGAGCGCTTTGCTTTATTACCTCCCGTGTTGCGTCACAAATGACTACAGGTAGATTCATCCCCTAGTTACCGGTTAGTGCGTAACATTGAGATTTCACGTCAAATCACTAGTCAACACGTTTTTTGAATGGGATTTCAGGCTCGGCCTCCAGGGCGTCCGCAACCCGGTATTTTTCCGGCTGTCCGCGCCCTTCCGGATTTGCCTGCTCCAGGCGCGCCACCTCAGCGGAGATATGTCGCAGCAGCGGCGCATCGTTGCCAATATCCGCTGCCACCGAACGCAGTTGCCCTGCGTAGGCCAGAAGGCGCGAGGTGTAGCGCTTGGTGAAAGAGGGATCCGGATCGCTGGCGCGGCGATGGGTCGATTCGAAGTTTTCGGCCAGCTCCTCGACTGCTGGCTCCACCGAGTCCAGTACCTGCAGCAATGTGCGATCCGCCGCATGCGGGATCGCGCACAGACCCAGCTGGTAGAAGTGCTCGGTTCGCAGCGCGGCCGCTAGGCGCTCCAGCGGGCTGAGTGTTTCCAGCCAGCCGAGCAGGAACTTGTCGCAGGCCTCGTCGTAGTCAAAATGCAGCTCCTCGAGCAACTCGACCAGGGTGCCGATCGAATACCGCGCGGCGCCTTGGACCGCGAAACGGATTTCATGCTCTGTCCCGCCGATGATCCAGGCACGGAGCTCCTCAAGGGTTCCGGTCGATGTCATGGCGCGCAACCGGGCGGGAAGTCGCCGCGATGCTTGGCGGATCCGGCGTTCTCGCTCCAGGACAGGGCCGCGCAATCGCCGAAGCCGGAGTGCGCGGCATGCACCGCTTCCCACTTCCGGGCCTTGGACTCACCGGTAGAAATCTTCGGCACCGGCAGCTTGGCCGCGAGGTTCGCCAGCTCGTGCTTGGCCGTTTGTGGCCCGCAGGACGCCCCCGGCGTTTCGCGTGGCTCTGCGGCACTTGGCAGCGCCATGGGCGGGGGCAAGGGCATAAGACCGTGGCCTGCGCTAGGGTTCATGGATTGCCTCCGGCACTGCGGGTGGATCTTGAGCGGACAGCATCAGTCTAGCTACGTGGCTTCGGATTTGATCCATCAAGTCACCAGA
This sequence comes from Arthrobacter sp. MYb229, assembly GCF_002975405.1. Classification (GTDB taxonomy): domain Bacteria; phylum Actinomycetota; class Actinomycetes; order Actinomycetales; family Micrococcaceae; genus Glutamicibacter. The sequence continues at coordinate 943,373 of NZ_PCPS01000001.1, read as the reverse complement.
TCAGGCGGGGCAGAAAGGCATTAAAAGCCGCGGGGCGGCAAGAACGATTCAGCATTCTTGCCGCCCCGGCTCAAGCAGTGGCGATTCCTAGGCTGGGTTTTCGCTATCCCAGGCCCCTGCAATGGCCTCGCGGACCTCGGAGAGGGTCTGCGGGATGGCCTTGGTCTGCGCGATGATCGGGAAGAAATTTCCGTCCCCGCTCCAGCGCGGCACGATGTGCTGGTGCAGGTGCGCGGCGATCCCGGCGCCGCCGGCCTCGCCCTGGTTCATGCCCAGGTTGAAACCGGCAGGGTTGGAGACCTGGCGCAGCACGCGCATCGATTGCTGGGCCAGGGCCGCCATCTCCGCGGTCTCCTCCAGCGTGATGTCCGTATAGTTCGGCACGTGGCGGTAGGGGCAGACCAGCAGGTGGCCCGGGTTGTACGGGAACAGGTTCAGGATCACGTAGCAGGTTTTCCCGCGGTGCACGATCAGCGCTTCTTCATCGGTGCGCTTCGGACCGGCGCAGAACGGGCAGCTGGCCTCGTCCTTGACCTGGTCCTGCCCGCCCTTGATGTAGGCCATGCGGTAGGGAGTCCACAGGCGCTGGAACGAATCCGGCACGCCGGCGAGTTCAAAATCGTCGGTGACGGACCGATCTGCGTGGTGTTGCATACCCATGGACTCCCTTGCCCGTACTAGTTGCTGTTGTCGCGGCTCTTGATGGCCTCGACGATGCGGGCTACCGCGTCATCGACCGGAACCTGATTCTCCTGGCTGCCATCGCGGAAGCGGAAGGAGACCGCATTCGCGTCGGCATCCTCGCCGCCGGCGATGAGCACAAACGGGATCTTGTCCTTGGAAGCGTTGCGGATCTTCTTCGGGAAGCGATCCGAGGAGTCATCCAGCTCCACGCGCACGCCCTGGGCCTTCAGCTTGGCCACCACTTCGGCCAGGTAGTCGTTGAAGGCCTCGGCCACCGGAATGGCGCGAACCTGCACCGGGGAGAGCCAGGCCGGGAAGGCGCCGGCGTAGTGCTCGGTGAGCACACCCAGGAAGCGTTCGATGGAACCGAACTTCGCCGCGTGGATCATCACCGGCTCTTGGCGGGAGCCGTCGGCCGCCTGGTACTCCAGGCCGAAGCGGGCCGGCTGGTTGAAGTCGTACTGCACGGTGCCCATCTGCCAGGTGCGGCCGATGGCGTCCTTGGCCTGGACCGAGATCTTCGGGCCGTAGAAGGCCGCGCCGCCCGGATCGGCAACGAGCTCGACGCCGGATTCGGTGGCCACGCGCTCGAGCACCTCGGTGGCTTCCTCCCACTGCTCTGCGGTGCCGATGAACTTATCGGATTCCGGATCCCGGGTGGATAGCTCCAGGTAGAAGTCGTCCATGCCGAAGTCGCGCAGCAGCGAGAGCATGAAGTTCAGCAGGTGCTCAACCTCGGCCGGTGCCTGCTCCTTGGTGACGTAGGAGTGGCTGTCGTCCTGGGAGAAGCCGCGCACACGGGTGAGGCCGTGGACCACGCCGGACTTCTCGTAGCGGTAGACGTGGCCGAATTCGAAGAGGCGCAGCGGCAGTTCGCGGTAGGAGCGGCCACGGCCGCGGAAGATCAGGTTGTGCATCGGGCAGTTCATTGCCTTCAGCCGGTATTCCTGGCCCTGCTTGGTGATGTTACCGTCCTCGTCGCGCTCCTCATCGATATGCAGCGCCGGGAACATGGTGTCCGCGTAGTACGGCAGGTGGCCCGAGGTGTGGAAGAGCCCGTCCTTGGAGATGTGCGGGGTGCCCACGTACTGGAAGCCCTCTTCGACGTGGCGATCGCGCACGTAGTCTTCCATCTCGCGCTTGATGATGCCGCCCTTGGGGTGGAACACCGGCAGGCCGCTTCCGAGCTCGTCCGGGAAGGAGAACAGGTCGAGTTCCGCGCCGAGCTTGCGGTGGTCGCGGCGCTCGGCCTCGGCCAGACGCTCCTGGTAGGCCTTGAGGTCTTCCTTGGTCGGCCAGGCGGTGCCGTAGATGCGCTGCAGCTGCTTGTTCTTCTCGCTGCCCAGCCAGTAGGCGGCGGCCGAACGGGTCAGCGCGAAGGCATTCTTGATCAGCTTGGTGTTCGGCAGGTGCGGGCCGCGGCACAGGTCCTTCCAGACGGTCTCTCCGGACTTGCGGTCGACATTGTCATAGATGGTGGTTTCGCCGGCGCCGACCTCAACGTTGACGCCCTCGCCGGAGGTGTCATCGGAGTCCGCCTTGGCCAGCAGCTCGCATTTGTAGGGCTCGTCGACCATTTCGGCCTTGGCCTCATCGGGGGTGACCTCGCGGCGGGCGAAGAGCTGGTTCTGGTTGATGATCTTCTGCATCATCTTTTCCAGCTGCTTCAAATCTTCCGGGGTGAACGGCTCTTCGACATCGAAGTCGAAGTAGAAGCCGTCGGTGATGTAGGGGCCGATGCCGAGCTTGGAGTCCGGGCGCAGCTGCTGCACGGCCTGGGCCATGACGTGAGCGGTCGAGTGGCGCAGCACCTCCAACCCTTCCGGATCGCTGATGGTGACTCGGGTGACGGTGGTGTCTGCTTCGAGTTCGCGGGCCAGGTCGCGCAATACGCCGTCGACGTGCATAACAACCACGTCTTTATCCTTGGCATAGAACTGCAAACCGGTTGTTCCCGCGTCCACCTGGACCTGCTCGCCATCGATGGTGAGAGTGCGCTGCTCGCTCATGAGATCGGGTTCTGCCTTTCAATCTGTGATGGCTTCATAGCTTGTGGCATACCTTGGCCACAGCCAGCCAGAGTCCAGTTTAGTTCAGGACTCCGCCATAGCGTGCGTTCACTACAGGTTTTACGGCGTTTGATCCTCGCCATATGACTCATTCAACAAGGACTCCTCGGTGAACAGGCTCATGACATGCCACACCTGGCGCGATTCCGCCGGCTGGGCGCTGGCGATCTTGCCGCTCTTCAAGTCTTCGCGGAAGGCCGGGACCACTTCTTCCATCCGGTGGATGAGCTCTTGCATTTCATCCTGGGTGAGCATGAGATTGCTCGTTTGCATCTGCGCCTTGACCGGCCCGGGCTGCTGCCCCCGATAGTGCTGTTCAGCATGGCGCAAGGCAGCCTGGAGGCGCCGTTGCTCATCATGGATGACCTGCCCCAGATATGCATCCATGGCGGTTCCGGTTTGATCTTCCGGCCGCTCCCCTACCTCGCCGGTGGTGTACCCGCGCGCCGCGGGCTTCCACACGCGATCCCGCTTGTCGCGAGCCAGCTCGGGGACTTCGACGATCATCTCGGCTTTGGCCAACTCGCGCAGGTGGAAGCTGACCTTATTTGCCGGAATCCCCAGGGTGAGCGCCAGATCTGCCGCACGAGCAGTTTCCATGGCAGAAAGCGTGTCAAGGATCTGCCGCCGCAGGGGGTTAGCGATGGCTTTGAGCATGGGTGTAGTGAATGTGACCGGCGGCTCGTTGTGACTCATGAGCACAGCATAGCAATTCCCCAATTTAAATTGCGCAAGTTCTATTGCGCAATATTATTTGCGGACTTATGGTTGATTCATGACGCTCACCCCAGCTCCGGATCTACCCGCCGTTGCGCCCGAGGCTACTAGGCTTCCCCGGCTTTCCTCCCAACCTGCCTACCGGCGCTGGTGGGCCGCGGACACCTCGGCCCTGCTGGCCGGCGGCATCTACCAATTCGCCCTCCCCCTGCTGCTGCTCGCGGCCACCGGCTCCCCCGCCCAAGCCGGAGCGCTGGCGGCGCTGGGGCTGCTCGCCCGCACGAGCCTGACCATGGCCGGCGGAGCGATGGCGGACCGGGCCGAGCGGACGCGGATGATCGTGCTCGGCGGATTAACCGGCGCGGCGCTTTCCGGGGCGTTGGCGGTGGCGGCCTGGACCGGAACCCTCGGAGCATTGCTCCTCTGCGTGGCTCATGTGCTGATGGAGCTGCGCTCGGGATACTTCTCGAGCGCCAGCAACGCCGCGTTGAAGGATGCGGTGCACCCCGGGCAATTGGGCCGTGCGATGGCGGCAAACCAGGGCCGCGATGCGACGCTGACCCTGGCCTCGGCGCCGCTGGCCGGGATGCTCCTGAGCTTCGGCGCGGGCCTCACCTTGCTTCTGGTCAGCGTCCTGCAGCTCATCTCGGCGGTGGCCGGGCGGATGCTCGCCGCCCCGCTGCGCAGCGCCCGCAGCATGCCCGGCGCCTCGAAGCAACCCGCCGAGCGCATCGCCGGCGGAGTGCTGCCGGGGATGCGCTGGTGCTTCGCCCGGCCCCAGCTGCGGACCCTGCTCTTATTGATCGTCGTGGTCAACCTGGGCACCAACGGCATTGCCACCACGCTGATTTATGGTTTGCAGCAGCGCGGCGAGGCGCCGTGGGTGATTGGACTGGTCTCCACGTGCATGGGCGTGGGCATGCTGCTCGGCTCGTTGCTGGCTACCGGGCTGATCGACCGTTTCCGCACCGGCCCATTGACCTGCCTCTGCCTCACAACCCTGGGGCTGGGCAGCCTGCTCATGGGGTTCGGCTCCAGCCTGTGGTGGATGGGAGCGATGCTGGCGCTGTCCTTCCTCAGCGTGCCGGCGCTGAATGCCGGAGCCGGAGGGTACTTCATGGCGGTGATCCCGGCAGAGATGGCCGGTCGGGCCAGCGCGCTGGTGACCTTCATGGCGCTCTCGGCCCTGCCGCTGGCGCCATTGTGCGCCGGTATCGGCATCCAGTGGCTGGGCATGGGACCCACGCTGATCTTCTTCGGCACGCTGGTGATGCTCGCCGCACTGGGCGCGTGGTGCTCCCCGCTGATTCGCGGCATCCCCGGCACCGGGCAGTGGAATGAAGTCCAGCTGGCAACGACGGCGGATAAGCGGCAGCGCAGCGCCGAGGCGCCGGTGGACGCCAACCCAGGCGACGGGTCCCGCGGCACCGGTGCGGCGCACGGCGGCAAGCGACTGGCCCGCGCGCACCATGGACGTTTCCCCGATCCCTACGGCCAGCAGCCGCATACCACCCAGCGGCCGCTGCCGCCGACCGAGCAGTGGAACTACCTGTAGGCGCCAGGGGTGCAGAACCTCTACCGTTTGGATCCTTCTGGACCTAGGCTTGAGCCATGAACAAGTCGGCCCCACCGACCATCAGCGCAATCACCCTCGGCGTGCGCGATGTCGGTGCTTCAACAAGGTTCTACACCGAGGGACTGGGGTTCGAGCTGGTCCAGCCGGCCCACCCGGAGATCGCGTTCGTCCGCGCCGGACACGGACTGATGCTCGCGCTGTGGGATGTCTCGCAGATGCCCAGCGAATACGGCAACATCGGCCACGGCGAGAAGGCTCCCCCGGTATCCCTGGGCCACAATGTGCGCTCCGATACCGAGGTCGAACATCACTACCGGCGAGCGCTGGATGCCGGGGCTAGCTCGGTGTCCGAGCCGACGGTGCAGCCGTGGGGCGGGATGAGTGCCTGCGTGGCCGATCCGGACGGGTTCCGCTGGGATTTTGTGCATAATCCGTCGTTCGTCATTGGTGCAGACGGGCATGTGACTTCGGTATAGCGGCTGCGGTTTGCTTGCTGGCCCGTTTTCTTCAGTGCGAGCGCCGCGCATGGATGAACTCCGCTTTGCCGGCGAGGTAGCCGATGCGGTCCCCGGGGTTCTGCAACGCCACGCTCCGCTTGAGCGCGCCATAGGCGTCGCGTTCGGTTGCGTGCGTTCGCAGATAGTTCCGGAAGGCCAGGTAGCCGGTCCATTCGGGTGATCCGTGCTCGATGACGTGTGCGTTGACCAGCCGGATTCCCGGTTCGATTTCGAATCCATACATCGAATCCGGACGGCTGGCGTCCTTTTCGCCGAGGCAGAGAAAGCCCAGGCCCAGCAACCACGGATGGATGCGGTCTAGATTTGCCTCCGCCGCGAACCCGATGGCGAGGTCGAGGATCGGCTTGGCGGCAAGCCCGGGAACGGCGGTCGAGCCGATATGCTCGATGGCCCCGATACCTGCGGGCCGGGTCGCGTTCAAGACGTTCGCCACGCCGGTGAAGGCCTCGGCCCAGCGCGGCGACGGCGCAGCCAGGGCAACGACTCCGCGGCGCAGCCCGAGGTCCGCCGCGCCCAGGCTTGCCACCAGGGCGGGATCCAGCGGCTTGGGAATTTCCGTTCGCAGGCGCCGTGGCCGGTTGTCTGGACTGGTGCTCATGCAATGATCCTAAGCCCCGCGCTGGTCCAGCCCCTCGGCGTCCATGCGCTTGGCCAGTTCGCCTACGCTCTGCCCTCCCGCGGCGCCTTGGCCGAGCTTGGGCCGGTAGCTGGGTTTCGGGCGGGCCGCCGATTCCAGGTACCCGGCGCCCGGCAGCGTATCCGGGGCGTGCAGGTCCCAGGCGTTCAGCGCCTGCAGGGAGATGCCGCGCGGGCCGGTGCGCCGGGTGATGCCGTGGATCAGCAGCATGCGCGTGGAGAAGAGCAGCGGTCCGGTGCGCTGCTGGGTGTCATCGAAGAAGGTGGCATCCACACAGCCTGACCCGTCGTCGATCGAGATGAAGACCACCCGCTTGCCTCCGCGCATCGGCGGGGTCTGCGTGGCGATGCGCACCCCGGCCACCAGCACTTCGGCGCCGTTGCGCAGGTGCAGCAGTTCCACCGCCTGGGTGATCGGCAGGTGGTCCAGGCGCGTGCGGTAGGAGGTGATCAGGTGCTCGCTCACGTCCAGGTGCAGCAGGTCCAGTTCGGTGCGCACTACCTCTTCGGTGCTCAACTGCGCGCCGGTGGCCTTGATGTGCTCAATGGCGCCCAGCGGCAGGGCGAGCTGTCCGGGGCCGGGCCGGTATTTGGCCGGGATGCTGGCGTGCGCCATGGATTGGGTGTGGGCGATGGTGTCCGCCCTGCTGGTGCCGGCAAGGAGCGAATCGAAGACGCCGAGCGCCGCGAGGTTCTGGTAGCTGCGCCGGGACAGGCCGGCGCGTTGGCGGACGTCCGCGAGGCTGTCATAGGGTTGCCCGGCGACCAGCCGGGTGACCTCGCGTTCGCTCAGCTGGTGGATGTCGCGGAAGGCCAGGCGGATGCCGTATTGGCCGGGACGGATGGTTCCGGCGGCGCGCGGGACGATCGGGGTGCCGCGCACGGCATGTTCGAACACGCGTTCGACTCGATAATGGCCGGTGGAGAGGTTGACGTCCAGCGGGAGGATGGGAATGTTCATCCGGCGCGCCTCGGAGACCAGCAGGCGTTTGGGGTACATGCCCGGGTCGTGCTCCCAGATGCCGGCGAGGAATGCCTCGGGATGGTGCGCCTTCAACCAGGCCGAATGGTAGGTGGGTACGGCGAAGGCCGCCCCATGGGCCTTGCAGAAGCCGAAGGAGCCGAAGCCTGCGAGCACCTTCCAGACCTTATCGATGATCTCCGGCGCGTAGCCCTTTCGCGTGGCGTTGGTGCGGAAGAATTTTTCGACCGCGGGTTCCTGGGCCGGGTTGCCCAGATGCCGGCGGTAGACATCTGCCATCCCCAGGGTGCAGCCGGTCATCACATGGAGCATGCGCAGCACCTGTTCGTGGAAGACGGTGACCCCATGGGTTTCGGCGAGCGCAGGCTTCAGATCCGGGTGCAGGAACTGCTCGGGAGCGAAACCGTGGCGGTGCTCCAGGTAGGGCTTGACCATATTCGATTGCATGGGCCCGGGGCGGAAGAGCGAGATGTCGATGATGAGGTCGTTGAATTCGGTAGGGGCGAGCTTGCCGATCAGTTCGCGTTGGCCCGGGGATTCGATTTGGAAGCAGCCCAGGGTGTGGGTGGAGCGGATCAGCTCGTAGGTGATCGGGTCATCCAGCGGAACGCGGGCGAAGTCGATCTGCCCGTCCGCTTCGATGTACTCCGGCTGCCGGTGTCCCCCGGCGCGGGCGACCGACTGCCGGGAGGGATGCAGGCGCTTGATCTCCGCTAGCGTGTAGGCGATCGCCGATTGCATGCGCACCCCGAGCACGTCGAGCTTGATCAGCCCCATCAGGTCCATATCGTGCTTGTCGTACTGGCTCATGGGCAGCCCCATCCCGGAGGGTTGCACCGGGGTGCGGTCCAGCAGGCTCGCGTCGGAGAGGATCACCCCGCAGGGGTGCATGGAGATATGCCGTGGCAGCCGGTCCAGGCGTTCGGTCGCGTCGATGAGGATGTCCAGCTGCCCGTCGGAGGTGATGCGCTTGGCCAAGGGGGCGAGCTCCGGCTTTTCCTCCAGCGCCTCGCGGAAGGAGGAGGCGGAGAAGCGCCAGAGCTGCTTGGCGATCTCGTCGACCTGTTCCTGCTCCAGGCCGAGGGCGGCTCCGGCGTCGCGGACGGCGCCGCGTGCCCGGTAGGCGTTTTGCATGCTCATCAGGCTCACGCGCTCCTCCCCATAGGTGTCGAAGATCTTGTGGTAGATCTCGTGGCGGCGCGCGGATTCCACGTCGATGTCGATATCCGGCAAGGTAGTGCGGGTATCGGAGAGGAAGCGTTCGAAGACCAGGTCGTGCTGCAGCGGGTTGACCTGGCTGATCCCCAGCAGGTAGTTGACCAGGGAGGAGGCGCCGGAGCCGCGGGCAGCCACCCGCACGCCCATGCCGGTGATCAGGTTGACGGTTTCGGCGACGGTGAGGAAGTAGCCGGCGAAGTCCAGCCTTTCGATCACCCCCAGCTCCAGGGCCAGCTGCTTTTCGATCTCGCTGCGCTTGGTGTTCGGCAGCAGGCGCGGTGCGGCGGCGAAGACTCGTTCGGTCAGTTCCTGCTGGGCCGGACGGTGCAAGCCGATGATTTTCGCTTCGGGGATCACCGGCTGCTTCCAGCCAAGATCCGTATGCGCATCCAGCGCCGCCCAGTCGGCGAGCTGCTCGGTATTGCGCAGGAGCCTATAGGCCCAGGCGCGTTCGGTCACCCGGGAGAGATCTTGGGCTAGCTGGTGCATCTGGGCCGGGGCTTTCAGCCATCCCTGCCCGGTGGGCTGCAGCTCTTCCAAGGCGCTGAGCCTGCCCAGCACCCGGGCCGAGTCGAGGATGTCGGCGGTGACCGCCCCATCGGCATCGGCATAGCGCACCGCGTTGCTGAGCACCGGGGCGACGCCGAGCTCCGCGGCGAAGCGCAGCAGCTTGCTGGCGAAGCCCAGGCTGTAGCGCTTGCCGGGAGCGGAGAGGTGGGTGGTGATTTCTGCGCGCAGCTGCCCGCCGGCCAGCTTCTTCCAGTGGGCCATCAGCGCCCGGGCCTGGGAGTATTTACCGCGCTCGATGGCCCGCGACACGTCGGATTCGGCACCGAGCAGCAGCATCAGTTGCCCGCCGGCCAGCCGCTGCGCCAGGTCGGCTTGGCTCAGCCCGATGATTCCGCGCGGGTTCTGGTGCGCCGCGGAGACCGCGCGGCACAGCGCGGCGTATCCGCGTCCTTGGGTGTTTCCGCGGGCGAGCAGGATGATGCGTCCGGCGGGTTTTCCCTGGCCGTCAAGCACCGCGAGGTTCACTCCGAGGATCGGGCGCAGCCCCTCGGCGAGGCAGGCTCCGACATGCTTGACCGCGCCGAAGAGCCCGTCTCGGTCGGTGAGCGCCAGCGCCTCGGCTCCCTGCGCTCGGGCGGCGGCCGCCAGCTGGGGCGGGCTGGAGACGCCATAGTGCGCGCTATAGGAGGAGGTGACGTTCAGGTGGGTGAAGCTCATGGGCGGATCCTTCGAAACAGCGTAGGAATACCATTAGAACAAAGTTTCGAAAGATGTGCATTTATGCCCGGTCAGGCGCTGATTGGCAACTCCTGATTCACCCGGATCAGCCGCCAGCGCGTGGATTGCGGGTCGAAGCTGACGTCGATGCTCCGCGTGGGGCCGCGGTCCACTGCTTGGGTAATCTCCAGCCGCCAGATCTCGTAATCCGCTAGTCCAGCGCCGATTCCGCGGGGTATGCGCAGGTTTTCGTCCCACCATTTGCGGCGTTCGAACCACCGTTGCGGCTCGGCGACCAGCCGATATTCGCACCCCTGCCAGGAAACCCGCAACGGCACCCCGCTTGGGGCGCAGGAAACCTGGATCGACTCGGTAAAAATGCCCACGTGCAACTCCTTCAACCCTACTAACTCAATCTTATTCGAATACGTGTTCGAACAACAGTTACGCTAGTCAGCTCGACGGACAGTTTAGCGCCGGGCAAGTAATCACAGCCCCGTCCATGCCTAGGGCTCTGGCGCTACGCGGGTCCGCGCCCTGAAGCACGCAGATCAAGGGCAAGGAAAGCTCTGAGACGAAGTTGGCTACCGGACCGAACCCATTTGCGGCCGCTGGCCTATTACCTAAAAATGAGACCCGGCCGACCGGGATGGAACTCCACGTTCGTTGGCCCGTGGCTCACGCCGCCAAGTGGCGTACCTTGACGTTGCACAGCGTGAGGAACGGTTGAGCCGGCGGAGGGTTCAACCGTTCCTTCGGAGCATCCGAATTTCAGAGGGACTTGCCGAATAGACTCGACGAATGGCAGCGCTCAGGGCAAAAGCGGAGGAATAGCCGACCTCACCGGCTATCTGCCCCAATGGAGAATTGGTGTTCTGCAGGGCATCCCAGGCCAGCGCCAGACGCAACCGGGTGAGGTATCCAACCGGTGGCATTCCCATGGCTTCATGAAACGCCGCAGAAAAGGCCGAACGGGACATGGCAGCGATCCCGGCGAGCAGTGCCACATTCCAGGGCTCCGCCGGAGCGGACCACATTGCCCCCACCGCGGCTGAAATCCCCGGTTTTGCACCTGGGACCATGCCGGCCCCCGGCATTTGCTGCAGCACTTGGAGCGCGAGGATATCCAAAAGCCGATCCAAGACCAGCGACTGCACAGGTCCTTGCCGCTCGGCTTCAAGGTGCAGCAGCTCAGCCCAATTCCAGAGCGCTGCATCATCTATCAGGCGTAGCGCTCGCCCCTCGCAGATCAGGTCGGTAATCGCACTGGTTGTGGTGAAGGTGCAGACCAGCAATTGGTCCGCCCCGTCGCGGGCGTTACCCCACGAGCGGACGCCGTGGCGCAGCGTCTCAGTGACCGGCTGCGCCGCAGGGCCGAGGCATTGCTGGCCTGGTCCAATGAGGTATGTTTCAACGGCGGCGGCACGCGGCTGCGTGCTGTCCGCAAGCACCCGATAAGGCGCCGTCCCGTGAATGACCACTAGGTTTCCCGGTTCAGCTTGGATCGTTGCTTCGCCTCGCTGCACCGCGCAAGATCCGGTACGCACCGCCAGGATTGTCAACGCGCAGCGATCTTGGACTTCGACTTGCCAGTTCCCTGCCATGCTCATGCGCAGGATGAAGCCGTCACGGGCACGCGGCCCCGCAGGAAAGGCATCTTGAGCGGTCACTCCCTCAGATTGGACGATGACGCATGTTTTGTCGAGTTTCAAACATTCTGCATCTGCGATCCGTGCGCTTGAATGAGTACCATGCATAGGAAAACGGCTCCCTTCTCAGCTCTCACACCCCGGCCAGGGGCGGTGGCATGATCCCCGAATGGCTAGCGGCCACATTGCTCATAACAACTATTACCAGCTCCGGGATTGTTGCAGGTTTTTATGCCGCCTTCGCGCTCACGGTCCTCCCTGCCTTGGCCTCGGTCCAGGATTCGGCAGCCGGAGACTTCATGATCTCGGTGAACCAGCACGCCGAACGGCCCGCGTTTCTCAGCTTATTTTTCCTTAGCCTCGTCGGCAGTCTCGGCTACACTGCATACGCCTTAGCGCAGGGCCTCCTGGTCCCTGCACTGGGCTCGGCACTGGTGCTGTCCGGCGCCCTGCTCACCATCTTCCTCAGTGTTCCCTTGAACCGTGCCCTGCAGCGCGCAACGCTACCGTGGGCGCGCTATCGGCCCCGCTGGCACCGGGTTAATGTGCTGCGTGCAGCAGGCTCCGCGGCCGGATCACTTCTGCTCCTCATTACGGCCTGATCCGCCGCATGGCCATGGCCGAGCGCAGCGCGGTCGGTGCCCTCGACTACGCCGCGCGCGAAACTTCTCACGTCACTGTGTCCCGAATACTCGATTAGCTTGGAGCACACCGATAGCATCAAGACACACGAACAATTAAACCCAGGAGCAAATCCATGCCGCATAAGGTCAAAGCCGTTATTTCCCGCGCCAAAGACGCCCCGGTAGAGGTCGTCGATATCATCGTTCCGGACCCGGGACCCGGAGAGGTCATCGTCGATGTACTGACCGCCGGCGTCTGCCACACCGATCTGCACTACAAGCTCGGCGGCATCGGCAACGACTACCCGTACCTGCTGGGCCACGAGTCCACCGCGGTAGTCAGCCAGATCGGTGAGAACGTCACCAATGTGGTCGTAGGCGACCGGGTAATCCTGAACTGGCGTGCGGTCTGCGGCCAGTGCCGCGCCTGCGCCAAGGGGCAGGCGCAGTACTGCTTCAATACCGCGAACGCCACCCAGAAGATGACTTTGGAGGACGGCACCGAGCTTTCCCCAGCGTTGGGCATCGGATCCTTCGCCCAGAAGACCCTGGTAGCCGCCGGGCAGTGCACCAAGGTGGACGAGGACGCAGACGCCGCCGCCGTGGGCCTGCTCGGCTGCGGCGTGATGGCCGGCATCGGTGCGGCCATGAACACCGGTGAGGTCAAGCGCGGCGAGTCCGTAGCGGTTATCGGCTGCGGCGGCGTGGGCGTGGCAGCGATCGCCGGCGCCAAGCTGGCCGGAGCGACCACCATCATCGCCGTGGATTTGAACCCGACGAAGCTGGAGACCGCCACGCAGCTCGGCGCCACCCACACCGTCGATTCCTCGAAGGTCGATCCGATCGAAGCGATCAAGGAACTGACCGGCGGCTTCGGCGCCGACGTGGTCATCGACGCGGTGGGCCGCCCGGAAACCTACAAGCAGGCCTTCTACGCCCGCGACCTTGCCGGCCGCGTGGTGCTGGTCGGGGTGCCTACCCCGGAGATGAAGCTGGAACTGCCGCTGCTGGACGTCTTCGGCCACGGCGGTTCGCTGAAGTCCTCTTGGTACGGCGACTGCCTGCCTTCGCGCGACTTCCCGATGCTCGTTGAGCAGTACAAGCAGGGCCGGTTGGATCTGGATGCCTTCGTCACCGAGCGCATCAAGCTGGACGAGATCGAGGCGGCCTTCGACAAGATGCACGAGGGCACCGTGCTGCGTTCGGTGGTGGAGCTTTAATGAGCGCGCAGATCGAGAACGTCGTCACCTCGGGCACCTTCTCCCTGGACGGCGGCACCTGGGAGGTCGATAACAACGTCTGGATCATCGGCGATGATTCCGAGGTCATGGTGATCGACCCGGCGCATGACGTGGAGAAGATCCTCGAGCAGGTTGGCGACCGCGAGGTGATGGCCGTCTTGCTCACCCACGGGCACGACGACCACATCCGCGCCGCGGTCGAATTCTCCGATGCGGTCGAGGCGCCGCTGTATCTGAACCCGGCCGATACGATGCTCTGGGAGAACGTTTATCCCGAGCGCAAGGTCGATGCCGAAATCCAGGAGGGCGATACCTTCACCATCGGTGAAACGACGCTGACCGCGCTGCATACCCCGGGCCACTCCCCGGGTTCCACCTGCTTCTACGCCGAGGACCTGGGTGTGCTGTTCAGCGGTGACACGCTGTTCCACGGCGGTCCGGGGGCTACCGGGCGCAGTTACTCCAGCTTCGAGACGATTATCGAGTCGATCCGCACCAAGCTGTTCGTCTTGCCCGAGCAGACCGTGGTGCACACTGGCCACGGAGATGCCACCACCATCGGCGCCGAGGCGCCGAATCTTGAAGAATGGATCGCGCGCGGGCACTAAACCGCGCAGCCTTCCTTGACTGCCGGCCAGCTTCCAAGCTGGCCGGCAGTTTTTAACTCCAGAGACAAGCGGTAAATGGCCGGACGTGGAAAGATAGTTCCCATGCCAGAATCTACAGCTCCGACACCGCGCAAGATCCCCGCGCTATCCTTCGGCCTCGGAATTCTCCTGCTGCTCGCGGGCAGCGCACTGCTCTGGTGGGACGGCCAGCAGATGGTGACGATCTATTCCGGGTCCTATGTGTCGTTGCGCGAGGATACGTTTTACTTCGGGCCCAGCGCCACCATGCTGCTGGGACAGCTTCTGCTTGGCCTCGGGCTCGCCGGTTGCGGAGTGGGCTGCGGCTTTCTGCTCTCCCGGGGCACCCTGCTCGGCCGGATGGCACCCTGGATCCCGCTCGGCCTCGGTGTGCTGCTGCTGCTCGCCGGCGGTGGCCTGCTGTGGTGGGATAGCGTCCAGGTGAAAACCTTTGGCTGGTTCGCCTACGCTCCGCTGAGCACCGCCGAGCTCCATGGGCAGATCTCGGCGAGCGCCGCAGCGATTTTCGGAAAGTTCGCCTTGGGGTTCGGCTTCGCGATGCTGGGTGCCGGTGCCGGGCTGTCGCTCGGTCGGCGTGCCGCGCGGCGGGGCCAGAGCTAGAACAGCGACTTGTGCTCTTCGATGAGCTCTGCCGAATCGTTGCGCACGTTGCCTACCGCGGGGTCCACCTCGTACAGGCTCCAGGTGGAGGCCACATCGTAGGCCTGAGCGCGGACCTCTTCGATCAGCCCCTCGCCGTCGGCTTCGCTCGGGTTCAGCCAGCGGGAAAGCATCTCCGGGTCCAGCGGGATCGGCAGCCGGTCATGCAGCCCGGCAAGCTCGCCGAGCACCCCGGGTTCCTCGGCGGAGGGTGAATCCATGGTGAGGATCGAGGTGGACAGAATCCAGTCCCCGTTTTCGTCCTTCCACCATTCGTAGAGTCCGGCGAAGAACATCAATTTCCCATCCTCGCGGTGCACAAAGAATGGCCGCTTCTTGCTGCCTTCCTTCTTCCACTCGTAGTACCCCTGCATCGGGACGGCTGCGCGACGCTTTTTGACCGCCGCCCGGAAGGTCGGTTTGCTGGCCGCGGTCTCGCTGCGGGCATTGAAGGCGCGCACCCCCACCGAGAGTTCCTTGGCCCAGCCGGGAACCAGTCCCCACCGGGCCACGTGGACCTGGCGGTGCAGGGCATCGTCGATCAGCCGCTCGAGCACGATCGGCACATCCGTGGTGGGGGCGACGTTCCATGAGTGGCGCAGCTGGAGGTTGTCATCCGCCTCGGCTTCGGCCTCCGCGACGAGGTCGCCGATCGCCTTGGCCATGACGTAGCGTCCGCACATGATTTTCGCCTCTCTTCGAACCTATCCGGTGGGCACCAGTGTAGTCCGCGCCCGGCGCTTCGGTGCGGACAACTAGTGCGTCATAGAATTCTTCTGGTCCGCGGGCGAAATGTGGAACAAATCGATAGCTCACGTGGTTGCATGAGGTATGAGCAACGAATTAAATCTTGAGAAGTATGTTCCTGCTGCGGGCGGGGTCACCATGTTCACCACCAGCTGGTGCGGCTACTGCCGCAACCTCAAGCGGCTGATGGATCAGAAGGGCGTGGCGTACACGGAGGTAAATATCGAAGATGTCGAAGGCACCGCCGAGATCGTGGAGTCCTTCAACGGCGGCAACCAGACCGTGCCGACTCTGATCTTCCCCGATGGCACTGCGGCCACCAACCCGCGCATCGAAGAAGTCGTCGAGCGCGTCGGCGTCTAAAGCCCTGCGGTAGACCGCACTGAACATTCGAAGCCCGGCGCTTTTCCCTCTTGGGAAAAAGCGCCGGGCTTCACTTGTTGCTCCGCTCCCTTGGCGGCTAGGATTCCAGCAATTCGGTGTGCTCCCGGTAGACGGCGAGCAATGCCTCGATAAAGCTTTCGACGGTGACCGAGGAGACCAGATCGTCGCCGGCGCCCACGGTGGAGGGCTCCATGGGGATTTCCATCGCCCGGTACACGGTGTCGAGCACCGCACGCAGCGGGGCGGAATCCTCGATGACAAAGACGCTGCTGAACAGCCAGGCCCCGGAGATCACCCGTTGCGCGGTACCGATAAGTTTTACCGGGACCTCGCTGCGTGACCCAGCGGTGGGCAGCCCGTGGACCGAGTAGTCCCCGGGGCAGTATTCGCCCGGGATCGGCCCCACGTGCGCGTCAATCTTGAGCCGGCGGAAGGCTCGGGCGTAGAGGTCGGCAAAAACCTTAAAGCGTTGCTGCTGTCCGATAATCGCTTCGGCATGCGGTTCGATATGATCCACGATCAACGTGCCGCGGTGATAGGCCGCTGCCCGTCCCCCGGCCTTGCGCACCAAGGGGGCAAAGCCGCGCGCCTCGGCCGCCTCGGCCGCACGCTGAAACCCGGGCAGGCGGACGTCGCGTTGGCCAAAGGCCAGCGTTGGATCCGGCCGATAGAAACGCAGCAGCGGGCCGCGCGTACCGGCCTGCACCTCGCGTAGCAGCTGAACCCCGCGTTCCAAGTCAGCTTCGGGATCCCCGCTGGCTTCCTCAAACTGGTAGGACAGCGGCGCGCTCGATTCGGGATTCCAAAGGGTCATGTTCAGAGTCTAATTCAGTCCGCTTCGTACGCCGGTTCACCATGCCTCAAAAGATCCCTCGGGGGCTGTGATGAGAGGCTCAGAATTCGGGTTCCGCGAGGTTCTGCGTGATAATAATCTGGTGCCTAATTCTTCCACCCCAGTGATCCTGCTCGGCGGTCCATCCGGTTCTGGCAAGTCATACCTTGCCAACCGTTTCGGCAATCCGCACCTTCCGCTGGACGAGTTCTACCGGCAGATCAGCGAAGATGGGCACCCAGAGTCGTTCCCGCGCACCGGATACGGCGAAATCGATTGGGACCATCCGCATACATGGAATCAGCACGCTGCCCTGAACGCGGTTGATGAGCTGCTGCGCCAAGGCCGCACGCAGGTACCGAATTATTCGATCGCTACCTCCAGCTACAGCGGGCATCGCGAAGTGCATGGAACCGGCGGGCCGATTATCGCCGAAGGAATTTTCCTCTCCGAGGTGCTGGAACCATTGCGCGCCGAGGGAATCAATGTTCAGGCCTACTATGTGGACGAACCAGCGCTGCTGACCACGGTCCGCCGCTTCATCCGCGACGTATCCGAGCGCCGCAAGCCGGTGCTGTTTTTGGTCAAGCGCGGCTATGCGCTGTTCCGCGCCCACGGTGCAGATCGCGAAACCTACCGTGCCAAGGGCTTCACCATCATGCCCAAGGCGCAGCTGAAGAAGCTATTGGCCGAATTAGCGGCTATCCAAGATCAGAGCTGACGCACGGTCAGTATCTGTTCGGCGCGGCCAAAGGGTCCGCTGGCATCGTGCAGCACGGTGGAGGTCAGGCCAATGCCGTCGGTGCCGTAGCTCTGCTGCACCTCGAGGCCGAGCCATTCTCCTTCGGGCGCACGGTACATGTGGATCTGCAGATCCAGGTTCGGGAACATCCAGCTGCCATCGCCGGGCTCGACGCGGGGCACCACGCCATTCGCGGTATCCACCAGCCCGATCAAACTTGCCAATCGCGAGGCCTGCACACCATCTAGCAGCGCATAAGGGGTCCGCAACCAGGCGATGCCCTTACCCGGGCGGCGGCCGGGAGCGGCGCGGAATTCGATGGAACGAATGTACCCACCGGGCCACTGCGCGGAAATGTTCTGCGGTTCGCTGTCCTCGGGACCCGGTACTTCGGCATCTTCAGTTCCCGCAACCGCGGTTGAGTCTGCGGTGATCACTCGCCAGGCTCTGGCGACGATGCTGGTGCGCCCCTTGGCCGTCATTTCGGCTTCGATCAGTTCGATGGTTCGGCCTGGGCGAATCATCCGCGTGGTGACCTCGAATTCACCGGCGTGGATCAGCCCGTGAATTTCGAAGCTCAACCGGGCGATGCGCATGTCATCGCGAGGCTGGAAGTTCTCCAAGGCATGCGTCAAGATCCCCGAAGCCGGCGCCATATGCTGTTCGTGAGGATTCCACGCTCCCTGGGTATGCCAGGAAGACCGATAGTGCCCTTCTCCCAGCTCTTCAAAGTAGAAGTCGCCGTTGGCAAGAATCTTGTCCAGTTCTTCTTCGAGCTGGTGTGTCATGAATCGATCTCCCGATCTGCAAGCTAAATGGTTCTTGATCACAGCCTAGCCAAACTTGGTCCGCGATGCGGCTTAGACTCAATGCCCGTCGTGATGGTGCGCGCGGGTGCCGGCGCTGTCCATCATGCTCAGCACCTCGGCGATACCGCCGAGGGCACGAATCGAGTGCGGCGTCATGGTGTCGAATTGTGCCGCCTGCCCGGCTTTCACGTGAAAGACTCGTTCGCCGAGCCGGAGCTGCACTTCGCCGGAGAGCACGGTGAACCATTCCTTGCCCGGGTGGACCCTGTCCTCCGTTGGGACCACCTGCTGCTGCGGGTCGTAGCGGATCTTCGTGACCACCACCCCGTTGACCGCGTCGTCGTCCGATAATTTCCACATCGTCATTCCCGGCACAGCGATCGGTTCGGGGCCGATGATCACGCCTTTCCCGTCGGCGGGAGCCACCAGCTCGTCCAAGGTGGTGCCCAGGGACTTGGCGATCGGCACCAGCTGGTCCAGGGCGATCCTCCGGTTGCCGGTTTCGATCCGGCTCAGCGTCGAAACGCTGAGTTCGGCCCGGTTCGCAAGGGCCTCCAGGGACCACCCCTTGCCTTGGCGAAGGGCACGAATGCGCTGTCGAATGACCGAGTCTAAATCCAATTCTTGCGTCATACGCAAAAACATACACGATCAATGCAATGTATCGATAGTTTGGATAGTGAATCAAAACCCCCGCGAAGGAGAGCATCATGGAAAAATACGACGCCATCATCATCGGAGGCGGCAACGCAGGACTAGCCGGAGCCATCGCGCTGGCCCGTTCCCGGCGCAAAGTCCTTGTGGTCGATGAAGGCAAACCACGCAACGCCGTCTCAGCGCACGCGCACAATGTGCTTGGCCATGAAGGCATCAGCCCACATGAGCTATTGGAGCTAGGCCGCACGGAGGCAAGGGACTACGGAGTCGAGTTTGCGTCCGCCCGCATTCAGTCGCTGAGCGGTTCGCTCGAAGAAGGATTCACAGTATCCACCGAGTCCTCGCAATGGCAGGCCGCACGCATCCTCCTGGCAACCGGACTAACCGACACCCTGCCCGAGATCCCAGGACTGCAAAAAGCCTGGGGAACCTCGGCCCTGCATTGCCCGTACTGCCACGGATGGGAGGTGCGCGATCAGCGCATCGCCATCTTAGGTGTCAGTGAAATGAGCACGCATCAGGCCCTGCTCTTTGGCCAGCTCAGCGACGCTGTCACCTACGTTAACCATGCGCAGCAAACGCTGACAAAAGAAAACCGCGCACTGCTCGCCGCAGTGGAAATAGAAATCGTCGACGCGCAAGTCACCGACATAGCCGTCAGCGATGAAGGACAGGTGCAGTCCTTGGCTTTGAACAACGGAAGCACCCTGGACGCTCAGGCCGTAGTGGTGGCAAGCCAGATGAAAGCAAACGCGTCACTGTTCCTCCAGCTCGGCGGGCACTTGAGCCAAAACCCCATGGGCGAGTTCATCTCGGTCAACGAGATGGGAGCCACAAGCGTGCCAGGAGTCTACGCAGCTGGCAACGCCTCGAGCCTAGGGGCAATGATTGGTTTGGCAACCGCCGCCGGAACTATGGCAGGCGCCGCCATCAATGCTGATCTAGTTATGGAATCGGCCAAGAAAAAATTGGCAAGAAAGTGACTCTCGGCTTGAACTCTCCCCTAAGGGCAGACAATACGATGTCAACATGGAGTACAGCATTGGAGAATTTGCCGCGTTAATGAACGTGACGGTGAAGACGCTTCACCACTATGAAAAGCTCGGCCTGCTCAATCCGGCTCGGGTCGATCAGTTCACTGGGTACCGAAAGTACAGCTCGGCCCAGTTTGAAACCATGATGCAGATTCGCCAGCATCAGCATCTTGGACTCCCCTTGGCTGCTATCAAGCGGATCATTATCGACGAAGTCGATGACGACTCGTACGAAGCGATCCTCGAAAACAGGAAAGACTCACTGCGAGACAGGATCACCAAGGATCTGCAAACCTACGGTGCGCTTGCAGCAACCTTGGGCATAGAAGATGAGCTTTCAGGTTTTGCCGAGATGTATTCGGCGATGCACACCATCGTTTGCGACAGGGTGCCACCGCCAATGCTCAGCGGATGCCTCCGTCCAATGCCGCCCCACGTTGACGGCTCCGGCTTTACGCATGGGCCCCGCTCGGCATTGCTCAGCATTTCGGTACCGCTCGCGTCCAGAAGCGTCGGGAATCTCAGGCAGGCAACAAAGGCGCTGGCCGAGAAGCTCTTGCCAGAAGCCGAGGCCGAAGAAGTCAAAGACCAGATCTGGTACTGGATCGAGACAATGGACGCCCCGGAGGAGGGGACGCTATTCAGAATGCACGCAGGCATCGAGGCAAGCGCGGAAACCTCGATTGCACCAGGAGCAGTGAAAACTAATTTGCCTGATTTTCAAATTTCTTTCACCGGACACGGTTTCCGGGCATTTGATTCTGGAGCGTGGCGGCAAATGACCAACCACGTGCACCACGAGATGTACGAGCAGGGAGTCCTGCCAACGGGTCCACTATTTGTCCGGCTAGGCGAAAACTCCGATTATCCCGGGGAATCTTTGGCCTTCCAAGGGGGTGTCCGCGACGATTCGATTCGCCGATCCTTTGACGGAGACGATGACCTGGAAGACGAAGACGAACCCGCCAACCCATTCGATCACTGGTACTCCGATATGTAGCCCTGGGTGCCCTTGTCCTGCAGCCAACCCCTCGATGAGAGGCCGGCTGTAGGACAAGGGCGAAAAATGATGGTACGCTTAATTTGTTACCTCGACGTTTGCAGGTGTGAGTCATCCGCCAGCGAATGTTAGCAGTTTAGATTTGTAGCAAGACAAGCAAATCGTCTGTGCAGCAAATCGGTTCAACGATTCTTCGGAATTAGCGAACTCCTATCGAAACGAATTTTCATCTTCTCTTCTTCACCGCTTACAGCTCGTCCAGGCGCTTCTCAGCGTTTCCACGATGCGGCTTCCAAATTCTACTCCACTGACTCTGGCCATTATTCCACAGTCATGTCTATGGACCGCAAGGACATTTAGCGTGCGTAGCGACCTCCGTTTTGGCCGGTATCGGCAAAATCAGCATTCGATCGCTGATACCGACGGCATGGAAATCGCCCAACATAGTACTGCTCGAGGTAACCACTAATTTTCCGTTTCGGATTTCGACTCGGCAACAAGGTCACGTAGTGGCCAATGAATAAATAAGGAAATAAAAACATGGCTACTGGCACCGTAAAATGGTTCAACGCTGAAAAGGGCTTCGGCTTCATCGCTCCTTCCGATGGATCGGCAGATGTGTTCGCACACTACTCCGCAATCCAGAGCTTCGGTTTCCGTAGCCTCGAAGAGGGCCAGAACGTTGAGTACACCCTGGAAGCCGGTCCAAAGGGCCCACAGGCAACCAACATCCAGGCTCGCTAAGCTTTAGCAACTGCCAAACTTTTGGTGCAGTACCGTCCGTTTCGGATGGTACTGCACCATTGGTGTTTCTAGGGGTCCTAGCGTTCCGCTGAATTTCGCTTTGCAGCTTCCGGCGGGCGTTCGCGCAGGATCCCTACCCCCAAAAGCCGGGCTGGAATCGAAGTGAGCTTGGGAAACGTACGCAAGATTCTCGCAACAGGTCCCGGCAAGAGCACGTCATTGCTTGTTTTCATCAACCGCCGCAATCCTAGGTGCATCAGCCGCTGGGTGCTCTGGACCACGATGGTCGGGAGGATGCGCCGGTTCTGGACAGCGGCCACATCCCGATCCGAAATCGTTCCGGCTTTGAGCGGCTCGGCAAGTATTCGAGCCGCCGCGACTGCATCCTGAACCGCCAGGTTCACGCCCACTCCCCCAACCGGGCTCATGGCATGTGCCGAATCCCCGATGCACAACAGCCCGCGGCGCCACCACCGTATCGCGCGGTTGAGTTTCACATCCAGTAATTTAGCGTCCTGAAGTGTCAGCGCCGGGACCCCTTCTTCAAGTTCGGGAGCGGCCTCGACAATCGCCCGGTGCCACCGTTCGGTACCTTGAGCACGCAGCTCTGCGTCTTTCCCCTTCGGCAAGAGCATCGCTGTCTGAACGTACCCGTGCCTGGGAATAAGCACGAAAGATCTGTCCCTGGTGAAGGCCGGAGACAATACATTCTTTAGATTCAATGCTCCGGGGATCTTGAACCACCAGACGTCAATTGGCACGGCGAACTCTTTAATGGCGAGCCCCGCAGCATCGCGGATCTTCGACCATCTTCCGTCGGCCGCGATGGTCAACAGCGCGTGCATTTCGCCGATTCCGTCGGGCCCCGAATAACGTACGCCCACAATGCGTTCTCCCATGGTGAGCACGTCGGTCACGTCGCAATTCATGCGCAGGTCAAAATTCGCTTCGGACTCACCGGCACGAGCCAATAGATCCAGGAAGTCCCACTGCGGAGCCATCGCGATAAACGGATAGGGATGGTTGATCTTGGACAGGTCGAGAACCGTGGCGCGGGCCCCGTCTCGTGCGGGAAATTGCGCCTGGGACACCTTGCTGTAGCCGATCTTTTCAAACTCTTCCATCAATCCAAGTTCCTCAAGCAGCAACATCGTGGATGGGTGGATGGTGTCGCCACGGAAGTCACGAAGAAAATCCTGATGTTTCTCAAATACCGTCACGGGGACTCCGCTCCGCGCCAAGAGGAGTCCGGCCACCATGCCGGCCGGGCCACCGCCAACGATGATGCATCGAGTTCTATGTGCCATGCGCGCTATCCCTTCAGCAACTGTCCGTGAATTTCACCTTCGCACTAATTCCTACTCATGGATAGCCTCCGGCGCGGACCTCTTGATGTTCAGCATGATCATGATCATCGCGAGGGCGAGGAGGACTAAAGCCAGTCCTTGGAAACCGATGGCGGCTAGAATCGGTCCGGCGCAGAGCCCGCCCATCACCCCGGCCAAGCTCATGCAAAGATCTGAAGTACCTTGCAGTTGCGGGCGTTCGTTGATTCCCACGGCACCGGAAATCATGGTTGATCCCGCAACCGTTGCGGCGGACCAGCCCAGGCCCAAACAAAGCAAGGCCATGGTGGTAACCACATGATCTGCGGAGTTGCTCCAAACCAAGACGCTGGCGGAGATCAGTAGCGCCTGCCCCGCCAGAATGATCACCCGTGAACCGCATTTGTCGGTCAGCCACCCGAAGACCGGCGACAGGGCGTACATGCCGGCCACGTGCATGGATATGGTGAAACCGATCAAGGTGAGCGTTGCGCCATGGTGCTGCATATGAATCGGGGTCATCGACATCATCGACACCATATACATATGCGACAGGGCCACGGTGAGCACCGCCCGGCGCGCGGCTACGGACGTACGCAATATATGCCATCCGCGGCGGCGGGCCTGCCCGGAATCCGGCCGGCCCAAAGCCTGACGCTGCGCTATTCGCAGCGGGTCGGGCCGGAGCCCGATCCAGTAGACCAGTGCACCGGCTAGCTGTGCGCACATGGCGATCAGGAATCCGCCGGTATAGGGCGGAAGGTTGATGTACTGGGCGATTACCTCACCAGGCTCAAAGAGATTCGGACCGATGACCGCGCCGATGGTCGTTGACCAGACGACTACCGAAAGATCGCGTCCACGGGTGGCCTTCGTGGAAAGATCCGTGGCGGCGAATCGCGATTGGAGATTCATTGCGGCACCCGTGCCAAGGATCAGCATGCCCAGCATCAAGAGCGGCCAGAAGTCGAGGAATGCGGCGGCGATAATGACCACGATGCCGCTTGCCGCCAGTATTGCACCGCTCGAGAGGGATATCCGTCGCCCATACTTCTGCGCCATCAACGCCAGCGGAATTGCCATGAGCGCCGCGCCCAGCGTATTCATCGTGGCTGCCATGCCTGCCAGTGAGTCCAGACCCGAGATGCTGACGATCAGCAAGGACCCCAGAGTCAAGGTGGCTCCGCCGCCTAGCCCACCAAGGATTTGTCCGGCCGCAAGTACCGAAATCGATTTGCGTCGAATCCGTTGCACTTGCTGCTCGTCTAATGTGCCCAGATCATTGGATGCTGATTCGATCTGCACATTCACCCCCGCGTTCGCTCATCACTGGATCCGTTACTGTCCAAGTATCCACGATATGCAGCTGGCCGCGGGCTTATTTCTTCGGGTACGGCAATGGCCCCGTTGAGAAACGGGGCCATTGCCAGGAAGAGACTAAGCGCTTAGAAGTCCCAGTCCTCGTCTTCGGTGTTCACGGCCTTGCCGATCACGTAGGAGGATCCGGAGCCGGAGAAGAAGTCGTGGTTCTCATCGGCATTCGGGCTCAATGCCGACAGGATCGCTGGCGATACGTCGGTGACGGTTGCCGGGAACATTGCCTCGTAGCCCAAGTTCATCAGCGCCTTGTTGGCGTTGTAGTGCAAGAACTTCTTGACGTCCTCGGACAGGCCTACCGGATCGTAGAGATCGTGGGTGTACTGAACTTCGTTTTCGTACAGCTCATACATGAGTTCGAAGGTGTAGTCCTTCAGCTCCTGCTTGCGCTCTTCGCTTGCACCTTCCAGGCCCTTCTGGAACTTGTAGCCAATGTAGTAACCGTGAACGGCCTCATCGCGGATGATCAAGCGGATCAGGTCTGCGGTGTTGGTCAGCTTCGCGTGCGAGGACCAGTGCATCGGCAGGTAGAAGCCCGAGTAGAACAGGAAGGATTCCAGTAGCGTCGAGGCGATCTTGCGCTTGAGCGGATCTTCGCCATGGTAGTAGCTCTCGATAATCTGAGCCTTCTTCTGCAGGTTCACATTCTCCGTGGACCAACGGAATGCCTCATCGATCTCCTTGGTGGAAGCCAAGGTAGAGAAGATGGAGGAGTAGCTCTTTGCATGCACCGATTCCATGAAGGCGATATTGGTGTACACGGCTTCTTCGTGAGGGGTCAGCGCGTCCGGGATCAGCGAAACTGCGCCGACGGTACCCTGCAGCGTGTCAAGCAGGGTCAGTCCGGTGAAGACGCGCATGGTCAGCAGCTTCTCGGCTTCGGTAAGGGTGCCCCAGGACTGGATGTCGTTGGACAGCGGAACCTTCTCCGGCAACCAGAAGTTATTGACCAGTCGGTTCCAGACCTCTACGTCTTTCTCGTCCTGGATACGGTTCCAGTTGATTGCTTCAACCTTGTGGGTGAGCTGAATCTTCTCGGTCATTGCCCCTCATCGAAACGCTAAATCGTGTTTATAACTTTGCCTACTACTCTACCGTTCTTTCGAAACCGGCAGATGCAGTCAGGCCTTCATGGATTCCAGATTCTTGACAATCTGACTTGGTCTTACATGCGCAACAGCTGCCGCGTGGGAGGACCAGACGACAGCTGTTGCGTGAAATTAATGACCAGCTAACTGGCCACTAACTAGGAGTCTTTACAGCATGCAGGAAACGCAGCCTTCGACCTCGGTACCTTCCAGCGCAAGCTGGCGCAGGCGGATGTAGTACAAGGTCTTGATGCCCTTGCGCCATGCGTAGATCTGCGCCTTGTTGATGTCACGAGTGGTCACGGTGTCCTTGAAGAACAGTGTCAGCGACAGGCCCTGATCCACGTGCTGGGTTGCAGCGGCGTAGGTATCGATGATCTTCTCGTAGCCGATTTCGTAGGCGTCCTCGTAGAAATCGATGTTCTCGTTGTTCATGTAAGGAGCCGGGTAGTAAACGCGGCCAATCTTACCTTCCTTGCGGATTTCGATCTTCGCGGCGACCGGGTGGATCGAGGAAGTCGAGTTGTTGATGTACGAGATCGAGCCGGTCGGCGGAACGGCCTGGAGGTTCTGGTTGTAGATACCGTGCTCCATGACCGAAGCCTTCAGCGCATTCCAGTCTTCCTGGGTAGGAATGTGGATTCCGTCGAAGAGTTCGCGCACGCGCTCGGTGGCCGGAGCCCATTGCTGCGAGGTGTACTTGTCGAAGAATTCACCGGAGGCATACTGCGAGTTCTCGAAGTTGTCGAAGGTTTCGCCGCGTTCGATGGCGATCTTGTTCGATGCGGTCAACGCGTGGAACAGGATCGTGTAGAAGTAGATGTTGGTGAAGTCGATGCCTTCTTCGGAGCCATAGTAGATGTGCTCGCGGGCCAAGAAGCCGTGCAGGTTCATCTGGCCCAGGCCGATGGCGTGCGACTTCTTGTTGCCATCGGCAATCGACGGCACCGAAGCGATGTAGGACATATCCGATACCGCGCTCAGGGCGCGAATCGCGATGTCCACCGAGCCGGCGATATCCTTGCCGTCCATGGCCTTGGCGATGTTCATCGAGCCGAGGTTGCAGGAGATGTCCTTGCCGACCTTCGAGTAGCTCAAGTCGTCGCCGAACTCCGAAGCCGAGGAAACCTGGAGGATTTCCGAGCAGAGGTTCGACATGGTGATCCGGCCCTCGATTGGGTTCGCCCGGTTTACGGTGTCCTCGAACATGATGTACGGGTAGCCGGATTCGAACTGGATCTCCGCCAGAGTCTGGAAGAACTCGCGGGCGCTGATCTTGGTCTTCTTGATGCGCGAGTCATCGACCATCTCTTCGTACTTTTCGGAGACCGAGATTTCGCTGAACGGCACGCCGTAGACGCGCTGCACGTCATACGGGCTGAAGAGATACATGTCTTCGTTCTTACGGGCAAGTTCGAAGGTGACATCCGGGATGACCACGCCAAGGGAGAGGGTCTTGATACGGATTTTCTCGTCGGCGTTTTCGCGCTTGGTATCCAGGAAACGGTGGATATCCGGGTGGTGGGCGTTGAGGTATACCGCGCCTGCGCCCTGACGTGCACCAAGCTGATTTGCGTAGGAGAAGGAATCTTCAAGAAGCTTCATCACTGGGATGACGCCGGAGGACTGGTTCTCGATCTGCTTGATCGGAGCACCGTGCTCACGCAGGTTCGATAGGGACAGCGCCACGCCGCCGCCGCGCTTGGACAGCTGCAGCGAGGAGTTCACCGCGCGGGCGATGGACTCCATGTTGTCTTCGATGCGCAGCAGGAAGCAGGAGACGAGTTCGCCGCGCTGCGCCTTGCCGGCGTTGAGGAAGGTTGGGGTTGCCGGCTGGAAGCGGCCGGCGATGATTTCATCGACCAGGCTCGTTGCAAGCTGCTCATCGCCGCGGGCCAGGTGCAGGGCTACCATGCACACGCGGTCCTCGTAGCGCTCCAGGTAACGCTTGCCGTCGAAGGTCTTCAGCGTGTAGGAGGTGTAGAACTTGAAGGCACCGAGGAAGGTTTCGAAGCGGAACTTCTTGGCGAAGGCGCGCTTGAACAGATCGCGGATGAAGTTCATCGAGTACTGGTCGAGGGTTTCACGCTCGTAGTACTCGTGTTTCACCAGGTATTCGAGCTTCTCATCCAGGTCGTGGAAGAAGACGGTGTTGTTGTTCACGTGATCCAAGAAGTACTGGCGGGCTGCGTAGCGGTCCACCTCGAATTGGATCTTGCCGTCTGGACCGTAGAGGTTCAGCATGGCGTTCAGATCGTTGTAGCTCAGGCCCTGCATATTTGCGGGGAGCTCTTTGGTGTCATTCATCGTTACTTCTTCTTGTGCGACGCTGGTGCCCAAAAGGTTTCAAGCCCTTCATTGACGTTGAGAACATCTTCCGGCGTTCCCATAAGTTCGAATGTGTACAAAACGGGTACGTCGCATTTGGCAGCAATTTTCTTGGCCGCGATGCAGTAGTACTCGCCGAAGTTCGTGTTCCCTGCGCCAATCACGCCACGCAAGTTTGCGCGGTTCTCTTCGTGACCCAGAAATTTCAAAATCTGGGGAAGGATTGAACGCTTCCCGCTTTCGCCGCCGTAGGTTGGTATGAGCAATACATACGGTGCCGTTGCGATCAGTTGCGGTTCGGTTGCAAAAACCGGGATGCGAGCCGCACTGAAATTCAATTTTTCTACGAAGCGCAAGGTGTTCTCCGATACCGAGGAGAAGTAAATCAAGTTGGTATCGGTGTACACCTTGGCTTCGTGAGCCTCAGCGTTTTGCCGTCGATCGGCAACTGCTGCTGGTGGCATTTCTTCGCCTCCGCTAGGTGGTCGACGAGTAAGTTCCCTTGGACCCCGTGCGGGGCCCGGATGCCGACTAGTTGGCTACGGCCAAGGTAGCGATCTTGTCTGGGCGGAAACCCGACCAGTGATCGTTGTCGGTGATAACGACCGGCGCCTGCTGGTAGCCAAGGCCGCGGACGTGCTCCAGGGCGGCGGCATCCTGCGAGATGTCTACCTTGTTGTACTCGATGCCCTGCTTGTCCAAAGCGCGGTATGTAGCGTTGCACTGCACGCAGGACGGCTTCGTGTAAACGGTGATTGCCATTTCCCTGTTTCCCCTTTTTAAAAGTCCTTGTTTTGGCTCGGACTCCACCATTTTCTGGTGCTTCCGGCCACCCTCTCGGATGCCCCAAATTGCTGTCTATGGGGTGTTTTCGGTGTTTCACTCACCAACGGGTTCAATACTACATCTTGTGTTTGGCCGGTCAAGTGGCCACAAGATGATGTATTACAAGTATGTCATTCATCCACCGAGCCGTCCACAGCCGCTGTGGATATTAACGGTCATTTAAACCCCGATTTCTCGCGGTCGGCCAAAACTTGTCCACAGCCTCGAGGATGGTCGATGTGGTTTAAAAATTCTTCATGTGAGATGTTCCTCGGCGTGTTCCGCGTCGTCTTGCCCGACGCCCGGACACAAGATGTGCCCTAGCTCCAGTGTCCGCCGGCGAACCGACATTTTAGGCGCGCTCCGGCGGACTGTGGGTAAGTGATTTCAGCCCGCTTGCACCGCGAAGGCCGGGTGCACCCCGGCCAACGCCTCGGAGGTCCCGGCAACCGCGAGGGACACTGCTTCGGGCAGGGCGAGGCCGGAGAGCAGCGCACCGGTGAGCTGGCCCAGGAAGCAGTCCCCCGCCCCTTTGGCCTCGGTGCTAATCCGGCCGGTGTCGAACTGCTCGAGCTCTTCCTCGTCCATCGCGAGCAGGCAGCCGATGAAATCTTTGTCGTCGGTGGGCGCGGAGGTGACGATCACATGCGCGGGACCGGCCTCCATGAGGTCCAAGGCCGCGTTGGCCGCGTCTTGTTCGTCGTGGATCTGGGTTTCGGTGAGCAGCGCGAGCTCGAAGCAGTTCGGCGTCATCAGCCAGGCATGCTCGATCAGGTGCTCGGCATAGCTGGAGGCGACCTCCTCGCTCGCGTAGAGCCCGACGTCCGTATCTCCGAAGGCGGTATCCAGGATCAGCCGCAGCTTCGGGTAGCGGGCCCGGGCGGCGAGGAACCATTCGGCGATGATCCGCCCCTGGCTGGCCGCCCCCAGATAGCCGACGACCACGTAGCTGGCATCGCGCAGCGCATCGCGGTTGAGCAGGTCCTCCAGAATCGCGCCAAGCCACTGATCCGAGATGGGGCCGCCGGCCACCGAGGGATAGTGCGGCAGGTTGCTGAGCAGCACGGTGGGAACCGCCACCGCGCGATGCCCGGCCAATTCGATCATTCGGGCGATGGCGTTGTTGCCCACCGAACCGTAGGCCAGCTGGGAGCTGAGCACCACGGCGGCGACCGGGCGGGTGTCTAGCTCAAAGCCGCTCACGCGTTCGCCTGCGGGTACTGGCGGGCGCCGAAGATCCCCTGGCCCACGCGCACCACGGTGGCGCCTTCCTCGATGGCCAGCTCGAAGTCCCCGCTCATGCCCATGGAGAGCTGGTCGAAGCCTTCGGGGGCTCCTCCGGCACGCAGCTGCGCCGCGGTGGTGCGCAGCAGCGCGAAGCTGGCGCGGATGGAGGACTCGTTCGTGGTGTTCGCGGCCATGGTCATCAGCCCGCGCGGGATGAGCCGGTCCAACGGGGCGATGGCTTCGAGCAGCGCGGAGGCCTGGCCGGCGTCGATCCCGGATTTGGTTTCTTCGCCCGAGGTGTTGACCTGTAGGAAGACCTGGAGGCTGCGGTCCTCGGCTTCGAGGCGACGCTGCAGGGTTTCGGCGAGCTTCAGCGAATCCAGGGCGTGGAACTCATGGGCGAAGCGAGCCACGAACTTCGCCTTATTGCCCTGCAGCGGTCCGATGACCGCATAGCGCAGATCCGGGTAGTCGGCGGCGAATTCCTCGTATTTGGCCAGCGCTTCCTGGACCTTGTTCTCCCCCAGGGTGTCCACTCCGGCATCGATGGCCAGACGCAGCCGGGCAGGCTCGATGGTTTTGGTGACCGGCAACAGGCGCACCGCGCCGGCTTCGCGGCCGGACCGGGCGGCAGCGGCGGCGATCTTCTGGTTGACGCTCGCCAAGTTCCGGGCGAAATCCTCGGTGGTTGCCGCCTGGGCCGCGGCCGGTTGCGAAGTTATCAAAGCGCCTGCGCCTCTTTCTGTTTGGTGGTGCTCGCTGCAAAAGCCGGCCCCGCTCACGCGGGCCCGGCTTTAAGCATAGGCATAGATCCCGGTGCTAGAACATTTGGCGCCAATTGGTCTTGGCCAGATCGAACAATTCGTCCCCGCGCCCGGAGAGCACCGTGCGGATGGCATAGAGCGCGAAGCCCTTGGCCTGCTCCACCTTGATGCTTGGCGGCATCGACATTTCCTGCCGGTCGGTGACCACGTCCAGCAACGCCGGCCCCTCGTGGGCGAGGAATTCGTTGACCGTGGCCTCGAGCTGCGCGGAGTCCTCCACCCGGAATCCCTTGAGTCCCGCGGCGTTGGCCACCGCACCGAAGTCGGGGTTCTCCAGCTCGGTGGCATAGGTCACGAAGCCGGCGGCCTTCATTTCGAGTTCCACGAAGTTCAGCGAGGAATTGTTGAAGACCACCACCTTGATCGGCAGCTTATTCTGCGTGGCGGTCAGCAGCTCGCCGAGCATCATCGTCAGCCCGCCATCCCCGGCGAAGGCGATCACCTGCCGCGTGCGGTCGATTGCCTGGGCGCCCAGGGCGTGGCAGAGGGCGTTGGCCATCGAGCCGTGGTTGAAGGAGCCGAGCAGCCGGCGGTCTTCGGTCATGCTCAGGTAGCGGGCCGCCCAGATCACCGGGGATCCCACATCGGCGGTGAAGATCGCGTCTTGATCCGCCGCCAGGTCGATCAGCCGGGCCAGGTATTGCGGGTGGATGGCCGCCTTGCCGCGCGAGGGGGTGGCCAGCTCGTCGAGTTTGGTGCGGGTTTTCGCGTAGTGCTCCAGCGCGTCGTTCAGGTGCTTGCGCTTGCCCTGCCGGGGCAGCAACGCCGACAGCGCCGCGGCGGTGTCCTTCACCGTGCCCACCAGGGGCACATCCACGGTGGTGCGCCGGCCGAGCTGTTCCCCGCGCAGGTCGACCTGGATGATGCTGGCATGCTGCGGGTAGAACTGCTGGTAGGGGAAATCGGTGCCGAGCATCAGCAGCACCTCGCATTCCTCGATCGCCCGGTAGCCGGAGGCGAAGCCGAGCAGCCCGGTCATGCCCACGTCGAAGGGATTCTCGTATTCGATATGCTCCTTGCCGCGCATCGAGTGCACGATCGGGGCGGCGAGCCTATCGGCCAGCTCCATCACCTCCGAGTGCGCCCCGGCGGTGCCGGCCCCGGCCAGGATGGTGACCTTGGCCGAGGATTCAAGCAGCTGCGCGGCGCGGGCAAGCTCCGCGTCATCGGGCAGCACCCGCGGGTTGGTCTTGACGATCGCTTGGGTTCCGCTGCGTTCCATTTGGGAGAGCGCCACGTCTCCGGAGATCACCAGCACCGCAACCCCGCGCTTTTCGATCGCCTCGCGCATGGCGATGCGCAGCATCCGCGGCAACTGCTTGGGGTCCGAGACCTGTTCGGCGTAGACCGAGCAGCCGCGGAAGATTTCTACCGGGTGGGTTTCCTGGAAATAGTTTGACCCGATCTCGTCGGTGGGGATCTGCGCGGCAATGGCCAGCACCGGTACCCGGGAGCGTTGCGCGTCGTAGAGCCCATTGATCAGGTGGAGGTTTCCCGGCCCGCAGGAGCCGACGCAGACGGCCAGTTCCCCGGTGAGTTCGGCTTCGGCGGTTGCGGCGAAGGCGGCGCCCTCCTCGTGGCGATGATGGATCCATTCCATCTCCCCGTTTTCGCGCAGCGCATCGGTCAGCCCGTTCAGCGAATCTCCCGGGACCCCGTAGATGCGCTTGACACCCTGGGTGTGGAACTGTTCGATCATGTGTTCGGCGACGGTAGGCATTAATTTCCTCCTGCAAACAAGGGGCCGGATTCCACCGGTTGATAACGCTCAGCCTACGAGAGAAAAGCGCCGGCTGGCTAACCGCTAACCGGCAAAGCCCGGCCAGTAATGCGAATCGGGCAGTGCACGAGCACCGAAGATCCCCTGGCCCACCCGCACCACGGTCGCGCCTTCGGCGATGGCCAGCTCGAAGTCCCCGCTCATCCCCATGGACAATTCTTCCAACCCGATCCCCTCGGGTGCCTGTTCGCGCAGCCGATCGCGCAGTTCCCGCAGCGTGGTGAAGCAGGTACGCACCGCCTGTTGGTCGGAGGAGAAGATCGCAAGGGTCATCAGCCCCTTCACCCGCAGGCGGTCCAGGCCCGGCAGCGAACGCAAGAATTCAGGGGCCGCTGCCGGGTCCAGGCCGAATTTGGTTTCCTCGCCAGAGGTGTTCACCTGCACGAAAACATCCAGGGTGCGGTCTTCGAGTTCCAGCCTGCGCTGCAGCGCGGTGGCCTGGCGCAAATTATCCAGGGCCTGGAATTCGTCGGCGAAGCGGGCCACGTCCTTGGCCTTATTCGATTGCAGGTGGCCAATCACCGAATATTTGAGCCCCGGAATGTCGGCGAGGTTCTGCGCCTTGCGCGCGGCCTCCTGCACCTTGTTCTCCCCCAGCCAGTCCATGCCCGCCGCGATCGCCAGGCGCAGCCGCTCTTCGGGCACCGTTTTGGTCACCGGCAGCAGTCGCACGCTGCCCGGCTCCCGCCCGGCAGCGAGTTCGGCCGCCGCGATGCGCCCGCGGACTGAGGCGAGGTTTGCCTTGAACTGCGCCACGGTGTTCGCGGTGGGCGCGGCGCTTGAATCCGAGGTTGCCTGGTTCATACGGTATTGCTCCTGCATCTGACCGGAGATGTTGCTGATCTGGCTTCATCGTAATACGCCACGGGCCGCCCCGGGCTCATAGCAACTAGGCTAGAGGCAACCAGCGGGCAGGCGAGCGAAACCTTGGAGGTTGCAGTGGAGGAACAGTCAAGCAGTCACGTGGTCGATGCGCGGAACATCCCGAAACCCGAACGCCACGGAAAAATCATGGAGGCCTACGACTCCTTGCCCACCGGCGGGTACCTGAGCCTGCTCAATGACCATGAACCGGTGAACCTGCACGCGGAATTCGAACGCAACCTCCCCGGCACCTATATCTGGGAGGCGACCGAACGGATTGGCGGAGACTGGGAAGTCATCATCACCAAGCTCGCCAGCACCCCGGCGCCGCGCATCATGACGAACACGGCCTGGCTCGGCGAACAAGGCAGCACGGTAGACGGTGCCATCTGGAAGCTCGAACCGGAGGGCCGCGACCTGGATGCGAATGTCATCGCGCTGGCGCCCAGCCAGGAAATCGGCGAACACCGCGGCCCGGAACTGGACGTACTCATCCACGTGTTCGAGGGCACCGGGACGCTGCACACCGAAACGGATTCGATCTCGCTGAAGCTCGGCGACGTGCTCTACCTTCCGGCACGTTCCAGGCGGCACTTCGTCGCCGGAGTCCACGGGCTGAAGTACTTCTCGGTGCATCAACGCAAGAAGACCTTGGGCCTGATGCCGGTGCTGCGCCCGGACGCCGATTAGCCTTCGAACCGTCCGGAGTCCAGGAATCTTTCAAGCTTCGCGCGGTGCGGTGCGAGGTCCAAACCTTGGGCGTCCAGCCACTGCTGGTTGTAATAGGTGTTGGCGTAGCGCTCGCCGGAGTCGCAAATGAGCGTCACGATGCTTCCCTTTTCCCCGCGTTCGAGCATGCCTGCAATGATCTGGAAGACCGCGTAGAGGTTGGTTCCCGTCGACCCTCCGGTCCAGTGCCGGGTGTGTGCCCGCAGCAGGTACATGGCGGCCAGCGAGCCCGCATCGGGCACCTGGATCATCTGGTCGATGACCCCGGGCACGAAGGACGGCTCAACGCTGGGCCGGCCAATCCCCTCGATCCGCGACCCGAGCCCGGTGGAGTACTGCATATTTCCGGTACGCCACCCCTCGTAGAAGGATGAGTTTTCCGGATCGGCCACGGCCACCTGGGTGTCATGCTGGCGGTAACGCACGTATCTGCCAAAAGTCGCCGAGGTGCCGCCGGTGCCGGCGCCGACCACGATCCATGAAGGAATCGGGTGGCGTTCGGCCGAAAGCTGCGAGAACACGGATTCGGCAATGTTGTTGTTCCCGCGCCAGTCGGTGGCTCGTTCGGCGTAGGTGAACTGATCCAGGTAGTATCCGTCGGATTCCTCGGCGAGCTGCCGGGCCGCAAGATCCACTTCGCCGGCGGCATCGACGAGGTGGCAGCGTCCGCCATAGAACTCGATGAGTTCAATTTTCTCCCTGCTGGTAGTCCGGGGTACTACAGCGATGAAAGGCAGGCCGAGCATGCGGGCGAAATACGCTTCGGATACCGCGGTGGAGCCGCTAGAGGCTTCCACAAGAGTGGTGTGCTCACCGATTTTGCCATTGACCAAACCGTAGAGCAGCAATGAGCGAGCCAAACGGTGCTTGAGCGATCCGGTGGGATGCACCGATTCGTCCTTCAAGTACAGGTCGATTCCCCACTGCTTTGGCAGCGGAAAGACATGGAGGTGGGTGTCGGCGCTGCGGTTCGCATCTGCGTCAAGTAGGGCGATCGCGGCTCGGACCCAATGGTTTGCTTTGGTAGTCTGCTCAGTCACGCACCCACTCTATCCTTTGTCCTTGACTTGGCGCAGAACGAGTATGCCGGTGGCCGTCGGGCTGCTTGCTGGAGGAATCTCGCAAACCACATGGGGACGGCTCATTGAGTGGCTTCCTGGCCGGGGATGCACCAAACTGCGTTGCATTCCAAGGCGCGCATTGGCTTTGCTCCCGGGGCCGACCGGCTCAACACGCTGCACCGCAATCTTCAGATACGCTGGATGCCCAGTTTGGTTGCGAGATCTCAAGACCAGCCTCGCGTACGCTGTGAGTTCGCAATGAGCTAAACCCTCCACTATTGAGAGTTATCTTCGGGCTGGCTAGGGTAGATTGAGTGGCCCGAGTTACCAAAAAGTAACAAACCACGGGATCCTCAACGAGAGTAGGGTAAAAATGTCAAAGACTGCCAAGACTTTCAAAGAAGTCGAGAAATCGCTGAACAAGTTGGCTAAGTCAGCCAAGGCAGAAATCCCGAAGGATCTTCGCGAGACGTGGAATAACGCAATCTCCGGAGTGAACGGTGAAGCTATCGGCAACGCGGGCGCCAACCTGATCGAAAGCGTCAGTGGCAATTCGAAGGCCGCGCAGCGCACCCGTTCATCCGTTGAGAACGCGGTGAAGACCGCGCAGCAGAAGCTGGGCGCGCCAAAGAAGTCCTGCAAGAGCGGCAAGCTGTTGCTGGTCGGAGCAGTCGTTGCGGCGATTATCGCCGTCGTTGTCTCCAGCACGAAGAAGAGCGCCGCTCACTAATCTCTCGCATTCAAGCTAGTCAGCGCCTAAGACCGTGGTTCTGAAAGTTTCGGAGCCACGGTTTTCGCGTGCGTGGAGCAAAAGCAATTGGCTGCGCTACCAGCGGCTGCTTGCCGCTATCTAGCGAAAACGCCAATATTCTGATCACGGCTAGTCCCAAACCTCAGGATCGTTGGCAAACGGCCGAATCGGCTTTCAGAATGCCCAATCCCGGCCGGAGCCAAAACGCGTTACGGCTCGGCTCACCTGAGGCAAGATGAGAAAACGTTTCAAGCTCCACGTTCGTGAAGCAATAGCGTGATGCCAACACGCCTCCTGGCCTCAAGTCGGCAGCCCGGCCACGCGGGCGCCCAAAGACTAGTAGCTACCTTCCGTTAGCGCCCGAAGCGCTGCGACATGGCGGACATAAGCCTGCCGCCCGTTGGGAGTGAGCATTAGCCGCATATGGCTTCGCCCACCCTTCGAGAATTTTTCCACGTCGATAAATCCGGCCTCGGAGAGCTGCTTCAAATGCTTGCTCAGTACCGAATCGGCAATTCCCAACGAATCACGCAGTTGAGCAAACTCGACATATTTGAGTGGAGCCAAGCTGGCGCAGATGCGCAGACGGATTGGGGCATGAATTAGTTCATTGAACTCCCCGTGATTAGACATCGCGCTCATTCGCGTCTTTGAGCCGATTCTTGATCGTTGCCGTGCGCATACCGGTCATGCACAAACACAGAACACCAAATAGCGCCAGCCATTTCAGGCCCACCTCGCCCCAGGACCCAGGTTCCCAGAAGCTAGCGACCTGCAAGGTCAACATAAAAAGAAGAACATAGCCCATGTAGCGGCCTGAATGCTTGAGAATCGGACGCGCCTTGGGCCGCTTGCGCATCAGCAGGACATACCAGAAACCCAGAGGAATGATCAGCAGAAGCAGCGCAAAGAAGACCGGCCATGACACGTAGTTCGCCAATGCACAGATCGTTGCCACGAAAGCCAGCATGGCATACATGATTTTACGCGGCGCCTCCGTGGCACCTACCATCGCCTCCGAAGCATCTTCTATTTCGGCCAGTGCTTCGCGCGGCTCATAGTTGCCCGCCACATGCTTTCCGCTGTCCATCACACCCTACTTTCCATTAAGGAAAGTCTTGTCTTTCCATGATGGAAAGTCAAGGTTTCTCCGCGCCTCGCCTACCGAGCCGAGCTACCCTGAACAAGATTTCGAGCCTGCTCGGAAATATCTCCAAGCAGACCCGATGCCTTGCAATGACTACCGCTGGTTTTTCAAGAACTATCGACGAGCACGCGAGTTCTTGATTGCGGCCGCGAGTCCTAATCCTGCGGCAACTAGGCCGACCGGAAGCAGCCAGAGACTGTTTACCCCGGTGTCGGCGAGCCTATCGATTTTGCGCTGCTCAGACTCCCCCTCAGAGGGTTCTGTGGTCGGTTCGGAGCTTTGTTCCTGCTTGGGTTCCGTGGTTTCTTCGTTCGGGGTTTCATTCACTTCTGGGTGCTGGGAAGGCTCGGCCGTGGGCGAAGCCTCCGGCGATGCCGACTCGTCCGGTGCATTGGTCTCATCCGGAGCCTGCGACTCAACGGGGCGCTCGCCTATCCCAAAGACCTCTGCGGCCGTGCCCAAATTAGCGAACACCGTCTCACCGCTGGCATCATCCACCGCATCATTATCGGTGACGATATACGCATCACCGCTACCGGCGATGGCCAGGCCTTCGAGCTTCTCCTGGGTCCAGCCATTGGTCGCTTCAAGCACCGGAAGCACGTCAACTGCTAGTTCCTTTTCCAGCATGGTGACCTCACCAGCCACACCTTCTGGAAGCTCAAACTTATACAGGGCCTTGAGTTGGGCATTCTCACCGTTGCGCTTGTCGCGCTCGATGACGGCGAACGATCCGTCCGGAAGCTCGGTGATTTCCGAAAGCCCATTCCACGATCCATCGTCACCGGCGGGCTCAAGCTGGTAGCCATACCAGGTGAATTCGGCAGAGTCAGGAACATACTTGCCGATGCGGACGAAGTCTTCGCCTGGCACTTCACGCTGCAGGGTGAAGATGACTTCTTCTTCTGCGCCTTCACCACGCACACTGACACCTTCGAGCCCCTGTCCGCCTAGTTCCGCGACGACTTCCGCAGGCAACGGCACTTCCTCGGTGACGGCACCGGCTTCATCAATGCGCAGCAACGCGTTTTCTGCGCCTTCCTCGCCTTCATGCGCAGCCCAGAACCCTCCCTCAGCACGGGCCGCGATGCCTTCCAGATCGAATTCGGCGGGGGCACCGTCCTTGGTCACGGCCATGGAGCTCTCGATCAGCGCGGGCTGCTGCGCGGTGTCGATGGAGTAAATGCGTGGTTCATAGGCGTTGTCGCTGACCGCGTAAAGTTTCTCCGAATCTTCGGGATTCTCGCTCAACCCGCTCAACGCTCCGAACGGCACCAGGTTCTCGATGCTGGATGCCAACGCGGGGAATTGCGCTTCGGTTGCACCGAAGGAGAATAGCGTAATCGACGATCGTACGCCCTTGTCTGCCTCATCGGTTTCCGAGGCCACGGCCAGCAAGTTCCGGCCTGGGATCGGAAGGATGCCTTCCGGCCCGTTGGTGGTTGGCAGGGTCTGCAGATATTCCGGATTGGTTGGATCGCTAAGTTCGTACACCGCGACGAAGTTGCCTCGTTCCGAGGCAACGAAGGCGTAGTCGACGCCGTTGAAGCTGTCGATCGCCAACCCCTCGGGTTCCACCCCCTTCTTGCCAGCGCGCTTCTCCGGGAACAGCCCCTGGGCGAGCGCCAAGCGTTCGAAGGTGTTTCCTGCGTCCCAAGCAACTTCGCCGGTTTCGGAATCGAAAATGGCGAAGCCTCGGCTGCCACCTTTCCAGTCCCCTTCGTTGGCGGTGGCGAGGTAGCGATCTTGGATCCAGCCGATCGCGTCCGGTTCGCGCGGAACGTCTTTCAGCGAGCCGGTGGGATCCAGTTTTCCGTCTTCTTCGATGTCTATGTTTTCCAGGTCAACGCTGCCTGCGCTGAAGGCGCCGGTAATGTCACCGCTGGGCAGGTCGATGAGGACTACGCCGTTGTTTTCTTGGAGGGTTACCGCCAATTGGTTTTTGGCATTGATGGTGACGTACTCGGGCTCCGGATCCTGTGGGGTGTCGAATCCAGCGTCGCTAAGCATCGGAAGCGCAATCGGGGCTTCGCGCGTCCCCGTGGTCAGCGGCACCTCGCGAACGCTCCAGGCTTCGGGGTTTTCGCCCACGAGATCCAGGATCTCGATAGCACCAGCGGGCGCCTGCGGCAGCCCGCCGTCTCCGGCGTCTTCGTCACGTTCGTTTTCGATGGCGATCGCCGCGTAGGCTCCGTCTTCGGAGATCGCGATGGAGTCCGGCTGTCCGGTCAATTCGATGCTGTGGACCAGCGTACGGTCAGCGATGCGCACAACGTCTAACCGTCCCGAAGGGTTCGAGTAGCTTTCCGAGGTGTTGACTACAACAAAAACGTACTCGCCATAGGCGGCAACGCTAGTTGGTTCGTCTTCTGGGCTACCGAGCTGGTGCAGCGGGAGCGTTCCCAAACCCTTCGGTGCGGCGGGGTCGCTGATATCCAAGAATCCCACCTGGCGGGCGAGCGCGTCAGAGTAGATCAGGGTTTTGCCATCGTCGGAAACGGTCGAGATTTCGGAGGCAGTTTCGGCTGCGGCCCCATCTGGGTCGTTCTGATACACCGGGTATGTCGCGGTGCGTTCAAAGTAGCTCCCGGTATCGGCGGTTGCGACCCCCGCCGTAGTCAATGGCGCAGCGCCTACTGCGCCCACCACTATGGCAGCGGCGAGAATGCCTGCAGATTTCTTTGCGACTCGGTTCACGTTCCCTATCCCCATCAAGCTTGATGTTTCCCATAAATTCCCTCTTAAGATTGGCAAATCAATCCGGCCGCGAGGTGAATTCCGGGCAACGGGAGTTGAACAAGTTGTGGCTAGTTCCTTCACTCACATTTAGTTGAATATACTCAACTAAATGTGAGTGAATGTGGGTGCAGGCATCTCGGTGTACCTGCGCGGCTTATAAATTCACAAGGAAATCAAGAACGGACGAGCTCATGATCCTGAACAACACCACAGTCTTAGGTACCGGCGTACTTGGTTCCCAGATCATCTTCCAAACCGCCTACCATGGTCTGCCCGTTGTCGGCTACGACATCGATGACGCTGCCCTCGAAGCCGCCGCCGCCAGGCTGGATAAATTAGTCCCGGTTTACGCGGACTACTTTGACGCCGGCGACAACACGAAAGCTCAAGCAGCACGCGATTCCATTCGGTTGAGCAGTGAATTGGCCGAGGCTGTCGAAGATGCGGACCTGGTGATCGAAGCGGTGCCCGAAAGTCTGGAAATCAAGCAGGATACCTACCGGAAGCTAGCGCAATCAGCCCCGGCTCGCACCGTATTCGCCACCAACTCCTCGACGTTGCTTCCTTCAGCTATTGCAGGATTCACCGGCCGGCCCGATCGCTTCCTCGCGTTGCACTACGCCAACCGAGTTTGGCAAAACAATACCGGCGAAGTCATGGGCACCGCGTCGACCAGCGCCGAAGCCTACGAAGTGGTGGTGAACTTCGCCGAACGCACCGGGATGGTCCCGATTCGGGTGCTGAAGGAACAGCCGGGATACGTGCTCAATTCGCTGCTCGTACCTTTGCTGCAGTCTGCAAGCCATCTGCTCATAAATGGCGTCGCGGACGCAGCAACCATTGACCAGACGTGGAAACTGGGCACCGGAGCGCCCAAGGGCCCCTTTGAAATTTACGACATCGTCGGGCTGAATACCGCGTACAACATTTCACGTTCCGGCGATGAAACCAGCCAAAAATTCGCAGAACTGCTCAAAACCAACTACCTCGAGCACGGAAAACTCGGCACTGCCACGGGCGAAGGGTTCTACAAGTACCACTAGGCACTCCTCACGCGCATGCCACAGACCGGCATGCGCAAGTTCCTCATAGCAGCCGGGAAAGCAATCGCGGTTAGGATGGGCTGGTGGCACATATCGACGTTTCCGACATCCAATACTTCCTTTCCGACGGCACCCAGTTGCTGGGCGGAGTCACCTTCAAAGTGACCGCCGGCTCCAAAACCGCATTAATCGGGCCGAACGGCACCGGCAAAACCACCCTGATCAAGATCATCTCCGGTGATCTCAAAGCCGACGAGGGCGCGATTAATCGCTCGGGCTCGATGGGCATTATGCGCCAGTTCGTGGGCCAGGTCCGCGACGAATCGACGGTGAAGGATCTTTTGCTTTCCACCGCCGACCCGTCCGCCGTTGCTGCAGCCGCCAAGGTTGCAGCGTGCGAAGCGAAGATGCTGGTCAGCGAGGATGAAAAGGTCCACATGCGCTACGCCGAAGCGATTATCGAGTGGGGTGACGCCGGCGGCTACGAGCTGGAAACCACTTGGGACAAGGTCTGCATGGCCGCGCTGGGCATCCCGTTTGATCGCGCCCAGGACCGCCAAGCGCGCACCTTGTCCGGCGGCGAGCAGAAGCGCCTCGTATTGGAGGCGCTTTTCGAAGGCAACGACGACCTGCTGCTCTTGGATGAGCCCGATAACTATCTAGACGTACCGGGTAAGCGCTGGCTTGAAGCAATGATGGAGCGCTCCCCGAAGACCGTGCTATTCATCAGCCACGACCGCGAGTTGCTCAACAACGCGGCCACGCGCATCGTCACGCTGGAGCCCGGCCATGGTGGAGCCACCGCGTGGATCCACGGTGGTTCGTTCGGCTCCTATGTGCAGGCTCGCAAGGAACGCAACGAACGCTTCGAGGAACTGCGCAAGCGCTGGGATGAAGAACATTCCAAGCTCAAGGAATTGGTCATCATGTATAAGACCAAGGCGGCATTCCGTTCGGATATGGCTAACCGGTATCACGCGGCACAGACACGCTTGGATAAGTTCTTGGAGGCCGGCCCGCCCCAGGCGATTCCGCTAGAGCAAAACGTGAAGATGCGCTTGAAGGGTGGACGCACCGCCAAGCGCGCGGTCGTAGCCGAAAAGCTCGAACTTACCGGACTTATGAAGCCCTTCAGCAACGAGATCTGGTTTGGCGACCGAGTAGGCGTACTGGGTTCCAACGGCTCGGGCAAATCCCACTTCCTGCGGCTGCTGGCCGCCGGCGGCACCGATCCCGAACGGGAGCACGAGCCGGTTTCCGATGTGCAGCTCGCCGAAGTACCTCATGAGGGAACGGTAAAGCTCGGCGCTCGAATTCGCCCTGGCTACTTTGCCCAGACCCACACCCGCCCCGACCTCTTCGGCCGCACCTTGCTGGAGATTCTGCACCGCGGCGACGAGCACCGTTCGGGGCTAGGCCGTGAGGCTGCCGCCGGCGCATTGGATGGCTACGGTCTGGCTGGCCAATCAGAGCAGAAGTTCGAGTCGCTGTCCGGCGGCCAACAAGCCCGATTCCAGATCCTGCTCCTGCAGCTATCCGGAGCGACCCTGCTGTTGCTAGATGAGCCGACGGATAACCTCGACCTGCATTCCGGCGAAGCGCTCGAGCATGCGATCGATTCCTTTGAAGGCACCGTGCTCGCCGTGACGCACGACCGCTGGTTTGCGAAATCGTTTGACCGCTTCCTGGTCTTTGGCTCAGATGGCAAGGTCTACGAGTCCGATACTCCCGTGTGGGACGAAAAACGCGTGCAGCGAGAGCGCTAAACACACTGCGGATGGTCCCGCCTGGGGAACTGGCGAACGGAGCTAGTTCCCCAGGCGGGACTTTCTCGCTTAACCAGCCACTAAAATTTGATCGCGACAGGCTTTGCGTCCAAAAAGCTCCCACGCCAAAGAACCGTCCACGCACTGGATGGATTGTGGCTGAGCGGATGCGCCAGGCCAGAGCGCAGGAAACCGGCGAACCATATACCAGGCGTTTTCCGGTCCCCTGCCTGGGCGTGAAAATTATTCGACGAGCTTGCCGGCGCTGGAGACCTCTTGGATCAATGCCGCTATTTCTGCTGGCACTTCCACGATGGCTTCTCGGGTGATCCCGGTCTTAGGCGACCAAACGAGATTCACCTGCAAGCCGGGATCCATGGCTGGGAAGTCGCTGCGGTTGTGGCAGCCCCTGGTTTCGCGGCGTTCCAAGGCGGCTTCCAGGGTGGCCCGGGCGGCCAGCGCCGAAGATTTCAGATCAAAGGCATGGGATAGGTCTTGGAACCCCGCGATGTCGGGATGAATTCCGACATTCGCCATGCGCTTTTCGATCTCGTCGAGTTTCGCAAGGCCGGCAAGCAATCCTTGCTCGTCTCGCACCACTCCGGCGTGCTCGGTCATCACATCGCGGATTGCGCGCTGCAATGCACGGACGTTCTCCACGCC
This sequence comes from Arthrobacter sp. MYb229, assembly GCF_002975405.1. GTDB lineage: Bacteria > Actinomycetota > Actinomycetes > Actinomycetales > Micrococcaceae > Glutamicibacter. The sequence continues at coordinate 900,461 of NZ_PCPS01000001.1, read as the reverse complement.
ATCTGCGGCCAAGAGGTCCTCGATGTCGCGCCTAGCCTCCGCGGTAGCTTCTGCGGATCGAGGCTGGGATTCCAGTGCCCTGGCATACGCGGCTGCCGCCTGTCCGACGATTCGCCCGAAAACCAAGAGCTCGATCAGCGAGTTGCCGCCTAATCGGTTTGCACCGTGCAGTCCGCTTGAGGCCTCGCCTATCGCATAGAGTCCGGTGACTTCGGTTGAATGATCATAGGGGTCCACCCAGACCCCGCCCATCGAATAGTGAGCGGTCGGTGCGATCTCGATGGGTTCGCGGGTAATGTCCAGCATCTGCTCTTCGAGCATCGTCTGGTACACCCTGGGCAGCCGCTCCATGATCAGCTGGCGCGGCAGGTGCGAAACATCGAGCCAGACCCCGCCCTTCTCCGTTCCGCGTCCTTCGCGGATCTCGGTATAGGCCGCGAGTGCAACTCGGTCACGGGTAGAAAGCTCCATGCGTTCCGGATCGTAGTTCTTCATGAAGCGTTCACCGAGCTGGTTGCGCAAAATTCCGCCCTCCCCGCGCGCCGCTTCGGAGATCAGGGTTCCTGCAGCAGATTCGGGTTCGATAATTCCCGAGGGGTGGAATTGCACGAGTTCCGGGTCGCGGAGGCGGGCGCCGGCTTCGACAGCCAAGCGGAACGAATCCCCGGTGTTTTCGTCACGTCGCGACGAGCTGCGCCGCCAGATGCGGTTGTGCCCACCGGCGGCCAGGATGACCGAGTCGGCATGGATCAGATACCGGGTTCCGTTGTTCACGTCGAAGCCGTAGGCGCCGAAGATTTGATTGTCCTTGACGAGCAATCGGGTGATATACACGCTGTCGAGGATTGGGATCTGCAGTTGGTCGGCACGTCGAATCAGCGTGCGTTGGATTTCCAGGCCGGTGTAGTCCCCTGCAAATGCGGTGCGGCGGAACTTGTGCGCTCCGAAGAAGCGCTGGGAAATGCGGCCGTCTTGTTCCCGGGCAAAATTCATCCCGTACCGTTCGAGATCTTCGATTCCGCGTTGCGCTCCCTGGGCCACGGTCTGCACGGTGCGCGGATCGGCGAGGAAATAGCTTTCCTTGATGGTGTCTGCAGCGTGTTGCTGCCAGCTGTCCTCTTCATCCATGGTGCCCAGGGCCGCGTTGATTCCACCGGCCGCCAACGAGGTGTGCGCATCGTGACGCGGACGCTTTCCTACGGCCAGTACATCTACGCCGAGTTCGGCGAGTTCGATGGCCGCCCGGAGCCCCGAACCGCCGGTCCCGATAACTAGGACGGTGGTTGAAATCTGCTGTTCTTTGCTGCTGTAAGTGTTCATGACATCAAGCATCTGCCGCTAAGAAACATACGTCCAATGAATTATCTTCATGGTTTCGATAGCCGTATGCTATGGGATATGAATCTAGAGCAGTTGCGGGGTTTCGCGACAATCGCCAGGGTGGGGCACTTCACAAGAGCTGCCGAGGATCTGCATCTGACGCAACCGTCGTTGAGCCGTCAGATCGCCACCCTCGAACACGATCTGGGCTCCCAGCTATTCCACCGGGCGCGGGGCAACATCACGCTGACCGCCGCCGGTGAAGCGTTGCTGCCGCTGGCACGCCGCATGCTCGCCGATGAAGAAAATGTGCGCACCGAAATGGCAGAACTGGCAGGCTTGCGAAAGGGCCGGGTTCGGCTAGGCGCTCCCCCAACCCTGTGCGTCTCGCTGGTTGCCGAAGTTCTCGAAGTATTTCACCGCCGGTTCCCCGGCATTGAGCTTCACCTTAGCGAAGCCGGGTCGAAGAATCTGCTGGATGAGCTGGCCGGCGGATTGCTGGATCTGGCCCTGGTTGTTACCTCGGAGCACTCCGTTGCGGAGAAAAGCCTGGCCAGCCTCCCACTGTTATCCGAAGAACTTGTTGTCATCGACTCGACTGGTAAACCACGTCTTGAGGGCAGAGAATCCTTGGATCTCAAGGCACTGTCGAGGCTTCCCCAGATTGTTTTTTCGCAAAGCTACGACCTGCGCGCAAGTACGATGAACGCCTACCGCGCACAGGGCCTGATCCCCAACGTAATCTTGGAAGGCGCCGAGATGGACGCTGTCTTGCGCTTCGTCGAAGTCGGGTTGGGGGTTGCGGTTGTTCCGGCGACGGTACTGGTTGATCGCCCCGGGCTCAGCGCCGCCGCGCTGAAAGATCCACAATTGACGCGTACCATCGGTCTGGCGCATCGCCGAGATGTTTCATTGACTCGTGCCGCCGCTGCCATGCAGGAAATCATTCTAAGCACGGCTCGGGCACTGGCCGACCGCCAGCCTCGAATCACAAGCCTGCTGACCGCTAGCTAGCTCAGTCCTTGATACGTAGTCCGAGATATGCGGCGAACTCATGCGACAGAGAACTCAACTGCTGCTCGCTAATCGTGGCACCGCGCAGTCCTTCGATGCCTTGCACTTGCGACATCTCCAACCCGGTCAGATCAACCGAGCTGAGATTTGCGCGCTCCACGCTCAGCGTCCCGGTACGACAATTTTCAAATCTCACTCGTTGCGCCTTGGCCTGCTGCAAATCAATTTCATCAAAGCTGCAATCCCGGAAGAGCACGTCCCGCAGCTGCGCGGAGCGAAGATTGACCCAACCGAATTTGCAATGGTCAAACACCACCGAGTCGGTCGAGGAATCCGAGAGATCGGCCGAGCCGAAGCGGCTGTGGATCATCCGCACGTCATTCAAGGTCGCTCCGGCGCCCTCCACGATTGGCGCGCTTAGCTGCTTGAATTCGCATTGAATATAGCGCGCGTTGCGCATGGAAAGTTCACCGATATTCAGTTCAGAAAACAGGCAATCTTCTACGCGGCCGTCGGTCAGATCAAGCAGATTCCGGTCATAGCCGGTGAAATGAAGCACCTCGACATAACCGCCGCCAAGCAGGTCCTCGACGGTTCCGGCTTCCAGTTCCGGAAGCCGGAACTCTCGTATGCGCGGAGCCATACCGTTTGTTTTGAGACGAGCCATGCCTAGCTTCCTTTCAATTCTGCAAAAACTTGCACCGGGGATCACCGGTGTTCATTTTGCGACGTCAGCCAGCGCGGGATGCAGCTCGGGCCACTTGAATTCGTAGCCGGAACGTTCAAGCGTCTCGGGTAGCACCCACCGAGACTTCAACAGCATTTCCGGTTCAACTCGGAGCGCGAACATCGCTGGTTCCAACATCCAACGATACGCCGATAGTCCGAACCTGCGCCCGGCGACGCGTCGCAGGCTCGACATGAGTTCGGCGTTCGTCACCGGGTGCGGAGCGCTCAGGTTCACCGGTCCGCGGATTTCTGGATGTTCAATCAGATGCCAGATCGCGCCCATGACGTCATCGAGGTGAATCCAGCTGAACCGCTGCTGGCCCCGGGTCGGATGGAAACCGCTTTTCTCCGGGCCCGTGGGGTCCGGGCCGATCCCGCGGTATCTTCGGTGCGCTGGCCACCACCCATCAATTTGCGGCCCGCCGACGCCCCATCTGGCAAGCCCAAGAAGTTTCTGGCTCGCCGGTCCGTCGCCGAGCACGATCGCCATGCGCAGCGCCACCCGGCGGGTGGCTGAGAGCTCCCCCGCGAAGAACTCGCGTTCCCAGTTGCGTGCGACATCAACGGAGAACCCTTCACCGATTTCTCCGATGCTTTCGGTATTCGGCCGGTCCACAGCATGGCGGTAGATGGTCGCGGTCGAGGCATTCAGCCACAGCTTAGGCGGATGCTGGGCCGAAGCTACCGCCCTGTGCAAAATCCGCGTCGTCTCAACCCGGGAACCGAGAATTTCGTTGCGCGCCGCATCGCTGTATCGGCAGCCCACGTTCTTTCCCGCCAAGTTGACCAGTAACTGCGCGCCATCGACCGACTCGTCGATCGCAGCCTGGTCCGCCCAGCTGATCGGCCCACCGCGGCCGATGACGCTCAGCTCGTACCCCTGAGCCGACAGCTCATGAACCAGTCGCTCTCCGATGAATCCGGAGGCTCCGGCGATTACCGCACGACGTTTTGACACCCTTGATCTCCATCCACCAAGTTTGGCTTGGACCGCAGCGTGGTGTCAGGATATCGCTGGACTCGGCACCGCCCGAATCCAAGGGCTAGAAGTCCTCGATCATCAGTTTCTTCATGTTCAGCATCTTTTCGAAGGCTCCGGGCCGAGCCATCAGATCGCCCATGTTCTTCGGAACCACCTGCCAGCTCACGCCGAATTTATCCTGCAGCCAGCCGCACTGCTCGGCCTCCGGAACTGCGGATAGCGCCTCCCACAACCTGTCGATCTCCGCTTGGTCTTCGCACTGGACTTCAATAGAGATCCCCGGACTGAAACTGAATGGTTGCGCGACGGCGGAATCCATGGCCGCAAAGTTCTGCCCGTTCAACTTGAAATCGCTGAACATCACCGCTCCGGGAACTGTCACTTCGGTCGGTTCGGGATATGGGAATCGGCTGCCTACCTGTGAGTTCTCGAACAACTCTACGTAGAAATCCACCGCAGGCACCGCCAAGTTCTGCGCGGCCCCACCGAACATCAGCGAAGGGACAATAAACGATTCGCTTTGGCCGGCGTCGGACTGGGTGAGCTGCCAACTGATGCCATAGCGATCCTGCACCCAGCCGTAGCGGGCGCTGAAGGGGTAGGTATCCAATCCCATCAGGACGCTGCCGCCGTCGATGAGCTGATCCCAGGTTTGATCGAGCGCCGCGCGTGTCGCATCGGCGTCTCCCGAATAATTGGCCGGATCAAAGCTGACTATGAATGAGATCGATGGGTTGGGAGTGAAGTCGTTTCCGGCGTTGATCAGGGTGAGCTTCGTACCATTCAAGTCCAGAGTGACCGTCAGCGGAGCACCGGCCAGTGGTTCTTGAAAGTCGAGCAACCCTTCGGTGGGGTACCGCGATTCTACAAATGCGGAGGTGTTCGGGAATACACCTGCGTAGTACTGTCCTGCTTCTTCGGCGTTAGCAGCGAACCAGAGATTCGGGATGAACTTTTGCATGGCGAGTCGCTCCTGGTGATCGGAAATCCCGCATCAGTGACCACCAAGAAATCCTAGAGCCGCCTGAGGTCACATTCCGGGTTACCACGCCTACGCTACTCCGCGTAGGCGAGGAGGTAAACATTCGGATGGTGAATTCTGCGCCAACGGCAAACCGAACTAGGAAACCGGCTCGTTGTCAGGCGTTTGCCTCTCCCGTCCGGTGAAATCATCCATGGAGCTATAGATCTTCAGGACCCTATCGGCCACCAGGTCCCATGCGCCGCGCGGAAGGACTCCGCGCAGCAGCTGACCGAACTTGCTCGTCCAGGGCAGTAGCACCAGCGGCGTTCCGCGCAGCATCGCGCTCCACGCTTTGGCTGTCACATACTCGGTGTCCATGATTGGGGTGAACAACATGCTTCTCGCCCCGGCGAACATTCCGGTTGAAACGTAGGTGGGACAGAATGTGGTGACCTTGATATCGGAATCGGCCTCCCGTTCCAGTTCCAGTCGCAGCGAATCGCTCCAGCTCATGGCGGCTGCCTTAGAAGCTGCATACACGCTCATATTCGGATTTGAAACCAAGGCGGCTGCTGAGGCGATCGTAAGGATTCGGGCAGGACTGCCGTCTTGACCCATTTGCCTCAGGAGCGCATGGGTGAGATACATTGGCGCCAGTGCGTTCACCGCCATGGTGTCATTGATCTGTTCAGTACGATGCTTGGCAAAGGACGTGCCGGTGACGACCCCGGCGTTGTTCACCAGCACGTCCACCGCGCCCGCGGCCAGCGACTGATCTGCCGCAGCAATGATCGCCGCCTGATTGCGCAAATCGACTACCTGGGTATGAATGACGCTTCCGGAATCAAGCTGCTCTAACTCCTTGGAGACGGCAGAAAGCATCTGGCTGGAGATATCCCATAGAATCACTCGCCGCGCACCTTCGAGGCAGGCCGTTCGTGCGAAGACAGCGCCCATGCCTTGCGCGGCTCCGGTAATCAAGACGGTCAGTCCCGCAACAGATTTCAATGGCGTGCTCGCACTCATCGTTTCCCCTCTCCCAGGTAGGCCGATAAAGGCCAAGTGAGCCTTAGCCTACAAGGTGAGCTGCATTACATCGGGCTGATTGGCCCCGCACCGGCACCCCAAGTCCCACGGGCAGGTGCTCGCCGGGAATATTCGGTCACAGATCTTCGCGCTACCCTTGAAGAGTGATCAGAAATATCGCCCTTAGACGCAGCTTTTCTGGCAGCCATTCCGATGTTTGCACCCAGCAGAGGACCTAAGCAGTGCGTATTGACCGTCTCGACGCCGACCTCATCGAGCTTCTCACCGAGTCCCCCATGCTTCCAGTCATGGAATGCGCCCGCCGCCTCGGCGTGGCCAGGGGCACGGTAACCAGCCGCCTTGCCCGCCTGCACGAAGGCGGGGTAATCCGGGCCATCATCCCGCAAGTTCAGCCTGCGGGCTTCGACTACCAGCTGGTCGCCTTTTGCTCGGTGGAAATAATTCAGAAATACGGCCACGAGCCGGTGGCCACGGCCCTGGCCGATTCGATCCCGGAGATCGTGGACATGTATACGGTGACCGGAACCTCCGACTTGCAGTTGCGCATAGTCGCTCGAAATGCGGTAGACCTTCAAGCGATCTTCGATCGGATCAACCAAGTTCCCGGAGTCGCGCGCACCTCTTCCTCGCTGGCCTTGCGCGAACACTTCCAGGGCAGGACCTTGCCGCTCGTTAAGGCCTACGCAAAAAATTCACCGCCAGAGGAAAAGGCTATACAGATCGACCAGTAATCTTCGCTGCCGAAGTCCAATCGGTATGCAGTGTGCATAGCCCTTTGCGCATCGATTGCGCCCTGTGATTGCCACCACCTACAGTTTTTTCTTGTGACTCGCTTCACCTCCATTTGGGCCATAGCTGCCCAGGGAATGTCGAAATCTTGAGCCCGTCTCAAATTTTTGGGCAAACCGTACACCACCGGAATGTTCCAAGCGGTTCATGACTTTTAGAGAGGAATCAATGAACATCAATCAACGCCCCTCCCTTGCCGCCGTGCCGGCTTACCGCCAGGGAAAATCGGCGGCCCCGGGCGCTTCGAAGCTCTCGTCGAATGAATCGCCGCACGCTCCCCTGCCTTCGGTGGTGCAGAGTATCGCCGAGGGGCTGGAAAGCATTCACCGCTACCCGAATATGGCGGCACCGGAGCTGATCACGGCGTTGGCTGACCAGTACGATCTGGACCCGGAAGAGATCAGCCTGGGTGCCGGTTCGGTTGAGGTCGCCTCCCAGCTCATTCATGCAGTCGCCGGAGAAGACGACGAGGTCATGTTCGCCTGGCGCTCTTTTGAGGCGTACCCATCGCTGGTGCGCATTGCCGGCGCGGTTCCGGTCGAGATTCCGCTGGATGCCGAATTCAAGCATGACCTGCCAGCAATGCTGGACGCGATCACCGAGCGCACCCGGCTCATTTTCATCTGCAACCCGAACAATCCCACGGGTACCGTCGTTGCGGCGGACGCCTTGGAAGAGTTCGTCGCCTCCGTCCCCCGGAATATTCTGGTGGTCATCGACGAAGCCTACGTTCACTTTGACCGTTCCGATATCCGCGCCGACGGCCTTGCGCTATTTCGCAAGTACCCGCACGTCGCGGTCCTCCACACCTTTTCCAAGGCCTACGGCTTGGCCGGCCTGCGGATCGGCTATGCGGTCAGCCCCAAGCCCGTAGCGCAGAACCTGCGCAAGGTTGCGGTGCCTTTTGGCGTCACCGATCTGGCTCAGCGTGCAGCGGTGGCCTCCCTCGAAGCCGCCGACGAACTTGGCGTGCGCATCGACGAGGTCGTCGAACAGCGCGAGCGGATGCTTGAAGGCCTGCTGGCTGCCGGATACCCGGCGGTACCTTCCGAGGCGAACTTCGTCTGGGTAGCGGCGGCGGATCGCACCGCCGAGCTCGAAGCCCTGTTGCGCGAAGGCAATGTAGTGGTCCGCGCCTTCCCGGGCGAAGGCCTGCGCATCTCTTCAGGCAGCGTTCAGGACGTTGACCGCGTCTTGGCTGCCGTCACCAGCAAGGTACAGGTAGCTAGCGTATGAGCATGCAAACCAAGGTCCGCGCGGCGGATAACTCACCAAAACTCCATGCAGGGCTAAGCCAGCGCCAGATCTCGATGATGGGGCTGGGCGGAGCGATTGGCGCGGGGCTGTTCATAGGTTCCGGCCAGGCCATCTCCATTGCCGGCCCGGCCGTACTGCTCTCCTACCTCATCGCCGGCACCGTGGTCATCGTGATCATGTCGATGCTCGCCGAAATGGTCGCGGCCGATCCGTCCTCTGGCGCCTTCAGCACCTTCGCGCACAAGGCGATGGGCAGCAGCGCCGGAAGCACCGTCGGCTGGCTGTACTGGATCCAGCTGGTCGTGGTGATTGCCGCAGAAGCCACCGGCGCGGCGGCCATTGTCGCCGCCTGGTTCCCTGGCTTCCCGCAATGGACCTGGGTCTTGGGCTTCGTGGTGCTCTTCACCGGCGCGAATCTCTTGGGCGTGGGCAATTACGGCAAGTTCGAATTCTGGTTTGCCTTCATCAAGGTCGCGGCGATTATCGCCTTCCTGGCCGTCGGCGCGCTGGTCTTGTTCGGCCTCATCCCGACCGATGCGCCGGTTGGCCTGGCCAACCTCGCCTCGCATGGTGGTTTCGCGCCGGCCGGGCTCACCGGCATTGCAGCGGCCCTGCTGATCGTGATCTTCTCCTTCGGCGGCACCGAGGTTGTATCCATCGCCGCAGCCGAATCCGATGACCCGCAGGGCAACATCAAACGCACCATCAAATCGGTGATGATGCGAATCATGTTCTTCTACCTCGGTTCCATCATCGTGATCGTGGCGATCCTGCCATGGAATACCCCGTCCATCGTCGACGGTCCGTTCTCCGCGGTCTTGGGCGTGCTGAACGTCCCTGGCGTGGAATTGCTGATGAGCGCCGTCGTGGTGATCGCACTGCTCTCAGCCATGAACGCGAACATCTACGGTGCTTCGCGCATGCTGTACTCGCTCGGTACCCGCAAGATGGCCCCTCGTTCGGTGACTCACGTGACCGGAAAGGGAGTACCGGCCAAGGCGGTGCTCAGCTCGGTTGCTTTCTCATTCATTGCCGTCGGGTTGAACTGGATCTGGCCCGATGCAGTTATGCCGATCCTGTTGAATGTCGTTGGCTCGACAATCATCGTGATTTGGTGCTTCATCGCGGTGACGCAGTACATCCTGCGCCGCCGCGCCGAGCGCGAAGGCACGGAACTTCCGCTGAAGCTCTGGGGCTTCCCGTACCTGTCCTTGGCGACCATCGCCATGATGGTGCTTATCGTGTGCATCGCGATGACCGACGCGGTGGCCCGGACCCAGCTGCTGCTCACGCTCGGACTGACCGGTGCGCTGTGGCTGGTATCCAAGGTGCTGCGTCTGGGTGCCACCACGCACCAGCGCTAGAGCACAGCGCATAACGCGCAGAGGCCGGCGGAACCCAACAGGTTCCGCCGGCCTCTGCGCCATTAACGGCGGCAGCTAGTCTTTCTGGCGCTTGACCATCTCATTGATCCAGATGGGAGCGAAAGGCGAGGTGCAACCCGGCGACGTTGGATAATCCGCCAAGACCTGCAGCGTCTCCCCGATTTCCAAAGCCCGGGCACGCAGTCCTGCGTTTGAGATACCAATCTGCGCCAGCGTGTTATTCATGGCCCACTGGAGTCGTTCCGGGGCCTGCATCATCTCGGCTTCGATCACATCGAGTAATTTGTCCAGGTCGAGGTTGTCCGGTGCCTTGATGACCTGATGCGCGGTGAGCTCCCAACCGGCACTGGCGATCACCGGGTCCGGATCCTGCATTAATCGCTGGCGCAGTTCTTCGAGGTGCTTGCTTTTCTTCACCACGTAGCTCAGGAACCAGCCCTGAACCTTCGGACGATCGCCTTCACGGATCCAATTTTCAAGGTCATCTAGAGAGAATGCACGCGGTTTGCAGATGAGAATGGCCACCAGTCGCGGCGTCGTTTGCCCGGTCTTCCATAGTTCGACGGCAAGCTCCTGGTTGCTCTTCAGCGCTTTGGCCAACGCTCGCAATTTGCCAAGGTTTACCCCGAAGTCATCACCGCGCTTTTCGTTGACGGCACGCATCTTCGGGTTCTCCAAGGCAGCTAATGCCTCTTGCACCTCTGCAACGGTGCTCGACGGGTTCAGTCCAATATCGGTGCTCATACCTTCATCTTCTCTCAAATTCTCTCTCGGTGCCCCTGCACTAGGCCAAGTCCTGCTGGTTTGGGGATCAGTGATCTTCATTCAACGTCAGATCAGGCAAGACGGTAAGCAGCCAGCGACGCTGCCCTGATGTCTCGACTGCCTTTGGATGATAGTTATTCCTGACCCATTCCACCGCGTCGGAAGCCTGGATCCCACCGAGCACAGCCACTACGGCCAGTGCGGTTCCGGTTCTTCCCACTCCCCCGCGACAAGCAATTTCCACGCGCTCCTTAGACGCTCTCCCATACGCTTGGCGTAACGCCTCCAAGGTGCCTGCAGTGGATGAAGGAATCGAAAAATCACGCCATTTCACCCACCTGTATTCACGGTCGGTGAATCGTGGATCTTTTCCCAGCAGATACACGCCAAAATCAGGTGGCGGCAAGACCTTGCTTTGCTTCAGGCTCGAACCGCGGATCAGGACCCCATCGGGAAGCCGCACCAGATGTTCTTGCCCGGGCCATATCTTCGGCTCCTCAGGTGAGCGTCCGCTCGTCATCGGCTGTACCCGCTATTCGATGATGGATCGTACCGGCTGGCGAAGGATTGTGCGCAGCTTGGCCGGTGCAACGCGGCGCGGGTCACTGAGGTAAATTTCGTGATGCTTGCCAGTCAGCTCCAGTCCCTGCTCGGGGATGAATTGCCGATGCATCCGGTGCAGCGTTTGGGCTTCATCGTCATAGGCACCTATATGCAGGGTTTGCGCACACAGCCCCTCTGCGAATGCTTCAAGCCTCACCTTGTCCAGTGCAGCTGGAGGTTCCTTCTCGGCCAGTTGCTCACGGATGGTTTCAAACATGGTGCTGTCGATCCATTCGGGCTGCAGGATCATCATGGTCCAGTCCCACCGGGATTTATCTCTGTGCTCGGTAAATGCCGACATGTCTTGCGCCCACCAGAGCCCCTCTAAGGGCATGACAACGTAGTCCCTGCCAAGTTCACGTTTACTCATGAACTTCAGCTTGTAGGCCACCGGATACAGCGCCTGCAGGGCTTGAGCATATTCGACCGAGGTGTTCGGATCCCCGTGTCCGTCGATCATGAGATACTGCAGTTCGGGAACCTCGACTAGGCCGAACACCTCATGTTTGGCCTTATAGCTCGGAAGAGTTTTCTTGAGATCTACTTTCGCATGCATAGGAGTATCCGTTTCCTTAGAACCACCGGCGACGCCGGAACATGATGTAGAGGAATGCCGCGAATCCAATCATCAAGACGACTGCCGCTGGGTAGCCAAACGCCCAGTGCAGTTCGGGCATTACGTCAAAGTTCATTCCGTAAATCGCTGCAATCAGGGTCGGCGCGAAAAGGATCGCTGCCCAGCCTGATATTTTCTTCATGTCCTCGTTTTGACGTTGCGCCACAAGTGTCGAATTAACATTCAAAATCTGTGACAGCGCGTCCCGGTATTCCACCGTCTGGGCGTGTGCGCGGGTCAGGTGATCTGTCACGTCCTGCAGGTAGGTCTGCAGCTCATTCGGGACGTCGTATTTGGTGAATCCGTCCGATAGCGAGCGAACGACTTCGAGCAATGAGGCCGTTGAATGCTGCATGTCGATGACTTCTTGGCTCAATCGGTAAATACGTTCGGTGACCGCGGCGTCACCGCTGAACACCTGACGTTCGATCTGTTCCTTATCGATTCCCAAGCCTTGCAGAACCGGGACATAGCCGTCGACGATCTCGTCTAGTAGCCGATACAGCACCGCTTCGGCGCCCATGCTCAGTAGTTTATGGTCGGTCAGCAAGGTGCGGTCGCGAGCGACAAATTCATCGGCGACGGTAGTTTCAAGTTCCAGACCAGGTGTGCCGTCGATCCACCGATGGTCTTGGCATAAGACCGCGATAGATCCCTGGCGAAGCAGGATATGGAACTCTGAGAGCTCAACTTCTTCATGTTCATCCAGATACTGCGCCGAGCGGACAACCAGCAGGAGGATCTCGCCATAGCGTTCCAGCTTTGGCCGCTGCTGCGCATGCATCAAGTCGTCAACCAAGACCGGGTGCAGCTGCCATGCTTCGGCAAGCTCATGGATGTCCTGCTCATCTGGTGTGGGGTACAGGCTGAGCGAAGCCCTCCCGGCGGCACTCGCAGCGTACTCCACGGCGCTTGCCGCGGTGGTGCCTGCAGGGGCAGCGTGCACCGTTCCATGCTCGATGAATCTGACCATGACCGGGGCATGCTCGTACTTCTGCAGATCATTTTCGCGGCTCGTACGACCTATGACCCTGCGTGTAGGTTCCCTCACCTAGGCTCCTATCTCAATACCGACGAACTTTGGTCGTCGGCAGATTCCGCGACGATCCGTTTTACCGACCCGGATTCAAAGTAGCGTATCTCTAAGCTATATGGCCGCCGGAGCTTTCTGTGGCTCCACGCGCGTTTTCCTGAATCGAATGCTGGACAGGCATGGACTCGAATGGCGATTCCCAGTGTTGGGCATACGATTTCCCAGACGAACCCGTGCGACGCCGACGGACCCAATCGAATGATGGTCAGTCATCCCGCCCCAGACCGGAAGGAGGCAAAGCCTCCGATTCGATCGCCTTGCTTTGGTACGGTGAGCAAGTGAAGAGATCTCCAGTGATCGCGTTGGTCACCGCCCTGGTTTTAATCGCTACGTGGCTTGTCCTTTGGAATCCTTGGGATCCATGCGATGCGCCGGCGTCCGTCTGCGAGAAATTTGATGAGATCCAGGAATTGAACGGCGTCGCATCGGTGGAGCTGGAGTACGAGGTTACGTCCGCAGATCCGAAAGATGGTGATAGTGCCACGGCAACATGGACGATAGGTCTTTCGGAAGATCCGGTGGCCTCCGAAGCTACTGACGCGGCACTTCGGGCGGAGCGGATCACTCAGGGGATTTCGCTTCCAGGTGTAACGCTGAATCACTACTCGCAATTCACTACAGGTAAACCGCAAGTCATTAATACGGGCGCGACGACCGGCAAATATTATCCGCTGAGCATCATTCCGCATGAAGACCTTGGTGCGGAGCTCAAGCAGGCCTACGAATTCAGAGATGCCGGGGCCTTGCGAGTTGCTAACTCTTCTGTGGTCGCCGCTGATTCGCAAAGCCTGAAGACGCTTGCCGAATTCGCGGTGCAGCAAAACTACCAGGTGAGCTTCGAAGCCGAAGACAGCTCCGTGCGATATACGCCCGAGGCAACGATCGATCTGGAAAAAGTTCAGCTCGTTATCGATGCCGGAGCCTTGCAGGACGTAGGGAGCGCCATTTACGGCAGTCAGTCGCTGTCCATTCACACCACGTCACCTGATAGCTCGGTCGAGACACGAGCCATCCAAGGCTGGCTTGAGCAACGCACCCCGCCAAACAACGAACCGTTGAAATACTCCATCTCGTCTCCCGGATTTGCGAAGATTGTCGACGGTTGGATCGGCGAGGTACTTCCCGCGGCACTTATCCCGTCACCAGCGCCGCTGCCCGAGGGCGTCGAACCCTGGACACGAGATCCCGATGCTTCTTATTGCACCACCGAGGCAGTCCGTTTCACCCTGAGCGCCCCGGACGCTGCATTGGGTTCGCGGTATCTTTCGGTCTTTGCCACGAACGTTTCCAATCAGCCTTGTGCAGTTCAGGGGCTGGCGGCTATCGAATTTTTCAATGGCCTTGGTGAATCTCAAGAAGACGTCACCATTATCGCCACCCCTAATATTTCGCCCGAACTGGTGCTCATACCGGCCGGGGAAACCGCAATGTCCACGATGAAATGGGCCGCCATGTCTACGGCCAACGATCCCCAACGAAACCGAAAGCCTGGAGGTCAGCCTCTTGCCCGGACTCGAACCGGTGAAATTGATTCCACGAATAGACGGCCAGGACACCTCGCTGGATGTGCTCGACGGCGCTGAGGTACAAGTCAGTCCTTGGGTCCAGGCGCTCGAAGGATGGAAAAAGCCGGCCTAGACTTGCCTAGCCGATCCGAGTGCTGGCCGAGGACGCACTAGCAATATACTGAGGGATTTTGTGGAGGTTGCCAGCGACCTCTCCAACAGGGGTCACCACTACGAAAATGGCCTTCGGCGATTAGTGGAGACGATGCAGGCATATCTTTGCCAACAGAGACAAACCGCCAAGCCCAGGATCCGACAAACGTCAACACCCGCACCACACAAGATCAAGTACCGGCTCACTGAAACGCAGGTTCAAGGTATTCTAAACCGCTATGAGGCTGGGGAAGCCAGCGCAACGGTAGGCAAAGCATTTGGGATCTCCAAGACTACTGTGATCAGTATCCTGAACGAACACGGCATAACGATCCGAAAGCTGGGCCTGACAGACAAGCAAAAGAAGCAAGCGACCCGCCTACGCCAGTCAGGACTGACGCTAGATGAAGTGGCGCGGCAAATCGGATCGAATTACAGTGCAATTCAGCGGTACATTGCTTCGGCGACTTGAATAATCTGACTGACAAGACGATTGCGCGAATCATGTCACTTGCTAATTCGCTTAAGGAACTCTTTACGGAACGTCGCAAATGAGTCAATTTCGCCAAGAAGCCACCTAGGATCGACCGGTGCTGATGCGTCCGACGCTGGAGCAGCATGACCTGTCATATATCGGGATTCGATAGTCATCCCATATTCGACTGCAGCAACGTCTGAAGTTTGTAGCTCCAGTATTTTGTTAAGACGCTGCGTCTGAACACTCCGTTCGTGTCGCGTAACAACATTATTTAGTAATTCTTGCTCGACAAAAACTTCCCATGTCTCACGAAGCGCCCCCACAATGTCACGAGCTTCTTTTTCATAGGCGATCAGATCATTCCCTCTAAAAAGGGCTGCGGCTGCTTGTTGGCGCTCCCTGAGTCGGCCCAAACGCTCCCTAACGCTAACGTGACGCCAAACCTCTGCTGAGGTGGGAACTCCTGCCCCCTCCGGCGATCTTGCGATATGGAGGTATGTCAAAGTCTCTGAATGCTCAAGACCTTGAGCACGGGCTTTCCGTTCCCGTGCGACTTTCTCTTCGTAAAGGTATTGAACAAAGGTAAAGTCATGTGTGAAAACAAGAACCTGTCGACTTTCAGCTTCTTGCAGAAGTCTTTGAGCCACCTTGACTCTAAATTCCTGGTCAAGGCTAGACACAGGGTCATCAAAAACCAGCGTCGATTGATCGCCAGATTCAGTGAGGTCTGCAAAAAAACCCGCAATTGCAGCTACTCGTTGCTCTCCTTCGCTGAGTACCCCATTTACCGTCGAACCAACGCCCTTGATGCTGACCTTGATGAAGCTTACGCCACGAGAAGATCGATCAAAAACGAGTTCCACAGGAACCCGGTGTAATCCAAGGGCTTCTGATTCTTCGGCGAACCGATCGCAAACAGCAGTCACATATTCTTTTGAAAGTTCTGAATTCTTGCGACTAGCACCACTAGTCCCACATGCAGACTTCGCTTGTGACAAACGGGATATCAAAATTGCTCGGTCGTGTTCGGCACCTATCTCAGTTTTCTTCGCTGCAATATTTTGCCGCAAAGATAGGGACTGTTGGCGTTTAGTAAGCAAGACAACTGCTTCTGCGGAGCTATGCATTTCGGCTAGCTTGGTTGCTTTGTCCTCTTCCGACTGAGAGGCTTCACGAATCTTCTTAGCGAGGGCTTCAAGAGACTCCGATATATTTTCTGGATCAGGAACCTCACTGGCTGCATCAGTCTGGGATGATTCATCTATCGCACTTCTGAGACTTTCTGCCCGAGTCAATATCGGTTCAATCGATTCTGCTAGCGTTTCATCGTACGTACCCACTAGCGCGATAGTATCGGCCGGAGCTAATCCTTTAATCGTCAGACTAGACAGGCTGTTCTTCTTTTCATCCCAAAGCCTCTGAGCCGCAATTAGCTTCTTTTGGGCTTCATTTGCCATAAACTCTGAAAATAGCTCAAACCGCGTCTTTGCTTCTGGATTTAGTGTCTGGACGCACAGAGGGCACATCGAAATGCCCTGAGGAAAGTCATGTTCATGGTCCGATGATTCTTTGAATTCTTTGGCTGCCAGCCACATTCTTCGCCAAGATTCATTGCCCGTACCAGTGATCATGCCATCCTGATTCAGACCACGCCGAGCATCCTCCAATCCCGTCTTCGCGTTTTGAACTTCAGTCTTGAGTTTTTGAGCGAGGGTAATTTCGGAAACACTAAGCGCTTTCTGGATTGTCTCTATATTCTTGGCTAGGCCAGCGAACTGGGTGGCAATGTTCCGAGCCTTGACCGCCTGAGTGGCTGGGTTAGATGTAGTCAGCTCTGATATTTTTGCAGGAATGCCATCGAGCTCTTTAAGTTCATCTGGAGTTAATTCGGAAATTCTTTCAAGTTCATCAAGTGCAGTCTGCTTACCAAGATTTTCAAAAATCGTGAGTCCTGCAGCGCTCTCAAGGTCGGGCCATTGCGCCCGTCTCAAATTCTGCTGAACTTGGTCGTTTTCGATAATCGTTGCAATTTCTTGAAGTGCCTCCGTGTACTCGCCAAGAATTTGTAATGTTGGCGGAACATATGCGACCTCATTGGAGCCAGCCAGTTGGGCAGTCGCAGCATGAGAATCAAAAATACGAACGCGCTTCATCGGACTTTCGATGGGCTCCGAGTCGTGTTCCCATGTTAGTTCTTCGCCTTGCGATTCATCTCCCAGAGAATAGCCCACGACAGCTTTTGGGGTAACTTCCGGTTGAAATACATTGGGAAGTATCTTCTCAGATGAGCGGGAGGCCGCCACTTGTTTGAGGATACGCGCAAGTCCAGATTTCCCGCTTCCATTTTTACCGGCAATTATCGTCAAGCCGTCCGGCGAAAATTCTAGGTTTGTCCCGGGTGCAAGGTCATTCGCACCATGGACATGAAGCAGGCGAGTTACCTTCACTGGATCATGTTCACTAGAAATGTTTGTAAGGTGAGCTTCGGTCAGTGGATTAAAAACTTCGAATAACCCCATATCTTCTGGCTTCGATCGCCATGGTGCAGTCTTGTCCACTTCAATGCTGACCGCAGCATTAGCATAGGTACGGTAATCAGCGTCAGCTAGAATTTCACCGAGGGCCAGGCGCCGAAGCAGGTCTTGCTTCCACGGAGATTGGTTGTCTGACCATTGAACAAGTTGCTTTTCTAGGTTCGTCAATTTCTATTCCTACCTTCTGCGCTCAGGCCAAAGAACCGCTCAAAAAATACAGTCAACCGTTCAATCACGCGGCGCTTCTTATCTCCATGATTCTTCTCTTTCGAGAATCGAGACACGGGAGGCAGAATCTTCGTGACCTCTGTGCCCGTAGTGCGCAGTACACCGTCAGTGAACGCTAAATCAACGAACCCTAGCGTCTGCTCACGCTTCAAGTTCTCCGAAGCAATGATTTCCTCAAGTTCACTCTCACGCTGCTTCTGCACGTACTCCTGCCATTCGTCCTGAACCGAGCCATCCACAGACACAGAGTCCACAAAGTTCTCGATCAGATCCTTCTTGTTGCGCAGGGAAGGGCTGGAATCAATCGCTCGGGAAATGCCAGCGCGTAGTTCCTTGTCATCGCCGTCGCCGCGCTCCTCGCGGTATTTCTGCACGAGTAGCAGGATGTAGTCAACGTTAATTTCGACCTGCTTGATCAGTTCAATCTCGAACACCAGGTCACTGGTAATCTGTTCCTTCTCACCGGAATCATGCTTCTTCCGCTCATTCCAAAGATCCAGATATACCGACTGGTAATCCTGGGCCTGACGCTCCGAGAGAATCTCATTTCCAGCAAACTCATCAAACGAGGTCAAGATGTTCTTCAAACGAAGAATCTCACCATAGATCTTGATGAACTCGTTCTGTGCAGATTCACTGTCAATATGCTGACCAGGAACAAACTTCTCCAGCAAGGCCGAGGTCTTCTCTGCATACTCATCGTAGTATTCGCCATAAGGCCGCAACAGAACGATGCCAGCTGCGTCCTTATTGCCGAAGAGGGCAATCGCATCATTCGTCGCTTCTTCCAGATCACGGAAGTTCACGATGTTCCCGTAAGTCTTCACCGAGTTCAAAATACGGTTCGTGCGTGAGTACGCCTGGATTAGCCCGTGAGAACGCAGGTTCTTATCGACCCACAACGTATTCATCGTGGTTGCGTCGAAGCCAGTGAGGAACATGTTCACCACAATGGCCATGTCCAAGTCACGGTTCTTCAGCCGTAGCGACAAGTCCTTGTAGTAGTTCTGGAAACTGTCCGAACTCGTGTCGTAGCTCGTGCCAAACATCTGGTTGTAGTCAGCAATCGCCGTTTCCAGGAACGAGCGAGCGTCCCCGGAAAGGTTCTCGGTTTCAAACCCTTCCTCTTCCAGCACCCCGTCCTCTGAGTCGGGATTCGGGGCATAAGAGAAGATCGTAGCGATCTTCAGCCGGCGATCAGGCGTTAGCTCAGCTTGTTGGCGCTTGAACTCGTTGTAGTACGTCCTGGCAGCCGTTATCGATGCCGTGGCAAAGAGCGAGTTGAACCCACGAACACGCTTCTCCCCCAAAGCATAGCCAACGGATCGCTTCGTCTTCTGATCGAAATGCTCCAAGATGTACGAGGCCACTTGAGAAACACGCACAGGTGACAGTAGGGCGTTCTCAGTGTCGATGGACGACACCTGCTTGTCTATGACCGAGCCGACCTTCATCGTATTCACGTAATCAATACGGAAGGGAAGAACGTTCTGATCGGTGATCGCGTCCTTGATCGTATACGTATGCAGCTTCTCCCCGAACGCCTGCGCGGTCGTCTTCAACTGCGGATTGCCGCCACTGCCAGAGTTCTCAGCAAAAATCGGGGTACCCGTAAACCCGAACAAGTTATACCGCTTGAACGCCTTCGTAATGGCCGTGTGCATGTCGCCAAACTGGGAGCGGTGGCACTCATCGAAGATCAGCACAATATGGCCTGAGTAGATCTCATGACCCTTGTTCTTTGCGATAAAAGTAGAGAGCTTCTGGATCGTCGTGATGATGATCCTCTTCGAAGGATCCTCCAGCTGCCGTTTCAGCACCGCAGTCGAATTATTCGAGTTCGCCGAGCCCTTTTCGAACCGGTCATACTCCTTCATAGTCTGGTAGTCCAGATCCTTACGGTCAACAACGAACAGCACCTTGTCCACGCTCTCCAGACGTGAAGCAAGCTGAGCAGCCTTGAAACTGGTCAATGTCTTGCCAGAGCCGGTCGTGTGCCAGACGTAGCCACCCGCTTCCTGAGAACCAAGCGTCTTGTAGTTCGTGGAGATATCGATCTTCTGCAAGATCTTTTCGGTCGCCACAATCTGGTACGGACGCATCACCAACAGCACCCGGTCACTAGTCAGGACACAGTAACGGGTGAGGATATTCAATAGGGAGTGCTTGGCAAAAAACGTCTTGCCGAACGCCGTCAAATCAAGAATCGGCTTGTTCTGCGCATCAGCCCACCACGAGGTGAACTCGAAGCTATTGGACGTCTTCGATTTCTTCTTCATACCCGTCGCATCAGCCACATGCTGACGGCGAGTGGTGTTCGAATAATACTTCGTCTGCGTCCCATTGCTGATCACGAACAGCTGCACGTACTCGAACAGGCCAGAGCCAGCCCAGAAACTATCACGCTGGTACCGGTCAATCTGGTTGAAGGCTTCACGAATCGGCACGCCGCGGCGCTTCAACTCGATATGCACCATCGGCAACCCATTGACTAGAACGGTCACGTCATACCGGTTCGAGAAACTTGCCCCACCCTCGCCGCGATCCACCGCATACTGGTTGATCACCTGCAAACGGTTGTTATGGATATTCTGCTTATCCAGCAAGGTGATGTTCTTCGTCGAGCCGTCATCCCGAGTCAGCAACTGGACGTGGTCTTCTTGGATGCGCACCGTCTTCTCGACGATGCCATCCCCGGTGCTGGCGACCCGCTCCTTGAAAAAGCGTTGCCATTCAGTATCCGAAAAAGTGAAACGGTTCAATGCCTCGAGCTGGGTACGAAGATTCTTGACGAGATGCTCTTCACTCGTCAATAGCACATACTCGTACGCTTGGCCTTCCAGCAAGCCAATAAATTCCCGCTCCAGCTGGGCTTCGGACTGATACGCAGTCTCTTTGGTGGAATCAGAGAGAAACTCAGCAACGACGGTGCTCTCATTGCTTACTGCGATAGTGTCGTATTTGCGTGCCTGTGCTTCGATCATTTTTCCGCCTCAGCTGCTTGTTGGGCCAGCCATTGTTGCCGCAATGTATCCAGTGGTGAGCCGGAGGGGCTACCGACCTTCCACGTCATCCAACCGTTAGATGCCTGGCCGTCAAGCACAATCTTTGCTGCCGCACTCGGGGATTTATAGGAAACCCCGCGCACGATGATCTCACCATCCGCCGTCACACTGCCTTCTGCTTCTCTTCCAGCCTGGCTCAGGTACAACGCATGACCTGCTTGGAGTAGACCGCTGGAAACCAGGTCAGCAACCGTCACAGTTTTATTCGGCTTGTTAGATGGCACTAGCGCAGTTGAAGGTTGCTCGTCTTCGGTCAGCGTTTGAGGATTACTCCGGCTAATATCCAACCCAGCCAAGCGAAGCGCACCGAGGATGCTTTTCACGAAAGCATCCAGGGAGATCATCATGTGCTTCGGCAGCGTCTCGTCCCCACTCGTCTGCCCCTCCACTACCGTGATCTGAGTCAACGCATTCAGCTCAGCGGCGATACGGCCTTCCAGATATCCGATCTCGGCCGTGTTGAACCCCGCGGTGGTATCGCGCTTCACCGCCAACGCTCGATGCCAGGGAAGCTTTTCCTTGTTGTTGTGCTGCTGCAAGCGGCCGCGCAACTTCCGCGCTTGACCAACATAGACACGATTGGAACCATCGGCTGTCATCAAGACATACACCCCAGGTGCGTCCCAGTCGCTCGCGGGCAGGGACGCCCAATGCTGGCGATCAAAATACGCTACTCGCAGTGCATGCTCGACAAAGTCGGCAATGATCGGCGCTTCAGTATCCGAAGGTATCTGCACATTCACCGGAGTTGTACTCATGAGACCGGCTCCAGCTCCTTGAATGTGAGGAGCTTGTCACGGTAGTACTCGTATTGCTGACTACGCACCGCAAGCTCGGCTGGAAGACCTGTCGAATTGTCGTTCACAAGAGCATCGAAATTATCAAGTGCTTGCACAACTTCCTCTTGATCGCCGAGTGGTGGCAATGAAATCGAATAAACGTCTCGAATCACAGAAGGGTGGGCTTTTCGAGTGTAGTTAAATTCCTGTTTCTCCCATTGGGTTGTAAGAACATAGTAAAGATATTTAACATTAAGAACTGAAGTGTCGACTGTCATCCAACCGCTAACGTTCGTCACAGAGAACTTATGTGGGTGACGATAGAAGAATCTCCCCCCTCCATCGACAGACCAAGTGATTCTCTCGTCATCAAACATATAGTCGCCGTAGCGGCCAAACTCCCCGGTGCCTGTCCCCGACGAAGAGTAAACTGGATAATTTCCTGGAGTTGCATCCAACGCCATTTTAGAAATTACTTTTCCGCGACCTAGTTTGATTATTCCTCTGTTTTCGATCTCTCCGAGAGAGAGCTGGTCACCGGTTTGTGAGTTCGATACCAAGACCGATCGATAATGCTCATACTGCTGTTTCCGAGCTTCCAGCTCCGCTTCCAGCTCCGCTTCCATTTTACTAAAAGTATCAAGAATATCTGCGATATGACGCTGAATTTCAAGCGGCGGAACGGGGATAATTAGCTTGGCCAACGATGAGCCAGAAATTCGTCGTACCTTTGTTCCGGAGACGTGGCGCTGCTTCTGATCTTGAAACTGACGGCTCTGGAAATAGTAGGAAACATAACGAGGTTCCAGCTCATGGCGATAGATAAATGCGTCTCCACTCAAGACCACTTCAGTACCACCCAGCCATGCAGTAGCTTTGGCCACGGCTTCATCGTCTTCGCTGGTAGTTGCAATCAACAAATCGCCATGGCGCGCATGACGTAGTTTCGAGGCGAGTTCAGGAGTGGTAAAAGATAAAGTCTCACTCGCCGAGACGCCATAAAGTGTATGGAGCTGGCCATAATGGATGGCCGGAAAGCCTTCGTGGAACAGGTCTTTCTTCTGCAGCCCATTACCCCGAATAAACTGACCTACGTCGCCCAAGGTTTTATGCTCAACGCCCGCCGGACAGTGCTCCGCTATCAATTCATCGATACGGCTCACTTCACGCCCTCCAGATCTGACACAATCGCATCAATCGATGTGCGCAGCTCTGCCTGCCTGGCAACGATCTGCTCGATTCTGGTATTCAGCTCAGTAATGTCGATGACTTCGCGAGTGTCTTCAGCCTCAACGTACGATGACACGGCAATGTTGTAGTCATTCGCGGCGATTTCACTGTTGTCAACGAGTCTTGAGAAGTACTCCGAAGATTCACGATTCGTGAACGCATCAAGCAGAGCCTGCTGGTTGACTTCGCTCAGTTTGTTCTTGTTGCCTCCGCGCACGAACTCAGCCGAACCGTCAATAAATAGCACGTCATTGGTCTTCTTCGACTTCTTCAGCACGATGATGCAGGTGCCAATCGTGGTACCAAAGAACAGATCAGAAGGAAGCTGAATCACCGTATCAACATAGTTATTGTCGATCAGGTACTTACGGATCTTTTGTTCAGCGCCCCCTCGGTATAGTACGCCAGGGAACTCAACAATCGCTGCCGTACCGTTGGTCGCCAACCAGTGCAGCATATGCATCGTGAAAGCAAGGTCTGCCTTCGACTTAGGCGCCAGCACACCAGCCGGCGCATAACGTGGATCGTTGATCAGGATTGGGTTCGCGTCGCCCTCCCACTTGATCGAATAGGGCGGGTTAGAGACAATCGCTTCAAACGGCTCATCGTCCCAGTGATGCGGCTCCAGCAGCGTGTCACCCAGCGCCAGGTCAAAGTTCTCGTAGTTCACATCGTGCAGGAACATGTTGATACGAGCCAGGTTGTAGGTGGTGAGGTTGATTTCCTGACCATAGAACCCGCCCACGTTCTCTTTGCCAAGTACCTTGGCAAACTTGAGCAGGAGTGAGCCCGAACCAGCGGCGGGGTCGTACACCTTATTCACGCGGGTCTTACCGACCGTGGTGATCTTTGCTAGCAGCTCAGAGACTTCCTGCGGGGTGTAGTACTCGCCGCCGGATTTACCGGCACTAGATGCGTACATCTGCATCAGGTACTCGTAGGCGTCACCAAATAGGTCAATGGAGTTGTCTGAGAACTTGCCGCCCAATGGGAGGTCACCGATCGCGTCGAGCAGCTTGACCATCTTGGCATTACGCTTCGACACAGTATTGCCGAGCTTGGAGCTGTTTACATTCAGGTCGTCAAAGAGGCCTTTGAGGTCGTCTTCGCTATCGGTCCCGGTTGCTGATCCCTCAATATCACGGAAGATGCTTTCTAGCGTTTCATTCAGGTTCTCGTCCTGTTGTGCACGCTTGCGCACGTTTTCAAACAGTTCCGAAGGTCGGATGAAGAAGCCTTTTTCGTTGACAATTTCCTCTCGGGCAAATTCAGCTTCATCGTCAGAAAGCTGCGCGAAATCAAACTCAGCATCACCAGACTCATGCTCGCCGGTATTGATGTAGCTGGTGAGGTTTTCGGAGATGAAGCGGTAGAAAAGTATGCCCAAGACGTACGACTTGAAGTCCCAGCCGTCCACCGAACCGCGAAGATCATTGGCTACTTGCCAGATTGTTTTGTGCAGTTCTGCTCGCTGTTGTTCCTTCACGCTACTGGCCATCAACTTTCTCCCGTGCGAAAATGCACTATTTACTTTTGGATCACTAGTAACGTTACCGTAGCGCTCCCTCAGAATGAGGCTGGGCAACCGGTCTGGCCTGGTATCTCAAGCAAGTCATCTGTACCGGAATCAAACGGGGACTTACTTGAACGTTACATGTTGTTGATTATTATGACATGACTAGGGTTTTTATAGAAGACTCGTCCGCCAGTTCTACGCTATAACGGAAGTACGTCGTATATTCACCTTATGACCGCATCTTCCGTACCTGCAAAGCCCGGCGAACATTGGGCCTACCGACGACGTGATTCCAGCCCCTCCGAAAGAGTGTTTATTGCGAACATCGAATCAACAAAGACAAAAGTTCGCGCGCTCGTGAACTTTGACGATGGCCGTCAAGAATCCATTCCTGGTACGCGACTCAATGTGCCTTGGGATGAAGTAGAGCAATACGATCAACAAATGATTAGCTGGGAGAAGATCAGGGAAGAGCAAATCGACAAAGTTGAATCGCACTGCGTATAGCTTGTCTTTGACCTCTTGCTGCCTGCTGAAATCGCTGAACTAGGATGGCGACCACTCATGACACCCATCCGTCCTGCCACGTCCCGTTCGCATACCCCCAGTAACCAGTGCTTTCCATGCCGGCATTCGGGCACACCTGCACCTGCGTAGCTGAATATCCCGCAAATTCGGTCGGTGCCGAGTTTGAGTGGGTTGAAATATAGCTTCTGCCGGACTTACTCTTCGCAACGATCGCATAAGCGCCACCGCCACTCTTCTGGCAGTAGATGAAGCTATTAACCGGATCATAGGCGCTGCGAGTTGCGCGAAGAAGGTAGTTGCCTGCGGTTTTCATTGCGATCAGCTCGGTTGCGTTTTGTGGATATACACCTGTGTCAGCCTTGTAGAGTTCGAGTGATTTCGCCATCGACGACAGATCGCTTTGAATGGTAGTGTCGTAGGCTCTGTTTTGGATGCCGTTGTAAGCAACAATCGTAATCGCCGCCAAAATACCGATAACCACGATCACGATCAGCAGCTCGACGATCGTGAATCCGTTTCGATTATCCTTGTCGGAAGCGGTATGTTTAGATCTTGCCCACATTCTGCCGTGGATTACGAAGCATAAGAAGTATTCAGTCAAGACTATGTATACAACCGGGTTGAACCCATACCTACGTTATGCGCGATACGAATTTGCGGGATCAATGACGGTAAGCATCTAGGAGCTACCAAGTACGGGTCACAGCTCCGTCTGTTCAAGCAAGCGCATGACAACCAAACGCCGCCGAATCGTGCTCTCGCTGTATTTCCTCCTGCGGTGGAGAGCAACATATTCCTTCTTATCTTGTTCGGTAAGCGCCAGAACATTCTTCCCCCGGCGATACGCCCATTCAGCCCAGTCCTGGAGATCAGCCCAGTAAGCACGTGCCGTGTTGTATCCATAGTTCAGCAGAAGGGCCTCGCGCCGATTCGCAAACTCTTCCCATTCATCCGGCGCTTCAGGCGCAAACTCCATATGGTTTTCTGGATACCGCGCATCACTCATGGGATGACAGTAGCAGAGTTATCACGCTTATGCTTTTATTGAGGTCAGGGCTCATTTTAGAGTTATTCCATCGCCACATAGGCGTGATCGAAAGGTTCCATACCTTTCAGTCATACGTGCAAAGGAGTGCTCTCCTAATGAGCAATATCATCCCCCGATCAGGTGCCAACGCTGAGCCGCCAGCCACTGGTATTCTCAGTCGGTTCACCAAGCCAGAGATGAGATCCATGACCAGGGCGCAGAATGCCGAGATCGCACGCGGCTCAGTGGTCGCGTCCCGCGTTCACTCCGCTGGCATGGTGACCGCAGCAGCAATGCAGATGACCGGCATGATCAGCAGGGAAGCTCAATTCCTTGCAGATGGTGACCCGGGCGCGACCGCCAGGCTGAACCACCTCGCGGACTGCTACGCAGAATATGCCGCCTGGGAGATCAGGCAGTACCGCAATGGGTGACTCGGATTCCTCTCCCACCCGTTGTGTTCCGCCGCCGCCCGTGGCAAGCGCAGCGATCAACCTGGTCGCCGAGCGTTTTCAGAAGGTAGTGGAAGAACTCCGCCGCGAGGCCTGGCGAATCGAGTCGTATGATCCGGCCACCGCGTTCCGAATCGACGATGCGGCCACCACCTTCTGCGAGGCACGCACCTCGATCTTGCAGGACTGGCTGATCGAAACGGGCACCATCCCGTCGAGCTAACACCCGAGTGGTTGCATCCCACCGGGCTCCCCTCTGAGTGCCAGCACGCCTTCTCCTACGTTCCGCTGCGTCGCTGGCACTCAGCCACCCAAGCAAAAGTTACCCTCGAAAGGGGTTATTTGTCATGCCGAAAAACACCCAGAACTCCGCCCCATCACGCGCAGCCACCCCACCCAGCGGGCAGCTGCTCACCGTTGGACACCCGGCGATCCGGGCAGCACAAGCAGACCTACGCGGCTTCGTGTTCGACCTTGCCAATGAGCTGGCGACCTGCCACGGATTCGATTGGAAAGCCGTTCCCGACGCGCCCAGTACATACTCGGATCTGAAACGGTGCTTCGCCGCGTCAAAGACTACCGGCCAATCACTGCCAGTGTCGGATGACAATTCATCGGCGACCGTCTTTGGCACCCCAGAGGCTAACCATGCGCTCCGCTTCGCTCACGATGTCCTCCACGTCACCAACGGGCTGAGTTTCAATACCCTCGATGAATACGTGCTTGCCTGCGAGTTCATGGACAGGGCAGAGAACTGGGGCATCCGTCGAGGTTCCATCGCGTGGCATCTGCTCCTGTCTGACGCAGTCGGCCAAGCATTGTTCTATGCCGTCGCCAAGCGGTACGTCAAAGACCAGCTGCACTTCGGACTGGACTTCGTCAACATTGGACTGCACCGCGCACTCCTGGCCGAAGTGGAGCGCCACAATGACTAGCAACGGCAATGATCCTCGCTCCTGGTTCGATGGCATGCTGAGCGCCTGCTTCTCAATCATCTTGGCGCTTGTCGGCCTCGCATGGGCGGCATCCTTGATCGAATCCGTCTGGCCAACGCTCGTCGTGATCCTCAGTGTCCTTGGCCTGGTGGCTGGGCTCGTCGTCGCGGTGCGTTGGTGGCGTAACTCGCGTTTCTAGCTAACCGATGCCGCGCGTGATTGGCGCACCTTCGAACCACCATTCCAGGTGCGCCAATCCGTCTCCCCTCAACCGTTTTCATCAACTTCCAGTCGGTGTTGTAGTTTCTGCCAAAGCCGCATTTTCCCGTTGCATCCACGCAACGTTTGGCTCATAGTAATGCGCAGCAAGGCCGTTGCATCCACGCAATGACCAGGCACAATACCCATCACCGCAACACCTACTGGAAAGGAGGTTCATCTTCGTCATGCCCAAAAACAATTCCACCCACGGCTCCCATAAGAACCGGCGCATCGTCGCTCACGGAGTTCTCCGCGAAACACCCGACATTCGCACCCTCGCTCGTGCCGCCATCCGTCTGGCACTGGCAGATGCGCAGCGAGAAGCCGAAGCTCAGCAGCTCACCGAGCAGCACCCGGACACGTCTCGCCGCATCCGTCCAGACCGTAATCAAAAGCGAAGCAGGGAAGGAGACCAATCATGAGCCGCTCCCCTAAGTACCGCCAGCGCACCGAACTTGTGTGGTTCACGATCTTCTGGGCACGCCCACTGCCATATGAGCAGGCCATCGGGGCACTCCAACACCTCGCATCCTTGACCCACGCGCCGCAGATTATTCTCGAAACCCGCGCCACCTCGCAGGGAATCGAATACCTAGCGGCTACCAATCGCCAGTTCGAACCAGCGCTTCGCCGCACCATCGAACAACTCGTTCCAGGCACCGTCATCACCGCCACCGAAGACGACCGCCGGAAGTCCGTGTCCACCGCGCGCAAAGTCATCTACTCAACACCGCAGCAGTCACTGGATATTTCTGGCAATGAAGCATCCGTCCGCGGTGTTCTCGCCAGCCTAACCGGACTTCGCGGAAAGGAAACCGCCGTGATCCAGATCGTGCTCGGGCACCGCTACGTGCCGAAACCAGCAAATCAGCAACTGGCCAAGCGAACCGCACCACAAACCGCCCTGAAGCATGTTCAGGTCAAGGCCGAAGCGTTCGGATTCGGTGCCATTATTCGCATCGGTGTCACCGCTTCGACACCCGACCGGCGCAAGCGGATGACCACCAGCATTCTGAGCGCGCTACGTGCCGCACTCAGCCCTGGCCTGGAACTGCGCCTTGCACCAGAACGCAGTGGCGTCATCAATAACCCCGCGAGCACGTGGCCGCTCTTTCCTGGATCGACCAAGCTCAGCATCAATGAGGTCACCCTCATGACCGCTTGGCCATTTGGTGATCCGAACCAACCGTACCCGGGACTGCCCGCACTGCATCCGGCCCTGATCCGCCCCTCGTTCGTCGCTAAAACCGGCGACCGCATTCTGGCTACATCAACAGCACCAGGATGCGAAGCGCAGCGGATCGGTATCTCTGAGATGGATTCACGGCGACACACCTGGGTCATGGGTCCCACTGGCACAGGCAAGAGCTCATTGCTACTGAACCTTATTCGGCAGGATATGGAAGCCGGCCGGCCAGTCATCGTGATCGAACCCAAAGATCTCGTGGCCGACGTGCTGACACAGGTTCCAGATCATCGCAAAGACGACGTGGTACTCCTCGATCCGCTCGATGACACACCCACCGGGTTCAACCCCCTGGATCTTGCCGGACGTTCACCCGCACTAGTGGCAGATCAGCTCTTCAGCTTCTTCGCCGCTGTTTACGGAAAGGACGTGCTCGGACCCCGATCGGCTGACATCCTCCGGCTTGCGTTGGACGCGGTTGCTCACGCCGAGAACCCCACGCTCGCCATGCTGCCGCTCCTGCTGACCAATCCAGGATTCCGGCACAAACTCACGGCACCCCGGATCGCCGCCGACCCACTGCACGCCGCACCATTCTGGCAATGGTACGAAAGTCTGTCACCGGATGCCCGTGCCCAGGCGATCGCACCGCTCCAGAATAAGCTCCGACTCTTTCTGCACGAACCGCTGCGCAGCATCCTGGCGCAACCCTCACCACGCTTCAACCTGCGCGACGCCGTCAACGGAAACAAGATCCTGCTCGTACCCCTGCACTCTGGCACGCTCGGCACCGAAGCAGCGTCACTGCTCGGATCATTGGTAATCAGTGAACTCTGGGAAGCACTCAAGGAGCGCGTCCGTGTCCCGGAACGACTGCGCCGCACCGTGATGATCTACCTGGACGAAGCGCAGATGTTCCTCGAACGCTTCCCGGTAGATATCGCCGACGCGCTGGCCATGAGCCGATCACTCGGCGCAGCATTTCACCTGAGCCACCAATACACCGATCAGCTCTCGTCGAAACTACTGCGCGGATTCGAAGCGAACTGCCGCAACAAAATCTTCTTCCAACTCGCCGGCCACGATGCCACCTACGCGTCGCGACTCTCGCCCGGGTTGGCACCAGAAGATTTCACCGCACTTCCCAGTAGGCATATCTACGCCCAGCTTGTCCGCGATGGCGCGGTCACCGACTGGTCATCTGGTCGCACCGTGGACACCCCGCAGCGCACCAGCGACCCGGCGAAGATCATCGCCGCATCGAGGAAAGCATACGGGCAATCTCGCGCCGCCGTTGAAGCACAGCTGCGCAGCCTCGTCACCCCCATCACACCACCACACGCCGAATCACCGGAACGTGCCGGAAAACGACAAAGGAGAACGCCATGACCACCCACGACACCAGCCACACAGCTCACCAGAACCAGGAATCAGGTCTACCAGTCGATCTACCGACCGGCTCACCTGCGACCCCGGTAACCCCACAGGCCACAGCACAAACAGGTGAGGTAGTGGCGGGTAAAGAACCTACTGGTATCGGTTCCTTCTCCACGCCACGAAGAGGCGAACAGGCAAAAGGGGTTCACAGCTCCCCACGGATCTCCGCCAAACACCTGGAGAAGATTGCCGCGTCACTCTCAGTAAGAGACTGGAGCATCCTCGGTGCCGCTGGGGTCTACCGGTTCGTGACCGCTCGGCAGCTGACCCTGATGTTCTTCCATGACCACGCCAGCGACGCATCCGCAGCTCGAACTGCCCGGCGAGTCCTATCCAGACTGAGGTCGCTACGCGTCCTCGGGGTCGTGGAGCGGCGCATCGGCGGCATCCGCGCAGGCTCCGAAGGGATGGTCTATTACCTGGATACCGCCGGGGAACGACTGCACCGAAACGCCACTGGATCAGCCACCCGGAAGCGCTTCGAAGAACCCTCAGCCCGGTTCATGGATCACACCCTGGCGATCGCCAACCTCGCCGCCGGACTGCACCACCACGGCAGAGTCAGCGGTGCGGAGATTGTCAGTCTCACTCCGGAGCCGCGCCGCAGCTACACCGCACCTCACGGCGGTACCGGACGACTCGCACCAGATCTTGCCGTTGAACTTGCCGCACGGCCCGGAGCGGAAACAATCAGCGCGTTCTTCATCGAGATTGACCTCGGCCACGAATCACTGCCAACCCTGATCAATAAGGCGATGGCCTACGAGCAGTACCGCGCCAGCGGAGAGGATCAACGCCAATACGGAGGCTTTCCGCGCATCGTCTGGGTTATGGACTCCCCCAAGTCCGCCACCACGCAGCGACGCATCGAAGCGCTCTCCCGGGCGCTCGAAGAACACCCGCAGATCCCGCACCATCTGCACACGATCATCACCACTAAAGACGCAGCCGCGTATCTCGTAAAGGAGGCAAGCAACGAATGACCATAACAACTCACCCCTCACCGCGCCCTGGGTCATCGCCTGACTCCAGTCAGCCGACCGTATATCTCACGGAGCACGGCAAGCTGCACGTCGGCGACGCCCTGGCCACCCTCAAAACCCTTGAAGCCGGATCGGTCGATTCCTGCGTTACCAGCCCGCCATACTTCTCCCTGAGGAACTACGGCCACAAGCATCAAATCGGATTGGAGTCTCATATCCAGGACTGGGTAGAAGGCATTCTGGCTGTCGCTGACGAGCTGCACCGCGTCCTGGTGCCCACCGGCACCTTGTGGCTGAACCTCGGCGACACCTACAGTGCGCACCAGAATCAGGGCGCACCGTACAAGTCGCTCATGCTCGCCCCGGAACGGATCGCTAGCGCCATGCTCAAGCGCGGCTGGGTGCTGCGTAATAAGATTGCGTGGGTCAAGACCAACCCCATGCCGTCGAGTGCCTCTGATCGACTGACGGCATCCCACGAAGTCATTTACGTCTTCGCGAAACAGTCACGCGGCTACTACTTCGATCTGGACAGCATCCGTATTCCACCCAAGATCCTGGCGGCAAAGCCCAGAGCCTCGCCCCGGAAGTCTGTAAAGGGTAGGGAATCATGGCGAGGCCCCAACGCCGACACCACCACCGGACTGGCAGCCATGAAACAGCGCGGAATTACGGCGCATCCGTTAGGTAAGAACCCAACAGACTCCTGGCTCATGGCCTCCAGTACGTCGCAGGGAACGCACCACGCGACCTTCCCGAAAGATCTGGCCACTCGCTGCATCACCGCTTCCACCCCTGCACAGCGTTGCCGCGCATGCCGCGCACCATATATCCGCCAGCTAATCCGTCACAAAGACGGAACCGCCACCAGGGAACCCGCCGCACCAACCTGCGCACATACCGATGCAGGTACAGAGCCAGGAGTCGTCCTCGACCCATTCATGGGATCCGGCACGACCGCTGTCGTCGCCGAGGGTATCGGCCGTAGATGGGAAGGCATCGAGCTGAACGCACAGTTCGCGCTTGAATCCTTGGCACGAATCGCGAGAGAACGAAAAACCTAACCGCACAGAAAGCGGCCACCAAGGCTCATTGCCGGTGGGCTGCGAGAACGAGCATCAGTATCTGCAAATCCGCCGATACATCGTCCGCAGCCGAACCGGTAAGGAGCCAGATCATGGCCACCGAAAACACCGGCAGCGTCAAGACGCTTGCCATACGCCTAGAGAACGACGTCCACATGCAGCTCACGCTGATCGCACAGCTGAAGGGCAGCACCATCACCGAAGAAATCCGCCAAGCCCTCGCCGCTCACGTGGTGCAGGCAAAGGCCAGCAGCGACTTAGTCTCCCAAGCCGAATCAGCCATGGCGGAAATCGAACGTGAAGCAGCCGCACGCCGTGACGTGCTCGCGCAGCTCTTCGGCACCAGCGATAAGCCACGCCCGCAGGGCAGAGCACGCTAGCCGCACCATTCTCTGGGTCCCTGTGGCGGCAACCGAAGCATCTCGCTTCTCGTTGCCGCCACAGGATCACTACCACCAAACCGAAAGGAGGAACCACCTCATGAATCCAGAACAAACGCCAAATACTTGGAACAGCCCCGAAGACCATGAACGAAGCATCGAGCAGACACCGCCCTCGATCTATGTCGCATCGCTCGCTGACTACGTCAACGGCTATCTCACCGGGGAATGGATCGATGCCACTCAGGATATCGACACCATTCGCGAAGAAATCCAAGCCATGCTCGCCACGTCCAAAAGTGAAACACCGGAAGAATACGCCATTCATGACTACGAAGGATTCGGCACCCTACGGCTCGGAGAATACGAAGACATCGAACGAATCGCAGCCATTGCTGAAGGTATCAAGGAACACGGCGAAGCCTTCGCTTGCTGGATCGATCACACCGGACTCGATCCCGAAGACTGGCACAAGTTCGAAGATGCCTATCTTGGTACCTATGACAGTATCGAGGCCTACGCTGACCAAATGATGGACGATCTCGATCTTGAGGCGTCACTCGATGAGTCTGTGCCTGAATCGTTCCGCTCATACGTGAAAATCGACCGCGACGCCCTGGTACGCGACTTGGAATACGGCGACATCTGGTACATGGATTTCGATGGGCAAGTACTCGTCTTCAACTCCCATATCTGAGCCACCGGGAATAGACCTTAGAGGACAGTATTCGAACCAGATGAATACTCGTTTCTACTTGTCAGGTAGGACTTCCTGCCTTGCCAAATATTCTGTTGTGGTTTTGTCTTAACCCATTGCACGGTCGCAACGAACCGTTCATAATACGGCACAGAAAAGGACGAAATACCATGTCAGATATCAATCCCACAAAACTCGGAAAAGCAGTCACCAAGTACCGTCAACGCCTTGGCATCTCCGCCAGCGAGCTTGCCCGGCGCACTGGACTAAATACCGCCACGATTACGCGCACCGAGCTTGGTGAGATTACTCAGGCAAAGATCGAAACCGTCCACGTCTTGGCTCAAGCATTGGGCATCCCCCTGACCGAGCTACTGACCGAATCAAAGATCATTGACGGTCAAGACTTCCCAGCCATGACACCGTACCTGCGCACGAAGT
The DNA here is from genome assembly GCF_002975405.1 of Arthrobacter sp. MYb229. Classification (GTDB taxonomy): domain Bacteria; phylum Actinomycetota; class Actinomycetes; order Actinomycetales; family Micrococcaceae; genus Glutamicibacter. The sequence continues at coordinate 866,997 of NZ_PCPS01000001.1, read as the reverse complement.
ACAAAGATCTGCCACCCGAAGCTATCCGTGAGATCGAAGCGCACTTTGAAACCATTGCAGCCAAACACGGCATCACCGGTTTCGACGGTCCTGCACCTGGCGACGACGAGTAACCGTTCACCCATCACTTTTTATCACTACCCACAAAGGAGGGCATCCAGCATGTTCAATATTTCACACACCCCAAACACCAACCGCAGCGTGCTGGCCACCCTGCGCACGCTTATCCCAGATCGGGACATCGAGAACTTCGACGAGGCCAAACGAATCGCCGAGCACCAAGCTGCAAAGCTTCTAACACTGCACGGCATCACGACATGGCCAGTGCCGGTCGAGATGATCATCGATCAGTTGCCAAAGATCCGTATCGAATACTGCGAGCAGCCGGTTTCCGGAGCAACGTTTTGGAACGGCACCGAGTGGGTCATCCAGCTTAACCGCTACGAGAACAAGGCGCGCCAGCGCTTCAGTCTCGCTCACGAATACAAGCACATCATCGACCACGGCCGCGCCCAGCAGCTCTACGGGTCCAAGTCAGCACCGCAGTCAAGCAAGCATGCTGAATCCGTTGCCGACTACTTCGCCGCGTGCCTGCTCATGCCGAAAGCGCTGCTCAAGCGAGCGTTCTTCAGCGGCATCCAAAAACCAAGCGAACTCGCGCAGCTCTTCGGTGTTTCACCAACCGCCATGGCTATCCGTCTTGAGCAGACCGGGATCACCGAACGCGCCCAGCGTTGCCGTACGTCAGGCTCGCGCTGGATGCCGCGAGCAGCAGCCCAAGCATTCTCAGCTCAGCCAATCCACGCCTAAAGGAGCCAACGTCATGACACGAAAATCCCAAACCCCAGATACCGCCGCCCCAAAGAAAGCCGTCCTGTACCTGCGCGTCTCCTCAGCCGCGCAGACGAAGACCGCCACGGATATCGACAAGGACGGAAACTCCATTGCCACCCAGCGCGAGTACGGCCTGCAAAAGGCTTCCGACCTCAACGCAGAAGTTGTCGAAGAGTTCGTCGAGCCGGGTGTCAGCGCCCAGACGATTACCAAACGCAAAGCCTTCCGCAGTATGCTCACGTACCTCAAAGAGAACCCCGGCATTGACTACGTCATTATCTATGCCCGTTCCCGTGCCTTCCGTAACTTCACCGATGCGGCCATTACCCGCCGATCACTCGAAGATATGGGAATAAAGCTCATCTCTGTTCGCGAAGACTTCGGCGAAGGCGTCTACGCCGACGCGATGGAAGCCTTTACGGACATTATGAACCAAGTCCAGAACCAGCTCTCCGGTGAAGACATCAAGCTCAAGATGCGTAACAAGGCCAAGAACGGCGGCACGATCGGCAAGGCCAAGCTTGGCTACCTCAATGTCCGTAAGGACGTGGACGGTTACCTGGTCAACTCCATTGCGTTGGATTCTGAGCGGGCTCCGCTCGTCAGAAAGGCTTTTGAGCTTTACGCGACGGGGCAATACTCAGTCACGGCATTGCTCGATGAAATGACCATGTTCGGACTCACAACCCGCCGTACCGCCAAGTTTCCATCCACGCCGCTCAAGATCTCAACCCTGCACAAGATGCTCCGTGAGCAGTACTACGCGGGCTTCGTGCTCTACGAAGGTCAACATATTCCAGGACGGCACGAACCGATCGTCAGCATCGAGTTGTTCGATCGTGTGCAAGAGGTTATGAACAATCGCAGCGGAAGTACTCAGAAGGACAGAGTGCATTCCCATTACCTCCGCGGCATGCTGTACTGCGCTCGATGCCATGCACAAGGACGCGAGTCTGTCCTGACCTACACACTGGCCAAAGGCCGGGGAGATCGTTACGCCTATTACTTCTGTAACGAGCGGAAACGCGGCAACTGCGATCTATCCTACCTACCGGTCTGCAGAGTAGAGGACTCAATCCATGCTGCCTTCACGCGCCTTGACCTACCAGAAGGCTATATAGAAGAAGTGAAGCGACAGCTGGAAGTAGCTGTAGCAGACGAGCAATCGTCTGTTCGCGAAACCAAGAAAGACCTTCAGGCGAAAATCCAGGAAGAAAATGACAAGGAAGAGCGTCTTCTCGACCTGGCAACCGAAGGACTGTTGTCGAAGGATAAGATCCGTGAGCGTATGCTCGCGATCTCAATTCATCGTGGAGCGCTACAGGAAAAGCTTGCCAATATCGATACAACGTTGGATCTTGGCTTCCGCACCATGCATCACGTCTTTGCTCTCCTGCAAAGCGTGTCACGGTACTATGACCTCGCGACAGACGAGATGCGTCGAACCGTCAACAAGACATTCGTCGAAAAGTTCTTCGTCAACGAAGACGATGATGCGTCGATCCTGGTTGCCGAACCATTCAGGCAATTTTACGCCGCCCAAACGACACAGAACGCCCTAAGACAAGGGAAAAGCGCCGAAACCACTAATCTGCGCGGACCCGGTGAAAAAGGGTCTGAAAACCAAAATTGCCGAGTGCTTTCGTCTTTCGACGTGCACTCGGCAATTCGTTGGAATGATACTTCTTTGGTGGAGCTAAGGGGAATCGAACCCCTGACCTCTTCGTTGCGAACGAAGCGCTCTACCAACTGAGCTATAGCCCCTCAACACCAATGATCCTACTCCCCTGCATCTTCGAGGAGCAGAATAATGCATTCGCGGGTCTGTAAAATTTGAGGATTACCATCAAGGATTGACCACGCAGGTAGAGCTCCGGGCGATCGCTTAAGTCGGCGTCGAGGAACAACCGTTCTCATTGCCAATATTCTGTCGCTGATTAATGCAAATCCTGACGTCAGGCAATGCTTGACGTGTGTTTTCACGAACGAGCATTGCAATACGTGCGTAAATGGAAAATTCGGGGTACCAAGCCACGTTCACGGCTTGGTACCCCGAATTTCAATTGCCATTGCGGTCTGCAGGCAGTGTTTCTACCGTAATCTCCCTGGATTGACCCCAAGGTAGACCATGGGGGGCCAATTAGCTAAGTTTGGCGCGCACCATTTGCGATACAGCCTTACCATCAAAACGTCCAGCGATTTCAGCGCCTACCGCCTTCATCGCAGAGCCCATATCTTTCATGGTGAGTGCATGATCGGCGGAAAGTTCCGCCATAATCCGATCCACGATGCCCTGAGCCTCATCCTCGGTCAGTACCTTCGGCAAGTACGTCGAGATGAATGCAGCTTCGGCCAATTCTCGCTTGGCCATCTCCTCGCGGCTATCCGCGGACGCAACTTTTGCAGTTTCTTCTCGATTGGCGACCTCTTTACGGAGAAGGTTCTCGACATCCTGGTCGGTCATCTCCGTTGGATTCTTACCAGATTTCTCTCTGGTGCCGATGGCACTCAAGATATTTCGCAAGGTGGTCTTTTCCAGCTCATTCCCTGCTTTCAGGTGAATAATGCTGTCATCGCGAAGGCGTTCTTTTAAGCTCATGGCTTTTCTCCTCTAGTAACTTCTGAGACCGACTCTACTCGCTAGATCAATCAACGCTTAAAACGGCATAGGCTGAGTTATTTCGGAATCTCACCCTGTCAGGCAGCAATCTATCCACTACTTCCAGATACGGCCCGTTGGCGTGAAACTGCCTAGCGTTCCAACAATCCCTGAAGGCACAATGGAGCAGGTCATTTCGCGGCCGATTCTTGGCAACGGGATCGAAAACAGAAAACCCCCGACCGCTGGCCGAGGGATTCCGATGAAGATTTGTAAAGCATGTCGCGACTCAGATGTAAACCATGTCTCGACTCTTCACATTTGTGGAGATAAGGGTGTGGAGATAAGGTGTGGAGATAAGGGGATTCGAACCCCTGACCTTCTGCATGCCATGCAGACGCGCTACCAACTGCGCCATACCCCCAAAAGGATTGCTACCCGATAAGGCAACTCACTAATCATAGATGAATGCCGAATCAGGAAGCAAATCCCATGCTACTAGGGCTTTATTTGGCTTCCGTAGCAAGTTCAATGACTGGGCAGTCCGACCATAGTCGCTCTAGAGCGTAAAAAACGCGGTCTTCCTGGTGCTGTACGTGAACAACAACGTCGCCGTAATCCAGAAGGACCCAACGCCCCCTGCCGAATCCCTCGCGACGTACCGGGCGCATCTCAAACTTTTCGAGTACTTTGGCCTGGATCTCATCAACAATTGCGTTTACCTGTGGCTCAGAGCCACCGGAGACGATAAGGAACGCGTCGGTTACGCCCAGTCGTTCGGCGACATCAAGTGCCACAATGTCTTCTGCCAACTTGTCCGATGCGGCCAATGCTGCAACGTTAACGAGGGCGATAGAGTCTGCGTGTGCTCCCATGAAGTGGGGTGTCTCCTTTTAGAGGTATAGATCAAGAACTTAATTGTCCTACGAAGTAAGCGAACTGATCAACATGACGATGCCCGCAACAAGCGCTGCACCGCCGACGCTGAGCGCCGCGATCATAGCAATCAGCCTGTTATTTGCTCGTCGCACACCGTGGGTCTGAGCGTCCAGAGGCTGCAGGCCTTGGGCATTCACCGCATCGATGCGCGGCATTTCCACATTCCCTTGTGTGGCCCCAGCTTCAGCTGGAGCGGGAACCGATGAGGCCGGTGCCTTGGGCTTTGAACCCGATGCTGGCTTGCTTGCGGATTTTGCTGCAGGTTTCGGCGCTGGCATCGCCTGAGGCTTGGGCGCTGCCGGCGAAGTTTTGCCAGTTCCAGCCTTCAACTCGGACTTGACTACAGGCTTTACAGTTTTTGGCGCTGGTTTTAGCGGAGCTTTCGCATTGCTTGGCTTCTTGGCAGCCTGCGAATTGTGCTTCAGTTTGTCAGATAATTTGCCGCTGGAATCAAGATCTAGCGAAACACTTTCGGTCTGCGGGCCCCGCACGCCGGTCTTGGCGATGCGGTCTTCGACTTCGCGAATATTGCCCAGAGCCCCGGTGAACGGATCAGACAGGGCCTGTTCCTTGCCACTCTTGGCGTTCTCAATCCGGAGCCGTTCGCGTTCTGCGGCCCGGCGAGAAATGATGGCTGCACGTGCCGCCATCTCGCGCTGATGGGCAAGAACTTCGAGATCAATCTCACCGTCATCATCATTCAAAAGATTCGGATCAACAAGTGTTTCGGGCGCATGTGAACGCCGTGCGGCTAGCGCTTCCTCCACACTCATCACGGTGGTTTCCGGCGAGTCGTCTGTAGGCTTTGGCTTGGCCACCGGCTTAGCGGCGCCCTGCTTCTGATCTGCAGCGTCCGGATTCTGTTCCGCTAGCGACTGAAGTCGTAGCTGACGGCGAGTCAGTGGCTTCGGATCTTCGGCTGGTTCGACCGTTGGAATGTTTGTGGTGAGTGCGCCGACTTCTTCTTCAAGGCGTCGACGCTCACGTAGCGCTTCTCGGTCGCGAGCGCGGCGCAAGGAAGCGCGCTCCCCCATTGGCTTATCCGCTGCATCGTGCGACGTGTCGGCAGCCGGTACTGAACCAGCCGCGGGCTTGGCCTTCGGAGCGCTGGAAGTCGGCCTTGCCGGAGTTGGCGTCCCCTTAGCCTGTCCAGGCTTGGCCGGCGACGGTGCGGCCTTGGCTTGTGCGGTCTTTTTAGCCGGCGCTACGGTCTTCGCCTGTTCGGCGGGTTTCTCGGCGGCCTGCTTCGGCTCGGCAGCCTTGCCGGCCGCGGTCGGAGCATTCGCCGGCGTCGCGGACGGGGTCTTCGCCGCTGCCGGCTTATTCGAACCTTGGCCTTGCTGCGCGCCAGCTACCGGCTTTGCAGGGGCTTTTGGGGCAGGGGAGGAAGTTTTCGGGTCAGCTGGGCTGGCACCTGCCGAAGGCTTTGCATCCTTCTTTTCAGTTGCCTTCTGATCAGCGAGCTGCTTGGCGTCCTGCTCGGCTTTACTGCTCGCCAGCATGGCTTCCATTTCAGCGCGCCGCTTTTCACGCAAAGCTCGCCGGCTTGAAGCCGGCTGCGTGTTATCGCTCATCCTGTTCTTCTCCCGACCGCTTAGACAAATACCGTCACCCTTACCTAGAGATTATGCCGTGTTGGACGCATCAATGTGAGGTTACGACTCGGTATAAAGCCCATATTTTGCAATGTACTGCACCACACCGTCCGGCACCAGATACCAAACGGGCTTGCCTTGGGCTATGCGCCCACGACAATCCGTGGAGGAAATCGCCAATGCTGGGATTTCTAATAGTGAAACGTTCTCTTGCTCTAGTTCTGGCAGAACGTGGCCTGGACGGCTGACGCCAACAAAATGCGCCAGATCCCAGACCTGATCGACATCCTTCCAACTGGCGATTTTGCTCAATGCGTCAGCACCAGTGATGAAGAAGAGCTCCGCCTCCGGCCGTTCGGCCCGAAGATCAAGCAACGTGTCGTGCGTATAGGTTGCACCCTCACGGTCGATGTCGACGCGGCTCACGGTGAAACGCGGGTTCGACGCGGTAGCGACCACCGTCATCAGGTAACGGTGCTCTGCGGCAGTCACATCTCGGGCAACCTTCTGCCAGGGCTTGCCGGTAGGCACGAAGACCACTTCATCTAAGTCGTACTCGGCCGCAACTTCACTGGCAGCGACCAAGTGACCATGGTGGATGGGATCAAAAGTACCGCCCATCACGCCGAGGCGCAATGGGCGGTTCTTGTTCAGTGGATCCGCCAAGACTAGTGCTTGTCTCCGTGGACCTTAAACTGACGGTGAATGTCATCCACTTCGTCGTGGTCTGCGTGACGCAGGCCCACGTTGGTGTAGGAAACCGTGACCAGCAGCAGAACCATCAGTGCGACGAAGATGCCACCACCGACGATGATTGCCATGGTATGTGGGTCAATACCGGTGGATGCAGCTTCAGAAGCCATAATCAGCGCGTTCAACTTATTTCTCCAGACGTTTTATCGAGACCAAATCTGCGACGCAAATTCAGGTCCGAAAAGTAACGGTACGATTCTTCTACATCCTACCGAAGACAGGGGGCAGAAACTATTTACGGATATGCCCGTCGCCCTGAACGATCCATTTGGTGGTCGTCAGTTCCGACAAGCCCATCGGTCCACGTGCGTGCATCTTCTGCGTAGAGATGCCTACCTCGGCACCCAGCCCCAGCTCGCCACCATCGGTAAAGCGGGTCGAAGCATTGACAATCACTGCCGCAGACTCGATTTCCGCGATGAACCGTTCGGACTCGGCCAAAGACGAGGTAATGATTGCTTCGGTGTGTCCGGTGGAGTATTCGCGGATATGCTCCAGCGCTTCGTCCATCGTGTCCACCAGCTTCACCGCGATGTCCAGGTCCAGATACTCGTTGCGCCAGTCATCTTCACCGGCGGCTATCGTTTCCAGTTCTGGGACCAGTGCCGCCGCGCGGGCGTCGGTGTGCAGCGTAACCCCGGCCTTGGCCAAGGCCTTGAGCACACCCTGTGCGGCCGGAGCATCCTTGGAGACAAGCAGCGTCTCTACCGTATTGCATACGCTTGGACGGTGGGTCTTGGCGTTGAGCAGGATATCGGTTGCCATTTTCTCATCGGCGCTGGCGCCCATGAAGATGTGGACGTTGCCTTCTCCGGTCTCGATGACCGGAACCTTCGCGGTGGTGACCACACGCTGGATCAACTCGCGGCCACCTCGTGGAATCAGCACGTCGATGCGTCCACGTGCTGCCATCATCGCGTCTGCGCCTTCGCGTCCGTATTCGTCCACGGAGATTACCAGGTCACGAGGCAAGGAAACGGATTCGAGGGCATTGCGGATGTATCCCACCAGAGCTACATTCGAGTTCAGCGCCGCCGAGCCGCCGCGCAGCAATACTGCGTTGCCACTTTTCAACGAGAGACCGGCGATATCGACTGTTACGTTGGGGCGGGCTTCGTAGATGGTGCCGATCACGCCCATCGGGACGTTGATCTGCCGCATCCGCAAGCCGTTGGGAAGCGTTTCGCCGCGTACCACGCGGCCGACTGGATCGGGCAGTCCGATGAGCTCTTCAAGGGCTGAGATCAAACCGTCGATACGCTGGTCATCAAGTTTCAAGCGGTCAAGCAGCGCGGCGCTGGTGCCGCGTTCCCGGCCATTTTCAAGGTCTTTGGCGTTGGCCGCCTTAATTTCCCGGCGATGGCTATCGATGGTCTCTGCGATGGCACGCAAAGCCTTGTCTTTCCAATCACGGTTTGCCCGCGACAGAGTGCGCGAGGCCCGGCGGGCACGATCTGCCAGCTGGTTGACCGACGCGAATACGTCGGTGGTGGATTCGGTCTTTGTTTCGGCTGAATCTAGACTCATATCTCCCATTCTATTGGCCTCCTTAGATCAAGGCCAGATCATCGACATGTACTACGGCTTTGTCGTAACCCTCGCCGAGCAACTCGGCCAGTTCGACGGTAGTGCGTCCAAGCATTTCCGGAAGTTCTTCGGCCGAGTAGTTCACTAGCCCACGAGCAATGATGTTGCCCTCTGAATCGCAGATTTCCACTGCGTCCCCGGCTTCGAACTCTCCGCGAATCGACGTGATGCCCGCGGCAAGCAAGGAATTTGTTCCGTCCGCCACGGCACGCACCGCACCGGCGTCCAGGACCAGGCGGCCTTCGGAGGAGGCTAGGTGCGCCAACCATACGTCACGGGCCGAGCGGCGCGTGTTGCGCGCGGCGAACCAGGTTCCCACGTCTTCGCCCGCCAGCGCCCTGGCGGCATTGTCGGTGCTGGTCACCAGCGTCGGAATACCCGCCGAGGCGCTCATGGTGGCCGCGTCGACCTTGGTGATCATGCCACCGGTGCCGACGCCGGCCGCTCCCGGAGTGCCCAAGTCAACAGCGTCGAGCTCGTCGGGATGGCCCACATGCGAGATGCGGCTTCCACCGTCCTCCGGGTGCGCGTCATAAACCGAGTCAACATCGGAGAAGAGCAACAGCGCATCGGCCTTGATCAGGTGGGCGACCAGCGAGGCGAGTCGGTCATTGTCGCCAAAACGAATCTCGCGGGTAGCTACCGCATCATTTTCATTCACGATTGGCAGCACGCCCAGGTTCAGCAAGCGCGTGAGCGAGCGCAGCGCATTGGTGTACGTGTTGCGGTGCATCAGATCATCTGCCGTCAGCAGCACCTGACCGACATTGATGTCGTGTCTTGCGAATTCTTGGGTGTACTGCGCCAGCAGCAATCCCTGGCCTACGGCCGCTGCCGCCTGCTGGGTGGCAAGGTCTTTTGGACGCTTTTCCAGCCCTAGCGGCGACAGTCCGGCGGCGATAGCGCCAGAGGAAACCAAAATAACTTCGGTATCATCATGCAGCGTGTGTGCGAGCGTATCTGCCAAGAACTTCAACCGCTCGTGGGAGATCCCGCCGCTGACAGTTGTCAACGAGCTGGATCCCACCTTTACGACGACGCGTCTTGCTTGGGGTAGATCTCGAAGTGAGGAAATTGAAGATAATGTCTTAGTTGCTCGCACATTCATACTTAGTCTTCCTTATCTGCTGCCCGATTCTGAGCAGCGCGTTCAGCGTTCTTCGCATGTACCGATTCGGTCCAAATGCCCGCCCGACGCTCGGCTTCAAGCTCTTCGCGTGCGGCGGCTTTCGCCGCGCGACGCTCATCATGCTCGGCGCGCTTCTCTTCACGCGTCTTTCGGTTTCGGTCTTCCAGGCGGATGTCCTCGCCACGGCGCGAGCCGAGCAATTCGGCCCCGGCGGCCATGGTTGGCTCCCAGTCGAAGACTACCGAGTTATCTTCGGCGCCGATAACAACCGCGTCGCCTGGCTTGGCGCCGGCCTTGAACAACTGGTTTTCAACACCCAGCTTAGCCAGGCGGTCTGCCAGGTAGCCGACGGCCTCGTCGTTACGGAAGTCGGTCTGCACGATCCAGCGCTCAGGCTTTTCACCGATCACTCGCCAGAGTGGTTCGAAGTTCACCTCTTCGCGGCGGATGGTGAATTCCGTCTTCTTGCCGGTGCGCTGACGCAGCATCGGAACTTCCACGATCGGGGCTTCTTCGACACGCTCGGAGCGTGCCTGCTCTACCAATTCAGCCATGGCGAAGGTCAATTCGCGTAATCCGTTACGTGCCAGTGCGGAGATTTCAAAGACGCGGTAGCCGCGCTTTTCGAGCTCTGGGCGCACGAATTCAGCCATGTCGGAGCCGTCGGGCATATCTACTTTATTGAGCGCGATAAGCTTCGGGCGCTCGGTCAAAGCAACGCTAGTGCCGTCGGTTCCAGCGAAGCTGGAGTCGGCTTCATAGGCCGCCAGTTCCGCTTCGATGGTTTCCAAATCGTGGATCGGGTCGCGGTCGGTCTCCAGCGAGCCGCAGTCCAGCACGTGCACGATCGCGGCACAACGCTCGACGTGGCGCAGGAACTCATGGCCCAACCCCTTGCCTTCGGAGGCACCTGGGATAAGCCCGGGCACGTCGGCGACGGTGAAGCGCACTTCGCCGGCCTGCACGACGCCCAGGTTGGGTACCAGCGTGGTGAATGGGTAGTCGGCAATCTTTGGACGTGCCGCGGAGATCGAGCCGATCAGCGAGGATTTACCGGCCGAGGGGTAACCCACCAGCGCGATATCTGCGACGGACTTAAGTTCCAGGACTACTTCCTGGCCGGTGCCCGGGGTGCCGAGCAGGGCGAACCCTGGGGCCTTGCGCTTATCGGAAGCGATGGCCGCGTTGCCCAGTCCGCCCATGCCGCCTTGTGCGGCGAGGAACTCATCGCCGGTCTTGACCAGGTCCGCAAGGATGTCGCCATCCTTGGATTTGACCACGGTGCCCGCAGGCACGCCGAGGATCAGGTCTTCGCCCTGCTTGCCGGGGCGCAGTCCGCCCTGGCCGGGCTCGCCGTTGTTGGCCTTGCGGTGTGGCAGGTGGTGGAATTCAAGCAGCGTGGTGACCTGCGGGTCAACGCGCAAGATGACATTTCCGCCGTCTCCGCCCTTTGCCCCGTCCGGTCCGCCTAGGGGCTTGAACTTCTCGCGCTTGATGGACACACAACCGTGGCCACCATTACCTGCGGTGACATTTAGAGTTACGCGATCAACGAATGCAGCCACGGGGCCATCTTCTCCTATAACGGGGGTGCGAGTTACTACTCGCTTAAAGTCTATCTATACGCACACAAGGGGCGGACCGAAATCGGCCCACCCCTTGTGCACTCAAAAAATTGTCTGTCGCCTAAATTAGGCAGCAGTTACAATGTTCACCACGCGGCGACCACGACGGGTGCCGAACTCGACTGCGCCAGCAGCCAAAGCGAACAGAGTGTCATCCTTGCCACGGCCTACGCCGGCGCCTGGGTGGAAGTGGGTGCCGCGCTGGCGAACGATGATTTCGCCTGCCTTGACATCCTGACCGCCAAAGCGCTTTACGCCTAGGTACTGTGCGTTGGAATCGCGACCGTTGCGAGTGGAACTCGCACCTTTCTTATGTGCCATGCCTTTTAGCCTCTTTCGCTACAAAAATGGTTAGTACGATCAGCCCAAATTAGGCGATCGAGGTGACCTTGACCTTGGTCAGAGCGGCACGGAAGCCCTGGCGCTTCTTGTAACCGGTCTTGTTCTTGTACTTCTGGATAACAATCTTCTGGCCGCGAAGGTTTTCTACAACCTCAGCGGTGACCTTGACCTTAGCCAGGTCGGCAGCGGCGGAAGTTACCTTCTCGCCATCTACCAACAGCAAGGCTGGAAGGTCAATAGAGCTACCTAGGGCAGCCTGAAGACGGTCTACGGTGATGAGGTCTCCAACGGAAACCTTCTCCTGGTGGCCGCCTGCGCGGACAATTGCGTACACCACGTGGGTACTCGCTTCTACTCGACGTTTATTGTCTTACCGGCGCAGAAATCAACCCGGACGCCTGATAAATCAGGCACCTTATTCAGGGATCTCATGCGCTTGTGCCTTGACGCCGAGCGGATCAGAAATCCGTGATCTTGGCGTTTAGCACCGATGAACCAGATTACGCTAGTCCACACCACTGGGGCAAATACAAACTGCCCCAGCGGGTGAAGCGTGATCAAGTTCATCTATTTCAGTTCACGAACCGGAACCCCAACTCCGAGCATAACCGGTTGCCCGGCAGCCTCGGCTGGCTTTTCGTTTCGTGCACTGTTGGTATCCATCTGGACCACCGAACCGGTGGCAGCGGATACCTCCGCCACGCGAACCTCTGCATGCGCATCGCCCTGGACCGAGGTGGCCCGACGACTGCGACGCTTTGGCTGCGTGGAACTCTGTGGGGCCGCAGCAGCTGCTGCGGCCGGCTTGCCCTCCGTGATGGCCGCAGCAGCGGCAACCTCGGCCTGCGAGGCGGGCATCGCCAGTCCGGTCAGCGTTGGCTGGTCCGAACCGCTTGACGGCGCAACCGACTCGCTCTGAGCACGTGTGGCTCGACGGGAGCCGCGCTTGCGTGCGCTTGGTGCAGGCTGCTCTTCCGCAACCGGGGCCTGCGCCGGTGAAGGCTCGACCTCCGGCGTGGAGGATTCATCCGCGCTCTGCTCGCTGGCTTGCGCCTGCTCGCCCTGGCCGCGGCCACGGGAACGCGAACGTGAACGACGGCGTGACTTGCGCCCGCCCTCGTGCTGCTCGGCGCCTTCGGCTTCCTCTCCCCCGGGCAAAGCTGCTTCCAGAGCTTCCAGGGTCACCGAGGCATCCTCGGCAGCGGCATCCGAAGGTGCTGCTGCGGCCTTGGCGACCGGCACGGTAGCCCCATCGAACTTCAATCCCGATTCGGCTGGCTGATCGAGGTGCGAAGCGGCAGCAATATTTGCCAGCGCGTTGCGGGTCGCCTCGTGCTGCTCCCCGCCCTCTGCCTCGGCGTTCTCGGTTCCATGCTCGTTGGCTTTCGGCTCTTCACGTTCGTTGCCGCGACGGCGACGACGCTCGGAGCGAGGAGCCGCAGACTTCTCCGCGAACTTCTTAGCGTGCACTTCGCCCGAAGCGTTGAAGGACTTGCGGTGCTCGACCGGCTCTTCGTGCGTGACGAAGCCGCTGCCGGCACATGCCTCGCAAGACTCGCCGAAGACCTCAAGCAGGCCGGTGCCCATGCGCTTGCGGGTCATCTGCACCAGACCAAGGCTGGTGACCTCGGCGACCTGGTGCTTGGTCCGATCCCGGCCCAGGCACTCGACCAGACGGCGCAACACGAGGTCGCGGTTGGCTTCCAGGACCATGTCGATGAAGTCGATGACGATGATGCCGCCGATATCGCGCAGGCGCAGCTGGCGGACAACTTCCTCGGCCGCTTCCAAGTTGTTCTTGGTCACGGTCTCTTCGAGGTTGCCGCCGGAACCGGTGAACTTTCCGGTGTTCACATCGATCACGGTCATCGCTTCGGTGCGGTCGATAACCAGCGAACCACCCGATGGCAGGAAAACCTTGCGATCCAGTGCCTTGTTGATCTGCTCGTCGAGGCGGAAGTTGCTGAAGATATCTTCGGACTGCTCCCACTTCTCCAGGCGGCTCATCAAATCCGGGGCCACGTACATGACATAGGCCTCGATGGTGTCCCAAGCTTGTTCGCCGGAGACGATCAGCTTGGTGAAGTCTTCGTTGAAGACGTCTCGCACCACCTTGATGGTCAGATCCGGCTCCGAGTACAGCAGCTCCGGGGCCAGGGTCTTGGTCGAGGAAGATTGCGCCTCGATACCTTCCCACTGGGCGCGCAGCCGGTTGATGTCATTGGTCAGCTCTTCTTCGGAGGCGCCTTCGGCGGCGGTGCGGACGATGACGCCCGCGTTCTCCGGCAAGTGGTCCTTCAAGATCTTCTTCAGGCGCTGGCGTTCCACGTCTGGAAGCTTGCGGGAAATGCCGGTCATCGAACCGCCCGGCACGTAGACCAGGTAACGACCAGGCAGGGAAACCTGGCTGGTGAGCCGTGCGCCCTTGTGGCCCACCGGATCCTTGGTGACCTGCACGAGAACCGAGTCCCCGGCCTTCAACGCGTTTTCGATACGACGCGGCTGGCCTTCCAGCCCTGCGACATCCCAATTGACTTCGCCGGCGTACAGCACAGCGTTGCGGCCGCGCCCAATATCGACGAAGGCGGCTTCCATGGATGGCAGCACGTTCTGCACCTTGCCCAGGTACACGTTGCCGATCAGCGAATCCTGCTGGGTTTTGGAGACGAAGTGCTCGGCGAGCACGCCATCTTCCAATACGCCGATCTGGATGCGGTCCTCGCGCTGACGCACGATCATCTTGCGTTCCACCGATTCGCGGCGAGCCAAGAACTCGGCCTCGGTGATCACCGGACGGCGGCGGCCGGTCTCGCGGGATTCGCGGCGGCGCTGGCGCTTGGCTTCCAAACGGGTGGAGCCGCGCACCGAGGTGACCCGGTCCGATGCGGGGATATGCGCATCGGCGCTGGCACGCGGAGCGCGCACACGGGTGACGGTGTTTGGCGGATCGTCCTGCGAACCACCATCGACCTCCAGATCGACATCGCCGCGACGGCGCCGACGGCGGCGGCGCGAGGACACATCGTCTGCTTCCAGATCCTCGTCCTTCTGGCGCGAGGCGGGTGCAGTTTCCGGCTTGGCGGTGTTCGCCACCACATGCTGCACCACCGTGTGCGCTGCTTCCGGGATCGCAAACGGGTTCATGATCATGGAGCTGCCGTGTTCGGCTAGCAGTGCACCGGTATGATCCTCGGCCGAAGACTCGAAGACCTCGGCACCCTTTGCCGGTTCGGTCACCGCGGGCGCCAGCTTGATGCCGGTTTCTTCCGGTGCCTGGGCTGCGGTGGTCACCGGAGCCTCGGTGGAAGCCACTTCCTCGGAGGCCGCGGCTGCCTGTTCGACTGTGTCGCGGGCGACCTGCTGACGGCGTTCGGCCTGGCGGCTCATGCGCTTGACCGAGTCAGGAGTGGATACCTGGGTACGACGCGTTGCGCGCCAACGGTATGGGCTTTCTTCGACTCCGGCTGCGGCATTTAGCTCTGCCAGGGTCAACGCACGCCGCAATGGACGTGATGGGGTGGTGGCTACAGTGGTACGGCGGGCTCGTGTTGAACGATTGCCTCGCTTACTTCCCTGTGCCCCTCCTTTTCGCTGATTTGATGCGCTCATTTAAATTCGCGTGCTCCTAGTTTAAATTCCCGCTTCGGCGACCTCCACAGACGGTGCCTAGGCTGAAACAACATTCGTCACGTGTCTTTCGGCCGTCTTCGTGAGTCGGCCAGACACAAAAGTCCTTGTGTGTTCCGCATCTGGGTTCTGTCCTGAATCAATTTTCCGATTCAAGAGAACTAGCTGCGGTTCAACGTGGCCATTGAAAACCGGCTGCTTTCCTTTGCAGCCCTACGATCCGCGGTATTCCTACGGGAGGCGCACGTAATGGGCACTCAACCGAAGCGATGCATCGCTTGACGATCTGTCGTTTCAAAAGTCTGTCGTCGGGTTGAAAGCAGACTGTGGATCCGCGAACAACCTCCTCCATTCTCTCATAGTTCGTTCATCACTAGTTCACCAGCTCATATATATTGCACAGAAAAGCTTCATAGTATGTGAAAAGCAAGGTGCGCAATGACCCGCATTCGTCTGAACATATGGAATAGTCAAGACATGGTTTCATCACTTGAGAGTCCTCAGAACTCGGGCGTGTTGCCCTGGTGGGCAAAAGAACGCGGCTTCGGAATATTCGCCGTGCTCACCGGCACGATTGCTTGGGTCGCCTCGGGGATCCTAGTCCTTGAACGCCTCGAGCTTTACAAAGACCCCGACTACATCACCGGGTGCGATATCAACCCCTGGGTTTCCTGCGGCACCGTCATGAAATCCGACCAAGCTCAATTGCTCGGTTTCCCGAACCCGCTCTTGGGCATCGTCCTCTTTGGCGTGCTGATTACCATCGGAATGGGGCTGCTGGCCGGCGCAAAGTTCCACCGCTGGTTCTGGATTGGAGTGCAGTCCGGAGTGACGCTGGCCATGGCGTTCATCGCCTGGCTATGGTCCCAGGCTTTGTATGAGATCAACGCCTTGTGCCCCTACTGCATGGTCGTATGGGCGATGATGATTCCGCTCTTCGTCTTCACCACGTCGCGCAATATCGTCAACGGAGTCATCCCCGCATCCGAAGGCGTGAAGAAGTTCGCCAAGGAATGGAGCTGGATCGTCGTTGCGATCCTTTGGGTTTTGGTTATCGCATCCATCGTCCTCCGCTTCCCGAACGCATTCTTTGGATAGCCTCACCCGGCGCCGAATCATTTTGGGGATCAGCGCTTGTGCGCTGGTCCCCCTTGGCTTGTTCCTGCGTTTTCTGCCTTGGGGGCTCGTCGCCGACCTGGCCGGCGGGGTCCTATACGCGGCGCTGATCTACGTAGTAGTCGCCTTCATTGTCCCAACGCGCTCTTGGCTCACCGTCGGGGCCTGGGCGCTAGGGTGGTGCGTGGCGGTAGAGCTGCTTCAGCTCACCTCGTTGCCGCGAGAGGCTGCGGCCCTCTTTCCTCCCTCGCGGTTGGTACTGGGCACTGGCTTCGCAGCGATGGATCTTCTGGCCTATATTGTTGGGGCGCTGACGGCTGCGCTGGCGGATCGAGCGGCACGCCGCCGGACCTAATTCCCGCTATCAGCGAAAGGCCGCGGCGGAGCTGTACCGCTAGAAACCTGATGAACACGCAATTTATCGATGACTTTACGCCGCATCCCACGCCTAGGCACGAGACTTTAAAATGAGGCAGGTCACCCGGCTCCAAGCTAAAGCGACTAGATTAGGGTCATGGGAAGCCACAAATGGAATACAGAAAACGCCCAAGATTACGGCATCAATCTACTGACTTCGGACACGATCCGGCTACGCGAACTACAGGATGAAGATCTCTCGATCCTGGCCCAATGGTGGAATAGCCCGGAATTCATGGCGCTGCAGGGAAATATCGTACTTCCGCATCCCGGCGTCGAAGCCGCAAACCTATTCAAGAGCTGGAGCCTGAACCGAGGCACCAAGGATGGTGTAGGCCTTTCAATTACGTTGCCCGACGACACGCTAATCGGCCACACCGCACTCTACAATTTCAACGCCCCGGCCCGTTCGGCGGATCTCATGCTGATGATCGGCGGTTCCAATGTTGGGCAGGGATACGGCACGGTCGCAACCAAGATGATCGTGGACTTCGGCTTCCGCGAAATGGGGCTGAACCGGGTCGGGCTAGGGATCTGGGCCTATAACGAGCGGGCTTTGCGCACGTTCTCCCGCGCCGGGTTCCGCGAGGAAGGGCGAAACCGCCAGGCTGGTTTTCACGATGGGGCGTTCCACGACCGCATTCTGATGAGCCTGCTGGCTGACGAGTATTTCGGCCGCTAATCCGGGAATTTGGAAATGGGGGTGTTTCTTCAACCTTAGGTGGAGAAACACCCCTTTTTCATGTGCTTTGTGAGCGTAAAAGCGAAAGCCAGCGCCGAAATGACGTTTCCTCGGCGTTGTGGCAATTCCTAATCAACTCGTTAGCCTATTGTTGGAGCTAGTTAGTATCAGCCTCAAGGAGCACCAATGGATTTTCTCCGCAAACTAAAGCTACCCAAGCGCAAGCCACCGGCTGCTCCGGCACCGACCCCGGAACCTCCGGTAGGTGAATTGCTCAGCGAGTCAGAGGTTACCAAGCCAAACTTCACCGTGCATTCCCTGTGGACGGACATGCTCGGGCGCCTCGGTATCCGCAGCGCCCAGGTCTTGATCGTTGGCACCTTAACCACCTTCTTCATCATCGGACTCTTGCGTCTGACGATGATCGTCATTCCAACGTTGCTTGCAGTGATTATCTCGTGCGCGCTGTGGCCCTTGGTGCTGAAGCTTCGCAAGGTCTTTTCTCCTTTGATCTCCGCCTGGATCGTCTTCCTCAGCTCCCTGTTGGTGCTCGGCGGCATCGGCACCGGGTTGGTCTTCTCGGTCATTAAGGAATGGCCAAAGCTGGTCGACCAAGCGGTCGAAGGCTTCAATCAGCTCAACGACATGGCGCAGGGAATCATCGGCAATATGCCATTGTCCATCGATCAGAGCCAGATCGACGGCGTCGTGGACACGGTGACCTCGTTCCTGACCAGTTCCCAATTCGGCACCGGCGCTCTGAACACGCTCAGTGCCGCAGGTAGCTTCGTGACGGGCTTGATCTTGCTCCTGGTGATCTTGTTCTTCTTCCTGAAAGATGGCGACCGGATCTGGGCCTTTGCAGTGTCTTGGACGCCCAAGCACTACCGCAATAAGTGGATCCTTTCCGGTGACCGGGCGCTGCGCACCTTCGGCGGCTATATTCGAGGAACCGCTACTGTGGCCGCGGTGGACACCTTGGGCATTACCGCAACCTTGCTGATCCTGCAGGTTCCGCTAGCGCTTCCCCTGGGCGTCATCGTGTTCCTCGGTTCGTTCATTCCGATGGTTGGTGCCACCGTGGCAGGCATTTTGGCTACCCTGATCGCCTTGGTCACCAACGGTCCTGTGGTAGCCCTGATCGTGCTGGCCGCAGTCATCCTGGTCAATCAGCTGGAGGGCAACTTCCTGCAGCCGGTGGTGATGGCAAACGCACTGAACTTGCACGCGCTGGTGGTCTTGATGGCCTTGACCGCTGGTACCGTACTTGCAGGTATTATCGGCGCCGTGCTGTCCGTGCCGCTGACCGCCGCAGCGTGGGCAGTGATCAAGGTGTGGACCGATCGCGATAATTCGGATGCGGTGGATGACGCGAAAAAAGACATCCGAGAGAAGGTCAAACCCGAGGAGAAGCCAAGCCTCGTAGAAAAAGCCAAAGAAACCGCTAACCCAGAGCCTGCGCCTAGCGCAGACAATAGCTAGCGTTTCCTTGCCTCCGGTCTTGGCCTCATCCCTTGGATGAGGCCAAGACCTTTTTCTTCCCCTCCAGAAAGGAATTTCGGTGACTTTACCCGATCGAGAAGTGATCGCCACACGCGAGGGGGTGTCGTTGGGGCGATACCGGGCTTCGGATTTCGCAGCGGTCCACGAGTACGCCACGGACCCCATGGTCTACCGATATGCCGAGTGGGGTCCGAATTCCGCAGAGCAGACCCGGCAGTATCTCTTAGAAGCCAGCCTGCCCAACAGCCAAGCGCTGACGTTGGCGGTCCTCGTCGATGAACAGGTGATCGGAGGCGCGGCGGTGTGGAGCACCGATGCGGACCACCGCCGCGGTGAACTGGGCTATAGCCTGAATCGCAAATTCTGGGGTCGCGGCTACGCCACGCTGGCAACGAAGATGCTGCTCGATCTTGGATTTTCTTCCCTGGATCTGCACCGCATCACAGCCACTTGCGCCCCCGAGAATTTGGCCTCCCGACGCGTGCTGGAAAAGGCCGGGTTCGCCTACGAAGGGCATTTGCGCGAGCATAAACTCGTTCGCGATCGACGCCGCGATTCCTTGCTCTTTGCACGGCTTGCTACCGACTGAAGCCGCCACATGATGACGCGCAACATTGCGCTTTCATAGACGGATGTGTTTAATGTGACTCAAGTGAAAGATGTGTATTGAAGTGGCAAGAGCAACTCCTTGAGAATTCTTGCCACTGCCCCGTCGCTCGATCAGCAGGGAGCACGAAGCGCTAGTTCGGGACACACTTCTACTCAAACTCGAAGTGCCGTCAGGCGCTCACCGCGATATTTGGGAGGTACTCATGCTGAATTTCAGCTATGAGGAAGCACTAAAGAATTTCTCGAGTCTTGTCGACAACGTAGTCTCCGAGCATGCTGTCGTCTCCGTTTCCAGGTCCCCGAGAGAATCTGTCGTCATGATCTCCAAAGATGATTATGATTCGATCCGCCAGTCTTCGCTGCGTCCTTCAACGGAAACCTTATGGGGCTCTTCGCCGGCCACCGGTGCGGCCCTGCTGCCGCATGCGCACAACTCCCTCGACGACTGGTTCTAGGGCCCTGCCACGCACTCGGGCCAGCTGCCCAGAGATGCGGCTTATTGATCAGCTACACATAGTGTCCCGCCGGATCCATCGGATAGACTCCACGTCCGCCATGCTCCGCGCCGCCAAGCCCCCTCAGGCTGCTCCACCGATTTGCTGTCCAGCGTTTCCGGAACCGAAAAATCCCCGTAGGGATCCACGTCACTAGTGGATCCCCACGGGGATTTCCTTCTCTCGTGCGAGAGGGACTTGAGCGGTCTACTTACCGAACCAGATGCCGATCTCACGTTCCGCGGACTCGACGGAGTCCGAACCGTGAACCAGGTTCTGCTGAACCTTCAGGCCCCAATCGCGGCCGAAGTCACCGCGGATGGTGCCCGGTGCGGCGGTGGTTGGATCGGTGGTTCCCGCCAGCGAACGGAAACCTGGGATCACGCCGTGGCCTTCGGCAACGATGGCGACGATCGGTCCCGAGAGCATGAACTCAACCAGTGGCTCGTAGAATGGCTTGCCTTCGTGCTCGGCATAGTGTTCGGCGAGCACCTCGCGCGAAGCGTTCAGCTGCTTCAGCTCGGCGATGCTGTAGCCCTTCGCTTCGACGCGGGCAAGGATCTGGCCGGTCAGGCCGCGCTTCACACCGTCTGGCTTGACGAGAATGAGAGTACGTTCGGTCATGTTTCTACCTCTTCGTTCTTTGATACTTTTGGTCTGTTTAAGATTCTACGTTCGGATGAGCGCGGTCCCACTCCTGCTGAGCGGCCGCGCGACGCTTATTCTCCACGTCGATTTCCCCGCCCTTCTTCAGCGCGTACCACCAGCACAGTCCGAAGAAGACCGACAGGTAGAACATGTCCACCAAGATGAACCCGCACAGGAAGAAGACCACCTGCAGGATCCAGCCGATCAGGTATCCTGCCGGTTTGCGGAGCAACGCACAGGTGATGATGCACAGTACCGCCACTGCGGCGCCGAGGCTGAGCACCAGTGCTGGTTCGGCACGCTTGAGCCCGAAGGCGGCCAAGGTGACGAAGATTGCCAGGAACGCCTCGCAAGTCAATACGGTCGAAGCAAACATCACCTTGGTGGAACGTTGCTTCTTCTTCATCCCCGGGTGCCATTCGCGTTGCGCCCTAGTTAGCTTGGCCATTAGGAGTTCTGCCCTCCCTTGAGCAGTAGTGAGATTTCGCCCACCAGTGTAATCGAACCGGTCACCAGGACGCCGCCGGCCAGGTCTTCCCCGGCCTCTGCACGGCCAACGCACCATTCCACGGCGTCTTCAAGATTCTCGGTGACATGCAGGTCTTCTTCGGGCCACCCGGCATCGACTGCCAGGGTGGCCAGCTCCCCCGCGGGAATGGCCCGCGGCGAGGAAGACTGGGTCAGGCACAGGTCATCAACCAGATCGCCGTACTCTTCACGCATGGTGTAGAGCATCGCTTCGGCGTCCTTCTCGCGCAGGATCCCCACCATGAGCACCAGGCGGGAGAACCCGAAGGATTCCTTGATGGCTTCGGCGCTGGCTTTGAGGCCGTCCGTGTTGTGCCCCGCATCAACCAGGACGCTGGGCGCGCTGCGCACCAGTTCCAGGCGGCCCGGGCTGGTCGTTGCGGCGAATCCGTTGCGGACCAGCTCGATATTCAGTTCACGTTCTCCGCCGCCGAGGAAGGCCTCGACCGCTGCCAGCGCCACGACGGCGTTCTGTGCCTGGTGCGCGCCGTAGAGCGGAAGATAAATCTCCTCGTAGCGAGCCGCCTGCCCCTCGATGGCCAATACCTGGCCGCCAACGCCCATGGTGCGCTCGATGAGCTTGAAGTCCAGCGATTCGAAAGCCACGGGAACTTCAAGCTCGCGCACCTTGGCGAGCAGCACATCCGCCGCGTCCACCGGCTGGACCGCGGAGACCAGGTAACCGCCGGGCTTGAGGATCCCGATCTTTTCTTCGGCAATCAGTCCCGGGGTATCCCCCAGCAGGTCGGTGTGGTCCAAGGAAATCGGGGTGATCACCGAAACTTCGGCATCGGACACGTTGGTCGCGTCCGTGATTCCGCCGAGGCCTACCTCCAGCACCACCACCTCCACCGGAACTTCGGCGAAGATCGCGAAGGCCAGGATGGTCACCGCTTCGAAGTAGGTCAACCGGTTTTCGCCCTGCTCGGTCAATTCGGCATCCACCAGGTCCAGGAACGGTGAAATCTCATCCCAAACGCGGACGAAAGTCTCATCGTCGACGGGTTCCCCATCGATGCTGATCCGCTCGGTGACCTTCACCAGATGCGGCGAGGAGTACCGGCCGGTGCGGATATCGTGGGCCTGCAGCAGGGACTCGATCATCCGCGCGGTGGAGGTCTTCCCGTTGGTACCGGTGATGTGGATGACCGGGGAGGACTTCTGCGGTTCGCCGAGGATCTCCATGGCACGGAACATCGGTTCCATGCGCGGTTCAATCTTATTTTCCGGCGCGCGCGCCAGCAGTTGCGCGTAAACGCGTTCTAGATCGCTCATACGGTGGGCTCCACTTCGATCTTCGCTTCGGTTAGCGCCCCGTTGGCAACTAGGTCCAGCTGGGCGGTTAAGGTTTCGCTGCTCAGCAGTTCGCGGTTCAATTCCAGCGCCGCCA
The DNA here is from genome assembly GCF_002975405.1 of Arthrobacter sp. MYb229. Classification (GTDB taxonomy): domain Bacteria; phylum Actinomycetota; class Actinomycetes; order Actinomycetales; family Micrococcaceae; genus Glutamicibacter. Next base: position 844,580 of record NZ_PCPS01000001.1, on the reverse strand, counting down.
CCACCTCGGCGGAGGCGGTGATGACCGTGCGGATACGGTCCGAGACCTGCAGATCCGCTTCCTTGCGGGCGGACTGGATCGCACGGATCATATCGCGGGCGGTGCCCTCGGCGGCCAGCTCGGTGGTGACCTCGGTATCGAGCACCAGGAAGCCTCCGTCGATGACCGCGGCGGCGATTTCGGCTGCCTCATCCACCACGGTGTCCAAGGCGTATTCGCCCTCGGCCAGTTCCAGGCCGCCGGCGGTAACCACACCGTCGGTCACCGACCAGTCACCGGACTTCGCCCCCTTGATGGCCTGCTGCACGGACTTGCCCAGGCGCGGGCCGGCGGCGCGGGCGTTGACCACCAGCTGCTGGCTGATGCCGTAGCTGGCGGTGTCCACGCCTTCGGCGTCGATCAGCGTGACGCGCTTCAGGTTCAGCTCATCCTTGATGATCGAAGCGTAGGTGCCTTCCAGTCGGGCAGCGTCGGTGAGCACCACCTTCAACTCCGCCAGCGGCAGGCGCACGCGCAGGTTCTTCGCCTTGCGCAGCGAGGAGCCCACCGAGCAGATTCTGCGGGTGGTTTCCATGGTTTCGAGCAATTGGGCATCTGCCGGGAAATCCGCGGCCTCTGGCCAATCGGTCAGGTGCACCGAGCGTTTCCCGGTCAGCCCGCGGTAGATCTCCTCGCTGGCCAGCGGCAGCAGCGAGGCGGCGACCTTCACCAGGGTTTCGAGCGCCGTGTACAGGGTGTCGAAGGCCTGGGTGTCTTCTTCGAAGAAGCGCTGGCGGGACCGGCGCACATACCAGTTGGTCAGCGTGTCCATGTAGTGGCGCACCGCTTCGGTGGCTTCCGAGACCTCGTAGCCGTCCAGCGCCTCGGTGACCTCGCGGACCAGTGCCCCGGTGGCGGCCAGCATGTACTGGTCCAGCGGATCGGTGGAGCTGTGCGAGCGCTTCGCCTCGTAGCCGGCCCCGTTATTCGCGGAGTTGGTGTACAGGTTGAAGAAGTGCCACACGTTCCACAAGGGCAGCAGCACCTGGCGCACGCCGTCACGGATTCCCTGTTCGGTGACAACCAGGTTGCCGCCGCGCAGGATCGGGGAGGACATCAGGAACCAGCGCATGGCGTCCGCGCCGTCGCGGTCCAGGACCTCGGTGACGTTCGGGTAGTTCTGCAGCGACTTGCTCATCTTCTGCCCGTCCGAGCCGAGCACGATGCCATGGGAGATCACGTTCGTGTAGGCGGGGCGGTCGAAGAGCGCGGTGGACAGCACGTGCATGGTGTAGAACCAGCCGCGGGTCTGCCCGATGTACTCCACGATGAAGTCCGCCGGGTGGTGCCCGGAATCAAACCATTCGCTGTTTTCGAAGGGGTAGTGCGCCTGGGCGTAAGGCATCGACCCGGAGTCGAACCAGACATCCAGCACGTCTTCGACACGGGTGAGGGTGCCGGACTCGGCGCAGCCTTCGTGGGCGCGGGTCAGCTCGTCGATGAATGGGCGGTGCAGATCCGGCTGGCCCTCGTGGTTCAGCGGCAGGCGGCCGAAGAAGTTCTTGATTTCTTCCAGCGAACCGAAGACCTCGCGGTGCGTGCATTCGGCTCCCGAGCATTCCCAGACCGGGATCGGCGAACCCCAGTAGCGGTTGCGCGAGATGGACCAGTCGCGGGCGTTTTCCAGCCACTTGCCGAACTGACCGTGCTTGACATTGCCCGGGATCCAGTTGATCTGCTCGTTGAGCTCGACCATGCGGTCCTTGATCTTGGTGACTTCCACGTACCACGAGGAGACGGCACGGTAGATCAGCGGAGTGCGGCAACGCCAGCAGTGCGGGTAGGAGTGCTCGTAGGAGGCCTGCTTGACTAGCTTGCCGTCTTCCTTGAGCACATTGGTGATGGTCTTGTTGGCCTCGAAGACCTGCACGCCCGCGATGTCGTTCAGCGGTCCGCCGGCGAACAGCGGCAGGAACTTCGCTCCCTCATCCACCGAGAGGATCACCGGGATGCCGTGCTCTTCGCAGACCTTCTGGTCATCTTCACCGTAGGCCGGGGCCTGGTGCACGATGCCGGTACCGTCGGCGACGGTGACGTAGTCCGCGGTGACGATCTGCCAGGCGTTCTGCGTTTCGTACTTCTCCACGTCGGCGAAGGTGTCCCACAGTGGCGCGTAGCGCACGCCTGCAAGCTCGGAGCCCTGGTAGCTGGCGGTGATGGCGGCGGCCGCTTCCTTCACATCCTTGTAGCCAAGCTCCTTGGCGTAGGAGCCGAGCAGGTCGCGGGCCAGCAGGAACGGCCCGGCTGCCGCGGAGGCTTTCACTCCGGCCTCGCCTGCCGGAACCACCACGTACTCGATGCTTGGGTGAACCGCCAGCGCCGCGTTGGTTGGCAGGGTCCACGGGGTAGTCGTCCAGGCCAGGGCCTGCACACCGGCCAGCGCCTGGGATGCCTCGGTTTCACCGGCAAGAACGGTAAAGCCCACGGTGACGGTCTGGTCCTGGCGGTTCTTATAGACGTCGTCATCCATGCGCAGCTCATGGTTGGACAGCGGGGTCTCGTCCTTCCAGCAGTACGGCAGGACGCGGAAGCCCTGGTAGGTCAGCCCCTTGTCGCTGAGCTGCTTGAAGGCCCAGATGACCGATTCCATGTACTCGACGTTCAGCGTCTTGTAGTCGTTTTCGAAGTCGACCCAGCGTGCCTGGCGGGTGACGTAGTTCTGCCATTCGTCGGCATACTTCATCACCGAGGTGCGGCAGGCGTCATTAAACTTGTCGATGCCCATGGATTCGATCTGCTGCTTGTCGGTCATGCCCAGCTGCTTCATGGCTTCCAGCTCGGCCGGCAGGCCGTGGGTATCCCAGCCGAAGCGGCGTTCGACGCGCTTGCCGCGCTGGGTCTGGTAGCGGGCTACCAGGTCCTTGACGTAGCCGGTGAGCAGGTGTCCGTAGTGCGGCAGGCCATTGGCGAAGGGCGGACCGTCGTAGAAGACGAATTCTTCGCCCTCGCGCTGGTCGATGGAGGCCTGGAAGGTATCATCGTTCTTCCAGTATTCGAGGACGCGCTTCTCAATTTCTGGGAAACGCGGTGAAGCCGGGGTTGAACCGGTCGGGTCGGTGGTGACCTTTGGGTAGAAGCTCATCGAAATGGCCATCCTTCAAGCGTAGGGTCGAAAATCTTGCCTACGAGGACGGCACTTGGCCGCGGTACCACCCCGCTTATCCGCCACCGTGATGCTTGCGCACACAAGTGGCGAACCGCTTCTCATCAGCTGTGACGGGCTGGTCCCGCTTGGTTCTACTAATTCGGGAGCAAAAGAGTCATCCCGAGGGTTCTTCCAAGGACTCCCCGGCGATATCCGGATCAACGTCGTATGCTTTCCAGTCTAGCGCGTCTGGCAGGCGCTGAAAACTCAATTCACCGCGATGAAAGCTGGATCACTCTCAACGTCTTCAACGTACCGCTGGATCTGCTTTTCGCCATCGCGCAGCGCGATGCGGTAGAGCAATACGGCCGCGCCGGCACCAAGCAGCAATCGCACCACGGGGTCCAGCTCGGAAAGCAATCCCGAAGCGAGCATCATGAGCACCATGCAAAGGAGCAGACCCGGTTTCATCGTGATACGCCGCAAGTTCGGCCCTGCCTTGCGCTCGATCGCCAGACGCAGAACTCCAATGACCGCCAAAGAGCCGGCCAGGCCAAACGCCCAAGGCCAACTCAGAGTTCCGGCCTGCCCGGCAATGAACATGATCAGGGCAGTACCCGCCGCGCTTCGTCGAATGTTCAGCTCTTGAGTCATCGGCCGCTTCCGCCCTTGGCATCTGGATAGGACTCCCAGCTAATCAAATTTTGCGATAAACATCAAGGATTAGAGAAACAACCAATAGGTCAATTACGAAAATATGCGTTTCCCCCAAATTTGCGAGCAAGGCGAGCTAGCCGTTCGGAGAAACAAGAGGCGGAGCATCGAAAGCAGGTTGAGCCAGGGCCGGAATGCCCAGTGAAAGTGGAACATCAATTGTCCCTACATTTTCAGAATATAGCCTGCAGGGGGTCTTGCCGCAAGACCCCCTGCAAGGCTCACAATAGGTACTTGTCCCCCACCGCTTTCGCAGCAAAAGACCGGAGCAATGATTATGCGCACCGATCCGATTCACGGCTATTTCCGCCTATCCGAGCCTATGGAGAACCAGCAAATAATCGAGCAAATTTTTGAAGATCAGCATCAGCTTCGCCGCATCGCTCAGCGCGTGGATGCGCAGCGTCAGGAAGCGGCTCAGCGCATCGCCTTGCGCGGTCAAGACAGGGCCGGAAACCTGCAGCAGTCCCTGGATCGCGATGTTGACTTGCACCAGCTAGCCCGCAGGCTGCACGCGCTCGAACGCTTAGGCCCAGAGGCATGCTTGGGGTTCATGGTTGAGGCAAGCACCGGACGGCGCACTTACGTGGGAAGAGCCGGACTCTCCGATGAAAACTCCGCGCAATTGCTGGTGGACTGGCGTGCGCCGGCCGCCGAACCATTCTTCGCTGCAACGCACGCTCATCCGATGAATCTCTCCAGCAGGCGGCGCTATCGTTGGCGCCAAGGGGCCATTATCGACTTCTGGGATGAGGTCTTCGACCTGGCGCAGCTCACCGCGAGCCCCTCCTTGGACGAACATTCCGCATTCCTGGCCTCTCTCGGTGCCAACCGGATTGGAAAAATGCAGGATGTGCTCTCAACCATCCAGGCGGATCAGGACGCCATCATCCGTTCCGCTGCCAAGGGAGCACTAGTGGTGGACGGCGGACCCGGAACCGGCAAGACCGTCGTTGCGCTGCACCGCGCCGCCTACCTATTGCATGCCGACGCGCAGCTGCAAGGCCGTGGCGGTCGCGTGCTGGTGCTCGGCCCGCACAATGCCTACACCGCCTATGTCTCGGATATCCTGCCAAACCTGGGCGAGGAAGATGTGCTCATTTCCACCTTGCAGGCAATGGTCCCCGAAATTCGCGCGGCGCAACCGGAGGCCTCCAGCGAGGTAGCGACGCTGAAGACCTCGGGAGCCATGCTGGCTGCCCTGCGCCGGGCGGTGAGCGTATTCGAGCAACCGCCAGCCCAAGACCTGCTCGTCGAGACCCAGTGGGCCGATCTGCGGTTGACGGTGCGGCACTGGGAGCATGCCTTCGCGGCGGTCGAGCCGGGCACCAACCACAACGAGTCCCGGCTGCAGATTCGAGAGGCGCTCGAAGAAATCCTGCTCGAACAGCTTCCCGAAGGCTGCGCGCCCGAGAAGCAAGTCCGCAGCGAACTGGCCCAGAACGTTCAGTTGGCACAAGCCTTCGAAGCGCACTGGCCGCTATTGGGTCCGGCAAAACTGCTGAGCGCGCTGTACTCCATTCCGGCGCTGCTGCGCTACAGCGCACCGTGGCTCACCAATGAGCAATCCGAACTCTTGTTCCGCAAGGACCCGAGCGCATTCACCGTCGAAGACGGGCCGCTGCTGGATGCCGCGCGTTTTCTGGTGGGCGATCCGGAGCTTGAGGCAGCGGCGCGTCGACGCGAGGCCCGGCTGGTCGCCGAACGGGACCTGATGAGCCAGGTTATCGATGATCTGATTTCTGCCGCAGACGATATGGAAGATCTCTCCTCTCAGTTGCGCCATGCGGACCTTCAAGACACCTTGATTCGCCAGCGCACCGAAGCCGACCCGTCCCCCGACGCCTTGGCTGGGCCTTTCGCGCATATCATCATCGACGAGGCGCAGGATCTCACCGAAGCGCAGTGGGCCATGGTGCTGCGGCGCTGCCCTTCCGGGAGCCTGACGATCGTCGGCGACCGAGCCCAAGCCGCTGGCGGGTTTACCGAAACATGGGAACAGCGTCTGGCGCACGCGGGCATTTCCCGTTGCCGTGTTGCCTCGCTAAGCGTGAACTACCGCACCACCGAACAGATCATGGACGCAGCCGAATCGGCGATTCGTGAGCAGCTGCCAGATGCAAACGTGCCCTCCTCGATCCGGACCGATGGTGCGGCGGTCATTTACGCCAGGCCTGAACGGCAACAGGACCTTTTGCGCCAGTGGCAAGACGAACATCCGCTCGGGGTCGGCGTGGTCATTGGCGACCCGAGCTTTAACGACACGGACCGGATCCGCGCGTTGAGCCCGGAACAAGCGAAGGGACTTGAATTTGACCTGGTGGTCCTGAACCGTCCGGAAAATTTCGACCCGGGAATTTCCGGAGCAGTGCACAGGTACATTGCGATGACCCGTGCCACCGCTCAATTGGTCATCCTCACCGACCAGCCGGGCTAGCGAGCCCGTGGTTGGCCGGAGCAGCCTGCACTAGCATTCCCTCCATGTCTCCGGCTAGTTTGAAAGCAGGACACAAAATTTAGGGGCGGGAAATGGATCACGGGCTTTTCGCGGTTATAGACACGGAAACCACCGGGCTATTTCCCGGTGCGCACGATCGAATCGCCGAGATTGCGGTGCTGAGAATGGATCGCCAAGGACAGATCGTTGACCGTTGGGAAACACTGGTCAATCCCGGACGTGACCTTGGCAAGCAAAGCATCCATGGAATTCAGGCACGCGACGTGCTGCAGGCTCCCAGCTTTGAGCAGATTGCAGACGAGTTGGAGTGGCGGCTTTCGGGCACCGTGGCGGTCGCCCACAATTTGTCCTTCGACGCGCGATTCCTCGAAGCAGAGTTTGCCCGAGCAGGGCGCTCGCTTCCAGACTTCTACTTGCCCCGGGGACTGTGCACCATGCGCATGTCCCACCAGTTCCTGCAAGGCGCCGGACGATCCCTGCAAGACTGCTGTGACTCCTTTGGCATTACCTTGCAGCAGGCGCACAGCGCCGCGGGTGATGCCGAAGCAACGGCGGTATTGCTCTCACGGTACCTGGAGCTAGAGCCAACGCTGCCCGACTGGGACCAGTGCCTGGAGCAAGCCGCCGGCGCAAGATGGCGGACGCAGGCTCCGGAAGTCCTGCTCGCCCCGGCGAAGCGAAGCGTCGGCGATAGCGCTTCGGCGGAGCACTTTTTAGAGCGCTTGGTCCAGCGCCTGCCCGAAATGACCGGTGCGGAGCAATTCGACGACTATTTTGCCGTGCTGGATCAAGCTTTGATCGACCGCTACCTCTCGGCCCATGAGCAGGCGCAACTTGTTGAGCTGGCAGGCTCCTTGGGAATCGATCGGGCTCGGGCGGTGGAACTACACCTGGATTACTTCGCTTCATTGGCGACTGCGGCCTGGCATGACGGGGTGCTCACCGGTGCCGAACGCTCGGATCTGCAACAGGTAGCCAAACTGCTGGGCATCGGTCAAGCCACGCTAGAGCAGGCGTTGCGCCCTCCGGCCCGCGGTGATTCGGTGGCCACCGTGCAAGGTCCCGGTGCGATTCACAAGCGATTGGAACCCGGGAGCCTCATTGTGTTGACCGGCGAGATGAGCCGTCCGCGCGCGGAGATGGAATCCCTATTAACCCAAGCTGGTTTCAAGCCGCACCCAGCGGTGACGAAGAAAGTCGGCATGCTGGTGGCAGCCGACCCGGATTCGCTATCCGGCAAGGCGCGCAAGGCACGCGACTATGGACTTCCGGTAGTCGGCGAACAGTATCTCTGGGACCACGTGCTCACTAATTAAACGGCGCCGTTCCCCGGGCGGAGCATGCCTCCTGCGCGGCCCGGAGAACAGCCACTCCCGGAATTAGTTGGAGAAGGTATCGGCCAGCTTGCCGTCCGCGGTCCACAGGGCCAGCGAATCGCCACCGTTGTTCAGCACGTTAGCGGTGCCACCGTTATAGTAGGCGTCCTCAGCGTTGGTGCCCGGACCGGTGTAAACGCGCAGCTCGTCGCCTGGTTCCAGCAAGTATCCCTGACCAACCGGCAACAGGTTGTTTCCAGCATCTCGAACGAGGTAGCCGGAGACGTCGATGGTGCGCTTGCCGGTGTTGCTCAGTACCACATGCTCGCCGGTCTCGGCCTGGAGATCATTGCCCGGAACGTCGTTGACCGAATCGCCGATGACCACGCCGTTATTCGATGGGAAAATCTTCTGCCCCTTCAAATGACGCTGAATCTCCCGGGGGAAATCACCGGTCAGGCGTTCCACGCCCAGATCCAACGAAGCCTGCGCGGCTTCGGCAGAGTTCACCGTATACACGCCCAAGCCCAGACCTGCAGCCTTCACACGCTGCGCGCCGGCTTCATCCAGGGTGCGGTAGTTGGTTCCGAAGGAATCGGCGAAAGCGGAAATTTCTGCCAACTCGGATTCGCTTGGAACGGTTCCGACCAACTGCTGCAAGGGAACCTCCGGAGCGATTTCTGCGAACTTCTTGTTCGACGTCGCATCGAAGCTGAGCACCTCGATCTTTCCGGCGTCTTCCAATGCGCTCCACTGCGGATCGGTGGCCAGGTAATCGGCGACCACTTGCTCGACCCCGGGAGAATTAGCTGGCGACTTGATCTCGATAAACACACCGGTTTCGCCGTTCAGCGCATCTGCAACCGCGTCGAAGTGCGGGATTCCTTCGCCGGTGAACTCCGCGGAGAAGTATGAACCCGCGTCCAGCTGCTGCAGCTCAGCCCAGGTGAAGGAGGTGATGGGGTCAGCTTCGCGGCCGGGGAAGACCTCGGCCACATTGGTGGTGCGGGCGGGGGTATTGTCGTGGAAGATGAACGGAACCCCGTCGGCGGAGAGCTGGATATCGATCTCAACGAATTGGGCACCTGAACGGCTGCCGGCGTCGATCGCTGCAAGGGTGTTTTCCGGGGCCACCCCGGCGGCGCCACGGTGGCCGATCAAGATAGTCTCGTCCTGATCACCCTTGGGCGCTGCCATGGCCGGGCTGAGTGCGGTGGTGGCTAAGCAGGCGGCCAACGCGCCTACTGCGAGGGAACGTAGTTTCATCTCAGATATCTCCTTAGTTTTCTCAACGGGACTTCTGCCACGATCCCTGATGGAAACCACGCGCTGCCAAACGCGGTATGAATCGGAACTAAAGAACTGATCGAGCCCGAATCGAGCGCTGGCGTCCGCGGAATCAACATCGCGCCTTAAGCCCGCGTGGCCCTGCGTTTAGATAGAGTCAAAGACATGAATTCTTGTGCAAGGCAGATGTTGTCGAGGCGGTGGGCCAACTATGGACACCGCTGAAGGCACCGCAACTTCGGCATTGGGCAGGGGGAAATCTTCGGAAAGGATCTCCAAGCAACGCGTCCTCTCGGTGCGCGCGCTGCGTTGGGGCCAGCACCTGATCACCGCGGTGCTCCTGCTCGTCGCACTGCTGCGAGCCATCTCCAGTCCAACCTCCGGCACCTGGCTGTCCGTCGCAGCGAGCACGCTCTTCGGCCTGTGGTATCTTTTCGGGTTTGTCGTATTGCGGTCCAAGGGAAGCACGAGGCTCCCCGGATACTGGTTGGCGGTCCTGTTGGCCATCTGGGCTTTAGGCATGGTGGCCTCACCGGAATTCATGTGGCTGGCGTTCAGCCTCTGGCTGCTCATCGGGCACCAGCTGGCCCTGGGGCTCTCTGTGCTGTGGTCGGCTGCGGTTTACGTGGTGACGGTCGTAGCCCCGTTCCTCCATCAGGGGCAAACCACGGCTTCTGGAATTGTCGGCCCGCTAGTCGGCGGAACCTTCGCCTGGGGCATCTCGCGCGGTTACCTGCAGCTGGAAAGCGACATCGCCGAGCGCAACGAACTGGTCTCCTCACTGCTGCGCGCCCATCAGGAAATGGCGGACCTCCAAGAAGAGCTGGCCCGCTCCCAGCATGAAGCCGGCGCCCTAGCCGAACGCACCCGCGTAGCCCGCGAAATTCACGACACCATAGCCCAGCAGCTCTCCTCCATCGGCCTCCACGCGAAGGCCGCCCTGGATTCCCAACAAGCCCCGCAGGCTTTCCAGGCCCTGGACCGGATCGAGGCGCTCTCCGGGCAAGGGCTCACCGACCTGCGTAGAATCATTACCGCGATGTCGCCCAGCGAACTCGATGCGCAAGCCCTGGCCGGGGCCTTGCGGCGCATGCTGGTAGATTTCGAAAAGGACAGCTCGGTATCCAGCGAACTGCGCGTAGATGCCGAACTCCCCGTACTGGATCCGGGCATACAGGTGGCGCTGCTGCGCACCGCTCAGTCCGCGCTCGCCAACGTACGCCGGCATGCGAAAGCCGCTAAAACCGTCGTTTCGCTAGTCGACACGGGAGACGCCATCAGACTCGATATCGTTGATGATGGCATTGGATTCAACCTGAGCAACTGGCAATCCACCCTCGGCAAGAACCTCGAATCCGGAGGATTCGGACTGCCCGCCATGCGCCAACGGCTTCGCGAACTAGGTGGCGGGCTGGACATTGAAAGCACCTTGGGCGAAGGCACGGCACTGTCGGCCTACGTCCCATTGAAGAACCCGGAGGCGGGCAATTGATTAATCTGATGCTGGTTGACGACCATCCGATCGTGCGCACCGGGCTGCGCGCGCTATTCGCGAACTACGACGAAATTACCGTACGTTGCGAGGCAGGCAGTGGAGAAGAAGCGGTCGGCTTGGCCACCAAAAATCCGGTGGACGTCGTGTTGTGCGACCTCCGTCTGGGTGAGGGAATGAACGGCGTCGCGACCACCGTTGCCTTGCGTGCACTGCCCAATCCGCCACAGGTGATCATCTTGACCACCTTCGACAAAGATGCCGAGATCCTGCAGTGCATCGAAGCCGGAGCCGCGGGGTATCTGCTCAAGGACGTCGCCGCGCAAACCATCATCGACTCGGTACGCCAAGCGGCAGCCGGATACACGGTACTGGCTCCCGAGATGGCTCAACGCGTCGTTGCCGGTCTGCGTAAACCAAAAATTACCTTGACCAGCAGGGAAACAGAAGTGCTCAAGCATCTGGCCACCGGTTCGAGCAACCGCGAAATTGCGCGTACGCTCTTCGTTTCCGAAGCGACGGTGAAGACCCATTTGGTGCATATTTTCGACAAGCTCCAGGCCCCTACCCGCACCGCGGCGGTGCAGGCCGCACGCAATCACGGACTAATTTAGCAACCCGCAACCTCCTGCGGTATCAACCGAACGGTTGACAAGCAATTCGAACGCTTCCACGATTCGCCAGACCCATATTTGGCATTGACTAGAAGTATGAAACATCCAGTCCTCAGTTCGTTAGCGAACTCGCTCAGCTCACGGCGCGGTGCGCGCCTGTGGTTGCTCGGAGCGCTCGCAGCCATCCTCGCAGTTTTCGGTTTGCTCAGCTCCGCGCCGGCAGCCGAACGCAGCACCAGCACTCTGGTCACCGGCTCCGATTCGGCCCAGGTAGAAAAGCTTCTGGAAGAGATTCCCGACTCCGGAAAGGAATCCGCTTTGCTCGTCGCCGGCCACGGCGATCAGCACAAGCTCAGCAGCAACGACCTCAAGGGCCTTGAGACAATCTCGGGCCAACTGACCACCGCGCTTCCCGTGGAGATCTCCCAGCCGCTGCCCAGCGAAGACGGCCGGCTCTCCTTGCTCACAGCTTCCTGGGAGAGCGCGGGAACCGACGCCGATCGGCAGCTCGTTGCCGAGCTGCGCGAACAGATCAGCGCACACAATCATTCGGGATTCTTGATCGAGGTCTCCGGCGCTCCAGCATTCGGGCTCGACCTGTCGGCCACCTTCGCCGGAGCCGACTTCACGCTACTTGCGGTGACCATCGGCATCGTTGCGGTGCTGCTGATCCTGACCTACCGCTCCCCGGTTCTCTGGCTGATTCCACTGATCGTGGTGGCCATGGCCGACCGCAGCGCGAGTCTCATTGCCAACGCACTGAGCCAGCCATTGAATCTGCACTTCGACTCTGGTGTACTGAGCGTCTTGGTCTTTGGCGCCGGCACCAACTATGCCCTGCTGCTGATTTCGCGCTACCGCGATGAACTGCATCAGCATGCCGATCACCGTGCGGCGCTTGCGAGCGCCTGGCGCAATAGCTTCGAAGCGATTGCCTCCTCGAACCTGACCGTGGTTTTCGCCCTGGCGTCGTTGGCACTGGCGGTTATGGATGACACGCGCGGATTGGGAATTGCCTGCGCCGCCGGGCTGCTGGTGGCCGCCGCGTTCAACCTGTTCGTACTCACCCCGCTGCTGGCGCTCTGTGGCCGGAAGGTGTTCTGGCCGTTGATCCCTCGACCGGATCAGGCTGCGGCAAAGCGCTCCCTATGGGGCAAGGCCGCCGCCGCGGTCATCAAGCGTCCGGTAGTGAACCTGTCGGCACTGGTCTTGATCTTGGTGGTCCTCGCTTCGGCGCTCGGGGCAACCAACGTGGGATTGCGCCAGACCGAGCAGTTCCGGAGCGCCACCGAATCCTCTTCCGCCACCGAACGGCTCGCCGAGCACTTCCCGATCGGTGAAACCGCCCCGATCACGGTACTGGCAGAACCTGGTACCGGAGAAGCGGTCACCGCGGTAGCCGGAAATTTGCCAGGCGTGGAGCGCGCCACCCTGCTGCCCGCGCTACCGGATTCCGGGCTCGAACGCTTGATGGTTGTCGGCAACAGCGAATCCGGCTCTCCCCAGAGCTTTGAACTGATCGAGTCGCTGCGCAACGAATTGAATCAGGTTTCCGGCGCCGAGGCGTTGGTCGGCGGATCCATTGCCGAAGCCTATGACGCGCACCAAAGCCACCTTCGTGACTTCGCGGTCATCGCTCCGCTGATCGTGCTTGTGTGCCTGGCGATGCTCTGGGTAGTTACCGGCAAATTCCGCACAGCGCTGGTGTTGTCGCTGACTAACTTGCTCAGCGCTGCGGCCGCGGTTGGCTTGGGTTCCTTGCTCGGTTCCATGGTCTTCGACACGGCCGCCTTGGATGTCCAGGTGCCGCTGCTGGCCTTCGTCTTCCTGGTCGCGCTGGGTGTTGACTACACGATCTTCTTGACCCAACGCGTCAAGCAAGATGCGGCCCGGCTGCCACTGGATGAAGCGATCGTCAACGCAACGAGCCGGACCGGCGCCGTGATCACCAGTGCTGGCGTGGTCTTGGCCGGCGTTTTCGCCGCCCTGTCCAGTCTGCCCCTGATGGTTCTTGGCCAGCTTGGCCTCATCGTTGGCCTCGGGGTTCTGTTGGACACCTTCGTGGTGCGAACCTTGCTCCTGCCGGCGCTGTTCATCTTGCTGGGCCGCGCCAAGTCGCCGGTCTTCGGATACCGCGGCACCAGCATTACCCCCGAAAATTCTTCGAATGCCGAACTCATTGAAAGTGAAACCCATGCGTAAGCTCATCAACATCGCCTTTGCCTACATGCTCGTAGGCGTTGCTTCCGGACTCTTCTACCGCGAATTCACCAAGATCAATGAATTCCCCGAAGGCGGCTGGACGCAGCTGTCGGTGGTTCACACCCACTTGCTGGTCCTTGGATTCATCGTCACCTTGCTGGTCCTGCTGCTGGAGAAGGCCTTCAACCTCAGTGCCCACCGCAAGCTGTATGCCTGGTTCCTTGGCATCTACAACGCCGGAGTAATCCTGACCGCAGGAATGCAGGTCACCCACGGCATGCTCACCGTGCTGGGCCTTGAATCATCCAAGATGATCTCCGGCATCGCCGGGCTTGGACACATGGCCCTGACCGCAGGAATGATCTTGCTGTTCGTCATGCTTCGCCGCAGCGTTCCGGCAGGCGCCGGGGCTGAGCCGGTCGAAAAGATCACCGCCTAAAGGTAGTCTGTGCAAGGACTGGAGCTCATGGGAGGGGCAATTTTCCCTTCCCTGAGTCGTGCCAAATTCCTTAGTAACCACCACGAAGTCTGGAAAGTACTTCTCCCACCCCTTCCGTAATCTGCGCAACGAAGGTCACCACTTGCCCATTGATCAGCACCTTCGCTGATCGGACAGCCTTCAGATCGGTGATCAGCCGCTTTAACGGCAATCCGGTCAGTTTCTGCAGATGCCGACCGATAGCCAGTGCAGCGAATACCACGGTCAAATGCGCGTCAAGGGAATCCACTTCACGGTGGAAGATCGGCCTGGCACGCAGGTCTGATTTCGTCATCCTGAAAGACGCTTTAACCTGCCACAGGTCGTGATAAGCACTAATCACTTTGGTGGCAGGCACAGCTTCGATTGGCAGATTCGTGACGTAGCCTTTGAGTCCGGCCAGCATCCTGGCTCGTTCGATGATCTTCTCGTTCAGCTCTTTCTCGGCTCCAGTCACTTTCAGGAACCGCATCTTCTTCAACAGGGACTTCCCCTCGGCCACCGCTAGAGCCTTGCGTTCCATGAGGTTAATATTGCGGTTGTCCCTGGCCAAGCGTTTGGCCGACCGCTGGTACACCACCCTGAGTTCCCAGGCATTTTTCCCGGTACCCATCAGGCGGGTGGATTCGAGTACCTCCCCATTGGTGAACCTGTTGCCTTTGGCATCAAAATATTCTTGAAAGTCGTAAGGTGCCTTGGTAAGCCGGGAGCCGACAATGAACGTGAACCCGGCATCCTCGATCACGTTCAGGTTGTTGGCCGAGAGCATCCCGGCGTCGGCCACGACCACCAGGTCGGTGATGCCGTGGCGTTCCTGGAACGCTTCGAGCACGAGGATGATCGCGGTGGTTTCGGCCTTGTTCCCTTCGAACATAAGCAGTTCCAGCGGGAACCCTGCCGGGTCGACGAGCAGTCCGACCTGGATTTGCGGGTCGACGCGGCGTTCCTTGCTCATGCCGACCTTTGCGCAGTTTTTCTTCGGCTTTCGCTTCAAAAATGAAGTGTGGCTACGTCGTACATGACTAAAGAAGCCAGTCCGGCGGTTGCCGGTCGGCAGGCGCCAGGGCTTTGGCCAGCAGGTCGCGGTAGTCCTTGTCGATGCAGGTGCCCAAGCTGCGGAACAACGTGCGCAAGGAAAGATGGGGTGCATCAACCTGCTTGAGGACACGAATGCTCTGTGCCTTCGAGGTCGGCTCGATCAGCCGCGCCAGCACCATGGCTTTGAACGCCGGAGCGTCTAGGATGCTGAACCCGAGCCGGTCGCAAGCTGCTTCAAAAATCTCCCAGAGGACAGTGGCTGGGGCGCTGCGTGGTCGGCCTACGGAGCGTGTTTCTTCAGGAAGCTATTGCACGGTCCAGTTCGGGATATCGCCTATGGTCACGGGCTCTTGCTCTACGCTGAAATCGAGGGTGTCCGGGCCGGGAAGCAGCCGATCTTTCGCTGTTGCCAGTAGGGCCGCAAGGTCTTGGTCGGTGTTCGCAGAGCCCAGGTGTTCAACGCCGGTCATGGTCCGGCCATTTTTCACCACGGTTTGCACTGCAACCACGCCGGACGCGGTGCGAACTTTGCGAATGAATCGTGATTCCATGCTCTTTAGCGTACCGAAACACGGATTTTTAGTAACCACATCAGCACCACTTGGATGCTAAATCCTCAAGTCAGAACCTATTTCGATTTTCAGATCCCGAATCATGGCACGAAACACGTCCGAAGCATGCGGACGCCAAGGGGTTACCGCGCGCGTACCTTGCATCGATTCTGTTCTGGACAGCGAACGTAGACACAATGTCATTGGCCGGTACCGGTTGTCTCTGGTTGACTGGCCTGACAACCCAGATGATCGACTGCCCTCGTCGGGGCAGAAGATCCGCCCTCTGGAAAGATGTCGTCAAAGAGTTTCATGAAGTTTTCACCGCGGCTCCTGATGCACGGCAAGAAGTGGGCCATGCAGCCCTGCTGGCCTTAGGCGAAAGATATCGCCTCGGTTAGCTCTCTACGGAGGTTGCAAACGGAGGGCTGATGAGTCGAAGGAAATGGGGATCGTAGACCCGACCGGGCTTCCCCAGGGCATCTTGTCGGATAAGGCTTTCGATTTCGCTTGATGAACTATGAGTCATGCCAGCAATACGGTCAGCCGAAGGACTTGCTTGAACGGCATTGTTTGGAAGGCCTCGCAGTCCCGGCGGTTTCCGAGCCGGATGTCGCACGTCCTTTAGTGCGGCGTGCTCCCATCACCACCGATCCAAATGACGTCGATATTCAGGAATCTTCTAACAAAAGATCGGCCTCGAACCCTACTTTGGTTCGAGGCCGATCTTTTGTTCTCCAAGACAGTGAGAGAGCGGGCGTGATCAAGCCTTACTTTCTCGGTGAGCCTTTACGCGTCTGGCCCATTCGAGGCCACCTACGACAATTCCAACAACTGTGCCCAGTACGGGAATTATTGCTGATGCAAGTAAGACAACAAGGTTTTTGAAAGATCTTTCCACCCATAGATTCCAAGCAGTCATCACAATCACAGCAAGCCACACGAAGAGGAATATGGCTTCAAATAGATTTATCTCAAGCATCGTAGTCCCAATACCCAATGCGAACTCCTTTCCCGCTTACACGCAATCCTTGAACAGCTTTACCTTCTTGTATACCGCCGCTCTTGGTCACATGCCAAGTGATTTCGCAAACTGCTTTTGTCTTCTTGCTCTCGAAGTACTGCGAAGGTATCGATTGAATGGTTCTGAGTGGAATCAGGTTCGTATAGAAACCTCCGCAGCTGTTGATGCTGGTAACAGTCTTACCGTTGTACTGGTAAGTCATTCGTGCTTCAACTGAGGCGTAGGTGATTCCAAACATTTTCCACGATTTTTTGTGCGAATCCGTTTTACGCTTAGTAGCCGCCATCTGCCCAAAATTTAGATCAGCAGGCTGAGCTACGGCTGCTACCGCACCGCTGGAATCTGTTTCCTTTACATTTTTCCACTTCCCGGTCCCAGCATTGAACGTGGATTCCGGGTCGAGAGCTGCTATTAAAAGTTCTTGCTGTTGCGCCCCGGATAGGCGGTCGAACTTGACACGGTCACCCTGTGGCATGTTGGACCGAAGAGTTTCGAACGTTTGATCACTTGTATCTATCTGGAGCTCCGGAGTAATGGGTGCGCCGAATGAAGGAGTCACCAATAGTGACGTGGCCAAAACTGCTGCTCCAGTTGAAGCCACAATACGCTTTAAGAGTTTAGTCACTACTTCACCTTAACTTTCGATTTACTAGTAGATACCCATTAGATGGGGAGGCAAAAATAAATCTACACAATCGTTTGATCATTTACGGCGACGAACTGCTGCGACACGCACAAAAAATCAATTGGACTGACGCTGGCGTACGACCCGATAGATTGCTGAAACAATAACCTAGAAGCACCCCGCTTCCACCACGGAAGCGGGGTGCTTTTCTGTTCGCGGGGTGCACCGTAGAACAAGACCTCATCGTTGCGCGAGTTGGTTCACCGAAGACCCTGCGATCGAGGAGTAGGGCAATCTGAGCTTAGACTGCCGCCTTTCTGTGCATGTTCCAACGCATATACCTCCAAGAACTTCAGCGTGCTGCCGCGCGCGGCTGCACCGACAATCCGGCTCCTTTGACCTCCCCTGCATCATGACCGGCGTAGCTGTTGCCGCCATCCTCACCACAGGCGTGCTTGCTGCCACTTTCGGCGCAATCCCCTGGAGCCAGGACAAGGCCACCCCGGAGGAAGCCGGCCAGGGTACCGCGGAAGATAACTAATTCGGCGATTCCGAGCACCTTGATGAAGCGGGGCTTCTCCCCCATGGAGACACCTATTGTGCCGCGTCTACCTGAGTCGGCGAAGGATTCGAAGCGTATTCTCGTTCGAAAACCGGCAAGGTTTATACCGCCAGCGAGAAGCAGCTGACTCCGACCTTTAGTGCGGCGTGCTCCCGACTTCAGCCGGGAGGTTCAGAGCACCGGAGCGCTGCAGCAGTGACCTAAAACGGCGTGAAGCCGGTAAAAACCGCACCGTGCTACCTCGGTGCGGTTTGGTGCGTCCGGGGAGCTGTCCGGAATCTCCCGCACAAATGGGTTCCAAGCCCTGTGGAGCTCTCCCTTGCATAGACAGGATTACGGGGATCGTTCCCCGAAATACCAATCGTCGAAAGGCAGCCACAATGGCGTTCACCCATCCGCATGTCCACTCGGAGATGAGATCCCTAGATGGCCTGCGTCGTGATGAAGCCGGTCCGAAGCGTGCCACGGCTCTAGGCCAGGAAGCTATGGCGATCACCGATCACGCAGATCTCACTGGCGCCTACGCGTTCCGTAAAGCAAGCCTGCACGAGGGCATCAGGCCAATCATCGGTGTGGAGTTCTATTTGGCGATCGGCTCGCGTTCCGAGAAGAACTCCGAGACGGTAGCCAACGATGACGACAACGCCACTGATGCTGATGACGGCAAAGAAAAATCCAAGAAGTACATGCACCTTACCGTGGTGGCGCGCAATGAAACTGGCTGGAAGAACCTGCTCGCCCTGCACAACAAAGCCGAAGATTACTTTCGGTATAAGCCGAGAATTGATTTTGACCTGATCAAAAAGCACCGGGAAGGACTGACCATCCTCACCGGCTGCTTGGGTGGGCCAGTCGCCGGGCCGCTGTCCCGCGCGGGGGCAACTGAGAAGCGAGGCGATGCGCAAACCGCAGAGCTATTTCGGACTGAAGCTCGCAAGAACCTCGATATCCTCATCGATGCGGTGGGACGCGAGCATGTATTCCTTGAAGTCATGTACCACGGCATTGGCGCCGAGGTGCATGCATTCCGTGAGATCCGCGCATTGTCTGAGGAAACCGGCATCCCACTGGTCGCTACCAACGACTGCCACTACGAACACCAAGAGGACGCCCACGCGTACGATGCATTCCTAGCCGTCGTGAAGAAAACGTTAGATGATCCCGAACGGTTCAGTTCCAACGGCACCCCGGACTACTACATCAAGTCCGAGGACGAGATGCTAGCCGTACTTGGCAACCCCAAAATGAAGCCGCAGCTTCCGCATGGGGAGAGGCATGTGCCAACACCCAGCTGGTCGCTGATCAGGTTGCTGATCGGACCATTCCTGACGACCGGCAGCGCCTCCCCGATTTCCCGATCCCGGAGGGTGAAGGCACTGCGGAAGAATTCTTGTATAAGCTGGTTAAAAATGGAGCAAAAGACCGCGGTGACGGGCGCGTCGCTAAAGAGGTCGGAGATCGTCTGCGCATCGGGCTGAACATCATCAACTCGATGAGGTTCGCCTCTTACTTCTTGATCACTTGGGACATGATCAAGTGGGCGGAATCTAATTACCTGTCTGCGGATTGGATTGCCAAGCAGGCTGGCGGGAATGTCGATGAGGAACGCCGCGAACGCAAAGAACCAATCCTTGTCGGGCCAGGCCGTGGTTCGGCCGGCAGCTCCTATGTTCCTCGGAGTTTAGGAGCTGTCAACGACATAACGGGCAACCGCCTCTCCCATTTCCGTTTTAGCCTGGGGCCCGGGTAGCCCCGGCAGACGCCTTGCTTCGGGCACGATCAAGATCCGCCGGATCGCTTTCTTGCTTTTGCTGGTTAAAGGAAAATGGCACTCGATGATCAAAAGATCATCGAGTGCCAGTTATTCCTGAACCTGTCTGCGTACTACAGGCTCTTAGCTAATTTTTTTGCTCGAGCAAACTCCAGCATGTCGTTGCGCTCGACGAGCTTGATGCGGTCGCGGGTGATTTCACCGAAGCGAGTTTCGAGGGTGCCTGCGGCAGCGCCCAGAGCCTTTTCCTGTTCGTCCAGGTTCATCCAGCCCTCCCAGTCTGCGTAGTCCACGCCACGGGATTCCAGGAGTTCGGCTGCACTCTGCTCGGAGGTTGGGACCGGAAGGCTGCCCAGGTCCGAAAGCAGGTGGTTGATGGTCTCCAGGGCATCGCCCTTGGTGTGGCCGATCAAGCCAATTGGACCGCGCTTGATCCATCCGGTCGCGTACAAGCCGTCGATGTGGGTGCCGCTAGCATCCAGCACACGGCCTTCGACGTTTGGCAGCACGCCGCGCTTGCCATCGTATTCGATGCCATCCACGGCAGAGCCGAAGTAGCCCACCGCACGGTAAACGGACTGGACCGGGTACTCGACGAATTCGCCGGTGCCCTTGACGTTACCGGTTCCGTCGAGTTCATTGCGTTCAAGCTTCAGGCCGGTGACCTTGCCATCTTCGCCGAGGATTTCAACCGGAGACTGCAAGAAGTGCAGGTGCAGGCGGCGAGAAGCGCTGCTGGCTTCCTCGCGTTCCTCCTGTTCAATCAACCAGTTGGTCAGGGTCGCAACCATGGTCTTGGTCTGGTTGCTGGTTCGGATTGCTTCCTCCGAACCTTCGTCAAAGTCGAAGTCTTCTTCGTACAGGACAATATCCACATCCTTGGAGTGCGACAGTTCGCGCAGTTCCAACGGGGTGAACTTCACCTGTGCCGGGCCACGGCGACCGAAGACGTGCACGTCGGTGACTGCCGAGTCATTGAGCTGTTCGAAAATATGTGCCGGGATTTCGGTTTCCAGCAGCTGGTCCGCATGCTTGGAGAGGATACGGGCCACGTCCAACGCGACGTTGCCGTTGCCGATCACGGCAACTTCCTTGGCCGACAGGTCCCAGTCCTTATCCGCATCCGGGTGTGCGTCGTACCAGGAAACGAAGTCCGCGCCACCATGGGAACCAGCAAGTTCAACACCTGGGATGTTCAGGTCTGCGTCCTTCTGGGCGCCGGTTGAAATAATGACCGCGTCATAGCGTTCCTGGAGTTCTTCCAGGCTGATGTCGCGACCCAGACCAACATTTCCGTAGAAGTTGATCCAGTCATTATTCAGCACCTTGTGCAGGGCGGTGATGATGCCCTTAATGCGCGGGTGGTCCGGGGATACGCCATAGCGAATCAAGCCGAACGGGGTGGGAAGCTCATCGAAGAGGTCCACCTTGAGGGACAACTCGCCGGAGGAAACAGGCTGGCTCTTATTGAGCAGGTCTGCTGCGTAGATGCCTGCAGGACCGGCACCGACAATGGCAACGCGCAGGGCGCGGGAGGTCAAATGTCCAGGTACGTGAATTTCACTCATCAAACAACATCTACTTTCTTAGTCAGCGAATGAGGCCGACGCTGCGGCGTCGACGGTGTCCAGCGGCTGAAGTCCAACCAACTGGGTTGAAGCTTCAGGTGCCAGACGAACAACGTCACCGATCACGATGACGGCCGGATTCGCCACGGCGGCCTTGCGGGCGCGCACTACAATCTCTTCTAGCGTACCGATAGTTGTCCGCTGCGTCTGTGAGTAACCTCGCTCAACTATCCCAATTGGCGTACTTGACGCTAAGCCACGGGTAAGCAAAGCCTCAACGATTTGTGGCAGATTAGACACCCCCATCAGCACTACCAGCGTGTGATCGGCGCGCAGCGGGACGTCGGTGAGATCGTCATGGCCGCTGATCACCGTGAACCCGGCAGCCACGCCCCGATGCGTCACCGGAATTCCCGCCGCGGCAGGCACCGAAATGGAACTGGTAATTCCCGGAATGACACGAGTCGAAATTCCATGCTCCGCGGCGAATAGCATTTCTTCACCGCCGCGGCCCAGAACGAACGGGTCGCCGCCCTTCAAGCGAACCACATCAAGCCCTTCGGAAGCGTACTTGACTAGTAGTTCGTTGATTTCATTCTGGGTTTTGACGTGGCAACCGGGGGCTTTTCCGACATCAATAACTTTGACGCCCTCGGCAAGGTCCGCCAACAGCGCGGTGGGACCAAGCCGATCGGCGAGCACCACATCCGCTGCCAAAAGTGCCTTATATCCGGCCACGGTGATCAGCTCGGGATCCCCCGGGCCGCCACCAATCAGGGTTATTTTTCCCTTAGCCATTTTTTCCTCCAGTTCGATTCATTCCCCGGTCGCGCAAGAGCTTGCGCTCCAAGGGGGCAAAGCATAAAAGTTCGATGAGTATGCCGACGAGCAAGATCACCAATATGACCAACATCACCAAGGGCAGGTCTGCCAGATCGCGGCCTCGTTGCAGCAACGAGCCCACCCCGAGTGCCAGCGATCCGCCCACTGCGATGAGTTCCGCGGCCATCAATGACCGCCAGGCGAAAGCCCACCCTTGCCGGAGCCCGGCAACATATCCTGGCAATGCGGCAGGCAGTTCAACGTGCCAGATATGCTGGCGTTTGTTTGCGCCGAGCACCGTGGACAGCGCGCGGTACTGCCGCGGGATCAGGTCGATTCCGGAGAGCAACCCGTTAATAATCGAGGGAACCGCGCCCAGCAAGAGAACCGTGTAGATGGTCGCATTGCTCAACCCGAAGAGAATGATGGCCGCTGGAACCCAGGCGATGGATGGAAGCACCTGCATCGCCGAAATCAGCGGCCCGATGCCCTGGCGGGCCAGTGGCTGATGCGCCAGCAGCAAGGCAATCGGAGTCGCGATGACCACCGCGAGCAGAAATCCCGTCAAGGCTCGAAACAGTGAGGTGCCTACGGCAGCAGCCAGCGATCCGTTGGCCAACACTTCAGGCAGCTTCGCGGCAACGGCTCCGGGACCTGGGAAGAGGTCTTCGCGGATCGGAACAGCCCACGAAGCTATCTGCCACAGGCTAATGAGCACAACCACCGTGATGATTGGCGCGATGAACGCATCCAATGTTTTCTTCGCCCTGCCCTGGCGTGCGGCGTTGGCCGCAGGCCGGCTAGCTCGCTGAGTCAAAGTGCTCATGCTTTCGCTGCTCCTTCCTGAGGATTGTTGTGAGCTCGTCGGCGAGGGCGGCCGACTGGGCGGGGTCGTTTCTTAACTGGGTGGAGATACGCCGGGTCTCCAGGATTCGCCCCGGATGGGAAGAAAGCACCAGGATCCGGCCGGAGAGCCGAATCGCTTCGCGCACATTGTGGGTGACGAAGATGATCGTCTTACCCGTCTGTTGCCAGAGATTCCGCAATTCTTCATGCAGCATGTCTCGGGTGATCGCATCCAATGCGGCGAACGGTTCGTCCATCAACAGCACCTGACGGTCCTGGGCGAGGGCACGGGCCAGCGCCACGCGCTGCCGCATGCCTCCGGAGAGTTCATGCGGCTTTTTCTTTCCGGCTTGCCCCAACTGCACCAGTCGGAGCAGTTCCGCAACTCGCACGTCACGTTGCTCGGCCGGGTATCCCCCAAGTTTCAACGCCAGAGAAATGTTCTCCGCTGCGCTGAGCCACGGGAGTAGATTTGCATCTTGGAACATGAAGGCGGCGCCGTCTTTGGGGACTTCGAGCCACCCGGAGGTGGGCTGGAGCAGTCCGGCAATCAGGTTCAGCAGCGAAGATTTACCGCAGCCCGAGGCCCCGAGAATGGCAATGAATTCACCGTCTTCGATCTGTGCGCTGAGATTCTCTATCACCAGATCCGAGCCTTCGTAGCTCAGCGAAACTTCGTGGAGTTCCACACCCATCAGTCTGTCCCGATCCATTGGTCGTTTACGATCTTGGAAAGATCTCCAGAATCGCCCAAGCCTACGGATTCGAGATGTTCCATCAGCGTCGGGAAGGTACTTTCCAACGGATTCTCATCGAAGCCGACCTCGCCAAGCGCCGCACCGATGACCGTATCCGGCAGGCTGCTCCCGTTGATCCCGGTCAAGGCCTCCTGCACCGCGGCCAAGCGTTCGGCGGTTTCGGCCGTGTTCAACCAGCTGATTGCTTCGGCGTTGGCGGCAACAAGTTCCTTGACCGTTTGCGGGTGTTCTTCCAAGAAGTCTTGGTTGACCACTAATACGGTCGTGGGGAACTTGCCATCGGGCCACAGCGTCGCTTCGTCCACCAGCCGGTGGGCGCCGTATTGCTCGACAAGCAGCGAGGCATGCGGTTCCGGAAGCCACGCTCCATCGATGGCCTCGCGAGCGAACAACTGTGGAACCGTGCCATTCGAGCTTGGTGTCACGATCACGGAGTCTTGGATCCCGCGTTCTTGCAGATAGTTCCGCAAGGCCACATCCTGGGTCCCGCCGAACTGCGGCGTGGCAAGCTCGGTACCGGCCAGCTGTTCAACCGAAGCAATATCTTCGGAAACCACCAGGCTCGCTCCCCCATTCGTTGCCCCGGCGACGACCTGCAACGAGGATCCACCACTGGAGAGGTAGCTATTCAGCGCAGGAGCCGGCCCCAGATAGGCTGCGTCCAGCGCCCCGCTATTCAGCGCTTCGATCGCAGCCGGACCGGCATTGAAGATTTGCGTCTCCAAGGCCGTGGAATCCGTCTCCAGCGCCGATTCCAAGATGCCGCGCTGATCTGCGATGAGCGCCGGGGCATGGGTGACATTGGCAAAGTACCCCAGGCGCAACTCCGCTGCCGGGCTTGGGCCGGCCGCCGCACTTCGTTCCGTGCTCGGCGGCGGAACGACGGTCGTGGTCAGCGCCAATGCCGCCAGCACTCCAACGAGCACAACCCCGGCAAAACGCGCCCGGTGATTGGGCTGCTCGACCAGCGAGGTGAAGCGTTGGCGTTCGGAGGATTGGTGCTCAGGCGGCTGCATTCTGGGCCTCGATAATTCCCGCTGCCAAGGTCTGCCCGCTGCTCGGATCGATCAGCAGGAATGAACCGGCGGTGCGTGAGTCTTGGTACTCGGAGACGGCCAAGGCCGCCGAACTGCGCACCGTCACGCGAGCCAGGTCGTTCAGATTCAGCTCGGTGGCCGCGCTGCGCGAGAAGTCGGCCACGTTGATCACGTGATCCAGGCTTTGGATCTTCGCCTTGGCCACCTTCGTGCCGTGCTTGATGAGCAGCTGCTGTCCGGCGGTGAGCTTCGCCGGAGCCAGCACGCAAATATTGGCTTCGATCTCGCGCACCGCGGCATCGAGCTCCCCCGCGATGATCGTGTCGCCGCGGGCAATATCGATCTCTTCGCTCAGCTGCACGACCACCGCGGCTCCGGCGAGCGCGGTTTCCACCATGCCGGCCGGGGTCCGGATGGCCTTGATCCGGCTGCTGGCCGGCTGGCCGTTGGACAGGATGGCTACCGAATCGCCGACCGATAGTCTCCCGTCGACCAGGGTGCCGGCGTAACCGCGGAAGTCGCGGTATTCTTCGGCGTCCAGTCCGGCGGCAAGCGCCCCCTGCGGGCGGATGACGTACTGCACATCGAGCCGGCCGGCGCCCTGGCCGCTGCCCGGTTCGAGACTTTCGAGGAGCCCGAGCAGGGTGGGGCCGGCATACCAGTCGCTGAGCGACGAAGCGTCGACGATGTTGTCGCCGTTCAGTGCCGAGACCGGGATGACCGCGCTCTGCGTGATTCCAAGGCCGGCCGCGATCTGCAGAATGTCGGTTTCGATGTCGCTGAAGCGTTGCTCGTCCCAGCCGACCAGATCCATCTTGTTCACGGCCACCACCAGCTGCGGCACCCGCAGCAAGGCAAGCACCCCGAGGTGGCGGCGGGTTTGCTCCAGCACTCCGTGCCGCGCGTCGACCAGCACGATCGCCGCATCTGCGGTGGATGCCCCGGTGACGGTATTGCGCGTGTACTGCACGTGGCCCGGGCAGTCGGCCAGGATGAAGGAGCGGTTCTGGGTGGAGAAGTACCGGTAGGCCACGTCGATGGTGATGCCCTGTTCCCGTTCGGCACGCAGCCCGTCGGTGACCAGCGCCAGGTCCAGGGCCGGGGTCTCTCCTCCGAAGCCGCGTTCGGCGCTGGTCCGGGCGATGTCGTCCAGGGAGTCGGCGAGGATGGCTTTGGCGTCATGCAGCAGCCGGCCCACGAGCGTTGACTTTCCGTCGTCTACCGAGCCTGCGGTGGCGATGCGGAGCAGTGTGGTGGTCATTTTAGAAGTACCCTTCGGTCTTGCGGTCTTCCATTCCCGCAGCGGAAATTCGGTCATCTGCACGGGTGGCGCCGCGTTCGGTCAAGGTTGCCAGGGCTAGTTCATCCAGTACCTTGGGCACCGTATCCGCCGCGGAAAGCACCGCGCCGGTGCAGCTTGCGTCTCCCACGGTGCGGTAGCGCACCTGCCGGATGCTCACGATCTCTCCCTTGGCCGGCTGCGAGACGGAGGTGACCGCCCGCCACATGCCGTCGCGTTCGAAGACCTGGCGCTTGTGGGCGAAGTAGATGGGTGGGAGCTCGATTTGTTCTTGCTCGATATAGGCCCAGATGTCGCGTTCGGTCCAGTTGGAGATCGGGAAGGCGCGCACATGTCCCCCGGGGGCGTGCCGTCCGTTGTACAAGCTCCAGATTTCCGGGCGCTGGTTGCGCGGATCCCACACCCCGAATTCATCGCGGAGGGACAAGATCCGTTCCTTGGCGCGGGCCTTGTCTTCGTCGCGGCGGGCCCCGCCGAAGACGACGTCGAAGCGGTTGGCCTCGATGGTGTCCAGCAGGACCCGGGTCTGCAACCGGTTGCGTGTGCCATCGGCCAGCTCGGTCAATTCACCGCGGTCGATATAGTCCTGCACCGAGCCGACGACCAGGTTCAGTCCGTAGCGGGCCACCACCTGGTCACGGAATTTGAGTACCTCACCGAAGTTGTGGCCGGTGTCGATATGAACTACCGGGATCGGCACTCGGGCGGGGAATACGGCCTTGGCCAGCAGGTGCAGTACGACGACCGAGTCTTTTCCTCCGGAGAACAGCAATCCGGGATTCTCGAATTCGGCAAGCACCTCGCGGATGATGTGAATTGATTCGGCTTCTAAGGCGTCAAGGACGCTGCGCCGCGCTTGGGTGGGCGCATTGGCTGTAATGGTCATTTGCTTCTCTCCTCGACTAGATGTGTATGCCGCATTCGGTTTTCGCCAGCCCCGCCCAGCGACCTGCGCGGGGGTCTTCGCCTTCGGCCACCGGCCGGGTGCATGGTTGGCAGCCAATGGATGGATACCCGTGGGCGAGCAGCATATTCACCGGAACCGTGTGCTCCGTGGCGTAGCCGATGAGTTCATCGAAGGTCCAGGCGGCCAGCGGGTTGAACTTCACCAACCCGTGGGCTTCGTCGAAGGCCACCAGCGGGGTGTTCACCCTGGTGGGTGCCTCGTCGCGGCGCACCCCGGTGAACCAAGCCCCGTATCCGTTCAGGGCTTTCTTCAGCGGATCCATTTTTCGCATCTGGCAGCAGGACGCTGCATCGCGGGCGAATAGCTCCTTGCCGAATTTGGCGTCTTGCTCGGCCACCGTGAGCTCGGGCAGGACGTCGATGATGCGTACCGGCAGGGCTCGGGCGACCTCGTCCCGGGTCGCAATGGTTTCGGCGAAGTGGTACCCGGTTTCCAGGAACAGCACGTCCACCTCCGGAATCGTTTCGGAGACCAGGTGCGGGAGTACCGCATCGGCCATGGAACAGGCGACCGCAACCTCACGTAGTTCAAAATGCCTGGCGGCGAATTTGATGACCTGCCCGGCGGTTGCGTCCCAGCCGAGTTCTTCGGCCCCTAAGGCGGCAATCTGCCGGAGCTCTGCTTCGCTGCGCTGTACGGTGCTCATACCAGTTTTTCCTCCTCCGCGCGGTGTGCCCAGGCGGCGAATGACTCGTTCTCTTCGGCGTGGGTTGAATAGCTTTTGACGACGCGTTCCACATATTCGGGCAGCTCATCGGCGGCGACCTTCAGCCCGCGCACGGTGCGGCCCAGTCCAGCCTCGCCGTTCTCGAAGCCGGCTAGCGTTCCGCCGAGGTGCACCTGGAATCCGGAGACCTGTTCGCCTTCGGCGTTGGTAATCAGCTGTCCCTTCAGCCCGATGTCTGCGGTCTGGATGCGGGCGCAGGAGTTTGGGCAACCGTTGACATGCAGGGACAGGGCCTTGGGGAGCTTTCCTTCGTGGTCCGCTAGCCTTGATTCGATTTTTTTGACCGCGTCGATGGTGGTGTCCTTGGTGTCGACGATGGCCAGCTTGCAGAATTCGATGCCGGTGCAGGCGATTGCCGAGCGCTTGATCAGCCCGGGGAAGGGATCCAGCCCCAGTTCCTGCACCGCGGCGGTGAAGGCATCCACCTGATCTGCGGGAATATCCAGGGCGATCACCTTTTGGTGCGGGGTGGTGCGCAGCCTGGTGGATCCGGCTGCTTCGACGAGGTCTGCGAGCTTGTTCAGGATGCTTCCCGAGACCCGGCCCACCGGTGGGGTGAGACCGATATAGAACCGGCCGTCCTTTTGCTCATGGACCCCGGAGTGGTCACCTGATTCTTCCGGTTTGGCCGCTGGCGGGCCATCTGGAAGCTCATAGCCGAGGTATTCGTCTTGGAGGATCTGGCGGAACTTCTCGGTTCCCCATTCGGCGAGCAGGAACTTCAAGCGGGCCCGGTTGCGCAGGCGGCGGAAACCGTAGTCGCGGAAGATGGAGGTGACGCCCTCCCATACTTCGGCCGCCTTCGCTTCGCTGACGAAGGTGCCGAGCCGTTCGCCGAGGCGCGGGTTGGCAGATAATCCGCCGCCCACCCAGAGGTCATATCCGGCACCGAGTTCCGGGTGCACGACGCCGATCAGCGCGAAGTCGTTGATTTCGTGGACAACATCCTGATTCGGGTGACCGGTAATGGCGGTCTTGTACTTGCGCGGCAGGTTGGAGAATTCCGGGTTGCCCACATAGCGTCGGGCGATCTCTTGGATCACCGGGGTGGGGTCGATGATCTCATTCTTGGCGATGCCGGCCACCGGTGAGCCCAGGATGACGCGCGGGACGTCTCCGCAGGCTTCGGTGGTGTTCAGGCCCACCGCTTCGAGGCGGCGCCAGATTTCTGGCACATCAACCACGTCCACCCAGTGCAGCTGAATATTCTGCCGGTCGGTGAAGTCGGCCGTGTCGCGGGCGAATTCGGTGGAGATCCCGGCGATGACGCGCAGCTGCTCGGTGCTCAGCGCCCCGCCGTCGATGCGCACTCGAAGCATGAAGTACTTGTCTTCAAGTTCGTGCGGCTCAAGGGTGGCGGTCTTCCCGCCGGGAATGCCCTGGGCGCGTTGGGTGTATAGGCCCCACCAACGGAAACGACCGTGCAGGTCATCTGGATCTATCGAGTCGAAGCCTTTGAGCGCGTAGATCTGTTCGATACGTTCCCGGACGTTCAGTCCGTCGTCGGCGGCTTTGAGTTCCTCGTTATGGTTCAACGGCTCGTGGCCGTCGATCTTCCATTGACCTTGAGGTTTAGCTGCCCGCTTGGGGCGAACGGGTGCGGTTGATTGCGTCATGTAAGCCAGCGTAGAAACCAGCCCCGGGGGGCTGGCAACCACGAGTAGTCACATGAACGCGCTTTACTCAATCACGATGCACTTCGTCATCTAAGGAAAGCTAACCGGCCGCTTTGAGCGCCTCTTGGAGTCTTACGAAGAAACATTTAGCGATCATGACGTCCGGCAACAGCGGGCTTGTAATCACCGAGGCACCCGTGCTAGCGAGCCGGGTTTGGAATAGACCATCGGCGAGCAGCGCGCTCAGCACGAGCACCGGTGGCTGGATTTCGGTGGAGAGCAGATCCTGGATCAGCGGCTTGGCGCCCGCGCAGTAAGCGACCTGCACTTCCCGTCCAAGTTCGTCCGAGAGCCGTTCTGCCAGCTTCCGGACCTGTTGCTGGCCTTTTTCAAGCCTGGTTCCGGCAGCGGCTAGAACAACGCTGGGGTGTGAATCAAGATGAGCTTGCGCGCGTTGCGCCAAGACTTGGGCAAGATCCGGCAAGGAGCCAAGCGGGGCGGCCGCGGTGCTGTTGGCTCTTGCTGCTACCGCGCCGGCGATGTCATATGTCGTATGCACGCCGTCGGCTACCAGCAGCGGCAAGACCACTGCCGGTTCATCTGCGGGCAGCGAGTCGAGCACTTCGGGAAGCCGCGGATGCTGGACATCTACATAGGCTTCATGCCACACCAGCTCGGTGAGCCCGGCGTCGCGTGCCAGCTCTTCGAGCTGTGCGCGCAGCTCGTGGATCAGCTGCTGGCCGCGTTCATTATCGGTGCCGTGCGAGGCGGCGAGTACGTGTATTCGTCCCATATTCGGTGTCCTAGCCCTTGCGGATCAGCTTGTGGTTGGCGGCCTGGGCCTGCGGACGGATCACGATTTCGTCGAGGTTCACATGCGCCGGCGCGCTGACTGCGTAGCGGATCACCTCGGCTACGTCTTCGGCGGTCAGTGGTTCGGCGACCCCGGCGTAGACGTTCTCCGCGGCTTCCTTGCTTCCCAGCCGGCGTAATGCGAACTCTTCGGTCTGCACCAGACCCGGAAGGATCTCGATGACGCGAATCCCGTTTTCGACTTCCTCCAGGCGCAGCGCCTGGCTCATGGCGCGCTGCGCCGCCTTGGCGGCGTT
Source organism: Arthrobacter sp. MYb229 (assembly GCF_002975405.1). GTDB lineage: Bacteria > Actinomycetota > Actinomycetes > Actinomycetales > Micrococcaceae > Glutamicibacter. The sequence goes on along the minus strand of NZ_PCPS01000001.1, from coordinate 814,574 downwards.
GTATCCGCTGCCGCCTTCGTAGCTTGCCAAGGCCGCGGTGGAGGTGACATTCAGGATTGTGCCGCCGGTGGTGCGCAGCGACGGCAGCAGCGCTCGGGTCAGCCGCATGGTGCCCATGACGTTCGACTGCCACATGAATTCCCAGTCTTCGTCTTTGGCCTCGGCCCAGTAGTCGCTGCCGCGAGCGCCGCCTGCGCAATTTACCAGCGTGTCCGCACCGCCTTGTTCGGCAAGGCTCAGTACCAGTGCGTCCACCTCGGACTGCACGCTCACGTCGGCGGCCAAGGCAATCGCGCCGCACTCTGCGGCGAGGGCGTTGAGCCGCTCGGCACGGCGGGCCACGGCGAAGACCTTCCAGCCTTGTGCGCGAAGCGCGCGCACCGTTGCCTGTCCGATGCCGCTGGACGCGCCGGTGACGAGGGCCGAACGGGAGATTTCAGTATTTTGCGAAGTAGTCATGTACTAACACTATTCGGGTCTAGGGACGAAGATCGGCAACGCCCCAATTCATTTCGGCAATCAGTTGAAAGGTTCCAGCTCACCATTGGTTTCTCTACCCAGTAAACTCAATACGACTTCGGCCGCTTCGCATACGACGCTACTTTTGGTATCGCGAACTACGTCATAAACAATGGTTGAAACATTTAGAACTGAGCGGACATTGCGCGCAGCGATCATTTGTAATCCGTGCAGCGTCGCAAGCGGAACTTGGATTCCATCACACCTTAGTAGTTCTTCGATTCTCGCAACTACTTGGGCATGCAACCCACTCTGATAATTCAGTGACTGTGCGAGCGATTTCCCGGCCTCGGCACGAACGGAAGGATCCGAGTCATGCGATAATTGCAGTAGTAGCACTTGCCCCCAAACAGGATCCTTGCTGCGGGCTAGTTCAAAAGGAATCGTCTTAGCAGCCTCAATACGGTCACTTACCATAGCGCTCGCCAAATCCAATATCATCCCCAGCGAATCATCAAAACCTATCGCATCGATAGCAATCCCCAGCCTGATCGCCGACGTAAAATATTTTGGACTGGAATCCCCAAAAAACCCGCCAGAATTTTTTGACGCAAGTAGAGACCTATAGACGGACACTAATTGTCTTTTTTCACGGGCGGGAATCCGTTCTGGTTCTCTCGCGAGCCTTTCTACCGCCAACGTTTTAAGTTCAGCAAATACATCGGGATCACCTAGAAAGGAAATCAACTCGCCCCATAAAGGTTCCGAACCAAACTTTAGAACAAAGGCAGAAGCAACATTGGAGGCTGAGAGACCTCCTTGACTAAACGCTCCCCCTTTACTCGCCTTCATTTCAGTCCGCAAAGACTCGACCAAGATAATTCCGCATCCAGACAGAGTGACTCCGTCGAGATCGCTTGTTGTAGAATCAACTAGTTTCGCTACATCTTCCAAGTCCAAGACCCGCTCGTTGCTAGAAGAATTATCACTAGTAGATCGTAAAATTGAATTCACGATAGGCATCAGACTGCTTGAATCAATTGCCTCATTTTCGCGCGCCCATGTTTTCCAACTAAGCGCCAAGTCAGAGTCTATGGACTTCCAATTCGTCTTATCCACTATTCTTGCTATGGTCTCGGCAAGCTGACGCTCAATATCAGTCGCCGCTCCAAGCATCTCCAGAGCCCTAGATAGGACTGAGTCAAGGAGCGAAGTCTTAGGAACCAGCCTAGCGGCAGCTTTCCAAATACGATTTTGATAAACCCAATCTGCCCCTTGCGGTGGCAATTCCATATTCCAATCGGAAAAAATCGCATTCAGTGCACGCTCCCTAACGGCTACCGGAAGAAAATCAGCAGAAAGCTCAAAAAGGAGCAAGTCTGTTTCGGTGCGCCATCGGTACTTCTCAATCCGATCCAAGACTCGCAATGCGTCGAAAACAATTGCCGCAGTAGGACCTTGGTTACGGAACCAGATTAGAGCCGATCTCATCGTCTTAATGGCACCCGAGTTACGAAGGAGCCTCAAGGCCTCACCGGTTTCAAACTCGTGCTCACTACGCTTGAGCAGAAGAACTTTTGCGTGATTTTCACGTTCCCGGGCTACTAACCGATATGACCCAGATAGCTCGGCCAAAAGTAATGACGCGTAGCTTGCAGACTCGGGTGTTTCTCGCATGAAATGCTGTGTACCAGAGTTTGCTTCGATCGTATCCTCAAATAAGTCCCGGACGACCAATTCATCCCGTTTCGACGAGGCCAGATACCGACGTAAATCAACCCAACTAGATTTCGACCTTACAACCTGGACCCAAGTTTTACCTCGAATCGACTCCAAAAATACCCTAGTGCTCAAGGCGTGGTACTTTATTGATTTAGTAATATCTTGTAGAACTGAAATTGATCCCCAACTTATCCCTTCTGATGTTTCAAATTTATTGAAATCACGACTTGATAAATTTGGTAACCACTTTAAAACGCCACTAATCGATTCTCGGGCTAGATCAAACTGGCAAGAGTCGATACTCCTCAAGGCCAATTGCTGCATAGCGTACGCTCGAAGCAACCGTTCAGAGCTAGAATTTTTTGACGGTTCATTTCCATGGCAGAGTTCCATGTCCTGCAGCAAGTTCAAGAGGAGCGCGACGGCTTCATTTGCCTGCTCCATCTCCATTAGGCCTAGACTCGCGAATCCAGCAGCAGCAGCTCGTGCACCGAATGGAATATTTAAATCCGAGGCTAGCTCAACCAATCTCCCCGTAGCCGTGTACTGGCTGCTATTGTCGAGCGAATCTGCAGCACTTTGAACCAGCTCAAGCTCCCACGTACGCCACGTTGCACCTAGTTCGTCCAACGAAAGCGGCATCTGCCGACACTCAGCTATCAACGCAAGTGCGGCAGCACCTTCAAGTTGCTGGGATCTAAAGTTTGGATGCGGCGATATTGTCCACGGGGCCAGGATTGAAACTATCCATTCAGTTTCAAGAAAATTTTTGGTACTCACAAATCCTCGATCTCTTGACTAAATGAATTCAGATTAGTGGTGCTTAGCTCACTGGCAACGGCGCTGTATTCATCATGAACGAAATCAGAGCTACGACCAAGTTGACTCCACCCTGCCCTCGCATTAAATAACTCGTAAATCGGTTTATCCAGGCCTGGTGGTGATACGATCAATTCGCACAAAGACGTGCCTGAGAAGTGAGCCGTTTGAGAAACGACCATCTTACTCACCTCACTCTTATCCGATGCTCCTGAACCTGCTGTTAATCCACAACCTACGACATAAATGGTGTCAATCCTATACCGCGCCTTAGATATTTCCAGTTCCAAAAGTCGATCAGACTCTATCCATTGATGATTAGATAAATCATATAATATGAACAATATATCCACTTTATCTGCATTCTCATCCGCAGTAAATACATTATTTATTCCAGATTTTGAAAATTCATTAATTATTAGTAGAAATCTACTTTGCCACATGGACACGTCGAAGGCGCCAAGGCTTCTAACATCAATTATCAATTGTCTAGCGCCAATTCAATCGAAATTGATTTCATGTCCGGGTAAAAGTATAAATCCTTGCCATCGCATTGCTCCGGATCAATCCTCGCGGCAATTCGCTCGGTGTACTTGTCTAAGGCTGATGACTCAACTGTCGCAAGAACTGAGCTTCGGATCTTCGAACAACCTTCAATTTCTAAATCTCCCATGATTTTCACATGGATAAATTCACTATTGACGCTAGAAAAAGATATGGTGATCAGAGAAATAATCAAGATAAAGACGGAAAGTAAAGAAAGAATCATGCCCACATCCGTCAATGAGGATATCCTCTTCCCTAAACTGCGCGCCGCCGTTTTAAGATCGATTGAAGTACCATCATCAGGCTTTTCCACAATGTGATGCCAAATCATTAGCCTTCTAAGAAACTTATTCCTAATTTTCGGCCCATTTTGTGATGTCCGAGTTGCACTCGCTCCAATTAAGAAGCATGTCGAACATATCATCGCGAGTATCGCGAAGAGACCCAATATTCTTGAAATAAGGCTTATATTCGTATCCGGCGCAATGACCAGCCCAGCCGCCAGGGCCACTGTGCTAGCAGCCGTAATCGTAGCAATAGATCGCGCTCTGCCGCGATAACGTTCGTTGGTCTCGATTGCCTGCGCTACCCGGTTGCCTTTATCATCTCGATTGGGTGCACTGGAACTCAAAGATCCATACCTTCCTTAAAATTTTAGGTCGCTCAGGTCGAAACTGAGAAAATATTCCCGATACCGTAGCTGTAAATTCCCGAACCCTTTGTCACTATTATACCAACAGTTGCGTACTTGATTCCGGTTACAAATCAAAGATTTATTTGGCATGCACCACTATAGCGATTATGAATGAATTGGCTTAGAGTCTTTTACTTAGAATACGTTCCACACGCTGCCTAGGTTGAATTTCGACCCACTTCAAAGATTTAGATTTTTTGAGACTCCTGCGTGGCGGAGACCATGGATCACAATGCCCGGCTCCCCGGCAAAGCATGGAAGAATGGAACCATGGCAGAAGACAACTTGGGCACAGACACGCCCGCAACGGTTTCCGTTCCTGACAAGCCCGCTTTGGAAGGCTTGGAGGAACGTCTTTCGTCCCGGTGGCGCACCGAGGGCACCTATCACTTCAACGAGGACACGACCCGCGAGGCCGTTTACTCCATCGACACTCCCCCACCGACCGCTTCGGGTTCCCTGCACGTAGGACACATGTTCTCCTACACGCAGACCGACGTGTTGGCTCGCTTCCAGCGCATGAGCGGCAAGAACGTGTTCTACCCGTTGGGCTGGGATGACAACGGCCTGCCCACCGAGCGTCGCGTGCAGAACTACTATGGCGTTCGCTGCGATCCGACCAAGCCGTACATCGAGGGCTACCGCCCGCCGGAGTCCCCGGCGAAGAACCAGCGCGACTGGGATGTGGTGAGCCGCAAGAACTTCATTGAACTCTGCGAAGAATTGGCGGTCGAAGACGAGAAGGTCTTCGAGCACCTGTTCAGCACCTTGGGCCTGTCCGTGGACTGGCGCATGACCTACCGCACCATCGATGACAATTCCCGCGCCGTATCGCAGCGCGCCTTCCTGGAAAACCTGGCGGAGGGCGATGCCTACATGGCAGAGGCGCCTACCCTGTGGGATGTTACTTTCCGCACCGCGGTGGCCCAGGCGGAACTCGAAGACCGCGAAATGCCCGGTGCCTACTACCGCTACGCATTCAATGCCGAAGGCGGCGAGCAGGTTTTCATCGAGACCACCCGCCCGGAGCTGCTCGCGGCCTGCGCAGGTCTTGTGGCCCACCCCGAAGACGAGCGTTACAAGCACCTCTTCGGCAAGACCGTCACCTCGCCAATCTTCGGCGTACCGGTGACCGTCTACCCGCACCCGCTGGCCCAGCCAGACAAGGGTTCGGGTATCGCCATGGTCTGCACCTTCGGCGACCTGACCGACGTCACCTGGTGGCGCGAACTGCAGCTTCCAACCCGTGCCATCATCGGCCGAGACGGCCGAATCCTGGCCGACACCCCGGAGTGGATCAGCACCGAAGCCGGCCAGGCCGCCTACGCAGAGATCGCGGCCAAGACCGTATTCTCCGCCAAGGAAAGCGTCGTCAAGATGCTCACCGAGGCGGATCTGCTCGATGGCGAGCCGAAGAAGGTCTCCCGTCCGGTGAACTTCTTTGAAAAGGGCGACAAGCCACTGGAGATCGTCACCTCGCGTCAGTGGTACATCCGCAATGGCGGGCGCGACGAAGAGCGCCGCACCCAGATGATCGCGCGCGGCGAGCAGATCGATTTCCATCCTTCGTTCATGCGCTCGCGCTACGAGAACTGGGTCTCGGGACTAAATGGCGACTGGCTGGTTTCCCGCCAGCGCTTCTTCGGCGTGCCGGTACCTGTTTGGTACAAGGTCGACGAACATGGCGAACCGGATTTCGATGCTCCGATCTTGCCCGAGATAGCGCAGCTTCCGGTTGACCCGGCTGCCGACGCTCCGGCAGGATTCACCGAGGATCAGCGCGGCGTGGCCGGCGGCTTCATCGGTGACGCAGATGTGCTCGATACCTGGGCTACCAGCTCGCTGACTCCACAGATCGCGGGCCGCTGGGGACGCGACGACCAGTTCTTCTCCAAGGTCTATCCCTTCGATCTGCGCCCGCAGGGCCACGACATCATCCGCACCTGGCTGTTCTCCACCGCCGTGCGCGCAGATGCGCTGCACAATGATGTCCCATGGAAGCATGCGGCCATCTCCGGATGGATCCTGGATCCGGATCGCAAGAAGATGTCCAAGTCCAAGGGCAACGTTGTGGTTCCGAACGAGGTTCTGGAGAAGTTCGGTTCTGACGCCGTGCGCTACTGGGCAGCCAGCGCCAAGCTGGGCGCGGACACCGCCTACGAGATCAACCAGATGAAGATCGGTCGCCGCCTAGCGATCAAGATTCTCAACGCCTCGAAGTTCGTCTTGAACCTGGGCGCCACCGAGACCAATGTGCTCACCGACGACGCATCGGTGGTGGCCAACGGCCTGGACCGCTCGCTGCTTCTGCGTCTGTCCACGGTCATCCAGGACGCACAGCGTGCCTTCGAGAACTACGACTATGCCCGCGCCCTGGACATCACCGAGTCCTTCTTCTGGTCATTCACCGACGATTACGTCGAATTGGTCAAGGACCGCGCCTACGGCGGTCATGGTGCAGCGGAGCAGGCTAGCGTGCTGGCGACTCTTGCTACGACCTTGGATTCGGTGCTGCGTTTGTTCGCACCATTCCTGCCGTTCGCTACCGAGGAGGTTTGGGGCTGGTGGCGCACCGGTTCCGTGCACCTGTCGCAGTGGCCTAGTTCCACTCACCTGGCTGCCGCTACCGAAGGTGCCGACGCAACGGTTCTCCCAACCGTCGGCATGGCACTTTCTGGCATCCGTAAGGCCAAGTCGGACGCGAAGGTCAAGCAGCGCACCGAGGTCCTTTCCGGTGAGATCCATGCACCAGCGGCTCAGGTTGAACAGCTGCGAGCCGGCTTCGCCGACCTCAAGTCGGCTGGCAACGCACGCGAACTGACTTTGGTTGAGGCCGAAGGCGAGCTGAGCGTAGTGAACGTGGAATTGGCACCCGCAGAAGAAGCCTAGTCTTCGAAAACAGTCTGTGAGGAAGGCCGTCGAGAATCTCTCGACGGCCTTCCTCATTTCTCAACCGTTCCTTGAATCGGTCTTCGAAGACGATGCCGAAGTCAATTGTTGGTTCTCGACGCCTTGATATTATTTATTCATGGCTTAGAGTCGAGGGGTACGCTCATACTACATATTCAAGCTACTCTCTAGAGAGGCTCGTATGACTACCACACCGGAAGACCCAAATGACTCCGATCCGCTCCGCGAGGGCAATCGCTCGACTCCCTCGTCTGGCGAATCAACGACGCCCCCTTCCAGTTCAGAACCGGCTGGACCATATCCGGGGCGGGTGAATGACCCGCAACAGAGCTACCAGGGGCAAAGCCCGGATGAGAACCTCCAACGGATCCAGCTCAACGGCTGGCTATCTGCATTCTTCGGAATTATTCCAGCGCTGATCTTCTTCATCATCGATAAGGAACGCACCAACCCGATAGTGCGAGACTTCCATCGAGATACCCTGAACTTCAGCATCATCCGCGCGATCATCGCTTTATTGGCGCTCCTGCCCGTGGTCGGTTGGGTCATCGGTCTGCTCGGCGGCCTCATCTGCTTCGTGGTGGCCATCGTGGCCGCAGTTAATGCTCCAAACGAATATCAGGCAGGTCGTTCTTACAGGTATCCATTCAATTTCACGTTCGTGAGCTAGCCAAATAGCCGCGTTGCGAGCGATACCTAGCATACTGCTCTCGAACCTGTCGGTTCGAGAGCAGTATGCGTTAACCAGAATGCCCAGCGGCAGGGTCAGCCGCCGTCCTCATCCTTGCTTTGCCCGGTTGGGCTTGGTATTACTACCTGCATCGGCTTAGCATCCTGCTTCCGCGTATCGTTAAAATATGAAAGCTGTTCGCTGACCGTTTGATCCAACTTTTGCCTACTGCTCTTTCCGCTGGCGCATTCGCCAGCAGCGTCATCCTCTGCTTGCATCCCCTGCTCCTAAACGGGTTTGGGCGGAATGTCGTCGCTGACATTCCGCCCAAATCACGTCTTGCTAGTTCTGAGCTGCGTTATATGCCTGCTCAACGACCGATCCCCAGTAGGGGCCGAACATCGTGTTGCGCACTCCACTGTAGCCGAAGCTGTTGACGGAGTTCTGGTATCCATCGGAACCGCCGAGGAACCATGGGCCGCCGGAGGAACCGCCCGTCATGTCGCAGGGAATACCCTGAGACTGCGACTGTCCGTAGGGATCAGCTGTGGCAGTTCCGCTGCAGGACTGCAAAGTTTCACCGTTGAACGGAGTCGCGGCAGGGTATCCGAAAGCTGTGTAGTTCAATCCGCGCGCCTGGTTGAACGCGACACCCGAAGCTCCAACCTGATCTGCGAGGCTTACCCCGCTGTTGTCGGTGACCACCGCGAAGGCGGTGTCGTAGCTAATGTCGCCGCCGTTGCTCCACTGCGTTGGGGTGACCAGTTCGGTAGCCGCAAAGGATCCATAGGGTGCGTTGCCATTTTCATAGGCGGGAACAAACACCCATCGAGTTGCGAACGCGCCCGGTCCTTCATTGGCACAGTGTCCGGCTGTGGACACGGTCGATTCGTTGGCCGAGACAACCGAGTTGCCCGAGCAAACATAGTCAGATCCGCCGAGGGTGAAGAACACCTTACCAATGTGGGACACCGGAGTGACCGCAGATCCTCTTTTCGGCTTGTTGGCGTTCTCGTTGCGCTTCATCGCTTCCTGGCCGGCAATCTTCTTTGATTTTCCCGCCTTCAGCGGGGCGTTTGAAGTTGATTTACCGTGGGCGAGGCTGTCAGCGGACTTGGCGTTTTCCATGCGCTCAGAAGTCCAATAACTCATTGCATTTTCCGCCTGCGACAAGGTAATGCTTGTCGACTCGATCTTGTCCGTGGGGGCTGTGGGGGCAGCCATAGCCATCGATGCACTTCCACCGATGAGTCCGCCGGCCAGCAAAAGCGCGGCGAATGCTCTGCCCTTGTTTTTGCCCTTCTTTGGACCACGATCTTCGTATCTATCTTGCACGATTTCTCCCTATCTGGCGGATGGGGGCCGCCATCGAAAGCATGTGCCGAAGCACCTGTGGGAGTTAGTCAAACACATCTTTCAGGCATTACCTAGGGGTTTCCAACAAGATATTTGAGAGTTCATTGTCGCAACCGTCAAAAAGTCTGAAACGGATTTTTTCCTACTAATAACTTCTGCCGGAAACTTTCATGGCACCGAAAACCCGCGTGCACCCTTTGCTTTCGGGTTGCATTCGCTACTGCCCAGTAATCTCCGAGAAGCTCCGATCTCACACGCCGGTCGACGGAACCAGCCACTCCGTGTAGGAGCTGGAATAATTTGTGAAAGAACCGTGAGGCACTTCACATTACCTGCATAGAAAATTCATATAAATTTTTTCGGAACAATTAGCAAGGATGCAAGCATTAACTCACGACTAGTCAGTGAGAGCGCTCCCCAGAGATCCAAGAGGTTACTTATGATGCGTCGCGAACTAACTGCTCATTGTTGATCGGGAGCCGAAAGTATCGTTTGCCCCATGCCAAGCGCAAAGGGCCCAGCCAAGAACTTCTTGGCTGGACCCTTTGCTCTTTTAAGCAATCCCGGACTATTCGAAGATTGGGCTTTCGGTCCGACTGCGCTTCATCTCGAAGAAGTAGGGGAACGAAGCAAGTTGCGCTGCAGCGTCAAACATCTTGCCGGCGTCTTCTCCGGTTGGGATCCGGGTGATAACCGGCCCAAAGAACGCGACACCATCCACGGCGATGATTGGTGTTCCTACATCTTGGCCAACCTTGGAAATGCCTACCTCGTGGCTTGCACGAAGTGCAGCATCATTTTCATCGGTATTCGCCGCAGTTGCGAGTTCGGCAGGCAAACCTACCTTCGCAAGAGCTCGGGCGATCACCTCATCGCGATCTGAAACCTTTTCGTGATGGAAAAGTTCGCCCATGGCCGTATAGAGCTTGTCGATCACTTCATCACCATGGTCTTGGGCCGCCTTGATCACGACTCGGACCGGACCCCAAGAGATATCCATGGACGCGCGGTAGTCTTCCGGAAGTTCCCGCCCTTCGTTGAGCACCGACAAGCTCATGACATTCCAGCTCACGTCGATGTCGCGGACCTTTTCAACTTCCTTGATCCAGCGGCTAGTGGCCCATGCAAAGGGGCAAATCGGGTCAAACCAGAAATCAACTTGAGTGCGCTTGGGCATGAACCCTCAACTTTCTACCGATAACTCAACGGGATTTTAAACTACGCGGACTTCTTGTTTCGCTTGGCAGCGACATCGTGTGAAAGAAGTAGCGGTGCTTCACGGTTCATTACCGTGCCACGGGTGACAACCACTTCCGCAATTTCTTCGAGGCTTGGCAGTTCAAACATGATCCCGCCAAGGCTCTCTTCCAAAATGGCCCGAAGCCCGCGAGCACCAGTTTCACGTTCGATGGCCAGCTCCGCGACCGCATCCAATGCCTGCGGTTCGAAGCTCAGCTCCACACCATCCATGCGGAACATTTTTTGGTATTGCTTGACCAAAGCGTTCTTCGGCTCAGTCAGGACCCGAACCAGGGATTCGCGATCAAGGTGTTCGACCGTGGTGATCACTGGCAGTCGTCCGACGAATTCGGGTATCAAACCGAATTTCAGCAGATCTTCAGGACGAACATCGGAATACGACGGGGTTTCAGATTTCAGCGCGGTCAAGGGCGCGCCGAAGCCGATTCCCTTACGTCCCGCGCGTGAAGAAATAATCTCTTCGAGCCCCGCAAAAGCGCCAGCTACGATGAACAAGATGTTTGTCGTGTCCAACTGCAAGAAGTCTTGATGCGGATGCTTGCGTCCCCCCTGTGGCGGGACTGCGGCAACGGTACCTTCGAGAATTTTCAGCAATGCCTGCTGGACGCCTTCACCCGAGACATCGCGGGTAATCGACGGATTCTCGCTCTTGCGCGAGATCTTATCGATTTCGTCGATGTAGATAATGCCTGTCTCGGCCTTCTTCACATCGAAGTCTGCGGCTTGGATTAGCTTGAGCAGAATGTTTTCAACGTCTTCACCAACGTAACCTGCCTCGGTCAAGCTGGTCGCGTCTGCAACGGCGAACGGGACGTTGAGTTTTTTGGCCAGCGACTGCGCCAGATAGGTCTTACCGCAACCGGTGGGACCTATCAACATGATGTTGGATTTTGAAACCTCAACATCGTCCAGTGGGTTGTCACTGTTTATGGCAGCGACCGGACCTTGCTCCTGGGTGCCATGAATTCGTTTGTAGTGGTTGTACACGGCTACGGACAGAGCACGCTTCGCGTTCTCCTGGCCGATCACGTACTCCTCTAGGGAATTGAAGATCTCAAGCGGTTTTGGCAGCGAGAAATCTTCGGAGACCTGTTCTTCAGCAAACTCCTCTGCAATGATTTCATTGCACAGTTCGATGCATTCGGTACAGATGTAGACTCCGTGGCCTGCAATTAGCTTCTTAACCTGCTTTTGGCTCTTTCCGCAGAAAGAACACTTCAACAGATCCGAGCCTTCGCCCATTCGTCCCATCGCACCGATCTCCTGTTTGCTTGAGTTGCCGTGGACTATCCCAATTCTAGGTCAGATAACCCCAAAATTAGCTGAATATGGCGGTCTACCTGCGTGGTGTCCTCCTCTTGTGGAGAACGCACCTACAAGGTAAACCGCCAATATTCAATGATTATTCCGCGTAAGGCCTAGTTACCGAGCTGAGCGCGGTTTACCTTGCGTGGGGTAAGCACTTCGTCAACGATGCCATATTCCTTGGCGTCGGCAGCGGTCATGAATAGATCGCGCTCCACATCGTCGCGAACCTTCTCCACGGACTGGCCCGAATGCCCGGCAATGGTCTCTTCCAACCACGCGCGCATGCGCATTACCTCTTCGGCCTGGATCTGCAGGTCCGTTGCGGTACCGCGTTCGCCCCCGCCCATCGATGGCTGGTGGATCAGCACGCGGGCGTTTGGCAGCGCCAGACGCTTGCCCGGGGTGCCGGCGGCCAGCAACACAGCTGCTGCTGAGGCTGCTTGGCCGAGGCAAACGGTCTGCACTTCTGGGCGAATGAACTGGATCGTGTCATAGATCGCGGTCATCGCGGTGAACGAGCCACCCGGTGAGTTGATGTACAAGGTGACATCGCGCTCCGGATCCATGGATTCGAGCACCAGCAGCTGTGCCATCACGTCATCGGCCGACGCGTCGTCGACCTGGGCGCCGAGGAAGATAATGCGATCTTCGAACAGCTTGGCGTATGGATCCTGACGCTTGAACCCGTATGGGGTGCGCTCTTCGAACTGCGGCAGGATGTAGCGGGCCGACGGCGTCTGGCCGCTGATGGCTTCCGGATTGAAGTTCATGGTTTTCTCCTAGGACAAATCTTTGGGATTCAGGCGGATGAGTAAGACCGACTACTTGGCGGTATCGACGCCGCCACCACCGGTGACTGTGCCGGCATGCATGGCGATCTGATCGTAGAAGCCGTACTTCAGGCCCTCTTCAGCGGTGAACCACTTATCGCGCTGGTTATCGATAAGGATCTGCTCAACGCTCTGACCGGTCTGCTCGGCAGTCAGGTCGCTCATGACCTTCTTCATGTGCATGATCAGCTCGGCCTGGATCTTAATATCCGAGGCGGTACCACCGATGCCGCCGGAAGGCTGGTGCATCAGGATGCGGGCGTTCGGCGTAGCGTAGCGTTTGCCCGGAGTGCCCGAGGACAACAGGAACTGGCCCATCGAAGCAGCCAGGCCGGTTGCAACGGTGACGACATCGTTGGGAATGTACTGCATGGTGTCGTAGATAGCCATGCCCGCGGTGATGGAGCCACCTGGAGAGTTGATGTAAAGGTAGATGTCCTTCTCAGGATCTTCCGCCGAAAGCAACAGCAGCTGCGAGCAAATAGCGTTCGCATTGTCGTCGCGGACCTCGGAGCCCAGCCAGATGATGCGCTCCTTGAGCAGGCGGTTGTAGATGTAATCCTCACGGCCGGCCGGGTCAACGGTGGCCATGGTGGGAGTGCGCGAATCATTTGACATGTTCTCTACCTCTTCCAAACGTGTAGATCAGATTTTGAAACTCTATTTCGAATCTCAAAGCTGCAACTGGTTACTTTGAGATTACTGACTTCAACCCGGCCTTGGGGCGTTTCATGCCCCGTTTTCGCTCACGGCGCATGAGTACACCGAGAGCGAACAAAAAATGGCCGCCTGCCAGCTTGTTTCCAAGCTGGCAGGCGGCCATCTATATGCCGGGGACTACTTGGCCTCGGTGGTCTCCTCGACCGCTACAGCTTCTTCTTCGCCAGCTGGCTTCACGAAGGAAGTGAGATCCACAGCGGCACCGTTCGAGTCGGTGACGGTTGCGAATTCCAGCACCTTGGCAAGTGCCTTGCGACGGCGAACCTCGCCCATCAGCATTGGGACCTGGCCGGCGCCGTCCAGCATCTGCGCGAACTGGTTCGGCTCCATGCCATACTGACCTGCGGTCTGCACGATGTAGTCGATCAGCTCGGACTGCTCAACGCCAACTTCCTCGGCGTCTGCGACGGCGTCAAGGATGATTTCGTTCTTGAAAGCACGCTCGGTGTTCCCGCGAACCTCTGCGCGGTGCTCCTCGGTGTCGTGGTCAGCTTCAGCGTCAGGTGCGTTGAAGTGCTGCTCGATCTGCTCTTCGATCACCGATGCAGGCACAGGGACCTCGATCAGTTCGACCAACTTGTCCAAGACGAGTTCGCGCGCCTCAACACCCTGCTCAACAATCTTGCCCTCAGCAGCATCCTTGGACAGCGAGTCGCGCAATTCAGCGATGGTGTCGTATTCGGAAGCAAGCTGAGCGAAGTCGTCATTCGCTTCTGGCAGTTCGCGCGACTTCACGGCGGAGACGACAACGTTGACGGTTGCGGTCTTTCCTGCGTGCTCGCCACCGGCAAGGGTGGTCTCGAAGGTTGCGTCTTCGCCAGCGGACAGGCCGGTAACAGCCTCGTCCATGCCTTCAAGCATATTGCCCGAGCCCACCTGGTAGGACAGACCCTGTGCAGCGTCAACCTCTTCGCCCTCAACCGAAGCGGTCAGGTCGAGGGTGACGAAGGAATCTGCAGCTGCTGGTGCTTCAACATCCTTCAGGGTGCCGAAGCGACCGCGCAGGTCGTCTAGGGCCTTCTCGATATCTTCGTCGGCAACTTCCTTTGCCTCGACGGAGACCTCGATGCCCTTGTAGTCAGGCAGTTCAACCTTCGGGCGGATATCAACTTCGAAGCTGAAGACCAGCTGGCCTTCGCCTTCCTTCTCGATGGAAGGCAGCTCGGTGATGTCAACCTCTGGGCGGGACAGCGGGGTCAGCTCGTGCTCGACCATGGCCTTCTGATAGAAGTCGTTCAGCCCCTCGTTCACAGCGGTTTCAATGACGTAACCGCGACCAACGCGCTGATCGATCATGCGAGTTGGAACCTTGCCCTTGCGGAAGCCTGGAACCTGAATCTGCTGAGCGATGGTCTTGTACGCCTCATCGACGCGGGGCTTCAGTTCCTCATAAGGAACCTCAACGTTCAGTTTCACCCGAGTCGGGTTGACGTTTTCGACGGCGCTCTTCACAGCGTTGTACTCCTGAGTGTCTAAGAATTAGGTCTGATCTGCAAAAAACCCCGCAACATGGTGGCGTTGCGGGGTTATTCGACAGAGTCGGGGTGACAGGATTCGAACCTGCGACCTCACGCTCCCAAAGCGCGCGCTCTAGCCAAGCTGAGCTACACCCCGATTAGCAGTGATTAGTCTAACCTGAGTTATCCTTTATCCACTAATCGTTTGTGATGCATACCGCTAACCTTTCACAGTTTCCGGTGATCACCAGAGCTAAATTATATTTAGTTCTCGATTTCATGAGATATAAACCGAAGTTTTTTTATTTCATGAGTCGGGGTAACAGGATTCGAACCTGCGACCTCACGCTCCCAAAGCGCGCGCTCTAGCCAAGCTGAGCTATACCCCGTTGAACTCCTAGTGAAAATCCCTTTTCACCTGAGTCAACATCTTGTGAATCGCTGCTGGGTTTTTGTTATCCCTGCGTGATCACAAGAAATAAATTTACACGGGTTCGCGCTAAATGCAAAATCGGCATCCTGCTGGCAATTATCAACAACTTCAGCGAATTTACGCGGAATTTACCGCCTTGACGTCTCTTTTTAGCGTAAATCAGCGAAAAAGGTGAGGTGAGTAACAGGAAATTTGAACGTTTTTCATCGCTTTTGCACTCAAATCATCCAGCAAGTTCCACGATGGCTGAAGCCGCCGAACCGCACCGCACCGCACGGGACGGGACGGGACCATCCATAGACTCCGCGCAGTCAAGCGATCGGGACTACGATCGCCGTATGGCAACTACTTGGGCACTGACCTTTGACTGCAACTCACCGGTGGAGCAAGCAAAATTCTGGAAAGCGGCGCTTGATTATGCGGACGCTCCCCCGCCATCGGAGTTCACCTCTTGGACCGACTGGCTTATCGCTTGCGATGTTCCAGAGGACGAATGGGATGACGGGGCCGCGATTTGCGACCCTACAGGCGAAGGTCCGCAAATTTCGATGCTAAAGGTCCCGGAAGGGAAGATCGCAAAGAACCGGATTCATCTAGATCTGAAAGTTGGCTTGGGGCGGAATCAGCCCGCACACTTGCGCCGGCAACGGATCGAAGAGAAGGTTGGGCTGCTTATGGGCCTGGGGGCTAGTGAACTGGCGCGGCACTGCATTAATGGTGAACTGGATCATGTGGTTCTTGCAGATCCCGAAGGAAATGAATTCTGCGTGGTGTAGGCATCACTCGAGCATCGACGCAAAAAAGGCCCCGCATCAGCGGGACCTTTTTATTTGGAGGGGATGACGGGAATCGAACCCGCATCATTAGTTTGGAAGACTAAGGCTTTACCACTAAGCTACATCCCCACATTTCGTGACTTCATCGCCGCGAACAGAATTTAGTCTAGACCATAAATCTAGGTCCATGCAAATCGGCTGATTTGGGTTCCGACTTGGACACATCCTCTATAGCACCACGTGGAGCCCGGCAAGGTGATAAACACGCCGAGGGGCCAGAATCTCCTGAGTTAATCCGCACCCAAGCATCCAGATGCTTAGCGTGAAACGTCCTTGCTGCGCGGCAACTTCTGGCACCGCGGACACCAGTACAGTTTCCGACCAGCTACTTCTTCGAGCCGTATGCTCCCCGCGCACTTGCGACAGCCCATCCCCTGACGCTGATAAACGTAGTAGGCGCTGTCCGGCCAGAGCACGCCTTCAGGTTCGCGATCTTCTTCACGAGTAGTAATGATCTTTCCATCGCGGACCCCGTCCTCCATGATGGCGACAAGATCCCACCACAATTTGTTGGCGGTTCGCCCGGAAAGTTGGTTGGCCGGAAGGGTTGGGGAAACACGATTGCGGAATAGCGCCTCGGCGCGATAAATATTCCCAACACCGCTGATCACGTTCTGATTCATCAACGCTACGCCGATGGGAGTGCTGGTGCGCGCGAGATTCACTCGAAATTCCCTGAGCCCTGCATCCAAGTATCGCTGGTCTCCACCTGGTTCCACCTGCCCCTTGGAAGCTTGAAAACGGGCCGATGCCCCCGCCAGAGGATCTGGTCCAAGCTTGGCTAGCTGCCGTTGCACCTGATCGATGTCCAAAACTTCGCATGCGGTGGGTCCACGCAGATCTGCCCAGCCGTGCTTGGACACGATGCGAGCACGGACCGCGCCGATTGGAACAGGCGGTCCGGAGTATGACGCAGTCTCCTGCATGCGGGCTTCACGCTCGCCCATGCGTCGTGGAGCACCGATGGACGAAGCACCAGCGAATAGGCTGTCGCCGCCAAAATCGAAAGCCCCATAGAGGCCTAAATGCACCCGCAGATATAGGTCGTTTGAGAAGCGGCAAAACAGTTGCTTCCCTTTGGCGAAGGCGTGCTCTAGCTCGTGGCCGTCAATGCGAGCGGCATCTGAAGCAAAGCGCCCTTGGGGCGAAGTAACCTGGACCGCCTGCCCACCAAAGACATCGTCGAATTGGCGGGACAGGCGATGCAGGGAATGTCCTTCAGGCACTGTTAGTCGATAACCTCGCCGGTTGTTTCATACGAGGCGATCTTACCGATGCGGCGCACATGACGTTCGGCGTCGCTAAAAGGTTCAGCCAGGAATGCTTCGATTAATTCAGCGGCTTCCACCACCGAGTGCTGGCGTCCGCCAACCGCGATGACATTTGCATCATTGTGCTCGCGAGCAAGCTTCGCGGTATCAAGGTTCCACGCTAGCGCTGCGCGCACGCCTTCGACCTTGTTCGCAGCGATCTGTTCCCCATTGCCCGACCCACCGAGGACGATACCCAAGGCGTCTAAGCCCGCGCGCTGATCCGCGACGACAGCTTGAGCCGCGTTAATGCAGAAAGCTGGGTAATCATCTTCGGGGTCATAGGCTTTCGGCCCGTGATTGACCATTTCGTACCCTCGGTCCGTGAGGTGCTTGACCAAGAAGTCGCTCAGTTCCAGACCTGCGTGGTCAGTGGCGATATGCACGCGCATGTTTTATTGCCTCATTCGTTGGGAGGAAAGCCGGTTTAATGCTCCCTCAAGCTTAGCGACCCACCGGACATAGAATCTAACTCTGCGATGTTTCGCAGTGTCTGTGACACCTCATGTGAGCACGCACTATTTTGCCAGTCATAAAAATTTTGCGGTCAAGGACTTGCGTGCTCCCCCGTTGCCAGTGACACAATGGAGGAAGTTATTCAATATTCGTTTCAGAAACTGCGGCGATGTCACTTCATCGCCTCAAGACGGAGAGCCCAATGCCCGGAATGAACCTCACGCGCGCCGAAGCAAACGAACGCGCGAACCTGATCAATGTCGACAGCTACGAGGTGAGTCTGGATCTAACCCAGGGCGACCGCGTATTCACGTCCCGCACCACCGTCCGTTTCACCGCGACCCCGGGAGCAAGCAGCTTCATCGACGCGATCACCGACACCGTCCGCTCGGTGAACCTCAACGGCACCGAGCTGGACCCAACGGTCGTCGCCGACGGGGTACGGATCCAGCTTCCAGAACTCGCGGCACAGAACGTGCTGGTGATCGACGCCGATGCGCGCTATATGAATACCGGCGAGGGACTGCACCGATTCGTAGACCCAGTCGACCAGGAGGTATACCTCTACTCCCAGTTTGAGGTCGCCGACTGCCGCCGCATGTTCGCCGTATTCGAACAGCCGGATCTTAAGGCTTCCTTCCAGTTTTCGGTGAAGGCCCCGACGAAGTGGAACGTAGTTTCAAACGCGCCAACTCCCCAGCCAGTGGTCGATGGCCAGGACTCACGTTGGGATTTCCCTGCCACTCAACGCATCTCTTGCTACATCACCGCGCTAATCGCTGGACCCTACGAGGTTGCACGGGACTCGCTGGTCTCGGCCGATGGCCGCACCATTGAGCTTGGAGTCTTTGCCCGCGCCTCGATGATGCAGTATTTGGATACCGAAGATATCGTCACCATCACTCGTCAGGGATTCGAGTTCTATGAAAAGAACTTCGGAGTGGCATACCCGTTTGAAAAGTACGATCAGCTGTTCGTACCGGAATTCAATGCGGGGGCCATGGAGAACGCTGGAGCCGTGACCTTCCTCGAAGAATACATCTTCCGCTCCCGTCCGACCCACGCCATGGTGGAACGCCGAGCGATCACCATCCTGCACGAACTGGCCCATATGTGGTTCGGCGACTTGGTCACCATGAAGTGGTGGAATGACCTCTGGCTCAATGAATCCTTCGCGGAGTTCATGTCGACCCTTGCCGCGGCACAGAATACCGAGTTCACCAGCTCTTGGACCACCTTCAACATCATGGAAAAGAACTGGGCCTACCGCCAGGACCAGCTTCCGAGCACCCATCCGATCGTTGCCGAGATCAACGATTTGGAAGATGTGGAAGTCAACTTCGACGGCATCACCTACGCCAAGGGCGCTTCGGTGCTACGCCAGCTGGTGGCCTTCGTTGGCCAAGAAGAGTTCATGGCCGGTGTACGCGAGTATTTCAAAAAACATGCATGGTCCAACACCGAGCTACCTGACCTGCTGACCGAGCTTGAGTCGGCTAGCGGGCGTAATTTGAACGATTGGGGCACATCCTGGCTGGAGACCGCCGGCGTGAATACTTTGAAGGCGGACATCTCCACCGATGAGTCCGGACGCATCACCGGCTTCACCATTAACCAGTCGGCCATCGAGCAGTTCCCAACATTGCGCAAGCACCGGCTGGCGGTGGGTTTCTACACCCTAGATGAGCAGGGCAAGGTCGTGCGCGTACACCGTGAGGAGCTCGATGTTGCTGGCCCGGCCACCGAGGTTCCAGCGCTTGTAGGAATGCAGCGCCCCGATCTGGTCTTGCTTAACGACGATGACCTGACCTACACCAAGATCCGTCTGGACGAGCTCTCGCTGGCTACCGCAATTGAGCACCTGAAGGACTTCACCGAGTCGCTGCCACGCACCTTGGTGTGGAGCGCAGCTTGGGATGCCGTGCGCGATGCTGAGACCCCGGCCAGCGCCTACGTGCAACTGCTGCTCAACAATATCGGGCACGAAATTGATTCCTCGGTAATCATGGTGCTGTTGCGCCAGTTGAATACTGCGATGGATTACTACGTAGCTGGCGACAAAGCCAAGGAAATTTCGGTGCAAGCCGCCGATCGCCTGTGGGAATTGGCGCAGCGGGCCGAAGCCGGTTCCGATGCCCAGCTTCAGTTCGCCAAGGCGTTTGCGCATCGTTCACGCACCGCGGCCCAGCTCGACCAGGTGGCCGGCTTGCTCAACGGCACGGTGCTGTTGCAGGGTCTTACCCTCGACACCGATCTGCGCTGGTCCCTGGCGATCGCGTTGTCTGCAGGGTCTCGCCTGGACGGGGAAGCTCTCGACGCGATGCTCGCAAGCGACGACACCGCCAAGGGCAAGGCAAACTGGTTCACTGCCCGGGCAGCTAGTCCAACAGCCGAGGCGAAGGCCGAGGCCTTTGCCGCAGCCACTTCGGCGACACTATCCAATGATCAGCAAGGAGCGGTGATATCCGGATTCAATATTGCCCATGACAACTCGCTGCTCGAAAGCTACACCGAGGATTACTTTAATCTGCTGGTCAATGCGTGGGAGAATTTTTCCCATGAAATGGCGAAGCAGATCGTGCTCGGCTTCTACCCCACCTCGATGGTCTCTCCGCAGACCATCGAACGCACCGATGTGTTCTTGTCGACGCTAGGTGAAAAGCATCCGGCCATGCGCCGGCTGCTGGTTGAATGCAAAGCAGATGTGGTTCGGGCGCTGGCCGCGCGGGCCACGGACACCGGAGCTTAACTTTTAGTGTGCCCCAGTGGTGTGCGGCATGGCTCGATGGGGTTATGGTACCTAGTAGGTACGGAAACCAGTCATTGTGCCACACCGCACACCACAAGCATTTTAAAGGGTGGGAGAATAGCAGCATGGACCTCTCGCAGCACAGCTATCAGGTAGAGATAGAGTGGACGGGTAATCGCGGAGCTGGCACCACCAGCTATCGTGACTACGGCCGTGAGCACCTCATCCGCGCGGACGGGCTACCCGACATCGCGGGCACGGCCGATCCGACTTTTCATGGCAGTCCCGATCGCTGGAACCCCGAACAGCTCTTATTGGCGGCCTTGAGCCAATGCCATATGCTCTCCTATCTCCATGTAGCCGTGACCCACGGAGTAGTTGTCACCAGCTATCAGGATCAGGCTTCCGGTAGCTTGAAGTTGAACCGAGATAACAGTGGCGAATTTACCGAAGTGATTCTCCGCCCGCAGGTTCAGTTAGCCGATGAGTCCCAACGAGAACTCGCGGATTCCCTCCACCAGCAAGCCAATAAGGTATGTTTCATCGCTAGATCCGTGAATTTTCCGGTTCTCCATGAACCAGTTGCCGCATAATTTCAGGAAAGTACCCATGAGCGATTTGAACCCACTGCCCCACACCGTGAAACGGGATCCCATGACCAATCCGGTGGTTACCGGTCCGTCAAGTGAAGAATTCCTGCAATTGGCTCAGGCACCGGTGGATCCGTCCGACTACGCCGGAACCTTCTACGAGGAGGTAGGCGGCCGCGAAGTTTTTGCGCAGCTGAGCAAAAACTTCTATGCCTCCGTTGCAGAAGATGCGCAGTTCCGGGAAATGTATCCGGAGAAGGATCTCTACCCGGCGCAAATTCGTTTACAGCTGTTCCTCGAGCAGTACTGGGGCGGCCCGACATCCTACTCGGAGCACCGCGGGCATCCACGCCTACGCATGCGCCACATGCCTTACCTCGTCAACCCGCATAATCGAGATGTCTGGCTCGGGCATATGAACAAGGCTATCGATCAGCTGGAGCTACCAATGCTCCATGCCGAGACGCTGCGAGAATATTTTGATCGCGCGGCGCATTCCTTGCTCAACGCATCAAGTTAGATTCCCTAGTGGCAATCCGCGCCGGTGCTGCCGGCGCGGATTTCACTTTTTAAGCAAGCAGGGCCGAACGGCGCAGCAGCACATGTCCCAGTCCGTTGCTGACTCGAATCCAGTTCCCCTGACGCAGTACACGGCTTTCGCCGCCCGGGGTCAGGAATCCCAAGGCATGCATCGCGAAGGCGGCGCCAAGCGGCAGACGAGGCTCGGTGTTCTCCAACTCGGAAGACCAAATCCGCTGGCGGATTTGCGCTACGACAGGTTTCCCCGGATTGGCAGGCAAGGCTTGGGCCACCGCGTCGATACCTGTCTGCGTGGCTGCGGATAGCACGTCATCAGGAACGCTCCCAGCATCTTCCCATCCAGCCATTGGCACGGTAATAGCCGCCCACCTGGGATTCTCTTCCACTGGCGGTAACACGAATTCGGTGGATGCTTCGCCCATTCGCGCCAGGCGATCCTGAATTGCGGAGAAGGAATAGCATGCATTTACCGCGCCCTCCACGGCCAACCGATGCACACGCATACCAAGAATGGTGTAATCGCCCTGGCCTAGCTCTGCCGGGACTAGCACCGGAACATACACCGCAAGGGCAGTGCCTCGTGCGGTCAGCAAGGCTCCGTCATCTTCGATTGCCTTTGCCCTGCTCAGCAGGTTGGCTAAATCGCTGACTGAATTGGAATCTTCAAAAACAAGTGCGTCACTGACCATAGTGCAATCGTCTCATGACTTGATCCTAATCATCCGGTGCACGCAAGCATTTTCGTCATATGCCGGCACTGTCCTGCGGTGCTGTCGCGAGATTCTTGACACTTCTCACGATAGAGTTTTCAAAGTCATCGAAAGCACGTCAAGGAGTCATTATCGTGACAGAGGAACTAGGCACTACTCAGATCCTGCTAGATCTCTTGGATCTAGACGGAGAAGACCGGGCGCGTACGGATGAAGATATCTTCATCGGTCATACGCCCAAGCAGTCTCGAACCCGAGTCTTCGGTGGCCAGGTCTTGGCCCAATCCGTGGTGGCTGGATCGCGCACCGTTCCCGCGGGACGGGCAATTCATTCAATGCATGGCTACTTCCTACGTCCAGGTGATGCATCGCAGAACATCACCTTCGGTGTCCAGCGGCTGCGCGACGGCCGCTCATTCTCGGCGAGACGAGTACATGCCTATCAAAACGGCGTGCCCATCCTGTCCATGATTGCTTCTTTCCAGGAACCTGCATCCGGCCTGGATCATCACGATCCGGTGCCATTTGAAGTGCCGGCCCCGGAAACATTGCGCACAACGGCGGAAATCATCGGGAAGTTCGACCACCCGGTTGCTCGCGAATGGGCCTACGAGAGGCCGTTCGACATGCGCCACATCACCGAACCGGTTTATCTTCCAGGCTATGACCAGCACGAGCCCATGGCAGCGGTATGGATGCGCACCACCGCCCCGATGCCCGATGATCCGATGTTGCACCGCGCCGCTCTGGCCTACGCCAGCGACTACATGCTGCTTGAACCGGTGCTCCGAGGCCATGGCGTCAGTTGGATTCATCGTGGCCTGAGCATCGCCAGCCTGGATCATGCCATGTGGTGGCATCGCGAATTCCGAGCCGACGAGTGGCTGCTCTATGTCCTGCGATCACCGAGCGCTTCTTCGGCTCGGGGACTCGGCACCGGGCAGGTCTTCAATGCTGCCGGCGAACTGGTCGCAACCGTAGCTCAAGAGGGCATGGTGAGACTCCCAGAATTTTTAGCGGAAGACGAATAGGCTCCGGCTCACGCTCGAATCCCAAACGGTATTCTATGGGGCAGCACGCAACACTGGACAGGTTTTAAGTTGCCCGCTCCTTGGCGAGGGAAGTCAGACACCCCACAATCCGGGCCGGAACGGACCGAAGTCGTCGCGATGTTGTTGAGCTCGGCCCAACTCTGGAACTTATTGACTAGATATCTTTTTCGGCTTCGCCGGTTTCCAGCCTTCGGGCACCGGATCCTTCTTGGGCCAGCGCGTCCTCTGGATTCAGCAGCAAGCATGCTTGCATCGAAAGGCACCCGCAGCCGATGCAGCCCATGAGCCTGTCTTCTAGTTCTTCGATTGCGCGCCTGCGGCGTTCGAGGACCCGCTTCCATTCGTTGGATGCGCGTTGCCAGTCCTTTTCGGAAGGAATTTTATCCATTGGCACCGGGTCAAGAGCGTGACGGATGTCCGCCAACGGAATGCCGAGCTTGCTGCCGACCGTAATCAGCGAAATGCGTCGAAGCATATGGCGTGGGTAGCGCCGCTGATTACCGGAGGTTCTAGTCGAACAGATCAATCCGATTTCTTCATAGTAGTGCAGCGCTGATTTTGCCACGCCGGTGCGTTCGCTCACGTGGCCAATCCCGAGAAGCTGCTGTCCGGGTACTGCATTTTCGATCATGTTCACTCCCCTGTGCCCATCATCACTGACCAGCAGTTTGACCTCAAGCTTACTTGAGGTTCTACGCTAAGGGTAGTTAGTGTCTAGCCACACAGAAACTTTTCGAATAGGAACCATGGATCGCAAAGATTCAGCAAGCGAAGGACTACTCACCTATGCAGAACTTGTCGGCTGATTTCCGCGATGCGTTTCGCGCCCACCCCGCGGGCGTAGCCTTGATCACCGCATCGGTTGCTGGCATTCCCTACGGTCTAACAATCTCCAGCCTGGCATCGTTGTCCATCGAGCCCGTAGCGGTTTCTTTTTCACTCACCAAAGAATCCGGAGCCGCAGGTGCGGTGCTTTCCGCAAGCTCATTCATGATTCACATGCTGGGCGAGGACCATTCGGAGCTTGCCGACAATTTCGCCCGCCCAGGCGCTCCTCGCTTCACGCCCGATCAGGGTTGGTCCTACCTGCCAACCGGCGAGCCGCACTTCCACAAGGCCCCGGTGTCCATGCGCGCACAGATTCACTCCTCGATTAGCGTCGGAGGTTCGCGGTTGATTGCGGCAGAGATCCTTGAAGTCATCACGGGAGAGCCAGTTCAGCACCTGATGTACCAGAACCGCGGATACCTGAAGCTGCCCTCATTGCTCGATGCATCGGTGCCGTGTAAATAATCTAGGATTGCATCGGCAACCTTACTTAGATAGCCCAAAGGCCACCACGAAAATAATTCGTGGTGGCCTTTGGCTTCGACTCAGACTTAGTCGCGAGTCAGGCGACGGTGAGTCACACGATGCGGCTTAGCTGCATCGGCCCCCAACCGTTCAACCTTGTTGTCTTCGTAAGACTGGAAGTTTCCTTCGAACCAGTACCAGTTCGATGGGTTTTCTTCCGTACCCTCGTAAGACAGGATGTGGGTAGCGACTCGGTCCAGGAAC
This sequence comes from Arthrobacter sp. MYb229, assembly GCF_002975405.1. Taxonomy (GTDB): domain Bacteria; phylum Actinomycetota; class Actinomycetes; order Actinomycetales; family Micrococcaceae; genus Glutamicibacter. The sequence continues at coordinate 789,590 of NZ_PCPS01000001.1, read as the reverse complement.
CAACGGTCGTGCGAGACGACCACTGCGCAACCTGGGAACTCGAGAAGAGCATTTTCCAGGGACGAGAGAGTTTCAACGTCAAGGTCGTTTGTAGGCTCATCGAGCAGCAAGAGGTTGCCACCCTGCTTCAGGGTCAATGCAAGGTTCAGACGGTTACGCTCACCACCGGAGAGGACACCGGCCTTCTTCTGCTGGTCTGGGCCCTTGAAGCCGAATGCCGAAACATAAGCACGCGAAGGCATCTCAACCTGACCAACCTGAATGTAATCCAGGCCTTCCGAAACAACTTCCCAAAGGGACTTTGTCGGATCAATGTTTTCGCGGTTCTGGTCAACATAGGAAATCTTGACCGTATCGCCGATCTTCAGCGTGCCCCCGTCAAGTTCTTCCATGCCAACAATGGTCTTGAACAGAGTCGATTTACCAACACCGTTAGGACCGATCACGCCGACGATGCCATTTCGAGGAAGCGAGAAGGACAGTCCGTCGATTAGCACACGTTCTCCGAAGCCCTTGTTCAGATCCTGGGCTTCGATGACGACCTGACCCAAACGTGGACCAGGTGGAATCTGGATCTCTTCGAAGTCAAGCTTGCGGGTACGCTCGGCCTCCGCGGCCATTTCTTCATAGCGGGCCAGACGAGCCTTCGACTTCGTCTGGCGGCCCTTGGCGTTGGAGCGAACCCAATCGAGCTCTTCAGCCAGGCGCTTAGCAAGCTTCTGATCCTTTTTGCCCTGCACCTCCATACGCTCGCGCTTCTTCTCCAGGTAAGTGGAGTAGTTGCCCTCGTATGGGTGCAGACGACCGCGGTCAACTTCACAGATCCACTCGGCGACGTGATCCAGGAAGTAACGGTCGTGGGTTACGGCCAAAACCGCGCCCGGGTAGGCTGCCAGGTGCTGTTCGAGCCACAATACTGACTCGGCGTCCAAGTGGTTAGTGGGCTCATCGAGGAGCAACAGGTCTGGTTTCTGCAGCAGCAATTTGCATAGCGCGACGCGTCGACGCTCACCACCGGAGAGGTGCGTGACCATTTCGTCGCCCGGTGGGCAACGCAGGGCATCCATTGCCTGTTCGAGCTGGTTGTCGATGTCCCAAGCGTCGGCGGCGTCGATAGCCTCCTGGAGCTTGCCCATCTCTTCTAGCAAGGTGTCGAAATCGGCACCTTCCTGAGCCATCTCTTCTGAGATTTCATTGAATCGGGTGATCTTTTCATAGATCTCGCCGACGCCTTCCTGGACGTTGCCCAAGACGGTCTTTTCTTCGTTGAGGGGTGGTTCCTGCAGCAAGATGCCCACAGAGTAACCAGGTGAAAGACGTGCCTCACCATTGGACGGGGTATCGATTCCCGCCATAATCTTCAGGATCGTTGACTTACCAGCACCGTTAGGGCCCACGACACCAATTTTGGCGCCCGGGTAGAACGACATGCTGACATCGTCAAGGATGACTTTGTCACCAACGGCCTTGCGAGCCTTGGTCATCGTGTAAATAAATTCCGCCATGCCCTTAAGGCTAGTGCCTCAGTGGGTGCAAATCCGAATCCACACACCACTATTTTGCTCCAGTGGTGCCCGGTTTCACACGTTTTCCCGTGACACCACTGAATGCGGAGGAATTACGCTGCGTCGGTGTCCCTCTCAGGCCACGAGCCACCGGTGTTTTCGTTCACGGACTGGTGGCGCGATTCGGCTTGCTGGGGATGGGACGAACGTTCAATGTCGCCCGAGGCGTTTCGCACTTTAGTGAAGTGCGAGGTCCCGAACTTCAGGTCATGGCCGAACGAGAAGGCCTCAATATCAGCGCTCGTTCCGCGCGATCCATCCGCCCGTTCGAACTGGCGTATTTGGAGCTTGCCGATCACGACAATGTGGTCGCCCTGCTCCAACGACTCCATCCCATTCTCGGCCAGCCCTCGGAAAGCACTCACTGAGAACCAATTGGTTCCGGCGTCAACCCATTGTCCGGTTTCAGGGTCCTTTTTGCGTTCATGAGTCACCGCACGAAATTTGAGCACCGCTAGCCCCTGTGGGGTAATGCTCAATTGTGGCTCTGTTCCAACTACTGCACGGATGGTCACAAGATCACTCATGACGTTCTTCTCCTTTGGTCCTGCCCCGGGAGCGGCCCCGGGGCTTCAGTCCATGCTGAGCCCAGGCCGATTAGATCCGGTACTCCTCGGCTCATTCTGTGGATAACTTGGATCGGGCCTAGCCCGAAAGGCTCCGAATAGCACCATCACCAAAATCACCGCCCCGGGAAAGATCCAACCCGACCAGCCCAGGATTGAGGCCTTGGTCGAATCAAGCATTGACCCCATAACCATGAACAGCGATACCAAACCCACGCTGGCGTTGAAGACGCCATGAGCAAATGCGGCAGGCCAGACGGAGCCACTGAATGTGCGCAGCCACGCAAAAACTGCCCCCACAAAGATGCACATTCCGCACATCGCGGCAAGGCCCCACGCGCCCTTGGCGAACGGATAGTTGTATCCCAATAGGATCAATGGAGCATGCCAGAGACCCCAAATAACACCTGAAATCAAGATTGCGGGCAGCTGCCCCAGTGGTTGAAGCTTTGGCCATAGCCACCCGCGCCAACCGATCTCTTCGCCCAGGGCAGGAATGAGGTTCATTAGTCCGGCAACGAGGATGATTCCTGCCTGGCCAAGCAAATATTTGCCGGGCCCGTCGGTCCCCGCCACGAAGTTCAAGACCATAAACTGGTTCAAGTCTCCGGGGAAGACCCCCAGCCATGTGCCAATGATTGGCGCCTGAATTATTAGGACGATCGGCAATAGGTAGGCAAGCAGCACTGCGAGCAGAAATCGCGTGGGCTTACCAAGCGGAAGCAGCCCGGATTCCTGCAAAAACTGTTTTCCGCGACGTTGAAGCAAGCTCATGCACAGGGCAGCGATAGTGGGCGTCAGCATCATACCCATGGCAATCCACATGAACTGCGGATGGTGAAGGCCCGCGCCTTGCCACAATGGCAAAGCTACGAGCCACGCGAGCCCAAAACTTATGGCCGTATAACAGGCGATACTTTTCAGTCCGCCAATTCTCCATCGCTGCATACAAAGATCCCCTACTCAACAGCTAACAAAGCGCTCCTCCTACAACACTAGCGCCTCCGGTTAGAGATCTTGCTTGTCAATGGGCTAAACTAATTTTCGGTTACGCCTCCGTAGCTCAGCTGGATAGAGCAAGAGCCTTCTAATCTCTAGGTCGCCGGTTCGAATCCGGCCGGGGGTACCAAATTAAACCGCCGCTCACTTGGTAATACAAATGAGCGGCGGTTTTTCTTTTTGAAACGAGAAAGAGACCTTAGCGGGTTTTGACCATAGTTTTTGTTTTGAGCCCCCACCCCATGGCCCCTCTTCGGATTTGCGTATCACCAAAAGAAGTATTCCTCGAGCAAGGGTTCAAGCCTGCAACAGCCCGCCAGGTTCGCGATCTCTTCATGACGCCTCTGAGCTATTGCGTTTGCCCGCCGGGATTGCATTCCTGCTCGTGGATCGCCACTAGCAATCCCACAGCAATTTGATTCGAAAACTCCTCGCTTCACCCCTGGCCCCACGCCGCATCGCTTGCGTGGTGCCTTCGCGGCACTTCGCCAATCGCCTTATTGTCGATAGAAATCCTCATGCTCAGCGGCCTAGAAAGAACCCCGGCTAGCGGAACGCCCAGCCGAAAAGTAACCGATACTTAGAGTTTCATAGGAGCCCCCTAAAAGTGCGCTAGCAGTACTCGGGATCGCATAGATTTTAGTTTCAACTTTTTTGAAACTGGGATAAACTCAAGGTGCTGTACAAATCAGGAGGAACCGGTAAATGGCGCTCATCGCCCCCGCTCGAGCAAAGCCGATATTCGGCGAACGCTTAAGCGTTAACCTGATCTTTTTGATTGCTGGTTTATCCTTCGCCTCCTGGGCGGGCCGACTTTCGATCTTCGCCATGATCTTTGATTTTTCTGGCTCTCGGCTCGGGGCTTTCCTCTTTTGCATGACCGCTGGAACTCTGACCGGCATCACGTTTGCGCCGGCGCTGAGCCGAAGAGTCTCGGCCAAGAACTTGCTACTGGTGTTGCCGATAATTCTTGCCCTAATACTTGTCGGGCTAGGACTGTCCGTGTCGATACTGCACAGCGAGGCCTTAGCCTTCGTCGTGCTTTTCACCAATGGGCTGGTTTTTGGCTCCCTTGACATCACGATGAATGTCAATGGGGCCAAGGTCGAACGAAAACTTGGCAAGAGCATCATGCCTTCGCTGCACGGCTACTTCAGCCTCGGCTCATTGCTTGGTGCAGGAATCGCGACGGCCACCCTCAGCTTGGGCATCACCACCGCGTGGCACTTTATTTTGGTCGCCGTGATGATTATTTCCTTGGCACTCATAGCACAGACTGGATTCAGGGATTGGAACTACAACTATTCCCGTCCGCGAGACAAGTCCCAGCTGCAGACGTCCGGAGCGCGCTCCCACCGGGGCTTGCTGCTCTTGCTCGGGCTAATGGTTGCTGGCTTGAGCTTCGCCGAAGGGGCAGCCAATGACTGGCTGGCGGTGGCCTCGGTTGACGGCCATGGTTTGGACCACCCAAGCGGGGCCTTGATGTTCACCCTGTTCGCCGGAGCCATGACGATAGGCAGGTTTGCCGGTGGGCCGATCGTGGACCGCATTGGCACCAAGTGCTCGCTGATGATCATGGGAATGATCGGCCTCATTGGGATCGTGCTATTTATCCTGGGCGAAGATACGGCAACCCTAGGAGCGGGCGCCGTGCTCTGGGGTCTTGGAAGCGCCCTTGGCTTCCCTGTTGGCATGTCGATCGCTGCCTCACGTAGCGATCACCTCGGCCCAAGAGCAGTGAGCGTGATCAGCGCCTTCGGTTATGGCGCGATGCTCAGCGGACCTCCGGTTATCGGTTTCGTTGCAGATGCCACTGGCTTGCCGCAGGCGCTATGGATCATTGCGGGTATTCTGGTGATTTCGCTGCTCATCACACCTCGCGCAGCGCAATCTGGCAACGCGGTTGAAGTCAACCACTAGACCGGCAGGATCGCCCGCTCTTTGATATTTCGCATCACGATCGTGCTATTTAGCTTTTCCACTCCAGGCAGTTCGACTAGCACGTCATCGTATAGGTGCTGATAGTGCGTCAGGTCTTTGGCGTACACGCGAAGCAGGAAATCCGGTTCGCCAAACAGGCGCTGCGCCTCGACGATGAGTTCATCCTTTTCTACAGCCGCCTCAAAGGCCTTGAGCTGGGTGCGATCTTTCAGCGTCACGAACACCAACGCCTCGAAGGCCAGCCCTACGCGCTCAGGGGCGACAACGGCTTGATATCCGGCGATCACCCCCGTGCGTTCGAGTTCTCGAATGCGGCGGTGGCATGGCGCAACCGACAGTCCCACCTTGTTCGCCAAGGCGGTTGCACTCATCCGGCCGTCCAATTGCAGCTCGGCGATAATCGCACGATCCAATTTATCCATAGCACCAGCATACTACGCAATATTTTTGCGCCAATTCCACAATGATCGTAAAAATCGTGCTTATGTTTCCCAGTTTCAAGCAAAATCGGCAAACACTTTTTGATGAATATTTCCTACGCTTGCACTAGTACTGCTGGAACCACGAGGAGACACCTTGGATATCGCTCAACTAACCGGATTCCTCCTTGTCTCCATAACGCTCGCCTGCACTCCGGGTGCCGATTGGGCGTATATCATTTCTTCGGCCATTGGGCCCAAGGGATATTGCGCAGCAGTTTGGGGGCTACTCACCGGATATCTGTTTCATACCGCGCTACTGGTCTGCGGCGTAGCGGCACTTGTGGCCAGCTCGCCGCAACTCTTGCTATGGCTCACCATGGCCGGTTCCCTTTACCTTTTATGGCTTGGCGTCGTCACCCTCGCGAGCTGGAGGTCGGCGAAATTTTATGGCACCTCATCGCCTGCATCTTCCGAGTCCATGACTCCGGTGAATTCTTCAAGCGATCCCGCGGAGCTTCCCTTCGCGGCTACCGCCGTGCTTACCAAAACCCGTCCGCTGCTGAAACCTGGCGGCCCATGGCGCGGCGCGTTTTTCAAGGGCCTTCTCACCAGCGGCACCAACCCGAAGGCTTTGCTACTTTACCTTGCGCTCATTCCCCAATTCATTGACCGCTCTGCCACCTGGCCGCTATCGCTGCAGACCGGAGCGCTTGGACTCACGCACTTCGCCGTGTCAGTCCTTGTGTATTTCTCGATTGCCTTCGCCTCGCGTCTTTTATTACGCTCACGTCCACTAGCCGCACGCATAGTGACCGCATCTTCAGGAATCATCATGATCGGACTCTCACTAGTTCTTATCTACGAACAGTTCCTCGGCTTCTAAATATTTCTTGAACACCGATCAAGACAATTGAACAGTGATCAAGTATGCTCTTTTCTCAGTGGTTGAATCGGCCACGAAGAACGCAGCCCTACCGCCAACTAGCCACTGGTGTTTTACTGGGCGAACAAGTACGTCGCGATGGAGCATTGTGGAACTACCAGAGATCCAACTTGAGCAGGTCACCGTCAGCTTCGAGGACCGCACCGTCCTAGCTGATATCAATCTGACGCTCAACGAACGTCGCATCGGAATCATCGGCGCCAACGGCGCAGGGAAAAGCACCCTGTCGCGATTGCTCAATGCTCTCGTTGTTCCCACCTATGGCACGGTGCGCGTAGGCGAAATGAATACCTCCAAGCATGCAAAACAGATACGCCGCGATGTAGGTTTCGTCTTCCAAAACCCGGCAAACCAAATCATCATGCCGCTGGTGGCCGATGACATTGCGTTCGGCCTGAAGAACCTAGGGCTGTCAAAGGCCGACCGCAAGGTCCGGGTCGAGCAAACGCTAGACGAGTTGAACATCAAGCATCTGGCGGACCGGGAAAGCCATACCCTTTCAGGGGGCGAGCAGCAGATGGTCGCGCTGGCCGCCGTCATCGCAATGCAGCCACGCACGATCGTCTTCGACGAGCCAACGACCATGCTCGATCTGCGCAACCGGCTACGCTTCCAACGCGAAATTGCGCAGCTTCCACAGCGCGCGATCGTGATCACACACGATCTGGAACTGCTAGAAGATTTCGATCGCGTTCTGGTCGTCACCGACGGAACCATTGCATTTGACGGCCTTCCAGCGGACGCCATCGCTCACTACCGGCAGTGGAGCCACGTATGATCGCGGCACACAATACCTCCTACCTGGCAAAGCTTCCTGCCGGACTAAAGTTTGGCGCGCTCTTGGCTATCAGCATCGGGTTGTACCTGATCCCAAGTTGGCAAGCGCTTGTCGTGCTGCTCATTGGCAGCCTCCTGCTGCTGTTCAGCGCGCGAGTGAAATTTCAGCAATTGCGCACCGCCTTGATCACCTTGTTGCTGATCCTCAGCTTTGTCTTTATTTCGCTGGGCATGCAGACCAACTGGGAAAACGCTTGGGTGTCCGTGCTTCGATTACTCACCATGTGCATGTTCGCCTACGCCGTCAGCCTGACCACAACCTTCGACGCCATGCTGGAACTCTTTCAGCAGGTGGCCTCTCCCCTGCGTTATGTGGGCGCTAACCCGGCCCAAATTTCCTTGGGGCTATCTCTAGCCATTCGCTTCATTCCAGAGCTCAAGCGAGTTTATCTAGAAGTACGCGAGGCACAGCATGCGCGCGGGCTGGCCAACAATCCTTTGGCTGTGGCGGTCCCGCTGGTGATTCGCTCACTGCGAATTGCCGACGACACTGCCGAAGCACTGGAAGCTCGTGGGTACGACTCTGCCGACAAACTCAAATAACCTCGCCATCAGCTCTCGCAGCATCATTCGTTAGGACCCAACTATGGCAACTGCCACTTCTTCGCAAACCCGAAATACCGTCTACGTAGCTATTTTTGCTGCGATGATCGCCGCCATGGGACTTGTTCCCCCAATCGTGATTGGCATCGTTCCGGTGCCCATCACCTTGCAGACCTTAGGCGTCATGCTGGCAGGCGCGCTGCTGGGCCCCATCAGAGGCATGCTCTCCAGCCTGGTTGTGGTTGTCCTTGCCCTGGCAGGATTACCGCTCCTAGCAGGCGGCCGCGGCGGACTCGCGGTCCTACTCGGCCCAACCGGCGGCTACCTGCTCGGCTGGATCTTTGGCTCCTTGGTCATTGGCGTATTGTTCAAGTACTGGGTGCTTCGCCAGAAAAGCCAGGGCACACGCATCGTGACCGGACTGCTTTCCATACTGTTGGGTGGAATAGGCATCATCTACCTCTTCGGAATTCCCTGGACTTCCGTGGTGACCGGCCTTGACCTTGGCACCTCTGCGCTCGGTTCCCTGGCGTTCATCCCCGGGGATCTGATCAAGGCAGTGGTCGCCACGCTCGTGGCCGTCACCGTTCACCGCAGCTACCGGGGACTCATGCGCTAGATCCATGAATCTCGCCAGCCAGCTGCAGCATCACGCGCTCACTCGTCCAGATCACCCGGCGGTAATCAGCATTTCCCAGGTAATCGATTACGCAACCCTGTACGCCTCGAGCCACGATTTGGCTCAGGCATTGCAGCGGGATCCACGCATTGGCCGTCGCGTAGGACTCTACTGCTCGGATCCGGTCGCATTGGCCATAGGATTCCATGCCTGCGTGCTCGCCGGGGTGAGCGCCATGATTCTCGATCCGACCTGGCCTGCCGAAAAGCTGAAGACCACGCTCACGCAATTCGGGTCTCCGAAGGTCCTAACGGATCAGCCCGGTGAAGCGTCGGTGACAGAGCTTGGCCACACGGCTCTAGGCGTGCGCACGGTATCGGATCCCAGCCATGCGCTTGCGGACCTGGCCACACAGGCCGGCTCCGACTCCGAGCTTTTGCTCATCTTCACATCCGGATCCACCGGCAGCCCGAAGGCAGTTGTTCGCACCCGCCATTCATGGGAGCAGTCCATCAGCCGGTGCGCGGGGATTCTCGGGGCCAGCGAAGATTCCACAACGCTTGTTCCCGGTCCGCTCGCTCATGGCCTCGGCCTATATGCGCTGGTTGAATCGGTCGCGCTCGGCGGCACCCTAGTGGCACCGGGACGTTGGCAGGCCGGGCACGTTCGGCGACTATTGCAGTCAACCAGCTGTAACCGACTGGTTGCAGTTCCTTCGCTCGTGCGGTTGCTGCTCCAGCAGATTCCACTCCAGCGGCTCTCCGGGCTGCGTCACGTGGTCACCGGCGGCGAAGCCCTGAGCCTGGATCTGGCCCAGCAGATCCTACAGCTCTCGAAAGACGTAAATTGCATCGAATACTTCGGCAGCAGCGAGCACAGCCTGATTGCCTACCGCCAGCGCAGCCTTGAAGAAGTCGAGGAGAGCCCTTTCATGGGGACGCTCTTCGACGGAGTCCGGGCACATTTGCATGCACAGAATGGCACCGACGGGACAGGTCGGCTCATGATTCGAAGTGCCTTCAACGCCATCGGTTATGACCCGCAGGGCTCGGGCCAGCTAGAACGCTGCGAGGAAGCGACCGGAATCGGAGATATTGCCCGCTTGCTACCCGGTCAACGTATTCAAATCCTTGGCCGCGGCGGCGAGATGATGAACATCAATGGAAACAACGTCTATCCTGCGGAGATCACCAGAGCGCTCGAAGCGGCAGGCTTGAGGCAGTCGCTCGTTCTGGCGCACCGCCTGGCCCACGGCAAGACGGTGCTGACCGCCTATGTGCAACTTGCTCTTCACCAGCCACTGCCCGATCCATCTTCGGTCTCGCAGGCACTCCGCGAGATTCTGCCCGTTTATAAAATTCCCCACGACGTAGTGTTTTTGCCTTCTTGGCCACTGACCGCCAGCGGCAAATGCGATATTCAAACTCTTCCAGCACCAACAACATCCGGACTGAGAAAGCTGCGCTTGCGATGAATGAAGCCTTGATCATAGCCGCCAGGCGCACGCCAGTGGTGCGCTCAAATAAGGAATTCGCTCGTCTCGGAGCCGACCAACTACTGGGCAAGGTCTTTGACGCCTTGTTGGAGGACACTGGAATCTCCCCTGCAGACGTGGACCACGTCTTCGCGGGAAACGCGGCAGGACCCGGCGGAAACATTGCGCGCGTCGCAACGCAGGTTTCTCGGCTGCCTGACTCCGTGCCGGCGACTACCCTCGATGCCCAATGCGCGAGCGCGTTGGAGGCAATCGCAGCGGCAGCCAGAATGGTGCGCTGCGGCGAGGCACGGGCCGTGATCGCTGGTGGTGTCGAATCGGTATCCACCGCACCTTGGCGAATGGAGAAAAATGGGGATCCCGCTTCTCCGCCACGGATCTATTCGCGCGCCCGTTTTACCCCGCACCCGCAAGTCGACCCGGAAATGGGTGTGGCCGCGGAGAACATTGCCGCACAGTTCCAGATCTCCCGCACCGCCCAGGACGAGTTTGCCCTACGCAGTCACCAACGCGCGGTGCAAGCGCAGCAAGCCGGACGCTTCAACCAGGAAATCGTGCCGATTGGCACTCCTTCGGGAGTGGTCCAGTCCGATACCTGCCCACGCGAGGGATTGTCGGCCAAGAAACTAGCCTCCTTGCGTCCCGCGTTCGTTCCCGGCGGTACCGTCACGGCAGGCAATTCATGCCCTATAAATGATGGGGCCGCAGCGGTGTTGGTTGTCGATGCAGAGCATTATGCACGACTTGACGCACGGTTTGCCCTGAGATATCTAGGAACCGGCACCGGGGCCTGCGACCCACAAATCCTTGGCATGGCAGCGGTGCCCGCGTATCAAAAGCTTGCGCAGCTGCTCGGCGTCGACCGGCTAGGCAAGGCGGAACTCATCGAGTTCAATGAGGCGTTCGCCGTCCAGGCCTTGGCTTGCCTTGCAGAGCTAGGAATTGGCGCCTCAACGGTTAACCGTGATGGCGGCGCGCTTGCCTTGGGACACCCCTACGGTGCCAGCGGGGCTTTGTTGGCTACCCGGCTCTTTTGGCAGGCACGGGCCACCGCACGCGGCGATGAACTCTGTCTGGCCCTCATGGCCGCCGCCGGTGGCACCGGTACGGCGGTGGCTTTTGAATCGGTGTACACACAGCCCGACTAAAACCATCGGGCCAGGGACGGGGCTACAACCAGCGCAGATTCAACAAGCGGATTAAGAAAAGGCACCTTTCGAATCTTGAAAGATTCGAAAGGTGCCTTTTGGCTCTACAACTTAGATGTTGAACCCAAGGGCTCGCATCTGGTCGCGACCATCGTCGGTAATGCGTTCCGGACCCCAAGGCGGCATCCAGACCCAATTCAAACGATGCTCGTCGACAACGCTTTCCATCGCTTGGGCGACCTGCTCCTCGATAATATCGGTGAGCGGGCAAGCCGCGGTGGTCAGGGTCATGTCGAGAATAAGTGCGCCGTCTTCCGCGTACTTCAGACCGTAAAGCAGGCCCAAGTCGACGATATTAACACCGAGTTCCGGGTCAATGACGTCTTTGAGCGCCTCCTCTACGTCTTCCAACGGAGTCGTAGCGGCTCCCGTGCTCTGTTCGGTTGATTCACTCATGGAATTTACCTTACTAGGCCTTGACGTTGAGGAAGCGGTCGTAGCCTTCGTCTTCCAAACGATCTGCAAGTTCCGGGCCACCCTGCTCAGCGATGCGACCGTCAACAAACACGTGCACGTGGTCTGGCTTGATGTAGCGCAGGATGCGAGTGTAGTGGGTGATCAGCAAGGTGCCCATCTGGTTATCATCCTGAGCGCGGTTGACGCCCTCGGACACGGTCTTCAACGCGTCAACGTCGAGGCCCGAGTCGGTCTCGTCCAAGATGGCGAACTTAGGCTTGAACAGTTCCATCTGCAGGATTTCGACGCGCTTCTTCTCGCCGCCGGAGAAGCCTTCGTTGACGTTACGGCCAGCGAAGTCCGCATCGATCTTCAGCTTCGCCATGGCTTCCTTGACGTCCTTGGTCCAGGTACGCAGCTTCGGAGCTTCGCCGTCGATTGCGGTCTTGGCGGTACGCAAGAAGTTGGTCATGGTCACGCCGGGGACCTCGACTGGGTACTGCATGGCCAGGAACAGGCCGGCCTTGGCGCGTTCGTCAACGCTCATCTCCAGCACGTCGACGCCATCAAGGGTAATCGAACCCGAGGTGACCTTGTAACGTGGGTGGCCGGCGATGGTCGAGGCCAAGGTGGACTTGCCCGAGCCGTTGGGGCCCATGATTGCGTGGGTTTCGTTGGTGTTGATGGTCAGCGAAACACCCTTGAGAATTTCCTTCTCACCCTGCTCGGTGTCGATCGAGACGTGCAGGTCTTTGATTTCCAGAGTAGACATACGTCGTTCCGTTTCTATATCTAAAAGGCTGGTAGAACCGGCACTACCTAGAGGGTAGTGGTTGCCAATTCTTCTTCGATGGTGTCGGTCAGGCGCTCCTGGAGCTGCTCATCACCGATCTGCTGGACGATTTCGTTCAGGAAGCCACGAACCACCAAGCGGCGTGCGGTCTTCTCATCGATACCGCGAGCCATCAGGTAGAACAGGTGCTCGTCGTCGAAGCGTCCGGTGGTGGAAGCGTGTCCGGCACCGTCGATCAGGCCGGTCTCGATTTCCAGGTTAGGCACCGAGTCGGCACGGGTGCCGTCGGTGAGCACCAGGTTGCGGTTCGCCTCGTAGGAATCGGTTCCCACGGCAGCCTTCCGGATCAGCACGTCGCCAACCCAGACGGTGTGCGCGTTCTTACCCTGCAAGGCACCCTTGTACAGCACGTTCGACTTGCAGTTCGGTACCGCGTGGTCGACGAACAGGCGGTGCTCCAAGTGCTGAGCGGCGTCGGCGAAGTACAGGCCGTAGAGCTCGATCTCGGCGTGCTCTCCGGCAAAACGAGCCGAAGGGTTCACGCGCACCAGGTCGCCACCGAAGGTGACCACGATGTGCTTGAAGGTTGCGTCCTTGGCCACCGAGGCCTGCTGCGAGGAAGCGTGGATTGCATCCGATTCCCAAGCCTGCAGCGAGACAACGCGCAGACGAGCGCCCTGGCGAACATCGAATTCGATATTCTGCGCCAGCACTGCCGAGCCTACGTGGTCGATAACGACCATGGCTTCGGAGTTCTCTTCCGCCACGATGATCAGGTGCTGAGCCGCTGGATCCAGCGACTCACCGGTGATGCGCAGGACGCTCTTCACATCTTCGGCGTTAGCCGGGATGGTGAGCACCTGTGCGCCGTTGGAGTACTTCCAACTGTTGGCCGACACGCGGTCATCAGGGGTGAAGGCGTTGCCGCGGATCGCGTCGTCTGCCGCGACGGTGCGCAGCGAGACGTTGTCGGAACCGGTCAGTTCAACCTTCGGTGCCTTGCCGGTCAGTTCAGCGGTGTGCAGGCCACCGATGCGCTTGAGCGGGGTGAAGCGCCAGTCTTCTTCGCGTCCGGTCAGCTTGGGGAAATCTTCGACGTTGAAGCTGGTCAAACGACCGGCACGTGAAGAATCCGTCACACCTTCGCCGCCGCCGTGGCTGTGGCTCTTGGCCGAGTCGCCGGCAAGTGGGGAGGTGGCGCTGTCGTTCAATGGCGAAAGGTTTTCGCCCTCTTCTGTGAAGCCCGGGATGGAGGGGGCGCCAATGCGCGCCTTCTCATCGGGAATCTGAGTAGTGGTCTCGGACATTCTTAGCCGACCGATCCTTCCATCTGGAGTTCAATAAGGCGGTTCAGTTCCAGCGCGTATTCCATTGGAAGTTCACGGGCGATTGGCTCAACGAAGCCACGCACGATCATCGCCATTGCTTCGTCCTCGGCCAGGCCGCGGGACTGCAGGTAGAACAGCTGTTCTTCGGAAACACGGGAAACCGTTGCCTCGTGGCCCATGGTCACGTCATCCTCGCGGACGTCGATGTATGGGTAGGTGTCCGAACGCGAAATCTGGTCAACCAGCAGCGCGTCACACACGACCGAGTTCTTGGTGCCCTTGGCACCCTCGCGAACCTGGACCAGACCGCGGTAAGCGGAGCGGCCACCGTTACGGGCCACCGACTTGGCGACAATGGTGCTGGAGGTGTTCGGAGCGATGTGAACCATCTTCGAACCGGTGTCCTGGTGCTGGCCTTCGCCGGCGAAGGCGATGGACAGGGTCTCGCCCTTGGCGTGCTCGCCAACCAAGTAGACAGCCGGGTACTTCATGGTGACCTTGGAGCCGATGTTGCCATCGACCCACTCCATGGTGGCGCCCTCTTCGCAGACGGCACGCTTGGTCACCAGGTTGTACACGTTGTTCGACCAGTTCTGGATCGTCGTGTAGCGGACGCGGGCGCCCTTCTTCACGATGATTTCCACGACCGCCGAGTGCAGCGAGTCCGACTGGTAGATCGGGGCGGTGCAGCCCTCGATGTAGTGGACGTAGGAGTCCTCGTCGGCGATGATCAAGGTGCGCTCGAACTGACCCATGTTTTCCGTGTTGATACGGAAGTAGGCCTGCAGCGGGATCTCCACGTGTACGCCCTTGGGGACGTAGACGAAGGAGCCACCGGACCAGGTCGCGGTGTTCAACGAAGCGAACTTGTTATCGCCTGCTGGGATGACCGAGCCGAAGTATTCCTTGAAGATGTCTTCGTGTTCCTTCAACGCGGTATCCGTGTCGAGGAAGATGACGCCCTGGGCTTCGAGGTCTTCACGCAGCTGGTGGTAAACAACCTCGGACTCGTACTGAGCAGCTACGCCGGAAACCAGACGCTGCTTTTCAGCCTCTGGAATGCCTAGCTTGTCGTAGGTGTTCTTGATGTCTTCGGGCAGGTCTTCCCACGTGGTGGCCTGCTTTTCGGTCGAGCGAACGAAGTACTTGATGTTGTCGAAGTCGATGCCCGAGAGGTCTGGACCCCAGGTAGGCATCGGCTTGCGGTCGAAGTACTTCAAGCCTTTCTGGCGCAGCTCCAACATCCACTCAGGTTCTGACTTGAGGTTGGAAATGTTAGCTACAACATCGGCATCAACGCCGCGACGTGCATTCGCACCCGCGTCGTTCTTGTCTGACCAGCCGTATTCGTAATTACCGATTCCGTGGAGTTCGGGGTTCTTCTCCAGAATATCGGAAATTACACCTGGGTCGGCAGACTCCTGTGCAATCTGATCCGTCATCGCGGCCTCTCCTGCTTCGTGAACTTGATTCGAGTTCTCTTCTCAGCGCGTATTGGCGCCTTTCCGCGACCCACAGGGATGTGGGTCGTGCACACATGTCCGCCGCCGGCTAGCGTCGACAGCCTTCTCACGTCGACACCGACCAGCCGGGCAAACATTTCAGTTTCCATGTCGCAAAACACCGGAAACTCGCGTGCCAAATCTTGTATGGGGCAATGCCCCTGGCACAGCTGAACGCTGCGCATTAGTGCTGTTGAAACCTTCGCTTCAACCTTGCGGGTGTAGCCAACGAAACCATCGGAGCTAAGTAATTCGCTTAGCTTCGCTGCTCGCTCCTCCAACCCTTCAACACCGTCTAACGCTTTCGCATAGCGGCTTTCCATCGTCGCGAAACGGTCCTGGGCGAATTTGCGAATCGCATCTTCTCCCGCCGCATCCCCCAACACCTTAAGTGCCTGGGTGGCGATATCCAGGTAGTCATTGCCCAGTTTTGTCTGTCCCCGGTGCGAAAGTACGTACCGACGGGACGGACGGCCTGCGCCCGACTTCTGGTTGGCTACCAGCTTCACCTCTACCAGTCCGGATTTGGACAAGGCATCGAGGTGACGCCGAACCGCCGCGGGCGTGAACCCGAGCTTGGTGCCAAGCTCGGCTGCACTGACCGGTCCATCTTCAAGGACTGCGTTCAGAACTCGGTCTCGCGTGCGCTCCTCAGTATCCCCAACCGCGTCAACCGTAGTGCCAGTTGTGGTACTAGCTGTGTCTGAATTAGATGAATACACAACACAAGCATGCCTATATTTTTAGCCTACGTCTAGTAAGGAAGGACTTACTAAGGTAGAGCTTGTCACCTTGGAAATCTCGCGGATTTTCTCTTCCGCTACAACCATCATCCTCCGCACGCAAAACGAACTCGAGCCTTCGTGACAAAGGACTCAGAGCCCTTGACTTCGACATGACGTAGAATGCTGTGGTGTCTTCAGTTACTCCCAGCCTCATCATCAATGAGCTGAGCAAGGATCTGGGACCGGTTCCTGCGCTGAATAATCGCATGCTCAGGGTCCTGGATTCCGTCTCCCTCAAAGCTTTCCCCGGGCAGGTCACCACGCTTCTCGGCTCCAATGGCGCCGGCAAGTCAACGACCCTCGCCTGCGCCCAGGGGCTTATGCGCCCTGTAGGCGGAACGGTGCAATTGCTCGGCCAAGATCCCTACGGGGACAATCCGGCCCTCCGCTCGCGTGTCGGCGTAATGCTGCAGGACGGCGGGCTGCCTCCCTCGATGCGCCCGGTTCCGTTGCTGCGCCATGTCGCGGCCATGTACAAGAACCCAATAGATATCGATGCGCTGATAGTGCGTTTAGATCTCGAATCCTTTGGCAGCCGCACCATCCGCAGGCTTTCAGGCGGCCAAAAGCAACGCGTCGCTTTGGCCCTGGCGCTGGCCGGGGACCCCGAAGTCTTGTTCTTGGACGAGCCAAGCGCGGGTCTGGACCCACAGTCGCGTCAAGTAGTTTTCGATCTGATCAGCGAACAGCGCGACGCCGGCAAGGCGATCGTGCTCACCACCCATCTGATGGATGACGCGCAACGCCTGAGTGATTACGTGTACATCATCGACAAGGGCCGCACCGTTGCGCAGGGCACCGTCGCAGAATTGACGACGCTGGCCGCCGCCGAGCATGAGACCCGCCCCGTGGGTTTTGGCGCGGCACCTGGCCTCACGCTCCCGCAACCCCCCGCAGGCCTGCACTTGAGCGAAACCACTCCCGGCGAGTACCACTTGACCGGGGTGAGCACCGCGGAGCATCTGCACTGGCTCACCAGCTGGTGGGCACGCGAGGGAATCCTGCCTAAGCATATGAATCTGCAGGCACGTAGCCTCGAAGATGTTTTTCTGGAATTCGCGCAAAAGGAGGAACCCGCATGAGCCAGACTATTGCCAAATCCAACGCGGTTTCCACCCCCAAGCGCATCGCGCTCCAGGGCAAATACGAAACGATCATGATGCTCAGCAATGGCGAGCAACTAGTGCTCGCGGTGGTGCTGCCTATCATCGCCTTGTTCGGGCTGACCTTTACCGACTTGCTCGAAGGCGTTGCCCCGCGCAGCATTGATGCCGCCGTCCCGGGCGTGCTGGCCTTGTGCGTGATCTCTACAGCCTTCACGGGCCAGGGCATTGGAACGGGCTTCGACCGCCGCTATGGCGTGCTGCGGATGTTCTCCACGACTCCCCTGGGAAAGACCGGCCTGATTTTCGGAAAGGTCATCGCGGTGCTCACCGTGCTGGCCATCCAGGTAGTCCTCATCACCCTTGTGGCCTTGCTGCTCGGATGGGAGCCAAACCTGTTTGGAATCCTTCCGGCAATTTTATTCTTGCTTCTCGGAGCAGCCGCCTTCACCGCCCTGGGGCTGTTGATTGCGGGCACCGTTCGCCCCGAAGCCACCTTGGCAATCACGAATTTGGCGTGGATCCTGCTCGCCGGCGTGGGCGGGGTGCTCTTCCCGCTGAGCATGGCGCCGCATTGGATCCAGCCGACCCTGGACGCCTTGCCCTCTGCCGCACTCGGCGACGCCATGCGCTCGGCGCTCATTGAAGGCCGGTTCAGCATCGCAAGCGTAATCTTCTTGGTGCTTTGGGCCGCCGCTGGTTCATTTGCCGCCATCAAACTATTCAAGTGGAACTAACCAGAACACCATGAAGGGGAGATTTCCATGTCTTCAGACCTAGCTAAACGAAGCTGGGCTTCCAAGTTGCTCGCCAAGATCGGTGACCTCTTCGGAATCATTGTCGCTGCCGCCGTCGCATGGCTAGGCACTATGCCGCCGAAGGTCACCCGCATCGTCCACGGCCTGGCAATTGCCTCCTTGGTTTCGCAGATTGGGATCATCGTCACCGGTGGTGCGGTGCGATTGACCAAGTCCGGCCTCGGCTGCTCGCACTGGCCCAACTGCGTCCCGGGGTCGATGACCCCGGTTCCAGAAATGGGCTACCACGGGCTGATCGAGTTCGGGAACCGCCTGCTGACCTTCGTCCTGCTTGCAATTGCCGTGGCTTTCTTAATTTCAATCTGGAATATGCGCAAGAGCCACCCTTCGATCTTCAAGCTCGCAGTGGTGCTGCTGGCGGGCATTCCGGCTCAAGGCGTGATCGGCGGCATTACCGTCTGGACGGATCTGAACCCCTGGGTTGTTTCTCTGCACTTCATACTTTCGGGCACGCTGGTTTGCCTGGCGACGATCTTGGTCAACCGAACCCGCCGCGAGCTGAAGCATGACATCACCCCGCCAACGACGAAGACCATTGGGCAATTCGCGACGGCCGCTTGGGTCCTGTCGATGCTTGCCGTCATCATGGGGACGATCGTGACCGGAACCGGCCCGCACGCCGGCGACGCCACCGCTCCCCGGCACCTCTTCGATCCCCTGCTGGTCACGCGCATGCACACGGCCCCGGTGTACTTGCTCGTCCTTGCCACGGTGATCGTCCTGGTGCTGGCCTACCGCACCGGAGGCAACGCCAAGCTCCGTGCGGCCAGCTGGTGGTTGGTCCTCGTCATTGCCCTGCAGGCGGCCCTCGGTTACATCCAGCATTTCACCGGGCTCCCCATCGGCTTGGTCCTTCTGCATATGCTCGGTGCGAGCCTGCTGATGGTCGCCTCCACGAACCTCTGGGATCGTGCGGCCAGGCTGCCGAAGAGCGAGCGCGTCGAGCAGCACTAACTTCGCAGGCAGTATGGCAAAAGGCTGGAAACCACCTGGTTTCCAGCCTTTTCTCTATCCGCATGGGCTAGCGCCTGCTCTGCGAAGCATGCTTTCCACCAGCCACAAGGGCGGCAACGAGCATACCTTCGGTCGAATCCCGCGACCAACAGTGTATCGCCGCGTCAAAGTGCGCGACCCAGTGGGTGGTTCTGCCCTTGAGCACGATGGCCTCCGCAGCGGCCAGAGGACGGGATGCCTAGAGCCAAACCGGGAGCGCGGCCAGTTAGAAATTTCCGGAAGCAGCATCAGCGACAGTCGGATCGGGTCCAAAGAGACAAAAATCCCCGCCTCCAACTCAATGGAAGCGGGGATTTCAGAGTATTACTTAGCCAAACAGCGGGCTGCCGACGAACGGGTCAATAGCCAGCGCCAGGAACACGATCGATAGGTAAGTGATCGAAATATGGAAGACCTTCATGGCCTTGCGATTCATCTCGGCAGGGCTGTGATCGCGCTGAGCTTCGCGGTAGAGCACATGTGACTCGTAGACGAACCATACGCCTGCCCCGCCGGCAATCGCGGTGTAGACGATGCCCGCATAGCCCATGGGCAGCAGCAGCAGGGAGCAGACCACCGTGGCCCAGGCATAGAGAACTACCTGCACCGAAACACGGCGGGCGTTGGCGATCGCTCCTAGCATCGGCACCGAGGCGGCGTTGTAATCATCTGCATACTTCATGGACAGTGGCCAGTAGTGCGGCGGGGTCCAAAGGAAAATCACCAGGAATAGGATGATCGCTGGCCATTCCACGGTCTCGGTGACCGCCGCCCAGGCGATAAGGACCGGCATGCAACCGGCAATGCCGCCCCAGACGATGTTCTGCGAGGTGCGGCGCTTGAGGATCATCGTGTAGAGAACTACGTAGAGAAGGATCGCGGCAAGTCCCAGGGCCGTGGCCAGCGGATTGGTGCCGAACCAGAAGACTACGAGCGATGCGATCGCCAAGACCCAAGAGAAGATCAGGGCCTCGCGCGGGGTGACGTCACCGGTAACCAAAGGCCGCCCCTTGGTGCGCTTCATCAACTTATCCATGTCGCGATCGAGGTAGCAGTTGAATGCGCTTGCCGCGCCGGCGGCCATGGCACCGCCAAGAATGGTAGCAACCATCAACCAGACGGCAGGGAAACCGCGCTCTGCGAAGATCATTGTCGGCAAGGTGCTCACCAGGAGCAGCTCTACGACGCGAGGCTTGGTGAGCGCCAGATAGGCACGGGCCTTGCGCTTGGCAAAATCCCCAGCATTTTCGTCAGGTTGGCGCGATGAGCGCGGTACTAACGATCCGGCGACGCTAAGAGTCTTCAATTAAACGCACTCAGTTCTACACGGGTACAAGACAGACACCACCTATTCTACGACGAATAGAACTCAGACGGTAGTTGCTTGATGTAAGTATTCAAGGCCAACTCCGTGATTCCGGTCATCTTTACCCCCTCCGACATCATCCAGGAGCAGCCGCGCACGCTTCGCAATGCTGGACGACCTCCGCCAGCCGGCACCCGCGCCGCGCGGCGGCACCGCCATCCCGTCCCGAATAAACAATCTTCAAAGTTTGTAATTCAAAGACAAACAAGAATATAACGTTGTTGACCAAGGGTTTTCCCAAGCTTCAAACGCAACCTCGCCTGGATGTCCAGTGCGCTCCGCGCGATAACCATTTCCCCACGGCCCCGCCCGGCCACGGCGCGGCATTCGCGCCGCGCCGGAGCGCAGCAGAAGGTCCCTAATTCAGTTCGCCCGGTCATTGCCGCAACCCGGGCCGCGGGAGGCTCGCCCTCCGGTTGTGCTCTCGGCAATGTTCGATGGGTCAAAGATTGATGCAAAATGTGCGTGTCATGTTTGTTCAACCCATACAGTCGTAGAGCGATTCGCGATACAGTGGACACTAATCGCGCCGTCGCCACCTGATACCCCAAAAAGCTCGACTACGGGTAGCAGGGTCGACGGCGTATTGCGTGTCAGCGGGATAAACCCCGTCCAAGCCTGAATGGAAGGAACGCCGCAGTGGCGATTGAATCCTTAGTAGAAGAGTTCTCACTTACCGAGTTGGATCATAAGGCCATCGACACCACTCGTGTCTTGGCAGCCGACGCAGTAGAAAAAGTTGGCAACGGCCATCCCGGTACCGCCATGAGCTTGGCTCCGGCTGCGTACCTGATCTTCCAGAAGCACCTGCGCCACGACCCGAAGGATCCGAACTGGATCGGTCGCGACCGCTTTGTGCTCTCCCCCGGTCACACCTCGCTGACCCTCTACCTGCAGCTCTTCCTCTCGGGCTACGGCCTGGAGATGGAAGACATCGAAGCGCTGCGCACCTGGGGCGCGAAGACTCCGGGCCACCCGGAATACGGCCACACCGCCGGCGTGGAGATCACCACCGGCCCCTTGGGCCAGGGCCTGGCCTCGGCCGTTGGCTTCGCTTACTCCCAGCGCCGCATGCGCGGCCTGCTGGATCCGGCAGCAGAAGCCGGCACCAGCCCGTTTGACCACACCGTGTACGTCATCGCCTCCGATGGCGACCTGCAGGAGGGCGTCACCTCCGAGGCCTCCTCGCTAGCGGGCCACCAGGAACTGGGCAACCTCGTCGTCATTTACGATGACAACAAGATCTCCATCGAGAACGACACCGACATTGCGTTCACCGAAGACGTGCTGGGCCGCTACGACTCCTACGGCTGGCACACCCAGCGCGTGGACTGGACCGTCACCGGCGAATACGTCGAAGACATGCACGCCCTGGACGCCGCGATCCGCGCCGCCAAGGCCGAGACCTCCCGTCCCTCGATGATCGCGCTGCGCACCATCATCGGCTGGCCTTCGCCAACCAAGCAGAACACCGGCGGCATCCACGGTTCGAAGCTCGGCGGCGAAGAAGTCGCAGGGCTGAAGAATGTTCTGGGCTTCGACCCGGAGAAGTCCTTCCACATCGATGAGGAAGTACTCGCACACGCTCGCGAGGTAGTGACCCGCGGCGCAGCGCTGCACGAGTCCTGGAACGAGACGTTCGAGGCGTGGAAGCGCGCCAACCCCGAAGAGGCAGCGCTGCTTGAGCGCCTGCAGGCAGGGGAACTGCCGGAGGGCTGGACCGAAAAGATCCCGACCTTCGAACCGGGTTCCACCATGGCTACGCGCGCCGCTTCGGGCAAGGTCATCAACGCGATCGCCGATGAGCTGCCCGAACTGTGGGGCGGCTCCGCGGACCTCGCCGGTTCGAACAACACCACCATCGCCACCGCGAAGTCCTTCGCACCCGAGCGCCGCTCCACCGATTCCTGGGATGCCAGCCCTTACGGCCGCGTCCTGCACTTCGGCATCCGCGAGCACGCCGCCGCGTCGATCGTGAACGGCATCGTGCTCTCCTCCCCGACCCGCGCGTTCTCCGGAACCTTCCTGATCTTCTCGGACTACCAGCGTCCGGCCATCCGCCTGGCCGCCTTGATGGGCATCCCATCGATCTTCGTCTGGACCCACGACTCGATCGGCCTGGGCGAGGACGGCCCGACCCACCAGCCGGTGGAGCAGCTCGCCTCCTTGCGCATCATCCCGAACTTCGACGTCGTCCGCCCGGCAGACGCCAACGAGGTCGCCTACGCATGGCGCGGCATGCTGGAACTGACCGACACCCCATCGGGTATCGTGCTCTCCCGGCAGAACCTGCCGATCTATGACCGTTCGACACCAGGCTTCCGCGGCGCCGAAGGCACCCTGAAGGGTGGCTACATCCTGGCCGAGGCAGTCCGCGAGGGCGCCGAGACCACCCCGGATGTCATCTTGCTGGCCACCGGCTCCGAGGTCGAGCTGGCCGTAGAGGCCCGCGAGGCACTGGCCGCGAAGAACATCGCCGCCCGCGTCGTCTCGCTGCCGAGCTTCGAATGGTTCGCCAAGCAGGACGCCGCCTACCGCGAAGAGGTGCTCCCGGCGGCCATCACCGCCCGCGTTTCGGTGGAAGCCGGCGTAGCCCAGGGCTGGCGCGAGCTGGTCGGCGCCGCGGGCGAAATCATCTCCCTGGATCACTTCGGTGCATCCGCAGACTACAAGAAGCTCTACAGCGAATTCGGGATCACCACCGATGCAGTTGTCGCAGCCGCCGAAAAAGTTGTTAAGTAAAGGAACTGGCACACATTATGAGTAACCCAAATACCCAGGCCCTGTCCGACGCCGGCGTTTCGATCTGGCTGGACGACCTTTCCCGCGAGCGTTTGACCAGCGGTTCGCTGGCCAAGCTCATCGAAGAGCAGAACGTCGTCGGCGTGACCACCAACCCGTCGATCTTCGCCGCGGCACTGACCAACGCAGCGGTCTACGGCGAGGCCATCGCCGAGCAGCGCCACAAGTCGGTCGAAGACGCGATAACCGAGATCACCAGCGACGACGTTGCCGCCGCCTGCGACCTGTTCCGCCCGATCTACGACTCCAGCAACGGCTTCGACGGCCGGGTGTCCATCGAGGTCGACCCGCGTCTGGCCCACGACACCGCGCAGACCATCGTCCAGGCCAAGGCCCTGCACGAACGCGTAGCCCGCGAAAACGTGCTCATCAAGATCCCCGCCACGCTGGCCGGCCTGGAGGCCATCACCGAAACCATCGCGGCGGGCATCAGCGTCAACGTCACCCTGATCTTCTCGCTGGAACGCTACCGCGAGGTCATCAACGCGTACCTGATCGGCTTGGAGAAGGCCAAGGCCAAGGGCTTGGACCTGTCCAAGATCCACTCGGTCGCCTCCTTCTTCGTTTCCCGCGTGGACTCGGAAATCGACAAGCGCCTGAACGCCATCGACACCGAGGCGGCACTGGCCCTGCGCGGCCAGGCCGGTGTGGCCAACGCCCGCCTGGCCTACCAGGTCTTCGAGGAGACCTTCGCCTCGGCACGCTACGAAGCGCTGGCAGCCTCCGGGGCCAATGTGCAGCGTCCGCTGTGGGCTTCGACCGGCGTGAAGGATCCTGCCTACCCATCCACCCTGTACGTCACCGAACTGGTGGCACCGCAGACCGTGAATACCATGCCGGAAAAGACCCTGGAGGCTACCGCCGCGGAGGCGGAGATCCGCGGAAACGTGGTTTCCGGCAGCTACGCCCAGGCCAACGGCGTGCTCGACGCGCTGGCGGCCCAGGGCGTGGACTACAACGAGGTTGTGTCGCTGCTCGAGGTCGAAGGCGTTCAGAAGTTCGACGTCGCCTGGAACGAACTGCTCGAGGACATGTCTGTGGCTTTGAAAGAGGCCAAGTAGATGGAGTTGGGCTTAGTTACTTCCGGCGCGGCCCTCGCCTCGGTCGACCGGCTGCTTCCGCAGCTCATCGAGGCCAAGATCGGCAGCCGCATCGCCGGCCAGGACCCCACCGTGTGGGGCGCCGAGGCCGAAGCCGAGTCCGCCATGCGCCTGGGCTGGGCTCAGCCCTTCGAAGCCGCCGCGAAGCTGCTTCCGCAGATCCTTGAGCTGCGCGAGCAGCTGCTGGCCGAGGGCCTGACCCGGATCGCCCTGTGCGGCATGGGCGGCTCCTCGCTGGCACCCGAGGTGATCACCGCGCATGACGAGGTCGACCTGGTCATCTGCGATACCACCGACCCGCAGATGGTTTCCGAGATCGTGAACACCGAGCTGGAGCGCACCGTCGTGGTCGTCGCCTCCAAATCGGGGTCCACCGTGGAAACCGATTCGCAGCGACGCGCCTTCACCGCGGCCTTCGAGGCCGCCGGCATCGATCCGGCTACCCGACTGGTGCTCGTCACCGATCCGGGTTCGCCGATGGACAATCCGGAAGGCGTGCGCGCGGTCTTCAACGCCGACCCGAATGTGGGCGGGCGCTACTCGGCGCTGACCGCCTTCGGGCTGGTGCCTTCGGGACTTGCCGGGGCCGATATCGAAGCGCTGATCGAAGAGGCCGGGTTGATCTCGGACCTGCTCAGCGGCGACGACGAAGACAACATTGCCTTGCACCTAGGCGCCGCGCTGGTTACCGCCGGCCGCGACAAGCTGGTTATCGCGGAAATCGGCGACGCCCTGCCGGGCTTCGGGGACTGGGCCGAACAGCTCATCGCCGAATCCACCGGCAAGCTCGGCAAGGGAGTGCTCCCCGTGGTGGCCCACGCGGACGCGCCCGAGCTGGAGCAGGTGGCCGCCGACGTGCTGCCGCTCTACCTGCACGAGCAGCTGCCCGCGGAAATCGATGAGGAGGCCACCGCGATCCACCTCAGTGCACCGCTGGGCACCTCGTTCATGATCTTCGAGTACGCAACCGCCGTGGCCGGCTACCTGTTGGGCATCAACCCGTTTGACCAGCCGGATGTCGAGGCCGCCAAGATTGCCGCGCGCTCGCTGCTCGACGCGCCGGCCGCCGGATCCCCGGATGCGGTGGACGGCAGCGTCGAGCTGTTCGGCACGCAGGCCGCGGACCTGGCCGGCGCGCTCGATGCGCTGACCGCACAGCTGGGCGAGGATGGCTACCTGTCCATCCACGCCTACCTGAACCGCCACGGCGACAAGGAGCTGGAGGCGCTGCGCGACCTGCTGGCCGAACGCACCTCACGCCCGGTGACCTTCGGCTGGGGACCACGCTTCTTGCACTCCACCGGCCAGTACCACAAGGGCGGCCCCCGCCAGGGGGTCTTCCTGCAGGTCACCGCGAACCACGAGCAGGACCTGGAGATCCCGGGCCGCGCCTACAGCTTCGGCGGTTTGATCACCGCCCAGGCTACCGGCGACGGCGCGGTGCTCGCGGACGCCGAACACGGCCGTCCGGTGCTGCGCGTGAATCTAACCGATCGCGCCGCGGGTATCGCGGCGCTGCTTGAGGCTGCGAGCTAACAACACAATATGAGCAATCCACTTCGCGACGCCCGCGACCGGCGGCTTAACCGCATCGCCGGTCCGGGCGCGCTGGTGTTCTTCGGAATCACCGGCGACCTGGCCCGCAAAAAACTGATGCCCGCGGTCTATGACCTGGCCAACCGCGGCCTGCTACCCCCGAACTTCGCTATCGTCGGCTTCGGCCGCCGCGACTGGTCCGCCGAGGACTTCGCCAACCAGGCCCGCGAATGGATCCTGGCCAGCGCGCGCACCCCGTTCAACGAGACGGTGTTCGACCAGCTGGCCTCCGGAATGCGTTTCATCTCCGGGGCCTTCGACGACGACAACGCCTATCAGCAGCTCTCCGCCACCCTGGACGAGCTGGCCGATTCGCGCTCCACCGGACGCAACCACGCCTTCTACCTGTCCATCCCGCCGAGCTGGTTCGACGTGGTCTGCCAGAAGCTCTCCGAGCACAAGCTCGCCAAGGACGAGAATCCCGGCTGGGAGCGTGTGGTCATCGAGAAGCCCTTCGGCCACGACCTGGAAAGCGCCCGCGAGCTCAACGAGATCGTCGAGTCGGTCTTCCCGCCGGACGCGGTCTTCCGCATCGACCACTATCTGGGCAAGGAAACCGTGCAGAACCTGCTGGCGCTGCGTTTCGGCAACCAGATGTTCGAGCCATTGTGGAACAACAAGTACGTGGACCACGTGCAGATCACCATGGCCGAGGATATCGGCATCGGCGGGCGCGCCAGCTACTACGACGGGGTGGGCGCGGCCCGCGACGTCATCCAGAACCACCTGCTGCAGCTCCTCGCGCTGACCGCCATGGAAGAACCCATCTCCTTCGACGCAGATCACCTGCGCGCCGAGAAGGAAAAGGTGCTCACCGCGGTGCAGCTGCCCGAAGACCTGGGGGCCGCCAGCGCCCGCGGCCAGTACACCTCCGGGTGGCAGGGCGGCGAAGAGGTGGTCGGCTTCCTCGACGAGGAGGGCTTCAACCCGAAGTCCAAAACCGAAACCTACGCGGCGGTGCGGCTGAACATCAACACCCGCCGCTGGGACGGGGTGCCCTTCTACCTGCGCGCCGGCAAGCGCCTGGGACGCCGCGTCACCGAGATCGCGGTGGTCTTCAAGCGCGCACCGAACCTGCTGTTCACCGACCACGCGGACGACGAGTTCGGGCAGAACGCCTTCGTGATCCGCGTGCAGCCCGATGAGGGCGCGACCATCCGCTTCTCCTCCAAGGTGCCCGGCACCCAGATGGAGATCCGCGACGTGACCATGGACTTCGGCTACGGCAACGCGTTCACCGAGTCCTCACCGGAGGCCTACGAACGCCTGATCCTCGACGTGCTGCTCGGCGAACCGCCGTTGTTCCCGCGCCATGAAGAGGTCGAGCAGTCCTGGCGCATCCTCGACCCGTTCGAGGATTACTGGGCCGCACAGCCCGAACAGCCAGACCCCTACCTGCCCGGCTCCTGGGGCCCGGCCAGCGGCGATGAGCTGATGGCCAAAGACGGAAGGACGTGGCGACGCCCATGATGATCGATCTTCCCAACACGACCACCTCGAAGGTGGCCAAGAAGCTGCTCTCCTCGCGCCGCACCCACGGGGTGGTGGCCCTGTCCCGGGTGCTGACCCTGGTGGTCATCACCCGCGAGGGGTTCGCGGAGAACGCCATCGAGGCGGCCAACCTGGCCAGCCGCGAACACCCCTGCCGCATCATCGTGGTGGTGCGCGGCTCGGAGAAGGGCGAGAACCGGCTCGACGTGCAGATCCGCGTCGGCGGTGACGCCGGCGCCTCCGAGGTCATCGTGATGCGCACGCATGGCCCGGATATGGCCGCCGACGAGGCGCTGATCTCCGCGCTGCTGCTGCCCGACGCGCCGATCGTGGCCTGGTGGCCGCACGGGGTCCCGGCCGACCCGTACAACACCGCGCTGGGCAAGCTGGCGCACCGGCGGATCACCGACTCGAACGAGACCAAGGATCCTACCGAGGCGCTCTTCCAGCGCGCGAGCACCTACCGCGCCGGGGACACCGACCTGGCGTGGACCCGCATCACCCTCTGGCGCGCCCAGCTGGCGAGCATTATCGATTTGATCGGTACCGAGGGCTTGAGCGGCATCACCGTGAAGGGTTCGGAGAACTCTCCGTCCACCTCGCTGCTGGCGGCCTGGCTGACCATGCGCCTGGACGTCCCGGTGACCATCGCGGCGGATAAGTCCACCGGCGGGCTCTCCAGCGTGCGTCTGGCTCGTGAGGATGGCGACGTGGAGCTTTCCCGTCCCTCCGGAGCCGTGGCCCACCTCTACCTGCCCGGCAGCGCGCCGCAGCGCATCTCGCTGCCGCGCCGCTCGGTGGCCGAATGCCTGGCCGAGGAGATGCGCCGCCTGGACGCGGACGATGTCTTCGGCGAGGTCATCACCCGCGGGCTGAACCTGACCAACCTAAGGAGCATCATTCCCAGTGATCGCTAGACAGATTGTCATCCATGAAGACACCGCCGCCACCGCGCACGGGGTCGCAGCCCGGCTGATCACCTCCATCGCCGATGCGATCGCCGCCCGCGGGGTCGCCCATGTGGTGGTTACCGGCGGCACGCTGGGCATCGCGGCGCTGGTTGCCGTGGCGCAGAACCCGGCGAAGGCTTCGGTGAATTGGTCCCAGGTGCACTTCTGGTGGGGAGATGAGCGCTTCGTCGCCGCCGGCAGCACCGAGCGCAACGCGGTGCAGGCCGAACCGCTGTTCGCCGCCCTGGACGAGCTGGGCCTTGACCGTGGCACCGTCCACGTGATGGGTGACAGCGACGCCTACGCCAGCGCCGAGGACGCGGCTGCCGCCTACACGCGGCTGCTCGCCGAGGAGGCCGGCGACGGCGCGGCGAACCCGGTCTTCGACGTGCTGATGCTCGGCATGGGCCCGGATTCGCACGTGGCCTCGCTGTTCCCGGACCACACGCGCTCCACCGAGCTCGGGGCGATCGCGGTGCACGACTCCCCCAAGCCGCCACCGCACCGGGTGTCGCTGACCATGAGCACCATCAACACGGCCCGCGAGGTCTGGTTGCTGGTCTCCGGCGCGGAGAAGGCGCCAGCCTTGGCCGCCGCACAGCACGAGGTCAACGAGGCCAAGGTGCCGGCAAGCGCCGTGCAAGGCACCGAGGCTACCCGCTGGCTGATCGACCGCAGCGCCGCGACGCTGCTCTAAGCATCACCGCAGACCGGTGCCGCCCCAAAGCAATGGGCGGCACCGGTCTTGGTGATTTGAAAGGACCCTAGACATGACCGCGCAGCAACAGCCGGCAGAGGCTCAGCGCATCACGGTGATCGGCGCCGGAGTGATCGGGCTGTCCACCGCCCACGAGCTGGTCCGCGCCGGCCACCGCGTCACCGTCATCTCGGATCAAGAACCGTGGGAGACCGTCTCCGCCGTGGCCGCCGCCATCTGGTTCCCCTACCACTCGGAGAACTCCCCCGCCGCGGATCTGCTGCTGGCACGCTCGCTGGCGCGGTTCGAAGAACTGGCGTCCATCCCCGAAACCGGAGTGGACCTGCGTTCGGGTCTAAACGTGGATCACCTGCCCGGGGCCGACCGCTCCTGGACCAGAATCGTTGCGAAGACAATCGAAGCGCCGAAGGCAGAGCTGCCCGAAGGTGCCCACGCCGGAGTCTACGCGCGCCTCCCGATCATCACCATGACCACCTACCTATCGTGGCTGCGCACTGAGGTCGAAGCGCTCGGGGTGGTTTTCATCCACGCTACGGTCAAGGAACTAACCGAGCTTAATGGCAGCGCAGATCTTGCGGTCATCGCCGGCGGGCTGCGCGGTGGACAGCTATTGGGCGATGACGAGTCCGTCTACCCGATCCGCGGCCAGGTGGTACGCCTGGCCAACACGAAAAAGCTCACCGACTGGCTGTGCGACGACGACTACCCCGGCGGGGTCAGCTACATCATTCCCCGGCGCGAGGACATCATTGTCGGCGGCACCGACACGGTCAATGATTGGAACCGCGACGTCGAGCCGGAGACCGCGGCGGCAATTCTGCGCCGCGCCACCGAGCTGGTGCCAGAACTCGAAGGGCTGGAGGTCCTGGAGCACAAGGTGGGACTTCGCCCGGCGCGCGATGCCATCCGCCTCGAACGCGTTGCGGGACACCGGATTCCGGTCATCGCCGCCTACGGCCATGGCGGCGCGGGAGTCACCCTGTCGTGGGGCACCGCGCAGCGCGTCGTCGAGCTGGTCGGCGAAAGCCACTAGCCGCTCGCATTCCCCGAAGATCCTCGAAGGCAAATCCCGATTATGCGGTTTGACTTCGGGGATCAACGCTTTAATCCCGATCGTCGACGCACCGGGCGGCCCGATTCGATGAGATGCATATCACGGATTAATACCTTGAAGACAGGCGTAGTATTTCATTCGTTACACGCGCTCGCGCTTCCGCACGGCGTCACTACGACCAATGTGAAATCATGCTCGCAAAGAAGTCCGGACTCCAAGTGAGCCCTCGCCACGATTCCCTGGCCCGGCCAGCGCAACTCGTCGCCCTGGGGTTTCTGGGCGCTATCCTGATCGGTGGCTTGCTGCTCGCCACACCGTGGGCACACACCGATGGAAGATTCACCCCACTGATCGACGCGCTCTTCACCGCCACCTCGGCGGTCTGCGTCACGGGCCTGACCGTGGTGGACACCGCAACCCACTACACGCTCTTCGGCAAGATCATCATCTTGGCGCTCATCCAGCTCGGCGGGTTGGGCATCATGCTTGTCGCCTCCCTGCTGAGCATGCTGCTCATGGGCAAGATCGGGTTGCTCACCCGGCAGTCCTCCCAGCGCGAAAGCAAGGCCCTGAGCGGACAGGACGTCCGCACAGCCACGAAAACCATTCTGCTCTTCTCCCTGTCCCTCGAAGCCGTCACAGCGGTGCCACTGGCCCTGCGCTTCTGGTTGGGCTACGACTACGATGCCCCTCGGCCCTATGGCACGCGGTGTTCCATGCGGTGTCCGCGTTCAACAACGCAGGATTCGCGCTCTATTCGGACAGCCTCATGGGTTTCGTGGACGACCCCTGGATCAGCTTGCCGGTCAGCTTCGCGATCATCCTCGGCGGACTCGGCTTCCCGGTACTCGTTCAGCTGCGCCGCTACGGACGCAACACGCTCAAATGGAGCATGAACACCCGGCTCGTGCTGCTCATGACCGCCCTGCTGCTGCTCGGCGGTACGGTGTTCATCACCGCCATGGAGTGGAACAATCCGGAAACCCTTGGCACCTTGGACCCGGCGGCACGCGTGCTTGCCGGCTTTTTCCACTCGGTGCAAACTCGTACCGCCGGGTTCAACTCCATCGATATCGGTGCCATGCACCCGGCCTCGTGGCTCGGCATGGATGTACTCATGTTCATCGGCGCCGGCCCGGCCGGCACCGCCGGTGGCATCAAGGTCACCACCGCGGCGGTGCTGCTATTTATCATCCTCACCGAGCTGCGCGGCGAAACGGCCGTCAATGTGCTGGGCAAACGGCTTTCGCGGTCCATTCATCGCCAAGCGCTGACGGTCACGCTCTTGGGCACCGCCGCGGTCTTCGCGGGCACCATGGGATTGTTGCTGCTGACGCCGTATTCGCTGGATCGTTGCCTCTTCGAGGCGACCTCGGCCTTCGCCACCGTTGGCCTGTCCACCGGCATCACCCCCGACCTGCCCGATGGCGGCAAAACCATTCTGATCGCGCTCATGTACTTAGGGCGCGTCGGAGTGCTCTCGCTCGGCTCGGCCCTCGCCTTGCGCGACCGCAAGGCCCTCTACGAACTTCCAAAAGAAAGGCCCGCAATTGGGTAAGCTACTGAATTTCCGCTCAGATTCGAAGAACATTGCCGCCGCGGACTCGGTCGCGGTGATTGGCTTGGGGCGCTTTGGCGCTTCGCTCGCCATGGAATTGATGAAATCGGGCACCCATGTGCTGGGCATCGACTTGAACGAGGATAATGTCCAGGCGTTGAACGGTGAGCTGACCCAGGTGGTGCGGGCGGACGCCGCACGCCGCGAGGTGCTCGAGCAGCTTTCAATTCACGACTTTGACCGCGTAGTGGTCGCCGTAGGCAGCCATCTGCAGTCCTCCATCCTGTGCTGCTCGCTGCTGGTCAGCATGAACATTCCATTGATTTGGGCGAAGGCTCAGGATGACCGGCACGGGCTGATCCTCGAACAACTTGGGGTGCACCACATTGTCTACCCCGAAAAGGATATGGGCCGGCGCGTAGCGCATCTGGTGCGCGGCTCGATCATGGATTACGTGGAGGTCGACCCGGGCTACGCCCTGGTGAAGATGACCGCACCGGCTAGCCTGCATGGGATGCGGTTGAGCGAGATGGGGGTCCGGAAGAAGTACCGGGTCACCATCGCCGCGAAAGCCAATGCGTCCGGCGTTTGGCAGAATACCGATGCGGACACGGTGCTGGTCGAAGGGGACCGCGTGCTGGTGCTTGGATCCACCGCGGACACCGATCGCTTCGGCCAGCTGCGCTAGGCGGCAAAAGCGAATCCAGGCTTAACTAGGAAAGGGGACCCACTGTCGTGGATCCCCTTTCCTAGTTGTCTGCTATGACTCGATGCTGAAGCGCATGACCAGGGCTAGGCCGATAATGACCGCGCCCCAGACCAGACCAAGAACAATGGTGATGCGGTTCAGGTTGCGCTCGGCAACACCGGAGGAACCCATCGAGCTGGTCATGCCGCCACCGAACATGTCGGACATACCGCCGCCTCGACCCTTATGGAGAAGGATCAATAGGGTGAGCAGGACACTGGTGATACCCAGCAGTACCTGCAGAATGATCTTGATGATATCCAAGTCGACGGTTCCTTAATTAGATTCAGTCGGTGACGAGATGGTGCTCGAACCTAACAATATTAGCAAACTCTTCGGCATCCAAACTAGCACCGCCGACCAGCAGGCCATCAACATCGCGTTCACGCATGATCTGCGCGGCATTTGCGGCCTTGACGCTTCCGCCATAGAGCAGGCGCGCCTTCTGCGCAATCTCCTCGCCGAAGCGCTCGACCAATGCTCCGCGAATCGCGGCGCACAGCTCCTGCGCATCGGCCGGGCCCGCCACCTCGCCGGTTCCGATAGCCCACACCGGCTCGTAGGCGATGACCAGCGTTTCGGCCTGTTCGGCGGTGACGCCTTCCAGGGACTCGGCAAGCTGGTTCAGCGTGTAGGCAACATGCTCGTTCGCCTGGCGTACCTCAAGGCCTTCGCCGACGCAAAGCACCGGGGTCAGCTCGTGGCGGTACGCGGCGGCAAGCTTCGCGGCAATCACGGCGTTGGACTCGTTGTGGTACTCGCGGCGCTCCGAGTGGCCGACCAGCACGTAGCTGCAGCCAAGCTTATTCAGGAACTGGCCGGAGATCTCCCCGGTATAGGCTCCCGAGTCCTGTGCGGACAGGTCCTGTGCCCCGTAGACGACGTCCAGCTTGTCGCCCAGGGTCAGGGTCTGCACACCGCGGATGTCGGTGAACGGTGGGAACACCGCAACCTCGGCACGGTCGTAATCGTGCTGCGCATCCTTCAGCGTCCACGCGAGCTTCTGCACCAGGGTGATGCCCTGGACGTGGTCCATGTTCATCTTCCAGTTGCCCGCGATCAGCGGCTGGCGCACGTAGGCGCCGTTATTCGACATCGTCATAAATTTAGCCTTCCAAAGCGGCAACACCCGGCAGGGTCTTGCCTTCAAGGTATTCGAGCGACGCTCCGCCACCGGTGGAGATGTGGCCGAAGTCGTCCTCCGAGAAGCCCAGGGCACGTACCGCGGCGGCTGAGTCGCCACCGCCTACGACGCTAAACGCCTCGGAACCTGCCAATGCCTGGGCCACCGTGCGGGTGCCCTCGGCGAAGGCCGGGATCTCGAAGACGCCCATTGGGCCATTCCAGAACACGGTGTTTGCGCTCGTGATGTAGCTTGCGAACAGTTCGGCGGACTTCGGTCCGATATCGAGGCCGAGTCCGTTCGAGCCGAAGCTGGCTTCTTCGATCTTGTCGGCGGCAAGCACCTCGTGCTCGGCGTCTGCCCCGAACTTGCTGGCAACGACGACGTCCGATGGAACGATGATGTCGCAACCGAGCTTTTCGGCGCGGGCCAGGTATTCCTGGCAGACCGAGATCTGGTCTTCTTCAAGCAGCGAGCCGCCGATGGCGTATCCCTGGGCCTTGAGGAAGGTGAATGCCATGCCGCCACCGATCAGCAGCTGATCGGCCTTGCCTAGCAGGTTGTCGATGACCGCGAGCTTGTCCGAAACCTTCGACCCGCCCAGTACGACCACGTAGGGACGCTTTGGCGCTTCGGTCAGGGTCTTGAGGACCTTGACCTCGGTTGCCACCAGGTCGCCCTGGTAGCTTGGCAGCAAGGCTGCGATGTCGAATACCGAGGCATGCTTGCGGTGCACCGCACCGAAGGCATCGTTGACGTAGGCGCCGTTGTCACCGGTCAGTGCGGCCAGCGCCGTGGCGAATTCTTCACGCTCGGCGTCGGCCTTGGAGGTCTCGCGGGCGTCGAAGCGCACGTTCTCGAGGACCAGCACCGCACCCTCGGCCAACGCGGCGGCGGATTCGCGAGCCGAAGCTCCTACTACGTCCGTTGCCACGGTGACATCGAAGTCTGCAAGTTCGTTCAAGCGGCGAGCGGCAGGCTCGATGGAGTACTTCGAATCGACCTGGCCCTTAGGGCGACCCAGGTGTGCCATCACGATGACCTTGGCGCCAGCCTCGGTCAGTTTGGTGATGACCGGAAGGGACGCGCGCACGCGTCCGTCATCGGTTACGGTCGCCCCGTCGAGCGGTACGTTCAGGTCGCTTCGGACCAAAACGTACCGCCCGCGGACACCGTCAGCGAGTAATTCGTCGAGAGTGTGAGAAGACATGTCTCTAGGTTATCGACTAGAGGCTTGATCCCACGAATTCAACAAGGTCAACAAGTCGCGAGGAGTAGCCCCACTCGTTGTCGTACCAAGCCACAACCTTGACGGTGTTGCCAATCACGGAGGTCAGGCCGGAGTCGAAAATGGCGGAGTGCTTGTTCGTCACAATGTCGGAGGAAACCAGCGGATCGGTCGAGTACTCGAGGTAGTCGGCCAGCTTGCCTTCGGTGGCAGCCTTTTCGAAGGCGGCGTTGATTTCTTCAACGGTCGCGGTGCGAGCCAGGTTGACGGTCAGGTCGGTGGCCGAGCCGGTTGGTACCGGTACGCGCATTGCGTAACCGTTAAGCTTGCCCTTCAATTCCGGAAGCACCACGCCGATGGCCTTAGCGGCACCGGTGGAGGTCGGGATCAGGTTCAGCGCTGCGGCGCGGGCACGGCGCGGGTCGCTGTGCGGTGCATCCTGCAGGCGCTGGTCGGCGGTGTATGCGTGGATGGTGGTCATCAGGCCGTCGACAATGCCGAATTCATCGTTCAGAACCTTGGCCATTGGGGCCAGGCAGTTAGTGGTGCACGATGCGTTCGAGATGATGTTGTGCGTGGCTGGATCGTACTTGTCGTGGTTGGCGCCCATCACGATGGTGATGTCTTCATCGCTGGCCGGAGCCGAGATGATGACTTTCTTTGCACCGGCGGTGATGTGCTTGCCAGCGTCGGCAGCCTTGGTGAAGAATCCGGTCGATTCGATGACAACGTCGACGTTCAATTCGCCCCATGGCAGGTTTGCCGGGTCGCGCTCCGAGAGCACCTTGATGCGGCGCTCTCCGACGACGATGGTGTCGCCATCTACGGATACCGCTTCGCCGACTGGGCCCAGAACGCTATCGAACTTCACCAGGTGAGCCAGTGCATCGATGGAACCGAGGTCGTTGACTGCAACGATTTCGATGTCTGCCTTGTGCGCCAGAGTGGCACGCAGGAAGTTGCGTCCGATACGACCGAAACCATTGATTCCAACACGAGTAGTCATGTGGCTATCTCCTCTAAATGGGATGATTGCGCCACTGCCGTGCTTTTCACGGAAGTGGCCTGCTTATCTAAGAGGACACTCCGTTGTGTCGTGAGTTGCAGACCTCGTGAAACACGAGGTCTGCAACACACCTGATACATCCTACGCGAAATTCGCGGAGAATGTGAGCTGAATTACCAGAAGGTTAATTCGGCAATAATTACTTACCTGGAACCACCAGCGAAGCAGCGCCAGTGCGAGCGGCTTCGAAGCGAGCCTGGACGTCGGCCCAGTTCACGATGTTCCAGAAGGCCTTGACGTAGTCAGCCTTGACGTTGACGTAGTCCAGGTAGAAGGCGTGCTCCCACATGTCCAGCATCAGCAGCGGGATGGTTCCCACTGGGACGTTGCCCTGCTGATCGTACAGCTGCTCGATGACCAGCTGGCCACCTAGCGGCTCGTAGGCCAGAATTGCCCAGCCCGAGCCCTGCAGGCTCATGGCCGAAGCGGTGAAGTGACCGCGGAATCCGTCGAAGGAGCCGAAGAACTCGTCGATGGCCGCTGCCAACTCGCCTACTGGCTTGTCGCCACCCTCTGGTGAGAGGTTGTTCCAGAAGATCGAGTGGTTGGTGTGTCCACCCAAGTGGAACGCCAGGTCCTTCGAAAGCTTCGGGATGTTGCCGAATTCGCCCTTTTCGCGGGCTTCTGCCAGCTGCTCCAACGCCGAGTTAGCGCCTGCAACGTAGGTTGCGTGGTGCTTCGAGTGGTGCAGCTCCATGATGCGAGCCGAGATGTTCGGCTCCAGTGCAGCGTAGTCATACTGCAGTTCTGGCAGTGAATAGACAGCCATGATTCTCCTCAATCTTCTCAATTGGTTGAATCTCCGCGGAAGGTCTGCCGCGGGGACACTTTTTACTGTTCCAGTTCATCTACTGGAACACTGGACTCAGTACCAGGTATTCCCAGATCACCAGCTTTTTTATCCGCCATGGCTAAGAGCCTGCGGATCCGGCCGGCAATCGCGTCCTTGGTCATTGGAGGTTCGGCCATGCGGCCCAATTCATCCAGCGACGCTTGCTTGTGCTCCAGGCGAAGCACCCCGGCGTAACGCAGGTGCTCAGGCACCTCGTCGCCAAGAATCTCCAGTGCGCGCTCCACGCGTGCACCGGCAGCCACAGCAGCTTGCGCGCTGCGGCGCAGGTTCGCATCGTCGAAGTTCGCTAGCCGATTTGCGGTGGCGCGGACTTCTTTGCGCATCCGGCGTTCTTCCCACACCATCAGTGCGTCGTGTGCGCCCATGCGTGTCAGGAGTTGGGCGATGGCATCGCCATCGCGAATCACCACTCGGTCCACCCCGCGTACCTCACGCGCCTTGACGGTCAGGTCCAGGCGTCGAGCCGCACCGACCAGGGCGAGTGCGGCCTCTGGGCCGGGGCAGGTAATTTCAAGTGCCGAACTTCGTCCCGGTTCGGTTAGTGAACCGTGGGACAAGAACGCGCCACGCCACACCGCTTCGGCGTCGGCCGTGGAACCGTTGACGATGACCGAGGGCAGACCACGTACCGGCCGTCCACGTTGGTCGAGAAGCCCGGTTTGGCGTGCCAAAACTTCGCCGTCCTTAGCGACGCGCACGATGTATCGGCTGCCCTTACGGATGCCGGAACCGGAGACCATGACAATCTCCGCGTCGTGTCCGTAGAGCTCGCCAATGGCGACCTTGAGCCTGCGAGCGGTCGCAGCTAAGTCAACCTCAGCCTCGATTACTATTCGCCCGGAGACAATATGCAGTCCGCCGCTGAAGCGGAGCATGGTCGAAACCTCGGCTTTGCGCACCGATGGCTTGCGAATCTCAACCCGCGACAGCTCGTCTTTGACGGAAGCCGTCAATGCCATGAATCAAACTCCCTTACATAGATCCGATTAGGATCCTATTGCGGTAAACACCTCATGATAGGCCGCCGCTAAGCGCAACGGGTCGTGCTCGGCACGACCGTCAGATACACCTACTCTACTAAAGAAGACACGTGCCCCGAGTTTTTGCGCTGCCAGCTCAAATCTCTCCTTGTTACGAACCCGCGATTCATCAGCGATAATCGCGTCGAATTGAACGTTCGGGGCGTAACGTCCCAAAACCTCTAGATGCGCGGCGGCATCCATTCCGGAGGTCTCGGCAGTATCGACGGATAGATTCATGGTCAACAGTTTTTTCGCCGTGGTATCTGCGATGGCTTGACGCATATCGGGCAGCAACAAGTGCGGAAGCACCGAGGTGTACCACGACCCTGGACCCAGAATGATCCAGTCGGCCAATTCGATCGCGTCCAACGCCTCGGGGCAGGCCGGAGCTCCGTCAGGTTCCAAATACACCTTGGAGACCAGTCCCCCGCCACCCGCCGCGGCCAACTGCGCCTGGCCATCTATGCGACGCTTGATCAGGGTATCGGTGACTTCGTCCGCTTCAAGAACTTCACCATGGATCGACAGCGGAACGGTGCTCATGGGCAGCACCTGGCCACGTGCGCCCAGCAACGCGCCGGCCCAGCGCAGTCCAGCTACCGGGCTATCAAGCAATTCCCAGAGCGCGAGAATCAGCAGGTTGCCCACCGCATGGCCGTTCAGCGGCTCTTCTGGATGCTCATCCGATTGGAACCGGTGCTGCATGACATCGCGCCAGGTGCGGCCCCAGTCATTATCGTCACATAAGGCGGCCAGCGCCATGCGCAGGTCCCCCGGGGGAAGCACATCGAAGGAACCGCGCAGCCTTCCGGAACTTCCACCGTCATCGGCCACGGTCACCACGGCGGTCAGTTCCGTGGTGAGCCGGCGGAGCGCCGAAAGCGAGGCAGACAGGCCATGCCCACCACCCAACGCAACCACCGAGGGGTTGCGCATATCATCGGGCCGGGTAAGACCCTGAATCGGGATTGGTCCCGTTGCGAATGCCATCGAAGACTACTCCCGGCCTAAATCACGGTGCGTGATATTCACTCGCACATTGGGCAGCTGCGCCAGTCGGCGCCCCAATTCAATGGTCGTTGCCACGGAGCGGTGCTTGCCGCCGGTGCAGCCAACGGCAATCGTCGCGTAGTGCTTATTCTCTCGCCGATACCCCTCGAACACTGGCTCCAGTGCCTTAAGGTAGTTTTCGATAAATTCATTGGTCCCCGGCTGACGCAGGACGTAGTCCGAGACTTCCTTGTCCTTGCCGGTTTGCGGACGCAATTCCGGAACCCAGTGCGGGTTCGGAATGAAGCGCACGTCGGCCACGTAGTTGGCGTCGGTGGGCAGGCCGTATTTGAACCCGAAGCTCATAACGTTGATCCGCAAAATGATCGGACCCGATTCGGCAAATAGCTCATTCGCCGAACGCGCCAGGTCATGCACCGACATGGATGAGGAGTCCAGAATGAGTTCAGCGGCTTCACGCAACGGTCCAGTCACGTCCCGCTCTCGCTTGATGCCGTCGACGATCCGCCCGTCGCCCTGCAACGGGTGCGGACGGCGACCCTGTTCGAAGCGCCGGACCAGGACCTCATCGCTGGCGTCCAAGTAGACCAGGCGGTACTTCACCCCGCCGCTGGTGAGCAGCGCCAGAGATTCACGAATCTCTGGAAAGAGATCTTTGGAGCGCACATCCATGACCACTGCCAATCGTGGAATGGTTCCTTGGGAACGGCTCATCAGCTCGGTGAGCATACCCAGCATGGATGGCGGCAGGTTCTCCACCACATACCAGCCAAGGTCTTCGAGTGCGTGGGCCACCGTGGTTCGACCGGCGCCTGACATGCCGGTGACGATCACGAGTTCGGATTCCGGAGGTTTTACAGCTTCATACTCGGTGGTCATACCTCAAGGCTAGTCGAGAATTTCACCGGTAGTCATGTTCACACCCGCACGTGAAGTATCTTCCAAGGATTCTTTGATGGAAGTCGCAAGCTTTTCCCCGACTCCAGAGACCTCCATGAGCTGCTCCAAGGACGCGGCCCGGATCTTTTTCATCGATCCAAAGTGCTTACGGAGCGCTTCCTGTTTCGATTTGCCTAAGCCCGGAACGGCATCCAAATCCGAGGAAATCATCGACTTCGAACGCTTGGCGCGGTGGAAGGTAATGGCAAAGCGGTGTGCCTCATCGCGCAGGCGCTGCACCAGGTACAACGCCGCCGAAGCACGCGGCAAGATCACCGGGAATGGGTCCTCCGGCAGCCAAAGCTCTTCGAGCCGCTTCGCCAAGCCAACGACGGGAATATCATCAATCCCCAAGTCATCGAGGGCTTTTTGAGCCGCGGCCACCTGCGGCGGGCCACCGTCGACGATCACCAAGGACGGCGGGTAAGCAAATTTCTTCACTTCGCTGGTTCCGGGCTCAACCTCGCCGGTGCTGAAAGTGTCCGGGTCGATTTTTTCCTTCAGGTACCGGCTAAAGCGTCGGTGGATCACGTCGTACATGCTCGCCGTGTCATCACGCGCGGCATC
Organism: Arthrobacter sp. MYb229; assembly: GCF_002975405.1. GTDB lineage: Bacteria > Actinomycetota > Actinomycetes > Actinomycetales > Micrococcaceae > Glutamicibacter. The sequence continues at coordinate 749,542 of NZ_PCPS01000001.1, read as the reverse complement.
ACCGGTAATCGAGAATTTTCGGTATTCGCTCTTCTTGGGCAGCCCGTCCTCGAAAACCACCATCGAGGCGACGACGTTGGTCCCCTGCGTATGCGACGCGTCGTAACATTCGATGCGCAACAGGGCGGTTTCGGCACCGAGCGCTTCTTGCAGTTCCTGCATCGCGGCCGAACGGGTCGAAATATCACCGGCACGTTTGGACTTGTGCAGGCGCAGCGCCTGCTCGGCGTTCTCCACCACGGTTGAGGCCAGCGCCGCCTTGTCACCACGCTGCGCAACGCGCAGGGAAACCTTCGAGCCACGCAGTTCGGTCAGCCAAGTGGTGACATCTTCAATGTCATCGGGCAAGGTGGGCACCAGAACTTCACGCGGGATCCGGTCGGCATGATCGGCATAAACCTGGGTGAGCAGCTGCTCGACGAATTCAGCGTCCGTCAGGTCGGCGACCTTTTCGACCACCCATCCGCGTTGCGAGCGGATACGGCCGTCGCGCACGTGGAAGACCTGCACCGCGGCTTCAAGCTCATCGGCATGAATGCCGAAGATATCCGCTTCGGTGCTCTCGGCAAGCACCACCGCATTGCGCTCGAAAACCCTGTTCAGGGCGGCGATGTCATCACGGTAGCGGGCTGCTTGTTCGTATTCAAGATTGGCGACGGCAGCCTGCATCTGCGCGGTCAGCTCGCGGGTGAACTTCCCTGCTTCGCCACCCATGAAGGTACACAGGTCATCGGCCAGGGCTCGGTGGTCTTCTGGAGAGATCCGACCGACGCAGGGCGCGGAGCATTTATCGATATACCCCAGCAAGCACGGGCGGCCCGAGGCTTCGGCACGCTTGAAGACCCCGGGCGCACAGGTGCGTACCGGGAAGACGCGCAAAAGCGTATCGAGAGTTTCGCGGATCGCCTTGGCCGGATAAAACGGGCCGAAATACTTCACGCCCTTGCGCTTGTCCCCGCGCATGACCAGGGCGCGCGGGAATTGTTCGTCCATCGTGATGGCCAGGTACGGATAGGTCTTATCGTCGCGGAAGACAATATTGAATCTCGGGGTGTATTCCTTGATCCAGGTGTACTCGAGCTGAAGCGCCTCCAGCTCGGATCCGACGGTTGTCCATTCGACGCTGGCCGCGGTGAACACCATCGTGCGGGTTTTAGCGGTCAGGCGTTCCGGGTTGATGAAATATGAGGCCAACCGATTGCGCAGGACACGGGCCTTGCCCACATAGATGACCCGGCCGTGCTCGTCGCGGAAGCGGTAGACACCCGGTTTAGTGGGGATATCCGATGATTTCGGACGGTAGCTGGCTGGATCTGCCATGGCTACTTCGCGTCCGGTGGCAACTGGTTGTACGAGTCCACACGTTCCTGACCGCTCAGCTCGGCGATCGCGTCAACGATCCGGTCCGTCGCGCGGCGGCGTTCGGGCAGCGGATGCTTGCGGCCCAGCTGGTCAAAGTACAGCGGCTCCCCGTAGTGAATGGAGAACTTCGTCGGGCGAATGCCCTTGGTGTCGGCCGGTTGCAGCTTCTCGGTGCCGATCAGTCCCACCGGGATCACCGGGACACCCGTGGTCAGGGCCAGCCAGCCCACTCCGGTCCGGCCACGGTAGAGCTTGCCGTCGCGTGACCGGGTGCCCTCCGGGTAGATGCCGATGCCGCTTCCGTTTTCGATGATCTCCACCAGCGAGTCCAGGGCCGCCACGGAGGCCGCCTGCTCACCGCGCTGCACCGGGATGGACCCGACGGATTCGAAAAAGGTCTTCATGGCTTTGCCTTTGAGGCCGGGAGTGGTGAAGTATTCGGCCTTGGCGAAGAACGCGACATCGCGTGGGGTCAACGCCTGCACGATAATCGAGTCGAGGAACGACAAGTGGTTGGAGGCGACGATGAAGCCGCCTTCCTTGGGAACGTTGTGGACCCCGGTAATCTCCGGACGGCACAGGGTGTGCAGCATGCCGCGGATCGAGGAGCGGGTCATGGTGTAGAGGCTCATTAGTACAGGCCCTCCTGCATCGGCTGTCCGTTGAGCGCCGCAGCACGTTCTTCACCCAGCAATAGGACGGCGAGCTCAGGCACGCTATCGGCCAGGTGGTCTGCCGCGTCCAACTCGTTGGGAAGCGCAAAACCCCAGCTGACACCAATCGATGCCACCGAGTTTTCACGCGCCGCATCCAGGTCGTAGTAGCGATCGCCGACGACCACGGTACGTGCCGGATCCAGCTCGCCCGCCTGGAGCGCGGCCCGGACGATATGCGTCTTGCTCGCACCCAAGGATCCGTGCTCCGAGGCGTTGCCGAAGATGGCGTCCAGCAAGGAATCCAGACCCTGCTTGCCGATCAGGTCCCGTGCAATGGGCTCCGGCTTGGCCGTCGTCACTGCCACGTAGATTCCGGCCGCGCGGAGCGCAGCCAACAGTTCGCGCAGTCCCGGGTAAACCCGCGAGGCGGCCATGCCCACCGCCGCGTACCTGGCACGGTATGCGGCGATGATCTGATCGATATTCTCGTCGGTGACACCGTCCAGGGTGCGCAGACCGATTTGCAGCGGTGGACCCACCAACGCCTCGACGGCTTCCTCGCCGGGATCGGCGACATCATGCGCCACGAGGGCATGACGAATTCCGGAAGTAATGGAACCTGCAGGGTCCACGAGAGTCCCGTCCAGATCAAAGAGCACGCTTGTTACCGACATATTCACTTAGACATCATCCCATGAAGCGGACTCACGTTAGGAATCCATAACTGAAAACGCATATTCAGCGGGTCCGCCTCGCTCGGGATTTGAGGTTTTAGAGAATTTCGGCCAGGTACTTTCCGGTGTGCGATTCGTCGACCTTCGCCACGGATTCCGGGCTTCCGGTGGCCAAAATCGTTCCGCCGCCCGAGCCGCCTTCCGGCCCCAGATCGATCACCCAGTCGGCCGACTTGATGACGTCCAAGTTGTGCTCGATGGTCAACACGGTGTTTCCCTTGTCCACCAGTCCTTGCAGAACCAGCAGCAGCTTACGGATGTCTTCGAAGTGCAGACCGGTGGTCGGTTCGTCGAGCACGTAGATGGAGCGGCCGTTTGAACGCTTCTGCAATTCCGCGGCGAGCTTCACACGCTGCGCCTCGCCGCCGGAAAGCGTGGTGGCCGGCTGCCCCAGGCGCACATAGCCCAGTCCCACATCGACCAGGGTCTTCAGGTGGCGGGCGATCGGGGTGAACGCGGCGAAGAACTCGGCGCCCTCGGAGATCGGCATATTCAGCACGTCCGAGATGTTCTTGCCCTTGTAGAGCACCTGCAGGGTTTCGCGGTTGTAGCGCTGGCCCTGGCAGACCTCGCACGGCACGTAGACATCCGGCAGGAAGTTCATTTCGATCTTCAGCGTGCCGTCACCCGAGCAGGACTCGCAGCGCCCGCCCTTGACGTTGAAGGAGAATCGGCCCGGCTGGTAGCCGCGCAGCTTCGCCTCATTGGTCTCTGCAAAGAGCTTGCGGATGTTGTCGAAGACCCCGGTGTAGGTGGCAGGGTTCGACCGCGGGGTGCGCCCGATGGGCGACTGGTCCACGTGCACGACCTTGTCCAGGTGCTCCAGGCCCAGCACCCGGGTGTGGCGTCCGGGAACCTGCTTGGCGCCGTTGAGCTTATTGGCCAGCACCTTGTACAGGATGTCGTTGACCAGCGTCGACTTGCCCGAACCCGAGACACCGGTAATCGCGGTCAGCACGCCCAGCGGGAACTCCACGGTGACGTCCCGCAGGTTGTTTTCCTTCGCGCCCACCAGCTTGAGCATGCGCTTCTTGTCGGCCTTGCGGCGCTTTTTCGGCAGCTCGATCTGCTTGCGTCCGGAGAGGTAGTCGCCGGTCAGCGAGCGGGTGTTCTCCTTCAGCCCCTCCAGCGAGCCGGAATGGACTACCTCGCCGCCGTGCTCCCCGGCACCCGGACCGATATCCACGATCCAATCCGCCTCGGCGATGGTGTCCTCATCGTGTTCGACGACGATCAGCGTATTGCCCAGCGAACGCAGATGCAGCAGGGTTTCGATCAGCCGGCGGTTGTCGCGCTGATGCAGGCCGATGGAGGGCTCGTCCAGCACGTAGAGCACGCCGACCAGGCCGGAACCGATCTGCGTGGCCAGGCGGATGCGCTGCGCCTCGCCACCGGACAGGGTGCCCGCGGCGCGTTCCAGGGTCAGGTATTCCAGGCCCACGTCCAGCAGGAACTTCATGCGCGCGCCAATTTCCTTCAGCACCTGGGTGGCGATCTGCGCCTCGCGGTCGCTCAGCTCCAAGGTGGTGAGGAATTCGGCCGCCGCGCGCAAATCCATGGCCGCCACCGCCGCGATCGACTTGCCGCCGATCAGCACCGACAGCGAGGCCGGGTTCAGCCGGGCGCCGCCGCAGGTAGGGCACGGAATCTGGCGCATGTACTGCTCGTAGCGATCGCGCGCGTGATCCGATTCGGTTTCCTCATGCTTGCGGTGCACGTAGGAGATGACGCCTTCGAACCCGGTGGAGTACTTGCGCTCCCGGCCGAAACGGTTCTTGTACTGCACCACGACCTTGTGGTCCTTGCCGTTCAGGATCGCCTGGCGCGCCGGTGCCGGCAGGTCCTTCCAGGCGGTGTCCATGCTGAAGCCCAGCTCCTTGCCGAGCCCCTCGATCAACCGGTTCCAGTATTCGGTGGTCGCCTTGCCCAAGGACCACGGCGCGATGGCCCCGTCGGCCAGTTTGACCTCGGCATCCGGGACGATCAGGTGCTCATCGACTTCGAGCTTGGTGCCGATGCCGCTGCAGGCCGAACAGGCGCCGAAGGGGTTATTGAAGGAGAAGGTTCGGGGTTCGATCTCATCGATGGCCAGCGGGTGCTCGTTCGGGCAGGCGAGGTTCTCGGAGAACGCGCGGACGCGCTTCGGGTCGTCCTCTTCCAGATCCACGAAGTCCACCAGCACGCGGCCCTCGGCCAGGTTCAGTGCGGTTTCCACCGAGTCGGTCAGCCGCTGGTGCACCGTGTCGTTAATGGCGAGGCGGTCAACGACCACCTCGATGGTGTGCTTGACCTGCTTGGCCAGCTTGGGCGGCTCGGTCAGCTGAATGGTCTTGCCGTCGACCCGGGCACGGGAGAATCCCTTGGAGGAGAGTTCGGCGAACAGGTCCACGAACTCGCCCTTACGGGCGCGCACCACCGGGGCAAGCACCTGGAAGCGGGTCTTCTCCGGCATCTCCAGCAGCTGGTCGACGATCTGCTGCGGCGACTGCTTCGAAATGGGTTCCCCGCATTCGGGGCAGTGCGGGCGTCCTACGCGGGCCCAGAGCAGGCGCATGTAGTCATACACCTCGGTGATGGTGCCCACGGTGGACCGCGGGTTGCGGCTCGTGGACTTCTGGTCGATCGACACGGCCGGGGAAAGCCCTTCGATGAAGTCCACATCCGGCTTGTCGACCTGGCCCAGGAACATGCGCGCATAGGCGGACAGGGATTCGACATAGCGGCGCTGCCCCTCGGCGAAAATCGTGTCGAAGGCCAGCGATGACTTGCCCGATCCGGACAAGCCGGTAAAGACGATCATCGCGTCGCGCGGAAGATCCACGTCTACGTTCTTCAGGTTGTGCTCGCGCGCACCCTTGACGATCAGACGGGACAAATCCAGTTTTTTGCTTTCTGCAGTAATAGCCACGAAGTAATACTAATCGAAAACTACTTCGAATAAACGTGGTGCTTGGCACAAATGCGCGTTACTTTCGCGCAGGGCGATATCCCGGGCATTTCCAGCCCTGAAGATTTGCTGGTCGGCGGCCGTTTCGAGGCTCAATCGGATCGCACAGGCAGAACACGATGACTAGCCGACAAGTAGGCGACAGCGCCGGCAGGGCGCATTTTCTTCGCATGTTCCCCACAAAAGTTTCCCGACGAGCCATGTGGCCGGCGCCTCCCGGCGTGGTACTCCAACCCGGCCCCGGAACCCTTGGCCTTCAACTAAATACTGCCACCGGCGTCCGCTAGGATGACTTACCAGTTCGCTCCGAGAATGGGAGGCTGAGCTCCCGCGCCGGCATTGAGGAAATGAATTCACCATGAGCAAAACCATTATCATCACCGGCGGCAGCGACGGCATCGGTGCGGCCGCCGCGCGCACGCTGGTTGGCCGTGGCCATCGCGTCGTCATCGTGGGGCGCTCGGAGAGCAAAACCAAAAGCATCGCGACAGAGCTGTCTGTTCCTTATTATGTTGCGGACTTCGCTGAGCTGACCCAAGTTAGAAAGCTGGCAGATGATCTGCTGGAGGCGTACCCCGTAATCAACGTGCTCGCGAATAATGCAGGCGGCATCATGGGTGAGCGAACCCAGACCGTTGATGGGCATGAAATTACTTTCCAGGTCAACCACCTTGCTCCGTTCCTGCTCACCAGCTTGCTCATGCCAGCGCTGCTTGCCGGCAAGGCAACGATTATCCAGACAGCCAGCAAGGCCGCCCGGATCTTCGGGCGGCTGGATATCGAAGACCTGCAGAATACCGAGGGCTACGCCCCGCAGAAAGCCTATGGCAACGCGAAACTCGCTAATATCCTCTTCACTCAGGAATTGCAGCACCGGTTCGGACCACGAGGCATCACCGCCGTTGCTTTCCATCCGGGTATCGTCGCCAGCAGCTTCGCCAGCGAAACCACACATTTCATGCGGCGCATTTACCACGGCCCGCTCAAACGTCTTTTTACCGTCACTCCCGAAAAAGGGTCAGATCAGCTTGTTTGGCTCGCGGAAGGGACTCCTGGAACGTCTTTCCTGCCGGGTTCCTACTATGAATCCCGCAGGATAGCGACAAGGGTAAGTGCCGAAATGCACAACCCGAAGTTCGCAGAACAGCTCTGGAAGAAATCGGCTTCACTGCTCCGAACCGCTAACTGACAGGATTTCCCCGAGTTACCTGAGCGTGCCGCAGAATCTGCCGCTGGTTCTGGTGCAGTGCGGTTTGGGCCCAAGCTGCATGAACCGACCTTTAGGGACACTCAAATCGCGTTTCGGGTTAGCTCGCCTCGCACAGCCCGGTGCCCCACGGCCCGAAGGCCACTGATTAACGCGGCAGCGAGCTGAACGCGGCGCGCAAATACTTAACCGCGGTTTCTTCATCTACCGACCAGGTCTGGGCTACGCGTGCCAGATCGGCTGCGGCGTCGCCGACTTCTTGCTGGGCACGATCCTCGGCTGCTTGCACGATGGTTCCGTGTCGCCCGCGGGTCACGACCGCGCCTTGGGCTTCCAGCTCCTTATAGACCTTCGCCACCGTGTTCACCGCAAGATCCAGGTCACCGGCGAGCGCCCGCACCGAGGGAAGCTTGGTTCCGGGTGCCAAATCACCACCGGCAATACTTGCAAGGATTTGCTCACGTACCTGCTGATACGGTGCTACAGCCGATTTCGAGTCGATACGGATGAAATCCAGGTTGGCCATTGGCGCTCCATTCGGTGCAATACTTCGGTTGATTCACTGAGCCTATCGTGTTCAGTCCAATCGCCATCGTAAGGTAATAACCATGAGTGAACTTCTATTAGCCGACGTCACGATTCGTTCGGTGAGCGTCTCGGAAATGAACAACAACGTTTACTTGGTCACCGAAAGGGCCAGTGGCAAACAGCTACTGATCGATGCGGCCGACGAAACTCCCGCGATTCTAGAACTCGTGGCAAGCGCCGCCAAGGATGGCCCCGAACCAGAGGTCGTTGGCATCGCCACGACCCATGAGCATTGGGACCACGTGCGGGCCCTGGCCGAGGTCGTCGAACGCTTCGCCGTTCCCACGTATGCAGGCGCCGAAGATATCAACGGTATCGCCAAGGAGTCGGGCGTGAAGATCAGCCACGGGCTGACCCATGGTGATCGAGTTTCCGTTGGCAAGGTGGAACTTGAGGCCATCCACCTTCGCGGGCACACCGCGGGCTCGATCGCATATGCATTGCAGGACTCCTCGGGACAGCAGGTCATCTTCAGCGGAGACAGCCTTTTCCCCGGGGGTGTAGGCAATACCTGGGAGGACCCGGAGCGCTTCGAGTCGTTGCTCAACGACGTATCCGAACGTATCTTCGAAAAGTTCCCGGATGATACCGTCGTCCTGCCTGGTCACGGTGGCTCCACCACCGTGGGCACCGAGCGCCCGCACCTCGGTGCATGGCGACAGCGCGGCTGGTAATCCATCATTTGCAGCATTGCCCATCAGGTTACGGCCCGGTGGGCAATTCTTGCAGGTAGAGCAGCATCCGCCATTCACTGCCCGGTTCGTGGTTCACAAACCCGCGGTCCTCGTAAAAGCGACGAGCCTGCGCATCGTCTTCATCCACGTTGATGTGCATTTCGCTGCCCCCGCGCTCGGCCAGCTGGCGCAGGACATGATCAAGGATGGCGCCGCCGACGCCTTGGCCTCGCAGTGGAGGGCGCACATACAGCTCATCAAGCACCGCGAGCGGCCCGTCCGAATAGATGGTTGGCCGCAGGGTCACGATGGCGTGGCCCGACGGCTCAGATGCAGGACCGGCGAGCACCGCATAACAGTGTGGGCCAGCGAGCATACCCCGCAACCGCCTGGCTAGTATCTGCTCCGTGGGGCAGGGAGAACCGAACTCCGCATTGAAGTCAGCCTGCAGCTTTGCCAGCTGCGCGCAGTGTTCCGCCTTGGCTACGTAGGTGCGCCGCTTTTCCATGCGGCCATTGTCCTCCATGTCCAGCGCCGGCACCAGTGATTCAGCCCTGCTTGCGTGCCACCATAAAGATGCGCCGGAAGGGAAAGTTCGTCAGCTTGGCACCGTCCGGTGCCGTGAACGACGGGTAATGCTCGGCGACGGCAGCGGAATAGTCCGCTTCGAAATCCAGGTATTCGTCCTCGGGCAATGTGGCCTTGATGGGCAGCAAAGCGGTGCCTCGCACCCAGTCAAGGATCGGGCTCTCCCCCACCATCACCTGGTGGTACGTCGTCTCCCACACATTTGCCTGGAACCCTGCCTCGAGCAATAGCCGCTGGTACTCTTGTGGTTCACCCACCACGTCTTCGTGCCGCAGGACGCCACCGAGCCTGCCCGCCCACTTCGCCCCGTCGGCCACCTGACGCATCACCGCATGGGAGGCAGCGCCGAAGTTTCCCGGCATCTGGATTGCGACGTAGGCGCCGGCCTTCAAATCACCCAACCAGTTTTTGAGCAGTTCGCGGTGTTCGGGGAGCCACTGCAGCATGGCGTTGGAAAAGAGCAGGTCGATCTCGGGTCCCGGGTGCCAGTGGCGTGCATCGAGCAGGTCGAAGCCCAGATTCGGCAGCCGCACCGCGCCGTTGGCTTGGGCGATCATCTCCGGCGAGGAATCCAATCCGGTCACCTGCGCCTGCGGCCAGGTTTCGGCCAGCAGACTCGTCTTGTCTCCCGGCCCGCAGCCCAGGTCAACGATCTGCCTAGGGGTGATTTCGCCTAGCTGACCCAGCAGGTCTTCGTAGGGTCGTCCGCGGTAATTCGCGAATTCAGCGTATTTATTCGGGTTCCATTTCATATTTCCGAGCCTAGTACCACGGCTCAGCGTTCAGCTAGCCTCCGGTCACAGTTCTCAACGGATAGGCTTAGAACATCATGTTGCTCACCGATTACCTGCCTGCAGATGCGAAGAACGTTTCCGACGACGAGATTTACGAGTCCTTTGGCCGCTGGGTAACCACCCGCGGCATCGACCTATACCCCGCCCAGGACGAGGCTTCGATGGCCTTGGCCGCCGGAAGCAACGTCATTTTGGCGACGCCCACCGGCTCGGGCAAGTCGCTGGTCGCCATTGCCGCGCACTTCTACGCGATGTCCCGCGACCAGATCAGCTTCTATACCGCCCCGATCAAGGCCCTGGTCTCGGAGAAGTTCTTCGACCTGTGCAAGATCTTCGGGGCCGAAAACGTCGGCATGGTCACCGGCGACTCCTCGGTGAATGCCGACGCGCCGATCATCTGCTGCACCGCCGAGATATTGGCAAACATCGCCCTGCGCGAAGGCTCGCGCGCGGATGCCGGGGTGGTCATCATGGACGAGTTCCACTTCTATGCAGATCCACAGCGCGGCTGGGCCTGGCAATTGCCGCTCATCGAGCTGCCGCAGTCGCAGTTCCTGCTGATGAGCGCCACCCTGGGCGACGTGAGCCGTTTCGAGAAGGAACTTGAAGACCGCACCGGAAAAACCACCGTGACGGTGGCGCACTCCGAGCGTCCCATCCCGCTGCACTTCTACTACTCGATGGAACCGGTTCAGGAAGCCGTCGAGGAACTGATCAAAACCCAGCAGGTCCCGATCTACATCGTGCACTTCTCCCAGCTGGACGCGATCGATCGCGCCACCGGCTTGATGAGCGTCAACGTGTGCACCCGCGAGGAAAAGGACCGCATCGCCGAGCTGGTGGCCGGATTCCGCTTCGCGGCAGGGTTCGGCAAGACGCTGAACCGGCTGGTGCGCCACGGCATCGGCGTGCACCACGCCGGCATGCTGCCCAAGTACCGCCGGCTGGTCGAGCAGCTGGCCCAGGCCGGGCTGCTGAAGGTCATCTGCGGTACCGACACCCTGGGCGTGGGCATCAACGTGCCCATCCGCACGGTGCTGATCACCGCGCTGTCCAAGTTCGACGGCACCCGTACCCGCACCCTCAACGCCCGCGAGTTCCATCAGATTGCCGGCCGCGCCGGGCGCGCCGGCTTCGACACCGCCGGCACCGTGCTGGTCCAGGCTCCCGAGCATGCGATCGAGAACCACAAGGCCATGGAAAAGGCCCTGAAGAAGCACGGTGAGGGCTCCTCAAAGCTCAAGCAGATCCCGAAGAAGAAGCCGCCGCAGAACTTCGTCACCTGGGGCGAGAAGACCTACGACAAGATCGTGCATGCCGATCCGGAGACGCTGAAGTCCTCCTTCCAGGTCTCCCACTCGATGCTGCTGAACCTGCTCGAACGCGAGGACAATGCCTTCGAGGCGGCCATGCGCCTGCTCACCGAGAACCATGAGACCCCCGCCTCACAGCGCAAGCTGAAGCTGCGCGCCCTGGGCATTCTGCGCGAGCTGATCGCCACCGGCGTGGTGGTGCGGCGCGCGGAACCCGATGAATACGGCAACTACTACGAGCTGACCGTGCACCTGCAGCAGAACTTCGCGCTGAACCAGCCGCTGTCGCCATTTGCCCTGGCGGCCCTGGAACTCTTCGAACCAGAATCCCCCAGCTACGCGTTGGATGTCGTCTCGGTGATCGAGGCGACCTTGGAGAAGCCGCGCCAGGTGCTTTCGGGCCAGGAGAAGAAGGCCCGCGGCGAGGCAATTGCCGCGATGAAGGCCGAAGGCCTGGACTACGACGCGCGCATGGCGGCCCTGGATGAGGTCACCTACCCGCAGCCGCTGGCGGAGAAGCTCGAGGCGGCCTTCGAGCAGTACCGTTCCGGTGCCCCCTGGTTGGCGGACTTCGAGCTTCAGCCCAAGTCCGTCGTGCGCGACATGTACGAACGCGCCATGGGCTTCTCGGACTTCGTCCAGTACTACCAGCTGGCTCGCTCCGAAGGTGTGCTGCTGCGCTACCTCACCGACGCGTACAAGGCCCTGCGCCAGACCGTCCCGCAGGATTCGCTGCGCGAAGACCTCGAAGACCTCATCGAATGGCTGGGCGAATTGATCCGCCAGATTGACTCTTCGCTGCTCGACGAATGGGAGGAGCTCTCGCGCGGCGAGCTGCACGAAGAAACCGAGATCACTCCCCCCGCCCCGGAGAGGCTCACCACGAATATGCGTGCCTTCCGCGTGATGGTTCGCAACGAGATGTTCCGCCGGGTCAAGCTCTTCGCCGATGAACAAGATCAGGCCTTGGGCGAACTCGATGGGCATAGCGGTTTTGCTGCCGATGCATGGGCCGAGGCCATGGATGACTACTTCGAGGAACACGAGGACATCGATGACGGCCCGAACGGCCGCGGCTCGAACCTATTTGTGGTCACCGAGAAGCCGAACCGGATCTGGGAGGTCCGCCAGATCTTCGCCGATCCGGAAGAGCACCATGACTGGGGAATCAACGCCACCATCTCCTTGGACGACTCCGATGAACTCGGCGCCCCGGTAGTCACGGTCACCGCGGTCGGTCGGATGGACTAGTTCTTCGCGGCAGTCGATTGCCTTGCCTTTCGCTCACCTAGTGGCGGTTGTCATGTACCTGATGCAGGTGCATGAGAACCGCCACTTTTATAGCAGCAAGGTTTTTCCATATCTCCTAGTCCGGCCGGCTATCAGATAGCTCTAGCGGGTACTTGCCCACGGTCAAACGCAGCCGAAAAAAATTCGGCGGAAATTAACCTGTCACGGCTAACCTTTTGCGTGGATTCGACGGTATTGTTTGTCCCATGAATCCAATCAGGCTGCGCAAGATCGGCAGTTTCGTCATGTTCCTCGCATGGCTGAGTCTCATTAGCAATCACGCGGTGCTGTTCACCGCCGAAGATCTGCTGGCCACGCTGCTGCAGGTGGCATTGACCGTTGCGGGTACGTGGTTGCTGTACCAGAGCTGGAAACCACGGTCCCAGGCGCAAGGGTTGCCTCAGCCCTAAACCGGCGAACCGCCCCGTCCGGGGAATAATTAAAATACGCGGTTCGCTACGGCGCGTGGCCTAGCGGCTGGTTCCGCGCGCGGCGGCGGCCAAATTTTCCAGGACGCCTACCTCCTCTTCACGGCTCAGACCGGTCCGTGCGCGGTCTGTTCCGTTGAGCCATTGAAGCGTGTCAAGACTAGTCCGCGCTAAGGACCGGGTGCGCAGCCCCGCTTGCCGAGCCGGACGATGATCGCGATCAAGCATGCCGGCCACCGCCGGATCCGGAAGCCACAGCGGAAGCGAGCGTTCCCCGCTCCATGGCACCACGCCCTGCTCGTGCAGCGACGCAGCATCGGCCCAGTGCACCCTTGGCTCGCCTTCCAGCGCCTCGAAGATCTGCGCGATGAATTCGCGGCGCGAAGTTGCCGGGCCCACCGCGTCAAAGGTTCCGGTGGATTTATTCTCGGCGAGCTCGATGAGCCAGGTTGCCAGATCGCGCGCGTCCAGCACCTGCACCGGGTCTTCGGCGGCAAGCGGCACCAATAGTTCCAAGCCGTCCGCTAGGCTGCGCGCCGCATGCTCCGGCCAATAACTGAACCTGCCGGTGGGATCTTTGGGCCCGATGAGCAGTCCCGGCCGGATGATCGCGGCCGGCGCGTGAAGTTCAACAATGAGTTGCTCGCAGGCAACCTTCATCGCCCCATAGGATTCGGCCGTTGATCGCCCGCCGTCGCTTTCCAGCGGTTCGAATAGTTTGGTGTCGGCTGGTGTTCCGCCGGGGTGCGACAGATCGGCATACACGGAGATGGTGGACACGAAGACCCAATGATCGGCGCGGAGCTCTTGCGTGGCCCGGCGTACGTGCGCCGGGGTTCGCGAGACATCGATCACCGCGTCGAATTGCCCGGCGGTGAGTTCGACTGGCGCCGGCTCGTTCCGGTCCCAATAAATGAACTCGCAGCCCTGCGGAGCCACCCCGCTTTCCCCGCGGGCCGCGCAAGTGACCCGGTGCCCGGCATCCGACGCGAATTGGGCAACGTACTGCGATAGGAACATCGTTCCGCCAAGCACAAGAAGTTTCATGCTCCCAAGTACAGCAGTGGCAGAGGCCACAACAAAGGGCTTTCACTCTGGGCACACCGCCCAGGCCCGGTTCCCTAGCGGCCGTATTCCGTGCGTGTTAGCATGTGAAAATTACCGGGCCGAGAACCGGTTCGAAGAAGGGTGTGCGCGATGGGTCGAAAGCTTGTTTACTATGTGGCGGTGAGCCTGGATGGTTATATCGCGGCGCCCGATGGCGGTTTTGCGGCGTTTCCCACCGAGGGAGACCACATGCAACCGATCCTTGGCGAATACGCCGACGCGGTACCCGCACATATTCACCAGGCCCTTGGAACCAGCGCTCCGGGTACCAAATTCGACACCGTGCTGATGGGCTGGAATACCTACAATCCCGAAATCTACGGCGGCCTCGACAGCCCCTACACCCATCTTCGGCAGATTGTGGTCTCGCGTTCCGCGCGCACGGTCCCGGAGCACATTGAACTCACCGGCGACCCGGTGGGCAAGGTACGCGAATTGAAACAGGATGCCGGGCTAGATATCTACCTTTGCGGCGGCGGGCAATTGGCCGGAGCGCTCAGCGAGGAAATCGACACGCTCATCCTCAAACGCCACCCGCTGGTCTTCGGCTCGGGAATCGCGTTGTTCGGTGCCGCCGGCTACGCCGCGTTGCCCTTTGTCCCGGTGCGCACTCGGACCTTTGATTCCGGAGTGAGCATCATCGAGTACGAGCGCACGCGCTAAGCCAAGATGATCGCTATGGCCACATAGGATGTCATCAGGCTGGCAAGGATCCATTCGGCCTTCGAACCGGTTTCGGCGAGGATCGGCAAGGCGACCCGCCCGTTAGCTTTCCAGCAGTCCCCGATGACCGGTATTCTGCGGAACCACCGCGGGGCACCGATCTTGATCGGCCACAGCAAGTTGCACCCGCCGATGGTGAGCATATCCCCCAGAATGTGCACGATCACCCCGGCGGTGACCGCCAGCGGGAACCAGGCCCGTTCGAGCGGAGCGTTCATGCCGACAAACGCCCCGGCGGCCAGGGCAATCACCCAGCACAGCAAGGGCGGCATGAATTTCACGCTTTTCACCGCGAAGGAAATCAGCAGGATCGCAAAGAGCGCTGCGCCGGGATACACCACCCCGAGCTGGGACACTTCCATCGACCACGAGTCGGCCAGCCAGGCCACAAAAATGAAGAACAAGATGCCCAGGATCGAGTGCGTCCCGTTGCGGTGGCCGCCGGCGACCTTCCCGATGATCCGCGCGAGGATATTGGAAATCGGCGGCAGGGAACGGGCGATCGTGGCGTTGTGATGGTCGGCGTCGGGCAGCAGGGCCGCCCCGGCGCAGACGATCGCCCCGGCGAGGGTTTCCCACCGCTCCATGTGCAATGCGCCGAATCCCAGGTTCACGGATCCAACGGTCACCGGAGTTGTTATTGCTAGCCATGCGGCTGCGCCGCTCATGGCGTGGTGTCCACCCATCATGGATTCCACCTTAGGACTGGTCACCGACGTTATAGCCGCACGACGGCGGTAAGCTTAAGCACATGTCACGAATCAGAGAAGCGCGCCTTGCGGACTGCCCGCGAATCCTCGACTTGATCCACGAGCTGGCGGTGTATGAAAAAGAACCAGACGCCGTGAAGAACACGGTCGCGGACTTGGAAGAACACCTCTTCGGCGAGGATCCGAAGGTCTTCACCCACGTCGCCGAGGACGAGTCCGGGCTGCTTGTCGGAATCGCGATGTGGTTCCCGACCTACTCCACCTGGGAAGGGCGCCACGGCATCCACCTGGAGGATCTGTACGTGCAGGAAAGCGAGCGCGGCAAAGGCACCGGCACCGCGCTGCTCAGAACCTTGGCGCAGATCTGCGTGGCGCGCGGCTACCGCCGGTTGGAGTGGGCGGTCCTTGACTGGAATGCCCCGGCGATCGCCTTCTACGATTCGATTCATTCCTCCGCCATGGACGGTTGGAGCACTCGCCGCCTGGACGGCCCCGCACTAGAGGAGTTGGCCCGATGATTCACTACCGCGGCATGGACGTCACCGAGCACCGCGTCGAAGTCCCGCTGGTGCATGGGACCGCAGGCGGCGAGAAGATCACCGTCTTCGCCCGCGAAATCAGCACCGATGCGGGCAAGCCATGGTTGCTGTTCCTGCAGGGCGGCCCGGGCGGGAAGGCCCCGCGCCCCGGCTCCCTGTCCGGCTGGCTGGCCGAAGCGACCAAGCACTTCCGGGTGCTGCTGCTCGATCAGCGCGGCACCGGCCTGTCCACCCCGGCGACCCACCAGACGCTGGGTTTGCGGGGCGACGCGGCCGCCCAAGCGCGCTACCTCACGCACTTCCGCGCCGACTCGATCGTGCGCGACGCCGAGGCGCTGCGTGAGCAGCTGGGCATCGAGAAGTGGAGCACCTTCGGGCAGAGCTACGGCGGGTTCTGCACGCTGACCTACCTGTCGATGTTCCCCGAATCCCTCGAACGCAGCCTGGTCACCGGCGGGCTCGCCTCCCTGGATGCCGATGCGCAGACCGTGTACCGGGCCACCTACCAGCGCATGGCCGAACGCAACCGCGAATACTTCTCCTGGTACCCGCAAGACTTCGAGACCCTGCACAAGATCTACGAGCACCTGCGGCACAATGACGACGAGCTGCTGCCCGACGGGCGCAAGGTCACCGTGCAGCTAGTGCAGATGCTCGGCATGTTCCTAGGCGGCAACACCCGCGTACACCTGCTGCACCACGTCTTCGAGGAGGCCTTCGCACCGACTCCGGGAGGACCCCGGCTCTCGGATGCCTTCCTGTCCGCCCTGTACGCCCAGGCCTCCTTCGCCACCAATCCGCTCTACGCGCTGATGCACGAAACCATCTACGCCCAAGGTTCGGCGACCCATTGGGCCGCGGAACAGGTGCTGGAGGAGTATCCGGGCTTCGCCGAGCAGGCGGACACCCCGCTGCTCACCGGTGAGATGGTCTACCGCTGGCATTTCACCGAAGATCCCGCGCTGCGCCCGCTCGAAGAGGTGGCTCGGATTTTAGCCGAGCACGAACATTTCGGCCCGCTCTACGACCTCGACGTGCTCGCGCGCAACACCGTCCCGGTCGCGGCCGCCGTCTACCACGATGACGTCTATGTCGACCGCGAACTGTCCTTGCGCACCGCTTCCCAAGTCAAGGGCCTGCAACCCTGGGTCACCGAGGATTTCCACCACGACGGAATCGGCGATGACGGTCCGGCCATCTTCCGCCGGCTGCTGGCGATGACTAACGGGGAAGACCCGGAAGCCGCAGCGGCCGGCGACTGAGCACTATCGCCGGTGCTCCGCGGTGGCTAGACTGGCACACAAGCAAAGGCGCCAACCAACCTCGAAGTTGCTTGGCGCCTTCGCTTTGGCGGGCCTTGGTGCAACTGGTGTGGCGGATGCTGTTCGCGCACGCCGCGCGTGCTAGGTTTTCGCTCAAGGGCAGCTAGCCCGATATATAGGTCGAAAGGAACACTATGGGAAACAATACTAATGGTGTCGATGTTCCAGACGATCTGGTCTCGAAGGTCGAAGAATTTGACGGCATCATCGCAGCCGCACACCTGCCATACAACATGACGATCGATCGCGCCGAAGAGGACGCGTTGGTCTACAAGTTCGTCGAGTCCGAAATTGACTTCGCCCTGGTTCTCCACGGTGAAGCAATTTTCGCCACGACCTCCGCACTGGATGATTCGGACGCTGATTTCGAGCCGGTTTATACCTTCGACCCGGAGTTCCCGCTCACCGCCGAGGACTTCGCCGAACGGCTCACCGACTTCGTGAACCTGGCGCAGAATTGGCAGGAAGTTTCCGAACTGCCTTTCGTGGCCGAGCACCCCGAGTACTTCGGCCCCTCGGACAAGCCGAACAGTGTGCTGCTCTACGAGGATGGCTACCGCTACGAGCTGCTGTTCGTTGAGAACGGCGACCATTTGGTTCTGGCACGTCCCATCGATACCGAGGCCTACGAAGTGGACCCCGAAGAGGACGAAGATGAAATCCCGTTGATCTACACCAACCACCACATGCTGCACCCCACCATGGGCGGAGCATTCATCGTGATGTTGGCGGAGACCTTCGGGCTGCCGGCCGAGGAAGAGGCGCTGCTCGCGCCACTGCGCATCATCCTCACTCCGACGAACTAAGTATCAGCTAAACACGGCTGGGGCCTGAGTTACCTTAAGTGGTAAGTCAGGCCCCAGCATCGTTTTAAGCCCGGCTAGCGGGTCGAACCGGTGGGAGCCACCGTATCGGCGGCGGCTATTTCCTCGGGCCCCGTGTGCGCCCCGGCACCGAGGTGGGACAGATGCCCACCGAGCAGTCCCAGCACCAGGATCGAGGCGAACACGGCGGCGGCGCCGAACCAGTAGGGCGCGCCGGCCCCCATGGCCGCGGCGATCGGCCCGGCCACCGCAGGGGCGATCGCTCCTCCCAGGAAACGCACTCCCGAGTAGGTGGAGCTTGCCACGTTGCGCGGCAGCTCGGTGGCTTCCATCACCGCCTCCGTCAGCGCGGTGTTGAGGATGCCCAACACCAGGCCGGCGACGACGATCAGCGCGATGAGCGCGCTCAGCTGCGTGTGCAACACCGCCATCGAGGCGAGCAGCAGTCCCAGCAGGCTCAGCGCGGCAAACATGATGGGGCGCAGGCCGAAACGCCGGGTCAGCAACGGGGCGACGAGCACCGAGGTGATCGCCAGCAACAGTCCCCAGCCGAAGAACACCCAACCAAGTTCCGCGGCGCCAAATTCGATTCCCTGCGTCTTGGCGGCGGCCTCCAGCGGGTAGGGCGAATAGGCCAGCAGCACGAAGAACCCGAAGTTGTACAGCACCGCGGTGAGCGCCATGGTGCGCAGGGCGGGATTCCGCAGGGCCGCAAAGCTTGCCCATGGGGAGATCTTCAGCTGGCCCGCGGGCTTGTCCGGCAAGCTGAGGAATGCGAGGATCGCGATGAGTCCGATCGCCATCAGCGTGGCGGTGCCGAAGAACGGTCCGCGCCAGGACAGGCTGCCGAGCACCCCGCCCAGCAGCGGCCCCACCGCCATGCCCACGCCCAGCGCCGCCTCGTAAAGCACGATCGCCTGCCGGCTGCCACCGCTGGCGGCGCCGACGATGGCGGCCAGGGCCGTGGAGATGAATAGCGCATTGCCCAGTCCCCAGCCGGCGCGGTAGGCGAGGATCTGGTTGATCGAGCCGCTGGCCCCGGCCAGCGCGGCGAAGAGCACGATCAGCACCAGTCCGCCGAGCAGGGTCTGCTTCACGCCGATCAGCGTGGAGACCCAGCTGGTGAAGAACATCGCCAACCCGGTGATGAACAGGTAGCTGGTGAACAGCAGCATGGTTTGCGAGGCCGTGGCGTCCAGGTCTCGGCTGATCGCCGGAAGGATCGGATCGACCAGCCCGATTCCCATGAACGAGACCATGCAGGCGAAGGCGATGGCCCACACGGATTTTGGTTGGTGCAACAGCGGATTGCGCGGTTGAGTATTTTTCGTCATAAAGCCAGCTTCTGCGAATTATTAGTTGTTTTGGCAGGTGCGGCGCGGGGCTAGCGATCCAGGTTTTCGGCCAGTTCCAGCACCATGCGCTCGAGCAGCGGCAGCGCCCGGTTGAGCGTCTCCCGCTCCGGCTCGGTCATCGCTTCGATGCTGCCGGTCAACGCGTTGATCGCCCGTTGCCTATACGCCGTGAGCTCTTCTACCCCGAGCTCGGTCACCGAGACAAGCGAGGCGCGGCCGTCTTGCGGATCGGCGGCACGCTGCACCAGTCCGTCCTTTTCCAGGCGCATCACCAACCCGGTCATGCTCGGTTGGGCGATGCGCTGCTGCACGGCCAGATCCCCCACGCGCTGCGGTCCCTGCCGGTGGAGCACCGAGAGCACCCGCCATGCGGTGACCGACCGCCCGTCGCCAGCGGCCTGGCCGAGCAGCCGGGACATCGCCCCGGAAAAGAGCGTCAGGCCTCCCGCGAGGCCGGCCAGGGGAT
Organism: Arthrobacter sp. MYb229; assembly: GCF_002975405.1. Classification (GTDB taxonomy): domain Bacteria; phylum Actinomycetota; class Actinomycetes; order Actinomycetales; family Micrococcaceae; genus Glutamicibacter. The sequence goes on along the minus strand of NZ_PCPS01000001.1, from coordinate 729,915 downwards.
CTTCTTCGCTTGTCATAAGTACAACCTAGCAGATTTACATAGGCCACCTATGTAAATTGCGGCTTTATGTTACCCAGAGAACAGAAAACCCGCCGTATTCCATCGGTGAGGATGGAATACGGCGGGTGATTTCCCGATTCGGGTTCGGACTACTTGCCCGAGTCCTGATCGCGTTCGATCGAAGCATTGGAAGCAGCCTTTTCGGCCTCCGCAGCCTCGGCCTTGGCGGCCGCGTTGCGGCCCAATGGGGTCCAGAGCGAGAGCACCGTGGCAATAACGATGGTCGCCAGAATGACGATCAGCGACAGCGAGGTGCTGATGTCGAGCCATGGCAGGTCGATGTGCTGGCCGCCGTTGATGAACGGCAGCTCGTTCTCATGCAAGGCGTGGAATACGAGCTTGACGCCGATGAAGGCCAGGATGAAGCTCAGTGCGTGCTTCAGGAAGACCAAGCGGTTCATCAAGCCGCCAAGCAGGAAGTACAGCTGGCGCAGGCCCATCAGCGCGAAGATGTTCGCGGTGAAGACGATGAATGCCGAATCGGTCAGCCCGAAGATCGCCGGAATGGAGTCGACCGCGAACAGCAGGTCGGTCATGCCGATGGTAATGAAGACCATGACCATTGGAGTGAACAACTTCTTGCCGTTTACCACGGTGCGCAGCTTGTTGCCGTCGTACTCCTTGGCGAATGGCATCTTGCTGGTCAGCTTCTTGACCAGGCCGTTTTCGCTGCCCTCATCCTCATCGTCGTCCTTGAGCTGGTGCCAAGCGGTCCAGAGCAGGAAGGCGCCGAAGATGTAGAAGACCCAGGAGAAGTGCTCGATCATGGCCGCGCCGGCGAGAATGAAGATCGCACGCAGCACCAGTGCGATGATGATGCCGAACATCAGCACCTCTTGCTGGTACTTACGCGGCACCGCGAAGCGGGTCATGATGATGATGAAGACGAACAGGTTGTCGATGGACAACGAGTACTCGGTAATCCAGCCGGCGTAGAACTCCTGGCCGATCTGGGAGCCAGCCTGCCACCAGACAATGCCGCCGAAGATCAGCGCCAAGGTGATGTAGAAACCGACAAAAAGCCCGGCTTCCTTCATCGATGGTTCGTGCGGTCGACGCACGACGTACAACAAATCAAGCAGCAGGATGACGCACAGCGCCACCAAGGCAATGATTTCAAATTGGATAGTTAACCCTGTAGTGCCCACAGAAGAGCAGCCTTTCGTCGTAAGGGTAGGACAAAGATTCGCAAGTCTCTCCGCCGTCACAAATCAATTCGTGTTCGGCTGCTGCGCCCGGCGAAACTTCGATGGTCCGCGTGTTGACGTTCACAGCATTTGGGATACTCCCCTACGTACGAGATTCAATTGTAGCCTACAGGCGGTCTAGCGCGCGCCCCGGGCGGGGCACCCCACTGCCGCGCCACCACCCTTCCTGCACCTCCAGCGCCTGCATCCACGCTAGTCAGAGGGTACACGGACGGCGCTGATTAACATTGTGTTAAGCGTGCCCGGCGTCCTTCATCTGGCGTAGTTCCTTCTTCAGCTCCCCCACCTCGTCGCGAATGCGCGCGGCCAGCTCGAACTGCAGCTCGGCGGCCGCCGCATGCATCTGCTCGGTCATCTGCTCGATCTGCCCGAGCAGGTCCTCCGCCGGCGCGGCGGCCAGACCATCCTTGCGGATCGGCGCGGCCTTGCGCTTGGCGTCCTTGGCCAGACGGTTGTTGCTCAGCAGCTCCTGGGTGTCGGCATCCTCGCGGGCCAGCTGATCGGTGATATCGGCGATCTTCTTGCGCAACGGGGTCGGGTCGATCCCATGCTTCTCGTTGTGCGCCCGCTGGATCTCCCGGCGCCGGTTGGTTTCTTCGATGGCCTTTTCCATCGCATCGGTGACCTTGTCCGCGTACATGATCACCTGGCCGGACACGTTGCGCGCGGCACGGCCGATCGTCTGGATCAGGCTGGTCGCCGAACGCAAAAAGCCCTGCTTGTCCGCATCCAGGATCGTCACCAGCGACACCTCGGGAAGGTCCAGGCCCTCGCGCAGCAGGTTGATGCCCACCAGCACGTCGAAGGAGCCCATGCGCAATTCGCGCAGCAGCTCCACGCGGCGGATCGTATCCACATCCGAGTGCAGGTACTGCACGCGGATCTGGTGCTCGGTGAGGTAGTCGGTCAGGTCCTCGGCCATCCGCTTGGTCAGCGTGGTCACCAGCACGCGCTCATTGCGGGCCACGCGCACGCGGATCTCGTCGAGCAGGTCATCGATCTGCCCCTTGGTGGGCTTGACGATGATCTCCGGGTCGATCAGCCCGGTGGGACGGATGATCTGCTCCACGAAGCCATCGGCCTTGCCCAGCTCGTACTTGCCCGGGGTGGCCGAAAGATACACGGTCTGCCCGACGCGCTCGAGGAATTCATCCCACTTCAGCGGGCGGTTGTCCATGGCCGAGGGAAGCCGGAAGCCGTGCTCCACCAGGTTGCGCTTGCGCGACATATCCCCCTCGTACATGGCGCCGATCTGCGGCACCGTCACATGCGACTCGTCGATCACCAGCAGGAAGTCATCGGGGAAATAATCGATCAGGCAGTGCGGGGCGCTGCCCGACTCGCGGCCGTCGATATGCCGCGAATAGTTCTCGATGCCGTTGCAGAAGCCCATCTGCTCCATCATTTCCAGGTCATAGGTGGTGCGCATGCGCAGCCGCTGGGCCTCGACGAGCTTATTCTGCGACTCCAGCTCCTTCAGCCGCGCCGCCAGCTCGTCCTCGATGGTCTTGATCGCCTTGTGCATGCGCTCGGCGCCGGCGACATAGTGGCTGGCCGGGAAGATGTACATTTCGGTTTCCTCGCGGATGACCTCCCCGGTCACCGGGTGCAGCGTGTAGATCGCTTCCACCTCGTCGCCGAAGAACTCGATGCGCAGCGCCTGCTCCTCGTACATCGGGATGATCTCCACGGTGTCCCCGCGCACCCGGAAGGTGCCGCGGTGGAAGTCCATGTCATTGCGGGTGTACTGCATGGCCACAAACTGGCGCAGCATCGCGTCGCGGTTCAGCTCCTCGCCGCGGCGCACCGTGACCATGCCCTCCACGTACTCCTCCGGGGTGCCCAGGCCGTAGATGCAGGACACCGTGGCCACCACGATCACGTCCCGGCGGGTGAGCAGCGAGTTGGTCGCCGAGTGGCGCAGCCGCTCGACCTCCTCGTTGACCGAGGAATCCTTTTCGATGAAGGTATCGGTCTGCGCGACATAGGCTTCGGGCTGGTAGTAGTCGTAGTAGGAGACGAAGTACTCGATCGCGTTGTTCGGCATCAGCTCGCGGAATTCGTTGGCCAGCTGCGCGGCGAGCGTCTTGTTCTGCACCAGCACCAGGGTGGGGCGCTGCACCTGCTCCACCAGCCAGGCGGTGGTCGCCGACTTGCCGGTTCCGGTGGCGCCGAGCAGCACGATGTCCTTCTCGCCGCCGTTGAGCCTCTGGGTCAGCTCCGCGATGGCGGTGGGCTGATCTCCGGCGGGGGTGTATTCGCTGACGACTTCGAAGGGGGCGACGACGCGCTTGATCGGCTGTGCAAGGCTCATGCCTCCAGCATAACGAGGCGCACCGACACTCGCCTACGCTTGGGGGCATGCCGATCGCGAAATTACCTGCCGCGGCCCAGCCGGGTGCCGGTGCGCACCGCATTGCGCGCCGCGGTCCGGCGGATCTGCGCGCCGAAGAACCCGACGGTCAGCGCCGTGGCGGCGATCAGCCCGAGCAGGGCGATCCAGCCGGAGAGATACACCACCGGCGAGTAGGGGCCATTGGAGGCAACATATTCCGCCCGGCCCCCGAAGCCCAGCCAGAGCACCAGCGCGAGCGCGAAGCTCGCCAGCATCGTCCACTTCGAAATTTTCAGCATCAGCGGCGCAGTTCCTTCTCAAATAGTTCGGTCACCCGGGCGCGGAGCTCTTCGAGTGTCCCCTCATTATGCAGCAGATGATCGGCGATCTGCGCACGCTGCGCGTCGCTGGCCTGGGCGGCCATCCGGGATTCGGCATCCGCCCGGGTCCACCCGCGGTCCTCGATCATCCGGCGGATCCGCTCCGCGCGGGGGGCCTGCACGACGATGACGGTGTCAAAATCCTGCGCCTGCCCGGATTCGGCGAGCAGCGGAATGTCCTCCACCACGATCGCCTGCTGCCCCGCGGCCGCGCGCAGCTCCTGCGCCCGGGCGCGCACCAGCGGGTGCACGATCGCGTTGAGCTTGCGCCGCTGGGCCTCGTCGCCGAAGACCAGCGCACCGAGCGCCGCCCGGTCCAGCGACCCGTCGGCGGAGAAAACTCCCTCCCCGAAGGCCGTCCGGATTGCTTCCAGGCCCGGCGTTCCGGGCGCAACAACCTCCCGGGCGAGCTTGTCCGCGTCGATCAGCACCGCGCCGAGTTCCACCAGACGCGCCGCCACTGCCGATTTGCCGGAAGCCACGCCGCCGGTCAGTCCCACATGGATCATGTCTACCACCCTATAAACTAAGTACGATGAACACCAACGACTCGGCCGCCACCCGCTACACCACGCTCGGCGGCGACAGCGTGCACGAGGTCGAGATCAAGCGTTCGCGCTTCATCACCTACCTCTTCCGCGTCGAATCCGAGGCCGCCGCCCGGACGCATCTCGCGGCGCTGCGCAAAACCCATTTCGACGCCCGCCACCACTGCAGCGCGTTCATCATCGGCCCGGATCGGATGACCCAGCGTTCGAACGACGACGGGGAGCCCTCGGGCACCGCCGGCATCCCGATGCTCGAGGCGCTGGCCAAACGCGATACCGGGCAGGGCGCTGACCTCTCCGATGTCCTCGCCGTCTGCGTGCGCTACTTCGGCGGCATCAAGCTCGGCGCCGGCGGCCTGGTCCGCGCCTATTCCGACTCCGTCTCCCAGGCGCTGAACCACGCGGCCCTGCGCACCCGCCAACGGCTGCGCCTCTTCGAGCTGCCCGCCGCGCATGCGCTGGCCGCCCGCTGGGAAAACGAGCTGCGCTCCGCCGGCTACCAGCTGGGCGACACGCTCTGGCGGGAGACCGACGCGGTGCTGCGTATCGGCATCAACGACGAGCCCGGTGACGCCCAGGCGCTGCGCACCGCCATCGCCACACTGACCTCCGGCGCCGGAATGCTGCGCCCGATCGACACCAGATGGGTGGACCTATGAGCCGCGAACTCCTGGCGCAGCTGCGCCGCTGGCCCGATATCGAGGCGGAGAACCTCTTCGCCGCCGATGCCGCGGACCGGCTGATCCTGGACACCGTCACGCACTGGCCGGAAACGGTGGCCGTGATCGGGGACCATTACGGCGCGCTGGCCCTCGGGGCGCTGGCCTCCGGCGCAAGCCGGGTGCAGGTGCACACCGACTCGCTGACCTCCGCGCGGGCGATCAGCGCGAACCTGCAGCGGCTGGCCCCGGACTGGGCGGACCGCCTGGAATTCCGCGCGCTCGATGAGGTCGCCCGCGGCGCGACCCTGGTGCTGCTCTGCCTGCCGCGCGGGCTGGATGTGCTCGAGGAGCAGGCCGCCGCCATCGCCGCACAGTGCGACGCGCACACCATCGTGCACGCCGGCGGCATGCTCAAGCATATGAACCGCACGATGAACGAGCTGCTGGCCAAGCGCTTCGCCGCCCTGGAGGTCTCGCACGCCCGGCAGAAGGCCCGCGTGCTCACCGTGCACACCCCCTTGCCCGGGGCACCGTCGGGCGCCTACCCGCTCGCGGCCACGCATTCGGTGAACGGGACCGAATTCACCCTGCGCGCCGGGGCGGCCACCTTCGGCGCGCAACGCCTGGACCCGGGCACCCGGCTGCTGCTGGAGAACCTGCCGGAGCTCTCCGACCATGCCACGCTGCTCGATCTGGCCTGCGGCAACGGCTCCATCGGAGTCTACGCCGCGCTCACCCACCGCGCGCTGCGCGTGGACGCCTCGGATCATTCGGCCTCGGCGGTCGCCTCCACCCGGCTTTCGGCCGCCGCCAATGGGCTCGAAGGACGGATCAGCGCCGTGCAGGACGACGGCCTGGCCCGGCACCCCGCGGCCAGCGCCACGCTGGTCACGCTCAATCCGCCCTTCCACATCGGGAACACGGTCCACGCCGGCATCGCGCTGAAATTGATCGACGAGGCGGCCCGCGTGCTGGCCGAGGGCGGGATCCTGCTCTGCGTCTTCAACTCGCACCTGCGCTACCGCGGCGAGCTCGCCCGGCGCATCGGCCCCACCGAGCAGCTCGCCCGCAACTCCACCTTCACCGTCACCCGCTCCGTTCGCCGCCGCTGACCTTATCCACACCCCGGAACCCGGCCGCGCGCTTCGGACCGCGCCCCGGGCACACTGGAGCCATGAGTACGAGGATCGAGCAGACCGTCGCGGATCTGCAAGCGCAGCTGGCCGGCTCGGGGGAACTTTCCACCCCCGAGCTGCTGACCCTGTCCTCGCTCGCCGCCGATATCCTGCCCGCCCTGCGCACCGCCAGCACCACGCTCACCGACCCGCGGGCCGCGCTGGCCCTGAGCACGCACACCGAACGGCTGGCCCATGAGGCGGTCCGCACCCAAACCCACTGCGCCCACCTGGTCGAAGCCAGCGGCGCGCACCGCTTGGACATCGCCACCCTCGACGCGCTGCGCGCGCAGGCCATCGACTACGCCACCGCCCCGGCATTCGCCGAGTCCCGCCCCAGCTACAAGGGCGCGACGGAACTCCTCGCCGCCTGGCTGAACCTCGACATTTTCGAGGCCCGCCGCCGGGTGGAGGACGCGCACCTGGTCATCTGCCAATTCGACCAGCAGGGAAACCGCTACCCGGCGCAATTCCCCCGCCTCGCCCAACGCTTCGCGACCCGCCGCGCCGACCCTCGCGAAACGCTGAGCGCCGCCCGCCGGCTGCATAAGCTCGAACCGGTTCCGGGAGAATTCGACGCACCCGGCACGGCCTGTGCGCAGGATGCCAGCGGGCAGCTGGTCGAAGAAGCCGCCGTGGAACTGCTGGAGGAGCCGGAACCGAAAACCCGGTCCAAGAAGTTGAACCAGCTGATCAAATCCGCCAAGGCCACTGCTGCCGAGCTCGAGCCGGAGTCGGCTGCCGGAATCTACCGCCAGGGTGAAAAGGATGGGCTCATCGTCTACCAGGTCCGGCTCTCCGCCTTGGACGCCGATGCCTTCGAATCGCTGCTTTCGCAGGCGGACAATCCGCGCACCGAGGCCGGCGCCGCCAGCCGCCAAGTCGAATCGGCCAACGCACCGGGCACCATCCCGGAGCACCCGGATTTCGTCTCCGACGAACAGGCCGCGGCGAGCACCTGGAACCCGCTGGTGGAGGCGACGGTCGCCCGGCGCCGACTGCAGGGGCTGATGAACCTGTTGACGGTCAATAGCAAGAAGCTCAGCCGGCTGCTGACCGCCCGCACCGCGCAGAAGCCCTCCGCGGGCACACCCGGCGAGGCGCTCGCCCCGGCGGACCTCGAGATCCCGGTGGTTCAGCCCACCATCATGGTCCATCTGACCTTGGCGGAGCTGACCGGATTGGCCAAAACCCACGGGGTGACCGACAGCGGCTTTGAAATGCGGCCCACCGACCTGAGACAGGCCCTGGCCAAAGCGAAGATCATTCCCCTGGTGCTCGGCGGCCGCGGAGAAATCCTGGACATCGGCCGCGAACAACGAAACTTCCCCAAGTACATGCGCCGGGCGATCAAAGCCAGAGACCGTGGCTGCATTGTGCCCGGTTGCACCGTGCCGCCCGAGCACTGCGAACTCCACCACATCTGGTGGTGGTCAAACGGTGGACCCACCGCGGTGTACCTGGGCTGCTGCCTGTGCACCGGGCATCATCACGACGTGCATGCCGGAGTGCTGAAGGTTGCCTCCAACGGCGGCGTCCCGCAGGTCATCCTGCCCAAATTCGTCGATCCGACGCAGACTCCGCAACGCAACAGCATCAATGCCCGCCGCGCGGCCTAGCCTACCAGGTGCCCGCAGATAAACGGCCGCTTGCTGCGCACCCGCACCGCATAGCCATCGATCCCGGCGCCAGCCAAGGAGATCCGCTCGAACTCCGGCAGTGCGGCCGGGTCAAACTGTTCGACCTGCATGGTGTTATCCGCTCCATCGCGCCAATGCAGTCCACGCGTCTGGCGTTTGCGCGGTTCCGCGGCCCGGCGCGGCAGGTAGTTCGCGGCCGCTTGGCGGCCCTGGCCGAACACCGTACGCACCTCCAAACGCACCGGCATCGAGTCCCAGCCGCTGAGCCCGGCGATCACCATCCGGTCCCCGCGCCGCACCAGACGGTCGCTGACATGCTCGCCCCAGACCCATGGCTGATCGGCCACGCGCAAGAATTCGGCGGGGCTCAAGTTATTAACCGCCGCGATCCCATGCACCCGGCAGTTATCGAGGCATTCGGCGAATTGCCCGTATTCCAGCGTCTTGGGCTCCCGGCCCGGATCCGTGCAGTCGCATCCGCCCCCGGACAGCGGCTCGGCCGGCACCACCTTGCCCACCGCGGTGAAACTCAGCGGTCCATATCCCCGGGCCAGCGGGATCTCCAGTGCAAGGTGCCCGGCCAGCCGTTGTTCGATGAACCGCACGAGCACCACGACCAGGCACAGAGCCAATGCCATGACTCCGATGACCAGGGAGTCGATGCGATCCCGATCCAGCGCGTTGACCACCTGCTTCGCATCGGTGAAAAACTGCCAGACCAGCTTCAGCAAGGGGTAGATCATCGAGCCCAGCGCCAGATACCACAACGTTTTCGGCAATTGCCGGTAGGCGTGCAACCGCGAGCGCTGCTCGGGCGGAATATCGACCGTGGAGGTTGAAAGAGCACGCCAACGACGCAACCTGGCGATAAAGCGCAGCTGATTGAACAGTCCCGTCAGCGCCAGCAGCCCGAAGAAGGCGCCGCTGCCCAGCAGCACCAGCTGCGGCACACCCACTGGCTGCAGGATCAGATACAGCGCGGCCGTCGCCGTCAAAGCCAGCCAGGGCGCGATCCGGCAGGCGGCCCACATCACCGCAACGCATGCGGCGATCACCGAGAAGGTCAGCAGTCCGCCCAGTTCGAGCTCTTCCCGATCGCGGTAGGCGAAGCGGAACAGGTAAACGTTCAACGCGATCAGCGGCAGCCAGCTCGCGAGCAGGACGATCACATTGGGGATGTCGCGCGGGATGCTGCGCCACTCTTCCTCGGTCACCGAGTAGAACGGCACAGGCTTGCTTTGCGCCGCCCGCACTCCCTCCGAGGCGTATCTCGCCTTCAACTGAGCCATTGCTTATCCTCACCGGCCTCGACTACCCGCTAACAATGATTTAGTCTATAGGCCGGACTTTATGCTTGCACTCCACCTTTGGGTTGATCTTCAATACGCCCCCTACGCAGCCTGGATGAACCGCATCTGGAAAAGAGCAGTTAAATGAAGGAAAGGCCCAACCCGGAGCGGGTTGGACCTTTCCTCTCAGTACTTGCCTAGCTTGACGCTAAGCTCAGCGCAGCAACAGAAATTAGTTGCCGGTCAGCTTCTCGCGCAGGGCAGCCAGTGCTTCGTCCGAAGCCAGGGTGCCTGCATCGGTGGCTGGAGCCTCCGAGGAGTACGATGCTGGAGCAGCAGCTGCGGCAGTTTCGCCGGCAGCAGCAGGCTCTGCTTCTGCGTCGGCAGCGATTGCGGCAACAACCTGCTTCTTGTGAGCTTCCCAACGCTCCTGAGCGGCAGCGTACTGTGCCTCCCAAGCGGCGCGCTGGGTGTCGAAGCCCTCGAGCCATTCGTTCGACTCTGGGTCGAAGCCCTCTGGGTACTTGTAGTTGCCCTCTTCGTCGTACTCTGCGGCCATGCCGTACAGAGCTGGATCGAATTCGGTACCCTCTGGGTCCACGCCTTCGTTAGCCTGCTTGAGCGACAGCGAGATGCGGCGGCGTTCCAGGTCGATGTCGATGACCTTGACGAACAGCTCGTCGCCCACGGAGACAACCTGCTCGGCCAGTTCAACGTGGCGCACTGCAAGCTCGGAGATGTGGACAAGGCCTTCGATGCCGTCTTCGACGCGAACGAACGCACCGAATGGAACCAACTTGGTGACCTTACCTGGTACAACCTGGCCCAGCGCGTGAGTGCGGGCGAAGGTCTGCCAAGGATCTTCCTGGGTAGCCTTCAGCGACAGCGAAACGCGCTCGCGGTCCAGATCGACTTCGAGAACCTCGACGGTGACTTCCTGGCCAACTTCGACAACCTCGGATGGGTGGTCGATGTGCTTCCAGGACAGCTCGGAAACGTGGACGAGACCGTCTACGCCGCCAAGGTCCACGAATGCACCGAAGTTGACGATGGAGGAAACGACGCCCGGACGAACCTGGCCCTTTTCCAGCTTGTTGAGGAAGGTCGAGCGGACCTCGGACTGGGTCTGCTCGAGCCATGCACGGCGGGAAAGCACAACGTTGTTGCGGTTCTTGTCCAGCTCGATGATCTTGGCTTCGATTTCCTGGCCGATGTACGGAGCCAGGTCGCGCACACGGCGCATCTCGACGAGCGATGCTGGCAAGAAGCCACGCAGGCCGATGTCCAGGATGAGGCCACCCTTGACAACCTCGATGACGGTACCGGTAACGACGCCGTCTTCTTCCTTGATCTTCTCGATGTCGCCCCAGGCACGCTCGTACTGAGCGCGCTTCTTGGACAAGATCAGACGGCCTTCCTTGTCTTCCTTGGTCAGGACCAAGGCTTCGACGCTGTCGCCAACGGTGACAACTTCACCTGGGTCAACGTCGTGCTTGATGGAAAGCTCGCGGGAAGGGATGACACCTTCGGTCTTGTAACCGATATCGAGCAGAACTTCGTCGTGGTCAACCTTGACGACGGTGCCTTCGACGAGGTCACCATCGTTGAAGTACTTGATGGTGGCATCGACTGCGGCCAAGAAGTCCTCAGCGGATCCGATGTCGTTAATTGCGACAACTGGTGCGCTGCTGTTCTCGTTCGAGGTGATGGTCATGTAGTAGGGACTCCGATGTGGATAGATTTGATCAGTCGAAACCCCGGAAGTCCCGGAATTTCGAAGGGGGTAGAACATGAATGCGGACACGACAAAGCCATGGCACGCTGTTCAAGTCTACGCGCCTAGCACACGGCGGGTCAAAGCGTAACCCGCCAACATCCTCGCAAGCGTTTTGTGAACTTCGTCATATCTGCCGGTTAATGCGACCCGTCCCACTAGAAACCGTGCGGAGTGAATCCCTCGCAAGCCGTGCTGAATAAGTCCAGCCACGGCCCTGCTGTTCCTCCGCCTTCCAGTTCAGCGCGTCCTGACGCAAGCAGGAGGTCCAGCTGAACAGTGCCCAGATACAGTCCAGCCAGATCCCGCTCCGACAGCGCCACCCGCGGCAGATCGGATTCGGCCTGCCCTTCCTCGATTCGGCTCACCGTGGCGCGGGAATCGGACACGTCGAACAGGTAGGTTCCGGAGATCAGGTTCATCGGATCATTCACGCACAACAGCAGACGGCCGTCACGCTGGTAGCCGCGGGCTTCGAAGGCAGCGGCAACGTCAAGCACCCGAAGCCACAGCACATCATCGATCGAACGCACCTGGTAGTCCCGCACGTTATCCAGTACATTGCGCAGTGGATCCGCCACAGGGCCTTGGCCGTGCACTTCCTCGACCAGGTCATGGTTGCCCAGGTACTCGAAGAGCTTGAAGCGGGCGGCGTCGCTCGTGGCCACCAGCTTTTGCACGACCAGCTTTGCCTTGGGCTCATCCCATCCGCCGAACTTGTAGGCGGCGAAACCACCGAGCTGGCCGGCGCCGTCGTAATAAGCGGCGAAGCGCAGGTTCTTCGGCTTATCCAAGGTCTCCCAAGTGTCCCAGCGTCCCAGGGCGAAGCCGTTGTCGTACTCGGTGCTGTCCACGGAACCGAAGGTTTGCTCCAGCGCACGCACGGCCAGCGCAGCATACTCGGCCCCGAACTGCTTCGGATCAATGTCGATCACCTGTCCAGGCACCTGCACCCGCAGCTTGACCCCGTGGGCGCACTTGAGCGTGAATCGGCTTTGGTAGGTGGCTGGCTCGAAGCCGTACCGCCCGTAAATGGTCGCCTCCGACGCGGTCAACGCCGCAATCGGGAATCCCGCCTGCTGGGCATAAGCCAGGTCGGCAGTGATCTGCCTCGACAGGATTCCGCGCCGCCGATAGCTCGGAGCGACCGTGACCGCAGTAATCTTGTGCGCTGCAACGGGCGCCTGGCCGCCGGCATTGAGCAGCCCTGGGAACGCGCCATAGGTGTGCACCGGGTGCGCGGCATGTCGCGAGTGCGGCTCGGCAGCTGGATCGAACACCAGTGAAAAGCGCATTTTCAGCGCGTAGGTCAGATCCAGGTAGTTCGACCACTGGTTCTCTTCGGGCAGCTGCTCATAGAAGCCGATCCCGGTGGCCTGGTGGAACAGCTTGATCGATTCATCGAGCTCGGGGCTGCGGACGGTGGCCTGGTAGGTCCGGGTTTCCAGCTTCGGCTTGCTTGCTAATTCCATCGTGCTCCTCGGCAGGAAATATGTGGCTGATCACAGTCTATGCTAGCGCCGGTGCGGCGCAAGGGGTTCACCAGGCTTCGGAGAGCTTAACGAACTCCAGTCCGTCCTGGAGGGCACCAGCCAGTCCGCGAGCGATCCCCCGGGCCGTGCCTGACGCCGGTTGGTTGAAATGCCCGATCCCCACGCCGCCGTCCTTCAGCAACTGAAATTGTGCGGCCACCGTTGCTGCCGGGAAGGTCGCGCCCGCATCCAGATTCACCGTGAAGTTCATCGGGATCAGTCCCAGCTGGCGGCACAGCGCCGCTGAGACCTCATCCATATGCGCGGTGCCCGATCGGAAAAACCGCGCCGCCACCCCGAACTCATCGTTCAGATACCGCTGGTTGCCCATGACCTCGTCGTAGGCTTCGCCCACCGAACGAGTTCCGGAAATTCCGTAGGCCGCTTGCCCATCTATGGTCAATGGAACATGCGAGGTTCCATGATTTGCGATTTCAAACAATGGATCGTCTACCAGCTGCGCCAAGTATCTGCCGTTGCTCCTGGCCCATCGCTGGTTGACGAACAATGTTGCGGGCACCTCGCGCTCGCGCAAGGCATCGATCAGCGCATGGTCGATAGCCGAACCATGCGCTCCCCCGCAGGCGTCAAAGGTCAGCGCCACCCTATTTTTCCCGGTGGGCATCGCCAGTTCGATCCCCTTGGCCTCCAAACCGAACTCGCCTGCCGGAGCATTCTTGAATTGCTCGATGATCTGCGCGCGCGTGGGGTACTGCTGCGCGGGGCTGGCAACGGACGAGGGCGCGTTGGTTGCAGGGGTACTGGTTGTCGAAGCAGGCGAGGATGCAGCCATCGATTCCGACGCACCCTTGGGCACCTGTGCAGCGCAGCTGCTAAGCAGCCCCGCTGCGGCTGCCCCGAAGCCCAAGGCTCCGGCCTTCAAAGCCCAGCGGCGCGAGCGCTGTTCCATGTTCGTCTCTTCCATCATGCACAGTGGTTCGCACCGAGGGGCAGGTGCACCATCAGATGCCCCTGCCCCTCGGTGTTTGCTTCGCTTCGGGAGCAGGGCTCTTAGTGCTCGGCCTCATGCCAGGACTTGCCGATGCCCGGCTGGACGTCCAAGGGGACCTTCAGCTCGGCGGCCCGGCTCATCTCGCCCGTCACCAGTTCCTGCACCGCGTCGAGTTCACCGGCGGCTATCTCCAGCACCAGCTCATCGTGCACCTGCAAAAGCATCCGGGATTTGTACTTCCCCTCGGCCAGCAGCTTGGCAATGTTCAGCATCGCGACCTTCAGCAGATCCGCGGCGGATCCCTGGATCGGCGCGTTCAGCGCCGCGCGTTCGGCGATATCGCGCAGCCTGCGATCGGAGCTGTTGAGCTCCGGCAGGTAGCGCCGGCGGCCGAAGATCGTTTCGGTGTAGCCGTCCTTGCGCGCCTGGTCGACGACGGAACGCAGATAGGTGCGCACCGCGCCAAAGCGTGCGAAGTAGTCCTTCATCAGCGTGCGCGCCTCATCGACGGAGATCTTCAGCTGCTTGGACAGCCCGAAGGAGCTCAGCCCGTAGGCCAGGCCGTAGCTCATCGCCTTCACCTTCGAACGCATCTCGCTGGTGACCTCTTCGGGGGCCACGTCGAAGACATGCGAACCGACGAACCGGTGCAGGTCCTCGCCGCTCTGGTAGGCCTCGATCAGGCCCTCGTCGCCGGACAGGTGCGCCATGATACGCATTTCGATCTGCGAGTAGTCCACGGTCAGCAGGGTTTCGTATCCCTCGCCGACGACGAACACGTCGCGGATGCGCCGACCCTCTTCGGAGCGGATCGGGATGTTCTGCAGGTTCGGGTTCAGGCTGGACAAGCGTCCGGTCGCGGCCACCGTCTGCGCATAGGTTGTGTGGATCCGGCCATCGTCGCCGATCGATTTGAGCAGCCCCTCAACGGTCTGGCGCAGCTTGATCGCCTCGCGGTACGCCATCAGCGCCACCAGGAACGGGTGCTGGGTCTTGACCAGCAAATCCTGCAGGGATTCGGCATCGGTGGTGAAACCGGTTTTGATCTTCTTGGTTTTCGGCAGGTCGAGCTCTTCGAAGAGCACCACCTGCAGCTGCTTCGGGCTGGAGAGGTTCACCTCGTGCCCGATGGAATCGTAGGCTTCCTTGGTGGCCTGGTCCACCTGCGAGGTGAAGTGCGCGTGCAGCTCGTCCAGGCGTTCCCGGCTCACTGCGATGCCCGCACGCTCCATCTCGAAGAGCACGTCGATCAGCGGCAGCTCCATGTCCTTGGCCAGCTCCGCGGCATGCTTTTCGGCGAGCTTGGTGGCGAGGAACGCGGACAGATCAAAAATCGCCTGTGCCTGCGCCAGCGTCGGCTCGATCAGGTCCGCGGTGAGACCCAGATCCAGTTCGCCCTTCTTCGCCGGCTTGAGCACCGGTACCGTGTACTTCAGGTGGTATTGCACCAGATCCACCAGCTCGTGGCTGCGCCGGTCCGGCTGGATCAGGTAGGCGCTGATCAACGTGTCATCGCCTAGGCCGGCGACGCGGAAGCCACGCTCGTAGAGCCGGTGCATGGCGAGTTTCGCGTCGTGGAAGATCTTCGGTGCCTGCGCGTCGGCCAGGAAGCCGGCAAGCACCTTCTCGGTGTCTTCGCCCAGGCTGGACAGTTCCAGCCAGAGCGCCTTGCCCTCACGGAACAGTGCCACCCCGACGGCTTCGCCCGCGGTCACCGCCGCTTGCACCGCAATCGGCGCTCCCTCGCCCTGGGCGATGAATTCGCCCAGTGCCTTCGCATCCTTCGCTTCAAGTCGCTCGAACGCCGCCGCTTCGGGCTGCTCTTCGTCCTCCTGCGCGGCAAAGAGATCGAAGAGCCGCTTGCGCAGGGTGTTGAATTCCAGGGCGTCAAAGAGGTTTTCGATCTCGTCGCGGTTCGGCGCGACCAGTTCGGCTTCGTCCAGGGTCACCGGCAGTTCCAGATCGTGGCGCAACTGGTTCAGCCGCCGGTTGCGGGTGACGTTGTCCAGGTGGGCGCGCAGGCTCTCGCCGACCTTGCCCTTGATCGCGTCGGCATTTTCCAGGATGCCGTTGAGGTCGCCGTAGAGGTTCAGCCATTTCGCGGCGGTCTTCGGTCCCACGCCGGGCACGCCCGGCAGGTTGTCGGCGGTCTCCCCCACCAGCGCGGCCAGATCCGAGTAGCGCTCGGGGCGCACGAAATACTTGGTTTCTACCGCTTCGGCGTCCATCGGCGGGATATCGCTAATGCCCTTCTTCGGATAGAGCACCATGGTCTTGTCGGTGATCAGCTGGAAGGCATCGCGGTCACCGGAGACGACAAGGACTTCGAAGCCCTGCGCTTCGCCCTGGGTTGCCAGGGTGGCCAGGATGTCGTCGGCCTCAAAGCTTTCAAGGGTGATGCTGGGAATGTTCATCGCCTTCATGACCTCTTGAATCAGGTCGATCTGGCCATAGAATTCTTCCGGAGTCTTATTTCGTCCGCCCTTGTATTCGGTGTATTCCAGGGAACGGAACGTTGGGGTGTCCAGGTCGAAGGCCACCGCAACGTGCGTGGGCTTCTGCTGGCGGATCATCGTCAATAGCATGGAGACGAATCCGTGGACGGCATTGGTGTGCTGGCCGGTACTTGTCGCAAAGTTTTCGGCTGGCAGCGCATAGAACGCGCGGAAGGCCATCGAGTGTCCGTCGATGATCAGAAGTTTCTTGTCCGACGTGAATGTCGTTTTGGTAGTTTCGCTCACACCTGAAAGCCTAGTTGCCATGAGCGACAATTTCACTTCTCACGACGAGCAATCTTCAGCACACCCCTTTGCCCAGCAGTTGACTAGGCATGGTGTCCCGCAGGCGATGTGGCCTTTTCTCCAGGGACACGGGGTGGGCACCCTAGTCGAAAAGCTTGATATCCACTTCACCGAGTTTGGCGCCGACCGAGTTTGCGCGACCATGCCGGTCGCAGGAAACGCTCAGGTGGTGGGCATCCTGCACGGCGGGGCATCCGCCGCGCTGGCCGAAACCTTGGGCTCGATGGCTGCCGCCCTGCACGCACGGGGCAAGGCAAACCCGGTAGGAGTCGACCTGAATGTCACCCACCACAAGGCCGCGCGCCAGGGCTTGGTCAGCGCCGTGTGCACGCCGCTGCATTTGGGCCGGCGCGTCACCACCCATGAGATCGTCATCACCAACGAGGCAGGCCAACGCGTGGCCACGGCCCGAATCACCAATATGCTCCTGCCCATCGAGGGCTAGCCGAGCGCTAGGAGACGGCGTAGCTTGCGGCGAAGATATCGTCGCCGAGTTCACGGATTTTCAGTCCGGATAGCTGCGCGTTGGCATCGCGGCCGAAAATGTTCACCCCGCCGCCGAGGAACACCGGCACCGTCACCACGGTGAGTTCGTCGAGCATTCCGGCCTCGATAAAGCCGCCGGCCAGATCCGCACCGCCCACGAGCCAGACATCTCCGGCGCCGGCGCTTTTGGCAATGTCACGGCTCCAGAAACTGATTTCACCGCGGATGAAGGTCAGGTCCGTGTCGGGCAACGAGGGAAGCTCATGGTGCGTGAAGATCCACACCGGCTTCGCGCCGAATGGCCATTGCAGGTGCCCCTCGCCGATATCCCGCACGATCGTTTCGTAGGTTTTGCCGCCGACGACCACCGCGCCGATGCTGTCGAAGAACTCGCGAAGGTCGGCCTGGTAGCCGGGCAGCTCGGTAAATGGGCGTAGCCAATGCGTGTCGCCCGACTGATCGGCCACAAAGCCGTCGATGGAGGCACCCACGTAGTACTTGAAGCTAGTCATAGCTCCAGTCTAGGGGTGCCTCCATCGAAGGCAATATCTAGTTTTTGCCGCCCACCGGGCGTGC
Source organism: Arthrobacter sp. MYb229 (assembly GCF_002975405.1). GTDB lineage: Bacteria > Actinomycetota > Actinomycetes > Actinomycetales > Micrococcaceae > Glutamicibacter. The sequence continues at coordinate 712,497 of NZ_PCPS01000001.1, read as the reverse complement.
CGGATGCCTAGAGGCCCAAGATCGCTTCGCTCAGCTGCGGAACGATGAGCACCACGCCGAAGAGCACGATCAGCCCGCACAGTCCGAAGCAGAGGTAGGCGCCGTACTTATTAACCTGGGTATTGCGGTGCTCGTCGCGGGCCACCGCCAGCAGGCGCACGCCAAAGGAGTATGCGACGACGATGCACATGGCAGCTACCCAGCTGACCAGCGCGACGATGAGAAAAGCTGACCATTCGATCATGAGATATCCGCTTCCTTGTCCATGGCTTCCTGCGCAAGCTTCCGGGCCGCCGTTGCTTCGGCCTTGGCGCGGGCGCGACGCTCCTTCTTCGAAAGGATATTGACCGCGGCTCCCGAATTATCGATGTCGGACATCGCGGTATCGTGCCCCACATGGTCCTTGCGGGACATGTACCAGAACAGCAGCAGGGTTCCCACGCCGACGACGGCGACGATCCCGACGCCGACTGCGCCGATATGGGTCAGCGCCGCGGCGGCACCGCCAACGATGGCGGCCGCCGGAAGGGTGAACAGCCACCCCAGGGCAATGCGGCCCGCGGTGCCCCAGCGCACTTCTGCGCCCTTGCGTCCCAGGCCGGAACCGATGACCGAGCCGGATGCCACCTGCGTGGTGGACAAGGCGAAGCCCAGGTGCGATGAGGTGAGAATTGCCGAGGCGGTCGAAACCTCGGCGGCGAAGCCCTGCGCGGGCTTCACATCGGTGAGCCCCGAACCCATGGTGCGGATAATGCGCCAGCCACCGGTGTAGGTGCCCAAGGCAATGGCCACCGCACAGGTTGCAACGACCCACAGGTGCGGGCCGGTGCCGGCGCGCTGCATCCCCGAAGCGACCAGAGTCAGGGTGATAACACCCATGGTCTTCTGCGCGTCATTGGTGCCGTGCGCCAGCGCCACGAGCGAGGAAGAGAAGATCTGTCCGTAGCGGAAGCCTCCGCGTTTAGGCGAGGCGCCGTTCTGCCGCTTCGTGATCGAGTACGCAAGCTTCGTGCATAGATACGCGGAAATGCCCGCAATCAGCGGGGCGCACAATGCCGGCAGAAGCACCTTGGAGAGCAACACCCCGTAGTCGATGGCGCCGAACCCGGCACCGACGATCGCGGCGCCAACCAGCCCACCGAACAGGGCGTGGGAGGAGCTTGAAGGCAGGCCGAGCATCCAGGTGAATACGTTCCAGATCACCGCGCCCATAAGTCCCGCAAAGATCATTTCCGGCATGATCTGCACGCCGGTGGTGGGATCTTCGTTGATAATGCCGCCAGAAATCGTCTTGGCTACCTCCGTAGAGAGGAAAGCACCGACGAGGTTCAAAACCGCAGCGAGAGCTACAGCCTTTTTTGGAGTGATTGCTCCGGTTGCGATTGGGGTGGCCATCGCATTGGCCGTGTCATGAAAACCATTGGTGAAGTCGAAAAACAACGCCAAGGCGATGACCAGGACGACGATTAGCGTCAAATCCATTGAATACCAGCCTGAGGGTCGAACGGCAAGGAAAAAGAACTTGGGCCGAGAGCTGCAAAATCCAGCGAAGATGATGGCGTGCGGGATTGGGCTCAAAGCGCAATTTCAATCTTATGCCCCTGAACAGATACGTCAATCCGGCCAGTCAACCAACCCCGGGCAAATTCCGCATGAACTTTTGGTGCCCAAGTAGGCAATTACCGCGTTCATGCCGGATCGCGCTTTTGCGGGCAGAGAAAATGTGCGCCAAACCATAGGTGGCTTGGCGCACATTCGCGCGGCTCGCTGCGCCGCAGGCAATGGCGGGAGGCTACTTAACCTGATCGATCACGGTGTCCGCGACCTGCCGCATGCTCAGTCGACGGTCCATCGAGGTCTTCTGGATCCAGCGGAATGCTTCCGGTTCGGTCAACCCCATCTTGGTGATGAGCAGCGACTTGGCCCGGTCCACAAGCTTTCGAGTCTCGAACTGCTCGGCGAGGTTGCTGACCTCGGACTCCAGGGCACGCAGCTCGTCGTTGCGCGAAATCGCGATTTCGATCGCCGGGGTCAGGTCGGCCGGGGTGAAGGGCTTGACCACGTAGGCCATGGCGCCGGCTTCGCGCGCCCGCTCCACCAATTCCTTTTGGCTGAATGCGGTGAGCAGCACGACGGGGGCGATGCGCTCCTTGACGATCGACTCGGCGGCGGTAATGCCATCCATCACCGGCATCTTTACATCCATCAGCACCAGATCCGGCTTCAACTCACGCGCCTTCTCCAGCGCGCTCTGGCCGTTGTCGACCTCGGCCACCACGTCATAGCCTTCGGAGCGCAAGATCTCAACGATATCCAGGCGGATCAGCGTCTCGTCTTCGGCTACGAGCACGCGTCGCGCCGCGGAAGGCGCCTCGGAAGGGATTTTGGTAATTTCTGGTAGCTCGCTCATAGGGCGCCTTCCTTAGTGGTCTGCGTACCTGCCTCGTTAGCCGGCAGAATTCAAGATGTATTTCGCGGCGAGCCGCGCTGCTCCCGTTTCGTATCTAAGCCTACTTGCATGTACCCTTATTAGGGCGATGACGCGAGGTTATCGATTAGGAAATCTACGAAACCTCTAGTAAACTCGTCAATGTGCTCGCCCAAGTGGCGGAATCGGTAGACGCGCCGCACTCAAAATGCGGTATCGAAAGATGTGTGGGTTCGAGTCCCACCTTGGGCACATCATGAATGCCGTCGGAGAAAGTGAAAACTCTCTCCGGCGGCATTTTTTCTTTTAATTATTCGCCCCTGTGATGCATCTCGCAGCGAGGATGGATTGGTTCCAAACGCGAATGAGCCTGCCCGCAGGATCGATGAAACGATCTTGCGGGCAGGCTCACTTTTGTTGGCTCAAAGCTACGGCTTAGAGATCCTTGGGCGTCGAAACGTTCGCAGGATCCCATGGCCCGACAACTTCGCGCGCCGGCATTGGCTTGCCGTCGACCAGCTGACCGGCATCAGCCAGGTCCCCGACCTTGTGCACGCGCAGCGAATTGGTCGAACCGGCTTGCCCCGGAGGGGAACCGGCAGCGATGCAAACCAGATCGTTGATCTGGGCCAGGCCTTCGCTGAGCAGCTGCTCATCGACCTGTGCGGTCATCTTGTCGGTGTGGTCCGCGTAGGCCACCAGGCGTGCCTGCACTCCCCACATCAGGGTCATGATGTTGTAGGTCTGCTGCAGCGGGGTGAAGGCCAGCACCGGGCGCTTCGGGCGCAGGCGCGAAAGGCGTCGTGCGGAGTCACCGGACTGGGTGAAGGCGACGATGTATTTCGCGTCGAGCTGATCGGCGATTTCCACGGCCGCACGGGTAATCGCGCCGCCACGGGTCTTCGGCTGCGAGCCGAGACGTGGAATGCGATCCAGCCCGTGCTGCTCGGTGGAGGAAATAATGCGCGACATGGTTTCCACGGTCTCCACCGGGTAGGCGCCCACCGAGGTCTCCCCCGAAAGCATCACCGCGTCGGCGCCGTCGAGCACCGCGTTGGCGCAGTCCGAAGCCTCGGCACGGGTTGGGGTCGGCGATTCGATCATCGATTCGAGCACCTGGGTGGCGACGATGACCGGCTTGGCCCAGCGGCGCGCGAGCTCCACCGCACGTTTCTGCACCACCGGAACGTCTTCCAGCGGCAGCTCCACGCCCAGGTCGCCACGGGCAACCATGATCGCGTCGAAGGCGTTGATGATTTCTTCCAGCGCGGCAACTGCCTGCGGCTTCTCGATCTTTGCGATCACCGGAAGGCGGCGGCCTTCCTCGTCCATGATTTCGTGCACGCGCTCGATATCGCTGGCATTGCGCACGAAGGACAACGCGATCATGTCGACGCCGGCACGAATGGCCCAGCGCAGATCGTCCTCGTCCTTTTCGCTCAGCGCCGGCACGTTGACCGCAACGCCGGGCAGGTTGATGCCCTTGTTATTGGAGACCTCGCCGCCGACCACGACCTCGGAGCGCACCTCGGTATCGGTGACCTCGATGGCTTTGAGCTTCACCTTGCCGTCGTTGATCAGCAGGAAGTCCCCCGGCTTCACATCGGTTGGCAAGCCCTTGAAGGTGGTCGAGCACAGGTTGCGAGTACCCTGGATGTCCTCGATGGTAATGGTGAATTCTTCGCCGACTTCCAAGATGTACTTGGCGTCGTCCTTGAAACGACCCAGGCGGATCTTCGGGCCTTGCAGGTCTGCGAAAATGCCGACCGCGCGCCCCACCTCGGTCGCCGCGTTACGTACGTTTGCCAAGGATTGAGCATGCATGGAGTAGTCTCCATGGCTCATGTTCAGTCGGGCGACGTCTACGCCCGCTTGAAGTACCGCTACGGTGTTTTCATAGCTCGCTAGGGCCGGGCCCCATGTTGCCACAATTTTTGCGCGTCTCATACCGTCAGCCAAATGCCTTTCATGTTTGCATAGGCAAAATGCGGCGAACCCGTTTGGGTTCGCCGCATCAAAGCCTATGCCACTCAAATGATGCTGATGGCTCTATCTGTTGGAGCAACTGGTGCAGGAAGGTTCGTCGTTTCCATCAGGAACTTATCGACTCCGGCGGCGCAAGCGCGGCCTTCGGCGATAGCCCAGACGATCAGCGACTGCCCCCGACCGGCATCTCCGGCGGCGAACACCGATTCGGAGTTCGTCATGTAGTAGCCATCTCGGGCGACGTTGCCCCGGTTGTCGAATTCGATGCTGAGCTGCTCATCGAGCCCGGAAGGTTCCGGACCGGTGAAGCCAAGAGCCAGGAGAACCAGATCCGCTTTGATAACGCGTTCCGTCCCAGGCTTCGGCAGGCGCTTGCCGGCAACGAATTCTGTCTCTGCAACTGTAACACCGATCACCTTATTCTGCTCGGCTCCCTCGCCGGAAACGAAGTTCACGGTCGAGGCCAGATAGCTGCGTTCGCCGCCCTCCTCATGCGAGGACTGCACCTCGAAGAGCAGCGGCATCGTGGGCCACGGCTGGGTGTCGGCGCGTTCGGTCGGCGGCTTCTGGCCGATGGCCAAGGTGGTCACCGAAGCGGCTCCCTGGCGCAGCGCGGTGCCGATGCAGTCGGATCCGGTGTCGCCACCGCCGAGCACGATCACGTGCTTGCCCTTCGCATCGATGCGCGCAGCGTCCAGGGTTCCGGCCACCACGCGGTTGTTCTCTGTGAGGAACTCCATGGCGTGGTGCACGCCATCCAGGTCATGGCCCGGGATGGGCAGCTCCCGCGGGATGGTGGCGCCGGTGGCGACGATCACCGCGTCATAATCGCGACGCAATTGATCCCAGCTGATCTCCTTGCCGATCTCGATGCCGGTGCGGAAGATCGTGCCTTCCTCACGCATCTGGTCCAGGCGGCGGTCGATGATCTGCTTTTCGAGTTTGAAGTCCGGGATGCCGAAGCGCAGCAGGCCGCCGATCTGCTCGTCGCGCTCGTAGACCGCCACGGTGTGGCCCACCCGGGTCAGCTGCTGGGCGGCAGCCAGTCCGGCCGGACCGGAACCGACGATGGCCACGCGCTTCTCGGTGTGGCGCGCCGGCGGCTGCGCGATGAAGTCGCCGGCGTCCATCAGATGCTCGGCCAGCTCGGCCTCGACCTGCTTGATGGTGACCGCGGGCTGGTTGATGCTCAGCACGCAGGCCGCCTCGCAGGGAGCGGGGCACAGCTTACCGGTCAGTTCCGGGAAGTTGTTGGTGCTCAGCAGCCGGGCCGCGGCATCGTCCATCCGCCCGCGGTAGGTCAGGTCATTGAACTCCGGGATCAGGTTGCCCAGCGGGCAGCCCTGGTGGCAGAACGGGATGCCGCAGTCCATGCAGCGCGAGGCCTGCTCCTGCAGCGTGCCTGCTTGCTGGCGCTCAAGGACCTCCTTGTAGTCCATCAGGCGCACCGGCACCGGGCGCTTGGGTTGGGTGACGCGTTCGGTCACCTTCAAGAATCCGCGTGGATCAGCCACGGGTCACCTCCAAAATCTTGTCCCATACCTGCGGCGAATCCGGATTCTCTCCGGCGGCCGCCGCTTCGGCACGGATATTTTCAACCGCGGCGAAATCGCGCGGGATGATGCTGGTCAAGCGCTGGCGGGTCTGCTCCCAATCCAGGATCAGGCGCTGCGCCTGCGGCGAGGCGGTCAGCGCGATGTGCTCGGTGAGCAGCGCGTGGATCGTCTGCGCCTCATCGTCGTTGATCCCGCGGACCAGCAGATCGCCGGCCGCGGCGGCCAGCGGATTCAGGTTCTTCTCCTCGAAGTCCAGCACCCAGGCCATGCCGCCGGACATCCCGGCGCCGAAGTTGCGTCCGGTGGCGCCCAGGATCAGCACTCGGCCGCCGGTCATGTATTCGCAGCCGTGTTCGCCGATGCCTTCGGTGACGATCGTGGCGCCCGAGTTGCGCACCGCGAACCGTTCGCCGACCATGCCGTTGATGAACATCTCACCGCTGGTCGCGCCGTAGCCGACCACATTTCCGGCGATCACCTGGTCCTGCGGGTTGGACAGGGTGGTGCGCGGCGGGTGGATGGAGATCCGTCCGCCCGAAAGCCCCTTGCCGACGTAGTCGTTCGCGTCGCCGGAGAGCCCGAGGGTGATGCCGGCGGGCAGGAAGGCGCCCAGGGACTGGCCCGCGCGCCCGGCCAGGTTCACCCGGATGGTGTCCGCGGCCAGTTCCTCGAGCCCGAAGGTCTTGGTCACGTGGTGGCCGAGCAGCGTGCCCACCGAACGGTCGGTGTTCACGATGTCCGCGTCGATCACCACCGGGATCCGGTCCGCTAGGGTCTGCGCGGCCGCGGCCAAGAGCCGCTGGTCCAGATGCTTGTCAAGACCGTGGTCCTGGCCGATCCGGCGGCGGCGTGCGGTGAGTTCCACGTCGGGCACGTGGGTGATCGCGCCCAGGGCCAGGGACTGGACCTTGTCGTGGGCGCCGGCCTGCGCGCCGCTGAGCAGCTCCACCCGGCCGATGACCTCCTCCAGGGTGCGCGCACCCAGGCTGGCGAGCAGTTCGCGGACCTCTTGCGCGATGAACTCGAAGAAGTTCACCACGAATTCGGCCTTGCCGCTGAAGCGTTCGCGCAGCGCGGGGTTCTGCGTGGCCACGCCCACCGGGCAGGTGTCCAGGTGGCACACGCGCATCATGATGCAGCCCGAAACCACCAGCGGGGCGGTGGCGAAGCCGAATTCCTCGGCGCCGAGCAGCGCGCCGATGAGCACGTCGCGCCCGGTTTTCAGCTGGCCGTCCACCTGCACGGTGACGCGGTCGCGCAACCCGTTGAGGATCAGCGTCTGCTGCGCCTCGGCCAGGCCGATCTCCCACGGGGTACCCGCATGCTTGAGCGAATTCATCGGCGAAGCGCCGGTGCCGCCATCGTGCCCGGAGATCAGCACGACGTCGGCCTTCGCCTTGGCCACGCCGGCCGCGACGGTGCCGATGCCGGACTCGGAGACCAGCTTCACGTGCACGCGCGCCGCCGGATTGGAGCACTTCGCGTCGTGGATCAGCTGGGCCAGGTCCTCGATCGAGTAGATGTCGTGGTGCGGCGGCGGGGAGATGAGTCCCACGCCCGGGGTGGAGTGGCGGGTCTTGGCGATCCACGGGTAGAGCTTCTGGCTCATCAGCTGGCCGCCCTCGCCGGGCTTCGCGCCCTGGGCCATCTTGATCTGGATGTCATCCGCGTTGGTCAGGTACAGGCTGGTCACCCCGAAGCGGCCCGAGGCGATCTGCTTCACGGCGCTGCGGCGCACCGGGTCGAGCAGCCGCTCGGGATCCTCGCCGCCCTCACCGGTGTTGGACTTGCCGCCCAGCCGGTTCATCGCGATGGCCAGGGTCTCGTGCGCCTCGGCGGAGATCGAACCGTAGCTCATCGCCCCGGTGGCGAAGCGCTTCACGATCGAGCTGACCGGTTCCACCTCGTCGATGGGGATCGGGGTGATGGACTCGGTGTTGAACTTCAGCAGCCCGCGCAGGGTTTTCAGCTCCGAGGCCTGGTCGTCGACGGCCTTGGTGTACTCCTTGAACACGTCGTAGCGGCGGGTCCGGGTGGAGTGCTGCAGGCGGAATACGGTCTGCGGGTCGAACAGGTGCGGCGGCCCTTCGCGGCGCCACTGGTACTCCCCGCCCACCTCCAGCTCGTTGGGCTGGCTCGCCCCGGAATGCTCCGGGTAGGCCCGGGCGTGCCGGGCCGCGGCCTCGGCGGCGACGACGTCGAGCTCGATGCCCGAGAGCTTGGTGGCGGTGCCGGTGAAGTACTGGTCGACCACGCGCTGGGAGAGCCCCACGGCCTCGAAGGTCTGCGCCCCGCAGTAGGAGGACACCGTGGAGATGCCCATCTTGCTCATGATCTTCAGCACCCCCTTGCCCAGGGACTTGATCAGGTTCGCGGCGGCGGCCTGCCCGGTGATGCCCGGCAGCGAGCCTTCCTCGGCCAGCTGCTCGACGCTTTCCAGCGCGAGGTACGGGTTGATGGCGCTGGCACCGTAGCCGATGAGCAGCGCGATGTGGTGGACCTCGCGGGCGTCGCCGGACTCGATGATCAGCGACACGCGGGTGCGGGTCGAGCTCTTGAGCAGGTGGTGGTGCACCGCGGAGGTCAGCAGCAGCGACGGAATCGGAGCCCAGGCCGCGGAGGAGTCGCGGTCCGAGAGCACGATGTAGCGCACCCCGCGGTTCACCGCGGCGGAGACCTTTTCGCAGATTTCCTGCAGCCGGGCCCGCAGTTCGGATTCGCCTCCGGCCGGGCGGTAGAGCCCGCGGACCTTCAGCGAGTACTTGGCGCCCGACGCGTCGCGCAGGTTCACGATCTTCGCGACCTGGTCGTTGGTCAGCACCGGGTAGTCCAGATCGATCTGCGTCTGCGCCACGCGGTCCAGGGAGAGCAGGTTGCCGTCGGGTCCGATGGAGGTGCGCATCGAGGTGACCAGCTCCTCGCGGATCGCATCCAGCGGCGGATTGGTGACCTGGGCGAAGGACTGCGTGAAGTAGTCGAAGAGCAGCCGCGGGCGCTGCGAGAGCGCGGCGATCGGGCTGTCGGTGCCCATGGCGCCCAGCGGCTCGGCGCCGGTGGTGGCCATCGGGGCCAGCAGCATGCGCAGCTCCTCGGCGGTGTAGCCGAAGGTCAGCTGGCGCTGCAACACGGAGGCCGAATTGTGGCGCACATGCTCCAGGTCCGGGAACTCCTCCAGGGACTTGATATTCGTCCCGACCCATTCGCGCCACGGCTTCGCGGCGGCGACCTCGGCCTTGATCTCGGCGTCATCCACGATGCGTCCGGCATTCAGGTCCAGCGCGAACATCTTGCCCGGGGCCACGCGGCCCTTGGAGACGATATGCTCCTCGGCGATGTCGATGACGCCGACCTCGCTGGCGAGCACCACCAGGTCGTCGTCGGTGACCCACCAGCGCGCCGGGCGCAGTCCGTTGCGGTCCAGCACCGCGCCGGCCAGCTGGCCGTCGGTGAAGCAGACCGCCGCCGGGCCGTCCCACGGTTCGATGAGCATCGAGTGGTACTGGTAGAAGGCGCGCAGATCGGCGTCCATCTGGGTGTCGTTTTCCCAGGGCTGCGGGATCATCATCATGATCGCCTCGGTGACCTTGCGCCCCGAGAGCATCAGCATCTCGGCGACCTCGTCGAAGCTCGCGGAGTCCGAGGCGCCGGGGGTGCAGATCGGGAAGAGCTCCTCGGGCACCTCGCCGAGCAGCTCGGATTCCAGGGTCGACTGGCGGGCGCGCATCCAGTTGCGGTTGCCCTTGACGGTGTTGATCTCGCCGTTGTGCGCGATGGTGCGGAACGGCTGGGCCAGCGGCCACGACGGGAAGGTATTGGTGGAGAAGCGCGAGTGCACGATCGCGCAGCGGCTGGTGAAGCGCTCGTCGGACAGATCCGGGAAGAACGGCTCGAGCTGGGCGGTGGAGACCATGCCCTTGTAGACGATGGACTGCGCGGAGAAGGAGGCGAAGTAGACGCCGATCTTATTGTGCGCGCGCCGGCGGATGCGCCAGGCTGCCGCGTCCAGGGCCCGGGAGTCGAGCTCACCGGAGGCCGCGCTGGAGGCGACGAAGAATTGGGTGATATGCGGCATGACCGCACGGGCGGAGGCGCCAAGTACTTCCGGATCCACCGGGACGGTGCGCCAGCCGAGCACGGTCAGCGACTCTTCGGCGGCGAGCTCTTCGAGTTCGGCCTTGGCGAACTCCAGTTCGTTCTGCGCCGCGGGCAGGAAGCCCATGCCGACCGCGTAGCTCCCGGGGGCGGGCAGCTCGAATTCGGTGACGGCGCGCAGGAAGGCATCGGGCAGGTGCAGCAGGATGCCCGCTCCGTCGCCGGTCCCTTCGTCGGCGCCGATGGCCCCGCGGTGTTCCAGGCGGCGCAGCGCGGTCAGCGCGTGGCTGACGATCTCATGAGTTGGGTGGTTCTTCAGCGATGCAATCATCGCCAGTCCGCAGGCATCCTTTTCGGCGCTCGGGTCGTATAAACCCTGCGCCGGCGGAATTGCCGCGAATCGGGTATAGGGCGAGGGGGCGGCCTCGCCAAATCCGGGCGAGGCGTTCAACTGGACTCCGGTCATGCTCATGAGCGTGCCTTTCGTGGTTCATGCGGCGGAAAAAGGCGAACCGGGTCCCACCTTGGGGATTCTCGAAGGTGCGTCAGCCACCGGTCGCCTTAACCTCGTGGCCAGCTGCGCCGCCGGCGGGGTGGGGCCGAGCGGGTGCGCTGCTTCGAAGGTTGAAGGATCCACCGCGTTGTGGTTCCTGCGCCTCGCCCGGGTCATGGGGTGTGGACTCCCGGAGAGGTGCGTAGATTTACCTTACGCCCCCTATGTTTCCCGCTTTCGCGCGGTTTTGTTTCGAAAATGTTAAAACGGTCACGCACAGCGCCAGCTAAAAAGCAGGTTTATTCGCGGTGATGCTGGCCTTTTCCATTGTTTCGCCCGGGGTTGAGCCGATTTTTAAATGTTTCGCGCAGATTGCGTACCGCCCACCCGAGGGGCAAAAAAGTCCCGCGTTAACGCCGAAACGGGGACCGAAAAAACACGCGCTGGTGTTTTTCGATCCCCGTTGGAGGTGCGGAGGCAGCTCCGCGATCAGCCCGGCGGCTGCTCGTCGTCCTTCATGATCTGCCGCTCGGTGTTGCTCGACGGAGCGTCGGTGCCCGCCGCCGCGGCGCGGGCCGCCGGCTCGCGCCCGGGCAGGAAGAGCGAATCCTTGCCTTCCCCGCGCAGCTTCGCCAGCACGTAGGCCAGCGCCAGCGAGCCGAAGACGACCAGGGCGATGGCCAGCCACTGGTGGATGCGCAGGGACAGCGGGCCGATGCTGATGATCTCCGCCGCGTCCAGGCGCAGCGACTCGGTGAAGGTCCGGCCGATGCCGTACCAAATCACGTAGCAGCAGAACAACGCTGTGCGGCGCAGCGCGAACTTCTTGTCCAGCGCCAGCAGCACCACCACGCCCAGCAGGTTCCACAATGATTCGTAGAGGAAGGTCGGGTGGAAGAGCGTCTCGGGCGGCAGCGAGGCCGGGAAGTTATAGTGCTCCGGGTCGATTTCAAGTCCCCAGGGCAGGGTGGTCGGCGCGCCGAAGAGTTCCTGGTTGAACCAGTTCCCCCAACGGCCCACGGCTTGGGCCAGCAGCACGCCGGGGGCGACGGCGTCGATGAAGGCCGAGAGCCGCACCCCGCTCCGCCGGCAGCCGATCCAGGCGCCGACGATGCCCAGCGAGACCGCGCCCATGATGCCCAGTCCGCCCAGCCAGAGCTGCGGGATCTCGGCCCAGTGCGCTTGCTGCCCGCCGAGCCCGAAGTAGTACATCGGGTCGGTGATCAGCACGTGGTAGAGCCGGCCGCCGACGATGCCGAAGGGGATCGCCCAGATGACGATGTCCCAGAGCAGGTCCGAGTCGCCGCCGCGGGCACGCATCCGCCGCCCGGTCAGCCACAGCGCCAGCACGATGCCCAGCAAGATGCACAGCGCGTAGGCGTGGATGGTCAGCGGGCCCAGGGAGAGCTTGGAGAATTCCTCCGGCGGAGACGGGATGGAGACCGGGAGCATGCCTAGGCCCGTCCGCTCAGCTCCGCGGCGAGGCGGCCCACGGCGGGCACTCCCCCGTCGCGCAGCGCGGCGACCAGCGCGGTGCCCACGATCACCCCGTCGGCGTAGCCGCCGATCTCGGTGACGTGTTCGCGGCGTGAAACGCCGAGCCCGACGCAGGCGTTCGCGGCGCCGGCGGCATGGGCGGCGTCCACCACGGCCTGCGCGGCGGAGGAAACCTCGCTGCGCGCCCCGGTGACACCCATCAGCGAAACGCAGTAGACGAACCCGGAGGAGGCCGCGACGGTCTGCTTCACGCGCGCCTCGGTGGAGCTCGGAGCGATCAGGAACACCCGTTCCAGGTCGTACTTCTCGCTTGCGGCCTGCCATTCGGCGGCCTCGTCGGGCACCAGGTCGGGGGTGATCAGCCCGGCCCCGCCGGCTTCGGCGAAGCGCCGGGCGAATTCGTCCACGCCCAGGCGCAGCACCGGGTTCCAGTAGGTCATCACCATCACCGCGGCGTCGGTGCGCTCGGTGATCCCGCGCACGATGTCGAAGATCTGTGCCACGCGGAAGCCATTGGCCAGCGCGTGGTTGGTCGCCTCCTGGATGACCAGCCCGTCCATCACCGGGTCCGAGTAGGGGATGCCCATCTCGATGACGTCCACCCCGTTCTCGGCCAGCGCGACGGCCGCCTCGATGCTGGTTTCCACGTCCGGGAAGCCCGCGGGCAGGTAGCCGATCAGCGCCGGGCGGCCTTCGGCACGCGCCGCGGCGATCTTTTCTGCACTAGTGACACGCGACATTTAGTTGCCCTCCGGGGTGTTCTCGGCGGCCTCGGAATCGAGCATGCCGAACCATTGCGCGGCAGTGGACACGTCCTTGTCCCCACGGCCGGACAGGTTTGCGATGATGATGGTCTCTTCGGGCTGCGCGCCCTCGGCGATCTTGCGGGCCGCCAGCCGGATGGTGCCGGCCAGCGCGTGCGCGGATTCGATCGCCGGCAGGATGCCCTCGGTGCGGCAGAGGATCTTGAACGCGTCCATCGCCTCGGTGTCGGTGACCGGTTCGTAGTGCACGCGGCCGATATCCGCCAGGTAGGCGTGCTCCGGGCCGACGCCCGGGTAGTCAAGTCCCGCGGAGATCGAGTGCGACTCGATGGTCTGCCCGTCGTCGTCCTGCATCAGGTAGCTCTTCGCCCCGTGCAGCACGCCGGGCTTGCCCAGGGTGATGGTCGCGGCGTGGCGGTCGGTGTCCACGCCGTCGCCGCCGGCCTCGAAACCGTAGAGTTCCACCTCCTTGTCGTCGAGGAAGCCGTGGAAGATGCCGATGGCGTTCGATCCGCCGCCGATGCAGGCGGTGACCGCATCGGGCAGGCGGCCGGCCTGCGCGATGATCTGCTCGCGGGCTTCTTCGCCGATGACCTCGTGGAAGTAACGCACCATGGCCGGGAACGGGGCCCCGCCGGCGGCGGTGCCCAGCAGGTAGTGGGTGGTGCCTACATTGGCGACCCAGTCGCGCAGCGCCTCGTTGATCGCGTCCTTCAGCGTCTGGGAGCCGACGGTCACCGGGATCACCGTGGCGCCGAGCAGCTGCATGCGCGCGACGTTCAACGCCTGCCGGCGGGTGTCCTCGGCGCCCATGTAGACCACGCATTCCAGGCCCATCAGGGCCGCTGCGGTGGCCGAGGCGACGCCGTGCTGGCCGGCTCCGGTCTCCGCGATGATGCGGGTCTTGCCCATGCGCTTGGCCAGCAGCGCCTGGCCGAGCACGTTGTTGATCTTGTGGCTGCCGGTGTGGTTCAGGTCCTCGCGCTTGAGGAATACGCGCACGCCGCCGCAGGCCTCGGTGGAGAAGCGCTTCGCCTCGGTCAGCAGCGAGGGGCGGCCCGAGTAGCTGCGGTTCAGCTCCTTGACCTCTTCGATGAACGCCGGGTCGGCCTTGGCCGCCTCGAACGTCTCGTTCAGCTCATCCATGGCCGCCATAAGCGATTCGGGCATCCAGCGTCCGCCGTACTGCCCAAAATACGGTCCGCTGGCATGTTTCAGCGAGTCATCCGATGCGTTCATCGATTCCCTCTTCTCTTGAATTTTTTAGCGGTGCCCGGCCAGGAAGCAGGCCCTGGCCGGGCACCGAAGATCTGGGTTCGGCTCGCCTAGCGCGCCGGCTTGGCTGCGGTACCCGCCGCGATGAACTCCGCGACGGTGGATTGCGGGTCCGCGTGCTTGACCAGCGCCTCCCCGACGAGGATTCCGTCCGCCCCGGCCGCAGCGTAGATTTCCACCTGTTCGGCCGATTCGACACCCGACTCGGCGATGAGCACCGCGTCGCTTGGCAGCAACGGGGCCAACGCGCCGAAGGTGTCCACGTTGACCTCGAGGGTCTTCAGGTTGCGCACGTTCACGCCGATGATCTTCGCCCCGGCCTTTACGGCCCGCGCGATTTCCTCCTCGGTGTGCGTCTCCACCAGTGCGTTCATTCCCAGCTCGTGGGTCAATTCTAGGAAACTGGAGAGCGTTTGATCATCCAGCGCCGCAACAATGAGCAATACGAGGTCCGCGCCGTGCGCCCGGGCCTCGTAGATCTGGTACTCGTCGACGGTGAAATCCTTGCGCAGCAGCGGAATCGAGACCGCCTCGCGGACCGCGTCCAAATCGGCCAGCGAACCGCCGAAGCGCCGCTGTTCGGTGAGCACGGAGATCACCGAGGCGCCGCCGGCGGCATACGCCGCGGCGAGCTCCGCCGGTTCGGGGATCTGCGCCAGCGCGCCCTTCGACGGGGACTTGCGCTTCACCTCGGAGATCACCCGCAGGATGGTGTCGCGCGCGGCGGGACCGGCCTGGCCGCCGAGGGCCGCGAAGCCGTCGCGGGCCGCCGGCATGGCGGCCGCGGCGGCCTTCACCTGCGCGAGGCTGGTGATGGCGCGACGGGCGCCCAGGTCTTCCCGGACGCCCGCGATGATGTCATCAAGAACAGTCAATTTAGTGCGCTGCTCCGCTGCGCGAACCGCCCACGCCGAAACCGGCCTTCTTCATGATCCAGCCGACGATCAGGCCGAGCACCATAATGCCCGCGCCCGCGTAGACGATGGCCGAGTTGTGGAACGCGAAGGCGACGCCGCCGACGATCGAACCGACGATCATGGTGCCGACGCAGGCCCAGGCTGCGATCGAGTTGCCGTGGCCGATTTCTTCGTTGTAGACCGGGTCAATCTCGGTGTTCTGCGACATTGCTGGATGTCTCCCTTTTGCTCTTCAGATTGCGCGCCGCCCCGGTGGACCGGTCGGCGCGATGGACTTCGCTTACTATTCTGCCACTTGGACTTGATGATGGCCTATTCCACGGCGCTTCGTTGCGTCCCGGTGGGCCGAATCACCTACTGGTTGCCGCTGGTGGGATCCTCGCCCTTGGAGAGCTGCTCCCAGTCGGAGATCCCGCGCGATTGCGCGTCCTTGGCCGCGGGGGCCGCGGAAACCTCCCGGTCGTACTTCGAGCTCTTCTTCCACCCGCCGCAATAGATCAGCACCAGAATTCCCTGCAGCACGATGATCGCCCCGGCCACCACGGTCAGCGACGGCCAAAGCGAAACGGTGTACTGCCCGGCGCCGCTGGTCAGCCCGGTGGCCTCGGCCACCGCGCCGGCGGCCGCCGCCTGCGGGTTGGTGACCGCTTGGACTCCGGCGGCGATCACCGCGATGCCGGCCAGCAGGGTGATCAGCCCGATCAGGTAGCGGGCGATCTTCCCGGCGATCAGCAGCGCAAGCGCACCGGCGAGCACCGCGACGCACAGGGCGGTGACGGAGGCGGCGGCGGTGGACCCGTCGACGACGATCTCCGGGACCTGCACGGTGCCGGATTCGACCTGGACCACCACCCAGGTGCGGGTGGCGGTCCACAGTCCGGCCAGCGCTCCGAGGATGCCAAGCAGGGCGGTATTGCGGGCGGTGAGATGTTTTTTCACTTGGTTCCACCAGTTTCGGTATTGGCTGGGCGCATCGAGCCGGCGGCCCACACCGCACGCAGCGGGGCGGCGGCCTTGTTGACGGTTTCCAACGCTTCGTCGGCGAATTTCGAATCGTTCACGATGCCGCCGCCGGCCTGCACGTAGGCGCGGTGATCCTTGAGCAGCGCGGAGCGGATCGCGATGGCCATGTCCATGTCGCCGGCGAAGTCCAGGTAGCCCACCACGCCGCCGTACACTCCGCGGCGGTAGGGCTCGTACTCGTCGAGCAGCTGCAGCGCCCGGGGTTTGGGCGCCCCGGAGAGCGTGCCGGCCGGGAAGGTGGAGGCGAGCACGTCGTAGGCGTCCACGTCCTCCCGGGCCTTGCCGACCACGTTGGAGACCAGGTGCATGATGTGGCTGAAGCGCTCCACCTCCATGAACTGGGTGACCTCCACGGTGCCGGCCTGGCAGACGCGCGAGAGGTCGTTGCGCGAGAGGTCCACCAGCATCAGGTGCTCGGCGCGTTCCTTCTCGTCGGCCAGCAGCGACTTCTCGTGCAGCTGGTCTTCCTCGTAGTTCGCCCCGCGCGGGCGGGATCCGGCGATCGGGTGGGTGACCACATGCGCATCGTTGACCGTGACCAGCGCCTCCGGGGAGGAGCCGACGATCTGGAAGGGTTCGCCGTCCTCGTTCTCGAAGTTGAACAGGTACATGTAGGGGCTCGGGTTGGTCGCGCGCAGCACCCGGTAGACGTCCAGCGCGTCCGCCTTGGTCTCCAGCTCGAAGCGGCGCGAGACGACGATCTGGAACACCTCGCCGTCGACGATGGCCACCTTCGCCTTCGCCAGCGCCTCCAAATACTCGTTTTCGGCCCAGGAGTGGCTGACCGCTTCCATCAGCGTTTCGCGCGGCACGTCGGTGCCCTGCAGGGTGATGGCCGTGGAGTCCAGCGGGGTGCCGAGCTGGTCGAGCATCTTCTGCAGCCGCGCCACCGCGGCATCGTAGGCCGCCTCGGCGTGCTCTTCGCGGCCATCGAAGTTGATCGCATTGGCGATCAGCGTCACGGTGCCCTCGGTGGCGTCGTGCGCGGCCATGTCGGCGACCAGGTTCATGCTCAGTTCGGGGATGTTCAGGTCATCAACCGGCGGATTGGGCAGGCGCTCCCAGTGGCGCACGCACTCCCAGCCGATGAAGCCGACCATGCCGCCGGTCAGCGGCGGCATGCCCGGGACCGGTTCGGTATGCAGCGCGCGCACGGTGTCGCGCAGGACGTCCACGCTCACCCCGCCGGTGGGCAGCCCCTCGGGTACATGCCCCTGCCAGTAGGCCTCTCCGCCGCGGGTGCTCAGCGTCGCGGGCGAGTTCACCCCCACGAACGAGTACCGGCTCCACACCCCGCCGGGGGCGGCGGACTCCATCAGGAAGGTGCCGGGCCGTCCACCGGCCAGCGAGCGGTACAAGCCGATCGGGGTCAGCGAATCGGCGAGCACCGAGATGGTGACCGGAATGACGCGGCGGTTGGGTGCCATGGCCAAAAAGGCCTCGCGGGAAGGGGAAATCTTGCCTAGGGTTTTCATTCAGCTTCTTTTCAAACGCGTAAACTTTGCGGACGCCCGATGCTTGCCGGGGCGCTCGTGGGCTGCAAGCCCGGACTATTCGGGGCGGTGGCCGACGGTGGCGGGCAGCTGGCGGTCGGTAAAGCAGGACTCGGTGCCGGTATGGCAGGCGGCTCCCACCTGGTCGACCATCAGCAGCAACGCGTCGCCGTCGCAGTCCAGGGCGGCGGACTTCAGGTACTGCCCATGCCCCGAGGTATCTCCCTTGCGCCAGTATTCCTGGCGCGAGCGTGAGTAGAACGTGACTCGCCCGGTGGACAGCGTGCGGCGCAGCGCTTCGTCGTCCATCCAGCCAAGCATGAGCACCAGCCCGGTGTCATGCTGCTGCACGATCGCGGCGAATAACCCGTTCGCATCGCGCTTCAAGCGCTGCGCGATCTGCGGGTCGAGGTTTTCTGGTTCGGGGCTCGGATTCGAGCCGCTCTGAGAAGTAGACATCCCCTTTAGCATACTGGGTCTCCCGCGTTCAGCTCCCGAGCGTGACGCACCGCTTAGAGCCAATCGCAACCGCTTGGCGACACCCGCGGATGATTACGCCCATCAATCGCCGACCCGTGCTAGTTTCAGAGGTGATGCACCTAGTACAAGCTTCCAGATTGGCGTTGGCCGAGACCCTGCTAGCAGCGGGCCCCAGCGCCGACACTCTGTGCGCCGGTTGGCAGACCCGCCACCTCGCCGCGCACTTGGTCCTCCGCGAAAATTCTCTGCTCAGCGCCGGCGTCGTGCTGAAGCCGCTCGCCACGAAACTCGATGTGCGCCTGCAAGAACTCGCCGACGACGCGCAAACCCCCGAACGGTATGCGGCCCTGGTGCGCCGTTTCCGTGCCGGACCCAAGGGCTACTCCCCCTTTTCCTTCGAAAAGCTGGACAAGGCGCTGAACCTCAACGAATTCTTCATCCACACCGAAGATGTGCGCCGTGCGCGCACCCAGTGGGCTCCCCGGGTGCTGGACAAGGAGTACACGGAGCTGCTGTGGCAATCCCTCATCAAGACCTCGCGCTTGTTCTTCCGCAAGGCGCCCGTGGGCATCATCCTGTGCCGTCCGGATGGGCAACGCCACGTAGCGAAGAAGGCTCCCAACGCCGTATCCATCAACGGCCCGGTCACCGAGCTGATGATGTACGCCTCCGGACGCACCGATGAAGCCCTGGTGACCTTCGAAGCCGGTCAAAGCGCGCTGCAGATTATCCGCGGCTACCATCCCTCGATCTAGCGCTCGTCACTAATTCCTGGCTCGGCCTGACGGCCTCGAGTTATCCACACATTTCTCGCATGCTCTCCCAATAACTGCGCGAGGGGTCTAGGATATCGCTCAAACGCGATCCTCGACATGCTCGGAGAGTTCTCATGAACACTCGGAAAATTGCAGTGGCACAATCTGTCGTTTTGGCTTGTGCATTGACGGTTACGGCCTGCGCGGGTGGCGCGTCCCCGCCGGACCCCACAGAGTCATCTAGCCCGGTGGTGCAAGAATCGAAAACCACCACGCCAAGCCCGTCCCCGGCGAAGCCGAAATACGAGCCGGCAACCGCAAAAGGGCCCGCGAAAAATGTGGTTCTCCCGGAATATCCGGCGTTAGCTCATAAAAAGACCGAAAAAGGGGCCAAAGCATTCGCTGAATACTACTTTCAGCTAATGAACTACGTCGGGGAAACTAACAACGCAGATCAGCTAAAAAAGGTCACATCGCGTCAGTGCCAACTCTGTGGCGAGGGAATAATTGATCCAGCAGATAAAAGTAAAGCAATAGACCAGTGGCAAGTTGGGGGAACTTATGATTTTATGGTGATTGATTCATACAAGTCCGCAGATAATTTGGCCATTGTAACTCTCAATTTCCATATAAATGAGTCAAAAACCTACACTATTCCCGATGATCCAATCGCGCATTACGAAGCAACTACGCCTTCGCTAGCCACATTGCAACTCAAATTCGACAATGGTTGGGTCGTATTGAAACTTCTCGTCGCGGACGACGAATCATGAGTATTACCAGTCGCGCTGGTACATCTGCGGCCGCCATTGCAATCCTTATAAGTCAAACTTCCTTAATTTCGTTGGACAGCAATGAATTTGCAGCGGACAATTTGGGAAATTGCATAAAGGTCAACAAAATTGACAAACAGAAAATCACACACTACTGGAAATGTCCTGAAAATGACAATAATCAGGAGACATCCGACGACGAGGGATGGTACAGACCAACCGATCCTGAGTTCATTGAAAAACGCAATGCCCCCAAATATAAAATCCGAGATTTCGACACCTGCATTCCTGGACTCGAAACCGTTAGAGGATGCGATTCAAACCCGGATCAGACTGCCTGTCCAGATGGATCTTTCCCAATACTAAGACAAATTATCGGTGTCGAGGGTATTGAATCCGGACTCGTTATCCGAACATATAGGCTTTGTCCGGGCGATCCTTTCGATCCAGATATTCCAAGTGAAGATTTTATAGTTGAAATTATGATTACACCCGAGCAATTCAGGTCATTTCCAATTACAGCCTCACAGATGCTAAGCAATCCAGAAAATTTTTCACTTCGAAACGGGCACTCTCATTTTTGGGCTGAAGGACAGAGCCAGACGTTCAACTCGAATATTCTAGAAACTCCTGTACGAATCCGGGCGATTCCCATTGGCTGGAATTGGAATTATGGTGATGGAAACACCCGGAACCTGGATTTCCCAGGCGAGCCAGCACCGGAGCATACCCTTCGAGATGAAACACCGACAAGCCATTCCTACACAGAAACGGGCACCTACGGTGTCGGGCTCACCACGTTGTTCCGCGGAGAATTCAGCGTCGATGGCGGCCCGTGGCAGGCAATCCCGGGACAAGCCGCCGTGCCAAGCGACCCTATCGAAATTGATGTCTGGCGAACCAAGAAGCAACTCATCGCCACGGATTAGCATTTGCCGAGGCTGCGATCTTGCGGACACAAAAATGGGCCAGTTCAAAATGAACTGACCCACTAGTTGTTTAATGCCTAGCGTACCGGATAGCCCGCTTCGCGGATCTTCTCCTTGACCTTAGCGATCATGTCGGTGGGACCGAAATGGAAGATCGAAGCAGCCAACACCGCATCGGCTCCGGCTTCGATCGCCGGCGGGAAGTCCTCCGGCTTTCCTGCACCGCCGGAGGCGATCAGCGGAACCTTCACAGCCGCGCGGACGGCGCGAATCATTTCCAGATCGAACCCGTCCTTGGTGCCGTCGGCATCGATCGAGTTCAGCAGGATCTCGCCCACGCCACGTTCGGCTGCATCCTTGGCCCACGCAACCGCGCACATGCCGGTGCCCGTGCGGCCACCATGGGTGGTGACCTCAAAGCCCGAGGCGATCGACGGATCGTTGGTCCGACGGGCGTCCAGGGAAAGCACCAAGACCTGCGAACCGAAGCGTTCGGTAATCTCGTTGATCACGTCTGGCCGAGCCACCGCCGCGGTGTTGATCGATGCCTTGTCTGCGCCATTGCGCAGCAGGCGATCGACATCCTCCGCCGCGCGCACGCCGCCGCCAACGGTCAATGGGATGAAAACCTCTTCGGCCGTATGTCGAACGACCTCGAAGGTCGTCTCCCGGTCAGAGCTGGAAGCGGTCACGTCGAGGAAGGTGAGTTCATCGGCACCGGCCAAGTTGTAACGCCGGGCAAGTTCCACCGGGTCCCCGGCATCGCGAAGGCCTTCGAAATTAACGCCCTTGACGACGCGTCCGGCATCGACGTCGAGGCATGGAATAACACGGATTGCTACGCTCATGAGCTGAATCTCCTAGGGTGGCGTAACTAGATGCGGCAGGCGTGGATCTGGCTGACCAGAATCGCGCGAGCGCCAACGTCGTACAGCTCATCCATGATGTTGTTGGTTTGCGACTTCTTCACCATGGCGCGCACGGCGCACCAGTCCGAGTTCGCCAGGTCGGAAACGGTCGGCGATTCCAGCCCGGGAGTCAGCGCGCAGGCCTCTTCGACCTGAACGCGGCGAATGTCATAGTCGAGCATGACGTACTGGCGGGCGACCAGCACGCCGGACAAGCGGCGGATCAGCAGGTCAAGACCGGCCGGCTTGTGGCCGACTCGTCCGATGAGCACCGCTTCCGACTGGAGCAGCACATCGCCGAAGATTTCCATGCCGGCGGCCTTGATGGTGTTTCCGGTTTCGACCACATCGGCGATCGCATCGGCCACACCGAGACGCACAGAGGACTCAACCGCACCATCCAGGCGGACGACGCTCGCATCGATCCCCTGCTTCTTCAGGTAGTGGTCCAGAAGAATGTCATAGCTGGTGGCGATGCGCTTGCCGTTGAGCTCTTCGACGGAGTTGAACGCTCCGACCGGGGCAGCAAAGCGGAAAGCGGACTTGCCGATGCCAAGGGATAGCTGCTCCTCGACATCGTCGTCGACATCTGCATCGAGGTACAGGTCACGACCGGTGATTCCGACGTCAAGGATGCCGCGGCCTACATAGACGGCGATATCGCGCGGACGCAGGTAGAAGAATTCAACGTTGTTCTCTTCATCGACCAGAACCAGTTCGCGGGTGTCGCGGCGCTGGAGATAGCCGGCTTCCTTGAACATGGTGGAGGCGATTTCGGAGAGGGCGCCTTTGTTGGGCAGGGCTACGCGAAGCATTTATTTACTCGTTTCATGAGTGTGGCGCCGGGCGATAAGCCAAAAACAAGCGCCAAGGATTTAATTGGCCGTTGTTACTGCCGCCGAGCGGTGCCTGCGACCGGGTGCGATGACCCGGTCGCAGCAGCGCGACGGCTATAGATGCTTGTAAACGTCGGCCAAGGACAGACCCTTGGCAATCATCAAAACCTGCAAGTGGTAGAGCAGCTGGGAGATCTCCTCGGCTGTTTCCTCGTCACTTTCGTACTCGGCGGCCATCCAAACTTCGGCGGCCTCCTCGACAACTTTCTTGCCGATGCCGTGGACACCGGAATCAAGTTCGGTGATGGTACGAGAGCCTTCCGGGCGGGTTTGGGCCTTGAGCGACAGTTCGCTGAAGAGCTCGTCAAAAGTTTTCACGTCTACAAGACTAGCGTTTTTCCGGCTGGTGCCCGAATTTTCCATGCCTATTGTGACGTCCCAAGCGGCCATTAGCGTAGCGCTGCGACGGTCATCACAGCGGCCGAGAAGGCTTCGTAGCCCTTATCCTCGCTGGAACCTTCCAGGCCTGCGCGGTCCAGCGCCTGCTGCTCGTCGTCGCAGGTGAGCACGCCGAATCCGACCGGTACGCCGGTGTTCACCGAAACGTCGGTCAGCCCGTTCGTGGCGGCCAGGCAGACATAGTCGAAGTGCGGGGTCCCGCCGCGAATCACCACGCCGAGGGCGATGATCGCATCGTAGGACTTAGCCAGCGCGCTTGCGGCCACCGGGAGTTCGAAGGTGCCGGGCACGCGGATCAGGCTCGGATTCTCGATCCCCGCGTCGCGCGCGGCTCGCTGCGCGCCGTCGATGAGGCCGTTCATGATGATCTCGTGCCAGCTGGCGGCAACGATCGCGACTTTCAGTCCCGACAAGTTCAGCGCCTTGAGCTCATCGGCGACATTTGTCGGGGCTCCATGCTTGCTCATGTGATATTCCTTAAGGTTTGCGTTGCTGTTCTAGAAGCTAGTTTTGGTGTTCGGCAGTTGCAGGTCATGGCCGAACCGGGCCTGCTTGGTGCGCAGGTAGCTTTCGTTTTCGCTGCGTGGTGCGATTCGGCTGGGCACCAATTCGGTCACCGCCACCCCGGCCTGGGCGAGCTTGGCCTGCTTGTCCGGGTTGTTGCTCAACAGGCGGATCTCATCGATCCCCAGGTGCTTCAGGATCGCGGCGACCGCGAAGTACTCGCGCGCGTCGGCGGGGAAGCCCAGGTGGAGGTTCGCGTCGAGGGTGTCCACGCCGGTTTCCTGCAGCGCGTAGGTGCGCAGCTTGTTGAACAAGCCGATGCCGCGGCCCTCGTGGCCGCGCACGTACACCAGGTGCCCGCCCTCGGCGGCGATCTGCTCCAGCGCCGCATGCAGCTGTTCGCCGCAATCGCAACGGTAGGACCCGAAGACGTCGCCGGTGAGGCATTCGGAGTGGATGCGCACCAGATTCGTGGCCCCCTCCAGGGTGGGGGCCGGGTGGCTGAGCACGATGTGCTCGTGGCCCTCCACGCTGGCGGCCCGGGCGCTGAAGGTGCCAAAGGGGGTGGGCAGCGAAACGGCTTCGGTCAGCGAGATTTCGTCGTTGACCCGGCGCCACCGGGCGAGGTCCTCGATGCTGACCAGCGGCAGATCGTGGGCCGCGGCGAAGTCACGCAGATCATCGAGGCGCATCATCGAGCCGTCGTCGTTGACGACCTCGCCGATCACGCCCACCGGCTCCAGGCCCGCACCGCGGCAGAGATCCACCGCGGCTTCGGTGTGTCCGCGGCGCTCCAGCACGCCTCCGGCGGCGGCACGCAGCGGGAAGATGTGCCCCGGGCGGCTGAGCTGTGCCGCCTCGGCGGCGGGGTCCGCCAGCAGCCGGGAGGTGACGGCCCGGTCGGCGGCGGAAATTCCGGTGCTGATTCCGCTGACCGCGTCGCAGGAGACGGTGAACGCGGTGCCCTTGGAATCCTGGTTGATGCCGACCATCGGGGCCAAGCCCAGCTCGTCGGCGCGCTGGGCTTCCAGCGGCACGCAGATGACCCCGGAGGTGTAGCGGATGGTGAAGCCCATCAGCTCGGCGGTGGCGAACTGCGCGGCGAAGATGATGTCGCCCTCGTTTTCGCGGTCTTCATCGTCCACCACGACCACGGCCTTGCCCGCGGCCAGGGCGGCCAGGGCGGTGGGGATCGAGTCCAGTTCCTTGCGGGCCATTACTTGCCGCCTCCAAACGCGTTCAGCCGGGCCACGTATTTTGCGAGCACGTCCACCTCGATATTGATGGCGTCGCCGACCTGGCGGGAACCCATGGTCGTCTCCTCCAGCGTGATCGGGATGATGCCGACCTCCACCCAGTGGGCTCCGGTGGCGGTTGCCGCGGAGACCGCGGTGATGGTCAGCGAGATGCCGTCCAGCGCGATGGAGCCCTTTTCCGCGGTGAGCGGGGCGTATTCATCGGGCAGCCCGATGCGGAAGGTGGTCCACTGGCCGTGATCTTCGCGGGCCAGCACCGTGCCGACGGTATCAACGTGGCCCTGGACGACGTGGCCGTCGAGCCGGCCGCCGGCCGGGGTGCAGCGCTCCAGGTTCACGATCGAGCCGGCGCGCAGCTCCCCGGTGCTGGTGCGGCGCAGGGTTTCGCCCATCACGTCCACGCTCAGGGTTTCGCCCTCCAGTTCGGTGGCGGTCAGGCAGACGCCGTTGACCGCCAGCGAGCCGCCGAGGCCCAGCGCCTCGGTATGGCCCGGTGCCTTCAAGGTGAGCACGGCAAGATCTTCGTTCGGGTGGTTCTCGATGCCCAGCACCGTGCCGGTGCCGGTGATAATTCCGGTAAACATTTTTTGGGGTCCTTTAAAGTGTGTGGGATGTGCGCTCGGGCAGCGGTTCCAGATGCATCAGCACGTCCGCGCCGAGGCGGGTGAGCGCGTCGGGTTGGTGGGCGTCGAGCCTGAACTGGCGGGCCTGGGACAGGGTGGTCACCGAGCCGATATTCACCGAGGTGCCGCCGGCGCCGATGATCACCGGTGCCTGGTAGCAATAGATCTCATCGGCCAGGTCGGCCTCGATAAACGCCGAGGCGATGATCGAACCTCCCTCGATGAGCAGGTGGTTGAAGCCCAGTTCGGTGGCGCGGTTGACCAGGTCGTTGACCTCGTGGGTGCGCAGCTGCTCCCAACGATCGTCGTAGGCCAGCGCCAGGTCCTCGGGCAGCGCCCGGTGGCCCAGCACAAATCGGTAGGGCTGGTGCTCGTGCAGTCCCCCGGCGGCGGTGCGCGCGGTCAGCCGCGGGTCGTCGGCGATCACGGTGTTCGTGCCCACGACGATCGCGTCCACCCGGGAGCGCAGCCCATGGGCGTGGTTGCGCGAGGCGTCTCCGGTGATCCACTGGCTGCTGCCGTCGGGGGCGTTGATCCGCCCGTCCAGGGACTGCGCGGTTTTCACGGTGATGAACGGACGGCCCTGCGCCTTGGCGCGGAACCAGCGGTGATTCAACTCCCAGGCGGCCAGATGCTGCTCGCTCTGGCTGACGGCGACCCCGCGCGAGCGCAGGTAGGCCGCTCCCCCGCTGGCGGTGGCGGTTTCATCGCTCATTGCATAGTGCACCTGCCCGATGCCGGCGTTGGCGATGGCCTGCGCGCAGGGGCCGGTGCGCCCGCGGTGGTTGCATGGCTCCAGGGTGACCACCATGGTCAGCTCCGCCGCCTGGCTGCGGTCCATGCGGCCCAGCCGGCGCAGCGCATCGATCTCCGCGTGCGGGTTGCCGGCGCCCAGGTGGAATCCGGTGGCGATCACGCGCCCGGCCCCATCGAGCACACACGCGCCGACCAGCGGATTTGCGCCGCGGGCTCCGCGTTGCGCCGCTTCCAGCGCGGTGCGCAGCGCCTGGTCCAATTCGCTCTGCCCGATCATGGCTGCTTTCCTTTGATCGTAGGATCTAGCATTTCGGTTTCGATCTGCGGCTTTTCGCCCTTTTTCGCCTTCATCCAGACGAAGAAGCCGACGATGGTGAAGCCGCCGTAGAACAGGTACATGAAGGCGCTGGCGTAGTAGCCGGCGGAGAAGAGCAGCGGCACGCCGACCGCGTCCACGGCCACCCAGATGAGCCAGAATTCGACCCAGCCCTTGGCCATGCCATAGGTGGCCAGCAGCGAACCGACGAAGGTCCACGCGTCGGCCCACACCGGATCGTAGGATCCGAGCATCCGGAACAGCGGGGTCACCGCGATGGTGCCGACGATGAGCACGGCGATCAAGCCAATGCGTTCATTGGTCGTGGCCCATTTCGGGGTGACCGCGTGGCCGCCGTCGACCCCGTCGCGGGCCTGCTTCCAGCGCACCCAGCCATAGAATGACACGGCGATGAACATGATCTGGCGTCCGGCTTGGCCCCATAGGTTGGCGGTGTAGCCGGTGTCGAAGATGCTGCCCAAAAAGACCGTCAGGAGCAGCAGGTTGCCGACAATGCCGACGGGCCAGGCCCAGACCTTGCGGCGCATGCCGCCTAGCGCGCTGGCCAGGCCGAAGATATTGCCGACGACTTCGCGCACCAGAAGTGCCGAGGAGCCGATCGCAATTTGTGAGTTAAAAGCTTCAATGAGCCACCGCAGAATATCCATCATTCACCCTTCTCGAAGCGGCGGCTCCGGGGGTGTGCAGTTGATGGGCCTATGGCCAGGCGTTCGTTCGGCTCGCTCGAGCGGAACGGTTGGCTAGGCCATGGCAAATCAAACCCGTGCTTCTCCCATCCAGACTTTAACTGTCGGTACCGGAATTTCACCGGCTCAACCGCTTCCTTGGCTTGTGGCCTTGGTTGCGGGTCGCGGACTATAACCGCCGGTTCGGACTTACACCGACCCCGGAGCACGTATTCGTGTTTACTAGTGACTAGTTTGGCATATTTTAATGCGCGATGCGTGCAAGATTTCTTAATGCGTCGATTTCCGCCGCCGGTTCCGGCGCGGAGTAGACGGCCGAACCGGCGACAAACACGTCCGCTCCGGCTTCGGCGGCGCGCAGGATCGTATCCCGCGAGATGCCCCCATCCACCTGGAGCGCGATCGGCTTGCCGGTTCCGGCGATGGCCGCCCGGGTGCGCTTGATCTTGGGCAGCACCAGGTCGAGGAACTTCTGCCCGCCGAAGCCCGGCTCCACGGTCATCAGCAGCACCATGTCCAGCTCGCCGAGCATATCCAGGTACGGTTCGATGGGGGTGGCCGGGCGCAGGGCCATCGCCGCCTTCGAACCGGCCGCGCGCAGTTCGCGGGCCAGGCGGATCGGCGCCGCGGAGGCCTCGGCGTGGAAGGTGACCGAGTCCACCCCCAGCTGGGCGTATTCCGGGGCCCAGCGATCGGCGTCTTCGATCATCAGGTGCACGTCGATGGGCAGGTCGCTGACCTTTTCAAGCGCATCGACCACGGGCAGCCCGAGGGTCAGGTTCGGCACGAAGTGATTGTCCATCACGTCCACGTGCACCGCGTCGGCGGTGTGGATGCGCGCCAGTTCGCTGGCCAGGTTCGCGAAGTCGGCGGACAAGATCGACGGATTAATACGCGGGTTGCTCATCGGTGCTCCTTGGGGGTGGGCGCTGGATTCCGGCGCGCGGGCTACGCGCTTTTGGTGATGATCGCCATGAACATGGCGTCGGTGCCGTGGACATGCGGCCACAGCTGGGCGGTGCTGCCGCCGGCCAGCTCGTGCCCGGCGGCGGGAGTGCCGTCCAGGGCCACGGCGGACACCGCGGCCCCGGTGTCCAGCAGCGTGGCGGAGGGGTTCGACTTCAGGAAATCTTCGACCACCAGCCGGGTTTCGGCCATATGCGGCGAGCAGGTCACAAATCCGATGACCCCGCCGACGCGGACCGCGTTGAAGGCGGCGGCAAGCAGTTCGCCCTGCAGGCTGGTCAGCTCCGGGATGTCCCGTGGCTGCTTGCGCCAGCGCGATTCCGGGCGGCGGCGCAGCGCACCGAGCCCGGAGCAGGGGGCATCGACCATGATCCGATCGTAGTCCCCGGCGAAGTCGGCGGTGCCGAACTCGCGGCCGTCCTTGGTGGTGACCATCCAGTAGTCCGCGGGGACCGCGGACATCGACTGCTCGACCAGCCGTGCACGGTGTTCGGTGGGTTCGTTCGCCGTGAGCCGCGCGTCGCGTTGCACCGCGAGCGCGCCGAGCAGCGCGGCCTTGCCGCCGGGGCCGGCGCACAGATCCAGCCAGTACTTGTCTTCGCCGTCCACCGGGAGTTCCACCGCGGCCAGCGCGCGGGCCATGAGCTGGCTTCCGGCATCCTGCACGCGCACGGTCCCTTCGCGCACTCCGGGCACCCGGGCCACGTCCCCGTGCTTGTAGGTGGCCGAGGACTCGACCACGGTACCCGGCTCGGCGCCGGCTTCGAGGGCCGATTCCAGGGTGCCCAGCCCGGGCAGCGCGACCAGGTTGACCACCGGAGCCAGGTTATCCGCTTGGAGCAGCTCGGGCAGCTCCGCGGCATCCCGTCCGTGGGCGATGAGCGCGCCGCGCAGGGCGCGGACGATCCAGTCCGGGTGGGAATGCTCGATCGACAGCTTTTCGGACGCGCTGCCCGCTGCGGCGGTCAGCAGCGCGATCCACTCTTCGGGTTCCTTCACGCTCACCTTGCGCAGCACCGCGTTGATCAGCCCGGAGGGCCCGGCGCCGATCTGCGCGCGGGCCAGCGAGACGGTCTCATCGAGCGCGGCGTGCTTGGGCACGCGCATGGCCAGCAGCTGGTGGGCGCCCAGGCGCAGGGCGTCGAGGATCGCCGGGTCCAGCTCGGCCAGCGGCCGGTCCACCAAGGTGGTGAGGATTGCGTCGTAGAACCCCTGGGAGCGCAGTGCGCCGTAGGCGAGTTCGGTGGCGAATCCCGCATCGCGCTTTTCCAGCTGGTGCTCGCGGATCAGCTTGGGCAGGACCAGGTTGGCGTAGGCGTCCTTGGCGGAGACCTCGCGCAATACCTTGAAAGCCACCAGCCGGGCCGGATCGGCCGCACGCTTGCGCTGGCCGGGGGCGGACTGGCTGTACTTGCGCGGGAGGTCGCCCTGGCCGCGGTTGCGGGTGCGGCCGGATTCATTGCGTCGTGGTTCGTTTACTGGTTCGTGCCCGCTCATGCGAAGCTCACTTTCGTTCCCTGGGTCAATACGCCGCGAGCCCAGTCGGAGGCGTTCATCATTTTTTTGCCTGGCGGCTGGATGGTTGAAAGTTCCAGCGCCCAGGTGCTGGTGCCCACATAAACCACCGGGTGCTTGCCCGGTTCGATGTGCACCTCGCCGGGTGCCAGCTCGGCCATCTCGCGCCGCTCACGCAGCGGGCCGAATTTGTAGCGTGCCTGATCCGCGGTGGCCCAGGCGCCCGGAAAGGGGCTGGTGCCATGGGCGCGGCGACGGATTTCGGTGGCCGTGCGGGTGAAGTCCAACTGCGCGTCGACGTCGGTAATTTTCGGCGCATAGGTGTGCGATCCGCTTTGCGGTATCGCCACCGCTTGACCCGCATCAAGCGCCTGCAGGGTCTGCACCAGCAAGGTGGAACCGGATTCGCTGAGCCGATCGAGCATGATCCCGGCGGTGTCCAGCTCGCCGATCCGCTCGGTGACCTGCCCGAACACCGGGCCGGTATCCAGCCCGGTTTCCAGTTGGAAGGTCACCGCGCCGGTGATGTCATCGCCGTGGATGATCGAGTGCTGCACCGGGGCGGCGCCACGCCAATCGGGCAACAGCGAGAAGTGCAGGTTGATCCAACCGTGTTTGGGCACGTTCAGCGCGGCGGCCGGAACCAGCCCGCCGAAGGCGACGATGGCGGCGGCGTCCAGGTTGAGCTCGGCCAGCTGCCCGGTGACCTCGGCGTCGATCTTATTCGACTTGATGGTGCGCAGGCCCAGCTGCTCGGCGCGGGCGGCGACCGGCGAGGCGGTGAGCACGCGTTTGCGCCCCAGCGGGGCGTCGGGGCGGGTCAGCACGGCGGCGATGTCAAAACCGGCGGCGTGCAAGTGGTCCAGCGAGGTGACGGCGACCTGCGGGGTGCCGGCGAAGAGGATGCGCATGGGTTAGTTCCCCATTCCGGCGCCGAAGCTGGATCCGAGGAATCCTGCGCGTTGCGCCACGGTGGCGGTGGCGGTCTGTTCGTAGTTGCCGGCACGCAAGGTGCGCCAGGCGGCTTTCTTTTCCTCCGGGGCCAAGCGGTCCAGGAAGAGGATGCCGTCGAGGTGATCGGTCTCATGCTGCACGCAGCGCGCCAGCATCCCTTCTCCGGCGATGCGGACCGGTTTTCCGAACTTGTCCACGCCGCTGGCAACCACCTGGCGGCGGCGCGGCACCGGAGCAGAAATACCCGGGATCGAGAGGCAGCCTTCGATTTCGTCGGGCTGGAAGTCCTCGCTCAGTTCGAGCACCGGGTTGATGATATGTCCGCGTTCCTTGCCGATTTGGTAGGTGAACACGCGCAGCGAGACCCCGACCTGGGGCGCGGCGAGGCCTGCACCGTCAACGTTTTCCATGGTCTGCTCCATGTCGTCGACCAGCTTTTGGATTTCCGGTCCAAACTCGGTCACCTCCTGCGCTGGTGTGCGTAGAACGGGATCGCCGATGATCCGAATTCCCAAAATCGCCATGGTACGTGTGGCTCCCTCTCTGTTGGTCAACTATCGCTCAGTCTCGGGCGGACCGACACTAACCACACCAGTCTACGGTGCGCCGGGCTTCTAGGCATGAGGTGGCGGGGTGATCTCGACCAGCGCGGCTCGTGCCTTGGAGATTTTGAACTGCGCCTCCCAATTGCGGCGCAGCGCATAGAACTTGGACCAATAATCGGGCAAGGCGGCCGGTGGCGCCATGAAAGTCCGGGTTCCGCTCTGCCCGAGGGCCACCGCGAGCAGCATCGAATCGGTGCCGTAGGGCCACGGCTCCCAGCTGCCCGTCTCGGCGTCCGCTACACGCTCTTCGGCTTTGGCCGCGGCAGCGAGCTGCATGATGACCTTGTCGTCCGGGGTTTTCACCAATCCCTCGCGATCGCTGCCCTTCGTCTTGTAGTCCAGCAGGCACACCTTCCCTCCGATGCGGGCGACCAGGTCGATGGTTCCGGCATAACCTACGCTTTCGTTCCAGACGGTCACCTCGGTTGCCAGCGGTTCCACCTGGTACTGTTCCCACCATTTTTCGAAGTGCGTCGCGAAGCCCAGCTCGTCGTTGGCCTCGAGGGCCGAGCGCACGGCAGCTAGTTCA
Organism: Arthrobacter sp. MYb229; assembly: GCF_002975405.1. Taxonomy (GTDB): domain Bacteria; phylum Actinomycetota; class Actinomycetes; order Actinomycetales; family Micrococcaceae; genus Glutamicibacter. The sequence goes on along the minus strand of NZ_PCPS01000001.1, from coordinate 681,102 downwards.
TCGGGCTTGCCCAGCGCGCGCAACGCAAAGTGCTCTGCGTAGTTATGCACGCGGTCCCCGCGTTCGGCGGCGGCATCGCGGTAGCGTTCTGCGGCGGCCGCGGAGTCGCGCACCAGCGAACGCATCTTGCCCGGTTGCGACAACGCATCGGACAAACGCTGATCTTCGGATAGGGACTTGGCGGCCATATATCCGGCCCAGCCAGAAAGATCCATCTTGTCCATCCCGATCACCGTGGTGATCGACGGGACCGTGGCTTCTCCTCCCACCTGACGGCTGTACATTCGTCCTAGATCGGTTTGAATCGCAAGTTTTGGTGACGTCATGCACACGATCATGGCACGGGCCGCGGACGCTTTGCTCCTAGTCCGCACGAGAATAACTAATTTTCCGCGTAGTTCCGCGGGTTTCCGGGCTTGTGAACCAGATCTCACGCTCTCGATTTGGCAGCTTGCGGAAACTCGTATAGAGTTTTTACTCGTTGGAGCGAACGGAAACGGCGCGAAAACAAGCACTTTTTGCGGACATAGCTCAGCTGGTAGAGCGCAACCTTGCCAAGGTTGAGGTCGCGAGTTCGAACCTCGTTGTCCGCTCGCAGAAAGATTCATCGACTAAGTAACATTAGTCAGCTCGGCTTCGGCCGAGTATGGTGGGGTGGCCGAGAGGCGAGGCAGCGGCCTGCAAAGCCGTTTACGCGGGTTCGAATCCCGTCCCCACCTCGCAAAGAGGTAAAAATCTTTTTGCGCGATTGGCGCAGCGGTAGCGCGCTTCCCTGACACGGAAGAGGTCACTGGTTCGATCCCAGTATCGCGCACGGAGTTTTGGTTTTCGGATCAAGACTCAAATATGCGGACATAGCTCAGCTGGTAGAGCGCAACCTTGCCAAGGTTGAGGTCGCGAGTTCGAACCTCGTTGTCCGCTCTGAGAAATCAGAGTTTTACTTTGTTTTCTGTCGAGATTCTTCGGAATCCTTCGGCGCGATTGGCGCAGCGGTAGCGCGCTTCCCTGACACGGAAGAGGTCACTGGTTCGATCCCAGTATCGCGCACTGGATATTGGTTTTTACTGGTATTCATGCGGTCATAGCTCAGCTGGTAGAGCGCAACCTTGCCAAGGTTGAGGTCGCGAGTTCGAACCTCGTTGACCGCTCCATAAAAAATGGGAATCACTCCAAGTGATTCCCATTTTTGTTTAACTTCCAGATGAACAACACGCCCGGGATTGCTCCAACTCTTCCCTGCGCGGCCGTTTCGCTTTAGTGTGGAGAGCAGTTGTGGAGCTAAAAGGGGTTCCCACCGTCGAATGGAGGTGCAGCATGGCAGGATTTGATGATCTGCGTGGCAAGGCAGAGGAATTCGCAAAGCAGAACCCGGATCAGGTTTCAGAAGGCATCGAAAAGGCCGGCGACTTTGTCGACGACAAGACCGGTGGCAAGTTCGCTGATCAGGTTGACGGGGTCCAGCAGGGCGCCGGAGACTTCCTAGGTGGACTCGGTGGCAACGCCGAGGAAAACGAAGGCGAGAACAACCAGGGCTAATCCCCTTGTGATTGTGCTTTGGCCTTGCCCGAGCATCCTGGAAAGGCACCGACCGCTGGTCGGTGCCTTTCTTGTTTTAACGTCATCTTCGGGCCGTGACGTGCGGCGATTACCGCAGGGGTAGCCGCAGCCTGTAGAAAATGAGTATGACTCGAAGCACTGCGGCTCAGGCCGATGGCATAGCCCAGGCGATCATCGCCGGTTTGATCACCACCATGGTGGGTTTTGTTGCATCCTTCGCGGTGGTGCTGGCGGGGTTATTCCAGGTGGGCGCAACCGTTGGGCAGGCGGCCTCCGGTTTGCTGATCCTCTGCCTGTGCGTGGGCCTGAGCACCATCGTGCTGTCCTTGCGCCACCGCGTGCCGATCAGCATTGCGTGGTCCACCCCCGGCGCGGCGATGCTCGCGGCGCTGGCTCCCGGGGCCTTCGGCTTTGCCCAGGCGGTGGGCGCGTTCATCGTCGGCGGCGTGATGATCATGCTCTCCGGGCTGGTTCCGGTGCTGCATCGGCTGCTCACGCGCATTCCGGTGCCGATCGCGCAAGGCATGCTCGCCGGCGTGCTGATTCCGCTGTGCCTGACGCCTTTTACCGCGCTGGGCACGATTCCGCTCCCGGCGCTGGGAATCCTGCTGGTGTTTTTCCTCGGGCTGCGGCTGCTGCCCAAGTTCGCCGTCGCGCTGAGCATGCTGGCCGCGCTCGGCTTCGGGCTGTGGCATATCGCACGCACCGGCTTGTGGGGCCAGCTTGAGCTGCTGCCGCACCTGCAGTGGGTCTCCCCCGAATTCTCCTGGCAGGCGATCGCGAGCATCAGCGTGCCGCTGTTCATCGTGACCATGGCCTCGCAGAATATTCCGGGGGTCGCGGTGCTCGGATCCTTCGGCTATGCCTTGCCGTGGCGCTCCTCGATGCTGGTCACCGGGGCAGGTTCCTCGCTCGGCGCCTTCTTTGGCGGGCATGCAATTAATCTGGCGGCGATTACCGCGGCGCTCGCGGCGGGCGAGCAGGCCGGAGCGGACGCCTCGCGGCGCTGGCGGGCGGCCACCAGTTCCGGGGTGTTCTATCTCATTTTCGCGGCGCTCAGCGCGCTGATCGTCTCCGTGGCCAGCGCCTCGCCGGAGGGGCTGTTCCAGGCGGCGGCGGGCCTGGCCCTGCTGGCCACGCTGGGCAATTCGCTCCTCGGGGCGGTGGCCGATCCGTCCTGGCGGCTGAGCGCACTGGTCACCGTCCTGGTGGCTGCCGGAAATCTCACGCTCTTCGGCATCGGCGGCGCATTTTGGGCGCTGGTGGCCGGGCTGTTAACGCACTTCATCGTCGAGCGCGAGGCTCGACGATGAAGCTGCTGGCGCTGCGCTAGGCCTAGAGGGCCGGCTCGCCGGCCTGCCCCTCGCGGGCCAGGGCGGTCAGCCGGGAGACCGCGCGGTAGTACTTCTTCTGGTAGCCGCCGGACATCATTTCGTCGGTGAACAGCTCGCTGAACGGCTTGCCCGAGGCGATGATCGGCACGTCCTTGTCATACAGCCGGTCCGCGAGCACCACGAAGCGCAGCGCCACCGACTGATCGGTGATGGTGTCCACATTGTGCAGCACCAGCGCGTCGGTTTCCGCCAGCAGCTGGCGGTAGCGCGAGGGGTGGACCTTGTGCAGGTGGGCGACCAGCTCGGCGAAGTCATCAACCGCGAGGGTCTGATCCGCATAGCGTTCGGCCGCGAAGTCCTCGATGGTCTCGTCTTCCAACGGCGCCGGCGCATCGGGCAGGCCACGGTGGCGGAAATCCACCCCGTCCACGCGGTGCACGTCGAACTGCTCGGAGAGGGTCTTTATTTCGCGCTGGAAGTCGACCGCGGCGAAGCGGCCCTCGCCCAGCGCCCCGGGCAGGGTGTTGGAGGTGGCGGCGAGCTTCACTCCGGCATCGGAGAGCTCGCGCATCAGCCGGGACATCAGCACGGTGTCCCCCGGGTCGTCGAGCTCGAATTCATCGATGCACACCAGCTTGTACTCGCTGAGCACGTCGACGGTGCGGCGGAAGGAAAGCGCGCCGACCAGGTTGGTGTATTCCACGAAGGTGCCGAAGGCCTTCGGGCCGGGGCTGGCATGCCAGAGCGAGGCGAGCAGGTGGGTTTTGCCCACTCCGAAGCCGCCGTCGAGGTAGTAGCCGTTCTTGGTGGCCGTTTTCTTGCCGAAGAGCTTGGAGAACAGGCCGCCGCCGTTGTTCTTGCCCACGGTTTGGGCGAAGTTGCTCAACTTGGTGACCGCTTCGGCCTGCGAGGGCTGGTTCGGGTCCGGGCGGTAGGTATCGAAGGACACCTCGCCGAAACGGTAGGACGGGTGGAAGCCGGCCAGCAGTTCATCGACCGAAAGGTTCGGTGTGGTCTGTGTCAGGTGGATGATCTTGGCCATGCGTTCGAAGGTGTCCTTTAGGTTGGCGTGCGGGTGATGATGCGGGGCCGCTGCCTTGGCCCATCGGCCAGTTTACCTTGGCGGGGGCGCGAAAATGGAGAAGAATGTCGCACCCCACACGAATGCGCAGCCACGGGGACTAGGCTAGAAGGTGAGAATGCGGCCGCCGCTTCGCGCGTCGGCCGGAAACCGAACTATGAGGAACGTGATCGCGCATGTCGCTGCCTGTTGAGCACAACCCAAGTTACGCACAGTATGCCCACCCCGAACGGCTGGTCTCCACCGGTTGGCTGGCCGAGAATCTGGGGGCCGAGAACCTGGTGGTGCTCGAATCCAACGAAGACATCTTGCTGTACTCCACCGGCCATATCCCCGGCGCCCTGAAGATCGATTGGTTCACCGAGCTGAACGATGAGGTCACCCGCGACTACGTCGAAGGCGAGGACTTTGCCGCGCTGATGTCGGCGAAGGGCATTAGCCGCGAGACCACGGTGGTGCTCTACGGCGACAAGTCCAACTGGTGGGCTGCCTACGCCTTGTGGGTCTTCACCCTTTTCGGCCACGAAGACGTGCGCCTGCTCGATGGCGGCCGCGATAAGTGGATCGCCGAGGGCCGGGAGCTTTCCACCGGCAAGCCCGCGGTGGTGGCCACCGACTACCCGGTGGTCGAACGCGACGATTCGGTGATTCGCGCCTACCTGCCGCAGGTCCTGGAGCACCTGGGCAACCCGCTGATCGACGTGCGCTCCCCGGAGGAATACACCGGCGAACGCACCCACATGCCCAACTACCCCGAAGAGGGCGCAATGCGTGGCGGGCATATCCCGACCGCCGCCTCGGTGCCTTGGGGCAGGGCCGCGGCGGCCGATGGCACCTTCAAGCCGCGCGCGGAGCTGGAAGCCATCTACCTGGACGAGGCCGGCTTGAAGCCGGGCGATGAGGTGGTTGCGTACTGCCGCATCGGTGAGCGTTCGAGCCACACCTGGTTCGTGCTCAAGCACCTGCTGGGCTTTGAGACCGTGCGCAACTATGACGGTTCGTGGACCGAGTGGGGCAACGCGGTGGGCGTGCCGATCGTTCGCGGCGAAGCTGGCGGCGCACTACCTGCCAAGCGCGGGGCCCGCGCATGAGCGCGCTGACTCCGGCGCTGGCCGAGATCGTCGAGGAGTTCACCGAGGTCCCGGAGGCCGATCGGCTGGAACTGCTGCTGGACTTCTCCCGCGAGCTGCCCGAGCTGCCAACGCGTCTGGCCGAGCACCCGGAACTGTTCGAGCAGGTGGTGGAGTGCCAGTCGCCGCTGTTCCTGATCGTCGAGGTGGACGCCGACCGGGTGGTGAACCTGTTCTTCTCCGCGCCGCCGGAGGCGCCGACCACCCGCGGGTTCGCCTCGGTGCTGGCCGCCGGCCTGGATGGCTGCCCGGCCGCCGAGATCTTGGCGGTTCCCGAGGATATGCCGGCGCTGCTGGGCCTGTCCCGGGCGTTGTCGCCGTTGCGGATGCGTGGGATGACCGCGATGCTCGCCCGGATCAAGCGCCAGGTCTCCGAGCAGCTGGCCGCGTAGCCGCGCGGGGCTCGGCGCGCAGCGAAAGACAGGAAAATGGCGAAGAAATCGAAGGGGGCCTCCACCCCGGCAACGCTCGCGCTGGACGCGGCGGGCATCAGCTATGTGGCGCACAGCTACAGCCCGGGCGATTCGGCCGAGGGCTATGGCGCGCAGGCCGCCGCGGCGCTGGGCGTCGGCGGGGATCGGGTGTTTAAAACGCTGATGGTCTCCACCGGCGCGAATGCCAGCTTGGAGTTGGCGGTGGCGATCGTGCCGGTGGATGCGGCCTTGGATCTGAAGGCGGTCGGCGCGGCGCTGGGCAAGAAGAAGGCGCAGATGGCCGATAAGGCGGCCGCGCAGCGCCGTTCGGGCTATGTGCTCGGCGGGATTTCCCCCTTCGGCCAGCGGCAGAGCTCGCCGACCGTGCTCGATGCCGGTGCGCAGCGGTTCGAGAGCATCTTCATTTCCGGCGGGCGGCGCGGCTTCAGCCTGCAACTGCGCCCGCAGGATGCGGTGAAGGCCCTCGGCGCGCTGCTGGCGCCGATCTCCACTCAGCGCTGAGCGGCCAGGCGTTCGGTGAGGAATTCGCGAATCGCGGCGGCAAATCCCTGTGGGTCGCTATTGGGCTCGCGGGTATGCCCGGCCCCGGAGAAGACCCGCAGGGTGACCAGGTCCGGGCGCAGCGCAGCCAGTTTCAGGCTAGGTCCGTAGGGGACGAATTGGTCGTCCTGGCTGTGCATGATCAGCGTCGGGTGCTTCAGTTCGCTGGCCCGCTCCACCCAATTCAGCCGCTTGAGGTTCACCGGCGCCGCGAGCCCGGTGACCCAGCGCCCGGCCCGGTTGGTCAGCAGCCAGCCGGCAAAGAGCCCCACCGTCTGCGGGATCTTATTGAGCCGCGCCTGGTGGGAGATCACGTCCACCCAGTTGATCACCGGGCCGACGAGCATCAGCGAATCGATGCACTGGGCCAGCTCGGAGCGGTCCGCGGTTTGCAGGCTGATCGCCCCGCCCATGGACCAGCCGAGCAAGACGATCTGCGTGGCCCCGTGCTCGCGGGCGTAATGCACGGCGGTTTGCACGTCGTGCCATTCGGTATCCCCCAGCCCATAGCGGCCATCGGCCGCATTCGGGGCAAGCCCGTCATTGCGGTAGCTCATCAGCAGGACCGTGGCGCCGATCTCGGTGAGCACCGGCAGCGCGCGGATGGTTTCGTTGCGCCGTGCCCCGCGCCCGTGCACCCCGATCACCCAGAGGTTCTTGTGGCTGGTGCCCGGCACCAGCCAGGCCGGTCCCGGGCCGCCTTCCAGCGCCAGTTCGATATCTTGCGCGGCGATGCCGAGGTCTTCGGGATGTTCGTAGATCGCCCCGGAGAGGTAGCCGCGGCGCACCCCGTCCAGGCTCCCTCGGTAGATATGCTCCAGCTTGCGGGCGATCAGCCGCGGTTTGCCGGGCACCGCGCGGGGTGCCGAGAGCCGGGCGGCACAGGTATCGGCTTCGGAGATCAGCGTGCACCCGCCGGGATCGGCGGTGTCGGCATCCTTCAGGAAGTGCAGCCAAAGCTGGCCTTCCGCGTCGGTCACGATCTCGCGGATCACCGCGTTGCCGGTGCGGCGTTCTTCGGGAGTGACCACGCGCCGGGCAAAATACCCGGCCAGCGCGGAAACGCTCGCGGCCAGCAACGAGCCGGCGGCAACGCCTAGGCCCACGCCGATCAGCGTCGCGGGCACCGTTTTGCGCGGTTCTAAGGTTTCAACAATGTTCCGGGCCATGATTCCATACTCTCAAATGCGGTCTCGGGAATCATCTCGCGACGCAATTCGTTTGCATCAGTATGAGCGAAGAATCGAAGAAGACCGAAATCGACTGGCAGCAGATCCTCTCCCCGCAGGAGTTCCATGTCTTGCGCCAGGCCGGAACCGAACGACCCTTTACGGGTGAATACTGGGATACCACGACCGAGGGCGTGTATGCCTGCCGCGCCTGCGGGGCGGAGCTGTTCGCCAGCAGCACGAAGTTCGATGCCAGCTGCGGGTGGCCCTCATTTTATGCGCCGCTGGCCGAGGATCGGGTGCGCTACATAACCGACGAGTCGATGGGCATGAAACGCGTTGAGGTGCGTTGCGCGAATTGCGATTCGCATATGGGCCACGTGTTCGAGGGGGAAGGCTTCAAGACGCCGACGGACCTGCGCTTCTGCATGAATTCGTTGAGCCTGACCCTGCGGGAAACGGAGGGCTAAAAGCTCTGACCGTCGTGGGTCGCACCTCACACTAAGCATTAGGAATGCTTAGTCATGATTGGCTGAGCAACACTAATTCTGTTCTTTGGGCGTAGCGTGATAGCTAAGCAACGCAAACGACCAAAGAACTTGAAGAGGTGCCCCACGATGACCCAGATCTCCCACAGCCCACAGGCAACCGCACAGATGCTCGCCACCCACGAGGCATGGCTGGCACTGAAGGCGTCTGCCAGTGAATTCCAGACGCTGCAGTCCAAGGACGGCTCCCTCGCCGAGGCCGCGATGCAGCCACGCGCGGGCGAACTGATCGGCACCATCGTCGAGGCCATCGATGACCTGCTGCCGCATTTCGCCCATGACGCGAACTACCTGCAGGCGCTGGTCGCAGATCTGAAAAAGTGGGAGGCCAGCGGCTTCGGCGCGCCGGACTTCTTGGATGCGCTGCTCGAATTCCAGCCGCAGACCCAGCGTGAAGACGGGCTCCTGCACCTGGTGCTCTTCCCGATGTACACGCAGAACGGTTCGACCAACCGGCACCTCGAAGCCGTGCTGGTGCAGGTCATGTGGCCTGACTTCATCGCGCAGCTGGAGGCGGGCAGCTACTCCAACGCGCTGTTCGTGCCGCTGCGCTTCATCGATTTCACCGCCGGCTACGATACCAATTCCGCGGTGCTCTTCCCCGAATCGGTCGCCATCCGCGAAACCCCCTCCTTCACCTGGGGCGCCATCTTCCAGGACCGCGAGGCGGCCCGCTTCCGCAAGGTGCTCAAGGAAGCCGCGGCGATCACCAACCTGCAGCTGCCCGCCGATGCGGCGCAGCTGCTCACCGACCAGCAGCTGACCGAAGAAACCTTCATCATGTGGGACCTGATCCACGATCGCACGCACATGCGCGGGGACCTGCCCTTCGACCCATTCATGATCAAGCAGCGCATGCCGTTCTTCCTCTACTCGCTCGAAGAGCTGCGCTGCGACCTGACGGCTTTCCGCGAATCCATGAAGATCGCCGCGGACCCGGCAAGCGATCCGAAGGCAGCACAGACCGCGAAGCTGGTGCAGTACGCGGTCATATTCGACCGGATCTTCCGCTTCGCGATTACAGGCTCGCGGGTGCGCAACTACGACGGGTTGGGCGGGCAGCTGCTCTTCGCCTGGATGCACCAGCACCACGTCCTGCACTGGACCGACACCAAGCTGAGCATCGACTGGGATCAGGTGCCCGAGGTGGTTGCGGCCTTGGGGGAAGCGATCGACGAACTGTACTGGAAGTCCATCGACCGCCCGAAGCTCGCCCATTGGCTGGCGGCCTATGAGCTGGTCTCTGCCACCGTCACCCCGAACCCTGCCTCGGCGTGGGCCAAGGGTCCTGAAGCCTTGCCGCTGACCGCGCCACTGCGCGAAATCACCGACCAGGTGCTGGACGATGAGTTCCCCCTGTCGATGTTCTACGAGGCGTTGAACAAAAAAATGGCGGCGGTGATCGAGTCCACCCGCGGCATGACCGGCGCCACCAGCATCTAGGATCGATACCGTGAGCAAAGTACAGAACAATCAGCTGGTGCTGATCGCCGGGGCCACCTCGGCCGCCGGGGTCGCAACGGCCCGCCAACTCCTCAACGCCGGGGCGCGCGTGCTGGTGGTCGGCAGCAACGCCGCACGCCTGGACGAACGCCTTGGCTTCGCCACCGCACGCTACGAATGCGACCTGGCCGACCGCCAAGCCGTCGATGACCTGGCCGAGAAGGTCCATGCGCAGCACGGCCAGATCGATGTGCTGCTGCATCTGGTCGGCGGCTGGCGCGGCGGCAAGTCGATCACCGGGCAGACAGACTCCGACTGGGACTTCTTGCACACCAACGTGTTGACCACGCTGCGCAACACCACCCGCGCCTTCGTTGATGACCTGGTGGCTTCGGAGGCCGGCCGGCTGGCCATCATCAGCGCCCAGGCGGTGACGAATCCGACCCCGTCGAACGCGAACTACGGCGCGGTGAAGGCCGCCGCCGAGCACTGGATCAATGCGATCGCCCGGCTATTTAGCAAGCAGGCCCCGCAGGCAGCCGCCGTGAGTTGGGTTGTCAAGGCACTGAGCGACAAGTCTGCCGGTGAGATTCCGACAGGGCATACCTCCGTCGACACCGTCGCGCAGGCAGCGGTGCAGCTTCTGGACGCCGCGGCGCTCGAGCACAACGGACAGCGACTACCGCTGGCCCAGGCCTAAGCGCGATTTGGCGCTGCTGGTGTAGCGTTTTCCACTGGGCACATCACCTGCTCAGCACCATTACGAAGGACCAAAAATCTCATGACTTTTAGCCACGACCCTGCGGTGCGCGGATTCGCCTCCGATAACTACTCCGGCGTGCACCCACGCATCCTCCAGGCAATTGCCCGCGCCAATGGCGGGCACCAGAGCGCCTACGGCGATGACGAATACACCGCCGCGCTGGACGCGATGGCGGGAGAACTGTTCGGTGCGCAGGCCGCGATCTTCCCGGTCTTCAACGGCACCGGCGCAAATGTCACCGCCCTGCAGTCCTTGCTGCCCCGCTGGGGTGCGGTGATCTGCGCGAGCACCGCGCATATCAATGTCGACGAGAATGGCGCGCCGGAACGCATCGGCGGTTTTAAGCTGTTGCAGGTCGACTCGGCCGATGGCAAGCTCACCGCCGAACTGATCGATCAGGAGGCCTGGGGTTGGGGCGATGAGCACCGGGCACAGCCGCTGGCGGTGTCGATCACCCAGGGCACCGAATTAGGCACGATCTACACCCCGGATGAAATTCGAGCCATCACCGAGCACGCCCACAAACTGGGCATGAAGGTTCACCTGGATGGTTCACGCTTGGGCAATGCCGCCGCCGCGCTCGGTGTCGAGTTGCGCGAGCTGACCACCGACGTCGGGGTCGACATCGTCTCGCTCGGCGGCACCAAGAACGGGTTGCTGCTTGGCGAAGGGATCTTGACCCTTGATCCCGCGTTGGCCCAAGATCTGAAGTACCTGCGCAAGATGAACATGCAGCTCGGCAGCAAGATGCGTTTCATCTCAGCGCAATTGCTCGAACTCTACGGGACCGGGCTGTGGCGCGAATTGGCCGGGCATTCGAATGCGATGGCTGCGAAGTTGGCTTCCGCCGTGGAAGAGCTCGACGGCGTAGAGCTGGTGTACCCGGCCCAGGCCAACGGGGTTTTCGCGCAGTTGCCTACCGAGGTTTCCGATCAGCTGCGTGAGCACTTCCGCTTCTACGATTGGGACCGCGCAGCAGGTCACGTGCGTTGGATGTGCTCCTTCGACACCACCGAGGAAGATGTCAGCGCATTCACCGCAAAACTTCGCGAGCTGCTGGCTGCCTACCGCGCAGCTTGAGCCGTCTCGGCGCGCCGTACCGCTACCGCGGTGCGGCGCGTTTTAGACTCGACCTGTGACCAACGATCGTGCTTCTGCAGCTATCCCACCGGCGTTTTCCAAGGCCCTGGGCGAACTTTCGCATGCCGCCGTTCGCAAGGAATTGAAGATCACCGAAATCCCTGCTCCTGCGCGTCTGGCGCCGTTCGCCTTGGCGCTCAGCGGTGATGTGCTGGAAGGCTCTGGGCCCGGCCACGGAGAGCACGGCCAGGAGTACTCGCGCACCCCGTTTTTGCAGCCCGAAGCCCCGCTGGCGACCGGACGCTTCGTGTTGCTCTTCGACCCGGCAGGCCAGGAACTATGGGGCGGCCAGTTCCGCGTCGTGAGCTATATCCGGGCGCGCCTGGATCATGAAATGGGCCAGGACTCGATGCTTGCCTCGGTTGCCTGGAGCTGGCTTGAAGATGCCTTGCGCGAACGCCAGGCCTCCTACCATTCTGCCGGTGGCACCGCCACCCGGGTCATCTCAGAGTCCTTTGGCAATTTGGAAGGCGAGCAAGACCATATCGACATCGAACTGCGCGCTTCTTGGACCCCGCAGCAGAGCGAGGAGCTCGGGGCACACCTGAGCGCCTGGGCCGATATGGTGTGCACTTTTGCCGGCATGCCGCCGCTTCCCGAGGGCGTGCAGCAGCTGCCGCATCGCCGCCTAAGCTAAAACTTCGCGCCATCGGTCCTAGAATAGAGGGACCATGACTACTTCAGAGCCAGCCGCAGACCAGCCAACCCTGACCCCACTGACCGCCCCAAGAGACGGCATTCCGGAAGTCATCAACACCGCGGCGGCGCTGAATCGAGCGGTGCGCGCACTACGCGCCGGCACCGGGGACCTGGCCGTCGATACCGAACGCTCCAGTGGATTCCGCTATGGACGACGCGCCTTCCTCATCCAGATCCGCCGCGAAGGCGCAAGCACCTGGCTGATCGACCCGGAGAGCCTCGACTCGCTGGACCCGCTGCTGGAACTCATGAACGAGCTGCCGTGGATCCTCCACGCGGCCACCCAAGATCTACCCTGCCTGCACGACGCGGGACTCTCCCCCACCGGCCTGTTCGATACCGAACTGGCCGGACGCTTGGCGGGTTTCCCCCGCGTGGCCCTGGGCACCATGGTCGGCGAACTGCTTGGACTGCAGCTGGCCAAGGAACACTCGGCGGTGGACTGGTCCACCCGGCCGCTGCCGGAGTCCTGGCTGAATTACGCGGCGCTGGACGTCGAGGTGCTCTTCGAACTGCGCGAAAAGATTTCCGAGGTGCTTGAGGAGCAGGGCAAGCTGGAATTCGCCGTCCAAGAATTCGAGTACGTCCGCCAGCTGCCGGACCCGGTGGCCCCACCGGAAGCCTGGCGCAAACTCTCCGGAATCCATAAGATCAAAAACCGGCGCAATCTCGCGGTGGCGCGTGAGCTCTGGCAGTCCCGCGAGACCCTGGCCCAGTCCCGCGATGTGGCTCCGGGCCGCTTGCTGCCAGACTCTGCGATTATGGCAGCCGTCGACCACCGGCCGAACAGCGTCCCCGCATTGCTGCAGATTTCCGGCTTCCACGGGCGCAGCGCCAAGCGCGACGCTCCGCGCTGGCTGGATGCGATGCAGCGCGGGCGAAATTCCACGGACCTCCCAGACCTGCGAACCGGCGGTTCGGAACTGCCGAACGCGCGCCTGTGGAGCGAGAAGAACCCGCAGGCCGCGGTCCGGCTGACGGCTGCCCGAGAGGTGCTTGCGGAAGTCAGCGAAGAATGGAACATTCCGGGAGAAAATCTTCTGACCCCGAAGTTCTTGCGTGCGCTGTGCTGGAATCCCCCGGCCATATACAGCGCCGGATCGATCGATGCCGCTTTGGAAGAACTCGGCGCGCGCCCCTGGCAACGTGATCTGCTCAGCGCAAAACTCGCCCAGGCGCTGCGCGGCTAGAGCAAAATAGCGCTAGCGGGGCCCGGAGGGTGGAACCAGCACTTGCACTTGAAGTTACTCATGAGTAACGTATGGTTCAGGTCACAGTGATGCTGGCCACTGCCCCGGCTCTCGGGGCAGCCTGAAACTACCCCAAGGAGCCCGACGGTGAGTGTCAACACCTCGACCGTGCCCGGAAACGCGCACACCTCGCTCGACGACCGCGATGTCGTCTTCATCGACGGGGTACGCACCCCCTTCGGCAAGGCAGGCGAGAAGGGAATCTACCACGGCACCCGCGCCGATGACCTCGCGGTCAAGGCCGTACGTGGCCTGCTTCGCCGCAACCCAGAAATACCCGCCGAGAAGATCGATGAGATCGCCATGGCTGCCACCACCCAGACCGGCGACCAGGGACTGACCATCGGACGCACCGTGGGCCTGCTCTCCGGAATCCCAAAGTCGGTGCCCGGATTCGCCATCGACCGGATGTGCGCGGGCGCCATGACCGCGGTGACCTCGCTGGCCGGCGGCATTGCCTTCGGCTCCTACGACGTGGCCATCGCCGGCGGCGTCGAGCATATGGGGAACCACCCCATGGGTGAGGGCGCGGATCCGAACCCGCGCTTCCTCTCCGAGAAGATCGTTGACCCGCAGGCCCTGAACATGGGCAACACCGCGGAGAACCTGCACGACCGCTTTCCGGAAATCACCAAGGAACGCGCCGACAGCTACGCGGTAGCCTCGCAAAACAAACTGGCTCGCGCCTATGAGAACAACCAGATCCAGCCGGATCTCGTGGCGGTCGCCGCGCAGCGTCCGGGCGAAGGCTGGGCGGTCAACACCGTTGACGAGCCACCGCGGCCGGGCACCAGCTTGGAATCGCTGGCCGAACTGCGCACCCCATTCCGTGCCCACGGCCGGGTGACCGCCGGCAACGCGGCGGGACTGAACGACGGGGCCACCGCAGCTATGCTCGCCAGCGGCGCAGCGGTGCGTGAGCTGGGACTGACACCGAAGATGCGCATGGTTTCCTTCGCCTTCGCCGGGGTGGAGCCCGATGTCATGGGATACGGCCCCGTTCCGGCCACCGAAAAGGCGCTGTCCAAGGCCGGCCTGAGCATCACCGATATCGGACTGTTCGAAATCAACGAGGCCTTCGCCGTGCAGGTGCTCTCCTTCCTCGACTTCTACAACATCGCACAAGACGATGAGCGGGTGAACCGCTACGGCGGGGCGATCGCCGTTGGCCATCCGCTGGCTTCCTCGGGCGTGCGCCTGATGACTCAGCTGGCCCGCCAGTTCGAAGAGGACCACACGGTGCGTTACGGAATTACCACCATGTGCATCGGCCTCGGCATGGGTGGCACGGTGATTTGGGAGAATCCAAACCACGCAGAATTTGGCGCAAAGGCTTAGGGAGCAAGAAATGACTCAGGACTTTTCGGCCGTAGCCGAACTCATGCACGATGAAACGATCACCCACTCGTTCACCAAGGATGTAGCCCTACCGAGCGGCAAAACCCTGGTACTGCTCACCCTGGACAACGGGTTGGACCATAAGAAGCCCACCACGCTGGGCCCCAACGGCCTGCTGGAGCTGCATGCCGCGCTCGAAAAGCAGGCGGCCCGCGCCAAGGCCGGGGAAATCCACGGACTGGCCATCACCGGCAAGCCCTACTTCCTCATCGCCGGCGCCGACCTCTCGGCGGTCACCCGGCTCTCCGCACCGGAGCAGGCGACCGCGATGGCCACCCTCGGGCACCGAGCCTACGCATTGCTCGCAGATCTAGGGGTGCCGACCTTTGCGTTCACCAACGGGCTTGCCCTAGGTGGCGGTCTGGAAATCGCGCTGGCCTGCACCTACCGCACGGTGAGCACCGCAGCCGGAGCCCTGGGGCTGCCCGAAGCCTTCCTGGGCCTGATCCCGGGATGGGCCGGTGTCTACCGACTGCCGCGGCTCATCGGACCAGAAAACGCGTTGCAGGTCATGGTGGAGAACCCGCTGAACAACAACCGCACGCTCTCCGGCCCGGCGGCCTACAAGCTCGGTGTGGCCGATGCGCTATTCGAGCCCGCCGACTTCATCGAGAGCTCGGTCGCGTTCGCAGACGGCGTGCTCAGCGGCGACATCGAGGTCAAACGAGAAAATTCGGTAGACCCCAGCGATCCAGAGGTAGCCCGACGCTGGCTGCAGGCGGCAGACAAGGCCGAACAGTTTGTCGACGCGAAACTTTCCGGAGCAGCCCCCGCGCCCTACAAGGTGCTCGAAGTCTTCCGCCAGGGGTTGAAGCTCACCCAAAAGGAATCGGCCGAACTGGAAATCCAGGCGCTCACCGAGCTGATGGCCACCAACCAGTTCAAAAATACCGTGTATGCCTTCCTCGAGCTGGTGCAAAAGCGCGGCAAGCGCCCGGCCGGAGCGCCCAATGCCAAGCTCGCCCGACCGGTTACCAAGGTCGGCGTGGTCGGCGCGGGCCTCATGGCCAGCCAGCTGGCCTTGCTCTTCGTGCGCAAGTTGAACGTTCCGGTGATCATCACCGATCTGGATCAGTCACGCATCGACAAGGGCTTGGCCTACATCCACGGTGAGATCGACAAGTTGCACGGCAAAGGCCGGATGAGCCAGGACGCGGTCAACCGCGCCAAGGCGCTGGTTTCCGGTTCGGTCACCAAGGAGGTGTTCGCCGATGCCGACTTCGTCATCGAGGCGGTCTTCGAGGAACTCAACGTCAAGAAGCAGGTCTTCGCCGAGGTAGAAGCCGTCGTCTCCCCCGAATGCATCCTGGCCACGAACACCTCCTCGCTCTCGGTCACCGAGATGGGACGGGACCTATTGCATCCCGAACGCCTTGTCGGCTTCCACTTCTTCAACCCGGTAGCGGTGATGCCACTGCTGGAAATCGCTGCGACGCAGTGGACGAATGAAACCACCGTAGCCACCGCCTTCGCCCTGGGCAAGAACCTGCGCAAGACGACGGTGCGCACCAAGGACGCCACGGCATTTGTGGTGAACCGCGTGCTCTTGCGGCTGATGAGCGAAGTTCAGGCCGCGTTCGACGAAGGCACCGACGCGCAGACGGCGGATACCGCGCTGACTCCCATGGGCCTGCCGATGACGCCGTTCACGCTCCTGGCCATGGTGGGTCTGCCCGTCGCGCAGCACGTCAACGAGTCGCTCAACGCGTCCTTCGGGGATCGGTTCGCGGTGTCCGAGAACCTCGGCAAATTGGTCGACGCGAAGATCACCAGCTTATGGGCCAAGGACGGCAACGGCCAGCCGATGCTGGATCCCGCGGCCCAAGCGTTGCTGAGCTTCGGCGGCAAGCCGTCGACCAAGGATGAGATCCTCACCCGGGTGCAGAATGCGCTGGCCGAAGAAATCGGCCTGCTGCTTTCCGAAGGGGTGGTCGCCGAGGCCGCCGACGTTGATCTGTGCATGATCACCGGTGCGGGTTGGCCAATGCATCTGGGCGGGATCACCCCGTATCTGGATCAGGTCGGAGCCTCCGAGCGGGTGAACGGGAAGAAATTCAATTCCTAACACCCCGGCAGTTCACGCCCCGTGTTGCCGACTCCCCCACGGAGTCGTTGGCAGCACGGGGCGTTGTCCATGCCGGACACAATCGGCGTTGACTAGAGACGAGAGTAATCTTCGGCTTAGCTATGGCACAGGTTCATCTGAGAGAATCCCGGTATGACCGAATTTGCACGCCCAGCCCGCCGCACGGTGATGTGCGCCTCCGCGCTTCTAGGATCCAGCGCCCTGCTCGCCGCCTGCGGCAACGGAGAATCTGCCGCCCCGAATCCGACACCCGGGCAAGTGCCCGAACCAACCGGCGAAGCGCAGAACGTCTTGCCGTTGGCGGACCTTCCCGAGAAGTCCCGCGCACAGGTCGTGGCGAAGGACCCGGCTACCGGTGAAGAAATAGGCGTCTTGCTTTTCCGCCAGGATGCGAAGACCGTGCATGCCTACTCGAATATCTGCACTCATCAAGGATGTGCGGTGACTACGAAATCTTCCAAAGATGATTTCTACTGCGCCTGCCACGGCTCGCGATTCCAACCCGCCGACGGTGCGGTGTCCGCCGGTCCGGCCATTGCCGCGCTGCCTCGCTATGCCTGCACCATCGAAGATGAGCAGATCGTGGTGTATCTGGGCCAGGCCTAGCGACGGGCGGCGGAGGAATAAATGCCCTTGGGCTAGTGCCAGCCCGGGCATCGTCTGCAACAATTGGCCTATGAATGGATCTATCCCACCAACGCGCCGCAACTTGCTCGGGGCGGCCGGTGCCGCAGGAACCATCGTTGCGCTCACCGCCTGTAGCGGCGGATCCTCCTCCGAGCCAGCTATCCCGGAGAGCGAGGCGCCCAGCCCCAGCGGGGAAGGGCAAATTGTGCTCGGCACGGCAGAATTGCCCGAGAACGGCAAGGCCGAAGTGACCGTGCGCGGTCCAGCAAGCGGCAAGGACCTAGGAGTCTTGCTCTATCGCGCCGACGCGGGCACGGTGCTGGCATACTCGAATATTTGCACCCACCAAGGTTGCGCGGTCGGCACGGACACCGATGAGGCGAACTTCTATTGCCCCTGCCACGGATCACGCTATGCCTACCAGGACGGTACCGTGCTCGGTGGGCCGGCCCCGCGACCGCTGGTTCGCTACGCGGCGGCCATCGAGGGCGAGAACATCCTCGTCTACCCGCCGCAGGATTCCTGAACCACGGACAGCTGACAGTTCACGGAGCTAAGGTGCGCCGACCCCTTCTTGGGCTGGCGCACCTTAGCTCCGCGTCTTTGGCGGTGTTCCGCTAAAACAGGGCAACCTTTTGCGGGCTAGGGAAGATCGCGTCGATTTCAGCGCTTTCCTCCGTGGTGGGCACCCACCGAATCGCGTGCGCATTGGCCTTGACCTGCTCCGGACGCGTGGAACCGGCGATCACCGAAGCCACCGGCCCTTGTGCAGCCAGCCAGCAGAAGGCCAGCTCGGCCGGTGCCAGATCGCGGTAGGCGGCAAAGGCGGAGAACTTCTCCAGCTGTTCGAAATCGCTGGTTTCCAGTAGTTGCTGGCGGGCATGGGTCAACCGGCTGCCCTGGGGCGCCGAGCCCTTGGCGTACTTTCCGGTGAGCAATCCATTGGCCAGCGGGAAGTAGGGAAGGACCCCGAGCCCGAACTCCTTGGCTGCGGGCAACACTTCCAGCTCGGCCCGGCGGTCGATCAGGTTGTAGTGGTTCTGCGCCGAGATGAATCGCTCCGTTCCCAGCTCGCGGGCCACATATTCCGCCTGGGCGATCTGCCAGCCGGACCGATTGGAATGGCCGAGGTAGCGCACCTTGCCGCTGGTGACCAGGTCATCCAGGGCACGCAAGGTTTCGTCAATGGGAGTGTTCGCATCAGGGGTGTGGAACTGATACAGGTCGATATGGTCGGTACCAAGTCGGCGCAGCGAGGCCTCCACGGCGTTGACAATATACCGCCGCGAGCCACGAGCCGAAAAGTCGGGCCCGTTGACGCCTTTCATATCCATGCCGAATTTTGTCGCTAGGACCACGTCCTTGCGGGCGGCGCCCAACGCCTTGCCCAGGCGCTCTTCGGACAATCCGGGTTCACGCCCATAGGTGTCGGCAACATCGAAGAGGGTGATTCCTGAATCGAGGGCGGCGCGGATCACCGCGTCGGTTCCCTCCTGAGATTCCGTGGCGGTTCCGGGACGCCCCAGGTTGTTGCAACCGAGTCCGACGACGGAAACACTCAGACCACTGCGGCCAAGCTGACGAAATTCCATAAGCACCTCTTTGATTGTTTTCGTGGGGCCGCTTCACGCAACGGCTACTTACCCATAGGCTATCGGGTAGGACGGTGTGCGGAACATTTCACGCCTCAATTCACTGTGTTGCATATTTATCCATTAGGATGGAAACATGTCTAAAGTCCTCACCTCTCTCCCTGTAGGCGAACGCGTAGGTATCGCGTTCTCCGGCGGCCTTGATACTTCGGTCGCAGTTGCCTGGATGCGCGACAAGGGCGCCATCCCGTACACCTACACCGGCGATCTCGGCCAGTACGACGAGCCAGATATCGATGCAGTTCCGGACCGCGCCCTGGAATACGGCGCCGAAGCCTCGCGCCTGGTCGATTGCAAGCCAGCCCTGGTCGAAGAAGGTCTCGCCGCGCTTTCCTGCGGTGCCTTCCACATTCGCTCGGGCGGAAAAGCCTACTTCAACACCACCCCGCTGGGCCGCGCGGTCACCGGCACCCTGCTGGTGCGCGCCATGCGCGAAGACGGCGTTGACGTGTGGGGCGATGGTTCGACCTACAAGGGCAACGACATCGAGCGCTTCTACCGTTACGGCCTGATGGCCAACCCGAAGCTGCGCATCTACAAGCCATGGCTTGACCCGGCATTCGTCGCTCAGCTCGGCGGACGCTCGGAGATGAGCGAATGGCTGCAGGAGCACGGTTTCCCTTACCGCGACTCGGCCGAAAAGGCCTACTCGACCGATGCCAACATCTGGGGCGCAACCCACGAGGCGAAGACCCTGGAACTGCTGGACACCTCCCTCGAGGCTGTCGAGCCGATCATGGGCGTGAAGTACTGGGACGAATCCGTCGAGGTCAAGGCCGAGGATGTTTCGGTCACCTTCTCCGCCGGCCGCCCGGTTGCCATCAATGGCAAGGAATACACCGATCCGGTGGCCCTGGTCAACGAGGCAAACATCATCGGCGGACGTCACGGACTGGGCATGAGCGACCAGATCGAAAACCGCATCATCGAGGCGAAGTCGCGCGGCATCTACGAGGCTCCGGCCATGGCGCTGCTGCACATCGCCTACGAGCGTCTGGTCAACGCCATCCACAACGAAGACACCGTGGCCAGCTACCACAACGAAGGCCGCCGCCTGGGCCGCCTGATGTACGAAGGCCGCTGGTTGGACCCGCAGGCGCTGATGCTGCGCGAGGCGCTGCAGCGTTGGGTCGGCTCGGCCATCTCCGGTACCGTGACGGTACGTCTGCGCCGCGGCGACGACTACACCATCTTGAACACCGAAGGCGAGAACCTGAGCTACCACCCGGATAAGCTGTCCATGGAGCGCGTAGGCGACGCAGCCTTCGGCCCACTGGATCGCATCGGCCAGCTGACCATGCGCAACCTGGACATCGCCGATTCACGCGGTCGCCTGGAACAGTACGCCGGCATGGGCCTTGTCGGTGGATCCACCGCAAAGCTCGTTGGCTCGTTGGAGAACGGCGGCGCCAACGATATCGTTGACGCTTCGCCTGTGGATGATTCCGGACGGGCGCAGGACCGCGCCATCGAGTCCGCAGCGTTCGACTCCGGCACCGACTAAGCGTCGCGGCAAGCCAAAAGAGCCGGCCGGAACTTTTCCCTTGCGGGATTGTTCCGGCCGGCTCTTGCGCTTTGCGCTGCATGCTAAAACTTGCTGGTCGGCTAGCTGGCTGCGCTCCAGCCGTTGAGCACCAAAAGCGGCTGCAAAGCCAAGCCGAAGCCCAGCACCACGCCGGGGCTCGGCTGGAGGGTGGCCAAGAGCAGGGCCTTGCTCCGGTTACCGCTTAGCGATTAGCTGGCTCGTGGTGAATCGCTCATGCTTCGATCAGGGTCAGCAGCGGGCTGACGGCGATTGTGAAGCCGATCAGCGAAACCAGGCGCAAGACCAGGCGGATCCGCGATCCGGTCTTCGTAGTCGGGGCCGGCAGCCGGAAACCTTGCTCAACGATCCACGCGGCAAGCACCACGAAGACGCCGCCCAGGGCCAGCTGGGCACCGGGCACCTCGCCGAGCAGCGAGGTAATGCCAATTCCAACAATCACACCGAGGCAGGCTTGGAACACCAGGTGAAGTGGTGTTCGAGTGGCCCCGATCTGTGATGTTTTACGCGTGGCTCCCGGGGATTCGTCCCGATCCTCTTGTGGAATCATTTGTCCTTAGTCCTTTGTGCTTCGTGCGGCCGATGGCGGAGAAGCCTGGCTTCAGCATCGCTTTCGGGCGCAGCTACTGCGGGCCAGCGTGCGGCCCCGTCGCTTCTAGCTCAGTGAAAATGGTTTCGCCGGCATCGGGTGAGCCATCTTGACGGCCTCCAGGTTGTCATAGGGCGCGGTGCCCACGCTCATCTTGGTGAAGTCCAGCTTGGCGTCACGGATGCACACCTTAACCGCCGCGACGGCAAGCTTTGGAGCCGGTGAGAGCACCCGGATGTTCAACTTGCGCGGCGCGAAGTCGCTAGACTCCACGGTGCCAAGTCCCCGCCAGGCGAGGTGTCCGGTCAGCGCTTCGGTCGCCTTCTTCTCCATGTAGCGGTCGCGTTCGGTGCCTTCCACCGTCTTCAGCGCGTACTGCACGATCACCCAGCTCTGTTCCTCGGTAGGGATCTCCGCGAAGCCGTCCTCCGCGCAGGTGGCCAGGAATCCGGCGAAGAGCTCGTCGGCGCGTTCGGCCTTCACATCTTGGACTTCGTTGGTCTTTGACATGTGGCCGACGGTACCGTGGTTGATCACGAACTGTCCGAGTTCCTCGTCGTCAAACTGCTGGTACCAGGCTTCGCGGAACTGCAGTTCGTTCTTCTCGTCAAGACGGTAGGTGCGGATGATCGCCATAGTTTTTTCCTCTAGGTAGGTTTGGGTGCCGGGCTCAGTGCGGGAGTTCCGCGACCTTGGCCAGCCAGATCTGTCGGTGTGCGTGGGTGAAGGGCGGCAGGTTCTCGGCGACGTCGTGCAATAGCGTGGCGCTGGTTTCGCGCATCTGGCGCTGCAGTTCCTCGGGATATTTCATGCTGAGCGAATGCTCCGCGAATTCGTCTTCGTCGTCCAGGAACGTGCCTCGGGTGCGCGAACGGATGACGTCGAGGTCCATGTCCACGGAATTCACTTCCCACCCGCCGCGGCGCAGCGGCTGCCAGCCGATGGAAGTAGCCAGATCGATGTAGACATCGAAGTCATCGGCCGCATCTGAATACAGGGTCGCTACCCAGAAGCCCCGGTGCGGAACCAGGCACAGCGCGTCGGTAGCCGCCAGATGCGCGGTTCCGGGCCTGGCGACCAAAGAACCGGCCGGCTGGTGCAGCCAATGGCCGTGTTCATCGGAGCCAAGGTAAAAACCGGGGACCACCCAGTGGGGGCTACCGTCGTATTTCCAGGCACGGCTGACAATCAGCGAGCCGAATTTCATCGGCTCCGGGTTCCGCGTTAACCCGGTTGGCAATGGCATCGGTCCGCTCACAGCTTGGGAATCTGCCCGGTGGGAAGTTCCTGGCCAGGCAGCGGCCGGGCGAAGGGCACCTTCGTGCCGAGCACCTGGGCCAGCGTGTCGCGGGCTACCTGCTTGGCGGTCAACCCCACGCGTTCAAGCACCTGGGCGCGGCTGCCGTGAGCCAGGAACTCGGTGGGCAGACCGACCTCGTTCAAGGCCGTGTCGACCCCTGCAGCGCGCATTTCGGTACGCAGCCGGGAACCGACGCCCCCGGCGCGCACGCCATCTTCGATGCAGACCACGATGCGGTGGCGGGCGGCCAAGGAAACCACCGAAGCCGGTACCGGCAGCACCCAGCGCGGGTCAACGACGGAAACCGAAATGCCTTGGCTGTTCAGCCGGTGTGCGACGTCCAGGGAGAGCTCGCTCATCGCGCCCACCGAGACGATCAGCACATCCGGGGCCGCCCGGTCGCCGAGCCGTGCCAGCACGTCCACCCCATCTGGCAGCCGGTCGATCGCCTCGACTTCCTCGCCCACCGATCCCTTGGAGAACCGCACCACGCTCGGCGCGTCGTCGATGGCCAGCGCTTCGCGGAGTTCTTCGCGCAGCCGCGAGGCATCACGCGGGGCTGCCAGGTGCAGATTTGGAATGATCTGGGTCAGCGCCATATCCCACATGCCGTGATGGCTTGGGCCGTCGGGGCCGGTGACTCCGGCCCGGTCCAGCACGATGGTGACCCCGGCCTTGTGCAGTGCCACATCCATCAGCAGCTGGTCGAAGGCCCGGTTCAGGAAGGTCGCGTAGACGCAAACTACCGGGTGCAGGCCGCCAAAGGCCAGTCCCGCGGCGGCCGTCATGGCATGCTGCTCGGCGATTCCCACGTCAATGACGCGCTCGGGGTACTTGTCGGCCATCTTCTTCAGGCCCACCGGCTGCAGCATGGCCCCGGTGATTGCGACAATATCCTCGCGTTCATCCGCCACTACGGCAATTTCCTCGCCGAAGACGCTGGTCCAGCTCTGCGCTCCCCCGCTGGACACCGGGGTGCCGGTCTCCGGGTCGATCACGCCCACGGCGTGGAACTGATCCGCCACGTCGGCAATGGCCGGCGCATAGCCGTGGCCCTTTTCGGTCATCGCATGCACCAGCACCGGGCCGCCGAACTGCTTGGCCTGGAGCAATGCTTCTTCTACGGCGCCCTGGTTGTGCCCATCGATGGGTCCGATATATTTCAGCCCCAGATCCTCGAACAGGCCCTGCGGAGCCCACCAGTCCTTGATGCCCTTCTTGGTGGCATGCAGGGACTTGTAGGCAAAGTTTCCTACCGCCCCCGAGTCCTTGAGCCTGCCCTTGAGCTTGCTCATGGCATCTTCGTAGTACGGGTGGGTGCGGAACTTATCCAGCTGCTGGCGCAGGCCCGAGAGCTGGTTGGCGAGTCCGCCGATGGTCGGCGCATAAGAGCGTCCATTGTCGTTGACCACGATGATGGCTTTGCGATCCTTGTCGGCGGCAATATTGTTGACCGCTTCCCAGGCCATGCCACCGGTCAGGGCGCCGTCACCGACCAGCGCAATCGCGTAGCGCTCGGTGTTTTTGCGCAGCTTGTTGGCCCGCGAGATGCCATCGACCCAAGAGAGGGAGGAGGAGGCGTGGGATGATTCGACGATGTCGTGTTCGGACTCTCCGCGGTCCGGATAACCGGCAAGTCCACCTTGCTGACGCAGGGTGGTGAAGTTTTGGCGTCCGGTGACGAGCTTATGCACGTAGGACTGGTGACCGGTATCGAAGACGATGGAGTCGGTGGGTGAGTCAAAGACACGGTGAATGCCCAAGGTCAGTTCGACCACCCCGAGGTTCGGTCCGAGGTGGCCGCCGGTACGGGCCACGTTGGCGATGAGGAATGCGCGAATTTCCCCCGCGAGGTCCTCCAATTGTTCCAGGGTAAGTGCCCGCAGATCGCTAGGCTTGTTGATGGTCTCCAACAAAGACACTGTCATCCCCTTTACTTGTTCGCCCACTACGGACCGGTCGATCCATCCGAAACTCTTAGTGTAGCTTTCGCAGGACTATTTCCATTATCCGTCACCTTGCGGTGAGGTGCGAATTTACCCGCAATGACCTTGACTACTGTTAGGCGGCAGCCCGCAAGCCTGGGGCCGCCGCCGGTATTTTCAGAATAGTTCCAACGCGTCGCGCAGCATACGGTGTCCTTGGATTTCAAAGGCCGTGTCGCCGACCTGGTAGGCCCAGGCCGCGGTGCCGATCGCCTCGCGCAGCTGCACGATGGGCCAGCTGCGCAATTCCCGCGGGTCCTGGCCATACCCTCGAAAGAACGCGGTAGCTAGTTCAGGATGCTCGCGCCACTGCTGGGCCGAGAGCCTGGCCAGGTCGCTTTCGGCGGGCCGGAAGGCGAAACGGCCGAAGTCGATCACCCGCAGTTTCCCTTGATCTATCAACCAGTTACGCGGTTGCCAATCACCGTGCGTGGGCACCACGAGGACCGGTTCAGGACGATAATCTGCGAAGATCTTGCGCGCGGCGGCCACGAAACTCGGTTCAATCCGGTGCTCTGCGTCCAGCCATTTCAGGCCATTGGCTATGAAATTCTTTTCATATCCTTCGTCCACCTTGGCGTGCTGCCCGTGCAGGAGCTGCAATGCCCGCCCCGCCTGCTCGTGTACCTCCGGGTCATCGGCGCTGGAAGTCCGTTCGCATAAGACACCGGGCAAATAATCCAGGAGCAGCAGACGCAGCGCCCGGTCTTCATGACGCAATGCAGCGGTCAGCCCGTGTGCCAGCAACGGGGCGGTGTAGCCTGCGTGGGCCTTGAACTCTCGGCCGAGATGAAGATTCGCCGATCCGGCCGTCTTGAGGATGTAGTCCCGTCCGAGTGAACGCAGGCGCAGCACTCGGGTGTCGGTCAGACCCCACGAGAGATCTTCAACCAGCAGCGGAGAACTCAGCCACTGCTGCACCAATGCCGCCTGCGGGTCGGCGAGCAGGCCACGATGCCAGTTAGCGCTCATGGCTTCAGCTTAGTTCCTTGCCGCAGGGCATTAAATGCCCGAAGGCCCCATAGCAATTGCTTTGGGGCCTTCGGCGTTGTTCCAGAAACCGGAACCAACTTCAGGTGGAAACCTTAGTTAGCAGCGGCAATCTGGCGCAGGACGTACTGAGACATGCTTCGCTGAAGTGTGCGGTAGTTGAACGCTCCTGTCGACGAGGCAAATTTCCTGATCAGAGGCACATTAGGAGGCGTGTGTGACTACTTTGCAGCTGCCCATCTATCCCCGTTGAGATGCTTCGGTTGCGGTACTTGGGAGCCTCACCCCTTCCCCGAATGCTCGCCTTGTCGCCGGTCGTGTGGAATCCTGAGGACGGCCGCTGCACCTGTCGTGGCATCTCGAAAAGTCGTCGCGTATGAGGCGTATTGGACTCCGACTTCTGACACCGAGGCCACCGCCCGATCGGGCTCCGCGTCACGTGGATTGTCAGGGAGATGATCACGAGACGCCGAACCAGAAACGAGGACGTGGGGAGCGTGAGGTCCTCACGGCATCGATCGAACGAGCCCACGCCTTGTGCTACCTCTCTACAAGTGGGGGGCAGATCTCAGCTCGGCGAAGGCGACCCCTTGACACTGCCCTCCGCGACACTGACGAGCGCCTCGACTGATGCGATGAGCAGGATGCGGTGTCGCCGAAGACGCTCAGTTGACCAGGGTCCTTCTGCAGCATGTGCGCGCAGTGCAGACGACGCGAACTGCCAGGCGGTGATCTGGCCAAGCAACAAAGCGAGCACGTCGACAGCTGCATCATCGAACGACTCCGACAGAGCTGCTACCTTGGGCGCATATGCCTGAACCTCGCCCTGCGAGGCATCGGCACGCTCAAGACCAGCCCAGGTTGTCAACCGCAAGACCTCGGGCCGTGCAGTCAAGTAGTCAAACAGTGCGCCAGCGTAGGACGGCAGATCCTCAGCAGTGAACGGCACCTCTTCGGCCATCTCGGTCAATGCCGTTGCCACGACCAGGTCGAAAAGCTGATCCTTCGGCCCGAAGTGCACATAGATCGATCGCTTGTTGACCCGTCCCGTCTTGGCAATTCGGTCCACCCGCGCGCCGGCCAGGCCGAACTGGGCGAACTCTCCGCGTGCCGCGACGAGGATCCGTCGCTTGGTGTCTGTTGCATCTGGTGGCATGCCCTCAGTCTATAGGTAACCATCTAGTTATTGACCGTGCCGGCAAGATGTGGCAGGCTTCCGTATGTAAGTATCCAGATAGTTACTCAGAGGAGTTTCACATGTCCCAGAAGATACTCATCACAGGTGCCAGCAGCGGATTCGGCCAAGGAACCGCACTGGAGCTTGCCCGTCAAGGCCACAAGGTGATCGCCGCCGCCGAGACCTGGCCACAGGTCCGTGGCCTCCGGGCGGACGCCGAAGCGGCTGGCGTCGAGCTCAAAGTCATCAAGCTCAATCTTCTCGACGCGATCGACGTTGCCCACGCCGGTTCCTTCGACGTCGACGTCCTCGTCCTGAACGCCGGCGTCATGGAGGGCGGAGCAATGGTCGACATCCCGCTGCAGCGCGTGCGGGAATCGTTCGACATCAACCTGTTCGGACATCTCGAGTTAGTCCAGGCCATCACGCCGAAGATGATCGCCCGAAAGAGCGGACGAATCGTGTGGACGTCGTCGATGGGCGGGATCCTCGTCGTTCCCTTCCTCGGTGCCTACTGCGCGACTAAGCACGCGATCGAGGCCGTCGCCGGCTCCATGAAGGCCGAGCTGGAGCAGTTCGGCATCAAGGTCGCCACCGTTAACCCCGGAGTCTTCGGAACTGGATTCAACGACACCGGCGCTGAGAGCTACGTGCAATGGCACGACGCCGAGACCGCGCACGTCCCCATGCCTGACTTTGGACCCTCACTGGCCGACCAGGCCGATCCGCAGGAAATGGTCGACGCGATGGTGGAGACCATCGTCTCTAACGATCCTGACTACCGGACCATGCGGCCACTGGAGACCATCGATGCCGCCAAGCAGTGGCAGGAAACCGAATGGACCCAGAAGGCCTGAGGCAGAGCAGAAGAAAGGAACCAATCTGATGTCACACTCGACAATCACTCTTGAAGCTGCCGGCCGGATTATCGACGCCGGCCAGGAGAAGGCCCGCGATCTCGGCCTGAATGCCGTCTTCGCCGTCCTTGATGCTGGAGCAAATCTCGTCGCTTTCGAGCGCATGGATGGAGCCTGGCTGGCTTCCAACGATCTCGCGCTGGCGAAATCACGAACCTCAGTCATGTTCGAGGCACCAAGCGAAGCGCTGAACGCGCCCCTGCAGATCGGCGAGCCCGTCCCGCACTTCGACCACACCAACGGTGGGCTCCTGTTGATGGGCGGCGGCGTTCCGATCCTGGACGAGAACGGTCGGCTCATCGGCGCGCTCGGCGTCTCGGGTGGAACGCCCGAACAGGACGCCGAGATCGCCCGCACCGCAGTCGGCTAAGGATTTAGCCAGGGTGTGCTTCCAGAGCCACGCAAG
Organism: Arthrobacter sp. MYb229; assembly: GCF_002975405.1. Classification (GTDB taxonomy): domain Bacteria; phylum Actinomycetota; class Actinomycetes; order Actinomycetales; family Micrococcaceae; genus Glutamicibacter. The sequence goes on along the minus strand of NZ_PCPS01000001.1, from coordinate 653,344 downwards.
GAGGCACGCCCTGGCTGCCGCGAGGACGACTATTTTTGGAACAGTCGTGGCTCGTTCACACCTCACTGGTGCTCCCACTCATTGACCGACGACTCAAATGAGCACCCCGGCGACCAACACTGGTCGCCGGGGTTCTCAACGGATTAGGATTCTGCACCATGCCCACCTCCTCTCGATTCGGCCTTGTGCCCATGCGACCGCGCGACCCGCACGAATCCGGGCGGACAGCCTCCACGCTGGAGTTGTTCTTTGACCTGGTCTTCGTTGTCGCTGTGAGCATTGCGGCCGCCCAGTTGCATCACGAGCTCGTCGAGGGCCACATCCTCGACGGCATCGTCACTTACTTGATCGTGTTCTTCGGGATCTGGTGGGCGTGGATGAACTTCACCTGGTTCGCCACCAGCTTCGATACCGATGACTGGCTCTACCGAGTACTGACCATCGTCCAGATGGGCGGCGTACTGGTCCTCGCCTCTGGCATCGGCCCGGTATTCGAGGAGCACGACTTCTCTGTTTTGATTCTCGCGTACGTCGTCATGAGGCTGGCACTTGTCGCCCAATGGCTGCGCGCATCTCGAGGAGCAGGATCGGCACGCCGCGCAACCCTCATCTACGCGGGCGGCATCGCCCTGGTTCAGGTCCTCTGGCTCACTGCCTTGCTATTGCCGGCAGGCCTATTCCCAGTCGCTTTGGTCCTGCTGTTCGTCGCGGAGATCTCTGTACCGATCGTCGCTGACCACACCGGCTCGACCCCATGGCATCCGCATCACATCACCGAGCGGTACGGACTGTTCACCCTCATCCTTCTCGGCGAGAGCCTGCTGGCTTCCGCGAACGCGATCATCGAAGCCGTGCACGACGCCGATGCAATCGGGCCACTGATTTCGATCGCCGTTCTCACACTCATCGCCACCGCGGCACTGTGGTGGATCTACTTCTGGCCGCCACACCACCGAGCTATCAACGGGATTTGGAGCTCACTGGTCTACGGCTACGGTCACTACTTCATCTTCGCTGCTGCTGGAGCGTTCTCCGCTGGGATCGAGGTTGAGATCGACGTCCTCACCGGTCACAGCCAGCTGCATCAACCCTGGGCATCGTTCGCTTACACGGTCCCGCTGGCGGTATTCGTCGTCGGCATATGGGCGCTGGCGATCAGGCCCCATGCAGACCAAATCGTCAATACGGTCATACCCGGAGCAGCTCTTCTGATTCTCGTCGACCCCCTGATCCCTGTTCCCTTCGCGCTCACAGCCGCGATTCTCGTGGGAACAATCGTCGTGCTCGTTTGGCGGCATCCGATCGATCGCCGTGTCACGCAAACGGATGTCTGAATCAGCGCCTGGCGATGTGGGATGGGGTGTTCGCATAAGGGCACCATTCATATAGTTGAAGGCGGCCCCTTCGAACAGGTCCGCAAAATTCCTGGACTGGATCACCCTGGGTTTGTTATCGGCTCGCAAGTGTTGCGCCGGCGGATGCAGTCTCCGCACGACAGGCGCATCGTCATCGCCGAGGATATGGCTGAGGCCTTTACCCCACGCGGCGTCCTACGCTGAGACCGGCGCGACCGCACCACGCTCGTCCCATCACGATCAGCCCGTTACCGAAAGGCCCGAGCTGATCTCTCCTGTGCAGGAGACCCTGCGTGATCTGCGCACGGCGCGCCCAAGAAGCCACGCGCTTCATTCATCAATCCCCAACGGCAAGTGCGTGGTCTCGAGCTGTGGGAACCCTGCGAGGTGTACCTAGCGGCGGGCCACCGTTCACCACCGCAGTATGGGAATTAGCAGGCCAGCGCTCCATGAGACGCCGTCTGCCCGGGCGCTAGCTCCGCCTCGGCACGACGAAGCTGCTCGTGGCGTCCGCGTCTTCGACTGCCGCTTCGAAGTCCTGCTCGGAGATTGAGTACAGTAGGTCGACCGGCGATCGATCCGAGCCGTCCGAATCTTTCGGCAGTCCAGGATGCGGTGTCTGCCACCAACCCAGCAGCGCCGCGGCGACTGGCGCTGGCTCCGCGTCTTCGCAAGCCGCGGCAAACGCCTTGTTGATCTCCGCGAGGGCGTCGATGATCTTGCCGTCGCGAAACTGGAAAACGGGATAGAGCTTGGTCTTCCCCAGTTCGACCTCGATCACGACCTGGTGCTTCCGATAGGCCCGCAGCAGGCTGCGCTGGGCCGCCTTCAACGCCCGCGACGCCTGCTCCGGGGTCCGATCATGCTCGGCCTCAGTGACCTCTGCGTGAGTCAGCGCGGCTCGCGTCTCTGCAGCTGTCCAGCACTTGGCGCGGTCGAGCAAGCTGGCCGCCAGCATCGGCGAGGGATCGAGCGAGAAGCCCCGACCCCAGGCCGAGCTGCTCCGCCAGCCGTCGGGGAAGCCGAGCTGGGCCACGGAGAATCCGATCTCCTGCGACCTGGCCTCGATGAGGTCGGCGACGTCGACGACGTCGGACCGCTCCGGCGCGATGCTCAGCATCAGGTGGCGCAGGATGAGCAGCACGCCATAGAGCTTGTTACTCATGCCATCGCCGACGAGCGGGGCCAGGAGGTGGCTCGCGTCCGTGCGCGCCCGCCCCGGCGCGTCGATGACCACGTCGAATGTGCGGTTCCACAGGCGGCCGTAGTGCGCGCAGATGTTCCGGACATTGCGGAGGTTGTTAAGCCAGTTACTCAAGGCACCGCGGTCACCCTTGCCGTCAGCGGTGCTGATCTGGAACCGCGCGGCGAGGATCTCCTGGTCGCCCTGGGGCATTAGGTCGTAGAGACCGCTCAGGACACCGAACGACATCGCCTCCGTCGCCACCCAGATCGGCAGGTGCGGACCGTAGGTCTCGCGGAAGTGGACGACGAAGTCGCCCCGTGCACGCTTCTCATGGCGGTCATACTCCTCAAGCCATTCGCGGTAGGCAGTGGTCGGCTCAGGTGACGCGCTCGAATCAGCCGGCCGGAGCGCGCCGAGCTTCTCAGGACGCCGCTGAGCGAACCGGTCGCCCCTTCCGAGTCGGTGGCCGACATGGAACCGGAACGACGTCTCAACCATGCTGATGATGTCGCCCAGACGGGTCCGTAGCTCGTGGTCGAACTCGTATAGGGCGACCACGTGGGCCAGGCTCGTCTCGGGCACGAACGATTCCAGACGGATCTCTCGACCGTCCTTGTCGAAACGATCCGCGGGAGGCTCGGGCCGAGCTCGGTGGAGGTGCCAATATCCCGACAGCCGGTAGTAGCCGTAGCGCTCGAGGACTCCCGAAGCGAATTGATCCGGGCCGCAGTCCAAGCCGCGGGTGCGCAGTCGCCGGATTTGCTCGGGGATCGTCAGGAATGGCTTGGCGCAGGTGCTGTCCGGCGTGCTCATGTGCTTATCGTCCCCGCGTCCCCGGCGCGGGGCAGAAAGAGAACAGGCCCGCGTCTCATCTAGAGAAGCGGACCTGTCGTGTTGGTACAAGCATACGGCCTCGGTGCACGCGGGGCAAACGGATGAAGGAGGAGCACTTCACGATTCGTCGGGCTCTGAACTTGCGCTGAAGGCTGGTCATGCAACTGCAAGCCAGAGACATCTCCGCCCCCTGGGCAGACGACCCGTTCTGGCGTCTGCACCTCGACTGAACCATGGACACATGCGCCCCGACGGGCCTAAGCCTATCGGGGCGCATGTGTGAGACGCTGGAGCTAAATTCGGCCGGAGGTGTCAGCTCCTAGACAGCCTCATATTCGAGGAAATCACTTACTACCGGCAAGTTGGCGAAGCACGTACTGCAGGATGCCACCGTTGCGGTAGTAATCTGCTTCGCCTGGGGTGTCGATGCGCAGGTCGGCGTCGAACTCGGTGACCTTGCCGTCTTCGGCGGTAGCGGTCACCTTCAGGGTCTTCGGGGTGGTGCCGTTGTTCAGCTCGGTCACGCCGGCAATCGAGAAGCTCTCGGTACCGGTCAGACCCAGCGAATCAGCGGACTCGCCCTGTGGGAACTGCAGTGGCAGAACGCCCATGCCGATCAGGTTCGAGCGGTGGATACGCTCGAAGGACTCGGTGATGACGGCCTTGACACCCAGCAGTGCGGTGCCCTTGGCAGCCCAGTCACGCGAGGAGCCCGAACCGTATTCCTTGCCGCCAAGCACGACCAGCGGGGTGCCGGCGCTCTTGTAGTTCTCGGCAGCGTCGTAGACGTAAGCCTGCGGAGCGCCGTCCTGGGTGAAGTCGCGGGTGAAGCCACCCTCGACGCCGTCCAGCAGCTGGTTCTTGATGCGGATGTTCGCGAAGGTACCGCGGATCATGACCTCGTGGTTGCCACGGCGTGAGCCGTAGGAGTTGAAGTCCTTGCGATCCACACCGTTCTCGATCAGGTACTGTCCGGCCGGGGTTTCCGACTTGAACGAACCTGCAGGCGAGATGTGGTCGGTGGTGACCGAGTCGCCCAGCTTCAACAGCACGCGAGCGCCGTCGATGTCGGAAACCGGCTGTGGTTCGGCGGTCATGCCGTCGAAGTACGGAGCCTTGCGCGCGTAGGTCGACTTCTCGTCCCACTTGAAGGTTGAACCCTCTGGGGTGTCGAGCGCCTTCCAGCGGTCGTCGCCCTCGAAGACGCCTTCGTAGCCCTTGGCGAACATGCCTTCGTCGATCGAGGAATCGATGATTTCCTGAACCTCGACTGGCGATGGCCAGATGTCCTTCAGGAAGACGTCGTTGCCCTCGTTGTCCTTGCCCAGGGAATCGGTTTCGAAGTCGAAGTCCATGGTGCCGGCCAGTGCGTAGGCGATGACCAATGGCGGGGAAGCCAAGTAGTTCATCTTCACATCTGGGTTGATGCGGCCTTCGAAGTTTCGGTTGCCCGAGAGCACCGCGGTGGCTGCGAGGTCGTTGGCGTTGATGGCCTCGGAGATCTCGGCATCCAGCGGGCCGGAGTTACCGATGCAGGTTGCGCAGCCGTAGCCTACGACGAAGAAGCCGAGCTTCTCCAGGTACGGCATGAGGCCGGACTTCTCGTAGTACTCGGTGACGACCTTCGAGCCTGGGGCGACCGAGGTCTTGACCCATGGCTTGGAGGCAAGGCCCTTTTCGGCGGCGTTGCGTGCAAGCACCGCTGCGGCCAGCATGACCGAAGGGTTCGAGGTGTTGGTGCACGAGGTGATCGAAGCGATCGAAACCAGACCGTGGTCGATGGTGAACTTCTCGCCATCTTCCTTGGTCACCTCAACTGCGGTCGATGGACGGCCAACACCCTGGGTGTCTTCCGAGTTCGAAACGTAGTTGTGGATGTCCTTGCGGAACTGTTCCTTCGAGCCCGATAGCTCGATGCGGTCCTGTGGACGCTTCGGGCCGGCGATCGATGGCACCACGGTGGACAGATCCAGCTCGAGGTATTCGCTGAAGCGAATCTCGCGGTTTGGATCGTGCCACATGCCCTGTTCCTTGGCGTATGCCTCGACCAGGTCCACGTTCTCCTGGCTACGGCCGGTCAGGCGCAGGTAGTCCAAGGTGACATCGTCGATTGGGAACATTGCGGCGGTCGAGCCGAACTCTGGGGACATGTTGCCGATGGTTGCACGGTTAGCCAGCGGCACTGCTGCCACGCCTTCGCCGTAGAACTCAACGAACTTGCCAACCACGCCGTGCTTACGCAGCATTTCGGTGATGGTCAGCACCACGTCGGTTGCGGTTGCGCCGGCCGGGATCGAGCCAGCGAGCTTGAAGCCGACAACGCGTGGGATCAGCATGGACACTGGCTGGCCGAGCATTGCTGCCTCGGCCTCGATGCCGCCAACGCCCCAGCCAAGTACGCCCATGCCGTTGACCATGGTGGTGTGCGAGTCGGTGCCGACGCAGGTGTCCGGGTAGGCACGAAGCACGCCGTTGACCTCGCGGGTCATCACGGTGCGAGCCAGGAACTCGATGTTGACCTGGTGCACGATACCGGTGCCCGGTGGGACGACCTTGAAGTCGTCAAATGCGGTCTGGCCCCAACGCAGGAACTGGTAACGCTCGCCATTGCGCTGGTATTCGATTTCCATGTTGCGCTCGACCGCTCCGGCGAAACCGAAGGTGTCGATCTGCACGGAGTGGTCGATGACCATTTCGGCAGGTGCCAGCGGGTTCACACGGGTAGGATCGCCGCCGAGTTCCTGCACGGCTTCACGCATCGTGGCAAGGTCAACGATGCAAGGCACACCCGTGAAGTCCTGCATCAGGACGCGCGCCGGGGTGAACTGGATTTCGGTATTCGGCTGAGCCGATGCATCCCACTGGCCCAGGGCCTTGACGTGATCTGCGGTGATGTTCGCGCCATCTTCGGTGCGAAGCAGGTTCTCCAGAAGAACCTTCAAGCTGTAGGGAAGGCTGTCCGAGCCTTCGACCTTGTTCAGTCGGTAAATTTCGTATTCGGTTCCCTTGACGTCAAGTACGCCCTTGGCACCGAAACTGTCCACTTTACTCATTGGGACTCCTCTCGCCAGACACTCATTCTTCATGCATGTGCAAACATTATTCCAGTTAGGCGTTCCTAACTGAGATTGTCATGCTTGTATCGCTGCAGTGCTAAAAACAGTCTATCCGTTACTGAAAGAAAATGCCGGATCAGCAGAAACAATCCCGCAAATTCGTGTTCCAACGGACGCAAACCCTCGTTTAGCGGCGCACGAACAAGCCAATTGACTCCATATGGTGGGTATGCGGGTATAAATCGTGAATCTCCATGTGATCTAATTCGTAGCCGCGTGACATCAAACGAGCCGTATCACGGGCAAAAGCAGCCGGGTCGCAGGAGACGTAACAAATGCGTGGAACGCCGCTTTCCGCCAATTCCGCGGCGGACTGCTTGTCCAATCCGGTGCGCGGCGGGTCGAGGACGACCGCACCCAGGTCTGCTTCGCGGGCCAGCTGGCGCATCAGCCGTTCCACGCGTCCGCGGGTCACCGTCACCTGGCGCACCTCGGCCAGGTTCTTCTTCGCATCCGCATGGGTTCCCGGCGCACCTTCGATGCTGAACACTCGTCCGTGCTGCCCCACAGCTTCTGCCAGGGGCAGCGAGAACAAGCCTGCACCGGCGTAGAGGTCGGCAATGACCTCGCCCGGTTCCGGCTGAGTCAGGTCCAGCACCCGTTCGGTCAACAACGTGGCTGCCTGACGGTGCACCTGCCAGAATCCCTCGCCGGTGATCCGGAAAGTCTTGCCGAGCACCTTTTCGGTCAACCAGCTGTTGCCCACGATGGTCTGCAGCTCCCCCTTGCCATCGGCGGCAGAACCACCGATCTGGCTGAACGCCGCAACGTTCACCCCTTCGGGCAGCTGCTGCGCCACCCGCTTGGCCGCGCCCGGACGCAGTTCCGAGAGCAAGACCAGAACGGTTGAGTCATCCTCGCTGGAGACCGCAGCCTCCACCCGGTCGATCCCGGTGAAATCCACGGAATACAGGCCGATGGCCTCGATACCCGGATGCGCCAAGGGCATGTTGTCGATTGCGGTGAGTTCGTTGCTGCGGAATCCGCTCATCGCCAGCCGGCCGTCCTCGGTGACCGAGTAGGACATCCGGGTACGCCAGCCCAGGCCGGTGGAGTCGCCCGCCACGGCCTGTACCGCCGGGAAATTATAGTCTTCGGCCTTCAAGCCGCCTAAGCGCGTCAGCTGCTCGGCAGCCACCTGGGCTTTTAGCTCGCGCTGGTAGTCCAGGGACATATGGCCGAATTCCGCTCCCCCAACCGGATCGCGGTGCTTCAACGCGTCGGCCTGTTCCCAGACGTGCGCTACGCGGTGCTCGCTCGCTTCGAGGACCTCAACGACATCGGCGCGCCAGAACTTGGCGCTCTCGCCCGCATCGGTCAGGCGCACATTGACCAGTTCGCCGGGGATGCCGTGGCGGACGAAAATTACCCGTCCTTCATGGCGAGCTACGGTGTGTCCACCGTGGGCTATCGAACCTAACCGCAGCTGCAGGGTTTCGGTGGCGTTCATCAAAGTTATCCTTCGTGAGGTGTTGTATGGCGGTGTGCCGAGGATTCCTCGGTCGGGCCACCGATCAGTGCTTCGGATGAGCTCAGCAGGCGCCAAGGCACCGAGGCGATGAGCACTCCAGGTTCGTAGTGCAGGCGGTTCTTCACTCGCTGCGCGGTCTGGTTATGCACCAGCTGTTCCCACCAGTGCCCGACCACATATTCGGGAATGTAAACAACGATGAGGTCGCGGGGAGATTCACGCTTAATCGAGCGAATATGTTCGATGAGCGGTCCGGCAATTTCGCGATAGGGCGAAGCAAGCGCGGTAATCGGCACGGGAATGCGCAATCGATCCCAGGCGGCCAACGTCTGCTCGGTCTTCTCCGCTTCGATGTCCACGATGATCGCTTCTAATTTGGAGGGGCGTGAGGCTCGCGCGAAAGCGAGCGCACGCAGCACCGGTTTACGCACCGTGGACACCAGCACCAGGGCATGGACACGGGCTGGCAACGCGGTCGCCGAATGCTCGTCGGAGATCGCCAGTTCGTCGTCAACCTGCTGATAGTGACGCTGCAAGGACTCCATGATCAAGGTCAACGCCACAATGCCAAGCACCGCAAGCCAGGCGCCGTGAACGAATCGGGTGGCGAGCACAATCACCAGCACCAGCAGCGAAAGAATCAACCCAATCAGGTTCAGCAGGCGCTTGCGTTGCTTGGCGGCGCGCACCTTGCGATCGGTGACGGTGATCAACACGCGGGACCAGTGCTTGAGCATCCCGAGCTGGCTGAGCGTGAAGGAAACGAACACGCCAACCACGTAGAGCTGCACCAGAATCGTCACATCACCGCTGAACAGCAAGATCAGCACGATCGCCGCGGCGCCGAGGGAAAGGATGCCGTTGGAGAAGCCCAAGCGGTCGCCACGGGTGCGTAGCTGACGCGGCAGGTAGCCATCCCCAGCCAAATGGCTGGCGAGGTTGGGGAATGAATTAAATGCCTGGTTGCCTGCGAGCAGCAAGACTGCGATGGTCAGCAGGGACACCACCACGGTGCCGAGGAAGAAGTCTCCGAAGACGGCTTGGGCCAACTGCCCCAAGACCGGGACTTGCACATAATCTTGCGCGATTGGCTGGCCGGCGAGCATCAACGAGGCCTGCGGATCGGCCACGACCTTGATTCCCGTGGCTCGGGCGAGCATCAGCGTTCCGAGCGTGAGCACCCCGGAGAGCAGACCCAGCACCAGCAGAATGCGCCCGGCGTTTCGGGCCCGGGGCTTGCGCAGGTGATGCACATTTGAAATGGGCACTTCGATACCGGTCAGCGCCGCCGAGCCGGTGGAGAAGGCGCGCAGGATCAGCAAGGCGCCAAAGACGCCGTGCATGCCGGTCTCAAATTCCTGTTCCGGAATAATGTTGAACTCGGCGCTCGGCGCCAGCCCCAGATTTCCGGTCAGCGCCAGGACCCCGCCGATGGCGATCATTGCCAGCATTCCGGCGGCGAACAGGTACACCGGAATGGCCAGGGACCAACGCCCCTGTCCGCGGCCGCGGAGGTTCGCGACGACCAAGAATGCCACAATCGCCGAGGCCACCCAGGCCCGATGCTCTTCCAAGGCGGGGAAAACGCCCGAGAGGTACTGCGCGGCCGAAGAGCTGGACACCGCAACGGTGAGCACGAAGTCGACCAGGAGAGCCGAGGCCACGGTGGTTCCGGAGCGCGGCCCGAGATTTTTCCGGACGATCTCATAGTCGCCGCCGCCCGAGGGGTAGGCCTCCACCGATTGACGGTAGGACAGCACGAGCACTAGCAGCACGACAAGTACCGCCACACCTACCGCCGGCGAGAGCATTGTCGCGGCAATGCCCGCCATGGCTAGGGTCAGCAGAATTTCGTCCGGCGCATAGGCCAAAGACGATAGCGCGCTGGAAGAGAAGATCGGCAGAGCGATCTTAGGTGGGAGCGGCTTGCGTTTGAGCTGTTCGGTGCTAAACGGCCGGCCCACGAGGATCCTTTTAAGACCATCAAATAAAGCAGGCACGAGATAACGTTATCGCAGGGCGCGCCATAGGCAGTACCCTCGTCTCAGGCGCGTGGTTCGCGGCGCGCTATTGTTACTTGCGTGGCTGTGAACTGCGCAGCACACAGAAGTTGCACTGGTGGCAAGAAAACAAGGAGTTGGCGGTGGCGCACTTTGTGATCATGGGTTGCGGACGCGTAGGCGTTGCGCTGGCCCATACGCTAGACGAAGCCGGACATTCGGTGGCGATAATCGACCAAAATCCTGAGGCTTTCCGCCGGCTGGGACAAGAATTTTCGGGAACCAAGGTCGTCGGCTTGGGCTTTGACCGGGATACCCTGGTGGAGGCGAAAATTGCCGAGGCCTACGCCTTTGCGGCCGTTTCCAGCGGTGATAATTCCAACATTCTCGCCACCCGCGTGGCCCGGGAAAGCTACAACGTGCCGCATGTGGTGGCGCGAATCTACGACCCGGGACGCGCCGAAATCTATCAACGCTTGGGAATCCCCACGGTTGCAGCGGTTCGTTGGAGCACCGATCAAGTCCTGCGGCGCATCCTTCCCGAATATTCCATCCGTGGCGATTACCGCGAGCCCTCGGGACGACTGATGCTTACCGAAGTCGCCTTGCATCGAGGCTGGTACGGACACCTGGTCAAGGAGCTCGAAGAAGCTGCCGGTGTTCGGGTCGCCTACCTGACCCGTTTCGGTGAAGGAACCATCCCAGAAAGCCGCACACGCCTCCAAGGCGGCGACTTGGTCCATGTCATGATGCGCCTTGAAAAAAGCAAAGATGTGGAAAAAGTCCTTGCCAATGCGCCGATTCCAGTCAGCGACTGAAGGAGAGAGCTAAACACGTGAAAGTAATGATTGCCGGGGCCGGATCAGTTGGTTCGTCTATCGCCCGCGAGCTTGTATTAAATTCCCATCAGGTGCTCATTGTCGATCCGAAAGCCGAAATGGCTGACCGAGAAGATCTGGAAAACGTCCAGTGGCTCATCGGAGACGCCTGCGAACTGGCGGTCCTGCAGCGAGCCAAGCTCGAAGAATACGATGTGGTCGTCTCGGCCACCGGAGATGACAAAGTTAACCTGGTGGTCTCGCTGCTGGCCAAAAGCGAATTTGGTGTGCGTCGAACCGTGGGACGGGTAAACCACCCAAAGAATGAATGGATGTTCGACGACGCCTGGGGCGTGGATGTGGCGGTGAGCACCCCGCGGCTGATGACTGCCTTGGTCGAAGAGGCAGTAGAAGTTGGAGACCTGGTACGCCTGCTGACGCTCAAAAGCGGTGAGGTGCATATGGTCGAATTCACCGTGCCGCACGATTCAGCGCTGATTGGACGTACCCTGGGCCGTGTCACCTGGCCTCAAGACACCACCATCGTGGCGGTGGTGCGCGATAAGGCGCCGTTCCCGCCCAGCGATGATGACGTGATCGAGGGTGGAGACGAAATCTTCTTCATCACCACTCCCGAGGCTGAAAGCCCGTTGCGACGCACTCTGCGCGGAGCGGCCCGCTAGTTTTACTGCCGAGTCTGCTCCGGCTGGATGTCCTTGGCCGGACGGGATACCAGCCAGGCGAACCAGAGCCCAGCGGCATACAGCGGGGCGCCCATCAACGCGCGGGCAAGGCCCAGGGCCACCACATTGTCGGCGAAGTACATCGGCAACTGCACCGCGAGACGTGCAATGAATACCCCGATAATGATCCACGTCGCGACGCTGTAGCGGCGTAGCCTTGCCGGCTGGGAACGCCAAGCGGTTCCCTCGTTGCGGATGAATCCGAAGAGCACCCCGGCCAGCGGCCACTTGACGATAATCGAAATCAGCATCGCGAGCAGATAGCCGGCGCCGATAAAGAAGCCTGGAACATAGTAGTCCTTGGCTTCACCTGTGGCACGAGCCGCGAAGGCGCAGATCAGAATCCCGATGAGACCGCTGGCGGCCTGCATCAGCGATGACTTCTTCACTAGCCGCACGATCATGAACAGCACCCCGAGCCCGATCGAGGCGATCAACGCCCACGAAAGCTCTAGGCTGAGCGCGTACACCATGACGAACACGAAACCCGGGAGCACCGTCTCAACGATGCCGCGGGGACCGCCAACGCTGGCGATGACATCGATCCCGCCGTCGGCATTCTGCGCCAGCTTTGCATTCTGTCCGAGGCTCGAAGCCAACGAGTGCTCCTTGTGGCGTTGCGGCTCGTTTGGCTGTTCTTCGTTGTTCATGCTTCTCACTTCTGCCTCGGTCGCGGTGCGAGACCTGCTTATACGGCAACTATAGAACCCAAAACTTAGCGGCGGTTGACCGGAACGATCAGGTAGCGCGGGTTGAAGATGCTGGGCACATGATCGACCTGCGCAACCATGCCCGCATATCTGATCTTTACTCCGGGTTTAATCCCGGGTACCTGCTTTTGGCCCATGAACAGCAGCTTTACATGCGGAACGGTGCCACGGCGCCCACCAACTCCAGCCAACCGGTCCACCACTACGGCGGTCAGACGCGGTGGCGTGTTGGGGGCCGAGTAGCTGACCGACTGAATGTACCCGAGGTGCTCAACTCGCCCCTTTACCGGCAACTCGGACAAGGACTCCAGGCGCAGGTGTGCCGGCCTGACTTCCCTGCTGCCAAGATGGGCCTCTAAAGGGCCGGGCTCGCAGGACATGCCATTAGCCGATCTGGGTGATTTCAGGGCCGCGTTCCGGACGGGTGATTTCCGGCTCGGGTGTCTCGACGCGGGTACTGGCATTGCTCGGTACGTTCAATGGAAGTAGCTCAGCCGGCGGCAGTGGCTTATCGCCGCGGTTGATCACGACGCTACGCAGCAGTTCATCAACGATCTGGGTAGCTTCCTCATCGGCGATTGCGGCACCGCCAACGACCGCGCGCAGGAACCAACGCGGCCCGTCGACGCCCACGAAACGCAGCGCGACGTGACCGGCACGGCCATCAGGCAGCTGCTGCGGAACCTTGGCGAGAAGCTCTTCGCCATATTCTCCTTCGCGGGTGAAGATCTCACCCTTCTGCCCATGGATATCGCCGGTAATTTTTTCACGGATACCGGGCCATAGGGATGCCGACTTCGAAGAAGCGAAAGCCATCAGTTGGACGCGCGATTCGGCGATCTCCAGCGAAACCGCCACAACCCGCTGATTCGCCTGTTCGATATCCATGCGCACCTTCATGCCAGGGATCGGCTTGACGAGAATCGAACCGAAGTCGAGGTAGCTATCGGTTTCGGGCACGTCGCTGATGTCGAATGGGCCGCTGGTAGGGGTGGGCTCCGGAGTGCTTTCCTCGACGGTTGGCTCTTCGACCGGCTGCTCTACCGACTTCTTACGCTTGAAAAACATGATGTCCTTAAAGTTTTGCGCTCTTACACCAAGGGTACTTAGTTAGCGTTGAATCCGCCTGTTGAACCAAAACCACCGGTACCGCGAGCCGTGTCGTCGAGGGACTCGACCTGCTCAAAATGGGCTAGTTCGACTTTTTGGATAACCAGCTGTGCAATACGATCGCCACGACGTACTTCAAAGTCGTTGGAGTTGTCCGTGTTCAACAGTGTGACCATGATCTCGCCACGGTATCCGGCATCAACAGTACCCGGTGCGTTGACGACGGTAATACCGTGCTTCGCGGCCAGACCACTTCGCGGGTGAACGAGGCCGACATATCCGTGCGGGAGTGCCAAGGCGAGCCCGGTAGGGATCAGTGCGCGTTCCCCCGGCTTGAGCACTACGTCACCCCGGGCATGCAGATCAGCACCTGCATCGGACGGGTGGGCGTAGCTGGGGGCCGGGAGCTGCGGATCGAGCATCTTGATTTTGACTGAAATCGTGGGCTCATTCATGAGTTTTTCTAATCTCCCGGTAAATCGATTGGTCGTTTTCTACCTGTCCAACTCTATCGCGCGCCGCCAAAGGGTTGCGCCAGTGAATCCGAGCGGTTATTCAACTCCGAAAAATTGCCTAAACTGGTTGGTATGAGTACTCCCAGCCCAGAGGCTTCAAATGTTCTATTCCGTGAAAAGCTATGGCCTTCGGTCGGCACATGGATTTGGCCTTTACTAATCGCGATCACCGCAGGCGTAGCGGTCGCCCCGATCAGTATCCCTTGGGGTATCGCAATCGGACTCATTGTCCTGGTCGGCATCGCGGTGATCTTCTTGCTTAAGGTCCCTACCCTGGAAGTCACCGAAGAAAGCCTCACCGTAGGCCGCGCTACCATTGAGCGAAAATTCGTCGGCGAGGCCATCGGCTATCGCGGCGAAGAAGCATTCAAGCAGCGTGGCCAGAAGCTGCATGGACTAGCATTCATGAACTTGCGCGGCTGGCTCGATGCGGTAGTTCGCATGGAAGTCACCGATCCGCGCGATGAGACCCCTTATTGGATCACTTCCACGCGCCGCCCCGAAGAGCTCACCGCGGCTCTGGGCGGGGTGATGTATGAATTCACCGAGGAGGCTCAGCGTGATTCCTCAGAACAGGAAGCCAAAGAGGCTATCCAGTTCCGCGCTCCGGAATCTACCGAAGAACAGGGCTAGCGCTTAGCCCCGAAAGTCTGTTTCTTGCATCGAGTGTTGGGGCTTAGCCCTCGCACTCGGTGCAATATTTTTGCCCTTGATCTTCGCGGGCAAGCTGGGAACGGTGGCGCACCATGAAGCACGAGGCACAGGTGAATTCGTCGGCTTGCTCCGGAATGATATCCACATTTGCTTCGTCTTGGCCGGCTTCTCCCCCGGGCAAAACATAGGCTTCGGCAAGCTCAGCTTCGCTTTCATCGACCAGGTTCGCGGACGCGGCGGTGCCCAATTTTTTCGCTGCGGCCAGCTGCTCGGCGCGGGACTGGTCTTGGCTGGTCTCACGTGAGGCAACATTTTCATTGGCCATGATCGTATTTCACTCTTTTCCGCTGGCGATAATCTCGATACTTGGCACTTGTTGGTAAACACCAGTACCGGCCTAAAAGTATAACGTTGAACTGCGCCGAACATTCCCGCCAGTGACACATCAGCCACAAAGTGATATGAACTTGCGAGTATTCTTGCGCCACACCCGGGGCGGTAATAGGAAATCAGGGTCATAGGTGGCAGAGTTTTACTCAGGAAATAGACCGTGTGGAGGGTAGTAATGCGTCAGCTGAGACTGGTAGGAATTCATGAAAATGGTTCCAGCCTGCAGGTCAGCAGCGACGATGGGATGAGCTTTGAGCTTTCCGTCGACGATGCGCTGCGCAGTGCAATGGCCGAAATCGCCCGAGCTCGGGCGCCGCGAAACCGCGATGAGTCTTCGGTTCATTCGCCGCGTGAGATCCAGGCACGAGTACGTGCTGGAGCTTCCGCTTACGATCTGTCCTTGGAATGGAATGTTCCGGTTGAACAGATCGTCAAGTATGAAGGCCCAGTGTTAGCAGAACGTGAGCACATCGCTGAATTGGCTCGTCGGGTAGAGGTTTCCGGGCCTCAAACCGATGCCGAGTACCGCGAGATTTTCGGCGAAGAACCGGCGGACCTTGGTTCAATGGTGACGCATCGTTTGCACCAGCTCAATATCGACGCCGAACACGCACGCTGGAACTCTTGGAAGGATCCTGAGGGCCAGTGGATCGTAACGGTGGAGTTTGATTCTCCGTTGCCATCTGAAAACGTTGAGTCGCTGGACAACGGTTCGGCGGACGGTAAGGAAAATGTCGCCAAGTGGGCTTTCACCCCGGCGCGCAAGTCCTTGAAGAACCTAAATCGTTGGGCGCAAACGTTAAGCGAGCAGCAGGCACCAGAGTATTTTCGTCCCATCGCAGCCGTAGGCCAGGCCGAGCAGCCGGCCGCACCAAGTGCCAGCGCAGACAATAACGATTCCGAGGAATTGGTCAGCCTGCTCAATTCCCGTCGTGGCCAGCGTGCCCCGGAGGATCCTGCGAAGGATGACCGGTTGAACGAGATCATTGAACGCAGCATGAGCAAGTATGAGAACGACGATGAGGAGTCATTCCCCCATCTGTCACAAGGCATCTCATCTCGGACTTCGCAGTTGATGGTAGTCACGGACAAGGAAGATTCCAACGACGCAAGTCAGGAACCCGAACTTTCCGCCGAGGATTCCTCCCCGCGCAAGCCGAAGCGTTCTTCGGTTCCAAGCTGGGATGACATCATGTTTGGAAAGCGCAAGAAGGACACCGACTCCTAAACGAGCCGCTTCCGCGCAAAACTAGAGGCACTGCACAAATGTTTTCAACTTTGTGCAGTGCCTCTTGTTTTACCGGTCTGAAATCGACTTATCCGCGAATTACTTGGTGCGATGCGTAAATAGCGGAACGAATCGCTCGCCGGCGGTCAGCGAGCCATGCTGGCCAATCATGTCAAAGGCCATCGGAGCCACCCGCCGACCATCGTAGAAAGCGATTGCTTCGGCGGCCATGATGATCAAATCACCCATGCGAGCGGCATGGGCTTCAGAGATATCGCCGAAGTACCCCAGATCGATCGCTTCCTCGCGGCTGAGCACCCAGGCCTTCGAGCCGTAGGCACGTCGCCATGCTTCGCGTACCTGGTGGCGTTGCGCGTCGCTGGTCTTCGCGGCAAAAGTTAAATGCACGCCGCGCGGTTCCCCGCTGGTGAGCTCGACTCCCTCGATGAGTTCTGGTTCGAGGCTGAAATCGATGCGCTGTGATTCAGGGACATCGACCATTCCGTGGTCACCGGTGATCAGCACGGTGGTCTCCTCCGGCAATCGGGAGACCAGCGATTTGATGACGTAGTCAATTTCCTCGAGGGTGTCACGCCACTGGCTGGAATCCACACCGAATTTGTGGCCGACTTTATCTAGTTCATTAAAGTAGGTATACACCAGTGCGTTGCGGTGGCTGGCAAAAACTTCTTGAGTGGCCCGGGCGCGTGCGGTAATTTGTTTGGCCGCCACAAATTTCGGCCCGCGCAAGGCGGCGCGGGTCAATGCAGAATTCGCAAAGAAGGGCAATGAAACCGAAGCCACATGGATGCCGTGTTCATGGACTCGCTCGAATACCGTGGGAACGGTCTGCCAGGATTCTGGCTTCAGATCCGCGGGCCAGCCGCCAAGTTGGTTAACTACTCGCCGACGCTCGGGATCGATCACGTCATAGCCGAGCATGCCATGCTCGCCAGGTGCCACACCTGTGGCCAGGCTGGTCAGGCTCGTCGCAGTCGTCGAAGGAAAACCGGTGCCCAGCTTCTGTGCTCGCTCAAAGAGCGAACGTAGGAATGGGGCGTGCGCCGCATGGGATTTGAACTGATTCCAACCCAACCCATCAACCATGATCAAGCTGACCCGTTTAGTGGCTTTTAGCCCCAGCGGATTGCGGTAGCCGGGAACGCCTAGTGCGTGGGCGGCGGAAGGGAGAATTTCCGACAGTGTCGTTTTCCCGTAGGCAGGGGCCGCAGGCAGCGCCTGAGGCGGCGTTGGCAACGCGGGATCGCTCAAAATTTGGCTCATACGCAATCAGATAGTTTCTTGTCGCAAACGCACCGCGAACTCGCGTGCCTTGTTGACCGCGCGCTGCCCGTCGGCCTCGGCGCTGACCCGAATCACCAAGTCCTCGGGTTGCGCGGTTCCGTTCAGCCCATGATCTGCATCGCACTGCGGATCGGTGCAGGGAGCAGGGGCGAGGTCGATTCGGCTCGTCCCGTTCCATGACATGCCGAAGGTCAGCTCACGCACCTCATCGCCTGTGCGGTAATGCTGTGGCTGGTGATAGACATAATTGGTAGCGACCGAGGCGATACGTCGCAAGGAGATCATTTCGGTCGAGACCTGAGCCACGACATTATTGCCGTGGTCATCGAGCTGCTGATCGTCTACGTGGATGATGAACAAGACTTTTTCGCTGAGCACCAAAACCGTGATGTGGCGGTGAACTTCGGTGTGGTCGAAGTGCGTCTCCAGATGAACGTAGTGGTCAAGCACCGGTTGGGACATCATTGCCTCGGCTAAGACGTCCTGCACCATCTGCGGGTAGAAGCCGGCCCTGACCAGGTCGTGCTGCAATTCAGCACCAGCGGTAGTGGAATACGTTGGTGAGTTCATAACCTAATTCTACCGAGTGCAACGGACCAAATCATCCAAGCCACCCCTCAGCTCAACTTCGCAGGGCCCGCCGCACGCTATCGGTACGCTGTTCGGTATTGCCGATCTTCATGCTGACCCCCAGGACACTCAGCGAATCCTGAGCCACGCTAACCGGCGCAAAGTTCATAATCGTCACCGCTGGGTGATGATCCTTGAGCATCGAGACGCGCGTGATGAAGTCTTTCAGGGATTCCAGGTCCACCGCCGGCAGACCCTGATAGCCAAGGAGCCGGACGCTGCTGCGCGGGCGTCGAATCAGGTTGTCGAGGTCTTCCGTGGTCAGTGGCGCCACCCCGTGGGCCCAATCGTCGAGCAGGTTCACCGGATCGCCGCTCAGTCCAAAGGAGATCACCGGCCCGAGCAACGGGTCTTCCACCGCCTTGATCACGCAGGCTTGACCTGCCGGTGCCATGGATTGCACTTCGAGCGAGGTCACGTCGTACGAGGCCATGAGCGAACTCATATGATTGAAGTTTGCCTCTAGGCTCTGCGCATCTGGAATGTTCAATCGAACGCCGCCCAGATCGAGGCGTTGGCGCATATCCGGATCGTTGGCTTTCAGCGCGACCGGCCAACCGAGCCGGTTGGCGGCATCCAGGGCTTGCTCGGCGGACTTGACCACCGTCGAATCGAATACCTTGATGCCATAGTAGCCAAGGAGTTTACTGGACTGTTCGTGGTTCAGCTCTTTCAGTTCGGTACCGACGATGTCGCCGACCAGCTGCTCAAGGTACTCATGCGCGCCGGCAACATCCACATCTGTGGGTTCCGGCAGGGCTTGAAACGGGACGTTCATCCACTGGCTGTAGCCGTAGGCTTTGGACAGCGCGCCAACGGCCTCGGCAGGCGAGGTAAACACCGGAATGCCTTGATGCACACCCTCACGGAATTTCGGATCCGTGATGCCTGGCATGAGGGCAATGACGGGTTTGTCCTGCCCCTTGAATTCGGTCAGCACCTTGATCACCGATTGAGCGTTTATCCCGATGGCCGGAAGATGCGCCACGATCACCGAGTGCACTTGCGGATCTTGCACAAGTTCGGTCACCCGCGCACGCAATATCGAGATCGATCGTGATTCTCCGAGCGAGTAATCCAATTCTTCACTCTGCGCGGTGGCGAACAGGTTGCGTCCCACCGTGACGTCACAGACGATTTCGGCCAGGGCCAAAGAATTCGAGAGCACCGCTACTTGCGGTCCGGCAGGTGCCGGGAATACCGAGAGCAGCGAGGCGACATCCATGAGCTCCTCGATGGACCTCACTCGGATCACCCCGGATTGCCGCAGCATCGCATTCAACGCCGCCGGAGGGGCTTCGCCCAAGCGCACCGAGTGTCCCGGTGGTATCCGTCGGCCCATCAGGTCGGATTTGGCCACGATCACCGGTTTACTGCGTGCCAGGCGACGGGCGATGCGGGAGAACTTACGTGGATTGCCGAAGGATTCCAAATGCATCGCCACAACGCCGGTGCGCTTGTCATCCTCGAAATATTGCATCGCGTCATTGCCGGACACATCTGCGCGCAGCCCGGCTGAGATGGCGCTGCTTTGGCCTACCGCGCGTTGCATCGCTGCGCCTTGCAAAACAATGCCCATGGCTGCCGACTGGCTGAACAGGCCTACCGGTCCTGCCTGCGGCAATTCGCTTGCCAGCGAGGCATTGAGGCGGATCTGCGGATCGGTATTGAGTACCCCTAAGGACGCTGGGCCGATGACGCGCATGCCATTTGCCCTGGCCAGCGCCACCAGCTTGCGTTGGGCCACTAGGCCGTCGGCGGTCTCGTAGCCCGCGGTCATGAGAATCAGGCTTTTGACTCCGTGCGCGCCACAGTCCTGGATGGTTTCCAGAACCCGTTCTCGTGGCACGCAAATAATTGCCAAGTCCACCGGGCCGGGGACCTCGGTAATATTTCCATAGCTCGGCAGCCCGCCGACCTCGAAGGCCTGCTCGTTGACGGCATAGACGGTGCCGGTAAATCCGCCTTCGACGAGCCGGTCCAGCACGTCGTGGCCAATGCTCCCCCAGGCGCGGCTGGCACCGATAACCGCTACGGCGGACGGTGCTAGCACCCCGGCAACGCTGCTCGCTTCGGCCCGGTGTTCTCGCGCTTCGGTGACTTCTTTTGATTTCTCGGTGGGGCTGATGGGGAATTCCAGCATGATCACCCCATCCTCGAAGTGCCGGGCCACCGCATAGCCGGCATCCGAGAATACGGTGAGCATCTTGCGGTTCTCCGGCAGGATTTCGGCGGTGAATTTGACTATGTCGTTTTCTCGCCCGGCGGCGGCAAGGTGCTCGAGCAGGATTGAACCGATTCCGGTGCCTTGGTATTCGTCCGAGACGTTGAACGCGACCTCGGCTTCCGTTGGATCGTCCAGCCGGTCATAGCGGCCTACCCCGATGATCTTCGAACCGCGCAGCACGGTGAAGGCCACCCGGTTGCGATGGTCGACATTGGTGAACCGTTCGAGCTCTTTAGGAGTCAGCGACGACTTGTACGTAAAATAGCGTAGGTAAACCGAAGTTTCAGATTGCTGTTTGTGCATATCTTGCAAGGCTTGAGCATCTTGGGGCGTAATTGGCCGAAGATGCGCGGTCGTGCCGTCGCGAAGAACAACATCTGCTTCCCAGTGGGCTGGATATGCCGCTGAAAGTTTACGATCCACCATAGGCTTAGAATAGTCGCGCTTTCGCGTTTGCGCCCAGCTGCAACACGAAATCCGACATTTTAGGCCGTGAAGCAGCAGATGAAGGGCGAAGGCAGAGTAATGGCTCGCAAAAAAACTCCCGAGATTCCCGAGGATTTCGTCGAGAACATCGTCGATATCGATGTCACCAGCGAAATGGAATCCTCCTTCCTGGAGTACGCCTACTCGGTGATCTATTCGCGTGCGCTACCGGATGCCCGAGACGGCCTGAAGCCGGTGCAGCGACGCATCCTCTTCCAGATGGCCCAAATGGGCCTGCGCCCGGAGAAGGGCCACGTGAAGTCGGCTCGCGTGGTCGGCGAAGTCATGGGTAAGCTCCACCCGCACGGGGACACGGCGATCTACGATGCGATGGTGCGTCTGGCGCAGAGCTTCTCGCTGCGCCTGCCGCTGATCGATGGCCACGGCAACTTCGGTTCGCTCGATGACGGACCGGCCGCCCCGCGTTACACCGAGGCCCGGCTCGCCGCCTCCGCGGTGGCGATGACCGCAAACCTCGACGAAGACGTGGTGGACTTCGTCCCCAACTATGACAACCAGTTCATGCAGCCCGAGGTGCTGCCTGCGGCGTTCCCCAATCTGCTGGTCAACGGCACCACCGGTATCGCGGTGGGCATGGCCACGAATATGGCACCGCACAATCTCAACGAGGTAGTCGCCGCGGCGCAGCACTTGATCGCGAATCCGGATGCACCGGTCGAAGAACTCATGAAGTTCGTTCCGGGTCCGGATCTGCCCTCCGGCGGCACGATTGTGGGACTTGACGGCGTCAAGGACGCCTACCGCTCCGGCCGCGGCGCATTCCGCACCCGCGCCACCGTGAGCCTGGAAAAGATCTCGGCTCGCAAGTCCGCGCTGGTGGTCACCGAGCTGCCCTACACGGTAGGGCCCGAAAAAGTCATCGAGAAGATCAAGGACGGCGTCAACAACAAGAAGATCGTTGGCGTCTCTGATGTCGTTGACCTCACCGACCGCCACCATGGTCTGAAGCTTGTGATCGAGCTTAAGAACGGCTTCAACCCGAACGCCGTGCTGGCCGCGCTGTACAAGTACACCCCGATGGAAGACTCCTTCGGGATCAACAATGTGACCCTGGTGGAGGGCCAGCCGCGCACCTTGGGACTGCGCGAACTGCTGACCGTCTATGTGGAGCACCGCATCGATGTGGTCCGCCGGCGGACCGCGCACCGTCTGGCCAAGCGCGAAGACCGGTTGCACCTGGTCGAAGGGCTGCTGATCGCGATTCTCGACATCGATGACGTCATCGCAATCATCCGTTCCTCCGAGCAGACCGCCGAAGCCCGCGAACGGCTGATGACGGTCTTCGATCTCAGCGAACCACAGGCAAGCCACATTCTGGAACTGCGCCTGCGCCAGCTGACCAAGTACTCGCGGATCGAGCTGGAGGCCGAAGCCGAGCAGCTGCGCGCCGAAATCGCCGAGCTGCGCGAAATCCTGGGCGACGATCAGAAGCTGCATGCCTTGGTTTCCGCGGAGCTCGGCCAGATGGCGGAGACCTTCGGCACGCCGCGGCGCACCAAGTTGAACAAGTCCTCCGCCCTCGAACCGCTGAAGGGCACCGCGCTGCCCGAAGAGGTAGGCACCGGAAAAACAGCGAAGCTGGCCCTGGAAGTCTCCGATTCGCCCTGCTTCGTGCTGCTCTCGGCCACCGGGCAGATCGCCCGCACCCATGACCGGAGCCCGCTGGACTTTTCCTCCGCACGCATCAAGCACGATGTGCTCTCCTCCCAGGTCTCCTCGACCGCCCGCGGGGAGATCGGCGCGCTGACAACCACCGGACGGATGATCCGCATTTCGTTGATCGACGTGCCGGTGCTGCCCGAAACTCATGGCTTCCCGCAGCTGGCCAATGGCGTCCCGGTCGGCGAATTCCTGAAGCTTGAAAAGGGCGAACGCGTGGTGGCGTTGCTGCCGCTGGACCGGGTCTTCGCCCTGGGCACGCAAAATGGCGTGGTCAAACGCGTCACCCCCGATTATCCGTTGAACCGCGAAGAGTTCGAGGTGATCACCTTGAAGGACGGCGATGTCGTTGTTTCCGCCGCGCCGGCCGAGGACTCCGATGAGCTGGTCTTCCTGACTCGTCAGGCCCAGTTATTGCGATTCCCCGCCACCGCCGTGCGCTCGCAGGGGCGGACCGCCTCGGGCATGGCCGGCATCAAACTGGCCGGAGAGGACAGGGTCATTCATTTCGGCGTGGTGGGCCAGGCCAATGAGGACGCGGTCGTGGCGACCATAGCTTCCGGATCGCAGACCCTTCCGGGGACCTCGGGCCAGTCGGTGAAGCTCAGTTCCTTCAGCGAGTTCCCCGTGAAGGGACGCGCGACGGCCGGTGTGCGGGCACACCGCTTCGCCAAGGGCGAGGACTACCTGGCGCTGGGCTACGCCGGTTACGGGCCGGCCCGCGCCAGTTCGGCCGCCGGGGTGGTGCGCGCCTTGCCAACCGAATTCGCCAAGCGTGACGGTTCCGGCGCCCCGCTGGCGCAGACGATCAACATTCTCGGCGGTTCCCTGCCGGGCCAAGCACCTGCCGGTGCGGTGGCCGGCAGTGAGCCGAGCGCGCCTGCGCCACAGCAGAGCGACGCCGCCCCGGCCGCCAAGCCCCGGGTGAAACCAGAGCTGCATCCAGGGGAGGACACCTTGCCGTTCTCCGATGGCGGTGTGCTGCTCTAAACGGGCGGCTGCTTCTAGCTGGTGGGTGTGAGGGTTCGGTCTAAGCAGATCGAACCCTCACACATTTCGGCCAGCTTCGTCTCGTGGGTGATCAGCACGACGGTCCGTCCGGCGAGCGCAGCACGCAGGGTGCGGATTAGTTCGGCGCTTTCATCAACGCCTAGGTGCGCGGTCGGTTCATCGAGCAGGATCACCTGCTGCCCGCCGACCAGGGCTCGGGCGACCGCAAGTTTGCAGCGTTGCCCGCCGGAGAGCCGGTGCCCGCCGCTGCCGATCCGTGTATCGAGCCCGGCAGGTTGCGCCGCGTACCAGCCGGCGAGCCCCACCCGGTGCAGGATCCCGATGAGCGCTTCGTCGGACGCCGGCGCCGCGCTGTTGGCTGCCAGGTTCAGGTTCCGTCGAAGAGTGGAATCGAATAGGTGCGCTTCTTGCGGGCACCAGGCCACCGAGTCCATCGCCCCCTGCTCCAGGGCACGGTAGTTGCCGTGCTCATCGATGCTTTCCAGGCGTCCCCCGCTCGCGGGCAGGGCGCCGAGCAAGGCGGTGAGGAGCGTGGATTTGCCCGAGCCTGAGGCTCCGGTCAGCGCGGTCCACTCTCCGGGGCGAATCTGCGCGTCCAGGTTGCTGATCACCGGGGTTCCGGGCACGTAGCCCAGTTCCAGCCCGGCCAGCCGGTAGCCGTGGACCGTGTAGCCAGGTTTCGGTGCGGTTGCGCCTGGTCCCGCAGTGCGTTGCTCCCCTACCCCGCGGCCGGCGAGCTGATCGGTCAGCTCGTGCAAGGCTCGCCCCTGCTGGATCGCGCCCAGCGCGCTAGCTGCCGGTTCTGCCAGGGACAAGGCCAGCAGCACGGCGAGGGCCGTGAACGATGCGCTGCTTTGCGAGAGGGACACCAACGCCGTGGCAAGCACCACCGTGGTCAACGCGGCCAGCGCCGGGGCGGTGCCTTGGCCATAGGCATGGCGGCGAGCCCGGGCGGTATTCCGGCTTTCGGACCGGGCTAGCTTCTGCAGCACCGGGCCGAGGCTGCCGTAGGCGCGCAGTGCTTCCTTAGTGCGCAGAATCGATAGCACCAGTTGGTTCAGCTGCAAGCGATGGCGCAGCGCCAGGGCCAGATGCCGCCCTTCGACTTGCTTCACCAGCCAGCGCGCCGGGAAGACCAGGAAGAGCCCGGCGCCAAGCGCCGCGTAGCCGAACTCTGGCTGGATCTGGAAAAGCACCGCAGTGGCCAGGGCCCACACGATCAGTGCTTGCAAGGGTGGGAAGAGCACTCGGGCGAGGGAGTCGCGTAATTCGTCGACTTCGGCGAGCAAATACCGCAGCACCACCGAGGAGCGGCTCATCATGCCCCAGCGTGCCGGGTTGGCGACCATGGCGTTCCACAGCTTTTCACGCAGGGCCCCGGCATAGCCGAGCACCGCGTCGTGGATGGCGAGCTGTTCCAGATACCTGAATACCGCGCGCCCGATGCCCAAGGTGCGCACCATGACAAAGGCGACGGTGAGGTGCAGGATCGCCGGCTGGTAGCTGGCTTCGACGATGAGCCAACCGCTGAGCCCGGCGAGCGCAACGGCGCACAGGATGGAGAGCACCCCGTAGCACAGCGCCTTGCGGGCTGCCGGATAGTTGCTCATGACTTCCCTGCGTGGGTTCCACCGGGGCTTGTCCTCTGGTTGCCCCTGGGGCGCGGCCCCGCCGCGCATCGGCGCCGGGGATACCGCGTGCAGGTGATTGGGCGCTGGCTGGCGGGCGCTCAGCGCGGGACCGGTTTCGGTGATGAGCGGGTCGTGGCTGGCCACCAGCATGGCGCAATCTTCAGGTAGTTCGGCCAGCAGCCGGCGGACCGTGTCCGCGTTCTGTTCGTCTAGATGGGCCGTGGGCTCATCGGCCAGCAGCAGCCGGCAGCTGGGCACCGAGTGCAGCCGCAATAGCGCGCGCAGCACCTCGAGCCTGCGTAGTTCCCCTGGCGAGTACTCCGCTATGGCACGTGGCAACATTGCGCTTAGGTTCAGTTCGGCAGCTAGCCTTTCGGCCAGCTCCTTGGGCGCGCCTGGCGCGTCTTGTGCGATTTGCTCGGTTCCCGTCTGGGCGTTGAACTGCGGGTGCTGGCTGATGCATGCCAATTCACCGGCCACAAAGATCTCGCCGCTCACCAGCTCGGCGGCGAACTCATTGCTGCTGGTTTGCGCCTCGGCGATGAGCTTGAGCAGACTGGTTTTTCCGCTACCGCTGGCGGTGCTCAGCACCTGGCGGTCTCCGGCGCGCAGGTCCATATTAAAATCGCTATAGATCGGTTCCTGCCCCCGGTATCTAAGCGCCAGCTTTCGCACTTCGAGCACATTGGCCTTGTGCCTCGGGCCGGTTGGGGCGCGCAGCGGGCTGGCGGGAGTGCCTTGTATTTGTTTGCTGTAGCGTTCGTAGGCGGCGAGCCCGTCATCGGCCGCGTGGTAGGCCGAACCGACCTCACGCAAGGCGATGAACAGTTCGGGCGCGAGAATCAAGATGGTCAGCCCGGTGCCCAGATCCATGTTTCCGCCAACGAGTCGAACACCGATGAGTACGGCGAGCACCGCAACCGAGAGCGTTGAGATCAGTTCCAGCCAGAAACTGGACATGAAAACGGTCCGCAGGTTCTGCATGGTCGCGGTCCGGTAGCGTTCGCTCACCTTTGCGATGGCGTGCCCTTGGTGCCGGGCACGCCCCAGTCCGAGCAGCGCCGGCAGCCCCTGGGCGAGTTCGTAGAGTTGGTTGGCTAGGGCGTCGAGCTTGGCTTGCGACTGCTCGATGGTGTCTTGGGTGTGCATCCCGATGAGCGCCATGAATACCGGGATCAGCGGAATCGTCAGCAGCAGCACCAGGGCGCTGAGCCAATCGATCCGCAAGATGTAGATCCCCAGAAGCAGCGGCACAACCGTGGCGCCGATCAGCGCGGGAATGAATTTGGTGAAGTAGTCATCGAGCTTTTCGATGCCATGGCTTGCCAACGTCGAGGTCTCCGCCAGCGACAGGTCATTTTGCTGATCTGCAACGATCCCCGGGCGCGAAGCGGCGGATTCGATCAGGTTTGCGCGCATCCGCTCTTTCGCTCCGGCCCCCATACGCCGGGAGCCGGCGTTGAGTCCCCAGACTCCCGCTGTGCGCAATGCCGCCCCGCCCAGCGCCAACCAGAGCAGCAGCTGCTGGTGCGGCTGCCCGACGGACATCTGGGCGATCCACGTGGCCAACGTGTAGGCCACGAGGATTAGCCCGCTGGTTTTGAGCACCGAGAAGGCCGCCAACAGGGCAACCTGTCGGCGGGGCAGCAGGTCACGAGGCAAAAAGCGGGGCGCAGGCATGAGCGGTTCCTTTCGAACTGGCTAAACTACTTCACGACCGAGGTCACCAGGTGATCCTCCGGGATATGCTTTTCGCTGATGCGTTTGCGAAATACCCAGTAGCTCCAGGACTGGTACGCGAGCACCAGGGGCACGCCGAAGGCGGCCACGATGCTCATCAGCTTCAGGGTGTAGGGCGAGCTCGACGCGTTGTCGATGGTCAAATCAAAGGCTGCGTCAAGGGTCGAGGGAAGCACCACCGGGAAGGCTGCGACGAAGATCGCCGCCACCGCGGCCAAGAGCGTGATGCCCAGGGCTATGAAGGAGCGAGCTTCATGTCCCGACCGTGCGCTCATCCATGCGCCGCACACCGCGATCAGGGCCAGCCCAAGGAGTCCCCAGGCAATTGCCGAGCGCTGCCCGAGCAGGACGACCAGCGACCACAGCAGCAATGGGGCGATGCACAGCGGGAGCCAACGGACAAAGAGCCTGCCCGAACGTGCACGGATTGGCCCGTCGGTCTTCAGCCGCAGGAAGGCAATCGAGTGGATCCAGCTAAAGGCCACCACCGCTACACCGCCGAGTATTGCCGACCAGGTAAGCCAGGCGAAGGGCCCGCCGACCCGGTCGCCATTTTCGTTCAGCGGCAGGCCGAGGGTGGTCAGGGCGAGCATTGCACCGACCCCGAAAGCCGCAACAAGGGAACCCCAGCCCAGGGCTAGATCCCACAGTCCGCGAGTTCTCCTGCTTTCGGCTTTTCCGCGGTACTCGATGGCTACCGCACGGAAGATCAGTGCCACCAGCACGAGCGTCAGCGGGAGGTACAGCGCGGAAAACAGTGACGCATACCAGTAAGGGAAGGCCGCGAAGGTTGCCCCAGCGGCGGTCAGCAGCCAGACCTCGTTTCCGTCCCAGACCGGGCCGATGGTGTTGAGCAGCACGCGCTTGTGCTTTTCGCCGCCGCGGCCCAGACCGATCTGCATTCCGATGCCAAGGTCGAAACCTTCCAGAAACAGATAGCCGGTCCAGAGCACGGCGATGAGGATAAACCAGAGAGTAGGAAGCCAATCCATTGCTATCGCCTGTCTAATATGCGAAGGCGAGTACGTCGCCCTCGTCGTCGCTAGGGTCCTTGTCCGAAGGCTGCTCGTTATCCAGCAGTTCGGGCATGGCCGATCCGGTGCCTCCCCGGATGTATCGGGTGAGCAGCACCAGTTCCACCACCAGCAACACCCCATAAACCAAGGTCAGCGTGATCAATGAGAAGAGCATTTCTCCGGCGCTCACGGTGGGAGAAACCGAGGCGGCGGTGTACATGAACACTTGGTCCACTCCGCCCATCTGAGGGTTCGGCGCCACGGTGAATGGCTGTCTGCCCATTTCGGTGAAGATCCAGCCTGCCGAGTTCGCGCCGAAGGGCGCTGCAATGCTGAGCAGAGCTAGCCGTGAAAGCCATTTGCTGTAGGGCACCGTCCCCTTGCGGGTGAGCCACAGCGCTAGGGCTGCAGCGACCGCCGAAAGCCCGCCGAGGGTAATCATCAGCCGGAATCCCCAGTACGTTACTTCCATCACCGGAAGGTAGCTGATCTCTTCGCCTGCGTACTGCCCGAAGGCCGGGTCATCTGGGTAGTGGCTTCCGTACTTTTCCTGATATTCGGGAATCAGCGTGTTCACGCCCTTGACGGGAGTCTCAAAATCGCCGTTGGCGAGGTAGGACAAAAGCCCCGGCAGTTCGAAGACCGCAACGACGTCGTCACAAGTGGTCGCCCCTTCGGTGCTCACGTTACCGAGGGTGAGCACCGAAAAGCCGGTTCCGTCATGGCATGCTGCTTCGGCGGCTGCCATCTTCATGGGCTGCTGCTCGAACATGAGCTTTGCTTGTTCATGGCCGGACAGCGCGACCCCGGCGAAGGAGACCACGGCGATCACTGCGCCGATGCGCAATGAAGTGATCCAGACTTTGTGATCCTTTCGATCTCGCACCCGGCCCTTAGCCGGGTCCTCACCGACGACGACTCGTCCATTGGCATCAACGCTGTCGATGCCTTCCTTGCGGCGGCGGTAGAGGTGGAACCAGGAGATTCCCAGCAGGAAGCCCCCGGCGACCGCGAATGCACCAAAAATTGTGTGCGGGAAGGTCACCAGTGCGGTGTTGTTGGTGAATACCGCCCAGGCATCGGTCATCACCGCGCGCCCGTCGATGAGCTCTGTGCCTACCGGATGCTGCATCCAGGAGTTGGCAACCAGAATGAAGTAGGCCGAAAGGATCGCCGCCAGTGAGGCGCACCAGATTGTGGCTAGGTGGATCCGCGGAGGTAGTTTCTTCCATCCAAAGATCCACAATCCGAGGAAGGTCGACTCGACGAAGAAGGCGAGCAAGGCCTCCATGGCCAGGGGTGCGCCGAAGACATCGCCCACGTATCGGCTGTATTCGCTCCACGCCATTCCAAATTGGAACTCCTGGACGATGCCCGTAGCTACCCCCATGATGAAGTTAATGAGGAAGAGCTTGCCCCAGAACTTCGTCATGCGCAACCAGTGTTCGTTGCCGGTTCGGTGCCAAACCGTCTGCATCACGGCAACGGTCAGCCCGAGGCCAATGGTAAGCGGCACCATCAGGAAGTGGTACACGGTGGTAATACCGAATTGCCACCGGGCAATCTCTAATACATCCATGGATTCCTCAACTGTCACGAGAAGTCGATACTTCATTTTCTACATGTCGTAGAAAATGACCGTATTGCCAGAATAGACCAATTTCGACAGCCTGTAGAACTCGCGGCCCGTCGGAAGCGCAACAGTTTCCCGGGGATGCAAAAACCAAGATTCCTAGCATTGACACAGATTGAACTTTCTGAAACA
Organism: Arthrobacter sp. MYb229; assembly: GCF_002975405.1. Taxonomy (GTDB): domain Bacteria; phylum Actinomycetota; class Actinomycetes; order Actinomycetales; family Micrococcaceae; genus Glutamicibacter. The sequence continues at coordinate 623,723 of NZ_PCPS01000001.1, read as the reverse complement.
AAAAACCCCAAGTCAACTCGAAGCAGCGCCACCACTTGACCGGCCCAAGGTGGTTATCCGCAAACCCAGTCATCACTCGATATTTTTACGCCACGTAGAAATATCGGAGAAACGCCTATATAATGAAGTTTCCAAGCAGAATGCTTTCCCCCACTATGGAGGTTGGCAGCACTGCATCAGCACTAAAGCAAGTGAGGTAAGACCTGGTGGCCAGCCTTGGCGATCTGGAACGCTCCGTCATGGACCTGCTGTGGGATTCTGCAGAACCGCTTACCGCTAACGATCTTCGTGATGCCCTAGCGGCACTCGGTACTGATGCAAAAGAACTCGCAGTTACCACGGTACTAACCGTGTTGGCACGACTGGAGAAGAAGGGACTTGTGGCGCGGGAACGCTCCACTCGTCCACATCGTTACACCGCGTCCTCGTCTCGCGAGGACCATACTGTTGGACTGCTAAACGACGCTTTGGGCACCGCTCAAGATCGCGAAGCCGTCCTCGCCCGATTTATCGGAGGAATCTCGGCTGATGAAGCAGTCTCCCTGCGTGCTATCTTGGATTCTGTAAAGACTGTCTGAGTAACATGAACTTCGGGGACTGAGTGCTTCTCACCTCATATTTCCTAGCGGCGTTGGCTATCGTCTTGGCGTGGCCGACGCCGTTGGCATTGTCTAAAGCAAAATGGACCGCGCGTGCCCCGGTGGCGGCGGTATTGCTCTGGCAAGCGATCGCTCTGGGCGGTGGCCTGTCCATGATTGGCTCAATGCTTGTCTGGGGGCTGACCCCGCTCGGCAACGACCTCATCTCCGCGCTGCATGCAGGTTGGCTTCTGGTCACCGGCGATACCAGCGTTCAGTACCCCGGCGTCGTTCACCTATTTGCGCTCAGTACGGCGTTGCTCTTCGCTTTTCATCTGGTGCTCACCCTGGTGAGAGCTTCGTGGCGCACCACCCTGCAAAGAGCCCGGCACCGCCAGCTCTTGCGATTGTTGAGCAACCCCTCGCAGACCCGGCCCAATACGCTCGTGCTCGATCATGACCTTCCGGTGGCCTATTGCGTTCCGGGCTTCAACGGATCGGTCACGGTGCTGTCAAAGGGCCTGCTGACCCAGCTCTCGGCCGAGGAACAACGCGCCGTCATCTCGCACGAGAATTCACATCTCGACCAGCGACACGATCTGCTGATTCTTGCCTTTACCGCCTGGAACGAAGCATTACCCTGGCTGCCTACCTCGCGTTTGGCACTGGATGCGGTGCGGCAACTAATCGAGATGCTCGCCGATGACAAAGCACTCGAGGTAGTGGCCCGACCGGTTCTGCTTCGCGCCATAGTGAGCGTGGCTTCCTCTATTGCCTCGGTTGGGGCACCCAAGAATGCCTCAAGCGCCGCCACCGGCGAAGTCGTAGGGATGCCCGGAGGTGAAGTTTCCTCGCGGCGGCTGCAACGCCTGTTGTCACCGGTAGCGCCGCTGAATCGATTGCAGAATTTTGTGGTTCTTTCCTGCACGGTGCTGCTCTTGGTATGCCCCACGGTCTTGCTCATCGCCCCGCGTTTGCTGTCCTGGTAACTAGCCAACGCAGGCGGGCGCATGACAGCGCTCAAGCTACGACAAAGCCCTCCCGGGCTTGCGATTAGGCAGGCATCCCGGGAGGGCCATCTCGTGCATAAATATCAAGGCCGACTACATGTCGATGCGGTCCCGTTCAAGGTTCTCGGCGCCGGCAATGATGAAGTTCTTGCGCGGAGCGACGTCCGAGCCCATCAGCAAGTCGAAGACTTCCTCGGCCGCCTGAGCGTGTTCAATGCCCACGCGCCGAAGCATCCGATGCTGCGGATCCATGGTCGTCTCGGCCAACTGGTCAGCGTCCATCTCGCCAAGTCCCTTGTACCGTTGGATCGGTTCCTTATAGCGTTTACCTTCGGCTTCAATCTTGGCCAGCAGGGCAGACATCTCGGCCTCGGAATAAGTGTAAATTACCTCGTTCGCCTTCGACCCCGGGTTGATCACCTCAATACGATGCAATGGCGGAACTGCTGCATAGACGCGGCCGTGCTCGATCATGGGCCGCATGTACCGATAGAACAGCGTCAACAGCAGCGTTCGAATATGCGCCCCATCAACGTCGGCATCCGTCATCAAGATGATCTTGCCGTATCTGGCCTGCTCGATATCGAAGCTTCGCCCCGATCCGGCGCCAATCACCTGAATCATGGCAGCACATTCCACGTTCGAGAGCATGTCCGAAATGGAGGCCTTCTGCACGTTGAGGATCTTGCCTCGAATTGGCAGTAGCGCCTGGAACTCGCTGGAACGCGCCACACGCGCAGTACCCAATGCGCTGTCACCCTCGACGATGAAGAGTTCAGAACGCCCGACTTCTTTGCTCCGGCAATCAAGCAGCTTGGTTGGAAGCGAGGAAGACTCGAGCGCGGTTTTGCGACGCTGAGTTTCCTTATGCATCCGAGCCGAAACCCTGGACTTCATTTCATTGACGACTTTTTCAAGAAGCGTCGACGCTTCGGCCTTTTCATTGCGCTTGGTGGATGCCAGGCGCTCGTTCAGCGCCTTTTCGACAACCTTCGTGACAATCTGCCGGACCTGCGAAGTACCAAGAATTTCCTTGGTCTGTCCTTCGAATTGGGGCTCGGCAAGGCGCACCGTGAGCACTGCGGTCAGCCCGGCCATCACATCGTCTTTCTCAATTTTGTCTTTTTGACCAAATTTGAGTTTGCGAGCATTGGCGTCGACATTCTTGCGGAAAGACTTCAGCAGTGCCTGCTCGAAGCCGGAAATATGCGTTCCGCCCTTAGGCGTGGCAATGATATTCACGAAGCTTTGGATGGTGGTGTCATATCCAATCCCCCAACGCAACGCGACGTCGACCTCGCACACGCGCTGAACGTCTTCGATATGGCTCCGCCCGTTCTCGTCGATTACCGGAACCTTCTCGTGGAATGAACCACTGCCATGGACGCGCCACACGTCGGTGACCGACGAATCGCTGCTCAGGTACTCGACGAACTCGCTAATGCCGCCGTCGTGCTGGAAGACCTCCTCATAGGGTCCTTCGGCTCCCGCGGTTCCGGCCAGCGCACGTTCGTCGCGCAAGGTGATCCGCAGTCCAGGAACTAGGAAAGAGGTCTGGCGGGCGCGATTCTGGAGTTCTTCATATGAGAATTTTGCGTCCGACGTGAAGATATGGTCATCTGCCCAGTAACGGATACGGGTACCGGTCACCCCGCGCTTTGCTTTGCCGATGATTTCCGGAACGGTTGCTTTTTCATGAGCGGCGAAGGGGGCATCGGCTTTGGGCCGGCCACGATCAGCGAATTTGCCTGGCTCACCACGGCGGAACTGCATCGAATAGGTTTTGCCGCCGCGATCAACTTCGACGTCTAGTCGAGCAGAAAGAGCGTTGACCACCGAAGCGCCTACCCCGTGCAAGCCGCCGGAAGCCCCATAGGAGCCGCCGCCGAATTTACCGCCGGCATGTAGTTTGGTGAAGACGACTTCCATGCCGCTCAGACCGGTCTTCGGCTCGATGTCAACGGGAATGCCACGCCCATCATCATGCACCTCGACCGAACCATCGGCATGCAAGATGACATTGATGGATTGCCCGAAACCGCCTAGCGCCTCGTCGACGGAGTTATCAATGATCTCCCACAGGCAGTGCATCAAGCCACGAGAATCGGTTGACCCGATGTACATGCCAGGTCGCTTGCGTACCGCTTCGAGCCCCTCAAGAACGGAGAGATGACGTGCATTGTAATTATCGGCTGAGGCCACGGGGCTGCAATCTCCTACTGACGCGGGAAAAGAATGAACTAGATATCATTCTACTCGTTTATGTGTTCGAACTTGGTGCTATCGCCCGGACGGTAATTCTCCCGAGTCGTCATCGAAAGTTCTCCACAAACGCTACGCGGTGAGCGAAAGCACCTCGATTTGGGGATAAAGTCAAGGCCAAAGCTGGTTGTATAGATTGAACATCGATTTAAGGAGGCTGGCAATGACTACTACTACCACTAGTCGTGAACTAAATGCCCTCGACCGGTGCGACCGATGCGGCGCACAGGCTTATGTACGGGCTGTGCTGGCTTCGAACAGCGGAGAATTACTCTTCTGTGCCCACCACGCACGCTCCGTGGAACCCAAGCTGCGCCCAATCACTTCGGTCTGGCAGGACGAGTCGGCACGACTTTACGAAAAGCCAAAGGTCGACATCAACGACTAAACAACTAGGACCTAGGTCCTATTCAACAGAAGGGTGATCCAGCCGATGCTGGATCGCCCTTCTTGTTTTAAGCGCTTCCTCCCCGCGCTACAGCTTAAAAAGAAATGCGGTCGCAGTATCCTCCATTGGGATATTGCGACCGCATGACGTCAAAATTTAGTCTAGGTAGTCACGCAGAACCTGTGAACGCGATGGGTGGCGCAGCTTCGACATGGTCTTCGACTCGATCTGACGAATACGCTCACGGGTGACACCGTAAACCTTGCCGATTTCGTCTAAGGTCTTCGGCTGACCGTCGGTCAGGCCAAAGCGCATAGCTACAACGCCTGCTTCACGTTCGGACAGGGTGTCCAGAACCGAGTGCAGCTGTTCCTGCAACAAGGTGAAGGAAACCGCATCGGCCGGAACGACCGCTTCGGAGTCTTCGATCAAGTCACCGAATTCAGAGTCGCCATCTTCACCCAGCGGGGTGTGTAGCGAGATTGGTTCGCGACCGTATTTCTGAACTTCAACAACCTTTTCAGGGGTCATGTCCAGTTCCTTGGCCAACTCTTCTGGAGTCGGTTCGCGGCCCAGATCCTGAAGCATCTGTCGCTGTACACGCGCCAGCTTATTGATGACTTCAACCATGTGGACCGGGATACGAATGGTACGTGCCTGGTCGGCCATGGCGCGGGTAATGGCCTGGCGGATCCACCAGGTCGCGTAGGTGGAGAACTTGAATCCCTTGGTGTAGTCGAACTTCTCGACCGCACGGATCAGACCCAGGTTACCTTCCTGAATCAAGTCCAAGAAGAGCATCCCACGCCCGGTGTAGCGCTTTGCCAGCGAAACAACGAGACGAAGGTTCGCCTCAAGTAGGTGATTCTTTGCGATCTTGCCGTCGTGGATGATCTGCTCGTAGTCCCAGCGCAAGCGCTGATCGATTGAGCCGTCATCTTTGGAAAGCTTATCGGTAGCGAAAAGCCCTGCTTCGATACGCAGAGCCAAGTCGACTTCCTGCTCTGCGTTCAGCAGCGCGACCTTACCGATCTGCTTCAGGTAGTCCTTGACCGGGTCGGCGGTTGCACCTGCAACCATGACCTGCTGCTGCGGAGCATCATCATCGGCGGAAGACAAGGTGAATCCCTTGGATTCCTCTTCCGGCTTTGCCGAGCCGTCCTTGGCGCCAGCTGCGTCAGTGGCACCCGACTCAGCATCGTCTTCGGACTCTTCAGAACCCTGCTCGACGTCCGACTCCTCGGAAGTTGCAGTCTTCTTTGCGCGAGGCTTAGCCTTCGCACGGGTAGCGCGCTTTTTCGCGACAGGAGTTTCTGCCGTTTCCTCGGCCTCTGCGGCCTCAGCCTCAGTAACCTTACGATTAGCGTTCGTCTCAGAAGATGACACGAATAACCTTTCTAACGATGCGTTCCGGATGCACCTGCCGGTAACACCACTATGACCCTGTCAAGTCCGAATGCGCTGTATCAGTGACTCAACGCGACGGCGGGTACATTGATAACAACGCACCAACCACGTCTAATGTTCCCAAAAACTACGTTTCTGGAACCTAGACAACTCGAACCTAACCGGGTCTGTTTTTTCATTATCCACTAATTCGCCCACAGACACCACTTGACCCGGTCACCCGCGCGTCCGCTAACCCAGCTGGGCACGCCAGGCACGTAGTTCGTCCGTCGCCCATTCGGGCATCGATCCGCGATTCATCAGCTCTCGAAGGAGCTGGGCTAGCCGGTAGTCTCCCTGCTCGCTTAGGACTCGATCGAGCAAAGCGATGGCCATGGTGCCTCGCCCGCGAGCCCATTCGATCCAAGCCAGGATACACATCAAGGCGTGACGTTCACCGTCAATCGCAACACCGAGCAGATCGCGAGAAACCAACCATAGCCGTTCCAATCGTTTCCAGTCCGGGCTCTGCCACCCTCGTCCCAAGAGAAAATCTGCCAAGGGTTTAACCTGCTCGCCCTCATTGCCAACGCACAATTGTTTGGACATTTCTATGGTTTGCGCCGCACCGACACCAGCAAGAAAAGGTAGTAGATCACGTACGAGACGAATTCTCAGGCCGGCCAGCATGCGTGCGCTGCTCAGCGAACTCGAATGAATGCGTTCTAGTGCTTCTTCATCGCTCAGGTTCAATACTTCTGCCCAATCGTCGAGGCTGTCCACCAGGTCATCGCCAAATGCGCCGGTGAGCTCTTGGACTTCTGCCGCGTTAGCCCACGTTGCTATTCCGGTTCCGTCCCAAGGGTGGTCCAACGGAGCAGAACCGGCAAGGACCAGCGACAGGTTGGTTTCTCCCAGCGCGATGTCTGGCCGCGGGAAAGCTACACCGACGTCGCCGTCGTCGTAGTCCCAGACTTTTTCGCGGCAAAGGCACCAGGCTTGTCGCAGTTGAATGCCCTGCGGGTCAAAGGCTTCTTCGAGTTCGCAGATCATTTGCTGATAGGGAATCTCCTCTGCGATTTTGATGTCTCCCGGTGCGTATACCACTGCGACAACACTGCGCACCTGCGGAAGTCGTCGAAGCAAGCTGAGCACCTGCGCGACCCACGGCTGGCGGTCAACTTCATGAATTTCGCTGGGCAGGTCAACACGAAGCGTCGCTTCGAGGCGTTGGCCGACGATCAGTAGGAGCACCATCGACTTTTGCGGGTGAAAGCCAAGGGCATGAGGAATATAGGCGAGTACGTCATCGCAATCAGACAACGAGAGGGGCTGCCGTTCGGGTGTAGTAGTCATAACCCCACGATGCGTCCCAACAACCATTCCGGCCTGCAGTTCAGCGCGCGCTGTGGAGAAGTGTACCTACAGGATGTTGGCCGGCTGCCGTCTGGCCTTGCGCCGTTCGATCAGCATGAACGTCACCCCGATCGCCGCCATGACAAATTGCACCGACAACGCAATGCGGAAGGCCGGCAAATTGTAGAGCTCGCCCACCGACCCATTGGCCACATAAAGCCAGTCCATCACGACGCCGACCAGGTAGATGGTGACGAACCCGCCGAAGAACCCACCGGTATTGACCAGCCCAATGGCGGTACCCATGATGTTTGGTGGGTTGAAGGTCCGGGCAAAGTCGAACGCGATAACCGATGAAGGGCCACCAGCCGCCACCGCAACGAGCAAAATGATCAGCACCCATAACGGCGCTGCACCAGGCCAGAACAACACCACCGCCCACATGAACACCATGGCTCCAATAACGCCCAGGGCAAAGTTCGAGCGCTTTTGCGGATATCTGGCCGTCAATGCTCCGAGCAGTGGCCCGTATAAGACCGCAACCGCCACGAAAATCGACATCAACCCGGATGCGAAACCACCCTCGAGCCCCTGACCTTGAACTAGGAATGGGTACCCCCAGGTCAGCAAGAAGACATTGAGCATAAAGGAGGTGGTGAAGTGTGTCCAGAACCCAAGCCGGGTTCCGGGTTGCTTCCACGCGGTGGTTAATCGATCACGGGTACGCATCGGTGCGCTCTCGCTCAGATGCGCCCAGCCCGGACCATTGCGAATCAGCGATATCGCGATTAGCAAGCTTGCTAAAGCCAGACCGGACATAATTGAAAATGCCGGCGTCCATCCAAACTGCACCAAGATCAGATGAAAAGGAAAGAGGCTGACCAGTTGTCCGGCCTGCCCAAAGGTTCCTACCAGTTGTGTTAGTACGGGAATGCGCGAGCCGGAGAACCACAACGGCAGCAGCTTGAGTACCGAGACGAACACCATCGCGTCGCCCGACCCGACCAGGATTCTCCCGCCTAGCCCCATTGGAACGCTCGTTGAAATAGCCAAGAACGCTTGACCCATAGCCATCAACACCGAACCGGTGATGATCATGATGCGCGGTCCAACCTTGTCCAGCAGCAGTCCTACCGGAACCTGAGCGCCAGCGTAGACAACAAGCTGAACCACCGAAAATGACGCCAGGATTTGAGCGGTGGCGTCAAATCTTTCGGTGGCCTGAAGCCCTGCAACACCAAAACTTGTTCGTTGGGACACGGCCGCCATATAGGTAAATATTCCGGCACAAACCACCAACCAAGATCGCGCCGAGTTTAGGTGAGATTGAATCACTGGTCAGGGTCACCCGATGCGGAGTCCGCTCCCCCGGACTTTCCGTTGGCGTTCAACCAGTCGGCGCTGTCCTCGATTGTGGCCAGGAAGTCTTCAACACTTGCCCCCAGCTCCTCGGCATTTGGCATTTTTTCGTCTTCGTCCAACAGCAGCGAACGGCGCTCGTGGTCTTGCGCGTGCTCGTCAAAGCGCTTTTCAAAACCGAGCACCATTTGCTTGACTTCGTTGCTGCCTTCGATCTGTTCGGCAAGCTGAGATTCGATCAACCGGGCCGCTTCGCGCAACTTCTCCGTGGGAAGTGCCAGCTTCAGCGCGGCACCCACATGCTCCAAGGCAGCCACGGCAACCGCCGGATATTCGGATTCGGCCAGGTAGTGCGGGGTGTGCAACGAATAGCCTACGACGTCGCGGCCCGCGTCATTCAGGCGGATCTCCAAGAGCGCCATCAGCCCCGATGGGGTTTCGGCAGTAGGGGCCCACGTGGAGATATTTTCGGTGAGATCCTTGCGGTTTCCGTGTGCTGTCACTCCCACTGGGCGGGTGTGTGGCACAGGCATAGGCAGCGACACGGTGCCGGTCACCAATTGCACGTTGAACGCGTCGATAAAGTTGAGCAACTCGGCGATGGTGCGTTCCCAACGCAGATCTGGTTCGACTCCGGTGAGGAACCAGAACTTCCGGTCCAATGCGTCGGTCATCAGGTAGATTTCGATGCGCGGCTCTTGATAGCCGGCGAAGTGGTCGCCGAGGAAAGACACCCGCGGGCGCTGGGCGCTGTAGACAACAAGCTCATCCGCGTCAAAACTGGCATAGAGTTCAGAATTCAAATTTCCGAAGAGCTCATTGCATACCAAGTCATGGGCATGGCCCGCGTCAGATACGCCACGCAACGAAACGTACATCCCTAGACCCTGCAGACTCGGATCGTCCAAGTTAGTGCTGACCAGAGTCATCAACGGATCCTTGGACATTCTCACCTCAATCGTTTTCGGTACCGCCAAACAGAGGCGATTACTTAAAGCTCAAGAACTTATCCTATCCGTTCAGCCTTTCGCTCGCTGTGAAGTATCGCACGCCGAGCTCAAACCTCGGCTAACATCGGGTGTAGGAAACACTCAGCTCACCGGCACCATCCACCGGTTATTCTCGCGGGCTGAACCGTCCTTAGACCCTACAAAGGCATAGAAGGAATGATTTTGTGATCAACTCCAGTGATCTCACGTTGACCGCCATTGGTGCAGACATCAAACGTAAAAACGCCGACGCCCTCATTTTGGGCGTGCTGAAAAACGGCGACAAGGTATCCATCGCCGCTTCACCCCTCGCGGCAGAAACCACCACCGCTCTGGAACAGTCGCTGGCCGCGCTGAACGTTGCCGGTTCTGCCGACGAAGCAACCGTGCTTCCAGCAATTGACGGCATCAAGGTCAAGACGATCATGTGCATCGGCTTGGGAGTGAAGGATCTCTCCGAGCTCAACGACGAGAAGTTGCGTCGCGCCGCCGGATCGGCAGCACGCCAGCTTTCCCACGCCAAGACCGCGATCTTCGCCTTGCCTGCCGACACGCTCGAGCAAGTTTCAGCAGTGGCCGAAGGCGTAGCCCTGGGCGCATACCGCTTCGAGAACTTCCGTTCGAAGAAGAACGACAAGCCAGTCCTTGGCGAGGCATTCATCGCCACCGCGGTCGCAACCTCCAAGGATCTGCCAGCCCTGCTCAAGCGCGCCGCGGTTATCGGCCGCGCCGTGCGTGGCACCCGAGATCTGATCAACACCCCGGCCAATATCTTGTACCCGGAAACCTTCGCCACCGCGGTGAAGGACTACTCCAAGTCACTGCCGTTGAAGGTCACCATCTTTGATGAGAAGCGCCTGACCAAGGAAGGCTTCGGCGGACTGATGGGCGTTGGTCGCGGCTCGGCCCGCCAGCCGCGCATGGTCAAGGTCGAGTATTCCCCGGCCAAGGCCGCCAAGCACCTGGCACTGGTGGGCAAGGGCATTACCTTTGACACCGGTGGCATCTCGATCAAACCAGCCGCGGGCATGCACGCGATGAAGTCCGATATGTCCGGCGCCGCGGCAGTTTTCCACACCATCGCCGCGGTATCGGAGCTTGGCCTCGACGTGAAGGTCACCGCGTGGCTGTGCCTGGCTGAGAACATGCCAGGCGGTGCTTCGACGCGTCCCGGAGACGTACTGACCATGCTCGGCGGGAAGACTGTCGAAGTGCTCAACACCGACGCCGAAGGGCGCCTGGTCATGGCCGACGGTTTGGTAGCGGCCAGCCAGGAGAATCCGGATGTAGTGATCGACATTGCCACGTTGACCGGTGCACAGATGCTCGCATTGGGCCTGCGCACCGCCGGTGTCATGGGCAACGAGCAGGTACGTAACGATTTGGTCGCAGCCTCGGATGCAGTGGGCGAGCTCGCCTGGGGTATGCCGCTTCCGGAAGAGCTCCGTCCAAGCATCGATTCCCAGGTCGCCGATCTGGCCAACATTGGAGAGCGCATGGGCGGGATGATGACCGCTGCGGTCTTCCTGGAAGAATTTGTGGGCGAAACCGACGGTCAGAAGATTCCTTGGGCGCACATCGACTTTGCTGGTCCGGCCTTCAACGAGGGTTCGCCATGGGGCTACACCCCTAAGAACGGCACCGGCTCGCAGGTCCGCACCTTGGTCGCCTACGCCGAGAAGATGTCTGGCACCCGCTAGAAATGCCTTTTTCGACACATCCCGGTGCGTGCGATGTCATAGCCCAATGCGCCGGGATGTGTGCCAAAATACGAGATATGGCCGACTTTTAGCCAGCTCAAGATGACTCTGGTGCTTTGGCGGTACTAAGGTAAGTTTTGAAACATCACCGGTGAATTAATTGGCTCGCGCCCCGTGCGAGAGTTAGTCCAGTTCACCACCCGATCTCCAGGTCGGCCATGGCCGACCTCACTTAGCTATTACGAGGGAGCGTTCACGTGGCCGATTCGGCAGCAACGCAAGAATTTGATGTCCTCATCCTCGGCGGTGGTTCCGCTGGATACTCGGTCGCTTTACGCGCCATCCAGTTGGGCTTCACCGTTGGATTGATCGAGAAGGAAAAGGTCGGCGGCACCTGCTTGCACACCGGCTGTATCCCAACCAAGGCGTACCTGCACGCAGCAGAGCTCGCCGAAAACGCTCGCGAAGGTGCCAAGTACGGCATCAACTCCTCCCTCGAGTCAATTGACCTGGGCGGAGTACGCAAGTACAAGGACGGCATCGTCGCCGGCAAGCACAAGGGTCTTCAGGGTCTACTGAAGATGAAGAAAGTCAACGTTATCGAAGGTAGCGGACGACTGGTCTCCAAGGACACTATCGAGGTTGATGGCGTTCCGTACAAGGGCAAGAACATCGTTCTCGCGACCGGTTCGACCTCCAAGACCTTCGGTCTGGAAATCGGTGGACGCGTGCTGACCAGCACCGAAGCGCTGAACATGGTTGACATGCCAAAGAGCGCCATTGTGCTTGGTGGCGGTGTTATCGGTGTTGAGTTCGCCTCCGTCTGGAAGTCCTTCGGCGTCGACGTGACCATTGTTGAGGGCCTACCTTCACTGGTTCCAAACGAAGACCCAGCAATCATCAAGAACCTCGAGCGCTCCTTCAAGAAGCGCGGCATCAAGTTCAACACCGGTGTCTTCTTCGAGAAGGTCGAGCAGGATGCCGACGGCGTCAAGGTCTCCCTAGCCGACGGCAAGACCCTCGAAGCCGAGATTGTCCTCGTGGCCGTCGGCCGTGGCCCGGTCACCGAGAACATGGGCTTCGAAGAGCAGGGCATCACCCTCGATCGCGGTTTCGTGATCCCTAATGAGCGCCTGCACACCGGCGTGGGCAACATCTACGCCATCGGCGATATGGTCCCTGGCGTTCAGTTGGCACACCGCGGTTACCAGCACGGCATCTTTGTCGCCGAAGAAATCGCTGGCCAGAACCCAACCATCGTCGAAGACATCAACATTCCAAAGGTAACTTTCTGCGAGCCAGAAATCGCCTCGGTCGGCTACTCCGAGCCTGCCGCAAAGGAGAAGTTCGGCGAGGACCAGATCGAAACCACCGAGTACAACTTGGCTGGCAACGGCAAGTCCTCGATCTTGGGCACCTCCGGCCTGATCAAGATGGTCCGCGTCAAGAACGGCCCAATCGTGGGCGTTCACGGCATCGGCGGCCGTATCGGCGAGCAGATCGGTGAAGCACAGCTGATCGTGAACTGGGAAGCCTACCCGGAGGATGTTGCACAGCTCATCCATGCACACCCAACGCAGAACGAGTCGCTGGGCGAAGCCGCAATGGCTTTGGCCGGCAAGCCACTTCACGGCTAATTACGCTGTTGGTCACCGGGTAGTGCGTTCACACACACCCTACCCGGTGCACTAAGCTCGGAGGCAACGCCTCCATTCATCGGTTTTGGGTGTTCAACCGTTTAAATTGCGCACCCAAACCACACTTCAAGCTTTATTTAAGAGGAGATACGGGAAGATGTCTGAGACCGTAAACCTGCCCGCACTGGGTGAAAGCGTTACCGAGGGTACGGTAACCCGTTGGCTGAAACAGGTCGGCGACCGCGTTGAGGTTGATGAGCCGTTGGTGGAAGTTTCCACCGACAAGGTCGATACCGAGGTTCCATCACCTGTCGCTGGTGTTATCGAAGAAATTTTCGTCGCCGAAGATGAGGAAGCCGAAGTAGGCGCTCCTCTGGTTCGTATCGGTGATGGCTCAGGTTCCGACGCCGCGGCGCCGGAGGCTCCTGCAGCTGAAGAGGCTCCGGCCGCCGAAGAGGCGCCTGCGGCCAAGGAGGAAGCTCCTGCTGCTCCAGCAGCCGACGAAGCCCCTGCAGCAGCACCTGCTGCAGCAGACTCCGCTTCGGGCACCGAGGTCACCCTCCCAGCTCTGGGCGAATCGGTCACCGAAGGTACCGTTACCCGCTGGTTGAAGGAAGTTGGCGAAGAGGTCGCTGTAGACGAGCCACTGCTCGAGGTCTCCACCGACAAGGTAGACACCGAAGTTCCTTCGCCAGTTGCCGGCACCCTGCTGGAAATCCGTGTTGCCGAAGACGACACCGCCGAAGTTGGTGCCGTTCTCGCAGTGATCGGTGCTGCGGGCGCTGCTCCGGCCGCCAAGGAAGAAGCACCTGCCGCTCCAGCACCAGCTGCGAAGGAAGAAGCTCCAGCCGCTCCAGCACCAGCTGCGAAGGAAGAAGCTCCAGCCGCTCCAGCACCGGCCGCGAAGGAAGAAGCACCAGCCGCTGCTCCTGCTCCTGCTGCCGCCGAAAACAACAGCGACGCTGGCTACGTCACCCCACTGGTGCGTCGTTTGGCCAACCAGCACGAAATCGACATCGCTTCCGTCAAGGGCACCGGCGTTGGTGGACGTATTCGCAAGCAAGACGTCCTTGACGCAGTAGCTGCCAAGGAAGCCGCCGCCGCACCGGCTGCTGCGCCTGCCGCTCCTGCGGCCGCTAAGCCGGCCGCCCCGGTTGTCGAGGCATCCTCGTTGCGCGGTACCTCCGAGAAGGCTCCACGTATCCGTCAGGTAATCGCCCGTCGTATGCGTGAGTCCCTTGAGGTCTCCACCCAGCTGACTCAGGTTCACGAGATTGACATGACCCGCGTGGTCAAGCTGCGCGCTTCTGCCAAGAACAATTTCAAGGCAGTCAATGGCGTCAACCTGACCTACCTGCCATTCATCGCCAAGGCAGTTGCCGAAGCCTTGAAGGCTCACCCGAAGCTGAACGCCGAGTACAACGAAGAGACTCAGCAGATCACCTACCACAATGCCGAGCATCTGGCGTTTGCGGTAGACACCGACAAGGGCCTGCTGGTTCCTGTTGTGTCGAACGCTGGCGATCTGAATCTGGCTGGCATGGCTTCGCGGATTGCTGACGTCGCAGAGCGCACCCGCACCAACAAGATTGGTCCGGATGAGCTTTCCGGTGGCACTTTCTCGATCACCAACATCGGCTCGGTCGGAGCACTGTTCGATACCCCGATCATCAACCAGCCGCAGGTAGCAATCCTGGGTACCGGTGCGATCGTGAAGCGCCCAATGGTCATCACCGATGCCGATGGTAACGATTCGATCGCCATCCGTCACATGATGTACCTCTGCCTGACCTACGATCACCGTCTGGTTGACGGCGCCGATGCAGGTCGATTCCTGCAGACTCTCAAGGCCCGCCTTGAGGGTGGCGCTTTCGAAGGCGACCTGGGTCTGTAAAGTCGTCGATCGACTTTCGCAAGCTAGGTAAACGATCGCCCCTTCCGTTCATCCGGGAGGGGCGATCGTCGTTTCTACAATTCGTCGAAAATCAATTAGGCTGGAGTTATGGACTTCCTAACTCTTATCCTTGTTTTCTTGCATATTCTCGGTGCGGCAGCGATCTTCGGTGGCTGGCTGGCAAACTTCAAGACCCCTACCGTGAATGTTTGGCAGTGGTATGGCGCGATTGCTCAGCTAATTACCGGTTTGGCTCTCGTTGGCATGGCCGAAGCAGGTGATGGCGACGTGAATCACATGAAGATTGGCGTCAAGGTTGTCATCGCCATCGCCATTCTCGTAGCGGCATTCATCGGTCGCAAGAAGGTCAAGGCCGGCGAAGAGGTTTCGACCGGGATTGCGCACGCAACCGGCGGCCTGGCATTGATCAATATCGCGATCGCGACTCTCTGGGTCTAAGCTACGAGGCAGTCTTGTAGTTCCAGGCAAAGGCGAGGCACCCCGAAGGCAATTCGGGCTGCCTCGCCTTTGTCATGCCTCGCGGCTGAGCACCTTTCCAATTTTCCAGTTCCCCTCAATCAGCTTCAGTTCCACTTCGATACGTTCCCGCGTGCCACGGGCCACCTGATGGACCACACGGTTCGCTGAATCCACATAGTCGTAGGCTTCCTGAGTGGATGTCGCACGTAGTATCACGGTGTCTGGTTGCGCACGGGCAGTCACCGAGATATCTTCCAAGCGGGTAGCTAATCCATTGATTCCCAGCTTCAGTGAGTCCAAGCGTTCAAGCGTTTGCTGGTCCCTTTGGAATTGCTCGGAGGCGGGCGGATAAATCGCTGACAATGCTTTGAGGTCCTCGGACTCTAAGGCCGCATCCCGTTCGCGTGAAAGCTTGATGAAACTGGCTATCACCGTCTCAGCGGAGAACGCGCAGGCAGGAACCACGGCGCCGTCCAGGATCCGGCATGGTTCACGACGCTCCTGTGTTTGCGACAGAGTCCCCGACTCCGATTGCCCGCGCTCCCCCACTAGATTTACACCGAGGAAGCTCACGCCCACGAGCGCTACCCCTCCAGCGACAGCCAGATAGACCTTGGCGCGCCCTGGGGTTCGGCGTAATTCATGCATACGCCATTCGGGTGCGGCATAGTCTTTTTGACCCTTCTCAGCCTGGGGTCTTCTTGACCGCCTGCGCCGACGCCTACCGCGCACCTCGCTAGGGTGAACTGTGGCCATGAGATGAGTCGACTCCACCGGCGTGCACTGTTCCCAAGTGATGGCTTCAGCCTGCGCCGCAGCGAAGAGCGTCCTGGCGAATTGCTCCGCTGTCGGCCTCTGCACCGGATCTTGGTGCAGAGAATCAAGCAGGAGCTCATGGACCAGCGTGGGCACCGACGGGAAGATGACCGTGACAGGTGGACGCATATTCGGTTCTGGAGGAGCGGTTCCTTCAAGCAGGAACCAGAGGCACGCACCTAAGGAGTAAACGTCCTGCTCGCCGAGGCGTCCCTCAGGTTCGCGAGCGGAAACCTCAGGCGCCATAAACCCGGGAGTACCCGACCCGGGTGTCTGATCGATACCGGTTCGACTTTCTTGGAAATCGCCTAATTTCGGCATTCCATCGGCTGTCAACAACACATTGCCAGCCGAGACGTCGCCGTGGACTTGCCCAGTGGAGTGCAAGGCTGCCAGGGTTTGGGCTACCGGTGCCAAGGCCGTGACGCACTCTCCGAGAGAAAATGGTGCTCGTTCTTCGAGAAGTTGAGCCAAGCTTCCGCCGGGACAGTACTCCATCAGAATCCCCTCGCCCAACTGTGTCGAAAGGGTGCCGTAAAAATCTATGACATATTTCCTTGCGGATTCGACCTGCTTCTGACGCAGCGAACAGATACTTTCGGCGTTCGAAGAAAGTTTCAACACCATGTAACTCTGATCCGAGTCACGACGCATTAACCAAACTTTGCACGGTGACTTGGCCTTTAACGGACGAACCGTCACATATCCGGGGCTAGTTGGCCAGGCCAACAGATTGTTTGAATCATTCATGTTCCAGTTCTAACGCAAAGTACAGATTCTCGCCCCGGTTATCCACAGCTCAGCGCTTCTCAGCCAATTAGCGGGGCCTGTTGCAAAAGGCGTATGGTAACCACTATGGCGATCGAATTCGAACGAGTCGGACTCGGCACGGAGCTAATTCCATATATGCAAGCATGGGATTACCAGCAAAAATTGCACGATGCTGTAGCGGCCGATGAACAGACCCCGCGAGTCCTGTTTCTTGAACATGAGGCGGTCTATACCGCCGGCAAAAGGACCGAACCTGAAGACTTACCCCTAGATGGCACCCCCGTTGTTGATGTTGACCGTGGCGGGAAACTGACCTGGCATGGCCCCGGACAGCTCATCGGCTACCCGATCGTGAAGCTGAAGAAAATCAGTGCGATACGTTTGTACGTGGAGACCCTCGAAGAAGCGTTGATTAACGTTATAGATGAAATGGGCATCCCCACCGTTCAGGTCAAGGGGCGTTCAGGCGTTTGGGTCCCAGGCAAGGACGGCGAAGAAGACCGAAAGATAGCCGCCATTGGCATCCGCATCACCCGTGGAGTCACCATGCACGGTTTTGCGCTCAATTGCTCAAACGACCTGACCGCTTACGGCCAGATCATTCCCTGCGGAATTACCGATGCCGGCGTAACCACGATCTCCGAAGAACTAGGCCAGACGGTCTCCCCCAACGATGTCGTTGAGCGGGTGCAAGAGGAACTTGAACGTCTCCTCTCGCCACAAGTCGTCTAAGCAAAATATTACTAACGTAGAAGGACCCTCTAATGAGCATTGAACCTGAAGGCCGTCGACTGCTGCGCGTCGAAAAGCGCAACGCCCAGACGCCAGTTGAGCGTAAGCCCGAGTGGATCCGCGCCGAACTCAAGATCGGTCCCGAATATGTGGGCCTGAAAAATTTGGTGCAGTCCGAAGGCCTCCACACAGTATGTGAAGAAGCTGGCTGCCCCAATATTTTCGAGTGCTGGGAAGACCGCGAGGCATCGTTCCTTATCGGCGGTTCCGAATGCACCCGTCGTTGCGACTTCTGCCAGATTGACACCGGAAAGCCTGCTGCACTAGATCGTTCAGAGCCATTCAAGGTGGCCATGAGCGTGAAGAAGATGGATCTGCGTTACGCAACCGTCACCGGCGTGGCCCGCGATGATCTCGAAGATGAAGGTGTCTGGCTGTACGCCGAGACGGTACGCCAGATCCACAAGATGAACCCGACCACCGGAGTCGAGCTGCTCATCCCCGATTTCTCCGGAAAACCGGATAACCTCGACGCCATTTGCGATTCGAAGCCTGAAGTCTACGCACACAATGTGGAAACCGTCCCGCGTATTTTTAAGCGCATCCGTCCGGCTTTCCGCTACGAACGCTCCATGGATGTCATCACCCACGGTCGGAACCGCGGTTTGATCACCAAGTCGAACCTGATTCTGGGCATGGGCGAAACGCGTGAGGAGATTTCCGAAGCAATGCGCGACCTGCATGAGGCAGGCTGCGATCTGCTGACGATCACCCAGTACCTACGCCCAACCGAACGTCACCTTCCGGTCGATCGCTGGGTCAAGCCACAGGAATTCTTGGAGCTGCAGCAAGAAGCCGAGGAACTCGGTTTTGCCGGCGTCATGTCCGGGCCATTGGTTCGTTCCTCATACCGCGCGGGACGACTCTGGGCTGGCGCCATGCGCAAGAAGGGTCGCGAGATCCCAGAATCCCTTTCCCACATCGAATCCTCGGGTACCACCCGTCAGGAAGCTGCTTCGCTGCTTAACCGCTGAGCCCAACGAGATGTTCAAGCGTTCGGATCCAATAGCCGTAAAACCCGGCTGTTGGGTCCGAATTCATGTTGTGCAGCGCACCGCGCGAACCCTCCGGATTCGCCCGGAATTCCTCCGAAGAAAAATAAGCCAGCCGGATCGCGTAGAATTGAAGCACTATGGCCAAAAACTCCGATAACGATGCGGCCGCGCAACAGAAGCGTGGTCTGTTTTCGCGTAAACCAAAAGCTGAAAAACAAAATAAAGAGCCCGGGCGCCTAAAGCAAATGGTGCAGGTCTTCCAGATGACCCGCCGCAACGATCCGATGGTCGTTTGGTGGATGGTCCTGGCCTTCCTTGGCGTCATTGCCGTTGGACTGGTCATTGGTATCTTGATCAACAACTGGATCACGTTGCTGATTATCGCGATCCCGCTTGGCTTGCTCGCCGCCCTGTTCATCATGTCCCGTCGAGCCGAGAAGGCCGCGTTCGCGCAGCTTGAAGGCCGTCCGGGTGCCGCTGGCGCGGCGATGAGCGTACTGCGTCGCGGCTGGATCTTGAAGGATGAGCCAGTGGCGTTCAACCGCCACCAGGATCTGGTGTTCCTGGCGGTTGGCCGTCCCGGCGTCGTGCTGGTCACCGAAGGCCCAAGCAGCCGCGTGCGTGATCTGGTGGCGTCCGAACGCAAGCGTATTGCTCGCGTTCTGCCGAATGTTCCGATCCACGTGATCAACGCCGGCCAGGACGAAGACCAGACCGATCTGGTAGAAGTCAGCAAGAAGATGAAGAAGCTTCCGAAGGCAATCACCAAGCTGGAGATCAGCGCGGTAGACAAGCGACTAACCACGCTCACCGCCAACCGCCTGCCGATTCCCAAGGGCATCGACCCAAACCGAGCACGCCCTAACCGCCGAGCTCGCTAATCAGGCACAAAGAAAACCGCACTAGTTCGCTAGTGCGGTTTTTTTATGCCTGGATTCTTGAACGCGGACTAGCGGATATTCACCAGTACGCTTTTTCCTGCCCGGTCGTGGAAGCCGCGCTGATCCGCGTCCGAGAACAGAACCGGAATCACCAAGCACAACAGCACCGATCGAATGACCCCCGTGAGCGGCTTGATAGCCGTGCCATCCATGGATTGGACTTGCAGCCCAAAGGTCCGATGCCCAATGCTGTGGCCGGTGAAGCCAACGGCAATCATCTGGCCGGCACAGAACAATGCGAGCGTGGCGAGGTCGTTCAAGTTGAACAGCCACCAGCTCAGCAACATGGATAGTCCCCAGTCCACGCCTAACGCGCCGAGCCGACGCGGCAACCGGCCGATCGACCCAGGCCCTTTTTCCGGGCGTCCCAAGCGCTGGCCCGGCCATTCTTGCGAGTTTAATTGCGGGGGGCCTTCGAGCCACGAGCTAAAGTCTTTGCGTTCCACATAACTAGTGTATCTGGGCGATCTGTGTGAATCTCATCAGTTTGTTACGCATCACAAAGCCACTACTGACCCGGTACGACGCGCCCGTACTTGCGCTTTGTAACGTAGCCGAAACAATCGAGACACCATTCAGAAACGGTTTCTAGGTAGGATTACTTGGTAAGCAAGAGAACTGATCAGATCAATTCGTATGATCGTTCCGTTTACCAAACCAATAACTCAACAGGGAGTCACCTGCACATGTTTACCAGCCCAGAAGAAGTCTTGGCATATATTGCCGAAGAGGACATCAAATTCGTTGATATCCGCTTCACCGATCTACCAGGCGTCCAGCAGCACTTCAACGTTCCGGCGAAGTCCGTGGATGCAGACTTCTTCGTCAACGGCCAGCTCTTCGATGGTTCATCCATTCGTGGTTTCGCTGGCATCTCTGATTCCGACATGCAACTGATCCCCGACGTCACCACCGGCTTCGTCGATCCGTTCCGTATCGAAAAGACCTTGGCCTTCAACTTCTCGATCATCAACCCACGCACCGGTGAGCCTTACCACCGCGATCCGCGTGGCGTAGCCGAGCGCGCCGAGGCTTACCTGGAATCGACCGGCATCGCCGACACCGCATTCTTCGCACCAGAGGCCGAATTCTTCATCTTCGAAGACGTCCGCTACGAATCCACCCCACAGGGTGCCTTCTACAAGGTCGACTCGGACGAGGCGCCTTGGAACACCGGCCGCAAGGAAGAGGGCGGCAACCAGGGGTACAAGACCCCTTACAAGGGTGGCTACTTCCCAGTGTCGCCAACCGATAAGCAGGCCGACCTGCGCGATGCGATCTGCGTCGAGCTGGACAACGTTGGCCTCGAAGTTGAACGCAGCCACCACGAGGTTGGCGCAGCCGGTCAGGCTGAGATCAACTATAAGTTCAACACCATGGTCCACGCGGCCGACGAGCTGATGCTCTTCAAGTACGTCGTGAAGAACGTTGCCGATGCTTGGGGCAAGTCCGCCACCTTCATGCCAAAGCCGGTCTTCGGCGATAACGGCTCGGGCATGCACGTGCACCAGTCGCTGTGGGCCAACGGCGATC
Organism: Arthrobacter sp. MYb229; assembly: GCF_002975405.1. GTDB lineage: Bacteria > Actinomycetota > Actinomycetes > Actinomycetales > Micrococcaceae > Glutamicibacter. The sequence goes on along the minus strand of NZ_PCPS01000001.1, from coordinate 602,836 downwards.
CGCTGTTCTACGACGAAAAGGGCTACGCCGGCTTGTCCGATACCGCTCGTTGGTACATCGGCGGCCTGCTGAAGCACGCTTCTGCCGTGTTGGCATTCACCAACCCGACGGTGAACTCCTATCGCCGTCTGGTCAAGGGCTACGAAGCACCGGTCAACATGGTTTACTCGCAGGGCAACCGCTCCGCAGGTATCCGTATTCCAATCACCGGATCGAACCCTAAGGCCAAGCGCATCGAGTTCCGTGCACCGGATGCTTCCTCGAACCCTTACCTCGCATTCGCGGCTCAGCTGATGGCCGGCCTGGACGGCATCAAGAACCGCATTGAGCCTTCGGACCCAATCGACAAGGACCTCTACGAGCTTCCTGCCGAGGAAGCCAAGGACATCCAGCGCGCTCCAGAAAGCCTAGAAGAGGCTCTGAAGGCGTTGGAGGCCGACTACGAGTTCCTGCTCGAAGGTGGGGTATTCACCGAGGACCTGATCCGCACCTGGGTTGAGTACAAGCGTGAAAACGAAATCAAGCCACTGAGCCTGCGTCCGAACCCATACGAGTTCGAGCTCTACTACGGTTGCTAATTCCGTAACGGCTCTACGGAACCGCTAAGAATTCAAAACCTGTCCCGCGGACCTCTTGGTCCACGGGACAGGTTTTTTTCGTCTCGTCATTGCCACAACGGATCAATAGCCGATATGGCTGATCCGGTCTAGCCTTGTGCTATGGATACTTCGAACTGGCTCCCCGTTAAACGTGCCGATGGGGAAACCGTAGGATACCTAGAACCACTTGTTGCGTCCTACGATCGAGTCTGCCCGAGATCGGTATTGGGCCACCCTGTGATGGATTCATGCGACTATTTCCAGGGCGAAGAGTTGTTGACCGAGCGTGGCATCGGCGAGCTCATGAACCATTGGATGCTCCGCAATGCCGCTTCGGATAGGCACGGGCCGCTGTCTATTCTCGAAGTTTCCCCAGCAGGTATCGTCGTGGCCGATGCGCTGCTGACCAAGGCGCTGATGCCTACCGAAAGAATTCACCTGGCATGGCCCGATGTTGATGCCGCTCTGGTTCCCTACCCGCTGGACTAGTAGCTCGTCTTGTCTTCTTTGTCGGCCCATTCGGCGAAGACCGATGCAGCATCGGCCGAGGGAACATGGGTGAAGGGGATCAGTCGTTGACCCATCGGTTTGTCCAGTTCCGTGTAAATAAGTTCGTCGTCAAATCCGATGCGAGCGGCATCTTGGCGCGTGTTTGCGTAATACACATGTTTAAACCGCGACCAGTAAATCGCACCGAGGCACATGGGACATGGCTCGCAACTGGTATAGAGCTCACATTCCGACAGGTCGAAGCTTTTAAGCTTCGCTCCGGCGTTGCGGACCGCGATCACCTCGGCATGGGCTGTCGGATCGTTCAGCTCGAGCACCATATTATTGCCCGTCGCAATCACCTCACCGTTGAGAACGACCACTGCCCCGAAAGGCCCTCCCTGGTTGGCTTGCATACCCTGACGCGACAGAGCGACCGCCTCGTCGAAAAATCGTTCGTCCATAGTTGCACCGCTTTCTACCTGCTTGAACCGCGCCATTTCCCGAATGTTGCATCCAATGGTGGCCCAATTGCCAGTCTAGGGAGATTCACCGGCTATTGGTAGAGCCGGTCGTTCTGCTGCCGCCCGCCCGCGAACTGCCAGGCGTTCTGAGCGCCTTGAAGTACCGGTAGCGGGCAATCAGTTGGGCGGCTCTGAGCAAGGGGAACAGTCCGCGCCAAGGCTGCACGTCGGAAGGTCTGGTCAATGACCTGATCGTGAGGAAGTTTCCGCCCGTACGTTGTTCGATGACAAAGCACTCTTCGCCGCTAACCGGATGCCCCGCCAAGGTCCGATAAGCGAAGCCGACTCGCTGAGTCGTTTCAACCACGGTGATCACTTCCACGGGTTCAAGGATCCTCGCCCCCGGCAAATTGACCCTGATGACCGGGCGCTGTCCCACGGCAACAGGAAGCGCAGGAATCACGCTAAATCCGCTGCGGGTTTTGATCCCCCAGCGCAGCACGTGCTCCGAAGCCCAGCGCCAATGACGCTCCCCCGAACCAATCCGCACCGTTTTCTCCCAGCGCAGATGGCCAAAATCTCCGGCTTCCCAGATCTGGCTCTCGGGAGACGTCAACGACGCGGGAACGGGTGCGTCCGAGCCCGCCATTAGTCCTCAAAACCGTAGAAGAGCTGTTCAAAGATTGCCCGCGAATGCCTGGTGGCTCGCAGGTAGTCCTCTTCCAGCGCGGGACCTTGATTGGCCTCGTAGCCGCACCAGCGTGCCACTGCCTCCATATCCCTCGCCGAGCGTGGCAGCACGTCGCTAGAACGCCCGGAGGTAATAATTTCTGCGCTTCTAATCCGTGTCGCCAAGGACCAGGTGAAGTCCAAGAGCTCGGCTTCCTCCTCGCTGATCAGCTCCAATCCGGCCATGGCATCCAATGCCTTGCGCGTGGCCGGAGTGCGTAGCGATGGATGTTTCCACGCGTAGCGCAGTTGATAAAACTGAACTAGCCATTCAATGTCGGAAAGCGAGCCCCGGCCAAGTTTCAGATGCCGGTTAGGATCGGCACCGCGCGGCAGTCTTTCGGACTCGACGCGAGCCTTGATCTTTCGAATGTCCTTCATCTGGCCCTCGTCGAGGCCCTGGCCGTAGCGTACCGGCTCGATAAGCTGGATGAAGTCCGCGGCAAGTTGCGCATCGCCGGCAAAGGGGCGGGCACGTTGCAGAGCTTGGCGTTCCCAGACTTCCACCCAACGTTCGTAGTACTGGGCATAGGCGTCAAGCGAACGAACCAGCATTCCGGCTCGCCCCTCGGGACGCAGATCGGAATCGACCTGAAGTTTCACTTCGGCAGGAATGGCCGGTTTAAGCGGCTTATTGCTCCAGGAGGTCAACTCGGTCACCACGCGCAAGGCCTGTTCCTGAGATTCTTGGGCACTGGTGCCGTCCACGGGACGCTGCACGAAGAGCACGTCGGCGTCTGAACCGTAGCCGATCTCCTCCCCACCTTGCCGCCCCATGGCGATGACGGTGATGATCGCATGCACTCCATGCTTTTGCTGGTCCGCCGCGAGCAGCACCTTCAAAATTCCATCGATCATGTTTCCGTCGATATTCGACAGGGCCTCGCCGACTTGCGAGACGTTCAGAAGACCCGCTCCGTCCGCCAGCGCAACGCGCAAGAACTCGCGACGGCGCACCAAACGGATTTGCCGGATCGCCGCCTCGGGCTGTTTGGTGCGCTGGATGATCGAGGCGTTCTGTTGCTGCAGGCTCTGGTAGGTCTGCGGTGCCAACGCGCTGTTCGAGCCCAGCCATGCGGCGGCCGCCGGCTCATTGGCCAGCAAATCGGTCAAGAACCGTGTGTTTGACAGCAGGTGGCTCAACCGCTCGGCCGCCGCATTGGTATCACGCAACATGCCCAAGAACCACGGAGACTTCCCTAAGGCCTCGCTGAGTCTGCGGAACCCCAACAGGCCGGCGTCCGGGTCCACGCCCCGGGCGAACCAATCCAGGAGCACCGGCAGCAGTTGCCGCTGCAGCGAGGACCGGCGCGAGACTCCCCCGGTCAGCGCCTCGATATGGCGCATCGCCGCCTTTGGATCCAGATAGCCCAGGGCACGCAGGCGTGCCTGAGCGGATTCCGGGGTCAGGCGCACCTGGTCTGCCGAGAGATTCGAACTGGTGACCAGCAGCGGGCGGTAGAAGATGCGTTCGTGCAGCGAACGAACGAGTCGTTTGGTCTCATTCCACCGGCGCAAAAGCTTTTCGGGGTTCGTGGCCTGCAGGTCACCGGCTCCGCGCACTGCCCGGGCCAGCACCCGTTGTGCCCCCTCAACGCGTGGCATCAGGTGCGTACGGCGCAGCTGGCTAAGTTGGATTCGGTGTTCTAGCAGGCGCAGGTAGCGGTAAGACTCGTCAAAGTTTCTCGCGTCTTCGCGGCTGATGTAGCCGATCTCGCTCATCGCCCGTATCGCCAGCGTAGTCGTCGGCACCTGGATCTCGGGATCCACGCGTCCATGGACCAATTGCAGAAGCTGCACGGTGAATTCCACGTCGCGCAGTCCGCCAGGCCCCAACTTGATTTGCCAAGGAACTTCTTCCTTGTCGATGTGGTCGCTCACCCGCCGACGCATGGACTGCACGGATTCAACGAAGCCTTCGCGCTCCGAGCTGGACCAGATCATCGGGGAGACCATGCGCTCGTAAGAACGTCCAAGTTCCGGGTCCCCGGCAATGGCTCGCGCCTTGAGCAGCGCTTGGAACTCCCAGGAGTGCGCCCACCGGTTGTAATAGGCTTCATGTGACGACAAAGTCCGGGTCAGCGCCCCGTCCTTGCCTTCCGGACGCAAGTTCGCGTCCACTTCCCAGAGCATCGGTTCGGGGCCAGGGACCATAATTGCACGGGCCGTATTGCCGCACAGTACGGTGGCGATGGCCGATGCGAGGTCCTCATCCAGGTTCGGGGTGCTGCCGTGCACATAGATCACGTCTACATCTGAAATGTAGTTCAGTTCCCGAGCACCACATTTGCCCATGCCGATGATGGAAAGCTTGACGCTGTCTACATCTTCCGGGGTGTACTGCTCGGAGGCTTCGGCGCGTGCGATTGCCAGTGCACCTTCGAGCACCGCACCAGCCATATCAGCGAGTTCGGCGGCGACGAAGGGAAGAATTTCCTGCGGGTCCGCGGCGCCAAGGTCTCGGTACGCCAAAGACAGCAGCGCCTTGCGGTAACTCGCACGTAATTTCTGCCGTGCTTCGGCCCCAATGCACGATGATATCCAGTGTTCGTTGGCGGTGCGCGTGGCGCCGACCGAGTCGAGCATGGCACTGCGTAGGGATTCGAGACCGACTGGCCGAAAAGTTGTGCTCGGCGCCTGGTTGACTACGGCCAAGGCCTCGGGGCAGCGGATCAAGAACTCGCCCAGGGCCGAGGAGCCGCCAAGCAGGCGCACCATTGCCAAGCAGGTATCCGGCTCCCGGAAAATCTCTGCGGCTTCGGGATGACGATCCACGAGCCTGAGCGCCAGCAGAAGGGCCTGGTCGGGATCTGGCGCGTGCGCCATCATCCTCACGATGAGAACCGGATCAACGTTCGCCAGTTCTTCTGCTTCAAGGAACTTCTTGGCGCGTTCGGTATCGCTGAATCCAGCGTTGATCAGTGCCCGTGAGGATACTTCTGCCATATTCTTCGTGTGTCTCCCACTTGCCACCACGTCGTGGACGTGGCGTACTCCTTAGAGGATTCCCAGATACTTGTTGAGCTCGTAGGGGGTGATGACCTGACGGTACTCTTCCCACTCGGCTCGTTTATTGGCCAAGAAGGAGTTGAAAACCTGTTCGCCAAGCACCTCTGCCATCAGCTCGGATTCTTCCATAGCCTTCAGCGCATCGTGCAGCGTGCCAGGCAGCGGGACGTGGCCCGAGGCACGGCGTTCTGCGGTGGACAGTGCCCAGACATCGTCCTCGGTCGGCTCCTCCAGTTCGTATCCCTCACGGATGCCCTTCAGCCCGGCGCCAAGCAGGGTTGCGTAGGCCAGGTAGGGGTTGGCGGCGGAATCGATGCCGCGGTATTCCACGCGGGCGCTTTGTCCCTTGCCTGGCTTGTACAGCGGCACGCGGACCAACGCGGAACGGTTGTTGTGGCCCCACGAACGGTAGCTTGGAGCTTCACCGCCGCCCCAGAGTCGCTTGTAGGAATTCACGTACTGGTTGGTGATCGCGGTCATCTCGGGCGCATGGTGCAAAATGCCGGCGATGAATGAACGAGCTACGTCGGAGAGCTGGTACTCGCGGCCGGCCTCGAAAAATGCATTCGCGTCGCCCTCGAACAGCGAGAAGTGAGTGTGCATTCCGCTGCCTGGCTGGTCCGAAAACGGCTTGGGCATGAAGGTGGCGTGGATGCCCTTCTGCATGGCCATTTCCTTGATGACGGTGCGGAAGGTCATAATATTGTCGGCGGTCTGCAGTGCATCTGCATAGCGCAGATCAATTTCGTTCTGCCCTGGCCCGGTCTCATGGTGCGAGAATTCGACCGAAATCCCCAAGGCTTCCAGGGTAGTCACCGAGGCGCGACGGAAATCTTGGCCCACACCATCGGGCACGTGGTCGAAGTAGCCGCCATTGTCTATCGGCTGCGGGCGGCCCTGCTCATCGAGCTTGCTGTTCTCCAGCAGATAGAACTCGATTTCAGGGTGCGTGTAGCAGGTGAATCCCATGTCGGCCGCTTCGGTCAGCTGGCGTTTAAGCACCTGTCTAGGATCCGCGCTGGAAGGCTGGCCTTCGGGGGTGAGGATGTCGCAGAACATGCGGCTGGTGGGCTCGACTTCGCCGCGCCATGGCAGAATCTGGAAGGTCGCCGGATCTGGCTGCAGAAGCATATCTGATTCGGAGATGCGCGACAGCCCGTCGATCGACGAGCCATCAAAACCCAAGCCCTCTTCGAAGGCGTCTTCAACTTCGGCCGGGGCCAACGCTACAGACTTCAAGGAACCGACGACGTCGGTAAACCACATACGCACGAACCGAACATCACGTTCTTCAATGGTGCGCAGCACGAATTCCTGCTGACGATCCATAATTCACCGCCTCAAAATCTTTGATTCCGGCACTGATCACAGCCGGGAGTTAAACAACCTGATGCAAGACTATACGTTTTGAGCCTCAAACTCTGCCACGCACCGCTGGGTCCAAGTGCGATAAGGTTTTTCTATGCCCCAACCATATCTTTCCGACCCTGACAAAGGTCCTTCCCGCATTAGGGTTCACCATTTACAGCAGGCAAAAGAGCATGGCGAAAAATTCGCCATGTTAACCGCATATGACGTCATGATGGCCGAGATCTTCGACCAGGCAGGCATCGAGCTGCTTCTGGTAGGCGACTCAGCCGCCAACACCGTTGTCGGCTACGACTCCACCTTGCCTATTACCGTGGACGAAATGATCGTGTTCACCAAGGCCGTTGCCAATGGTGCCAAGCGCGCTCTGGTCGTAGCCGATCTCCCATTTGGCTCCTACGAGCAGTCCACGCAGCAAGCGGTAGCCAGCGCGGTTCGGCTCATGAAGGAGGGCGGCGCCCAGGCCGTGAAGGTTGAAGGCGGCCATCAGTTCGCCGAGCATGTTCAAGCGATGGTGCTTGCCGGAGTTCCGGTCATCGGACATATCGGATTCACCCCGCAATCCGAGCATGCCCTGGGCGGCTACCGTGTTCAAGGACGCGGAGACGCCGCCGCGGAGATGATCGCGGATGCCCAGGCGCTAGAGCGTGCCGGAGCTTTTGCGGTCCTCATGGAAATGGTGCCAAGCCCTGTGGCGGGCAAGGTCGATGCGGCCCTGCGGGTGCCAACCATTGGCATCGGCGCGGGAAACGCGACCACCGGTCAGGTACTTGTCTGGCAGGACCTCCTCGGGCTGGGCGCCCACCGCACCCCGCGATTCGTGAAGAAGTACGCCGATCTTCGCTCGGTGATTTCCACGGCCGTCAGCGAGTACCACCGGGACGTGGTGAGCGGCGCATTCCCCTCGGCCGAGTACGAATTCAAGGACTAACAAGTTCCACGGCCACCACATTGGACCCGGGTGCAAGGAATCAATTTCCCTGCACCCGGGTCCAGCTGGTTATTCGTCCTCTTCGTCTTCGGCATCCCAGGCTTCGTTGCGGGCCTGCACCTTGGACATCGCGTTGCGTGCCTCGTCCTCGGTATCGTAGGGGCCGAGAAGCTGGGTCCAGTCGGACTGCGGTCCCTTCTCGATTCCGCCGGTCGATACGTTGTACCAATATTTGCCTTCACCGGGGGTGGCGCTCTGGCTCACGGTCAGCTCCTAGGTTCGTTTGCTGTTGCTGACTCCACGCTAGCTCAATCTCACGCACATCGGTGGCTTCAGAAACGCGATGTTGGGCTAGCCCCTTAGCTAGAATGTTTATATGGCTACTGTCGCAACTGCACCACTTGGAACCCTGACCCCTGGCACGATCTCACCGGAGCTCTTCGTCCCGGCGCATATCGAACGACCCGAATATGTGGGCAAGAAAGAACCGGCAAAAAGCACGGCCTCGGAAGTTAAAAGTCCTGAAGTGATCGAGCGAATCCGCATTGCCTCACGGATCGCGGCCCAAGCGCTGGCCGAAGTTGGCAAGGCCTGCCAGCCGGGCGTGACCACAGATGCGCTTGATCGTCTGGGTCACGAATTCTTGATGGATCACAACGCCTACCCATCGACTCTCGGCTATCGGGAATTCCCCAAGTCGCTCTGCTCCTCGCTCAATGAGGTCATCTGCCACGGCATCCCGGACAGCACCGTGTTGCAGGATGGCGACATCATCAACATCGATATCACCGCGTACATCGGCGGGGTGCACGGGGATAACAATGCAACGTTCCTCGTGGGCGACGTTGACGAAGAATCCCGGCTCTTGGTGGAACGCACCGAAGTGTCCTTGAAGCGGGCGATCAAGGCAGTGATGCCGGGGCGTGAAATCAACGTCATCGGGCGCATCATCGAAAGCTACGCCAAGCGCTTTGGCTATGGCGTGGTCCGTGATTTCACCGGCCACGGGGTCGGCGAGGCATTCCACACCGGGCTGATCATTCCGCACTACGATGCGGCGCCGGCCTACGATACCTTGATCGAGCCTGGCATGGTCTTCACCATCGAGCCGATGCTGACCCTGGGCACCATTGAATGGGATATGTGGGCCGATGACTGGACGGTGACCACGCGCGACAAGAAGCGCACCGCACAGTTCGAGCACACTCTGCTGGTCACCAACGACGGCGCCGAGATTCTCACCCTTCCGTAGCGGCTCGAATACTCGATTGTCGGCAAAGAACAAGGCCGGGCCCCGAACCGTCATGGTTCGGGGCCCGGCCTTGAAACTATCTGCCTACGGCTGGGAAGCGTTGGCCACTAGTCTGCGGTAAGCGGACGCTGGTTTCCCTGCGGGGTCTTGGCCCGGCGGTCGCGCAGCTTCGCGATCGCAGTTTCGAAATCCGTGAGCGACTGGAAATTGTGATAAACGCTAGCGAAACGCAGATAAGCGACCTCGTCCAGGCGCGACAGCGGCTCGAGAATCGCCAGCCCAACCTGATGGGCCGGGATTTCTGCGGCCCCGGAAGTCCGGACCGCTTCCTCAACCTCTTGAGCCAGGATGGCCAGATCGTGATCGGTCACTGGGCGTCCTTGGCAAGCCTTGCGCACACCATTGATGACCTTGTGGCGCGAGAATGGCTCCACGGCACCGGACTGCTTCAAAACGCTCAGCGAAGCGGTTTCCGTGGTGGTGAAACGGCGCGAACACTCGGTGCATTGACGACGGCGTCGAATGGACACGCCATCGTCGGCGACTCGGCTATCGACCACACGCGAATCTGCGTTGCGACAATAAGGGCAATTCATGGCACCTCCAACTTTTTGCGACCGTGGTGTCTACCGAGGCCTACGGCGTACAGAAATCCACACACGTCACCTAATAGTTTAGCTTCTAAAGCGCCTGACGGACCGCGACTGCATCGCCGTGCGCTGGAAGGTCCTCCGCATTGGCCAGATTGATCACGTGAGCGGCGACCTCAGCAAGCGCGCGCTTGTCGTAGTCGATCACCTGGATGGCCTTCAAGAAGGTGTTCACATTCAGCCCCGAGGCATGCAGGGCGGTACCGCTGGTAGGAAGCACGTGGTTTGACCCGGCGCAGTAATCTCCCAGCGACACCGGAGCGTACTCACCTACGAAGATCGCCCCGGCAGCATTGATCCGCGCGGCAACCGCGGCGGCGTCTTGGGTCAGCACCTCGAGGTGTTCGGCCGCATACGCATTGCATACGTCGATCCCCTGCTCCAGGTCATCGACCAGGATGATCGCCGATTGCGTACCTGCCAAAGCCTGCTGCACGCGTTCGGTGTGTTTTGTTGCGGCCACCTGCGTGGCAAGTTCGGCGCGCACAGCGACAGCTAGCTCCGGCGAGTCGGTGACCAGGACGGCCGCCGCATTCGCATCGTGTTCGGCCTGCGAAATCATGTCCGCGGCGACGAAGGCCGCGTTGGCCCGGTGATCGGCGAGGATCGCAATTTCGGTGGGTCCGGCTTCCGCATCGATTCCCACTACTCCCTTGACCAGGCGCTTAGCGGTCGCGACGAAGACATTGCCCGGACCTGAGATGACATCTACCGGTTCGATATCTCCGCGCTGGTCTCCGGGGACTTCGACGCCGTAGGCGAAGGCCGCGACGGCTTGCGCACCTCCCATGGCGTGCACCTCGGTAATGCCCAGCAGCTTCGCCGCGGCAAGGATCGTTGGGTGCGGCAGTCCTCCGAAGTCACGTTGCGGAGGGCTGGCCAACGCCAGCGAGGAGACGCCTGCCGCCTGCGCCGGGACGGTGTTCATGATCACCGAGGAGGGATAGACGGCCAGTCCTCCGGGAACATATAGTCCGACGCGGCGCACCGGCACCCAGCGCTGCGTCACGGTGCCGCCGTGGCCATAGCTCACATTTGCATCCTGCGGCAGCTGCGCTGCGGCGAAGACTCGCGCGCGGCTGATCGACTCTTCCAGAGCCAGCCGGACCTGCGGGTCTAGCTCGTCCAGGGCACGATCGAGTTCGCCCTGGGGTACCCGGGTATGCTCCAGATCAACCTTGTCGAATCGCTTCGCGAGGTCCTTCAACGTCTTCATGCCATGCTCGCGCACGTCCTCGATGATCTGCTGGACCACCTCGGCGGCGGTCTGCGAGTTCACTTCAGGTCGCGGCAGTTTGGCCTTGAGCTGAGCACGGTTGAGTTTCTCTCCACGCCAATCGATGGTCGCGAGTTCGGAAAAGACTGTATCTGGGTTTGAAGTCACGCTCCTAGTTTAACGCCTCTGACCGGGTTAGCTTTCCTTTGGTTACCCAACCCGGTCATACGCCTCTGGAAGTTGCTACACATCCAAACAGGCAGGGCCCAGCAGTACCTTGAGGTCTCCGAACAATGCGGGGTTCGGATTGACCCTGAAGTTCATCCCTAGCCGCATCAAGGAGGTTCCCCGGCTGCCGGTGAGTTTCACCCGCACCTCGGTATTGCCATTGTGGGTACGCAGCACGTCACCGAGCTTTTGGATCAGCGATTCGGTGGCCTTATGCGTCGGAATCCCGATGACCACCGGTCCGGTGCCAGAGGCATCGGAGAGTTCCGGAATCATCATTTCTTGGGCGTTGAGCGTAATCGAACCATCATCGCGGCGCTGCACGCGGCCCTTGATGACCACGATCAGGTCATCGGCCAGGATCTCGGCGATCGGCTGATAAGCCTGCCCGAAGAACATGACTTCCATGGAGCCCGAGAGGTCTTCGATCTCACACCGCGCGTAGGGATTGCCGGATTTCTTGGCAATGCGCCGCTGCAGCCCGCTGATCATGCCTGCAATCGAAATGACGTGCCCATCGGAGGGCCCTTCATCCGAAAGCACGCTGGTGACCGGCATATCCGCGTACTGGTCCAGGGCAGAGCCCAGTCCCTGCAAAGGGTGGTCCGAGACGTAAAGGCCGAGCATATCCCGTTCGTAAGCGAGCTTTTCCTTCTTCTCCCAGTCGGGGAGGTCGGGGACGGCCACCGTCATCGCGTCCGAAACATCGGAGGTATCCAGCGCGCTGAACAGGTCGAACTGGTTCGCGGCCTCATTGCGCTTGAGCTGGATGACCGAGTCCACTGCTTCTTCGTGGATAGCCACCAGCGCACGGCGCGGGTGCTCCATCGAGTCGAAAGCACCGGCCTTGATCAAGGATTCGATGGTGCGCTTGTTGCATACCACCGCCGGAACCTTGCTCAGGAAGTCGCTGAAGTCCCGGTAGGCTCCCTTTTCGGTGCGCGCTTCGACCATGCCAGCCACGGCGTTGGCGCCGACGTTTCGGATGGCGCCCATGCCGAAGCGGATGTCCTTGCCCACAGGGGTAAAGTTCAAGGCCGATTCGTTGACATCAGGCGGCAGCACGGTGATGCCGATGTGGCGGCATTCGTTCAGGTACAGCGCGAGCTTATCCTTGTCGTCGCCGACGCTGGTGAGCAAGGCGGCCATGTATTCGGCCGGGTAGTGAGCCTTGAGGTAGGCGGTCCAGTAGGAGACCACACCGTAGGCTGCCGAGTGGGCCTTATTAAAGGCATAGTCGGAGAAGGGCAGCAGAATGTCCCACAGGGTTTTCACTGCGGCGTCGGAATACCCGCTGTCGTTCATGCCCTTTTTAAAGCCGGCGAACTGCTTATCCAGTTCGGACTTCTTCTTCTTGCCCATGGCGCGGCGCAGAATATCTGCCTGGCCCAGCGAGTAGCCGGCCAGTTTCTGCGCGATCGCCATAACCTGCTCCTGATACACGATCAGGCCGTAGGTCCCGCCGAGAATATCCGCAAGCGGTTCTTCGAGTTCCGGGTGGATCGGAGTAACGTCCTGCAACCCGGTTTTACGCAATGCATAATTGGTGTGCGAGTTCGCGCCCATTGGACCCGGACGGTACAGGGCGATGACTGCGGAAATGTCTTCGAAGTTATCCGGACGCATCATTTTCAGCAGCGAACGCATCGGGCCACCGTCGAGCTGGAACACGCCGAGGGTATCACCGCGGGCAAGCAGCTGGTAGGCCGCGGGATCTTCCAAGGTCAACACCTCGAGGTTGATCTCGTTCCCGGTGTTGTACTGAATGTTCTCCAGCGCGTCGGAAATGATGGTGAGGTTGCGCAACCCCAGGAAGTCCATCTTGATCAGCCCCAAACCTTCGCAGGTCGGGTAGTCGAACTGGGTGATGACTTGGCCATCCTGAAAACGGCGCATAATCGGGATCACGTCAATAATCGGATCCGAGCTCATAATGACGCCGGCGGCGTGTACACCCCACTGGCGCTTCAGCCCTTCCAGGCCCTTCGCGGTCTCGAAGACACGCGCGGCTTCCGGGTCATTCGCCACCAGGTTGCGGAAGTCCCCGGCTTCGGAATAGCGCTTCGAATCCGGATTCTCAATGTCGTTGAGCGGAATGTCCTTGGCCATCACCGCCGGAGGCAATGCCTTGGTCAAGGTTTCACCCATGCTAAATGGGTAGCCAAGCACGCGTGAGGAGTCCTTCAGCGCTTGTTTGGTCTTGATCGAACCATAGGTCACGATCATGGAGACACGTTCGTCGCCGTACTTTTCGGTCACGTACTTGATGACCTCCGCGCGGCGGCGATCATCGAAGTCGACGTCGAAGTCGGGCATGGACACACGTTCCGGGTTCAAGAAGCGCTCGAAGATCAGCCCGTGCACCAGCGGGTCGAGGTCGGTAATACGCATGGCATAGGCAACCATGGAACCGGCACCGGAGCCACGGCCCGGACCGACACGGATGCCGTTGTCCTTGGACCAGTTGATGAAGTCCGCCACGACGAGGAAGTAGCCAGGAAAGCCCATCTTGATGATGACGTCCAGCTCATAGTCCGCCTGCCGGCGCGAAGCGTCCGGAACGCCATTGGGATACCTGTAGTGCATCCCCTTGTCGACTTCCTTGATCAGCCAGCTGGTCTCATCTTCTCCCGGAGGACAAGGGAACTTCGGCATGTAGTTCGCGTTGGTGTCAAAGGTGAGATCAACGCGATCTGCGATTTCAAGGGTGTTGTCGCAGGCTTCTGGATGTTCCTTGAACAGCTCGCGCATTTCGCGCGCGCTCTTGAGGTAGTAACCGGAACCGGAGAATGCGAAGCGGCTGCCACCCTGGTCATAGGTCGGTTCATCGAGCGTGGAACCCGAGTTGATGGCAAGCAGCGCCTCGTGCGCTTTCGAATCAGCTTCATGGGTGTAGTGCAGGTCGTTGGTCGCCACCAAGGGGATGCTCAGCTCGCGGGCCAGGCGCAACAGGTCCTTGGTGATCCTGCGTTCAATCTCCAGACCGTGGTCCATGATCTCGCAGTAGTAGTTTTCCTTGCCGAACAGGTCCTGGAGCTCCGCCGCGGCAGCCTTGGCCGCGTCGTATTGCCCGAGGCGAAGCTTGGTCTGCACCTCCCCGGAGGGGCAACCGGTGGTCGCGATCAGGCCCTCGGAATGCTCGTTGAGCAGTTCGCGGTCCCAGCGCGGGTACTTGCCGAACACCGAGTCCAATGAGGCTCTGGAGGAACCCTTGAACAGGTTGTCCATGCCCTTGTTGTTATAGGACAGCAAGGTCATGTGGTTGTACAGGCCACCGCCGGAAACGTCGTCGCCTTTTTGCGATTCGTCGGTACGCCATTTCACACGGGTCTTGTCATCACGGGCGGTGCCCGGGGTGACATAGGCTTCTACGCCGATAATTGGCTTGACGCCGGCGTCGGTCGCCCGTTTCCAGAAATCAAAGGCGCCAAAGAGGTATCCATGGTCGGTGATGGCCATGGCTTCCATGCCTTGCCGGTTGGCTTCTTCGAATAGCTCGCCTAGCCGGGCTGCTCCGTCCAGCATGGAGTATTCGGTATGGGTATGCAGATGGACAAATCCGTCACGTGTCGCGCTCACTGAACCAGTCTAGCGATTCACGCAACGAATTTCGTCCACTGCCCCACCCGCTGTGGGAGCTCTCATAGCAAGTAGCGTGGGATCTAGTAAGTTCCCTCGCGCAGTAGCTCCAATGCACCCGACAGGTCGTGCGGATATTCGCTTTCGTACTCGACCCATTGATCGGTGACAGGATGGTTGAATCCCAGACGCTTGGCATGTAGCCATTGGCGGGTCAGTCCCAGGGCGGCGCTGAACTTCGGGTCCGCGCCATAAGTTTGGTCGCCGACGCAGGGGTGGCCGAAGGCTGAGAAGTGCACACGGATCTGGTGGGTTCGGCCGGTTTCCAATTGCACTTCGACCAAGCTTGCCCGCCCAAAGGCCTCAAGCATTTCGTAATGGGTCACCGAATCACGTCCGCCTTCGAGTACCGCAAATTTCCAGTCGTGTCCCGGGTGGCGGCCGATGGGCGCGTCGATGGTTCCTTCTAGGGGATCCGGCAGTCCCTGGACCACCGCGTGGTAGACCTTTTTCGGAGTACGTTCCTTGAAGGCGCGCTTGAGCGCGGTGTAGGCGCGTTCGGACTTGGCCACCACCATCAGGCCACTGGTGCCGACGTCGAGCCGATGCACGATGCCCTGGCGTTCTGACGCGCCGGAGGTTGAGATGTTATATCCCTCGGCCATCAGCGCGCCGACAACTGTCGGGCCGACCCAACCGGGCGAGGGATGCGCCGCGACGCCTACCGGCTTGTCGATGACCACATAGTCATCTTCGTCGGCAATAATCTTCAGATCTTCCACGGCTATTACTCTAATTTCTAATGGATCGGCCTGGGGTGGGATGGTCACGTGCAGCTTGTCCCCCACTTGGAGCTTAAGCGGCTTGGTGACAATCCGTCCGTTGACTTCAACCATCGAATCTTTGCACAGGGACTTGGCCAGGGTGCGCGGGATTTCCAGGGCCTTGGAGATGTGGACGTCCAGGCGTTGCCCTGCGTCTTCAGGGGCGACGAGTAGTTCGTGGATCTCGGTGGTGTCGGTACCGCTCATGCTGTGGGCTCCGTGCTTTCGTCGTCCCCGTCGTTCATTTTCTTAGTTGGCGCATCGCCGATGGTGCCATCCAAATTTCTCCCGCGGATCAGCATCAGCGCAACCACGATCATCGAGCAGACGATGAACGAGTCGGCGACGTTGAAGATGGCAAAGTTTTGGACAGAGAACATGTCAACGACATGCCCGAAGCCAAAGGCCGGCTCGCGGAAGATTCGGTCGGTCAGGTTTCCCGCGACCCCACCGAGCAGACATCCCAGGGTGATCGCCCAGGAGCGTACCGCGACCTTGCGCAAGAGCAGGTAGATCACGTAGACCACGACCGCCGCTTGCAAGATGGCAAAGATGATCGTGAAGTCTTCGCCCATGGAGAAGGCGGCCCCGGGGTTGAGAATGTAATGGATATCCAAGAAATTCGGGATGACCACGAAGGATTCGCCGAGTTCCATATTCCTCTCCACGAGAATCTTGACCGCCTGGTCCAAGACCAGCGCGATCAAGGCGATGACCAGCCCGATGCCGGTGAAGCGCTTGGCCGCAGCAGCACTTCTCGGTTGTGAAGCACTCAAACTATTACCCATTAATTCCCTTTAAACATCAACGGTGGCGCCGGACAATCCCGAGCACCACCGTCAACTGTACTGATATTTAGTTCAAGCCATCAAACCCGTAAGGGACTAGTTGGACTTGGTTGCGTTATCGATGGATCCCTGCGACTCAAGGTCGCGGAGCTGTCCTTCGATGTAAGTCTTCAGACGTGCACGGTAGTCACGCTCGAAGCCACGCAGCTGCTCAAGCTTGCGCTCAAGTACTGACTTCTGCTGTTCCAGTGCGGAGAGAGTCTTGCGGCTCTTCTCTTCTGCAGAGGTAACCAGCGAGTTCGCTTCGGTCTTAGCTTCCGAGATGATCTTGTCACGCTGCTCAACACCGGAGGCAACGTATTCATCGTGCAGTCGCTGTGCCATCGAAAGCACGTTGGCTGCAGATTCTGCGGACTCGGTGCGAGGAGCGGCAGCAGGAACGGCGTTGGCTCCAGGAGCCGCGTCCTTCTTGTCCTCGACCTTGGCTGCAGCAACCGGAGCTTCGGCCTTCTTGGCCTCGGCTGCTGGTGCAGCTGCTGGGGTCTCGACCTTCTTTGGCTCTTCCGGCTTGGTTTCAGCCTTCTTTTCTTCAGCTGGTTTCGCAGCTGGAGCGGCGGCCACGGGAGCTGGAACGGACTGTTCCTTGGCCGAGACGCTGGTGTCCCCGCCTTGCGCTGCCAAGCGGCGGCGCAGCTCTTCGTTCTCACCGGTCAGGCGACGCAGCTCCACAACGATCTCGTCGAGGAAGTCATCTACCTCGTCTTGGTCGTAGCCTTCACGGAACTTGGTCGGCTGAAACCGCTTATTGACTACGTCTTCTGGCGTCAAAGCCATTGGGTCACCTCAATACTGGGATCATTTCCGCTCGACCGTTGATGTCTAGCGAAACACTTACCGTTCATTCAGTGTCGCGACCGGTGAAGTCGGAGCACTATTTCCTAAAGGATATAACGATTCGGACACTAATTACGAAACCGAACTGCCGGGACAGCTCTTTTTCTATTGAATTTTACAGTTTAGGATCCAGCCAGATCCTCGTATTCTTCTACGAAATACCTGCTCAGATCCCTGTACTGTAACCTACGCCACTAATGATCGATTTGACAATCATTACGACGATAAACAGGATCAAAAATGACAAGTCAAGCCGGATTCCACCGATATCCAATGGCTTAATCCTGCGTCTCAACCAACGCAACGGCGGGTCGGTAATAGTGACGATTGCTGTTGCGGCCACTAGCGCGATCCCTTTCGGGCGCCAATGCCGTGCAAAACTTTCAGTTATGTCCAACACAATTCGCATTATTAGCAGAATCTGCAAGACAGCTAGCAGGAAATAAATAATCCCGAACACCATGTTTACGCGCTCGCTCCTGCAGCTTAGCTCTGGTTGAAGAAGGTCGCCTGAGCTTCGGACTGTTTACGGTCTTCACCCAGTACTTCCACAGTGGCCGGGGAGAGCAGGAATACTTTATTCGTGACTCGCTCGATGGAGCCGTGGAGTGCGAAGACTAGGCCAGCCGAGAAGTCGACCAGGCGCTTAGCATCGGTTTCTCCCATATCGGTGACATTCATAATCACCGGGATTCCGTCACGGAAGTTCTCACCGATGATCTTGGCATCGTTGTAAGAACGCGGGTGAACGGTAGTAATTTGACGCAATTCGGAATCCTCATCCCGTACTGAAGGGGCACGCTTTATCGGTGTGACCGGAGCACGGTATTCGTTCTCTGGTTCTTTGGCTACGGAATGCGGGGCAACCGACTTGACTACCGGCTGCGGGCGCGGAGCTTCGGAAGGACGCTGCGGGGCAGCATCTTCTACGGCCCGCACCTGGGTCCTAGGTTCTGAGTTGTCCATTTCGGCCTCGCTCTGCTCAACAGCATCCGCCAAGCCGAGATAGACCATTGCCTTACGTAGTCCGTCAGCCACGATATTTCTCCTCAGTTGTCCCGTGCATGCACCCGCAGGTGCATGATTCCGCTACTCTGACGCTACCGCACGGCAATCGACAGGCATCGCTCATTCGAATTTTTTTGCGCGGTGTGTCGCGCAAGGCTAGGCTTTCGGCCATATCAGGCCAGCCAATCGACCCGCTTGCGGAGTTCTTCGGTAGGAGAAGAATCTCTCATCCTCTAAGGTGCAAATTCCGCTTTGCTGTACCGTAACACCAAGGGCTGAGAGTTCCTGCTCGGCCGAAACTGGCAGATCGAGAGCGGGAGTTCCCCAGCTAGTGCTGGATCGTATCCCCGGTCGCGCAAGCTCGGATTCGGCCTCCATCGCTTCAGGGACTTCATAGCAGCGCCCGCAAATGGCCGGACCGATGACGGCCTCGACCGCATCTGCACCCAATTGCCGCAGTTCGTCGACGGTACGCGTCAGAATCCCACCCAGAAGCCCTCGACGCCCGGCATGGGCCGCGGCGGTGAAAGTCCGATCATTGCGCTTGTCTCGTGCAACAAAAAGGACGGGCAGGCAATCGGCGACCATGACGGCCAGGGCCTCGCGACCGGTAGGGTCAATGAGCGCATCGCAGGTCGGCGCCTCGGGTTCATTCCATGAGGTTCGCAGGCCTGGGGCAATGTGCACCGCCACGGTGGAATGGATTTGGTTCATGAAGTGCAATGAAAAACGGCGAACCCCGATCGAGTCTTCCAGCTTGGCCCGATGCTCCCCTACTAAGTGGGGGTCATCGTTTACATGCAAGGCCAGGTTTCCCTCGGCTTGCGTGGTAAATGCCAGTTGGATACTCGAATCGAGGTTCGACGCGAAATGTAGCACTGCTCAGCTTGTCGCTGTTTTTACTTTAGGAAGTCCGGAACGTCCAGGTCATCGTTCGAACCGTTAAGGTCCGAGTCGACAACGTCTGGAAGATCCTGGAAGGAGTTGTTCTGCTCCGCTGCCGCTGGCTTTGCTTCTGGAGCAGCAGCCGCCGGAGCTGGTGTTGCTTCAGGGGCCACCGCAGCTGGAACAGGCTGCTGCTCCTGTGCCTGACGGCTGGCCGCTGGCTTTGAAACCAGCGGAGCCATCGGCTTGCTGGTTACGTCCGGCTCGTCAAAGCCGGCAGCAATTACCGTGACTCGAGCTTCGTCACCCAAGGCGTCGTCGATGACGGCACCGAAGATGATATTGGCTTCTGGGTGCGCGACTTCCTGAACCAGACGAGCTGCCTCGTTGATCTCAAACAAACCGAGATCCGAGCCACCCTGAATGGAGAGCAGGACGCCGTGCGCACCGTCAATGGATGCTTCCAGCAACGGCGAAGCGATTGCTAGTTCCGCGGCCTTGACCGCACGATCCTCGCCACGTGCCGAGCCGATACCCATAAGTGCCGAGCCGGCACCCTGCATAACGGACTTCACGTCGGCGAAGTCGAGGTTGATCAGACCCGAGGTAGTGATCAAGTCGGTGATGCCCTGAACACCGGAAAGCAGAACCTGGTCTGCTTGGCGGAATGCGTCCAGAACGGAAACGTTGCGGTCCGAGATGGACAGCAGTCGGTCGTTCGGGATGACGATCAGAGTATCGACTTCGTCGCGTAGTGCCTCGATGCCATTTTCGGCCGAGTTTGCGCGGCGGCGACCTTCGAAGGTGAATGGGCGGGTAACGACGCCGATGGTCAGTGCGCCCAATCCGCGGGCGATTCGTGCCACGACGGGCGCGCCACCGGTACCGGTGCCACCGCCTTCGCCGGCGGTCACGAAGACCATGTCGGCGCCGCGGAGGACGTCTTCGATCTCTTCTACGTGGTCTTCGGCTGCCTGGCGTCCCACATCAGGGTTCGCGCCAGCGCCGAGACCGCGAGTAAGTTCGCGTCCTACGTCGAGCTTAACGTCGGCATCACTCATGAGTAGAGCCTGCGCATCGGTATTGATGGCGATGAATTCAACGCCCTTGAGACCGACTTCGATCATTCGATTGACTGCGTTTACACCGCCACCGCCGATTCCGACGACTTTAATGACCGCGAGGTAATTCTGTGGAGCTGCCACGTCCCGCTTCCCTTGTTAGATGTGCTACATATTTCACGATTCATGCGCGAAACCTTGACCTTTTGCCTTAAGGTTAAGTTTCTGTCAAGCTATCGCTATTAAGAACGCTATGAGCCATGCTGGCTTTCTGCAACGACCGCCGTGGCGTGTCGCCTATTGAAACCTATCTTTCCAGAATTTACCTTGAGAATGTTCATCCCTCGCCCGTGGCGAACGACTTAATACGTCACCGGGTTTTCTGGATTGGTCACGTCGATGACCTTGGCCATCTTCGGATTTTCTTTTAGTTCATCGAGGAAAATCTTCGCAACTTCATTCTTAAGTGCGGCTTTCGCCCCGTCTCCCCAGATCAGAGTTCGCTTCTTCGGCAAGGCGAGTTCCATGAAACCGGCCTGGGTCAGCGTAGCGGTGGAGACCTGCTTGAGCACGTTGGGCTCCACCGTGCTCAGGATCCCGGTCAACAGCTGAAACTGTTCCGGGTCTTTGGTTTGATCCGAGGCCTTCACCCGAGGAAGTTTGGTCTTGTCCTTCTCTCCGACTTTTTTCAGCTTCTCTCCGGTAGAGGAGACGATATAGGAATTTTTCCCCTCCACTAGGATCGCCACAGGCTCGGCCTCCACCACTTCGACGACTAGCGTGTCGGGCATTTTCGCACGCACCACAATCTCGTCCACGGCTGGCTGATCGCCGATAAGCTCTGCGACACGCGATTCGGAGATCCGCGGCAGCGGCACTCCTTCCAGCGGCGCCAGCGCTTCGAGCAGCTTCTTCTCGCTGACCAGCTTGCTTCCGGCCACCTCAATCTTCTTGGCGGCAAGCAGCGGCGAAAAGCTGAGAATCAATACCGCCGCGATGCTCAGCGCCACAATGCTTGCGGCGATGACAATGAGCAGCTTGCGTCGTTTCTTCTCCGGGCTGGCTGGCAGCTCGACAACCTTGGTGTTTTCTCCCATGGTGGCTCCCAGCTTTATTCGCAGGACAGTGCTGCAACGATTTGCGAACCAAGTTCGGTCACGTCGCCGGCACCAATGGTCATCACAACATCTCCGGGTTCGGCATACTCGACCACGTGGGCCACCGCCGCCGCCGGGCTGAGCACTTCGCTTGGCACTTCGATCCGCTCGGCGATCAGCGCGCTGGTGACTCCGGGGATCGGCTCTTCACGTGCCGGGTAGATCTCCAGAACGCGCACGCTGTCGGCCAGCGACAAGGCTTGGGCGAACTGGCGGTAGAACTCTTGGGTTCGGCTGAAAAGATGCGGTTGGAACACCACATGCAGCTTTCCGTCTCCCACCACTGCACGTCCTGCCTTCAAGGCGGCGTTTACTTCGGTGGGATGGTGGGCGTAATCATCATAGACACGCACGCCTTCGGCTTCGCCTTTGAACTCAAAACGGCGCGCTGCACCTGCAAAACTCGCCAATGCCTCAAGCGCATCGTCGATTTCGAGCCCGGCATCCATGCCTACCGCCAGGGCTGCGGCAGCGTTGAGCAGATTGTGCTGGCCGGGCACCGCAAGGTTCAGCGTATGGCTCTCGCCGCTCCCCCATTCGATGGTGCATGCAAAACGCCCGTCGTCCAGCGCGCGCGCATCGCTGAGCCGACGGTCAGCGTGATCGGCGAAACCGTAGGTCTGGATCCGCAGTTCGGGACGTTCGTGGCGCATCTTGCGAGCCAGATCATTGGCGCCTTCATCATCTGCACAGCAAATGAGCAGGCCATCCGCGGGCAGCAGCCGAGCGAAATCTACAAAGGCCTGGTGCACGGCTTCCGCCGTACCGTAGTGGTCGAGGTGATCGGCTTCGACGTTGGTGACCACAATGACATTTGGCCGATAATTCAAGAACGATGAATCGGACTCATCCGCCTCGGCGACGAAGATCGCTCCCGCGCCGAGTTCTGCGTTGGTGCCCAGACTCGGAATGTTCGCGCCCACGGCAAAAGACGGGGCTGCCGCGGCGGTCTTCAGCATATGGGCGGTCAACGACGTGGTGGTGGTCTTGCCGTGGGTTCCGGCGATGGCCACCACTTGCTGATGGCCGCGCATGGTCGCTTCGAGCCCCTCGGAGCGGTGCATGATGCGCAGTCCCCGGCGTAGTGCTTCATCGTACTCGGCGTTCCCGGGCTTGATGATCGAGGAGATCACCACGGTGTCCGCGTCGCCCAAGTTCTGTGGGTCATAGCCGACATGGATACGCGCACCGCGCCCGCGCAAGCCGTCGAGTACCGGCAGGTCCTTGGCGTCGGAGCCGGAAACCGATACCCCGTAGTCCAAAAGCAGTCGGGCAACGGCAGAAACGCCAACACCGCCAACACCCATCAGATGTACCTTGCCAAGTTCGGCGATGTGTTCGCCTGGCTGCTGTGCCATGTTTAGCCTTTCTGACCCGACGCTGAACGGCGGGATGAAACTTCATCGATAATCAGGGCCGCCATCTGCTCGGCGGCGTCTCGCTGCCCCAGGGCGGCGGCAGCCTGCGACATCTGTTCAAGTTTATGCTGATCGGTGACCAAGTTCAGGACTGTGTCGGTGACAAACTCGGGAGTGAACTCATCGTCGGCGACCAGCACCGCGCCCCCTGCTGCGACGAGTGCACGCGCATTGAGCTTCTGCTCGCCATTGCCGATGGGCAAGGGCACCAATACCGAGGGGGTGCCCGCCACGGCCAGCTCGCAAACGGTCCCGGCACCCGAACGGCAGATCATCAGATCGGCCGCCGCATAGGCGTAGTCCATGCGTTCCACATATTCGCGCTGCGTATAGCCCTGCCGCGCCAAGAGATTTCCCTGGGCATCGGTGGCCTGCTTATCGCGGCCGGTAATATGCACCACGTGAATTCCGGCGGCCGTCAGCTCATCGAGCGCGGCGACCATCGTGGTGTTGAGGCTTTGCGCCCCGGAGGAACCGCCGGTGACCAGGAGTACCGGAGCTTCGTCGGTGAGTCCGAAATACGCGCGTGCTTCCTCGCGCAACGCGTTGCGGTCCATCAGCGCAATATTCGAGCGCATCGGCATGCCCACCTGGCGTTCCTTGGGTAACCCCGTATTGGCGAAGGTGGTTCCGACCGCAACGGCGTGTTTGGCACCCAACTTATTGGCCATGCCGGCAACCGAATTCGCCTCATGGACAAAGGTCGGTATCCCCAGCTGCTTTGCCGCTAAATAGGCTGGGGTGCATACGTAGCCGCCCACGCCGAGCAGTGCTTCGGCCCCGCTTACGCGCAGGGTCCGCTTCGCCTGGCTTAGCGCCTTGAGGAATCGAAATGGGAACTTGAGCAGATCCAGCGAAATACTGCGGGGCATCGGCGCCTTGGGAATCAGCTCCAGCCGATATCCAGCTTCCGGCACCAGCTTCGTTTCGAGTCCGCCCGGGGATCCCAGCGCGAGGATTTCTGCTCGATGCTCCCGTTTGCGGACCGCATCGGCGATCGCCAGCATCGGCGAGATATGGCCGGCGGTTCCGCCTCCGGCAACGACCAGACGGATCGGATCACTCATGGCTTTTTCTACTCCTTG
Source organism: Arthrobacter sp. MYb229 (assembly GCF_002975405.1). Classification (GTDB taxonomy): domain Bacteria; phylum Actinomycetota; class Actinomycetes; order Actinomycetales; family Micrococcaceae; genus Glutamicibacter. The sequence continues at coordinate 579,202 of NZ_PCPS01000001.1, read as the reverse complement.
GGTCCAAGACCGGCTGTTAGGCAATAACGTAGGCGAATACTACTTTTTAGGCTTCTTGGCATCCTCGACAAGGGTAGCCAATGCGGCGACCTTTTGGGCGCGAGCCGAACACAGGACAAAACCCATGGCGAGCATTACCGCCAGCATGGCCGAGCCACCGGAAGAGATGAACGGCAATGGCACGCCGATGACCGGCAGCAGACCGCTCACGGTGCCGAGGTTGATGAACGTCTGGCCGATGATCCACGAAGAAATGCACCCCATGAGGACCTTCGTGTACAGGTCATTTGCGCGCATCGAAATGCGGTACATGGCCAAGGCCAAAAGCGCGAACATGGACAGCACGAAGAGCACTCCGACAAAGCCGAACTCTTCACCAAGAATTGAGAAGATAAAGTCGTTTTGAGCTTCCGGAACATAGGACCACTTCAACCGTGATTGCCCGGCGCCAACACCGAACCAGCCGCCGGATGCAAAGGCATGAAGTCCCATGCTCGACTGGTAGCAGATCCTGTCGTCGGGTCCGCAGTCGATGTTCAGCCACGCCAGCACTCGGGCACGGCGGTTGCTAGAGGCAAAAACCAAGACCGAGAGCACGATAAAACCCGCGGCGCCGGTCAGGGCCAGCCACTTGACCTTGAGCCCACCGAGGAATAATGCGGTGGCGATGATCAGGATGAGGATCAGCGCGGTACCCACATCCTTGCCCCACAGCACCAGCAGGAGGATGGCGCCGCCGACGGGAGCAACTACTGGAATGAACAGGTGCTTGTAGTCGTGCAACATGCCCTGTTTCTTTTCCAGCATGAACGCGGCAAAAACCGCCAACGCCAGCTTGGCGAATTCACTGGGCTGCAGCCCCACGGTGGCGGTGATGCGGATCCAGTTTCGGTTGCCCAAGACCTCATGGCCCAGCGGGGTGAAGGCCACCAGGAAGAGCAGCCCGAACGCGATGATTGCCGCCGGCCAGGCGAGCCGCTTCAAGGACTCTGGTTTGAAAAATTGCATGACGATCATGCACGCGATCCCCAATGCGGCAAACATCGCCTGGGAGATTGCCACCTCAAAGCCATCGTTTCCGCGCGCGATCGCCTCGACCGATGCCGAGGACTGGACCATCAGCACACCGAAGACGGCTAAGGCGATGGAGGTGACGAACACCAGCATGTAGTCAATGGAGGCGGTCCGGGCACTACCGGATTCGATATTGCCGATGAGCCGAGAAATCGGGGAGATTTTAGGCTTTCCGTTCTTGGCTTTTTTGCCACGTGGTGACGCCATATCTGCCTCCCGTCCCGTCCGCTGCTTACTTGGTTTCTTCGGTGCCCGCATCCATCAGATCACTGACCGCGCTGATAAATGCGTTGCCACGCTGGGCGTAGGAACTGAATTGATCCATCGATGCCGCGGCCGGAGCCATCAGCACGGTGTCGCCGGCTTGAGCTAGTTCTGCCGCCTTGCGCACCGCTTGGGTCATCACCTGAGTCCCGCTAGGGACAACGCCCTCGGCGGCTAGCCCTTGAGCGGTAATGTCGATCAGCTGTACCTGCGGTGCCTGTTCGGCCAACGCCGCACGCAGCGAATCGTTGTCCGTGCCGATCAGCAGCACGGCTCGTAGCCGTTGGGCATGCTCCTTGACCAGCTCGGTGTAGTCCACGCCCTTGGACAGGCCGCCGGCGATCCACAGCACCGAGCTGAACGCCGCAAGGGAAGCATTTGCCGCATGCGGGTTAGTTGCCTTGGAGTCGTTGATCCACAAGATCTCATCGCGACGCGCTACCGCTTGGATGCGGTGCGCTCCGGAATCAAACCCGCTAAGCCCCTTGGCGATCGCTTCGGCTTCCACCCCGTAGGCGCGGGCCAAGGTGGCCGCCGCCGCGGCGTTGGCCGCGGTATGCCGTGGAACGATCTCGCCGATATCTTTCAGCGCCACCAGTTCAAGCGCGTTGGTCCGGCGATCTTCGATGAATGCGCGGTCCACCAGCAGTCCTTCGACGATGCCTACGGTGGAAACCGCTGGGCTGTCGGTGGAGAAGCCAATGGCCCGGCAGCCTTCGACAACATCCGCGTTCTCGACCATTTTGAGCGTCGGCGCATCGGCAGTGTTGAAGATCGCGGCGACTTCGGTGCGTTCGTAGATCTTGGCCTTGTCGGCCTTGTAGCCTTCGAATCCACCATGCCAATCGACATGGTCCTCCGCGATGTTCAGCACCACCGAGGCGAGCGGCGAAATGCTGTGGGTGTAGTGCAGCTGGAAGCTGGAGAGCTCAACGACGAACACGTCGTATTCCACCGGTTCGCGCACCGCATCGAGAATCGGGGTGCCGACGTTGCCCACGGCGATCGCCCGCAGGCCGGCGGCCTGCAAGATCGCTTCGGTCATTCCTACCGTGGTGGTCTTGCCGTTCGTGCCGGTGATCGCCAGCCACTTCGGCGCGGTACGCCCGGCGCGGTTCTGGACCCGCCAGGCCAGTTCGATGTCGCCCCAGATTTCGATGCCGGCATCCGCGGCTTGAAGCAAGACCGGGTGACGCGGATTCCAGCCTGGCGAGACGATCACCAGGTCTGGCGCAGCGCCATCGACCTGTGGCAGCGAAGCGACGTGCTGCTCGCCGAGCAGCACCTCGTGGGCTCCGACCAGCTTGAGCGTTTCGGCGCGCTGGGCGTTGATCTTATCGTCGCGGCCGTCGATGACGCTGACGATCGCGCCCAGCTCGATCAGGGTATCCGCGGCAGAGAAACCGGAAAGCCCGAGCCCCGCAACGAGAACGCGCAGGCCCTTCCAATTAGCATCCCAGCTTCTCAGATCGGCCAGTTTTTCACTCACAGTGCGACAACCCATTCGGAGTAGAACAGACCCAGTCCGGCTGCCACGAACAGTCCGGCCAGAATCCAGAATCGAATAACAACATTCTCTTCGGACCAGCCGGAGAGCTCAAAGTGATGCTGCAGGGGCGCCATCTTGAACACGCGCTTGCCGCCGGAAAGCTTGAAGTAACCCACCTGGATGATTACCGACAGGGTAATGATCACGAACAGCCCGGCGATAACTAGCAGCAGCAGCTGCGTGCGCGAAAGAATGGCCATGGCCGCCACGGCACCGCCGATGGCCAAGGAACCGGTATCGCCCATGAAAATCTTTGCCGGCTTGGCGTTCCACCACAGGAATGCGATCAGCGCACCGGAGATGGTGGCGCCGAGCAGCGCCAGATCCTGCGGGTCACGCACGGTGTAGCAGACTTCCATGGCGTTGGCGTTGCCGCAGGCCTGGTTCTGCTGCCAGATGCCGATCAAGGTGTACGCGCTGAACACCATGATCGAGGCCCCGGTCGCCAAGCCGTCCAGGCCGTCGGTGAGGTTCACGCCGTTGGTGGTGGCGGTGACGATGAAGTTTGCCCAAAGCACGAACAGGATCAAGCCGAGCATTGGTCCGGCAAAGGCCAGATCGATGTTCAGGTCGCGCAAGAAGGAGATCGCGGTGGAGGCCGGGGTCAGGCCCTGGCTGTTGGGGAACTGCAAGGCGAGGATGGCGAAGCTGATGCCCACGATCGCCTGCAGGACGATCTTCTGGTAGGCACGCAGGCCCAGGGAACGCTTCTTGGCGATCTTGATGAAGTCGTCGAGGAAGCCGACCAGGCCCATTCCGCCAAAGAGCAGCAGCACCAGCAAACCGCTGGCGGTGATGCCCGAGGAGGTGCGTCCCATTAATCCGAGGATCAGGTGCGTGGCAAAGTAGGCGACGAACACCGCAAGCACAAAGACCACCCCGCCCATGGTGGGGGTGCCGGACTTCACCGCGTGCGAATTGGGGCCGTCGTCTCGCACGACCTGGCCGTACTGCTTTTTGGTGAGCAGCCGAATGTATAACGGCATCGCCACCATGGTCAGCACCAGGGCAATGCCTGCGCCTAGAATCAATGCGATCACGCGTCTTCGCCTTCTTTCACAAGTGCAGCGATGTCATCGCCCAGGTGCCGCAGACCGGCCCCATTTGAGGATTTAAACAGGACAATATCTCCAGGTAGTAGCTGCTCTTGAAGCAAGGTACGTGCTTCGTCTAGATCTTCCACGAAATAAGCTTCGTCTCCCCAGCTGCCTTCAAGCACCGCCGAATTATAGGCAAGTTTCGCGCCCCAGCCGATGACCAGCAATTTCTTGATGTTCATGCGTACCGCGATCCGTCCCAGCACATCATGCTCATGCCGGGAGTCGTCGCCGAGTTCAAGCATTTCGCCCAGGACCGCCCAAGTGCGCCGGGCGTGGCCCTGCTCATCGGGCAGGCCGAGCTCGGCCAAGGTGCGTAGCGCGGCGCGCATGGATTCCGGGTTTGCGTTGTAGGCGTCATTGATGATGGTGACGCCGTCGGCCCGCTCGATGCGCTCCATCCGCCAGCGGCTGCCGGCGGCCAACCCATCGAGGGTCTCGGCGATCTGCGCTGACGCGATCCCGAGTTCAAAGGCTGCGCTCGCGGCGGCGAGAATGTTGCTCACGTGGTGGCGGCCCAGCAGGCCGGAGGTGATCCGCTGGCTGTAGCCGTCGGCGAATTCGAGGGTCAGCTCGGGCTGGCCTTGCGCATTAACCACAACATCGCTGGCCCAAACGCTGGCGTTCTGTGGCTTTCCTTGGATGCTGCCGAAGTACCGGACCGCTCCCCCGGAGCGGTCCGCCATGCGCGCTACCCTGGCATCTTCGAAGTTCAGCAAGGCGGTCCCGGAGGCGTCCAAGGCCTCGACGAGTTCGCCCTTGGCTTTTTCAATGTTTTCGACTCCGCCGAATTCACCGGCATGCGCGGTCCCGACGCAGAGCACTACGCCAAGCTTCGGGCGAACCATGTCGGTCAGGTAGGTCAGGTGTCCCACGCCGGTGGCGCCCATTTCGATTACCAGATATTTGGTTTCCTCGGTGGCGGTGAACACCGTCAGCGGAACGCCGACTTCGCCGTTGTAGGAACCGATCGGCGAAACGGTCGGTGCGACCTTGTCCAAGATCGTCGCCAGCAGGTCTTTGGTGGTGGTCTTTCCGGCCGAACCGGTAATCCCGATCACCACGGCATCGTTCCGGGTCTTCAGGTATTTGACGATGTGCGCGGCAATCTGGCCCATGGCTTCGACCGCGTCTTCCACGATGATTGCCGGGTGCTCGACCCGCCGGTCATCTAAGGTGATGCGTTCGGCCAAGGCCAGCACGGCACCACCGGCGAGAGCCTTGTCGATGAAGGCGTGCCCGTCGGAGAACTCACCGGGCTTGGCGACAAAGAGGGCTCCGGGAAGCACGTCACGCGAATCGGTGGTGACCGATGAGATGACGGTGGATGGGACGACAGAAGCTGTCGCGCGACCCCCGGTGATCGCGAGCAGGTCGGAGAAGGACAAATCAATCATGGCAATTAGGACTTTACACTTGTGCGGCCGTGGTCGAGGACTTCTGTGAGCTAGTAAATGGTCACAAATCCATGAAGTTTTAGGGCGTTGGCCAATTCGATGCGGTCATCGAGGGCAACGTCAATTCCCGCTACGTCTTGGCTGACTTCGTGTCCACGACCGGCGATGAGGATCGCATCTTGGACCCCCGCCAAACTCACAGCGAACTCTACGGCTTTAGCGCGTGGCGCGATGTTGAACAGCTGCACCTGCCGGCGTTCGCCTTCGATGACAGCGCGCGCTCCGGATGCGACTTGCTCGCGAATCGGTGCGGGGTCTTCGCCGTGCGGGTCGTCGTCGGTGACGATGACGATATCGGCATGGCGTGCGGCTACCGCGCCCATGTCCGGCCGCTTGGTCTTGTCGCGTTCACCGGTGGCGCCAAAGACGATGATCCGCCGGCCCTGCTCTCCGGTGCGTACCGAGTCCAGAGCCTTAGCCAGTGCGTCGGAATTGTGCGCGAAGTCCACCACGGCAACCGGGGCTTCGCCGATCACCTGCATGCGTCCGGGAACCGACACGGACAACGGTTCGAACTCCTCCAGCACCTGTTGCAGCGTATCGAGGTCAACTCCGCTGCTAAGCACCATGAGCGTGGCCAGGGCCGCGTTGGCGACGTTGAATAGGCCCGGCAGCCCGGTACGCGCGTGCAGGGTTCGCCCGTCGCGGTGCACGATGGAGAATTTATGTCCAAGCGCACTAGGCGCAAGGCCGGTGACTCTCCAGTCGGCGGTCCCGTTGGCAGCGTCGAGGCTCAGCGATTCGGTGGGGATCAGGGCCTGCTCCGCCAAGCGCTGGCCGTACGGATCGTCTACCATCACCACCGCGCGTTCGCTATGCTGCGAGTTAAACAGCTTCGCCTTGGTCTGGAAGTACTCCTCCATCGAACCGTGCAGGTCTAAGTGGTCTTGGGTGAGATTGGTATATCCGGAGACTGCAAATCGAAGTCCGTCCACTCGGCCATAGCTCAGTGAGTGGCTGGAGACTTCCATGGCCACGGTGGCGACTTCTTGCTCCTGCATCCGCGCCAGGACACCATGCAGCTGGGTGGCCTCGGGCGTGGTCAGCACGCTGGGGATGATCTGGCCGCGAGCAGACATTTCGATGGTGCCCACGAGGCCTGAGTGCCTGCCCAGGGCCTCGGTTATCGCGCGAATCATGTAGCTTGTCGTGGTTTTGCCATTGGTGCCGGTGACCGCGAGCAGCTGTGGACAGCGTGTATCTGTGCCGTAGACGCTGCTAGCGGCTTGGGCGGCTATCTGCCGGACGTTCGGCACCACTGCTACCGGGATTGACAGTTCGGCTGGCAAGAACTCCAGCCCGGCAGGATCGGTGATCAGGGCAACTGCACCGTGTTCGAGCGCAGCCGCAAGGAATTCGGCTCCGTGCCGCTTGGCACCCGAAATCGCTAGGAACACGTCTCCCGGCTGAACGATCTGCGGGTTCAGGCTCACACCGGTAATGTGCGGATTAAGCCCGGTACCTCGGTCCTTTGCAGTTGCGGCAACCGTCACGCAGAGCCGGTCAAAGCTGATTCCCTTGACCGATTGGGGTCGTAAATAACGTTCCAGCTCGCGTGGCGTGCCTGATTCCTGGACTACCAAGGTTTCTTTTGTTCCTTACCAACGAAGACGTCGTACGACTCAGATTTAGTGGAGCTTGGCGGCACGTTGTAGGTGTTGAGCACGTGGCTCATCACCTCGGTGAACGTGTCGGCGACCGAAAAGTTCTTCCAGCTGCCTTGTGGACGGTACATGGTTGCCACCACAACGTATTGCGGGTCATCCAGTGGTGCTACGCCGGCAAACGAATAGCTGTATCCGTCGTAGCCTTTGTCGCTGGCGGCCTGGCCGGTACCGGTCTTTCCGCCTACCCGGTAGCCCGGTATCTTCATTTTAGTACCGGTGCCGGATTCCACGACACCTTCCATGAGTTTGAGCATCTCTTTAGATGTCGTCTTTTTCACAACTCGGGTAGTTTTCGGGGTTTCAGGTTTGGTGATGCTGCCGTCTTCGTTCTTGTACCCCTCGATGAGGCTTGGAGCAATCAGTTCGCCGCCGTTGGCCAAGGCTTGGAAGATCGATGCCGTGTGCAGCACCGTCTGGGAATAGCCCTGCCCGAACATGGTGGTGTACTGCTGGCGTCGGTCCCAATTCTCGGGTTTTGCCAGCTGACCGGCGCTGGCACCATTCAGACCAAGGTAGATCGGGCTGCCCAGCCCAAACTTGCGCATGTAGTCATAGCGTTCCTTGTTGCTGAGCTTATTGCCAACCATCACCGTGCCGGTGTTGTAGGATCGGGCGAAGATTCCGGCCACGGTCATGTCATAGGTGGCGTGCGGCAACGAGTCGTGGATCGTCTCTCTGGTGACCGTCACTTTGTTCGGGACGCGCATTTCGGTCTTCGCAGTCACCGCACCTTGGTCTATCGCTGCGGCGAAGATGGCGGCTTTGCCTGTGGAGCCTGGTTCAAAGGCACGGGTAATGGCCACCGAACGCCGGAATTCCGGGTCGGTGGCTCCCGGATCGTTGGGATCCAGCTGGGCGGAGTCGCCGATGGCAAGAATCTTGCCGGTCTTCACTTCTTGGACGACGACCGAAACCCATTCAGCGTTGAATTCTTTCTGCTTCTTTTCGGCTTCACGCTGGGCCACATAGTTCACGTCGGAATCGATGGTGAGCATCACGTCCTGGCCATTGACCGCGGGAGTTTCTTCGACTTCGGTGACCGGGATGCGCACGCCGTCGGCGCTCACCTCGATCTTGCGGCTGCCGTTGGTTCCCTTCAGATGCTCCTCTTGGCTCAGTTCGAGCCCTTCGGCGCCGACCACGGTGGTCTGGTCTTCGGAATTGCGAACAAAGCCAAGCAACGGTCCGGCAATGACGCCTTGCGGATATTGCCTTTCGCTGCGCAGCAATGGCGTCAGACGAGGGATGCCAACTTCCATGACTTCGTTCTTGACTTCTGGGGTGACTCCCTTGGCAAGAACCACGTAGCCTTTGGGCTTGGCGTCATCCTGCGGCTGAACCGATTTGGCAAGGTCTTCGGGGTTCTGCTCAAGAATTTCCGCAAGTTCCTGGATCGCCTGGTCCCAGCCGATGAACTCGCTGCCGTTAGTCCCATCACGCTTGGCGCGGCGGATTTGATCTCGTTGATCACGCTGATCGATCACCAGGTCGTATCGATCCACGCTGACCGACAACAAGGTTCCCTTGCGATCGACAATTGAACCGCGAGTCGGCGCGATGATTTCTTCGCGCTGACGATCGGCCTGAGCGGCGTCGGCGACGGTGGAAGCGTTGATGCCTTGCACCCAAAATAGCCGACCAGCAATCGCCAGGAGTGCTGCCAAAGATAGGATCAGCAAAAAGCGCATGCGCTTTTTTGCGGTTTCCAGTGCGGTCGAGTTCACGGTGATACTCAGTCCCCTCAACGTGGTTTCTTGACAGCGAGAATTACCGCCGTAGTCCTAGCTTAGAAAGCGAAAGTTAGTTCGTCGGGGATTTGATCATTGGTGCCGGGATCGTGCCGCCGTTGAGCTCGCTGTCGTTGAAGACCGGACGCCCGTCATCAGCGACCTTGCGAGTTGCCGCCTCTTCCTTCGCCTCGGACTTCGTGGAGTCCTTGGAATCCGATGCCTCATTAGAGGTTTTGGATTCGTCCTTGGAATTCTGCCCCACGGTGGGAGCGGGAGCCTTCGACTCGCTCTTTTTCGTGTCAGCCTTCTCGCGGATGCTTTGTCCTGGCAACGGGAGCGTCGCATAATTTGCGGCGTTTCCTTCTGCAGTGACGGCCTTGTCGGCTGATTTCTTGATGCTGTTGTCTGACAGGTCGACGAGACCCGGTGCTCCCGGAGCCACCAGGCCTATCGCTTTGGCCTCCTTGGCGAGCGCCTGTGGAGCGGACAACGACTGGGCTTCCTTCAACAACGCTTGGTTCTCCTGAGAGAGCGCGCGTTCTTGGTTTCGCAAGGAGACGATGTCGTACTGGCGCTGCGCGACCGAGGTATTCATGAAAACGAGCGTGACCATAACCGCGAAGGCCAGCAGGACTAAAGCGATTACCATGACGAGCATTGAGCGTTTATTCGTCTCGTTCATTCGAGGAACGAGCGAGAGCGTCACACGCTGCCGAGGGTCATTGCCAGCCAGTTCGCTCGCCGCCACCGGCTCCGGACGAACATCGCGAGCGGCGCTACCTTCTACAACCGGCTGTGCGGTCATAGCGGCAGTCTTCAATACTCGACGTTGGGCTCGTTGGCTCATGGCTAGCTCCTTTTCAGAACTCTTTCGACCGCCCGTAAGCGGGCCGATGCAGCGCGTGGGTTTTCTGCAATTTCTGCTTCGTTCGGCTTTTCGGTGCCCTTAGTCAGAACCTTGAATTCAGCCTTGTGCTCTTCCAGCTCGACCGGGAAGCCCGGTGGCGCGGAGGAAGTTGAGCCCTTCACGAAGTGACGTTTGGTGATCTTGTCTTCCAGCGAGTGATAGCTCATCACGACCACTCGACCACCAATATTCAATGAAGACATTGAGGCAGGAATAGCCCGCTCCAGTACATCGAGTTCTTCATTGACCGCAATACGCAACGCTTGGAAGGTCCGCTTGGCCGGGTGGCCGGAAGTACGAGCGGCAGCAGCTGGAACGACTGTTCGGATCACGTCCACCAGTTGGGCGGTGGTGGTGATTCGTTCTTTATCCCTGGCTTCGACGATTGCGGTGGAAATTCGACCCGCGAATTTCTCTTCACCCCACTGCCGAATGATGCGCAGCAGCTTTTCACGGTCCAAGTCGTTGACTAGATCTTCGGCAGTTGGACCTACCGAGGTGTCCATTCGCATATCCAATGGTGCATCGTAGGAATAGGCGAATCCGCGTTCGCGTTCGTCTAATTGAAGCGACGAGACGCCCAGATCAAAGAGGACACCATCGATTCCCGGGTAGCCGAGGTCTTCGACAACATCTGAAATTTCGTCGTACACCGCATGAACCAAATCAACGCGCGAGGCGTAGGGCTTGAGCCGTGCACCTGCAAGTTCGTGGGCTTGTTCATCGCGGTCGAGGCCGATCAAGTGGAGGTTGTCAAAGCGCTGGAGAATGGCTTCGGAGTGCCCGCCCATTCCTAAAGTGCAGTCCACGACGATTGCCTTGCGTCCGGCGGCGTTGGCGCGTTCGATGCCCGGTGCCAAGAGATTGACACATCGATCCAGTAATACCGGAACGTGTCGTTCCGATGCGGGTCGTTGAGAATCTTGATTCGGCACTGCGCCCCCTTTCGCTATCGTCGTGTTCGCTGGATTCAGATCCCCCTCCAACCTTGTAACGGCGATCTTCGATCTGGCTCCGGGGAAGTGGAGCCAGAGCAAGTCCCCCTGAAGGTGGCTGGAGATCTCAACCCAGCGCTCTTACCTGATGTGGATGTAAACCGGCTCCTGTTGGAGCCTTAGTCTTCATCCGTTTCGGAAAATACGTCTTCCTGTTCCTGCAAGTACTGCTGCCATGCCGTGGAGTCCCAAATTTCTATGCGGTTGCCCGCACCAATGACCGTCACTTCACGGTCAAGGTCTCCATAGTTTCGCAATACTTGAGGAATCGTGACTCGTCCTTGCTTATCCGGCACTTCGTCGGAAGCTCCGGACAAGAAAACACGTGCATAGTCTCGCGCCTTACGCGAGGTAAGCGATGCCTGAGCTAATTGCTCATGCTGCTTCTCGAACTCTCGTTGGCTGAAAACATAAATGCAGCGCTCCTGCCCACGGGTCAATACGAGTCCGTAAGACAGATCGTCACGATATTTTGCGGGGAGAATCAGCCGGCCCTTTTCATCAAGTCGGGGCGTGTAAGTTCCAAGGAACATGCACACCGCCTTTCATGTGAAGTGGCTGGAAACCCCAATTCCCTCTACTGCACTCCACTTTACTCCACAACCCTCCACTGTCAACGCAATCCAACCGTTTTCGCGAGGGGTTGGACATAAAAAATGCCGTGTTTTGGCGGGTTTTTCCCAGCATGCGCTGTGGAGGGCTCCAGGGGCGAGAACGTGCGCACCTCGAAATTCGACCAAGAAATTACCGAGATACCGCTACTTTCGGGCCTTTTGGGTGAATGGGGAGGGCGGTGGAGGGAGACGGGGAGGAAAGTGGGGAATCGTTAGGAAGCGGTGAGAATGTGTTTCCTAGGAATCTGCCGAGAATCGACGTAGCGCGTGTCGACGGTTGAAATGACCGTTAAAAAGAAAAAGAGGTGCAACCCCAATAAAGGGTTACACCTCGTAAATAAGGATTCTAGCCGTCGGATTGGTCCCGCTTGCGCTGATTCCATTTTTCTTCCAGACCGCTCATGAACTGCGAGTTTCCCGGGCCGGATGATTTTGAATCGGCTGGCGCCTTCGCACCACCAACCTTGCCTGCTGCGGACTTGGCCAGGCCCAGCAGTACCCCACCGAACATGACGGCGAAACCAACAACACCCACGATGATGAGCTGCTGCGAAATGCCATAAATTAGACCAGCAAGCCCAACTATGACCAGAAGCGCGCCGAGTGCAATGTTGCGCGTTGAAAGGCGACCACTGCTAGCTGGAGCTTTCATACTGGAGGCGAAGCGGCGGTCTTCGTGCAGCTGCTTTTCCAACTGCTCCAACAGACGTTGCTCGTGCTCTGATAGCGGCATCGTCTTCTCCTTCCAATCACTGCTGTAGCGGTCATCCACCGCCTACAGGTATAACGCACAACCACTTGGAAACGTTCCAATCGGTATTTGCTACCTACTTATTAGGATAGTCTCTTTTACCGCTACCCTGCTAGTTGATCTTCAGCTCTTTCAGGCAACTTCATAGCTACGCCGATTAAAGCTATTTTTCTTTGGGTCGAAGGAAGCGGGCCGGAGCTAATCCGGAGTCAGGGAATCGTTGGCTTATTTCGTCCGCAACCCTCTCAGCTTCGCGGGTTTTGCCCTCCGCTGGATCCAAACTGAGCTGAATGCCCAACTCAGGGTCGCTTAGCCTTTCTGCCTTCACTCCCACAAGCCGTACCGGCTGCGGCAACGGAGTCATCCGACGCAATAGTTCGATGGCACTTTGACTTATTGCGGAAGACGAGTCTGTTGGCGCGGCCAAAGTACGGGATCTTGTTACGCCAGTAAAATCTTGGTATTTCAGTTTGAGGCCCACTGCGGATGCGGCTTTATTGGAGGCGCGAAGCCGCTGGCCTATCCGGTGTCCTAGTCTGAGCAATTCTTCTTCCAGCAATTCGAGGTCTGCAATATCGCCGGCAAAGGTATGTTCGGCAGAAATGCTCTTTTCTTCCCTTGTGGTCTGAACTGCTCGGTTATCGATGCCATGGGCCAGCAGGTGCAAGGAACGGCCGTGTTCACCAAAACGTTGGATCATACGTGATTGGGGCTCGTCGGCTAATTGCTCGATAGTTTCGATCGCCAACGCGTGAAGTTGTTCTCCAGTTTTCTTCCCGACACCCCACATCGCCGATACTGGCAATTGATGCAGAAACTCCGTGGTTCGTTCTGGTGCGACGACGATCAGCCCATTGGGCTTGGCATGCGTCGAGGCAAGTTTTGCGACAAACTTGTTTCGAGCAATGCCGATGCTGGAGGGTAGATTCAATTCCTCGGCCAGGTGGGCGCGAATTCGGTGAGCGATCGCGACCGGGCCACCGAGCAACCTCATGCTTCCGGTGACGTCAAGGAACGCTTCGTCGATACTTACTTGCTCAACCAAAGGCGTAATAGTCTCAAAGTAGTTCATGATCTGGGCAGAAACCGCAGAGTACACCCCATGCTGCGGTTCGATAATCGTTGCCTGCGGCATCAAGGCGATTGCTTGGCTCATCGGCATAGCCGATCGCACCCCGCGTGCCCGGCAATCATAGGATGCGGATAAGACTACGCTTCGGCCATTTGGAAATCCGACGATCACCGGTTCATGCCTTAACTCGGGACGCTCGCGCAGCTCTACAGACACGAAAAAGGCATCCATATCCACATGCAAGATCGCGCGGTTTTCCAAGACTGACATATCTACAGTCTAGTGAGCGTCACCGACGGATGGCTGGCAAGTGTTAGCAATCCAATATGGGGCCATTCTGCGCTCTGCTAGCAACCCATAAAGATAACGGTAGAGTTGAAACTATCCGTTAGCAGTTCACGCTTAGAAAATGGTTTTGCATGTCGCCGTCTGAATCTCTGTCAGCCCTCGTGTCAGAAGCCGGGGAGGTGAGCCGCACGTACACCGATGCGGTCGCTCATCGCCTGGAAGACTTCTTGTCGTCAAAAAGCGAAGAAGTTGCTCAGATTACTGCCAGCGCCACGGAAATCGTCAACAGCATTCAAGATCTTACTCGTGGCGGAAAGCGGCTTCGTCCGCTATTCGCCTATTGGGGGTTTCTCGGGGCTGGAGGTCAGCCCGACGACGAGAATATTGTTCGCCTGGGCATAGCTCTAGAACTCTTCCAGGGTGCCGCGCTCATCCACGATGACATTATTGACAACTCAGATACTCGTCGAGGCAAACCGAGCGTACACAAGCGCTTTGAGGCCCAGCATTCTTCGCTCGGATTAACTGGGAACGCAGCACAGTACGGCGTAGCGAGCGCCATCCTCACCGGGGACTTGTGCCTATCTCTGAGTGAAGAAGTCTTTGCCGGGATTGACAGCCTAACGCCAGGCACCCGGGCGATCTTCAACAAGATGCGGCTGCAAGTCATGGCGGGACAATATCTGGACGTTCTTGAAGAGTCCGCTGGCTCTGCCTACGATCCGGCCGAGGCAGTTAAGCGCGCTCGCACCATCGTTCGATACAAGTCCGCAAAATACTCGACGGAGAATCCCTTCTTGCTTGGTGGCGCATTGGCTAATGCGAGCGACGAACTCTTGGAAAGCTATAGTGCTTTCGCTTTGCCCTTGGGTGAAGCCTTCCAACTACGGGATGACGTTCTCGGAGTTTTTGGCGATCCATCGGTCACCGGAAAACCTGCTGGCGATGACCTTCGCGAAGGAAAGCGCACCGAATTGATTGCTCATGCCTTGGCGCTAACCGTCCCGGAGGAACGCGAGTTTATCCAAACTCGCCTCGGTGCCCAAAACTTAAGCGATGTGGAAGTTGCCAAAATGAGCAATATTTTGCGGGCGTCTGGCGCGCTGCGGGAAACCGAGTCCAGTATCAGCGATCTGACTACGCAGTCACTGGCAGCACTAGAACGCATCGATGTCGCTCCGCTTCCTTTGGCCGGAATGCATTATCTCAGCGATGCAGTCACTAAGCGAAGCAAATGAACTCTTCGCGCCTCCAAGAACCCGTTACTTCAAAGATTGCTAGCTGAGCAAAGCGCCACCGAATCCTCCTGGAACTCCAATCGCCTTGAACGAGGTACTACTCGGTGAGTCAGCGTAATGCGCGATCTAGGTAGGGTCTCAGGAAAATAACAGAGGTCTCGACCACGTCCAATGCGTTGACGTGGCCGAGACCTCTCTTTTATAAAGACTTTATGGTCTTGTCGAAGGGCCTACCAGGCGAGGGCTTGCGCACGACGACGGATCTCGGTTTTTCGTCCGGTGCGCAAGGCATTCATTGGTGTTCCTGGCAACGACTCATCTTCGGTAAATAGCCACTTGATGGCATCTTCATCCGAATATGCGGCGTCTTGAAGCACCGACAGGGTTCCTTTGAGGCTCTCCACTACAGCGCCGTCAAGAACGAAGTCTGCGGGGATTGACCGCACATGACGCTCACCGATCCGTACGGAAATGATAGCGCGCTCATCGAGCATGCGGTGGACACGTCGAATATCGACGTCAAGAATTTCGGCTAGGTCCGGCAGGGTTAGCCACTGGCCAACGGTTTTTTGAAGTTCATTCACCTCTAAAGGTTCCCACAAATTAGTGAACGGTGCAGAAACTTTAATCCCGACGAGCCACAATGGTTTCCATGCGCCACAGTAGTAGTGTAAATTTTCATGTATCACTTTGATAACAATTGCCACATGAACAACATTGGTGCCGTTACCTAGCATCGTTCGAGTGAAAGTTGTTACCTACACCCCTGATTTGAGGATTGACCCCATGCCACACGAATCGAGCTATGCAGCTAAGCATGCGCTAGGCGTCGTAGCAGGCGCGGCTATACCTGCCGCAGTGATCGGCAGCCTGGCCCTAGCCCCCGCAGTTCAGGCGGCTCCTGTTCCATTGACTCTGAGCCCAAACTCCTTATCGCCAAAAAGCGTCTCACCAGAGACCGTCAAGATCGCTGAAGACCATATCAAGGCGCATCTGCTCGCTTCTCGTGTTTCGACTATGGGACTTCCTGCTAAACGCAGCATCAAGGAAATCAAGGTCGAGCCAGGCTCGTCGTTGTGGAGCATTGCCAGGGAGTATGACACTTCCGTCTCCGAGTTGAAGAAACTCAACAATCTCAAGAACGACGTTATTGTTGCCGGAAAGACTCTTAAGGTTCCGGGCAGTGCTTCCTCATCACAGGAGAAGTCAAAGTCCCAGAGCACTCGAAGCTCGTCATACACGGTCAAAAATGGCGATACGCTTGGGGCAATCGCCGCGAAGCACAATATGAGCTTGTCTTCGTTGCTGAGCAAGAATGATATCTCTGCTAGCTCGCTGATATTCCCAGGCGACAAGCTCACCGTTTCGGGCAGCTCCAAGTCCTCTTCGCCAAAGAGCGAAAGCAAGAACCAAAACTCAGGTTCAAGCTCTTCTGCCTACACGGTCAAGAGCGGCGACACCCTCGGTGGCATCGCAGCCAAGCACAACATGAGCCTCTCAGCCCTGTTGAGCAAGAACAACATTTCAGCTTCGAAGCCAATCTTCCCAGGCGACAAGCTCACCGTTTCGGGCAGCTCCAAGTCCTCTTCGCCAAAGAGCGAAAGCAAGAACCAAAACTCAGGTTCAAGCTCTTCTACTTACACGGTCAAGAGCGGCGACACCCTCGGTGGCATCGCAGTCAAGCACAACATGAGCCTCTCGGCCCTGTTGAGCAAGAACAACATCAGCGCCGGCAAGCACATCTTTCCCGGCGATAAACTAATCGTTTCTGGTGGATCTTCGAGTTCCAAAAATTCTGAGAAGAAGAGCGAACCGAAGAAGTCCGGCAACGCAACCTACACCGTCAAGAGCGGTGACACGCTCGGCGGTATCGCTGGCCAGCACAATATGAAGCTGTCGGCGCTGCTTAACTTGAACCCGCAGGTAAGCACCCAATCTCCGCTGAAGATTGGTGAAAAGCTCAAGGTCTCCGGTTCCTCGGTACAGCCAAACGGCAATGTCGAGAAGAAGGAAGACCGCAAGATCGGCAATACTTTTGAGGGGCGCACCTATCCGGATGCCACCGTCAATGATGCCAATCAGAACAAGAACTACTTAGATTCCGTCTCGGTCCCAAGCCGTGATGAAATGAAAGCCATGATCCGTTCGACCGCTAACAGCATGGGTGTTGACCCTGCACTTGCCATGGCACACGCCATGCAGGAATCTGGCTTCAACATGCGTGCAGTCTCCCCCGCCAACGCCTTGGGCGCCATGCAGGTTATTCCGAGCACCGGCGAGTGGATGTCGTCCCGGCTCGGACGCGATCTGAATTTGCTGAAGCCACAGGACAATGTCGCTGCTGGCGTGGCCACGATCCGTTTCAATCTGGATAACACCGATAGCTTGGATGATGCAATTGCTTCGTACTATCAAGGACTCGGAGGAGTCCGAAAGTACGGGATGTTCGAAGACACCAAGCGTTACGTCGCGAGCGTCAAATCTTTGATGAAGCAGTACAGCTAAACCCAAAGAGTAGTGGGGGCAAGTTCTTTAGGAACTTGCCCCCACTACTCTTTAACAAATTACTTCTTCGCCTATGCCGTGTACTGCTCGCGCCGGTTGCGGTGTAGCGGCATTTCTATGACAACCTTTGTTCCTTGCGGTTCAGATTGCACCCACTGGATTTCACCAGATAATTCGCTGGTGACCAAGGTGCGCACGATCTGCAATCCCAAACCTTCACGCCGTGGACCGTCTGGCAGGCCATGTCCGTCATCTTGAATCACCACGCGCAGCCAATCTTTACCGTCATGTCCGCGGTACCGATTCGCGAGGAGTCCAACTTCGCCATCCCTGTTAGCTAATCCATGCTCCACCGCGTTTGTCACCAGTTCGTTGATAACCAACGACAGTGGTGTGGCCAAATCGGCATCGAGCATTCCGAATTCGCCTTCGCGCCGCGTAGCAACGCGCTGACCCGGAGAGGCAATTTCGACAATGAGCCGGAACTGACGATCCATCAGGTCATCAAATTTGACGGTTTCGTTCAGGCCCTTGGACAAGAAATCGTGAACCGATGCGATAGTTGAAACGCGCCGCATAGCCTGTTCGAGTCCTTGCTGACCCTCGACTGAGTTCATCCGCCGCGATTGCATGCGCAATAGAGCCGCCACGGTCTGCAGATTATTTTTTACCCTGTGGTGAATCTCGCGAATCGTCGCGTCTTTGGTGACAAGTTCCTTCTCGCGACGTCTGAGCTCAGTGACATCACGGCAAAGCACTAGGGCACCCCAACGTTTCGATTCGTCTCGAAGCGGGATTGCACGAAGAGACAGGGTGACCCCGGAAAATTCGACTTCGGTACGCCAAGGCATTTTGCCTTGCAGCACCAGTGGTAGCGTCTCATCGACAACGCGCCGGTCACTGACCAGGGCCATGGTGAGATCCGCGAGCGGTTGACCTTGAAGAACTTCGGCCGCCCCTAGCCGGCGGAAAGCCGACACTGCGTTCGGGCTGGCGTATTCGACCACCCCGTTGACGTTGAGCCTGATGAATCCATCACCGACACGCGGCGCGCCGCGGCGTGAGCCGGTAGGGCTTGCGAAGTCCGGCCACAGCCCGCGGGTTCCCATGGTGAGAAGGTCCTCGGCGCTCTGCCGGTACACGAGTTCCAGGTTCGAGGGCGTACGTGCCTGATTTGGATCAAAGTGTGAGGTGATCACGGCAACAGGGCGGTGCTGGCGCACCAAGGGAATGGCTTGGACCGAAGTTAATCCGGAAATCAGATCAGCGCTTGGTTGCTCGGCAGATTTTTGCACGCGTTGGCTGTCCCAGGCATGGTCGACCATGAGTCGCAAATCTCTACGGATCCGCTCTCCCACAAAGTCCGTGTGGAATACGGTGTGGGAGGTAGAAGGCCGTACGTGCGCAAGCGCGACATAGGACCCGTCGCCGGTGGGGAACCAAAGAACAAGATCAGCGAACGCCAGATCTGAGATCAGTTGCCAGTCCCCCACCAGCAGGTGGAGCCAGTCCTCATCACCGGGCCCGAGGTTTGCTTGTTGACGGAGTTGCTCGGTGATGAGGGCCATTAGGGGGTGTTACCTCCGGACGATGGAACGCAGAAGGCGAAGGGCTACAGACAGCGACGCCATGTCGTCGCGTCCGAGGCTGTTTACTTCAGCAAACATTGTCTTCGCACGATCAAGGTTAGCCGTGTTTGCTTCTTCCCAAGCTGCAACACGCTCTGCCGGACCGGCAATCTCCGCACCGTTGTCCAACACGTTCAAGGTCAGATCAATGAGTGTCGTATACAGGTCGTCACGCATTGCTGCACGGGCCAACGCCTGCCAACGATCCGAACGCGGCAGCTTAGTGATCCGATTGAGCAAATCGTCGGCGCCAAACTGGTTGTACAACACGAAGTAGGTCTCGGCGACCTGCTGTGCCGAATACTCGGTACGACCAACCAGTTCGGCGATATCCAACAATGTATAGGATTCGAACTGAGAGGCCCACATGCTTGCTCGATGCTCGTCGATCCCATTGCTGATCGCATCAAGCTGCCATGCGTTGTAACGTTCGAGATCCGACCCGCGCAACAGCGTCGGCAGGCTCTGGCGCAACTCGCTGACGATCGGTTCATAGTTGCCTACGATTTCTTCGACCGGCTGCTGCTGATCAACGCGGTTGATGAACCAACGCGTCGTACGATCAAGCAAGCGACGCATGTCGTGATGCTGTCTTCCCCAGTACGCCACCTCCGTACCAGCGGGTTGGAGGTTGATCGCAGCGAATTGCCGGTCGAAACCATAGATTTCACGCAACGCGGTGAACATCTTGGCGATCTGGACTTCGTTTGCACCGGTTTCTTCCATGGCACGGAAGACATAGGTGACCCCACCGATGTTGATGATGTCATTGGCAACAACAGTCGCAATGATCTCCCGGCGCAACGGGTGAGTTTCCAGCTGATCGCCGAAGCGATCCACTAGCTGCTGCGGGAAGTAGCGGCGTAATGTCGCTACGTAATACGGATCATCCGCCAGATCGGATTCAGCCAGCGCATGCGCGAGCTGAATTTTGGCGTAGGCGGCCAGCACCGAAATCTCCGGCGCGGTCATCATCTCACCAGCGCTCTTGCGCTGTTCCAGCTCCTCGCTACTTGGCAGGAACTCCAGCTCACGATTCAGATCAGCGTTTTTTTCCAGCCACTGCATCAGTCGCTCGTAGGCGGGAGCCCAGACCTTGGCTGCATGCTTTTCGTTCAGCAGTAGCACGTTCTGATCAAAATTGGCCTGCAGCACCAGGTCGCCCACATTGTCCGTCATCGACAACAAGAAATCGGTGCGTTCTTCAGCGGTGAGCTTTCCCGCCTTGATCTGCCGGTCTACGAAGATCTTGATGTTTACTTCACGGTCCGACGTATCTACACCGGCAGAGTTATCGATGGCGTCGGTATTGAGGATAACGCCATTGCGGGCTGCCTCGATGCGGCCAAGCTGCGTCATGCCCAGGTTTCCGCCCTCGCCGATGACCTTGACGCGAATTGCGCCGCCATCAACACGGATCGCGTCGTTGGCGCGATCGCCCACCTGTGCGTGTGTTTCGGCGCTGGATTTCACATAGGTTCCGATGCCGCCGTTGTAGAGCAGGTCAACTGGTGCCGACAGAATCGCCTTGAGCAATTCGTTTGGGCTCAGCTTAGTGACCGAGGGGTCCAAGCCCAGGACTTCGCGTACCTGCACGCCAATCGGGACCGACTTCAAGCTGCGGGAGTAGACTCCGCCGCCTTCGGAAATCAGTTCCTTGTTGTAGTCTGCCCAGCTGGAGCGCGGAAGATCGTATAGGCGCTGGCGCTCGACAAAGGAGGCTTCCGGCGCCGGGTTTGGATCTAGGAAAATGTCGCGGTGGTCGAATGCGGCGACCAGCTTCACGGTACGGGTGCGCAGTAGTCCATTGCCAAAGACGTCGCCTGACATGTCGCCAACGCCTACAGCGGTGAACTCTTCACGCTGAGTATCCAGACCAAGCTCGAAGAAATGGCGCTTGACCGATTCCCATGCGCCACGGGCGGTAATGCCCATGCCCTTATGGTCATAGCCTACGGAGCCACCCGAGGCGAAGGCGTCACCCAGCCAGTGGCCCTTCTCCTGCGAAATCGAGTTGGCGATGTCTGAGAAGCTTGCTGTGCCCTTGTCCGCGGCCACTACCAGATAGGTGTCATCCCCGTCGTGGCGCACCACATTAGCTGGTGACTCGACGTGCTCGCCATTTTCATCGGTGACCAGATTATCGGTCAAATCCAGCAAGGTCCGGATAAAGATGCGGTAGGAGGCTTTGCCTTCTTCCATCCAAGCTGCCCGATCTACTGCCGGACTAGGTAGCTGCTTGGCGTAGAAACCGCCCTTTGCTCCGGTAGGCACAATCACCGAGTTCTTGACCATCTGCGCCTTGACCAGACCCAGCACTTCGGTGCGGAAGTCCTCTCGACGATCGGACCAGCGCAGGCCACCGCGGGCAACCGCACCAAACCGGAAATGCACACCCTCGACACGTGGCGAGTAGACCCACATTTCATGCCTTGGCCGTGGGAATGGGGCAAAGTCAATCTCTTCGGGTGCGAGCTTGAAGGCCAGCGCGAGACGTTCGGTGTAGTAGTTCGTCCGCTTGGTTGCCTCTATGACCTTTACGAAACGGCGAAGCAGCGTGTCCGCGTCTAAGGTAGGCACATTTTCAAGTGCTTCGTCGATCTGAGCCAGAGCCTGATCCCGTGCCGAAGTTGAAGCCGCAGCAGAGAGCGAAGGATCGAAGGTGGCATGGAACAAATCGACGATACCGTGTGTCACTGCCGCATTGTTGACCAGGGTCGATGCGATGAATCCGGTGGAATTCGAAATGCCAAGCTGCAAAAGGTAGTGCGCGTAGGCACGAAGCATGGCGACTTCCTGCCAGGTTAACCCTTCACGCAGCACCAGCGCATTGAGCTTGTCCGATTCGGCGGCGTTGCGAACCACGGCAGAGTAGGCGTCGGCAAGTTTGGTTTCGATGGTGGCGAAGTCGATTTCTGGATCAACCTTCAGCCCCATGTCATAGATGTACCGCTCGCCGATACCTTCGGGGTTCAGCTCATACGGGCGCTCATCAACCACATCAAGGCCCAAATCCTGCAGTACGGGCAGGATCCCTGAAAGCAGCAACGGCCGGTCTACAAAGATTTTCATTCGCTTGGTGACAGCGGAATCTTCGTCATTGGCAGCATCGTAGAAGGAAACGACTGGTCCTTGCTGATCCGGAGCATCAAGCTCCTCCAGCAGATCAATGTCGGCCAGTGCATCTTCAATCTCAAATTGCACCTTGTACGCTGCAGGGAATGCGCCGGCCCACGAATTGGCCAGGTGGTTGGCTTCGCCCGGTTCGAGACTATTCCGTGCGGTGTCGGTAATCGCGTCGTTCCAGGAGCGAACTGCCTTGGCGATTCGATTCTCCAACGCCTTGCGATCCACCACCGGGGTCAACCCATGGTGCTGAAGGCGAAGTCGATAGAACAGCCGGACCAAGGCGCCGGCTCCGAGCTGCGCTTCATATTCGGTGGACACCGGATTGAAGCTGGAATCCAGCTCTTTTTCGATACGCTGTCGCACATCGGTGGAGAACCTGTCGCGTGGCAGATACACCATTGCGGTCACAAAGCGCCCGTAGGAGTCAGTGCGCAGGAAGACCGAGGTGCGGCGACGCTCTTGCAGACGCAGAATGCCTAATGCAATTTCGGTCAGGTCGTCTACCGAGATCTGGAACATTTCATCGCGCGGGTAGGACTCTAGGATCGTGACGATGTCCTTGCCGGAGTGCGAGTCTCGGGCGAATCCGGTACTTTTCAGGACCGCTTCGATTTTTTCACGCACCACCGGTACGGTTTTCACACTCGAGGTGTACACCTTGGTAGCAAACAACCCAATGAAGCGACGCTCACCATTGACTTCGCCGCTGGCATCGAAGCTCTTAACCCCCACATAGTCCAGGTAGACTCCGCGGTGCACGGTGGAACGCGAGTTCGCTTTGGTGATGATCAATGCGCGCTTGTCGCGGGCCGTCGCGCGGCCACGCTTGGTCAGGTGCTGTGGGCCCTGGTCCTCCAGGGATCGCATGAGCCCTAGACCGCTTCCTTCACGGGCAACGAGTACGTCTTCCCCGTGCTCCGTGGTCAGATAGTAGTCGCGGTAGCCCAAGAAGGTGAAACGACCGTCCGACATCCAGTTCAGCAGCTCTACCGCTTGGTCGAGATCGGCAATCTCGCCTGCATTGGCGGTCTGCGGCAGCGTCTGGGCAATGCTCTTTGCACGATCCAGCATTGCGGGCCAGTCCTGCACGGCAACCCGCACGTCGGCAAGGACCTTCAGCAAATTTTCAACGATCGTCACTGCTTCATCGTCGGAGAGGTCGCGTGCGACTTCTACCGAAATCCAGGATTCAACCTTGGTATGGGTGTCGAGCGAGGTCAGCGTGCTGAGATCCGACAAGGCAGCCGTATCGCCACTGGCAACGTGCTGCAACCCCGTGTGCGACAGCTTTTTGATCAGTCCGGTGTCTCGATCGCGGGAGACCACGAAAGTCGGGTGCACGACGAGCTGAATTGGGGCTGAAAGCCGGACCAGTTCCGCGGTGACCGAATCAACCAAGAACGGCATATCGTCGGTGACGATATGTACCACCGAAACACCATTGTTGCGGGTAATAGATACATTGGCCGTATCAACGTCGCGGCCATATCCGATTTCCAAGTGTGCGGCTACTCGCGCCTCGAGCTCGTCGGGCGTAAACGCCGCGACATCTTCTCTAGCGATTTGGCCATAGTACTCGCTCACCAACTGCGAGGTGAGTGTCGCATCCATAAATGATTCTGACATGCTGGATTCCGACGAGTTCAAGTGAACGCCTCCAAGAACGAAGTTCTAATTAATCCGCGTCTTTGCGGATCTCCGATAGAAACCACACTACCGTGTTTTCGAGTACCAAAGTTCAAGGTTTCAGCCGATTCGACGACTCAGTCGCTTCCGTCTCTTTTCCGTGGATTTAATGCCCAGCAAACCCCGTATTTCAGTACGCAATGTACTCTTAGGGGCGATTTCAGCCAAGGGCGATCCGGCTAGTAGCGCCGCATTGCAGCTCACCACGTCTTGGGGCAGGTATCCAGCGATGCAATGATTGGGCCCGAACCGATCCCAGGTTTCCAGGAGACGCCGTTTGGGGCTATGCCCGGTATTCGCAGCACCGAGTTTATTGAAAACAATCTGCAGACTCACTCCGGGGACTTGATCTTCCAATTCATCGATCGCTCGAAGGGCGCGCGGGATCCCTACGCTATCTGCGGCGACAACCATAAATACTTCATCCGAACAGCGAAGCATCTCCACGGTGACCGCGTTGCGCTGAGGCGCTTGGGTGTCAAAGCTCAGTTGTTCGTCCATTTCCACCTGCGATGCGACATCAAGCACCACCAAATCATTGTGTTCACGCAAGACACTTGTCGCACGACGTAGCGCAGAGGCCCTCACCTCCGGCCACCTGCTTGACCGGGGCAGACCGGTCGCTACTTTGAGTATCGCAGTACCAACTTCGACGCTCAAGCAAGTTGCATCCAACCTTGCAGGTTCGCGTGATCCCGAGTCAATCACGCGACAAAGCTGCGCGATAGATGCGGATTCATCGAGCAGACCCAGCTGTATGGAAATGGACGCGGCAAAAGTATCGGCGTCCAGTATCACCACCGTTTTTCCTGAGAGCGCGGCTTCCACAGCGTAGTTCAGCGCCACCGTGCTTCGGCCCGGTGCACCCGCCGCGCCCCAAAAGCAGACAATTTTTCCGGTCGACAATGTCGCTTGCGCGGAGGCCTCGGTGACCTGTGCTTCGTCTAACTCATCGGGATGCGTCAATTCACGAAGCGCCTGCACCACGAGTAGTTCTAGCTCCAGCATTGGAACGCTCTCAATTACTTCGAGCATTCCTTGGGTGGTGCCACCGCTTCGAGGTTTTTCGTCCAGCAGTACCAGCACCGTTTGTTGCGAAATCACCGCGTCGATCTGTTCCAGTGGCGGCAGCAGCTCCCGACCGGACACCAACAGCACGTCTGTTGCGCCCACCGCACAGGCCGCAACGGCCTCCGCAATATCTTCACATACGCGAGTGACCATCAACTCGCCGCGATACCCTTCGATTTGGCGGACAACGTGTTCACCATTTCCCAAGACCACCACCGAGATACTCATTGCTGGGTACCGGCTGGATTGTAGATCACGATAATTCTCGATTCGTTAGCCAAGGCTTGAAGCAATGGCTCGAGATGGTCGGGTTCGACGAGCAGCTCCAGATTGGTACCGTTTTGATTCACGAGTCCCCCTGCGCGGGCAACCCGTGCAGAGACTTCCACCATGCTTGCCAACTGTTCTGGAACTCCGTACGCCGAACCGCCCTTTTCACGTTGGGCAATCCATACATCGACGAAACTACCCGGGGTAATCGCCGGCGTAAGATCCGCTGGCAGATCAATATTGATTGGCCGGCGGGAGCCCAATTCGTTGTGCGTAATGGAGTCGTTCGGGATGAACTCACCGGCTCCAATGAAGGTATTGGCGCGGGCGTTGGTAATGAGCTCCGGATTCGCTTCGAGGTATTGAACACCGGATTCCCCGAGTTTCACATTCTCAGTTCGAAGATTTTGCGTCGAGAGTTCTTCTCCCAGAGTGATGTTTGCTCCGGCTACATAAACCTCTGTGGTGTGGTTCAGTTCGCGCACGAGATAAACCGTGCCAACCACTGAAGCCACGACCAGGACCGCGCCCAGGGCCAATCTCGGGTCCTTCCACGTCGGTCGCTTTACTCGCGGTGCGCTAGCAGAACGGGTCGTGCCGGTGTTCTGTTCGCCGCTCATGCTCTGTCCTTTGCCCGCGCTAGCTACTTGTTTCGAGAGCCTACGACAAGTTTCGGTTGGTGTGAAGACCTATTCCGGGGCCTGTGGATTATTAGACATCGACGACTTGGACCCAGCCGACCGTATCTAGCGGCAGGAGCTGATAGCCGGTGATACTGCGATCACGCGCGTAATCGTCTCTGGGATGAAGCGCAATGATGAGAAAGTCTTTACCTACCTGCGACAAGGTTCCTTCGGCTATTGGCTTGCCGTTGATGTCATATGCCAAGGTTCGTTGGCGATCACGCAGCACGCCGCGAACCACGGTGGAGAACTTTACTGGCGATAAGCGCCCTGCGAGGTTAGAACCGATCTGATTCATTTCCAGTGAACGCAGCGCCAAATTCTTCACCAGCCAACGCTTGCCTTCATTTTCGAGGCAGAAATATTCTCTACCGATGGGGCCAAGCCTTGCGTTTATTTCGTATTCGCCGGCCAGCTTCAGGGCAACTGCCGATCCTTGAAGCCGAAGCAAGCGCTCATGCATTTGCTCTGTAGCTCGTTCGATACGAATACATTCCGCTACCTCTTCGCGGAACTGTGCCGCCAGTTGGGCTTCGGCCTGGGCCTCAAGATCTTCAAAAAGGGAATCCCATCGCATGCGCCCACTGTACGAGAGAAGAGTTTTTCGGGAAACCCTCTTCCATAAAATCAATTAAAGTGTCATCATCTATATCTAACTATAGCAAACTGCATCAAATTACATAAAAAGAGGCGAGATGGATGTTCCGCTTAAGGAAGACTTTCATGGTCGGTCTGCTGACTGGTGCAACGTTGGTCATCCTGTTGGCCTTGGCCGAATGGGCCGTACGTTCACGGCCCCACTTCGATCCAGCTGGCGACCTGTCGCAGAACTTGCTGGTGTTATTTCTGCTTGGCACCGGAGTCCTCTTTGGTGCGTACCTGATTTTTTATGCTCTCCTGCGCGCGGCAATTAACGCGGCACGCCACGGGCATGGCGGCTTCTTGGAATTGTTGATCCGGTTGGCCCCAAGCTTGGCTCACCGTGCAGTGGGCCCGATCTTAGGAACAACGTTGGCACTGTCCGGAACCGGCATTGCCAACGGCGCGACGACTCCTCACCCGGATATCTCGCACCACCAAACCGGGGAGCTGGCATCTTTGCCACACAGCCCAGAAACTGCCTCAGCACAGCCAAATACCGAAATCCCAACACCGGGCTGGTTTCCTGGCTCACTGAGCATTCCTATGAACCGACTTCTGGGATCCGGGAATGACCGAAAAAGTGCCTCTGCGCAACCGGATCATGTAGTCGTCGCATCTGGACAAACCTTATGGAGCATCGCCAACGACTTGCTCAACAGACACGGATCGCCTGCCGAGATTGCCGAGCTTTGGCCGCAAATATATGAGTTGAACCGCCAGGTGATCGGGGAGGACCCAAATCTGCTGCGGCTTGGTATCGAACTGCAGTTGCCCAAAACCGACTAGGGAGGAAAACACCGTGAGCATCGAGTCAGAGCTGCTTGCCAACCGGACAAGAAATAGCAGGGCAGGCAGCTGCCCAAACACACCGCTACGCTTCACCGCAGAACATCGCCAGCCCAGCGCCAACAGATCGCCACAGCAAATTTCGTTGGCCATGGATCGCATATTTCATCGACCGGCGATTGCACCATCCGAGCGCAAGACCGTCGTCGAACTCTCTCATGCGGTGTCCCGAGCAGTCTTCGAGATCATCGCTGGATATCGTTCGGTGAGCCAATTGGCTTTTGTCATGGACCCCGAATGCGTAAAAAAGCTTCGTTCGCAGGCAATTCTGCAAACCGGTGGCTACACCGTCCAGCCGATGCCGGGCACCAGCCACGGCGAGGTACGTTCGCTGCATTTGTGGCCTACGATATCCGGTGCCTACGAATGCTCGGTCATCGTGGCCTTTAAACACCGCGTCCGCGCCGTAGCTCTCAGAATTGAGCCATGGCACGGACGATGGCAAATCACCAGTGTGGAAATGCTTTAGCGGCGCTTACTTTTCTTGTTCTTTTTGGCCGGGTTCGAAGCTTGCTTGGCCTGGGTACTGGCTTCGCCGTCCTCGTCAGGCCCGGTGAACTGCAAGTTCTTCGGAACGGCCGGTTCGCCCACTGCACCGGAGGATTCCTGACTCGTTTCCGATCCGGCTGGCACGTCGAGGTTGAAGAGTGTTCCGATGCTTTCTTCACGGATGGATTCCATCATGGTCTGGAACATGGTGTATCCCTCGCGCTGGTATTCAACCAACGGATCGCGCTGAGCCATGGCACGCAGACCGATGCCTTCCTTGAGATAGTCCATCTCGTACAGGTGCTCTTGCCACTTGCGACCGATCGTGGAAAGCACGACGCGGCGTTCGAGATCTCGCAAGACCTCGGAGCCGATGGCCTTTTCGCGCAGTTCATACTGGTACTTAGCGTCCGAGAGGATCTCGGTTTCAAGGAACTGTGGAGTTAGATGCCCAACGCCGTGCACCTCCTCGACCACTTCATCGACAGTGAGGCCGATCGGGTAAAGCTGCTTGAGGTTTGTCCACAGCTGCTTCAGGTCCCAATCATCCGGGTTGCCAACCAGAGTGACCTCGTTGACCATGGATTTCACGACGTCTTCGAGGAAGTGGCTGACCTTCTCGTCGATATTCTCGCCTTCTAGGATCGCGCGACGGTCGGCGTAGATTGCTTCACGCTGACGGTTCATCACGTCATCGTATTTCAGCACGTTCTTACGCTGTTCGGCGTTTACTCCCTCGACCTGCGCCTGCGCGGACTCGATGGCCTTGGAGACCATTTTGGATTCCAGGGCCACCTCGTCTGGCATCGACGGATTATTCATGATGCGTTCAGCCATGCCGGAGTTGAACCGCCGCATCAGGTCATCGGTCATCGAGAGGTAGAAACGGGACTCACCCGGGTCACCCTGACGACCCGCACGACCACGCAGCTGGTTGTCGATACGCCGCGATTCGTGGCGCTCGGTGCCAAGCACGTACAGCCCACCGAGCGCAGTGACCTCATCGGCTTCGCTAGCCACGGTGGCCTTGGCTTTCGCAAAGACCTCGTCCCAGACCTTGTTGTACTCCTCCGGATGGTTCTCCGGATCCAATCCTCGGCGTTCCATTTCGGCGACGGCCAGGAACTCGGCGTTGCCGCCGAGCATGATATCGGTACCACGTCCGGCCATGTTGGTGGAGACGGTGACGCCATTTTTACGACCCGCCATGGCAACGACGGCAGCTTCGCGTGCGTGCTGTTTAGCGTTCAGCACCTCGTGGCGAATGCCGCCCTTGGAGAGCAGCCGCGACAGATATTCGCTTTTTTCAACGCTGGTGGTACCCACCAGGATGGGCTGTCCGGTTCCGTGACGTTCGGCGATGTCTTCGACGACCGCATTGAATTTGGAAACTTCATTCTTGTAGATCAGGTCGGCCTGATCGTTTCGAATGGCCGGGCGGTTTGTTGGAATCTCGACGACACCGAGCTTGTAGGTACCCATGAATTCGGCGGCTTCAGTCTGCGCGGTACCGGTCATGCCCGAGATCTTGTCGTACATGCGGAAGTAGTTCTGCAAGGTGATGGTCGCCAAGGTCTGATTCTCAGCCTTAATGCTGACACCTTCCTTGGCTTCGATGGCCTGATGCATGCCTTCGGAATAGCGGCGGCCCTCAAGGGCGCGTCCGGTGTGCTCATCGACGATCATGACTTCGTCCTTGACAACGACGTAGTCCTTGTCTTTTTTGAACAGTTCCTTGGCTTTAATAGCGTTGTTCAGGAAACCGATCAGCGGGGTGTTATTCGATTCGTACAGGTTGTCGATGCCAAGATAGTCTTCGACCTTCTCGATACCGTCTTCCAGCACACCGATGGTGCGCTTCTTTTCGTCGACTTCATAGTCATCCTCACGGTCGAGGCGTTTGACGATCTTGGCGAATTCGGTGTACCAACGGTTCACGTCGCCTGATGCTTGGCCCGAAATGATCAATGGCGTACGTGCCTCGTCGATCAGAATCGAGTCGACCTCATCGACGATTACAAAGTTGTGTCCGCGCTGGACAAGTTCGGTCTTATTCCATGCCATGTTGTCGCGCAGGTAATCGAATCCGAATTCATTGTTCGTTCCGTAGGTAATGTCGTTCTCGTATTGTTTACGCCGCGCGGCTGGATCCATATTGGACAAGATGCAACCACAGCTCAAGCCGAGGAATCGGAAAACACGACCCATAAGATCCGACTGATACTGCGCGAGGAAGTCGTTGGTGGTCACCACGTGCACGCCCTTACCGGACAGGGCATTCAGATAAGCCGGCGCAGTCGCAACCAGGGTCTTACCTTCACCGGTACGCATTTCTGCGATATTACCCAGGTGCAGTGCAGCGCCACCCATGAGCTGCACGTCGAAGTGGCGCATGCCCAGAACTCGGTCTGAGGCCTCGCGAACGGCCGCGAAAGCTTCCGGAAGCAATGCTTCAAGAGTTTCGCCTTCTGCTAAACGAGCACGGAACTTATCGGTCTCGGCTTTAAGCTCCTCGTCCGACATGTCGCGAAATTCGTCTTCCAACGTATTGATCGTGTCGGCGTAAGCTCGAAGAGTCTTTAGAATCTTCTTGTCGCCGGTACGCAAAATACGTTCTAGCAATGATGCCACGTGGTAGCTCCCAATATCTCAAGCACAGTAAATTCTGGCGTCTTTAGTCTACGTGAGGAAAACAGCACAACTTGCTATTTCCCGGGGCGGTTTGGTGTTCTGCATGCAAATAGGAACTGCGCTAACAGGCTGTTCACAGCCTGTATTTCACGTTGTCTAAGGCAAGCCAGCGCGCCATTCGTCCGAGTTCAATTTCCAAGGCAGCAGCAACTTCGTTCGGTGCGTGCGCCTCATAATGCACCGAATTTACCTGCAATTCGCCCTTCGCGCGGTCGGCTTTCAAATCGACCCTACCAACGAAGCGCTCCCCGTAAAGCATTGGGAAAACATAATAACCATAGCGACGCTTCTCTTTGGGAACATAGATTTCGACTCGGTATTCGAAATCAAAGAAGCGTTCCAGCCGCTTGCGGTTGAACACCATCGAATCAAATGGCGCCAATAAGCGCAGATCCGGTGCGATTCTCCGAGGGATCTTCGTACCGGGGATCATGAAACACGTCTCTGTCACTCGTTCAACTTGCACGCGTTCCACCAGTCCCTCGTCAGCCATGGATTCCAGAGCTGCCTGAACCTCACGAATTGGCAATCTGAAGTATTCGGCAACGCAATGCTTTGTACCAATGCCTTGAGCGGTCAAGGACTCTACGACTAGCCGACGTAGCGCCTGATATTTATGCTCTTGGTCGACCGCCGGCAGCTCCGGCAAGACATCCTGGCTCAGTGCGAATAATCGCTCGAACTGCGTGTTTCGACCCAATGCAAGAATCCTGCCCTGCGCAAATAATGCTTCGGTGACAATCTTGGTGTCATTCCAGTTCCATCCCCAGTGGTTTCGATCCTTCATGGGATTGACTCCCAGCGAGGCACTGAGCTGGCGTGCGCTAGTACCCGGGTGCAACGAGAGGTGCTCGATTACCCGGGCACTCAGGTCCTTCAAATCGCCATCGAATTGTTCCGAACGATCAACCCAGCGCCGGCGTTGCCAGGGCACGAGATCTGCCACGAGCTCGCTACGCACATAGCTTGCCTCATGTGCCCAGTATTCGGTTGCCGGTCCATGCCGTTGCGACACCAAGGCATCCAGCAGTTGGGTGTCGTAGTGACCAAGTCGAGCGAACAATGGAACATAGTGCGCCCTGCTGACGACGTTTATCGAGTCAATCTGCAATTGCCCGATTGCGTCAAGAACCCCCACAAGGTGGCGCTTGGAAACCTTGGTCTGC
Source organism: Arthrobacter sp. MYb229 (assembly GCF_002975405.1). Classification (GTDB taxonomy): domain Bacteria; phylum Actinomycetota; class Actinomycetes; order Actinomycetales; family Micrococcaceae; genus Glutamicibacter. The sequence goes on along the minus strand of NZ_PCPS01000001.1, from coordinate 547,693 downwards.
TTGCGTGGTCGAGACAGACCTTGGGCGGCCAACGCAATTCTTCGTGCTTGAGATAAGCCCAGAGTGCGTTGACCGCCCAGGTCGTGAGAGTTGTTAATGATTAGCCCTCGTTAGCCAGGGCCTTATCGCGGTAACCGCGAACTTCGGTTGGCAATTCGTCGTTTTCACCCAATGACGGGTCGAGGGTGATGACGCCGTACTGGTACTGGGTACGTCCGTAGACGACCGAATGAGCGCCGGTGGCTTCATCGATAAACAGATAGAAGGGGTGCCCAACGAGTTCCATGCGATCAACTGCGTCATCAACGCTCATGACTTCAGCGGGGAAGACCTTGCGGCGAATGACGACCGGCGAATACTCCGCTTCCTTCGCGTTTGCCTCGGCTTCAGCGCTTGCCTGGGCTTCGAGCGTCTCCTGCACCAAAGATTTGTCGCTTGGAGCTACGGGTAGCGAGCTAGTCGCCTCGTGGACAGCGATTGGCGCATGGTTTCCACGATGAACCTTCCGCTTATCCCGTGCCTTGCGCAATCTTTCGAGGAGCTTTGCGAATGCGATGTCGAACGCCGCAAATTTATCTGCTCCGCGAGCTTCCGCACGAATTGCGGGGCCCCGTGAAACGACCGTCAGTTCGACGCTAAGCGCGGTGCTCTGGTTGCGGGCGTGTGCTTCCTTGACGACTTTCACATCGATGCGCTGAATCTTGCTGGCCAGCTGGTCGACCTTGGTGATTTTCTCGTCAACGTACTCACGGAATCGATCCGAGACGGTGATATTACGTCCGCTGTAATTCAGCTCCATGGTGTCCTCCAATAGGGAGTCGGGTGACACAACAGCCCGGGGTTTTCCTCCCCCAAAGGCTGAAGATGGGCCTTCGCTGCATCTGTGATGCAACCCATACTTCACCCTATGCCACATCCGGCAGGATTCAAGTACCAAACAGCCAGATTTCATATCGCGTTCAGCGAAATCGGCTAGTCCTCGTCATCGCTAGGTGGTTTTGTGAATGCGAGAACCACGGCTCCAATCACGTCGTAGCCTGCTTCAAAGCAAGCCAGCGCCGCACTGCGAAGGGTGGACCCCGTGGTCGTGACGTCGTCGACGAGAATTATCGGCTGTCCCGAATACTTCGGAATTTCCGCAATCAGCCGCGAGTCACCGCTTCGCCGCGCGGGCCCAGCTTTGCTCTTCTGCTGCCCACCAAGAAGCTGACGGAAACGATAGTGAAGTACCGGTGAGGTCCGAGTGTGCTCCCCGAGCAGCCTCTGGCGCTGTGCCATTTTCAGCATGACCTCTACTGGTCGATAACCGCGCGTGCTCAGGGCACGCACGGAGCTGGGCATGGGAACCACCAACGTAGGCTGGCCCAATACTCTAGGAGGACAAGCAATATTAATCGCCGCGGCCAGGAAAGGAGCGAACTCTTGGCCCAAGAAATGACGTTGTTGATTCTTGTAGGCCAAGATAGCTCGCGCCAGTTCGTTGCTGTAGATACCGCTGGCGCTGACCGGCAGCTGCCACTGCGTACTGGGCAGCTCAATATAGAACTGCAGCTGATCCCCCAATGGTGGTAAAAACAGCTGCTGATGAATCTTGTGCCGGCATTCGGGGCAAAGCCTAAAATCCGCACGCTCGCAAATTGCGCAACTCGTAGGTAAAAGTAGGTTCAGCGTCTCGCGCACCGAGTGAATGATCCATCCGGCGCTCCGCGCATGAACCAGCGCATCAAGTAAGCCAGCGGAACGGCGTTGGAGTGACATGCTTCAAGGATGTCGCTGCAACCGCCTTGCGCTGGAAGATGTCTCACCAATTGTGAATTCAGCCCGGGTATGCGACGTCTTTGGCGTAGTCATCGAGCGCATGCCATGAATTGCCCACCCGCGTGTAAAGTTCCTCGCTCGTTTCGGCATACACCGGTCGGCGATCTCCGACACCCGAGGTTATGCCGCTCATGCCGAGCAGCAGACCCAACCGTTCAGATCCATGCTCGAAAGTGATTTGTTCCGCTGCAACCTGTTCGGTTGCGCTCAACTCGGCCACAATGATTGAACGATCCGAGTCCCATACGGCGGTGGAAACTGGCACATCTGGGAAGATTTCCATCGGCTCGTCGGTCAGTCCGCGTGGCACACCATCGGCGTCACGCACGATGCCGGCGACGTATACTTTAGCTTCGTCATTCTCTTCGGCCACGATCAGCGCACGTGCGCCATCACGCGAAATAGCCAAGGAACTGATTTTGGTGTCTTCGAGCCAGGAGACGCTAATCGGGCGCACTTCTCCCTGCCCGGCCACATCTTCGGGCACCACCAGCAGCGGATGCTCCGCGGTGTTGTCAGCCGTCCAGGTCCAGCCCGCGATGTCCATCGAGGGGCGGATTAAGGCGCCGCCTTGAGCGGCCACGCTGACGCTTCCGCTCTCGCTGATCGTCATCAATTGCGTGCCCTTGCCATTGAGGAAGGCATACCGATTCCCCACCGCTGACATGGCAGGATGGCGCGGGTGGAACGCCGAAATGTCCGGGACTCCGCCAACGGGGATGATCGATCGTCCTTTGACGTAAACCAGCGATTCATTGGAAATCGCGATCAGTGTGTCCGGGGTACTCGGATTGATCAGCGCCGGCACAAAGTTTGCCGACGGCGAGCCCAAGGTCACTTCGGTTTCATCTTGAAGCATGCGCACAATGCTCACGGAGGACAAGGGCGATAACGTTTTTTCAAGTTGCTGCTGCATGAGCTGTTTCGCATGATCAGAGGCATCGCTGAGGCTCTCGGCGCTGAGATCAACCGTCGCCGTTCCATCTCGCACCGGCACCGCCGAACGCACGAGCGTACTTGCCGGAGAAAAGGCCGAAACGACGGCGTTCTGCAGATATGGCGCCGGACCAGCCAATAAGGCCTCCACCATAGACGTCGTCGTACCCGCGCCAGAGGTAAACCAGCGGACATCGGGCACCAAATATTGGTAGCTGGCGTCGTAGAAATAAATAGTTTGCGGAGCGAAGATCTTGCTGAAGGAACTCGATTCCAGCATGATCCCGTCCGGCGCATTGGAAATCCGCCATTGGTTATCCACCTGGGTAAGTTCCACGTCCACGGCGCGCGTTGAATGCTCTGGTTCTTGGGTGTAAACACCCATCGCGTCAACCTCACCAGATATTTCCAGTTGCACCGTGTATCGGTTACTTTCGGCACCGGTGAGTACGTTCATCGCCTCATAGATCAGCGTGCGGGTATTCCCGCGCCAGTCGGCCCCCAACTCTGGGGTCATGAATTCCCGCGAAAGCGCATAATCTTCGAGGACCGATCGTCCAGCTTCGACGAACCCTTCGACGATACGGCGTGCATCTGCACCTTCCGTTGGCCCTTGGGCATCAAAGCGAAAAGGCTGCGATTCGCCCTGGTCGGATTCGGCTTCAATCTTCTGCACGGTCGAATTACGTGGGATGGCGGCGCAGCTTGAAAGTATGAGCAGCCCGGTAAATACGATAGTTAGAACTCTCAGCAACCGTAAGCGCATTATTTGCCCTCCCCCGGATTCTCGGATGGATCCACCGGCTTGGGGAAGATTTCGTCCTCGATAAGAATATCTTCGTCGTCCAAGATCAACGGCGTGTAGCCGATCTTCGGCACCTCACCGGTCAACGGGAAGGAATCACCGAGCAGACCGAGAATTTCTTCTGTCACCGGAGGTTCCAATGGAAGTGGGGATGAGGTAATCGCGTCGTGCGCGGTCCGCGGCAAGGTCAAGCGGAATGCCGAGCCCACGCCCTTCTTTCCCCAGGCTTCCAGGCGTCCGTCATGCAACCGGGTATCTTCCATTGAAATGGACAGGCCCAACCCCGAGCCGCCGGTAGTCCGGGCACGTGCCGGGTCCGCACGCCAGAAGCGATCGAAAACATGTTTGCAGGCCTCGGGACTCATCCCGATGCCGTAGTCTCGCACGGTCACCGCGACCGAGCTTTCGTTCTGGCCGATGGTGATATCGATGGGGTTCTGTTCGCCGTGTTCTACGGCGTTTAGCACGAGGTTTCGCACCACACGCTCAACTCGGCGCGGGTCGAATTCCGCCACGCATCCCTCTGCCGGGGCGTTGAACCGGATAATCGAGCCATATTCATCGGCCACGGGCGTGGCGGTGTCGATCACCTTTCGTACAATGACGTTCAGGTCGGTGGACTCTCGATCAAGGACCGCAACGCCGGCGTCGAATCTGGACACTTCCAAGAGGTCATTGAGTAGGTTCTGGAAACGTTCAATCTGCTCATACATGAGCTCCGCCGAACGGGCGGTGAGCGGATCAAAGTTCTCGCGAGCATCGTGAATTAGCTCAGCGGCCATACGCACTGTGGTCAGCGGGGTTCGCAATTCGTGGGAAACATCGGAAACGAAACGTTGCTGCATGGCCGAGAGGTGATTGAGCTGGGTAATCTGTTCTTGCAGCGAGTGCGCCATGTGATTGAAGGCAGTACCGAGTCTGGCGACTTCATCCTTGCCAGCAACCTTCATCCTCCGGTCGAGATCGCCCGAGGCAATCCGTTCGGATACATACGCCGCGTCTGCAACTGGACGCACTACGGTGCGGGATACAGACCAGGAAATAAAGCCAACGACTAGCAACAAGACCAGACCGGTAAAGGCCATGGCACGGTTGATGAATTCCAGGGTGTCCTGCACGCTGGATAAGTCATAGACCAAGTACAGCCCATATTCACGGCCCGGAGGGATCAACACCTTGGTGCCGATGATGATGCCTGGCTGAATCTCCGAACCAACGCCAAGCTCAATTGAACGCCAAAAAATCCCCGAATCGCTCTGCACACTTTCGGCCAGGTCGTCTGGGACTACTCGGGTAGTCAATGAGCCAGAAGCGGTGGGTCCTACATACAGGTTTTCATCACCTGCGACCGGAATTGGTTTGAGCACAAAGTCACGGATCACCGTGGCTCCGTCGCCTTCTAGCGTCGCCAAGGTCGAGTTCACCAAGGACTGGGTAGAAACACGGTCGGTTGTGGAGGCAGATTCAAGAATTGAACGCGCCTGAGCCAGACCACGTTCAGATTCTTTTGAAATCTGATTAAACCGCTCGCTGAATAGCGCGGAGGAAATCTGGTTGGACAAAAAAGCGCCGGCTGCCAACAGCGCCAAGGAGGTAAAGAGCAAGGTCGAAATCACCGTGCGATACATCAGGTGGCGCTGCCAGCGCTGCCGAATCCATTCAATAGGTCGTTTGACCCAAAGCCTTACCCTCAAGAATGCAGGAGCTACCGGAGGAATTTGAGCACGCACTTCGACCGGTGCAATCTCGCTTCCGGTCGTGGCGTGTTCACTCAACTTGCCGTACCAGCCTTGTAACCCACACCGCGAATGGTCTGAATGACCTGTGGTTTTTCAGGGTCTAATTCAATTTTGGACCGCAATCGCTGCACGTGAACGTTCACCAGGCGCGTATCGGCTGCGTGTCGGTAACCCCATACAGCTTCCAAGAGCTGCTCGCGGCTGAAGACCTGCCACGGTTTACGTGCCATGGTGACCAATAGATCGAATTCAAGTGGGGTGAGGGAGACCTGATTACCAGCGCGGGTCACGCGGTGCCCGGCGACATCGATTGTCACGTCCCCCACGGTCAGAGTTTCTGCCACATGCGTTTCATTCGGGCGCAACCGGGCTCGAACGCGCGCTACCAGCTCTGCTGGCTTAAAGGGCTTGGGCACATAGTCGTCAGCCCCGGATTCCAAGCCGCGAACAACATCTGCGGTATCAGATTTTGCGGTCAGCATGACCACCGGAACGTCCGACTCCGCACGAATCTGCTTGCAGACCTCGATGCCGTCAATTCCAGGCAACATCAGGTCTAACAGAACCAGGTCGGGATTAGCTTCGCGGAATGCCTCGATTGCGCCGGATCCGTCGTAGCAAAATGATGCTTCGAAACCATCATTCTGCAAGACGATGCCGATCATCTCCGACAACGCCTCGTCATCATCGACGACTAAAATCCGAAACTTCATACAACATCCCCCTGAAACCGAAAACAGTGGCGTCACCCACGTCGCCTATACGGGTACTTTTACTTTCCCCACTCTTCCTAAGATACATGACACACCCCCGTTTTCGTGCTGTGACCGCACAAATCAAGGATTCCGCTACGCGTCAACCCGCGTTTGCTCCAAAGCTTGGGCATAACCGGTTAAATGTTGCAGGCATTCAACCACCTGATTTGCACTCGCGTTGGCAAACGTGCCTGCGGGCATCAGCGTCAGCTGGCCTAACTGCGTCAACGGCAGGCCAAGCTGCCGCCACGGCCGGAGCACCTTGTTCACCCCGTCGACAACTCCCGGGGCACGCTTGCCCGGTTCAAGTAGCTGAAGGTAAATCTGCGCCCCGGTTTCCACCAAAGCTGCGACGCGCTCCCATGAGCGGTGATCCATTCGCGCCGGATCGATCACATACCCTTGCACACCGGCCTGATGCAAGATGTCCACGCGTTTGATCCACTGCTCATCGGCGCTGGGCAGATTAACGACTATTTGCGTGCCTTCGACCTCGGCAAGCGTCTGCACAAACCGGGAGTAAACCTCGCGCACCTCCTGTCGTGGAATGGAGCGTAAGGTGCGATATCCGCTGGCGGTGGGCAATGCGCCGTCAAGCACAGCGGGCAGCTGCGGCTCATCGAGCTGCACCGTAAATCTTTGAATCGTGGTGCTCCCGCGCATCCGCAGGAGCTGCTGCTTCACCCCGTCGGCATAAGCCTCCAAGACATCCCGGCGTGCCCCGTGATCAATCAGGATCCGTTCACCGTGCTGCAGGTAGAGCCCTGCCGCCAATGACCACGGCCCAAGGGTCGAAATCTTCAGTCGCGTCGCTGGTTTCTTCTCGGCGCCGATGACATCAGCCAAGAGGTTTTCGTCGCTGCGCAACAAGCTCCGCGCCCGACGGGCATCAATCCCATCGGTGACCCCGATGCGCCAACCATGCGGTTGCAGGTCAAAGCCCATGTCGCTGACCATGCTGGCGCTTCGGCCCAGTGCATCGGAACCCATACCGCGGTCCACTAATTGCGGGAAAACCGCCAAATTCGGTTCGCCTAGTTCCCCGCGGATAACCTTGTGAATCTCCAACGGATCTTGACCGGGAAATTGGCAGAACGAGGTGACGAAGACATCCGAACGGGCGAAATCGTCACTTGGTTCAGTCATTTTTATGCGCGTCAGAAATGTTCTGATGGTGGCGAATGACCTCGGAGATGATGAAGTTCAAAAACTTCTCGGCAAACTCCGGGTCAAGGTGTGCCTCGTGAGCCAAGGTGCGCAAGCGCTGAATCTGCGCTTTTTCACGATTGAGATCGCTGGGCGGCAGGTCATGACGTGCTTTAAGCAGGCCCACGCGTTGTGTGGCCTTAAAGCGTTCGGCAAGCAGATACACCAACTGGGCATCGAAGTTATCGATGCTTCCACGGATGGCGTACAACTCGTCGAGGACTTCTTGCTCAACTTCCCCTGGCAGAGAACTTGCATGCGGGTCGAATTCCTCGATAGGGGCAGTAGTGTTCGGCTCGCTCATGATGTTTAGTTTACGTGGTCATCTCGTGTATTTCCCATTAAGTGACGTTGCCCCGACAACCTGAAAAAGGATGTCGGGGCAAAATCTAGAATCCAGGCTAGGCGCCGTTCAATTCTTCAATGATCTTTCGTCGCACGGCTTGTTCGCGAGGATCCGGAACTGGCAGGGACGCGATCAAACGCTGAGTGTAGGCATTTTGCGGCGCGGAAAGCACCTTGGAGCCTAACCCCTCCTCGATCAATGAACCCCGGAACAAGACGCCCACCCACGAAGCCAACAGGTCAACCACTGCGAGGTCGTGGGAGACGAACAACGCGGCGAATCCTAGTTCCGCCTGCAATTCACGGAATAGTTCGAGTACCTTCGCCTGCACCGACACGTCCAGCGCGCTCGTGGGCTCATCGGCGATCAGCAGCTTAGGTTCCAGCGCCAAGGCCCGCGCCAAGGAAGCTCGCTGACGTTGACCGCCAGAAAGCTCATGCGGGTACCGATCGGCAAAGCCTCCGGGCAGCTGCACGGATTCCAAGAGCGCAGCGACCTTTGACCGAGTCTGTGAAGGGTTCAGTTCTCGGTGCACGTTCAACGGTTCGGCCACGCACTCCCCCACGGTCAGATGCGGGTTGAAGCTCGCCGCGGGATCCTGGAAAACGAAACCGATCTGCTTGCGCAGCGGCTTGAAGCTGCGTTCCTTGAACTGCGCCATTTCATAGCCGAGCACCTGCAGCGAACCATCGGTGATCCTATTGAGCCCGGCGATGCTGCGCCCGATGGTTGTTTTTCCAGACCCTGACTCGCCCACCAGTCCATAAACCTCACCGGCGTGAATCTTCAGATCCACTCCGTCCACCGCGGTGAATCCAGGAGCTCCGAGACGTCCAGGGAAATGCACCCGTAGCCCCTTGGCCTCCACGAGCACTTCGGCTTGGGCGTGGGGCCGCTCTTCCAGGCCGGCAGAGGCGGAATTGCGTCCCAGATGCGGTACGGCCGCCAGCAGCGTTCTGGTGTACTCGTCCTGCGGGTTCTCGAACAGCTCACGCGAAGTTGCTTGTTCGACAATCTGCCCTTGGTTCATCACGATGACCCGGTCCGCGATGTCTGCCACCACGCCCATGTTGTGGGTGATGATCACAATTGCGGTCCCCAGCTCATCGCGCAGGTTCCGCAGCAGAGCCAGGATTTCGGCCTGCACCGTGACGTCCAGCGCGGTGGTCGGCTCATCGGCCACGATCAAATCGGGTTCCAGCGCCAGCGCCGCGGCGATCACCACACGCTGCTTCTGCCCGCCGGAGAACTGGTGCGGATAGTAATCCACGCGTTGTTCCGGATCCGGAATGCCTACCTGGCGCATCGCCTCGACGGCGCGCGCCTTGGCTTCCTTTTTCGACAGCTTGGTGTGTGCACGGATGCCCTCCATGATTTGCCAGCCAACGGTGTACACCGGGTTCAGTGCGGTGGATGGCTCCTGAAAGATCATCGACACGTCTCGTCCGCGAGCCGCCCGCAATGCGGACCCCTGGAGGGTCAGCATATTCTGGCCCTTCAGGTAGACAGCGCCATGCGAGGCACCATTTTCCGCCAAGATCCCCAACGCGGTGCGCGCGGTCACCGACTTACCCGATCCGGATTCGCCGACGATGGCCAGGATCTCCCCTGGCTTGACCGACAAATCCACGCCGCGGACCGCAGGGACGGCCCCCGCATCCGTGACAAAGTCGACATTCAGGTTCTCGATGCGCAACACATTCTCTGTGGCGTTCATGTCAATTTTCAGATTGTTACTCACCGTGCGGCTCCTGCCTGCGTGATGCGTTGTGCCTTCTTGCGGCTGAAACGACGCAGCCGTGGATCGTTGAGGTCATTCATCGATTCGCCGACCAGGGTCAGGCCCATGACCGTGAGCACGATGGCAAGACCTGGGAACAGCCCGGTCCACCAGATGCCGCTGGTCGCGTCGGACATCGCGCGGTTCAGGTCGAAGCCCCATTCGGACGCGGCGGTCGGTTCGATGCCGAATCCGAGGAAGCCCAGGCCGGCAAGCGTCAACAGCGCTTCGGTGGCGTTCAGGGTGAAGATCAACGGCAAGGTGCGCGTCGAGTTGCGCAATAGGTGCGTGGTCATCACGCGCCACGGGCTGGCACCGATGACCTGCGCCGATTCGACGAAAGGTTCGGCTTTCAGGCGCATCACCTCGGCGCGCACCACGCGGAAGTATTGCGGGATGAAGACCACGGTAATGGATATTGCCGCCGCCATGATGCCGCCCCAAAGGCTCGATTGGCCCTGTGAGATGACGATGGACATCACGATGGCCAGCAAGAGTGACGGGAATGCGTAGATCGCGTCGGCGAGCACCACCATGATGCGGTCAAACCAGCCACCGAGGTAGCCGGAGATCAGGCCCAACAGCACTCCGACGAACAGCGACATCAGCACCGCGGCGATAATCACCCAGATCGCAGTTCGCGCACCGTACATGGTGCGGGAGAAGACATCGTAGCCGGTGACGGTGGTCCCCCAAATGAACTTGTCATCGGGAGCCGCCTGGCGCGGGAAGTCGCCGGACATATCTGATGACTGGGCGAAATCAAAGGGAGCAATCAACGGGGCGAAGAGGGCCGAGAAAATAAACAACGCCGAAAGTGCAAGGCCGGCGATCAACATGCCGCGCTGGAGACCAGAGGACATGCGCAGGTGTGAAACGACCGGAAGCCGGGCGAACCAGGACTTTCGGGCCGAGGCAATCGAAGGGATGCTCATGATTAGTACCTGACTCTCGGGTCGATCAGGGCCGCAAGGACGTCAACAATGAAGTTGGTGACCGCCACGATAATGGCCAGCACCACTACGATGCCCTGTACCGCGACGAAGTCTCGGGCGGTGAGGTACTCGGCCAGCTTGAAGCCGAGCCCCGCCCACTCGAAGGTGGTTTCGGTGAGCACCGCGCCGCCGAGCAGCATGGCGATCTGCAACCCCATCACGGTGATGATGGGAATCAATGCCGGGCGGTAAGCGTGCTTGGTAACCAGGCGGAATTCGCTGACGCCGCGTGAACGTCCGGCTTCAACATATTCTCGTCCCAGTGTGCCAATCGCGTTGGTGCGCACCAGACGCAGGAACACCCCACCGGTCAGCAATCCCAAGGCCAACGCCGGGAGCACCGCGTGGGCGGCTACGTCGCCGAAGGCGTTCAGGTTACCGCTGCGCAGGGCATCCAGCCAATAAATGCCCGAAGGGTTTTGCAGACCGGTCAGCGCAAGTTCGGTCTGCCAATCGGCACGACCGCTGATCGGGAGCCAATCCAGCCACACCCCGAAGATCAGTTTGAGCAGCAGGCCGGCGAAGAAGACCGGGGTCGCATAGGAGAGGATCGCCAGGATGCGCAGGACCGCATCCGGGTAGCGGTCACGGAATTTTGCCGCGACCAGACCCAAGGGGATGCCTACAAGCAACGCGACGAGTACCGCGTTAACCGCAAGTTCTAAGGTAGCTGCGCCATAGGTCACCAAGACCTCGGTGACAGCACGGTTATCGCTCATGGTGCGTCCGAGATTTCCGGTGAACACCTGGCCTAGGTATTCGATGTACTGGATGAGGACCGGGCGATCATAGCCGGCCTCATGAATTCGTATGGCCAATTGGTCTGGAGTTAGACGTCCACCCATGGCAGCGGTAATCGGGTCACCGGTTACGCGCATGAGGAAGAAGACCACCGTGATGAGGATGAAAACGGTGGGAATGATCAACAGGAAGCGGGTAATCAGATAGCGGAGGAATCCTCCGCCCTTCTGCTTCGCTGGTTTGCGCGCAGGTGCCGGGCTGTGAGTTTCGCCCGTTTGCGACGTGATTGTCATCTTTTGTCCTTAGTATCAGGATCAGAATTTTGGCGCATGGTCCGAAATGGACATGCCAAGGGGATCTACCTGGTGCACGAAGTTCTGCACTTGAGGTAGATCCCCTGGTCTTAGGTGTACTTACGGTGCCGTCGAGATTACTTGCTCAGCACACCGAGGCGGAACTTGAATGATGCGTCCAGGGTCTTTTCGACACCCTGAACGTCCTTACCGGCCACGGCCACCTGCGAGCCCTGCAAGAGCGGCAAGGTGGACAGATCTTCGGCGACCATTCGCTGCAGCTCCTCGATCGAGGCGGTACGCTCTGCAACGTCGGACTGGCCGCGCTGCTCGGAGATCAGCGAATCGACCTCCGCGTTGTCGTAGCCGTTCGACAGGAAGTTCTCGGTAGCGAAGAACGGGGACAAGTAGTTGTCGGCGTCCGAGTAGTCCGGGAACCAGCCCAGCTGGTAGGCGGGATAGTCGGTGACGCGCTGCTTCTGGTAGGTAACCCACTCGGTCGACTTCAAGTCAACGTCGAACAGGCCATCGGCTTCGAGCTGCTTTTCAACTAGCGCGTACTCGTCACCCGAGTTAGGTCCGTAGTGATCCGGGTTGTACTGCAGCGCGAGCTCCACCGGGGTCTCCACGCCAGCGTCTTCCAGAACCTTCTTGGCCTTGGCAGCATCTGGCTTGCCATCGGTGCCGTACATATCCTTCAACGGTTCGATCGCACCGGTGAATCCCTGTGGAACATATGAATAGGCAGGAGTGAAGGTGTCCTTGTAGACGTTCGTGGCGATCGCCTGGCGGTCTACCAGATGTGCGGCTGCCTGACGTACCGCCAGCGACTTCGCTTCGTCAGCGTCCTCGGTCTTGGCGCCGAATGGCATCGAATCGAAGTTGAAGACGATGTAGCGAAGCTCGCCACCAGGGCCCTTGTGGACCGCGAGGCTCTCTTCCTTGCCCAGATCTTCAATGTCCGTTGGGGTCAGCGAGCGCCAGGCAACATCGATCTTGCCCTGCTGCACCTCGAGCTTGAGGTTGTTCGCGTCCGCGTAGTACTTGATCGCTGCCTTCGAGTTGGCCGGTGCACCGAGCACGCCTTGGTAGGCTTCATTTGCCGCGAAGGAAATCAAGTTGTTCTTGTTGTAGGAATCGATGATGTACTGGCCGCCAAAGGCGTTGGCATCCACGATTTTCTGGTCATCGAGAACCTCGTCGGCCGGGAAGACCTCGTCGTCAACGATGGGGCCGACCGGCGAGGTGAGCACCTGCGGGAAGGTCTGGTCCTCGGCAACCTTGAGCTTGAAGACCACGGTGGTGGCGTCCGGAGCTTCAACCGATTCCATGTTGCCCAACAGCGATGATGGGCCGTTGGGGTCCGCGATCTCCAGCTGGCGGTCGAAGGAGAACTTCACATCCTTCGAATCAAGATCATTTCCGTTGGCCCACTTCAATCCCGGCTTCAACTTAACGGTGAATTCGGTAGGGCTGGTGTACTCGGCCGACTCGGCCAGGTCATTGGATGGGTCTGGGCTGCCCGGTTCCGAGTTCAGCACAAACGGGTAGATCTGGTTCATGACCATAAACGAGCCATTGTCGTAAGAGGCCGCTGGGTCAAGCGACGTTACTTTATCGGTCGTGCCCAAGGTGATGGGGGCACTGCTGGCTTCACCGGATCCGTTGTCACCCGAGTCATTTGATGACGGACCGGTGCAACCGGTCAGCGCGATGGCGGAAATACCGATAACGGCAGCTGCGAGTCGCATACCGTTCTTTTTGCTGGCCATGAGCAATCCTTCTCTGTCGTAGAACATGCGGAGTGATAGTTAGCACATGCTTCATACAGCCTAAGTGATGGAGCTCACGAAAGGCGAATGAATTATCCGGTTTCGACGCAGAAAGTGAGACCCATGCCGCATCCCCGGGTGATCTCCACCTCGCTTTCGGATGCTTTTAAATGCCGCGAGAGCAATGACATATACCTAAGAATGCCCCGGTACTCTAGGCTTGGAGACGATGATGACACGTAGAGACGCAGCAATTGCGTTGGATATTCCCATGGAAATGGCCAAGCGCCATGGCGTCCCTTCGCGAATGAGCGAAAAAGAATTTGCCGAGCTCAATGCAAACCCGCCGGCCTGGCTGGTCCAGTCGCGGGCTAATCGCAAAGCCGGCAGCCGCCCGGTTTGGGTCCACCTGACCTGCATCGTATGCGGGCAAGACGAATACGAACGTCCAAAGAAGTGGTGGCCGAACTTCGACTTCGTGCACTGCGCCATTCACTCCCCCGCCCAGCTTCCGAAACTGGAGACGGGAAAGACCCGCGTGGAATACCAAGACATTTCCGCACGCATGTTCGGCATTGTCGACGAGGGCAACGAATAGCCGGCGGTAACTGAAATTAACTAGGTCGGCCCGAGAATCCTTGTGGATTCTCGGGCCGACCTAGTTAATTTTGTAGCCACCAAGAGGTGTCGTGGGAAGGCTAGAGTACCGAAGCCGGGTCCCATGCAGAAGACCTGGCCGAATCGATCGTAGCCTGGCCCAGGACACGGGTTTCCTGGTAAACGACCATGGTCTGGCCCGGTGCGACGCCGCGCATCCCCTCGGGAAGCTGAACGACCAAAACCTCGGACCCATCGGCACGCTCCATGCGCGCCTTGGCGGTCACCGGATCGCCATGGGCACGAACCTGCACCATGCAATCGAATTCTTCGCCGGTGAGCACCGCCGGGATCGGCACTCCGGCCCAGGAGATCCGGATGCCGCGCAGCTCATCGACCGCGAGCAAAGCCTCGGGCCCGACGATCACCTTGTTGTCCTTCGGGCGGATTTCCAGCACGAAGCGCGGCTTGCCGTCGGATGCCGGCCGTCCCAAGCGCAGGCCCTTGCGTTGGCCCACGGTGAATGCCTGCGCACCCTCGTGCTCGCCGAGCTGGTTTCCGTCTTGATCGACGATGTCGCCCGGCTTCATTTCGATACGCTCGGCCAGCCAGCCGCGCGTATCCCCGTCGGGGATGAAGCAGATGTCGTAGCTGTCGGGTTTATTGGCCACGGTGAGCCCGCGGGCTTCCGCCTCGGCGCGCACCTCGGCCTTGGAAGGGGTCTCCGCCAGCGGGAACATGCAGTGCTCGAGCTGCTGGTGGGTGAGCACGCCGAGCACGTAGGACTGGTCCTTGGCCCAGTCCGCCGCGCGGTGCAATTCCGGGTTGCCCGATTCGTCACGCAATACCTTGGCGTAGTGGCCGGTGCAGACCGCGTCGAAGCCCAGCGCCAGTGCCTTCTCCAGCAATGCCGCGAATTTGATCTTCTCGTTGCAGCGCATGCACGGGTTCGGGGTGCGTCCGGCCTCATACTCGTCGACGAAATCCTGGACCACATCCTCGGCGAACCGATCGGAGAAATCCCAAACGTAGTAGGGGATGCCCAGTTTGTCGCAGGCGCGCCATGCGTCGTTGGAGTCCTCCACCGTGCAACAGCCGCGCGAACCGGTGCGCAGGGTCCCGGGCATGCGAGAGAGCGCCAGGTGGACTCCGACTACGTCGTGCCCGGCTTCGACCGCACGTGCTGCGGCGACTGCCGAATCGACGCCGCCGGACATCGCTGCTAGTACCTTCATCGTGTAAAACCCGTCCCTGCTGTGTGAATGCTGCTTTCGTCTGCCGCCATACCGGCTTTCTTTGCCCGTTGATAGGCTTCGGGCAGCGCCTCTAAAAGTATGTCAACGTCCTCACGCATGGATGTATGCCCCAATGTGAAGCGTTGCACACTTCGTGCGCTTCGTGCATCCCTGCCCATGGCCACCAGCACGTGCGAGGGTTGCGGCACGCCCGCGGTACAGGCAGAACCGGTGGAGGATGCAATCCCAAACATGTCCAAGAGGAACAATAAGGAGTCCCCCTCGCATTCTGGGAAGGTGAAATGCAGGTTTCCCGGTAGCCGTTTGCCCTCGTTCAGCGCATCGCGTGGACCGTTGAGCACCGCTTCGGGGATGCTTTGCGCGATCCGCTGCACCGCATAGTCGCGAAGTTCACTGAGTCGTTTGCTCTCGGCATCCAAATTGGCTTGGACCGCGGTTGCCGCCGCCGCAAACCCTGCCGCCGACGCCGCGTTCAAGGTGCCAGAGCGGAGTTTGCGTTCATGGCCGCCACCGTGCTGGACGGGCATCAGGACAATGTCGCGGCGTACCAGCAAGCCACCGATTCCTACCGGGCCGCCGACCTTATGGGCGCTGATGGCCATGGTTGCCAGACCGCTCGCCGCAAAATCCGTAGGGACGGTGCCGAAGGCCTGTACCGCGTCCGAATGCACCGGAATCTGGTACTTAGCGGCCAGGGCCACGAAAGCGGCGATCGGTTCAATGGTGCCTACCTCGTTGTTTGCCCACATGAGGGTGCCCAACGCGATCCGCTCGTGGTTCGCCTCGATGAGCTCTTCGGCTGCCTGCAGATCCAGCACGCCGTCGGCGTCGACCGGCATCCATAGAAGCGTCGCGTTTTCGTGGGTTTCGAGCCAGGCCACGGTGTCCAGCACCGCATGGTGTTCAATTCCAGCCACCAAAATGCTGCGAGCTTCCGGGTTCTTCTCTGTCCGATTCCAGAACAGGCCCTTGAGCGCCAAGTTATCGGATTCGGTTCCGCCGGAGGTAAAGATCACTTCGGTTGGATGAGCCGCTGCCACCCCGGCGATCTTCGTGCGTGCCTCGTCGATCACGCGGTTGGCGCGGCGACCGGCACCGTGCAACGAGGAGGGGTTGCCGGTGTGGGCGAATTGCTCGGTCATGGCCGACAACGCCGCCGGGTTGAGGTCGGTAGTTGCCGCGTGATCGAGGTATACGGCGGAATTAGTCATCGTCTTAATGGTACGAGCTTTCCCTGCCTAGTTTGAATGGCCAATACGTGTGAATTGCCCGACTTCAATGGCTTCCAGCAACGGATCGCGCAAAATTGCCTCGATAAGCTCGGCCGAGCCACCGATCAGCGTGCAGTCATCATAAGGTTCGGTAGACAGCATCCAGCTGCGGTCTTCGGGAAAAGCCAAGGCCGGGCGTTGACGCTGCGGACCTTCGACCGTCGTCGCCCAAAGCGGCTGCGCCAAAAATTCGCCATCCACTTCGAAGAGCCGGTAGTTTCGGTAACCGCCTCCTAGTTCAAGCGCCGGCGTCGTGAGCACCTCCGGTGCGAAGGCAGGACGTTGCGCCTCGGCGAGCGCGGCGGCGTGAGCGGCCTGGTTTTCTTCGTCGCTGAGCTCCGGATCGGGTTCGTTCTCGATCTGGATGCGTTCGCCACCTTCAATGAAGGCATAGCCTCCCCAAAGGCCGACCACGAACTTTTCCTGCTCAGTTGCCGCGCGGAGCTGCTTCACCAGCGCCTGCCACTGCTCTACAGGCAACTCGTCTACCGGCAGGTCGGTCTCTTCCCAGGCATCCTCGGCTGCCGGGTTGCCCTGGGCATCCCAGCCGGCGACAGTTTCGAAGAGATCTGCTGCGGTGAGGATATGGCCGCGGCTGCTAGCCACGGTCCCCCACTTCACCGGCTGGTCAAACTCGTCATAGGCCGGATGCAAGATCCGTGCGTAGCGTTCGTAACCCACGGGCACTTGCGCGACTACCGTCAGCTGGTCGGCGGTGGCGCAGGAATCAATGATCCATTGGCCCTGGGTGGCTGAGACATGGGAGAACTGCATAGTACAAGCCTAACCAGCATCCAGACATATCCCGCATCAGGTCGCGAGCGGGTGATATGAATGAACAAAGCAATGCGCAGCGGCACGACCGCGAATCAAGGGAGACCAGGTCGATGTTTTTACCCGAGTTGCAGGTTCCGATTCACCACTTTTCGCGTCGGAGCATAGATTTCTCGCGGACCATCGCGGTGATGGCAGTGATCAACCGCACCCCGGATTCTTTCTATGATGCCGGGTCCACCTTCGGTTTGGACGACGCAGTCTCCTCGGCGATGCGTGCGGTGCAGGCCGGAGCGGACTGGATTGATATCGGCGGCGTACCGTTTTCGCCCGGCCCGGAGCTCCCCTGGGAGGAAGAAGCCGCACGTGTGGTTCCGGTGATCGAAGCGGTACGCAAACAAAGTGATGTGGTGATTTCCGCCGACACGTTCCTCCCGGAAGTTGCCCAAGCCGCGATCAATGCCGGAGCGGATGTCATCAACGACACCACCGGGCTGGCCTACCCCGAGATGGCTCAAATTGTTGCCCGAAACAATGTGCATCTGGTGCTGACTCATTCGTTGGCGAAACCACGCACCGTCTATCCCCGCCCGCAGTACCAGAATGTGGTTACCGAAGTGCGCGACTATCTGGCGCAAAAGGTCCAGCTGGCACTGGACTCAGGAATCCACGCGTCAAAGATCATCATTGATCCGGGGCACGACCTAAATAAGAACACCCGGCACACCCTGGATCTGACCGCGAATTTTGAGGCCATCGCCGCATTGGGATACCCGGCCCTCGCGGCGGTATCCAATAAGGATTTCATCGGTGAAACCTTGGACCTGCCCAAACCCGAACGTCTTGTCGGTTCCATGGTGGCGGCAACCATGTGCGTGATGGGTGGGGCGCGGATCATCCGGATGCACAATATCGCCGAATCCGTGCAAACCGTCCGGCTGATAGAAGCGGCACAGGGGTGGCGGGACCCTGCCTACCAGATCCACAACATGGGCGAGGTCAATCCCCCTGCCCATCCCGAACGTGAAGCCAGCCGATAGGACCCGAGCCATGCGTGAACTGCTACCCAGCAATATGCCGGAGGTTGGCGATACCTACCTTTTGGAGCGTTACGCCGCGTCGCAACGTCCCTTTGTGCGCTTCAATTTCGTTTCAAGCATCGACGGTAGCGCCCAGCGCGATGGGCTGTCCGGCGGGTTGGGCAGCGCGGGCGATGGGCGGATCTTTAGTTTGTTGCGACGCTTGGCAGATGTCATCCTGGTCGGTGCCGGCACCGTCCGCGCCGAAGGGTACGCGGGGGCGCTGATCGGTGATGAGGACATTTCCTGGCGTGAAGCCCGGGGCTTGTCCGCGCAACCGGTCCTGGCGATCGTTTCGCACGGGCTGCATCTGGAGCCCGATGACGAGGTGTTCACGCTAAGCCCCGTCCCGGTGCTGGTCTTCACCAGCGTTCAAGTCACCGAGGAGCACCGCAGTCGCTTCGCTTCGCATGTCGAATTGGTTGAAGTTGCCGAAGCAGACCGGGGTTGTGACCCGCAGGAAATCGTTGCCGATCTGCTAGCCAGAGGGCTGGGTTTCATACATGCCGAGGGTGGCCCGCATTTGCTTGGCCAATTCATCGCCGCCGATCGTCTCGACTCGATGTGCGTGAGCTATTCGCCGATGCTGTTGGCGGGGTCTGGACAGCGCATAGCGCACGGTCCACGGCAGGCGGCCCTTGCGATGAAAATCCATTCGCTGTTCGAGGAGGAATCTATGCTCTTTTGCGATTATCGGCGCCCGGAATAAGCGTCAGCGCCCCGTCGAGCACGGTCAGCTCAAAATCACCCTGTCCAATAAGCTCCCCGTCCGCATAACTTTCCTGCCTGGTTCGCACAACTACATGTGCGCTCCTGGTGGACAGTTGGTGCCGGTGAGTCTTTCCGCGCAGAATATGACCTACAAAAGGCAACACCGGTAGCAATAGCGGGCCCTTCACCAGCACGATATCGGCCAATCCATCTGCGTAGTCCGCGTGCGGGAAAAGCTTAATCCCACCGCCAAGCGACTTGATATTCGCAATACTTGCCGCAAAGACCGAACCCTTGAATTCAAGTTCCTGAGCCTGAATTTCGGTGGGGTACGCGCGAAGTGTGGGGAGGCACAGCAGCAGTCCGAGAATATAGCGCAGCGCGCCTAGGCGGCGTGGCAAACCATTGGCTCGCCGGTTAACCTGTCCTTCGAATCCCCACGACACCGCGCCCACGGCAAGCGTAGTTCGTGGCAGGTCATTGGCAAATCGCAGCTGGAGCAAATCGATCGGGGTCCCTGCTGCCCCTCCGGCCAGAAAGCTAACCACCTGTTGGATCGTTTCTTCCGCCGATCGTGCGCCGTACATTCGCCAGGTGTCGTTGCCGCTGCCTGCCGGAATGATCCCCATTGGAATGTTCTTCCCTGCAAGATACTGGATGGTGTGGTGTATTAGTCCGTCTCCGCCGATGACTACTACGGCATCGGCTGTTGCCAAGGCTTTTCCGAATTCTCGCCCTTGGAGATGTGCGGTATTCAACCTGTCTGATTGAATACCGTGAGCCTCGAGCCGGGCTTCCAGCTCTTCGACCCGTCGCAATGCCAAACCCTTGCCCGAGCTCGGATGGAAGACTATGCGAATGTGCTGATATTTCACGGAGGGCACCATACGGATAGAGAATACCCAGCAAACGCTCGGGTTTGAAAAGCCAACTCCCAATCATGGAAGGTAAAATGTTCTAATTGGCACTTGATCGCGCGGCACCGGCCGCGGGGAATTGCCTTAACCGAGAGGATTCGTCCGTATCATGAGTTCGCCAAGTCCCTACGAAATTCTTGGCGTGCCCCGGACGGCAACTTTCGAAGAGATCAAGGTTGCGTATCGGAAGGCTGCTCGCGCGTCACACCCGGATCTGGGAGGTAGCGCCGACGAGTTCAAAGACGTCCAACAGGCATTTCAGACGCTGTCGGATGATCGAAGCCGTTCAAGCTTTGATAGGTCTTTCCAGTCCCCCGGCCAAGCACCACGAGCCGGAACCTCCGCCCGCCAGTACGATGAAAAGCTGCGCACCTCACCGCAACAGCCCAAGGCCCAGCTAGCTACCGAATACGTCCCTCGTCTCGATGACGACTCCTTTGGTTTGCTGGATAGGGCCCACTCGATTCAACGAAGCCACGGTGAGCCACGAAAGCGCGGGCTGTTCAATTCCCGTTCCAGGCTTACCCGAGAAGCACAGACGATCAGCATGCTAAGCAAAAACGTGCTCAACGTGCTGCCTGCGGCCCGGCTGGTCAATGGCTTGCAGGCACCCGGCGGCGGGCACTATGACCATGTGTTGACCGCCGGATATCGTATGGCGATCGTCAACACGATGACGCTTCCCGAGGGCTATTACGCATTTGATGGGAACGTATTGCGTCATGGAAATAAAATGACGCAGCCCCCGGCCTTGAACATCACCGGGATGCAACGCGCATTCATGCAGATGAATGTCGTCGCTTTCACGTTGGTCCTTTCGAGCCAGGGCAATCCCCACGAGCCGGTCATCGAATATCACCGCAGGGCCGATCCGGCGCTGGCCTCCACGCCCAACGTGCTCAATGCGGCAGGACTCATCCGCGAACTGAAACTCTTCCTCGGATCAGGCCCTTCCCCGAACATTGTTGACCGTTCGGTACTGTCCCGAGTCTTAGGCGGAATGTACTGATTACCAGTTTTACTGCTCCGAGAGCTTAAACTGTTAAATGTGTTCCGTATTCTTTTCAATGCTCCCGAAATTCCCGGCAACTCCGGGAATGCCATCCGCCTAGCCGCAATCACCGGTGCCGAACTTCATTTAGTGAAGCCCTTGGGCTTCAACTTTGAAGACGCCAACCTGCGTCGTGCGGGGTTGGACTACCACGATCTAGCGGTGGTCACCGTACACGAAAACCTCGAAGAAGCCCTCGCGTCGTTGGGCGAGGGTCGTGTTTTTGCGTTCAGTTCCGATGGCGACACGCTGTACACCGAGGTGGGCTATGTCCCAAGTGACATTCTCATGTTCGGTAAGGAGTCGGTGGGGCTTAGCGCCGCAGATAAAGCCCACGAACGGGTGACCGATCTGGTCCGATTGCCGATGTTGCCGGGGCGCCGATCGCTGAACCTTGCCAATGCCGCTTCCGTTGTCGCCTTTGAGGCTTGGCGGCAGAACGGTTTTGCAGGAGCCTAAAATACCAGCCCAATCGGGCCAAGTACACAGCTTTACCCAATCTTTATAAAGTAAGCTTTTGAGTATGTTCGCGCAGGCGTGCATTCCGACAAAACCGACGACTTCTCGGGAGATTCCAAAACAATGAACGGTAGCCCTTCGCAGCACCGCGACGAGCCTCAGGACGAAAATCTGGGTCTGGACCTAGTCAGTCAAGTGGCCCACAGCTCTCGTGCGGAACGGAGCGCACGGCCAAAACGCTGGATCTTCGCAGTGATTGGTTTGGTAATCGTGGTCGTCTTGGCCCTCGTGACCTTTTCCTTGCTCAATAGCGAGACGAAATCTTCTAAAGCCGCAAAGGCCGATGATGTGCTCACAGAGGTAGTTGAACTCAATAGCGGCGGTCAGGCGACCATCAGTACCTCCAAGCAGGAGAATGCGCTAGGCGTCGAACTGACTGCTCTGCCACCACTTGATGATTCTGAACAGTACGTTGTTTGGGCCGTGCATGAAGAAGGCGGCATCAGCGTAGTGAGCAAGACCTCGGGAGAAGACGCCAAGGGCGGGCTCTCCCCCATCGACGATGTTCTCGCGGTACATATCACCGTGGAAGGTTCAGAGATACCCGCCTCGCCGTCGGAAGACACCGAGGCCTCGGTGGACCTGCCGCTAGGCCAATCGGAAGAGCCCAAAGCCTAACCAGCTAGCGATGGGTTATCTGTCGATAAGTTAGCATTCATCTGACGTATACGGTGCGGTTCCCCAAAGCGGGAACCGCGCCGAATTACTTTAACCCGTAGTTAAGTCAGAATCCTGCGATCGTGTCATCGGCGTTCACGGCCACGAGGTGGAAGCCTTCAGCCAGCTCATCGGAAGGCATATTCGCGCGTACGCCATTCGCTTGGCACTGCTCGAGCACAAATTTCTCCATCGCCCCGACGTCGGGGTGCTGGGTGAAATGGGCTCGCAAAGCATCCATCTTCTGCGCAAAGAACTCGGTGATGTTCACAAAGCCGTTTTCGCGTTCCTTGGGGGCTCCATATAACCAAAGCCAAGGTAGTTTGTAGGCTTCCAGTCCTTCTTCCGCGAGCAGCTCCGGGTAGGCGAACGGGTTTTCGACTGCCGGGTAGATAGCCCGGGTTACCGCTTCGCCGCAGGCAAGGTGGTCCGGGTGTGAGCGCTGAATGCGGTCCCAGTTTCGTTCGGTGTGCATGGCCATAACTATTTGCGGGCGCACCTGGCGGATCAGTCGAACCACCTGACGCATGACGTCGTGGCTTGGCTCTAGATAGCCGTCACGCTCTCCCATGAAATGCACGGTGCTGACACCAACTCGGGCTGCCGCAACGCGTTGCTCTTCGTGGCGCAAGCGAACCGTCTCGGCAGGATCACGGTCGTCAAAACCTCCAGCGTCGCCATCGGTCATGATGCAGTATTGCACCTCTATCCCCGCGGCGGTCATTGCGGCTACGGTTCCGGCTGCGCCGAAATCCAAATCGTCGGGGTGCGCTGCAAAAGCCAGCACCCGCTGGGTAGCTGAGTTAATGAATTTGTTCGGATCAATCATGCTTAGCATCGTCAAATCTCTGTGGCTGCCGAGGGCAGGGTATTGGCAAGGCGTTTCGTGGCCCTATAGTTTTCGTTTGGAAAATTGGTCTTAGACCGCGGGCTGAAGTGTTGTTCTCTATCGTATCGAGATCCTCGGCGTACCTCGATTTTTGGGCCAAAACCAAAAGTGACGTGCCGCAGGATCCTGCGGCACGTCACTTTTCTTGGATCTATTTGGCCTATTCCAGAGACCCAACCGTCACTGAGACTTTGTTTTCGGCACCGTTCCGCGTGTAGGTGATGTCGGCTTTGCCGCCAGCTGGCACCTCTCGAATTGCGGCAGTCAAGGTCTGGGAATCCTGGATTGCGCGTCCGTTGACGCCGGTGATGATGTCTCCGGATTTCAAACCGGCTTCCTCGGCCGCCGAATTCGGTGAGATCTCCCGGATCGCTGCACCGACACTGAACTGCGAAGCGTTCGATCCAGTCGAAGCGCCCTGCGCTTGTACCGTTGCGCCCAGCAGACCGTGGGTGGCTTTACCATTGGCGATCAGTTCCTGAGCGATACGCTGAGCGTAATCCACAGGAATCGCGAACCCGACGCCAATCGAACCCGAATCTTCACCACCGGCTCCACCAGAAGCAATGGCGACGTTCACGCCGATAATTTCGCCCTTGTTATTTACCAGCGCACCACCGGAGTTTCCATGGTTAATCGCTGCGTCGGTCTGCATCACGTTGATGTAGATCGAGCCTTGCCCGGACTGGTCCTGCCCTTCGGGCATGCCTGGGAATTGGAAGTTGAACTGGCTTCCGCCGTCCTCGCCCTCATCCTGCGCGTTTTGTTCCGGCACTGCGGAGGATGCCACCGAAATAGTGCGGTTGAGCGTGGAGACAATTCCATCGGTCACGGTTCCGCTCAGGCCCAATGGCGCGCCAATTGCTACCGCGGTGTCGCCAACGTTTAGCTCGGAGGATTTCCCCAAGGTCGCGGGCACGAGGTTCGGCACATCAACCTTAATGACCGCAAGATCTGAGAGCGGATCGGTGCCAACGAGCGTTGCCTGATGCACCTTGCCATCGCTCAAGCGAACGGTAAGCGTTGGGTCGCCGGTTTCTCCTCCCAAAGTGACCACGTGCGTGTTGGTCAATATATGACCTTCGGTATCCAGAATGATTCCAGAGCCCGAACCGCTAGACCCGCTACCGGAAGCTTCGATGGTGACCACGCTAGGCGATGCTTTCGCTGCCGCAGCGGTAACCTCTGTGACGGACTTTGGATTGTTGATCACCACACCGTTTTGTGGGGTCTGCACCGAGGAACCGCCCAAATCATTCCCGCCGGCCATGAAGTATGTGGTGCCGGCAGCGGTCACACCACCGATAAGTGCCGCAGCGACCATGCCCGCGATCAGCGTGCTGCCGGCGAACTTCTTTTTCGGTGCACGTTCTGGCGGAACTGGGTAGTTTGAATGTTGCTGTTCAGCATGGCCATATGCTCCGGCGGCATAGGACGGTCCGGACTGCGAAGCGTGCTCGGTGGATCCTTGACCGTAGACCCCGGTGGCCGGCTGTTGCTCGGTGGGGTAATGGGCACGTGAATAAACGTCGGTCTGCTGCTCTTCCGGGCTGGACACGGGGCTTACCTGGTTATAGCTACGTGTCTCGCCGGCATCCGACGACGACTGCGGCTCCGGGAGATTCACGCGAGGTTCCTCCGCATGCTCCGGAGTCTGGGCGATATCCTTCGGCTGTTCGGGTTCGCCCATATTTTTATTTCGTGGTTCATCCGGTGTCTGGCTCATCTTCATGCCTCTTTCGAATATCGGATCTCTTGAGTCTTATTATTCAGGGTCGAACTGTGGCAGTTGCGAGGGATGACTTTGCGCAAGCTGTGAGTTAACTATTCTGGCAGCGGAATAGCATGGACGCTGTGTTGCCGTGCAAATAGAATCAAATTGAGCTGTGAAAGTAGTCGCAGGTAAACGTGGTCGGACGAGTGGTCAAATTATTAGTTCGATTCGGTAATTCAGGTGAGGACGACAATGATTTCCAAAGCGCGGCGAGTCACTGCTGCAGCATTAACGGTGGCGGCATTATCGCTGGGAGCGTCGGCACCAGCATTTGCAGAGCCCCCTGTCACCATTCCACCTGGCGACTTCGTTGTCGACAACGCGCAGGTGCTCGGTGGCGATGAAAGCAATCTCGAAAACGATATTAAAGAACTTCGGGACGAGACTGGAATCAGTCTCTTTGTTGTCTACGTCGATGAATTCACCAATCCCTCGGATCCTAGCCAGTGGATGCAAGAAGTTGCGAGTACGAAAAATATGGGCAGCTCGGATGCGATTTTGGTCGTAGCCACAGATCAGCGGCAAGCGCGGTTTGCCGGCGATCAAAATGGGCCGCTGAATGCCTCGGCTCAAGAGATCTACTCAGAACATATCTCTCCGGCTCTCGGCCAACTAGATTGGGCAGGAGCCGCTGAAGGCGCTATTGAGGGCATCGCAAATGTATCCGAGGGGGGCAGCGCTAGCGGCTCGTCCGGCTCCGGTGGCGGCATCTTCTGGGTTCTGTTGCTTGTTGGCGGCGTGGCAGTGGGCGCCTACGTGATGCTATCGCGGCGCAGCAAGAAGAAGACCAACCAGCTACCGCAGAACCACGGCAATCTCAACGGTCATCAGCCCCAGCAGCTTGAGTCGCTGGATAAGCTACGTTTGCAGGCTGACCAGTTGCTGGTCGCGGCAGACGATTCCATACGATCTTCTGAGCAAGAACTCGGTTTCGCTGAAGCTCAGTACGGCCCAGATGCCATCAAGGTCTTTTCTACGGACCTCATCGAGGCCAAGACCCATCTGGTTGAGTCCTTCCGACTGCAGCAACAGCTCGATGATCACATCCCCGACACCGAAGAAGAGCAACGTTCATGGCTCGGTGAAATTATCAATCGGTGCGGACAAGTCAATGACACGTTGCAAGAGCACGCCGCCGAATTCAAAAATCTTCGCCAGTTGGAACAGAACGCAGAGTCCCGAATCAATGAGGTTGCTGCGGAAAAGGAACCGCTAGCCCAGCGGCTTTCCCAACGGGTGTCCGAGCTTGAGGGACTGACTTCGAAATACGATGACAGCGCCGTCTCGCAGATTACCGATAACGCCGAGCAAGCTTCGGAACGACTAACGTTCGCAGCCTCAGTGCTGAAGCAAGCGCGCGAGAAGCTCGATACGGATCGCTCCGGCGCGGCACTTCTCATCCAGAATGCTGAAGAAGCTCATGACCAAGCCGAAGTACTGCTCGAAGCTATCACCAAATCGGCGGCCTCGCTGCGCCAAGCAGATGCCGATTTGGAGTCAGCTGTCGCCATGGCCGCCAGGGATCTGGCGCAGGCTAAGGCGCTAGTTGCCAACGGCACTCAGCCGAACCTTGCAGGTCCCATCGCCGGGGTAGAAAGCACCCTAGGCAACATCCAGCAGGCATTGCGCGGTGGCAAGCACAACCCATTGGCCTTGATCTCGGCCCTCGACGAATCGACTAAACCGCTAGCCACCGCCTTGGGCACGCTACGCGACCGAGCCGAGCAGGACCGGGTGGCGCGCGATCAGCTTCAGTCACTGTTGAATACGGCGGCATCGCGCATTCAGGGAACGGAAGACTACATTCGTGCCCGCCGTGGCGGCGTACGTTCTTCGGCCCGTACTCGTCTGGCCGAAGCGCAGCGCTCCTATGATCAGGCACTAAGCCAAGCGGCACAGCGCCCCACCGAAGCGGTGGCTGCCGCGCAGCGGGCAGTGCAGCTGGCAGACCAGGCAGCACGCATGGCTGAGCAGGATGTCAACGGCTTCGGCGGCGATGGTGGTTTGGGCGGCTTCGGCGGCGGAAACCGTGGTCGTGGCGGTATGTTTGACGGGATCGGCGGAGCCGTTCTCGGCGGCATCTTGATTGACTCGCTACTCGGCGGCGGTAACCGCGGCGGAGGCAATCACGGCGGTGACGACGGATTCTTCGGCGGCGGAGGCTTCGGCGGTTTTGGCGGCGGTGGCGGAGGCTTCGGCGGCGGGTTCGGCGGCGGCGGAGGTGGTGGAGGCTTCGGAGGCGGAGCCGGCGGCAGTTTCTAGAGATACGCGGTTTATCCCAAGTAGTACGCAAATTTCAGCAGCACTATTTCGTATAGAAAGGTCCAACCATGACCAAGCAATCACTTTTCGGACGCGTTGCCCAGCTGGCAAAAGCCAACATCAACGCCATCCTAGATTCAGCCGAAGATCCTGAGAAGATGATGGACCAGATGGTCCGCGACTACACCGACAACATTGCCGAAGCCGAGCAGGCTGTGGCGCAGACCATTGGCAACCTGCGCATGTTGGAAGATGACTACCGCGAGGACGAACAGGCGGTCACTGAGTGGGGCACCAAAGCACTCGCCGCTTCCAATAAGGCTGATGAATTCCGCGCAGCTGCTGACTCAGCCAACGCCGCCAAATTTGATAATTTGGCCAAGGTAGCGATCCAGCGTCAGATGCAGTCCGAAAGCGAGATGAAATCCGCCAACCCAACCATCAACTCGCAGCGTGAAATCGTTGAGAAGCTGAAGACCGGCTTGAACCAGATGAAGGAAAAGCGCATTGAACTTGTCAGCAAGCGCGACGAGTTGATCGCTCGTTCCAAAGCTGCCCATGCACAGAACCAGGTCAACGAAGCCGTCAAGTCCGTGAACCTCATGGATCCGACCAGCGAGATCAGCCGGTTCGAGGAAAAGATTCGCCGTGAAGAGGCAAAGGTGATCGGTGCTTCCGAACTCGCCTCGTCGAGTCTGGACGCTCAGTTTGAGTCCTTGGAGGATCTTGGTGAACAGACTGAGGTAGAGGCTCGCCTGGCGGCTCTGAAGGCCAACCAGACCGGAGCCTTGGAGAGCTAAGCTCACCGAAATGAATAGTGGCGCCGGGTCAGAATGATATTTCCGTTCCGGCGCCCTTCTTTTCGTTCAGTTCCATGAGTTAAAACAAAAGTGGAGATCCATTCGGATCTCCACTTTTTCTCTGTGGCGGGGATAGGATTTGAACCTATGACCTCCGGGTTATGAGCCCGGCGAGCTACCGAACTGCTCCACCCCGCGTCGGTAAATACAACATTACCAACTCGTAAACCGTATGGCGAATCGAGGGGCCATGTCGTACATCACAGTGGTGCTATGTCGGCCTAAGCGGCGAAAATCAACGGTTCTCAATGCATGGATCGGAGATCGATTATGGTGACTAAAAATTGATCTGAACGCGGACTTCCTGGGGCGGATCA
Organism: Arthrobacter sp. MYb229; assembly: GCF_002975405.1. Lineage (GTDB taxonomy): Bacteria > Actinomycetota > Actinomycetes > Actinomycetales > Micrococcaceae > Glutamicibacter. The sequence continues at coordinate 519,573 of NZ_PCPS01000001.1, read as the reverse complement.
ACTGCCAAATGGAATTCATTGAATGAGAGCTAATCCGAGTAGCCAAGCCCAACACTTTTCTTGACGTTAAATTCAGGCTTCAAGAAATAGCGCTAGACCGGCGCAGCCCACCGTCCTATAATTCCAGAACACAGGACAGATCAATTGACCCTGCAGCCACTACCCCCAACTGAGATTGATTTCCTCAGTTCATCGCATCGCGCCGGCAGGTGAGCCCTTAGTCGGCAAATAGCGTGTAGTTTTCGCCGAATCCTCAGCTAGTCGAATAAGGCTTGAGGCTCGCCGGCGAAGCCGAAGGCCCCGGCCACCACATGCGCCCTCGGGCAAAAGCATGTCGGCATAGAACTATCCGTAGGAGCGAAGAATCTACCCACAATCAGGCGAGTTCGGGGTTTCTGGACCTCACGCAGCTTGCTTTCGAAGTCCGGATCATGCCCGTTTCGAAGTCTTGAACGCTGGTCGGCGCGTTATGGCCCCCTGGCTTGGCGGAATTACTCCCCGGTAACGATGCCGGATCACCAGCTCATGGCTTAAAGCAAAAGTGGAGATCCATTCGGATCTCCACTTTTTCTCTGTGGCGGGGATAGGATTTGAACCTATGACCTCCGGGTTATGAGCCCGGCGAGCTACCGAACTGCTCCACCCCGCGTCGGTAAATACAACATTACCAACTAGTAAACCTCATGCCTAATTGAGCTGACATGTCCTTAGTCACAAGGCGAATCTAAGCCCGGGAAGTTGCTCTAAAAGTTTCTGCTTCTTGCTCGAAGCTGCCGCTGATCGGCCGCACCGCATTCGGCCTTGCATGGGTACATTACGGAAAATGCTGCTTGCCCGCTGGTCGCTGCGGAGAGTCAATCCGTTGAATGCGAAGGCCTATAGCGTGGCGCAACTAGCTTCTAGCTTCGTACCTGCTTAGGGTTCAGCCTCAACCAATGAACCGGAACGATGGGGCCACGAACCGCCAAGGCCTGTGCCGCGGATTAGGGACCTACCAGAGGTGCTTCCTCATTCGTGCATATTGCGTCACCGCACCGCTGCGCGGCGGTGAGCTTGCCGCCGATCCCCGCTTAGCCCTTCCCTTGGTATCGCGTACCCAAATTCATCATTCGGGCGCGTACGGAGCGTTGAAAAGAGGATCCCTATTTAAGCTGCAGAAAAGCAAAATCCCCCAGTCCGAAGACTGGGGGATTTTGCTTGGTCATCGCCGAATCATTCTCGACTTGTCCCATAAGTGGCGGGGATAGGATTTGAACCTATGACCTCCGGGTTATGAGCCCGGCGAGCTACCGAACTGCTCCACCCCGCGATGACTAGACTATTCTTCATCATCGCGGAGTGGAATGCAAATCGGGGGTTCAGCTTACGAACATGACTATCCGTTATTAGCGTCGTTAGGCTCAGCGGACTCGCTCGGAGCTTCCGGGGCTTCGGAGCTAGTCTGTACTTCACCTTCCGGGGCAGCTTCGCCGTTGATGGCAGCGTCAGCTTCCAAGGCACGGCTCAGGGCCTCCTGAAGTTCCTTCTGTGCTTCGCCGTAGGTGGCGAAGTCGCCAGCCTTCAGAGCTTCGTCAGACTTCTGGATCGCGGCATTTGCCGCATCCAGAGCATCCGTTAGCTTCTGGGTTTCAGACTGCGTAGGCTGTTCGCTCTCCCCCGGCTGTTCTTCTGGTGTCGCACCATCACCGTTCTCACCGGTTACGGCGCCCGAATCGCCACCAAAGACCTCGTCGAGAGCTTCTGAGAGCGTATTCGCGAAGCCAACCTGGTCACCGAAGGCAACTAGCACCTTACGCAAGGTTGGGTAACTGGTCTGGCCCGAGGACTGAACATATACCGGCTGAACGTAGAGGATACCGCCGCCGACTGGCAGCGAGAGCAGGTTACCGCTCTTCACCTCGGAAGCACCCTGGCGCAACAGGTTCAACTCTGTGGTCACACGTGGGTTGGTATCAAAGTTCTGCTGTGCCTGGCCTGGGCCAGGTACAGCCGTATCGCGAGGGAGCTCCAACAAGCGAAGCTTGCCGTAGTCTTCTGTCTTCACGCCATCTTCACTGCCCGCGTCTGCATTCGCTGATAGGAAGCCGAACAGCACGTTACGCTGTTGCCCGTTGGCTGCTGCCTGTGGAATGAAGGTGGAAGTCAGCGAGAACGATGCCGCATCTTGAGTTGGCATCTTCAATGACAGGAAGTAAGGAGGCTGCTTCACTCCCTGAGTTGAAGAGGTCGGATCATCCGGCACCGCCCACGCGTCATTGGACTCGTAGAACGCGTCGGGGTCATCAACGTGGTAAGTCGTGAGGACTTCGCGCTGAACCTTGAACATATCTTCCGGGTAACGCACGTGCTCCATCAGATCACCGGAAATGTTATCCAGCGGCTGGACGGCAGTTGGGAAGACCTTTTGCCAAGCCTGCAAGATTGGGTCTTCGGTATCCCACGCGTACAGATCAACCTTGCCGTCGTAGGCGTCAACGGTAGCCTTGACCGAGTTACGCATATAGTTCACGCGACCCGACAATCGATCGAAATCTGAAGCGTTAGTCAGCGAGTCGGAAACAGCCGATTCAATCTGCTGCTGCTGTGCATAGGGGAAATCATTTGAGGTGGTGTAGCCGTCGACGATCCATTTGACTCGCCCATCGATAATTGCCGGGTAGGCACTGGAATCGAGCGTCAGGTACGGGGCTACCTTGCTCACGCGATCGCGCGGGTTACGGTCGTACAGAATCTGTGATTCATCGTTGACCGCGTTGGAGAGCAATAGGTCTGTAGAAGCGAACTTCAACGCAAACACCACACGGTTGAACAGGTTGCCTACGTTAGGGCCGCCCTCTCCCTGGAAGGTGTAGCGGGTGTCTTCGCCCTCGCCACCAGCGCTTGGACGGTCAAGCTCCTGATCGGTCCAGCCTTCCGGACCGCCAACTACCGAGTACTCAGGAGAGTTCTCACCGAAGTAAATGCGCGGCTCGTATTCTTCTTCGGTGATCAAATCACCGGTGGACGGAATGCCTCCGAGCATAAAGTCGGGGCGGCCACCGGCAGCTACGCGGTTACCGTAAGCAGCAACCAGCCCGTAACCGTGGGTGTAGGTAATGTGCTGGTTCACCCAGGTGTCATTGGGGTTGACGTTGACTTCACGTGCGGCGATAACCGTATCTTCGACTTTTCCGTCAATTTCGTAGCGGTCAACATTCAAAGTTTCAGGGAAGGTGTAGTACCCACGGAACTGTTGCAGCTGCGCAAATGCGGCAGAAACCAAGTTAGGGTCCAACAAGCGAATATTCGCCGTTGTTTCCGTTTCCTTAGCCAACGCGTTCTTCTCGGTGCTGACCTTGGCGTCGTACGGAGTGACTTCGACATCGTCCAAGCCAAAGGCCTCACGCGTCATCTGGATATTTCGATCAATATATTCGCGTTCCAACGTACGCTGCGAAGGAACCACTTGGTACTGCTGTATCAGGAATGGGTAAACGCCGCCGGCGACAATCATCGTCACCACGAGCATTGCGGTACCAATCAGTGGCAAGCGCCAGCGACCGTTGAACGCCGCAATCACGAAGGTAACTGCGATCAGAATTGCGACAATTGCCAGAATCATCCGTGCAGGGATAACCGCGTGAACGTCTTTGTACAGTGCACCGGCTACGCGCCCGGACTGATTGTTAAGCGTCTCGTACTGAGAGATCCAGAAATTGACAGCCTGGAGTAGCAAGAACACTGCCACGACCACTGCGGTATGCACGCGGGCAGCCTTGCCCACCGTGATGCCGCCACGTTCTTCAACGCGAATGCCACCGTAGAGATAATGCGTTAGCAATCCTGCAACTCCGCCGAGCAGAACTACAGAAATCAAGAATCCGGTGATCAATCCGATGAATGGCAGGGTGAAGATAAAGAATCCCAGGTCCATATTGAACTGCGGATCGGTGGATCCGAATGGAACCCGGTTGAGGAACAACATAATGGTTTGCCATTGTCCGGCTACCGCGATGGCTGAGAACAAACCCACCACTGCAGGAATGCCGATCATGAGGAAACGGCGAACCGGTTCGAGCTGCGCTTGGTAGCGGGACATGGAGTCTGGACGACTCGTCTCCGGTGCGTAGACAGGGCGATGCTTGTACGCGCTGCGCATAGAGAACCACATCGGCACGGCCATCAAGACCAACGCGATGAAGAAGATGATGAGTTTGGCGATGCGCTCGGTCCAATAGACTTCCGAGAATCCCAGCTGATTGAACCAGAGGATATCTGCGTAGAAGTTCGAGAGGAAGACAAACACGGCCACCAAGATGACCACCGCAAATACCGTCAGCGTCAGTGGAGACGCCTTTTTATTTGCGGGCTTAGAAGGTTGTTGCGGCCCTTGGGGTCTCGGTGGACCCCCGAACGGACTATCCGATCCGTATGACACTATTCATTCCTTACCTAAATGTCCCGCACGCCTTTGCTAACGCCAGAACTCGTATATCTATCACTGTACTTACTAAGCTTCAGACACCAAGTTGTATGAACGGTGTCGAGTGGATCTATGAGCAGGATTCCAACGTGGTGGGGTCGGCTCCTTGCTCAATTTTTGTCAGCGCCTGCCGTGCTTCATGCAGCGTGCCCACCTTGACGACATGCAGCCCGTTCGGCACTCGTCCTTGTACATCCGAGCAGTTCTCTGACGGCGCTAGGAAGACCGTCGCACCATCTGCCTTCGCGGCGACCATCTTCTGGGCAATCCCTCCGATAGGCCCGACTTTGCCCTCGGCGGTAATCTCTCCGGTCCCGGCGATGTGATTCTCTCCGGCCAGCGATCCTTCGGTCAACCGATCAATGATCGCCAAGGCGAACATCATGCCGGCGCTCGGGCCTCCGACCTCTTCCACGCCAAATTTCACGTCGATGGGAAAATCAAAGGCGGTGCTCAAGTAGACCCCAAGCTGGCGAGAGCCTTCTGCATTGGCTGACGTGGTGACGCTGACCTCAGTCTCCTTCGGCTCACCCTCACCGGAGGCCCTGCGAACCGTCATCGTGCTTGGCTGATCTCCACGCTCATTGAGGTCTGCCTTCAAGTCTTCCAAGTTGGATACTGGTTTCCCTTCGAACCCCAGCAACCTATCTCCTGGCTTTAATGAATCCCTATTGGTATCCGTGGAGAAATCCGCGACTTCCAACCAAGTGGAATATTCGTGCCCCAGCTCATTCATGGCTGCTGCAATCGACAATTCTTGTGAAGAAACCATCATCGAATCGTTGGCCGCGCCACGTTCTTCGCTAGTAACTCCACGCGGAATCATGGTCTCTTCCGGGACGATATCTTTGTTCGGATTAAATAGCGCTTCGAGAATCACCGGGGTTGACACCCGATTCTGCCCACCGCCTTGAACGTAAATGGTCGTCATGTCCAAAATGCTGTTGGACTGAAAGCTCTTGGCACCGTCGATGGTGATGAGCTCCTTGCCCTCGTACTCCCCCAGCGTGTTCAGCACTGGTCCAGGTGTGCGCACGACAAAGTTGGTGGGTAAGAAGAGGATCAGACCAACCAACAGCAGGGCTAGTGTCCCTGCGATCGTGGTTTTCACGGGCTTGGAACCAGGAACTTGCGTACCCAAATTCGGGCTCGCGCCCTTCGTGGATGATGGTTCCTGTTCGTGCACTGACCTTGCTCCCGCCGCTCAAAAATATTTCAGGGGCGCTTTCACAAACGCCACCCCCTCTAGCCTACTGAAAGCCCATGCAGAACTTCATCAGCTATAAGGAGTATTCGATGTGCCGAAAGCGAACTCAGGCTTGCACCGATGTGAACTCTCAGGCGTAGGGGGTACTTTTAATGACATGGCACAGAACCCTCCGAATAACCGACCCGACGGTGACGACGACGAAAACAATCCGCAGGATCCAATGTCAGCGATGTTCTCACAGCTCTTCGGTGGCAGTTTCGACCCAAACGATCTCCCGCCTCAGCTTCGCGAAGCGATGGGTTCACAGGATCCCGCCGCTATGCAGCAAATGATGCAGCAGGCACAAGCAATGATGTCGGCAATGATGCAGAACAATGCCTCTGAAGGGCCGGTGAATTGGAAGCTTGCTTCGGATACCGCGCTTCAGTCCTATGCCGGTGAAGACCCCGAAGTTTCTGAATCGCGCAAAAGCGCCATTGTCGACGCTTCCTATCTGGCCGATCTGTGGCTCAATAACGCCACGGCTTTTGAGTCCAAGGGCGAAGCTACCGAAGTCTGGACTCGCAAACGCTGGTACGACAAAACTTTGGGTGTTTGGAAGAAGGTCACCGAACCGGTGGCCGAATCCGTGACCCGTGCAATCACCAGCGCAATGAAGGACCAAATCCCAGAAGAGATGAAGGGCATGCTCGGCAACTCCGATGCGATGTTCCGAAATCTTGGTTCCAGCATGTTTGGAATGCAGCTGGGAACTGCCCTAGGCGGCTTAGCCAAGGATGTGCTTGGAGGCACCGATATCGGGTTGCCCCTGGCAGGAACGACACCCGGCCTGGTCGCCGCCAACGTCGCCAACTTTGGCGAGGGGTTGGAAATCCCTGAGCAGGAAGTGCTGCTCTACGTGATTCTGCGCGAGCACGCTCATGCGCGACTATTCAATCGGGTTCCATGGCTTTCTTCGAAACTCATCGGAGCGGTCGAGTCTTACTCACGTGGCATTCATATCGATATGTCACGTGTCGAAGAAGCAGTTCGCGGCATCGATCCGTCAAATCCGGAGAACCTGCAGGAACTGCTCGGCGAAGGGCTGTTTACGCCAGAGCGCACAGGCCAGCAGGAAAAGGCACTTGAAAATCTCGAACTGACGCTGGCACTGATCGAAGGTTGGGTCGACCACGTTGTGTCGCTCGCGGCCGCCAACTTGCCATTCGCGGCTCACCTTCGAGAAACCATGCGCCGTCGCCGTGCCTCTGGTGGTCCTGCTGAATCAGCATTTGCTTCGCTGGTCGGCTTGGAACTGCGTCCGCGCAAGCTTCGTGAGGCTGCCGCCCTCTGGGAACACCTCCATGAGGAACGTGGTACCGAAGGCCGAGATGCTATTTGGGACCACCCCGATTTGATGCCTACGGCCGAAGATCTCAGCGAGCCGGCGGGCTTTACCAAGCGCCGAGAGTCGGCTGCATCTGAATATGACGAGTTTGACGCCGCGCTAGGCAAGCTACTCGATGGCGGATTCGATAAGCCGGAACCTGAAGTCGAAAACCCTGAGGATTCTAATCCAGACGATCCGAAGAACTAACTAAGAGCTCTGATGTAAGTAGGGGGTCCAAGCAGCTCAAGCTGCTTGGACCCCCTACTTTTCGTTGGAGCGGACCTCAAAATCGCAGGTCACTTGTCGTCGAGATCGTCAAACCCGCCAGTTTCGGTATCGGTCTGTCCGTTTTCTTTGGCATGTGCGCGGAAACCTGCGCTGAATCCGGCGAGATACTGGTCCGCTTCGGCTCTTCTTTCGAACCGGTCCAGCAGATCCTGGAACCTTTTTCCGTGCCCTTGGCCCGGCGTTGCCAAATGGACTAGCTCATGGACCAAAACATAGTCTTGCACCCAATTCGGGGCATACTTCAGTTTGGCGGAAAGTCGGATGGTCCGCTGGATTGGGGTGGCAGAGCCCCACCGTTTATTTTGATTATTGACCCAACGCACCGATACCGGATTAGCCAGCCCATCAAGATACCTTAGGTCCAAATATGTGGCCCGTTCCATCAACGAGTCCTCGGTGATGGCCGCCGATTGTCGGCTCTTACGCTGGCGGTATTTCTTGAGCATTTCGTCCACGAATGCGCGCTCCGTGCTTTCATTCAGCGCCGCGGGCACCTGAACGACCAACCGGTCCTCGCGCCATTGCGAGGAGATGGTCTTCTTCCGTTTGCTCGAACGTACGATACGGACCGGGATGTCATCCGCGGCGATAAAATCAACGGTCTGAGGGTATGCCGGCATCGGGTGCCTCCACTTCTATCCTTCACAGGTTTGCGATGGTTTGTCGCTTATGAGCTCACCATAGGTCCACGTAGGTGAACCGATTTTTCATTCCCTGCGAGCTGTCGATAACTAGCCTTGGTATTCGGCCAAAACCGCCAGTACCGCTTCACCGTAGCGTTCAAGTTTGCTGCGCCCCACTCCTGAGATTTTGGCCAGCCCTTGGACCGAATTCGGTCGATGCTCCGAGATTGCCATGAGCGTCGCATCGGTGAAAATCACAAATGCGGGAATCGAATTGCTCTGGGCCACCGAGGCTCGCCAGCTACGCAGCTGCTCAAAGAGCGCTTCGTCGTACGCGGCGGGGCAAGAGGAACATCGTTTGAGTTTCCGTTCCTTCGCAGTGGTCAAAAATGATCCGCAACCGGCGCAAACAGATGGCGTGAGTTTCTGCTGCTTGCGGCGAACCGGTGCTTGCTGCCGGCTGCTGGCCTGCCGCACAGATTTAATCCCGTCCAGGAATCTCGACGGATATCGATGCGCCCGGCCACCCGGGGTCCGGGCTAAGGACCACGACAGGTAGAGCCGTATGCGCGCACGAGTAATTCCTACGTAGAGCAGCCTACGTTCTTCATCGTAGCCAGCCTGGTCCTTCGCATAGGTGATCGGTACGAGTCCCTCGCTGAGGCCTGCCAAGAAAACAACATCCCATTCAAGGCCCTTCGCCGCGTGGAAGGACGCGAGCGTGACGCCGTCCAAGGTCGGCGCATGTTGTGTCGCGGCGCGTTCTTCAAGTTCGCGGACCACATCGCGCAAGGTCACTTCGTGCCCCTGGTCGCCTTTGCCGGCAACCAGGTCGTCGGCCAGTCGCACGAGGGCGGATAACGATTCCCACCGTTGGCGTACCGCACCGGTGCTGCCGGTGGGAGCTTCCGGAGCATACCCGTGCGAGGAGAGCACATCGCGCACCAGCTGAGGCACCGACAAGTCTCCTGCAACATTTAATGCGGCGCGGAGTGCAAGCATTCCCTCTTTGACTTCACGCCTCGAGAAAAACCGCTCGGCGCCACGCATGACGTAGGAAATTCCGTGCGCCGTGAGCGCTTGTTCAAAGGCTTGAGACTGACCGTTGGTGCGGTATAGCACCGAGATTTCAGAGACGTCTTGCCCGTCTTTGACTAGCGCCTTGATGCGTTGTGCAACCTCATCCGCTTCCTGTTCATCGTCGGCAGCCTCGAAAAATTCAGGACTGGGTCCATGCTCGCGCTGGGCAATGAGTTCCAAGGGTTCTGGCCAAATGACGGTCGGATCAGGCATCGAAGTTTCTATCCGGCGCATGGACAACACCTTATTCGCCAGATTCACCACCTCGGGTGTCGAACGGTAGTCACGCACGAGCTTGACGACGGTTGCTTCGGGGAATCGGGTGCCGAAGTTCAACAGGTAATCAGGTCGGGCACCGGTGAACGAATAGATCGTCTGGGAGGCATCGCCCACCACACATAGTTCGTCGCGCCCACCGAGCCACAGGTCGAGCAGCCGCTGTTGCAGCGGCGAAACATCCTGGTACTCATCCACCACGAAATGTCGATACTGGGACCTGACGTTGGCGGCGACTTTCTCGTCTTCTTCAAGAATTGCGCTGGTAAGCAGCAAAACATCTTCAAAGTCGATCACGCTACGGTCGTCTTTGAGTTCCTCATAGGTTTGGAAGATGCGTGCCATGCTCACCGGTTCCAGGCCGTTGGGCAGATCTCTGCTGGCAGCGACCTTGGCGTAGCTTTCGGGAGAATGCATCGATACCTTGGCCCATTCGATTTCGGAGGCAAGGTCGCGCACCATGGCGCGGTCGCTCGAAATTCGAAGTCGGCGCGCGGATTCAGCGATGAGCGGCGCCTTGTGCTCCACCAAGTTTGGCAACGTCCCACCGACCGACTGCGGCCAGAAGTACTGCAGCTGCCGAAGCGCAGCGGCGTGGAATGTCCGGGTCTGGACGCCCGGAGCTCCCAGCAAGCGAAGCCGTGTGCGCATCTCGGATGCGGCACGGGTCGTGAAGGTCAGGGCCAGCACGCTGGTCGGGTTGTAGACCCCGGTATGCACACCGTGCGCTATGCGGTGTGTGATGGCGCGGGTTTTGCCGGTCCCGGCACCGGCAAGGATGCATATTGGGCCGCTCAGGGTCTCGGCCGCGAGCCGCTGTTCGGCGTCAAGCCCTGCCAAAAGATCGGGGGCCGTTATATTTTCTTGCTCGGTCACTTGCTTGGGGCCTCCGGAAGGGCTTCTCCGTACCAGTTACGGATCAGTGCGTGTGCGATGGAAATACCGCGCGGAATTTGCAGGGTGCCGGCGCTCAATTCGGAGCCGAGTTGTTCGCGGGTGAACCAGCGAAGGTCGAGTATCTCGGCACCGTCAGGTACCAGCTGCGTGCTCAGCGCCTCGCCGGTGAAGCCCAGCATGAGTGAGCGCGGCATTGGCCATGGCTGGGACCCACGGTAGGCAACATCGCCGACGTGTACCCCTGATTCCTCAAAGATCTCTCGACGCACCGCAGACTCAAGTGATTCTCCTGCTTCGACAAAACCAGCTAGGACCGAGTACATCTTGGATTTGAACGTGCTGTTGGCACCGAGCAGCAAACGATCTTCGGAATCGACGATGGCGGCGATCACCGCCGGGTCGGTGCGCGGGAACAGCTCGTGGCCATTGTCCACGCAGCGTTGCACCCAACCGGAGGTAGAGGACCGAAGTTCGGAACCGCACCGGGGACAGAACACTTCGTTGCGTCTCCAGTTGGCTATTGCCTGGGCCTCAACAAACAACTCGGCCTGAGCCGCATCGAGAACATTAAATGCGTCTCGCAGCGTGGTCCATGATGACTCGGTCCGTTCATCAAGCACCGAGGAGTCGACAATAGCTAAAACAAATAAGTGCTGCTTGTCACGGCCGAGGTAGACGAATTTTTCCTGCCCGGACGCCTGATAGTCCGGGCCTGGGATCAAAAACAACGATTCGCCGTTTAGCGCAGCACCAAGCTCGGAAAGCAGCATCACTCGACTCTGCGGGTCGGCCATGACCTGTGGTAGCAGGTCAGGCTGGTCATGCTCGGTCACCGGACGCTCATACACGGATCGTGCGAAGCTCAATGAGGTGAGTGGTAATCGATATTTTTCTGCCAACGCCATACTCCTAACCTAGTGCAATTCGCTGAGCACTGGCTTGGTTTGGCTTCACGGTGAAAACAATTGCGAATGATCTAAATCGCATCTGCCGTCATGTGCGTTGAAACTAGCCATCTTCCGTGCGTCATTAACGAATGAAACGCCGGATCTCGCATACGGTGGAGGATGTGAAACGCTCTGCCATGGAACTCGCCGCTATTGCCACCGCCGCCGTGCCGGGATTGACCCCGGTAAGGTTCGCCGCGTTGTCCGATGATGCAGAAGACTTCGATTCGGCACTCATCGTAGATTCCCAAAAACACCGCTGGCGCGTACGCTCGCCGCGCCACGACGAAGCGAGTATGCGCCTGGAAGCGGAGCTTTCCGCCTTGCGCGCTTTTTCGGCCAAGGTCAGGGCCGCGCTTCCGTTCGCCCTGCCCTCTGTCGCCGGAACTGTGCGTCAGGGCCCCTTGCGAACCTTCGTATATAAAGATCTTCCCGGCCGGGTTCCCACCCTCGACGAACTTGTCGAGGAGGGAAGCAAGCTTGCGGTGGCCTTGGGTCAGTGCATGGCGGCGATCCACCAGATTCCCGATGATTCGGTCGAAGTTGCCGGATTGCCGACCTACACCGCCGATGAAGTTCGCCAGCGCAAGCTCAACGAGCTGGACACCGCCGCCGCGACGGGCCGAGTGCCTAGCCGCCTGCTGCGGCGTTGGGAGCACGCCATGGAAGATGTGTCGCTGTGGCGCTTTAACGCCACGGTGGTCCATGGCGACTTCGATGAAGAGCAGCTGCAGGTTTCACACTCAAGCATTACCGCCGTCAAGGGCTGGACCGACTTGCATGTGGGCGACCCCGCCGACGACTTCGCCTGGCTCTCCGCCATTGATGACCAGAGCTTCAGCGAACGAGTATTCGCCGCCTATGTGGAGGCTCGCGGCAACTCAGCAGATCCGCACATCATGCGCCGTGCTGCGCTGGCTGCGGAATTCGCGCTCGCCCAGTGGTTGGTCAAGTCCCTGGACAGCAAAGACACCGAGCGCATTGCCGATGCCGACGAAATGCTGCAGGAACTGGATACGAATATAGCCGAGTACGGCGGTGAGCCGCTGTCCGTCGTTGAGGCTCCGCGCCCGCTGGCCGCTCCGGCATCCGCTTCGGTTGAGAAACCTGAAGTAGCGCCGAAGCCGAGCGCTCCGGCAATCAACTCTTCAAAGGTTACACAGCTACCCGTCGAGGATGAGGTAGAAACCGACGCCCCACCGGAGGACAGCACGCCCAAGCCTCCAGCGGTCTCCGCCGTCCCCGTTGAAGCTGGCGTGCAGTCCCCCGCGGCACAGCACACAGACGACGCAGCGGCCGCAGACAGCACTTCGCCGGAGGATGCCGCGAAGGCCGATTCGGGAAATAACCCTGCACCGGATGCGAAGCCAAGCGAGTCGGTGCCCGTGGAAGGCACCGACTCCAAGGAAGAAACTACTTCGTAACTTCCGTTTCGACCTGCTCCGTCAGGTTTTCGAAGGCCCCGGCGATCATGGATTCAAGTTCTTCTTCGGATGCCAGATATTCGGCGTGAATCGTGATGCCGGCGCCAACGTAGTAGAACGCGGCCTGAATCTGTTCCAGCGGGATCCCGTGCAGGCGTGACCAGCCAAGACGGTAGACCGCCAGCTGCACCAATTTGCTCTTCAGGTCCTTGCCGCTGGGCACCCTTCCGGTTTTCCAGTCGAGCATCAGCCAGGTGCCATCTTCAAGCTGGAAGACCGCATCGATGCGCCCGCGTACCGCAACCGGGCCCACACGTGTTTCCAGCGGCACCTCAACATATGCCGGTTGGCGTTCGGCCCATTCGCTGGCTAGGAACGCTTCCTTCATCGAGGCAAGATCCAGCACGTCGTCAATATATCGATCCGCTGGCTCCACGATCTCGCCTAGGTCGAGCATCTGGGTTTGTTCGTAGTATTCCTCGATCCAGGCGTGGAATGCGGTGCCTCGCCGGGCAGCCAGGCCGGGGCGGCGCGGAACGGGGCGGCGCAGGTTCTCCAGCACCTCCACAGGGTCTTCGGCAAGTTCAACGAACAATGAGGCCCGCACATGCTCGGGCGCAGCGATGACGCGTTCGCGGTTGTTCAGGAACTCGCGTTGCGCCAGCAACCTCTCCGCCTCGTCCTTCCAATGCTCACCGAAGCCGGTCAGCATCTGGCTCTTCGCCTTGGCGGCAACAACGTCTTCGGCAAGCGCACTGAGCACCTCGCGACGAGAATAGGGGTGCGGCGACTTTTGCACGGTGCCGGTAATCACCGGCCCGTCAAGCGGGTCGTACGGCCAGCGCGCCTCCATCGGTTGGGAGCGTACCGGATTTTCCTCGGGCCCCTGATCGTTTTGGACCCACACTCCAATTTCGGCGCGGGGTTCCTCCCCTTCGGCCAGTGGCAGCAGTGCGTCCATGAAGACCGAAGGTTCACAGGGCTTGGAGCGCGATCCCGACCAAATGCTGCTTGAACAGATCAGCAATGACTTAGCCCTGGTGACTGCCACGTAGGCGAGGCGGCGTTCTTCGGCAATATGATGGTCGTCCACCCGATCTTTGAAGATCGATTCGGCCTCGATCAGTTCCTTCAGCGCCGGCTGGTCGGTATCCCACTGCGGCAAATCGCCGGCATCTCCGCGCAACGGCCAAGGCAGCGCCTTATCGCCGCTGGTCCAACGATCGGATTTGGCTCCCGGGAAGACCCCCTCGTTCAAAGACATCACCGCGACGATGTCCCATTCGAGCCCCTTCGAGGCATGAATAGTCAATAACTGTACCGCCAGCGGATCAGCATCTTCGGAGGGCAGCGGGAGCCCCTTTTCCTTTTCGGCGGCCTGTTCAAGCCACATGAGGAAACCCGCCAACTCCACGCGCGGGGCATTGCGGCAATATTCGCGCACCACATCGGCGAAGGCATCCAGGTTCACCCGATATTTGTCCGCGGCAATCCACGGTCTGGCAGCCACCTCGATGTCCAGGTTCATGGCGCGTTCGACTTCTCGAATCAACGCTTCCAAATCATCGTTGGCGATCAAACGCAATTGCCGCAGTTCGGATCGCAGCGCTTCGAGCCGTTCATAGCCGGTATTCGACAACCGCCGGCCGTCGGAGCTCGTCCAACCAGCCGGAGGAAGGTAATCCAGCGCCTCGATCAGGCTTGCAGCGTCGTTGAGCTCCGCGCGGGCCGCCTCCTCCGTGCTTTGATTCTGGGTGATCGGTTCGGCGGAGTCCAGTTCGGGATTCAGCCCGCGCTCCCGGCGCCGGGCCAGCGAACGCGACCAATCGGCGAATGCTGCGAGGTCGGCGGCGCCCAAACGCCATCTGGCGCCTGCGAGCAAGCGCATCAGCTTGTCCGAGCGCAACGGATCCACCAGCACATGCAAACAGGACACGAGGTCGGTGAGCTCAGGGGTGCTGAGCAGCCCGGACAGCCCCACCAGCTGATAGGCAATGCCCCGTTCGCCAAGCACCTCGCCCATCACCGAGAGATTCGCCCGGTTGCGGCTGAGCACCGCGCTGGTCTTGTGCTCGGCACCGACGCCCTGGCGATTTTCTGCCACGATGAGGTCCGCGATCCGTTCGGCCTCCTCGCGGACGCTCGCGCAGCGATTGAGCACTACTCGGCCGGGCTGCGCAAAAGCCGAGGGTTCAAGCGGCTTGACGGAGACCGGTCCAATGGCCGGCTGCTGACCGCCAGCGGTAATGTGGTTTGCCGCGTCCAAGACGTTCACGGTATTCCGCCATGCCACCGTGAGGTGCTTGACATGTGCGAGGTCTCTGCTCGATTCGCGCACTATGGGGAATTCCTGGGGGAAGCGGAATAGCTGGCCGGCGCTGGCACCGCGGAATCCGTAGATGGATTGGTTGGGATCCCCCACCGCGGTCACCGGGTGGCCATCGCCATAAAGTTGCGAGAACAGCACCATCTGGGCATGCGAGGTGTCTTGGAATTCATCGAGCAGCACCACCTTGTGGCTGGTGCGCTCGGCAAGCGCCGCGGCCGGAACTTCCTGCGCAATATGCGCCGCGTGGGAGACCAGATCGCCGTAGTCCATCACCCCGAGTTTCGCCTTGGACAGGGCGTATTCCTGGGCCAGCTCGGCGATGGTCGCGCGGGAGGCGAGCCGGTCGATCATGTTCTGCGCCGCAACGGTCCGCTTCTTTTCCTTGTCCGCCTGCATCGGGAACAGGGAGACTTCGGCAATGAGGTTGTCGAGCCATTGCTGGGCCTGCGGCGGGGAGACCAGATGCTCGGAGGACTCGGAGCTGAATGAGACGATTGCGTCGATCAGCGTGCTGGTCGCCGAGCCGAGATGCTCGTAGTTTCCGGTATAGCTCTCCAACACCTGATGGGCCAGCTGCCAGGATTGCGCCGCACCGAGCAATACCGTGTCTTCTTCGATCCCCAGGCGAAGTCCGTAGTCCTGCACCAAGGTATTGGCATAGGAATGGTAGGTGGATACCGCCGGGTCCAGGAAGTCTCTGGTTTCCTCTTCACCGAGCAGCCCCGTGGCCACTAGCTGCGCGATCTTGGCTCGGATACGTGCGGAAAGTTCGCCGGCTGCCTTGCGCGTGAACGTCACGCCGAGGATTTCTTCCGGGCGAACCAGCCCGTTGGCGACGAGCCAAACCACCTTGTCCGCCATGGTCTTCGTCTTGCCGGAACCCGCGCCGGCGATGACCAGCATGGGTTCCAAGGGGGCACAGATGATCTCGGCCTGCTGCGCGGTTGGCGGGAACTGCTCCCCTAGGGCTTCGGAAAGTTCCTGCGGGGTGAATCGAATATTGCTCATGGTTCGGTGACCTGTCGTCCTTGCTCGCACAATGGGCAGATTTCGGGCAGCGTGCACGATCCGCGCAGGCCCTCGGAGCCAATGGTGTGCCGGGTGGTGAATTCGCTCTCGCCCATCAGCTCGGCCGCTTCGAGAATCAGCTCCCGCGCCCAGGTTTCTGTTCCAAGGGCCGGCTGATCCCGCAGGGTGGCCGACTTCGTCGGGGTACCGACGTAGACCAGCGACGCTCCGGCTGGTTCGGTGGAAAGCGCGGCGGTTTCATCGTGCTGCTGCAATGCACCGAGCTGCACCGCGGTCTGGTAGACGGCCAGCTGCGGGTGGGTTTCGGTGTCTTTGAGCGTTGGCGCTTTGCCACCGGTTTTCAGATCTACCACCGTGGCCTTGCCCTGCGCGTCGGCTTCCACCCGGTCGATGACTCCGCGCAGCTGGATATGCTTGCCTTCCTGCGGAACGTCAACCTGGAAGGACAGTTCTCTCGCTCGTAGTTCACGCCCGGAGGTGCGCATGGCGATGCTGTATTGCGCAAGTTTTTTGAGCATTTCTTCGGCTCTGTCAAAGTCGCGCTGCCCCTCCCAATTCGGGAGCTTTTCCAGCTCCGGCCACCGCTGCTCGAGGATGTTCGAGTATTCGCTCCCGCTGGCCTCCGGGTGCTCTTCGGCGATGGAGTGAATCAAGGTGCCCAGGGAGGCGGCGAAGTCATGCGCCGCTTCTCCCCCGGCGCTTTGCACAAACCAGTTCAGCGGCGACTTCACCAGGGTCTCGACCTTTGAGGGTGACACACGCAGCGGTTGATCGGCGGGAACCACCGGGGCGCTGGTGCTCAGTGGCTTCAATCCCCACCAACCCTTTGGGTGAGCGCCACGCACCGGGTATTCGCTGTCGGCCAATTGCCCTAGCACCGTGATGGCGTCGTGGTAGATCTCGTCGGCCGAAACGTGCTCGGGAGCGGGGACCGCGCCGAGTTGCGCGGCCTTGGCGCGTTCGGCCATCGAACGCAGTTCAGCCACCAGCGTGGGCAGGGCCCTGATTCGTGGGACCGCGGTGAGTTCTCGTTGCGCGCCGCCGTTTGGATCAACCAGGTCCAAGAACGATGAGGGTTGCGAGTCCTCGTTATCCACCGCCGTGCAAATCAACAATCGCGAGGCGCGCGAAACGGCGTTGCTGAAGCTTCGCATTTCATCATTGCGGATTCCGCGCACCAGCTGCGTCGGGGTGCGTGTGCTCAGGAAGGCCAGGCCGTGTTCTACCGCGTCGGCCAGGGCGTTGGAACCCAGCAGCTCACCGCGCAGCCGCAGGTTCGGCCAGCTGCCTTCCTGCAGGCCCGGAATGAATACGACGGGCCAGTGCTTGCCTGCGGCCGCCGCGGTGGTCAGCACCGTGACCGTTTTCGTCCCGGTGGCTCGCGAGGCCAGTGAGTCCATCGGCAGTTCCTGATGCAAAATGTGATCGATGAAAAGTTCCACGCTGGCACCGGGCAGCTGATCCACAAACCGTTCGGCTGCCTGGAATAGCGAAAGGACCGCGTCCAGGTCGTGATCGGCACGACGGGCGGTATTTCCGGTGCCCAGCGCTTCCTTGCGCCAGGCGTTGGCCCGGCCCGAAGCTTCCCACAACGCCCACAGCGCCGTTTCCGGGGTTGCCTGCCCGGTGGCAAGCTCGGTGCGCAAGGCACCGAACATGCTCAGCAGGCGTTCCAAGCCAAAGGCTACGGGCCCCAAGTCACGGCTCAGTTCCGGTTCATGAAGGCTCGCTTCGAGAAGCTCTTGGCTGGATCGCCGTCCGCCCACCGAGCTTTCGCGTTGGCGCAGCAGCTGCCTCAGGCGTCGAATTTCCAAGGCGGTGCTCATTCCGTAGCGCGAGAGCAGCAAGTTCTGCATCAGCAGCGGATCGTCGCTTACGCCGCCGGCCAGGGCCAGCTGGACCAGGTCGAGCAAGGGCCGTACCGCGCCCTCATCCTTCAAGGGGATTTCGGCCGGTGGAACCTGGACCGCGATCCCTTGGCCTTCGAGGAACCGACTGAAGGACCGTACCTGTGAACCGTTGCGGACCACGATGGCCATGTCGGAGAGCGGGAAGCCCTCGTAGAGATCCATCTGGACTATGCGTTGGGCTATGTAGCGTTCTTCCAAGGTGGAGTTTTCAAAGCACAGAGCTTGAACCTGCCCGGTTTCGGTTTCCGCTGGCGCTTCCAGTTTTCGTCCGCGCAGGCCGGCCGCTAGCGGGATTCGCCGCACGACGCGCTTCCAAGCATCCATAATGGCCGGTGCCATGCGCAAGCTGGTATCCAATTCGAAGAGTTGAGCCTCATCGTTGCTGCTGTAATTTTGCGAGAAACGGTTCAGCTCATCGGGGCGTGCACCACGAAATCCTTGGACCACATTATCTGGCGCCGCAAAGGCAACGAGCCGGCGATCACGCGCGATCAGCCGCAGCAGCCGATGCTGCGACAAGGTCGCCTCTTGCAGGTCATCGACGAGGATCAGCTGCAGTTTTTCGTGCTCTTCGGCCAGGAACTCTGGATGCTGTTCGAACAATTGGGCGGCACGGGTCATCAGACCCGCCGGGTCAAAAGCTTCGGCACTGCCTAGGTCCAGCAGGTCGCGGTATTCCTGATAGAAGCGTGCCGCGGCCACCCACTCTGCGCGCTTGGCCTGTTCCCCAAGCTGCGCAATATCTACCGGTTCAAGTCCAAGCTCAGAAACCCGGTCAAAGAATTCACGCAGTTCTTTCCTGAACCCGCGTGTTTCGACCGCTAAGTTCAAGTCCTCGGGCCACCCCGGGCCCGCGGTCAATCCCTGCTGGTGGCCTTCGAGGAGGTTGCCGATGAGCGTATCCTGTTCAGGTCCCGAAAGGAGTCGAGGAGCCCGTTCCAAATTCGGCAGCAGGCCTTCCAAGCGTGCCCTTCGGATGAGATCAAAGGCATATGCGGACCAGGTCCGCACCACCGGCTCGGTAAAAGTTTGATCCG
Source organism: Arthrobacter sp. MYb229 (assembly GCF_002975405.1). Classification (GTDB taxonomy): domain Bacteria; phylum Actinomycetota; class Actinomycetes; order Actinomycetales; family Micrococcaceae; genus Glutamicibacter. The sequence continues at coordinate 500,692 of NZ_PCPS01000001.1, read as the reverse complement.
CTCGGCGGCTGAGGTCGTCTCGAATGCCGGCAGCGGTCAGACGAGTTGGCGCAATAATCAACAGCTGCAGCGGATCCAAACCAGCGTCCAGATGCGCCACGGCTGTGTCCAGCAGGGCCGTGGTTTTCCCGGTCCCCGGGGCCCCGGTCACGAGGGTAGGTTTGGCTACCGTTGCCAGCCTTTCAAGCAGCGAAGACGTATCCAGTTGTGCCGGGTCGGTCATATCTTCCATGTTCATAGTTGATCATCCGCTTCGGACAAGTAGCCCGGTTGCAACGCCGCTTTGAGCGAATCAATTTGCGCCCATTGGGCATCGTTCGGTTTCCAGCGTGCTTGGGCCATATTCACGCGTCGACCCCGGCGGGGAGTGTTCTCCCGCGTCCACTCGTCCTCTCCTCGTTCGCCGAGTGCCACAGTCAGGGTGCCGTCGGTCCGAAGAATGCGCCACCAGGGTGTCCCCTCCGGTGAACTTCCCATCGCCTTGCCAGCCTGCCGAGCGCCGCCGACCCCCAGGAGCTCTGCTACGTCGCCATAACTGAGTACCGCTCCCGGCGGGACAAGTGCCGCGAGGCGATGGACGGCCTCGGCATAATCGAGGGGCAAGTGGCTTGATTCGGAGCTCATGTCCCTATTGTGCCAACTTAGACATCCTCGTCCACAACCGGAGCGTCAGCCCAATGCTTGACCGAATGAGCGGGTAGCGTTGATTTCATGAATGAATGGCATAAGGGCCTTGCAGTTGGCTTTGACTTGGAAACCACTGGCGTCGACACCACTACGGCGCGCATCGTCACTGCGTCGGTGGTTCTGCTTGATGCCCAAGGTCAGGTTGTGAACCAGCGGGAGTGGCTGATTGATCCCGGCGTTGAAATTCCCGAGGCTGCTGCCGCGGTGCACGGCGTGTCCACCGAAAAAGCTCGTGCGGAAGGCATTCCTGCCGCTCAGGGCGTTGCCGAGATCCTCAACCTGCTCCAGTTCGCCGCCCAGCAGTCCCCGGTGGTCGCGTTCAATGCCGCCTATGACTTCTCCGTCCTGCATGCCGAGGCCTTGCGCTACGACCTGGTGCCGTTCATCCCCGGAAACGTGATTGACCCGTTCATCATCGACAAGCAGGTCGACAAGTTCCGCAAGGGAAAGCGCACGCTGGCAGCTGCCTGCGAACACTACGGCGTCGTCCTGGAAAATGCCCACACCTCCTTCGCCGATTCGGTGGCATGCGTGGCGGTAGCGCGAGCCATCGCCGAGAAGTACCCGCAGCTACAAGTTGATCCGCAGGATTTGCACGGCTGGCAGATCGGGTGGGCTCGCGAACAAGCCGCGAGCTTCCAGGAATACCTGCGCAAGCGCGATCCCCAGGCCCTCGTCGATGGCGCTTGGCCGATAAAAGACAGCTAAACCATGCATTTCCAGTGAATGTTAGGCACTTCACATCCTAAAAACTGGCTCCCGCGAGATTCCGGGTAAGTCATTAGTTCATCTTCAGTCACAAATCTGCGAATCATCTTCGATTCGTCCCCCGATTTTGGCCGCATATGAAGAATAGTGAATGTGTTTTGCGGGCGGTTCGGGCGATATTGTTCGATAGTGATTCAATGGAGGGTACTCTCTATACCCCTTGAGAATTGAAGGAACGCGCCTAGTGATCACAGTTAGTGACCTGCGTAAGGTTTATCGTCAAGGCAGCAATGACGTTGTTGCACTGGATGGTGTCAGCCTTGAAGTCCCGACCGGGAAAATTCATGGCATCGTTGGACATTCCGGAGCTGGCAAATCAACACTTGTCCGCTGCCTGACGTTGCTTGACCAGCCTACGTCCGGCTCCGTTGCGGTTAACGGCAAGGAACTGACGAATGTCGACTCCGACGCGTTACGCAACGCTCGTCGCCGTATCGGCATGGTCTTCCAGCATGCCAATCTGTTCGATTCACGAACCACCGAACAGAATGTTGCCTACCCACTGGAATTGGTGGGCACACCGAAGAAGGAAATCGCCGAGAAAGTTGCGCAGCTTTTGGAACTCGTCGGGCTGACGAAGTTCGCCAAGGGCTACCCATCGCAGCTTTCCGGTGGTCAGCGACAGCGCGTGGGTATCGCCCGCGCGTTAGCGACAGACCCCGACGTGCTGCTCTGCGACGAGCCAACCAGTGCTTTGGACCCGGCCACCACCGATGAAATTCTTGAACTGGTTAGGAAGCTTCGCGACCGGTTGAACATCACGGTACTGATCATCACCCACGAGATGCACGTCGTCAAGCAGATTTGCGATTCGGTTTCCCTGCTCGAAGCCGGCAAGATCGTGGAGCACGGCGACCTCGAAGCGGTCATCACCAACGCTTCAGGACGTTTGGCTTCTACGCTGCTTCCACTGCCGGGAGAAGCCCCGCAGGCAGAAGGTGCAGGTCGCGTACTTGACCTGCTCTACACGGGCGCGCAAGCCACCGAGCCGGTCATCTCCGGCATCGCACGAAAGTTCAACACCGACGTCAATGTCTTGGCAGGTTCCGTAGAGCATCTGGGCGACCAGCAGTTCGCGCATCTGCGTGTGCAGTTTGCCCCAGACGTGGACATCGCTGCGATTATCGAACATTTGGAGTCCACAGGTATTGCAGTGACCGTGAAGGAGGCCAAGTAAGTTATGGATTACTTCACTGAACTCTTGAATAACCCAGGCATCACCAAGGCCATGTGGCCGGCCACCGTTGAGACCATGCAAATGGTTTTCATCTCGTCGGTAGTATCCGTCGTGGTGGGTTTGCTGATTGGCATTTTATTGCACACCACCGATAAGACTGGGCTGGCGCCCATGCGTTGGCTGAACGTGATTTTGTCGGGCATCATCGTGAATATCACCCGTTCAATCCCGTTCGCAATCTTGATGGTCGCCTTGATTCCATTCTCGGCATTGGTTGTTGGCACATCGCTAGGTCCCATCGCCGCCTCAGTCTCGCTGACTATCGGTACGGTCCCTTTCTTCGCTCGACTGGTGGAGACCGCGCTACGCGATGTCTCATCCGGAAAGATCGACGCCGCGCTGGTCATGGGCTCCACCAAGATGCAGGTTATTCGCAAGGTCATGGTTCCCGAAGCGCTACCCGGTATAGTCTCGGCGATCACCACCACCGTCGTGACGATCATTGGATACTCTGCCATGGCAGGTTTGGTTGGCGGCGGCGGCTTGGGCCGGTTGGCCTACAACTACGGTTACACGCGCTACGAACTTGAAATCATGATCATTACCATCATCATCATCGTGATAATGGTGCAAGTGGTACAGATCCTCGGCGACTGGATTGCCCGCAAGGTTGATCACCGCTAGGAAATCACTATTCCGCCGGGCCACCGGCGGACTGGGGCGGCACCCTCACCGCTCCATTCAGCTCCCCCGTTACCGGCAACGGTCCATATCAAAGGAATCACTCACATGCGTCAAAAGCTCGCTCTCGCCGTCACTGGTGTCGCCACTCTCTTTGCGGTGACCGCTTGCGGTAGCACCGGTTCCACCGAACCATCCGCAGAAGCCAGCCTGGACCCGGCAAACCCTGTTGTCGTCACTGTAGGCGCAAGCTCTGTTCCACACGCTCAGATTCTTGAGTACGTTGATGAAGAGCTTGCCAAAGATGCTGGCATCGATCTGGACATCGTTGAATACGATGACTATATCCTCCCAAACACCTCGTTGGAAGATGGCTCACTTGATGCCAACTACTTCCAAACTGAGGCTTACCTAGCCCAGCAGGTTGCGGACAAGGGCTACGAATTTGAGCACGGCAAAGGCATTCATGTCGAGCCGATGACCGTTTTCTCCAAAAAGTTCAGTGAGCCAGCTGACGTCACCGAAGGTGCATCTGTCGTCCTCAACAACGACCCAGCGAATCAGCTTCGCGGCTTGCGTCTGTTGGAAAGCACAGGCTTGCTTTCCGGACTGGAAGACAGCGACACCGTGTTGACCATTGAGGACGACGAAGCAAAGAACCCCAAGAAACTGAAGTTCACTGAGATGAATGCCGAACAGGTTCCACAGGTTTACACCAAAGACGATTCCGTCGACGTTGCGGTAATCAACGGAAACTTCATTGCCCAGGCCAAGTTGAATCTTGACGAAGAACTTGATCAGGAAAGCGGCGAAAACAATCCACATGCTAACTTCCTGACCTGGCGTGCCGGTGAAGAAACTCCTGCAATCACCAAGCTCGACGAACTGCTGCACTCCGATGAGGTTGGAGCCTACATTAGCGAAACTTGGACCGATGGAAGCGTCATCCCAGCTTTCTAAGCACAAGTAAATAATAGAGCTGCGCTGTTCCCGTTTTGAGGAACAGCGCAGCTCTACTTTATGCGGTCAAAGTCCTAGAGATTAGCCAGCTTGCGAAAGTCCCAGCAGCCGTGCCCCGTTCTCCCAGAGCACCGCTCGCATCCAGGATTTTCCGTGCCCCAACCGGGCTAGTGCCTGCAGCTGATGCGCATAGGGATAAGGGATATTCGGGTAATCCGAGCCGAGAATGACTTTGTCCTGGAGTGAAGCCAAACGGGAAATATAGCTTTGCGGCATCGGCGCGAATTCGTTGGTGAAGTCGGTACCCACCATGGTCGTATCCAGGTAAACGCCTGAAAACGCCTCGGCAAGATCGGCAAATTCGTGATACTCGGGCATCCCCATATGCGCTATGACCAGCACGAGGTCCGGATACTTCTCCAGCAGGATTCGAACGTTCTGCGGCCCGGTGTAGTTGCCGCTCAACGGTGCCGAACCGGCATGGATGACCACCGGTATCCTGCTTTGCTCGAGGACTTCCCATGCTTCGTCGAGCAGCGCATCGTGGGGCGCGAACCCGCCGACTTGGATGTGGATCTTGAATAGTTGTGCCCCGGCATCGATGGCCTGCCGAACGTAGCTGCCTACCCCGGGCTCCGGGTAAAAGGTTGCGCAATGCAGTGCCCCGTCGACGCGTTCGGCGAAGCGCGCCGCCCAATCATTGAGCCAACTGGCCATGCCCGCCTTATGCGCGTACGAAAGCGCAGGGATAGCCGCCAACCCGATCTCACGGAGCCGTTGGATTCGGGCGTCCTCAGCCATGCGATAGGTAATCGGCCAGCAACGACCATAACGTTGCTCCGCCTCATCGAAGTACGCCCAGACCTTTTCCAGCATCGGCTCGGGCAGAAAGTGCACATGGATATCGGCCACCCCGGGTATGCCCAGATAGTCCAACAAATCCGGAATCTGCTCGTCGATCAGGGGAATCATGTGCTCGGCGATCGTCTCGGTCATCTGGCGCTCCTCTGGTTTTCACTGCCGTTGTTGATGCTGATGCTGTGGGCCAAGCTATCAGGGACCGCCGGCGGCTGCCCAGTTCCCGGCCCAGAATAGCAAGAGGCCACGGTAGCCGCTGCCCGGATGGGGCGAGCGGCTACCGTGGCCTCTTGGTGCTGGTGGCTACTATGCGGTGGCCGCAGCGGCGGCCCGAGCGGCCGCTGGCAGTGCCGCGAAGATCTTCTCCATGGCTGCGTCGTCGTGTGCCGCGGAGAGGAACCAAGCCTCGAACACGCTTGGCGGCAGGTAGATGCCAGAGTCGAGCATCGAGTGGAAGAACGGCGCGTAGCGGAATGCTTCCTGCCCCTGCGCGTCGGCGTAGTTGTGCACGCCCTTGGCCGAGGTGCCGAAGGCCACCGAGAACAGCGAACCGACGCGCTGGATCGAGTGATCCACCCCGGCGGTGTCAAAGGCCTCGCGCAGCGCGCCTTCCAGCGCGGTGGACGCCTTGAGGATGTGTGCGTAGACCTCCTCGGTGGCGTGGGTCAGCTGTGCGATGCCGGCCGCCATGGCGACCGGGTTACCCGAGAGGGTTCCCGCCTGGTAGACCGGGCCCAAGGGAGCCAGATAATCCATCACCTCGGCGCGGCCGCCCAGGGCCGCGGTCGGCAAGCCGCCGCCGATGACCTTGCCGAAGGTGTACAGATCCGCGTTCCAGCCCTCTTCCTTGCCGGTCAAGCCCCAGTACCCGGAGGACGAGGCGCGGAAGCCGGTCAGTACCTCGTCGAGGATCAGCAGCGCGCCATGCTTGGCGGTGGTGTCCTTCAGGAACTTGTTGAAGCCCTCCTCCGGTACCACCACGCCCATATTGCAGGGTGCGGATTCGGTGATCACGGCCGCGATATTCGCCCCGTGCGCGGCGAACGCCGCGTCGATGGCGGCACGGTCGTTATACGGCAGGACCAAGGTCTCGGCGGCGGTGGCCGCGGTGACCCCGGCGGAACCCGGCAGCGCCAAGGTGGCGACGCCCGAGCCGGCATCCGCAAGCAAGCTGTCGAGGTGGCCGTGGTAGCAGCCGGAGAACTTGATGATCAATTCGCGGCCGGTGAAGCCGCGGGCCAGGCGCACGGCGGTCATGGTGGCCTCGGTGCCGGTGGAAACCATGCGCACCCGGTCCACGCCGCCCATGCGATCCTTGATCAGCCGGCCGAGCTTTGCCTCATCCGGGGTGGAGGCGCCGAAGGACAACCCGCGGTCGACCGCGGCGTGCACCGCCGACTGGATCTCCGGGTGGGCATGCCCCAGCAGGGCAGGACCCCAGGAACACACCAGGTCAACGTATTCCTTGCCATCGGCATCGGTGAGGTAAGCGCCCTTGGCGCCGACCATGAACGGCGGCACGCCGCCGACGGAGCCGAAGGCGCGCACCGGCGAGTTCACGCCACCGGGCATGACGTCACGGGCCTCGGTGAAAAGCTTCTCGGAATTCGACATTTATTTTTTTCCTTCGTTCAACCAGCCGGCGACTTCGGCTGCGTAGTAGGTCAAGATTTGCTGGGCGCCGGCCCGGCGAATGGAAAGCAGGGATTCGAGCACCGCGGCGCGGCGGTCGATCCAGCCGTTGGCCGACGCGGCTTCGATCATCGCGTATTCTCCGGAGATCTGATAGGCGGAGACCGGAACCGGGGACAGCTGAGCGATATCCGAGACGATGTCCAGGTAGCTCATGGCTGGCTTGACCATGACCATATCCGCGCCTTCGGCCAGGTCCAGTTCGACTTCCAGCAGCGCCTCGCGGCGGTTCGAGGCGTCCATTTGGTAGCTGCGACGATCCCCCTGCAGCTGCGAGTCGACGGCCTCGCGGAATGGGCCGTAGAAGGCGCTGGCGTATTTCGCCGCATAGGCGAGCACCGCCACGTCCTGCTGGCCGGCCTGGTCCAGGGCCTCGCGGATCACCGCGATCTGCCCGTCCATCATGCCAGAAGGGCCCAGGATGTGCGCCCCTGCCTCGGCCTGGACTACCGCCATCTCGGCATAGATTTCCAGGGTCCGATCATTGTCCACCCGGCCCTGGGCATCAAGCACGCCGCAGTGGCCATGAGAGGTGAACTCGTCCAGGCACACGTCGGACATGATGACCAGCTCGTCGCCGACCTCTTCGCGAACGGCCGCGATGCCCCGGTTCAAGATGCCGTTCGGGTCGATTCCGGCGCTGCCGTTTTCGTCCCGGTCCTCCGGGATGCCAAAGAGCATGATGCCGCCCAGGCCCCGCTCGGCGGCATCCGCCGCAGCGGCCTTGAGCGAATCCATGGTGTGCTGCACGACCCCGGGCATGGAGCTGATCGGGTTCGGCTCGCCGATGCCCTCGCGGACGAAGGCGGGCAGGATCAACTGACGCGAGGACAGCTCGAACTCCGCGACGAGTCGGCGAACTGCAGGATTCTGCCGGAGCCGGCGAGGTCGGTGCTGAGGGAAAGCCATGTCACTTCTTTCTAGAATTGATGATTCGCATTGTGCAAAAGTTCTTGGGCCGCGCGAGCTAAACCGGCGGGCGTCGGTTCCGCGGCGATGGCGTCAACGCGCAACCCGGCCGCGCGCAAGGCCGCGGCCGTAGGCTGGCCGATGGCAACGGTTTTCACCCGCTCGGGCAACCGGTCACCGGCTAGCTGCACGAAGCGGCGCACGATGCTTGGTGCGCTGAACACCAGCAGATCCAGCCGATCCAGCTGCCGGGTTATCTCTTCCGGGGCGAGCACGCGAATTCCCGGTGGCGCCGGCACCGCCGTAAGCGGTGCTCCCCCGCTGCCGGCGGCAACCGTGAGGTAAGCCAGGACCTCGTGGACTTCATGGGCGCCGAGCCCGGCGCCAAGCGTCGAGCTGGCCAGGTCCCCATGCGGATAGAAGATCTTCTGCCCCGGTTCCAGCTGCCACTGGGCCACCATTCCGGCCGCGGACTGCTCCGTCGGCACAAAATCCGCATCGACGCCCAACTGCGCGCGGGCGGCCTTGGCGGTCTTCGTGCCCACCGCCGCCACGCGCAGCCGCGGCGGAAGCGGGCGTCCGGCCAGCAAGGTGGCGATCACCTCCACGGTATTCACCGAGGTGAGCACCAGCCACTGGTAGGAGCCCGCCGCCAGTGCCGCGACGCCGCGGGACAGCTCGCTGCGATCCGCGGGCCAGACGGTGTCGATCAGCCGGGCACAGCAAGATTCGATGCCCAGCTGCTCAAATTCCCGCACGGTAGCCGCGGCTCGCGCCGCGTCGCGCAGGATCAACGCCTGATAGCTCATGGTCGCAATTAAGCCAAGCCTGCGACTACCGCCGCGCCGTCGGCGATCATCGATTCGGCCAGACCGCGTCCAAGCTCGCGTGCCTCCGCTACGGTGGCCGCGTCTGCTCGGGCACTGCGGCGCATGGTTTCGGAGCCGTCCGGGTTGCAGGCGACCGCCTCCAAGACGAGCGTGCCGCCCTGAACCCGGGCCAGGGCGCCGATCGGCGCCGCGCAGCCGGCTTCCAAAGCCGCCAGCAGCGCACGTTCGGCCTCGACCTGCAGGCGCGTTGGCAGGTGATCCAGTTCGGCCAGCGCCCGATCCAGGGCCGGGTGATCCGAGCCGGCGGCGCGCACCTCCAAGGCCAGCGCCCCCTGCCCGGGGGCCGGCAGCATGATGGCCGGATCCAGGTACTCGGTGATGTGCGCTTCCAGGCCGAGCCGGCGCATGCCGGCGGCGGCGAGGATGACGGCGTCCAGGTCACCCTGCACGCTGCGCCCCACGCTTCCGTCGTCATGGGTGGCGCCGGTGCCTTTCACCCGGCCGAGCCGGGTGGGCACGTTGCCGCGGATGTCGACGATCTGCAGATCCTGGCGGAAGGCCAGCAGCTGCGCGGCGCGGCGCGGCGAACCGGTGCCGATCTTCGCCCCTTCGGGCAGTTCGGCGAGCGTCAGCCCGTCGCGGGCGCACAGGGCGTCGCGCATGTCTTCACGTTCCGGGATGGCGGCCAGCACCAGGCCCTCGGGCTGCGTGGTGGGCAGATCCTTCAGCGAATGCACCGCCAGATCGCAGCCCGAATCCAGCAACCGCTGGCGCAAGGCGGCGGCGAAGACCCCGGTACCGCCAAGCTGCGAGAGCGGCCCGGTGATCACATCTCCCTCGGTCTTGACCAGAATCGTCTCCACCTGAAGCCCGGAGGCTTCGGCCAAGCGCGTGGCGGCCCACCCGGTCTGCGTGGTCGCCAGCGCGCTGCCGCGCGTACCTACACGAAAGCTCTCGCTCATGCCTGGGGCACCCCCACTTCGGAATCGACCGCAGCGATGGTCGGACGCAAGGAGCCGTCCAACGCGCGCTTTTCACAACAATTCGGGCGGCACACGTCAAACCATGGTCCACCGGCAACGGCGCTCATCCGGCCTGCGCGCAGCGCTTGGCCGTTGGCATCTGCCAGGCGCTCTTCGAGCAGATCGACCAGGCCCGAGACGAAAGCCCGGTGCGTTCCCGGAGTTGCGACCCGGCTAAAGGCCAACCCCAGTTCGGCGCAGCTGTCCTTGGCCTCGGTGTCCAGATCCCACAAGACCTCCATGTGGTCGGAGATGAACCCGATGGGCACCACCACGACCCCGGCCACCCCGGCGGCGGCGTCCTCGGCCAGCGCGTCGTTGATATCCGGTTCCAGCCACGGAACGTGCGGGGCCCCGGAACGCGACTGGTAGACCAGGCTGTGTTCCAGGCCCTGGGCCTCGGGAACGTTGGCCAGAATATGCTCGGCGACCGCACGGTGCTGGGCGGTATAGAGATTCTCGCTCGCCTGTGCGCGCAGCTGAGCAGGTCCCGCGGCGTCCGCGTCGGCCCGCGGAATCGAGTGCGTCACGAAGACGATCTTGATCTTGCCTTCGGCATTGTCCTTCGCCGCAAGTTGTTCGCGCACCTCGGCCAGCGAGGCCCCCAGCCCCTCGATGAAGGGCTGCACGAAGGCCGGAGTGTCGAAGAACTGGCGCAGCTTGTCAACTTCCAGCACACCCTCCAGCCCGGTATCGCGCAGTCCCATGCCGAGGTCTTCGCGGTACTGGCGGCAGGCCGAGTAGCCGGTGTACGCCCCGGTGCCCAGCAGCAGCACCTTGCGGTGCCCGTCCTCGGCGATCTGCTTCAGCGTGTCGTTGACGAACGGGTGCCAGTTGCGGTTGCCCCAGTACACCGGCACCCCGATGGAACGCGCGGTCAGTTCGGCCTGCAGGGCGGCAAGCAGCGCGCGGTTCTGCGCGTTGATCGGCGAGACGCCGCCGTTCTTGCGGTAGTGCACCGCCACCTCTTCGAGGCGTTCGTCGGGGATCCCCCGGCCTGCGGTGACATTGCGCAGGAACGGGATCACGTCCTCCTGGCCTTCGGGACCGCCGAAGGAGGAGAGCAGAATCGCGTCGTAGGCTTTCGGCGCCATCTTGCCGTTGGCGTCATAGCCGGTGCGTGGATCGAAATCCTGGGTCACTTCAAAACCTCGATGACCTCGGCGGCCGAGATGCGCCGTCCGGTGTAGAACGGCGTCTCTTCGCGCACGTGGTGGCGGGCTTCGGTGTAGCGCAGGTGGCGCATCATGTCGACCAGGTCGATCATGTCGTCGGCTTCGAGGCAGATCTGCCATTCGAAGTCGCTGAAGGCGAAGGCGGCAACGGTATTTGCCAGCACGTTCGGGAATTCGCGGCCGAGCATGCCGTGATCGCGCAGCATCTTGCCGCGGTCCGCCGGGTCCATGGTGTACCAGTCGGTGGTGCGCACGAAGGGGTAGACGGTCATCCATTCCTTGGCATCCAGGCCGCGGGCGAAGGCCGGCGAGTGGTCCTTGGCGAATTCGGCTTCGCGGTGCACGGCCATCGTGGAGTACACGATCTCGGTGCCGGCGAGCAGCGAGCTGCGGCGCAGCTGGCGCATCGAGGCCTGCAGCAGCTCGGCGGCCGGTCCGTGCATCCAGAGCATCACGTCGGCCTCTTCGCGCATCATCGACACGTCGTAGATACCGCGCACGGCCACACCGGATGCGGCAAGTTCGGCGACCAGCGAGTCGAAGGCCGCAACATCCGCCGCGCCTAGTTCCACGTTGGCGGAGCGCTTGAACACGGTCCACAAGGTGTAGAACATGGTCGGGTTTTCACCAGCGGCGTCGCGGTCTCGCATGACCGGTGAATTGTGCTGTACTTCGTAGCTCACTTAGTGCTCTCCTTGATCAACTGATCTATCTCATGCTTTAAAACTAGTTAGCGGGCGCTGATGGCAACTGTCCGCCGGGTGTGTCCGATGACTCGGGCCAACCCGGTGCCGGCAAGCCACGCGCCCACGAGGTCCAAACCATCAAACTTCTCCACCGCCGAGTTCACCTGCGCCCGGCGTGCGCTGGCGGCCTCGCCCTGCAGCGGCACCATGTCGTTGAAGCGCGACACGGCGCTTCCCACGACATCGTCCTGATGCAATTCAACACCGAGAATCTTTGAAGCATCTTTGACTGCCTGCGCAAGCAGCGCCTGCTCGTCTCCGGATTCGACCAGCGGCTCATGCTGCCCGATCCGGCCGAAGGACAGCCGCAGCACGTGGGTGCCCGGACCGGATTGCTCTGCCAGCCACGGCCATTTCGCGCTGGCATGGGTCATGGCCTTGGCCGCCAAGGGCGCTTCCTTGGCCACGAGCGCCCCGGAACCGCGCGGCGCATCGTCGAGTTCTGGCTTATCGACCACGAGCACCACCAGGGCGATGGAATTGGCCTCGGCCTCGGCGCTGATGCGCTGCTGCTCTTCAAGCAGCGGGTTGAGCAGCTTGAGCGCGGATTGGGCCTCGGTGGCAATGACTACCCGGTCCGCGCCGAGCTCCTGGCCCAGGGTCTGCACGGTGTACGGCTGCGCGGCCCCGTCGTGATGGCGGATCTCGGTTACCGGCGAATTGCGCACCAGCGCCACCGAGGATTCCTGCAGCTGCTCGGTCAGCGTCGTCACCAGCGTGTACATGCCGCCGTCCAGGCCGGCGACTCGCGAACCTGCCGGGGCATCGCCCTGCAGCTGGGCCACGGCCTTGGCCAGGGATCCGGTTCGCTGCATTGCTTCGCGCAGCCCCGGGGCTGCGGCGTCGATGTCGATCCGTGCCGGGTCGGTGGAGTACACCCCGTTGACTACCGGGGCGACCAAAGCGTCAAGCACGCTCTGCCCCATGCGGTGGCGCACCACCTCGGCGAGCGAAAGCTTTTCCGTGGCCCACTTCTTGGGCATCGGCGTGACCAGATCGGCCGCGGCACGCACGGTGGCGGCCCGGCCGATGATTCGGCGCACCTCATCGCTGCGGATATTCGAGGGGATCCCCAGCAAGGAGCTCGGCGGCAGCGGATTAGCCTCGACGTTTTCGGCGTCCCCCTGGATCAGCCAGGCGCCGACCCCGGAGGTCTGGGCGATTTTTTCGCTCAGATCCAGCTCATCGAGGTATGCGCTGACGGTGCCGCCGCGCAACGCGAAAGACTCGGCTCCGGCGTCGAGGGCCAGGCCGGCGACCTCAACCCGGCGCAGGCAGCCACCGAAATTGTCCGAGGCTTCAAGGACCGTAACCCGGTATCCGGTCTGGCTCATTTCACGCGCGGCCACCAATCCGGCGATACCGCCGCCGACAACTATCGCGTGCGGTGCGGCAGCGTGCGGTGCGCTGTCTTTCGAGGCCCGGGTTTCCGCGGCCGCGCGGACCTTTTCCAGCAGGCGCAGGGCATGTGCTGCCGTGTCTCCGGCGAGATCACGGCGGATTTTTACCGCCGGACGTGCACCTTGTTTGTCTGCCGCCGGGGCGTTGCGCTGATTCTTGGTCATGGGCGCTGCACCTTCCACCTTCAACTCGATGTTCCCCGCCGAACGGGACGTGCCGGGATTGCCGGCGCGTCCCGGAAGCGGAGATCTGTCTTTGAAACCTAGCCTAGCCCTGTGTGCCTAGAGCGAGTGGATTAGTTCAACCACTCGGGTGAGCACCGTCGGATCCGTGGTTGGCGGCACGCCGTGCCCCAGGTTGAGCACATGCCCGCGGGCCTTGGCGCCGCTGGCTACGACCTGGCGGACGTGGGCTTCGAGCACTTCCCAGGGGGCCGTGAGCAGGGCCGGGTCAATATTTCCCTGCACCGACACGCTCTGGCCCAGCCGCTCGATCGCGGTTTCCAGCGGGATGCGGTAATCCACGCCCACGGTGTCCACGCCGGAGTCGCGCATGGCGGTCAGCAATTCGCCGGTGCCGGTGCCAAAGTGGATTAGCGGCACGCCGGTATCGCGGACGAAGTCCAGCGCACGCGAAGAATACGGGGCGACGAACCGCTGATAATCCGGAAGGGACAGCGAACCGGCCCAGGAGTCGAACAGCTGCGCGGCGGAGGCGCCGGCCTCCACCTGGGCGCGCAGGAACTTGCCCGAAGCGTCGGCGGCCCAGCTCATCAGCTTGTCCCAGACCTCGGGTTCCGAATGCATCATGGTGCGTGGGCCGAGGTGGTCGCGGCTCGGCTTGCCCTCAACCATGTAGGCGGCCACGGTGAACGGTGCCCCGGCGAAACCGATCAACGGGGTGCTGCCCAGCTCGGCGACGGTCAGCGCCACCGCTTCGCGGATCGGGTCCAGGGATTCATCGGTGAGCTCGGGCAGATTGGCCACGTCTTCTGCGGTGCGGATCGGCTTGTCCAGGACCGGGCCGACACCGGGGACGATGTCCACGCCGATGCCCGCCAGCCGCAAGGGAATCACAATATCGGAGAAGAAGATGCCGGCGTCGACCTTGTGCCGGCGCACCGGCTGCAAGGTGATTTCGCTGGCCATCGCAGGGTCCAGGCACGAGTCAAGCATGCTCACGCCTTCGCGGAGCTTGAGGTATTCGGGCAGCGAGCGCCCTGCCTGGCGCATGAACCACACCGGGTGGTGGCTCGGTGTGCGACCGGTCAGGGCCTGGATCAATGCGGAATCGGAGGTACGTCCATCAACGAAGGGATGGTTCTGCGACAGAGTCATGATTCAATGATGCCAACTCTTGCAGGTAAAAGCCCATTTGTGCCGTTCACCCTCAGGGGAAGGTGAGCAACATTACGGGCCAAAACCCCCATCAGTTAGGTTCGCCTGCGTTGTTTAGCTGCCCTAATTCGGCCTATTCTTGGAACATTGTGGTTTTCTTATCTCTTGTCGCATCGCATTCACAGCTCGACCTGGAGACCGTGGCGCAACTGAGCGCTTCGGCCAGCGGGCTAGCCGCCGCTTCCATCAATGGTTCGGCGGCTATCAACGGTGCCGTGGTGCTGGCCACCTGCAACCGGTTCGAAGTCTATGCGGATGTGGAAAACGTCGAAGATGCCACCGAGCATCTGGTCAATGAACTTTCCGCGCACACCGAGCTGTCCGCGGACTTCCTCGCCCGCCGGCTGACCACCCTGGAAGGGGAACCGGTAATCGACCACCTCTTCTCCGTGGGCGCCGGCCTGGACAGCGCTGTGGTGGGCGAACGTGAAATTGCCGGTCAGGTCCGTCGCGCATTGACCCAGGCCCAGCAGGAGAAAACAGCCACGAGCAGCCTCACCCGGCTCTTCCAAAACGCCACGCGCGCCGCGAAGGATGTCGGAAGCAGCACCGATTTGGGCTCCCAAGGAAAATCCGTCGTTTCGGTGGCCTTGGATCTCGCCGAAGAGCTGATGGATGGCAGCCGCAGCTGGCAAGACCAGGACATCGTGCTTTTCGGGACCGGATCCTATGCGGGCGCCACCATGGCGCTGCTGAAGGAACGCGGCGTCAAGCGCATCAGCGTGTACTCCCACTCGGGCCGGGCCACGGATTTCACCGATAAGCGCGGCGGCTTCCCGCTGAGCGAGCAGCACCTGACCCAAGCCCTGCGCGAAGCCGACGTCATCGTCGGCTGTTCCGGCGGTGGAAACCGTTTGGAAAGCCATACCTTGGAGGAACTGCGCGTTGAGGGCCAGCCGCTGATAGCCATCGATATGGCGTTGACCCACGATTTTGATCCAACCATTGCGCAACTGGCCGACGTTGAGCTCATCACCCTCGAATCGGTTCGGATGGCAGCGCCCAACGACCAGGCTCTGGCCGTGCACGACGCCACCAGGATCGTCACCAAGGCCGCCCGCGAATTCTCCGCCGCGCAGCGCGAGCGCGAAGCGGACCACGCCATTGTGGCGCTGCGCGCCCACACCAAGACCGTATTGGACGCCGAAGTAGCGAAGGTCCGCGCGCAGCACGGATGCACCGCCGCGGCCGAAGAAGTGGAACTAGCCATGCGCCGGATGATGCGCCAGCTGCTCCACGTGCCAACCATGCGGGCCCGCGAGTTGGCGGCCGAAGGCCGTACCGACGAATATGTGGCAGCCCTCGAAACCCTCTACGGGCTGGATCTCTCCGGTTCCGCGGCCACCGCGCCGGCCAAGCCGGTGCGTGTCGACGCAGAATCTGCAGATAACGCCGCCTGCCCGGTACTTCCCTTGGAGCAAAGCGCTTAAGCACTTCAGACACCCCGCCGTCGCTGGCGATATTTTCGGCGCGACATGGAATACTACTTGCAAGTAGGTGGTGGTTTTACGGGCGGAGCATTCGCCGGCAACCACCACACGCAGCAGGTTGAAAGGTCTACATCATGGCGGAACTCGGGGAAATCAAGAATCCACGCACCCAGCGGATGCCTCGCGAAGCGCGCCGCCGCCAGCTGCTGCAGGCAGCCCACCAGGTATTCGTAGCCCACGGCTACCACGGGGCTTCGATGGACGAGATCGCCGAGGTTGCACTCGTCTCCAAACCGGTGCTCTACCAGCATTTCCCCGGCAAGCGAGAACTTTATCTGGCCTTGCTCGATTCGCATCTGGCCGATTTCACCAAGCTGCTGGATGACGCAATCTCCTCGACAAACGAAAACCGCCAACGCGTCTTCGAAACGATCAACACCTATTACCAGTACATCAAACGTGAGTCGCAGGCCTATCGGCTGATCTTCGAGTCGGATGTGCTCTCCGATCCGCTGGTCGCCGCACGCATTGAAGAATTCAACAATGCGCTGGCAACTTCGATTTCGAAGGTTGTTGTCAAAGATACCGACCTCGACGAGGACGAAGGGTTGCTTGTGGGGCGCGCCTTGGCCGGCCTGTCCCAGGTTTCGGCACGATATTGGGCCACCAGCGGCGAGCCGGTGGACCAGGAAACCGCAGTCGACCTGATCTCGCGTTTAGCTTGGCGCGGAATTTCACGGTTCCCGAAGGAAAACTAGCTAGATTTGTTTCAGAGGCCCCTGACGGGACTCGTAATTCTTTCGAGAGGATCATTGACAATCATGGAAATCCGGATTGGCATTCAGAATGTAGCCCGCGAAGTCGTGCTCGAGTCCGAGCTGAGCAACGCCGAAGTGAACGAGCTGTTATCCAAGGCGATCTCCGAGGGTACGATGCTATCGCTGAAGGATCCCAAGGGCCGCGAAGTGCTGGTCCCAGCGGCCGGTATCGCCTATGTTGAGGTTGGTCCCGAAGAGGCCCGCCGCGTGGGCTTCGCCCAGTAAGGCAAACTTTCCTGCGCTAGCGTGGCCGCCCCCGGCATTTGGGGGCGGCCACGCTGCGTTAATCGTGGTTTGAATCACTCTTCTGTGATAATCCTAGGTGTGTGACCAATCCACGAATCCACAGCCCCCGCAAACATGCCGCAGCGAATCTGGACGAGCTGCTGCTCGCCTTGGAAAGCGAATTGGGGGTCCCCGCGCCCTTCGACGAGCAAACCCTCAAAGCTGCCCAGGAGGCAGTCGATAACTTGCGGGCACCGGAACACGACGACACCGCGCTGCCGTTTTTCACGATCGACCCCGAGGGTGCCACGGATCTCGACCAGGCCATGTACCTGGAACGAAAAGACGACGGCTACCTGGTGCACTATGCGATCGCCGACGTTCCCACATTCGTCGCCTTGAACTCAAAACTCGATGAGGTCACCAGGGAACGCGGACAGACCTACTATCTGCCGCAACGCAAGATCAACCTTCACCCGCCGCTGATTTCAGAAGATGCCGGTTCCTTGCTGCCCGGCGCGGTCCGCCCGGTATTCCTGTGGCTTATCACGCTGGATTCCGCGGGGGCCATCACCGACGTGCAGCTGCGCCGCACCACGATCAAATCCCGGGAAATGCTGGACTACGCCTCCGCGCAAGCGAAGCTGGACTCCGGCCACGGCGGGGAGCAGCTGGAGCTGCTGGCACAAATCGGCGCGGTGCGCATCGAGCAGGAACGCCTGCGCGGCGGTGCCTCGCTGAACCTTCCGGATCAAGAGGTCGAGCCCGACAATGGCGGCTACAAACTGGTCAGCCGCCAGCCCTTGCCGCTGGAAGACTATAACGCGCAGATTTCCCTGCTCACCGGCATGGCCGCCGCCCGGATCATGCTCGATCACGGCACCGGAATTCTGCGCACCATGCCGGCCCCGGATGAGAAGGACCTGGCAGAATTCAAGGAGCAGACCAAGCTGCTGGGACACCCCTGGGATGGACAGCTTAACTACGGCCAGTATCTACGCACCCTAGACGTGAATGATCCGCGGCAGCTGGTCATCATGCATCGGGCCGCCTCGCTGTTCCGCGGCGCAGACTATGACGTGATCAACGGGCAAAACGAAGACGAGATGGAGCAGGCGGCGCTGGCCGCCCCCTATGCGCACACCACCGCACCGTTGCGCCGCCTGGTGGACCGCTTCGTGCTGCTGTGCTGCTTCCTGCAAGCCCATGCCAAGCCCATCCCGGACGAGTTGCGCGAAGCGCTGGAGCAGTTGCCGGGGCTGATGCGGGAAAGTTCAATTTCGGCGAATCAGATCTCCCGGGCGGCCATCAACCTGATCGAGGCCTACGTCCTGCAGCACCGGGTCGGCGAGAGGTTTGAGGCCATCGTGTTGCGCGAGGCCACCGGAGCGCACAATGGCGATCCCGCCTCGACCGAGGCCAAGGACCGCCCCGGAAACCTGCAATTGGTCACCGAACCGATCACCGGGCAGTTCACCGGAAGCGCGGCACCAGGCACGCTGGTCACCGTCACGCTGCGTTCGGCGGACCCCGCCACACGCAAGATCATGTTCGACATCGTTGGCTAGCGCCCCCGGCCGACGGGAATCCGGCGCGGAGAGGCTATGCTTGGGCTATCACTATTTAGGATGCCCGGTCGCACCGTGCTGAACGAAGAGAACAGTTTCGTGGTGACTTCCCAGCGGTCACCATTGCGACATCCGCCCGTGCGGCGGTTGACGTGTATGACGCGATCGGCTCCGCTGGACCCGCACCGGCAGGTGCCGGCCCCCTGGAAGCTCAGGGCTGGCAGCACCAGTACCGGTGCCACAAATGAAACGAGAACACACACATCGTGACCGACACGACGCTATCGACCGAACAGGTCGAACTCCCCGAGCCAATTGATACCGCCGACGTAGAGGTTCCCAAGCAGACCTTCGCCGAGCTCAAGGTCCGCGAAGACATCGTCGCTTCGCTGCTCGAAGCAGGTATTGAGTACCCATTCCCCATCCAGTCGCTCACCCTTCCGGTGGCGCTCGGTGGCAACGACATCATCGGACAGGCGAAGACCGGTACCGGCAAGACCCTGGGCTTCGGCATCCCCGCGCTGCAGCGCGTCATCCGCGAGGGCGACAAGGGCTATGAGAAGCTCGAATTCCCCGGCGCCCCGCAGGCGCTGATCGTGGCTCCGACCCGCGAGCTGGCCATTCAGGTCGGCGCCGACCTGGCGCAGGCTTCGAAGCACTCGAATATCTCGATCACCACCATCTACGGCGGCCGCCCGTACGAGGAGCAGATCAACGCGCTCAAGGCCGGCACCGACGTGATCGTCGGCACCCCGGGACGCCTGATCGACCTGAACCGCCAGCGCGTGCTGAACCTGAAGCAGATCAAGACCGTGGTCCTCGATGAGGCCGACGAAATGCTGGATCTGGGCTTCCTGCCCGACGTGGAGCGCATCCTGGCCGCCCTGCCGCCGCTGCGCCAGGCGATGCTGTTCTCGGCTACCATGCCGGGCGCCGTGATCACCATGGCCCGCCGCTACATGTCCCGCCCGACCCACATTCGCGCCACCGACCCGGGCGACGACGATTCGCTGACCAAGCGCAACATCCGCCAGCTGGTCTACCGCGCGCACAACCTGGACAAGGACGAGATGGTGGCCCGCCTGCTGCAGGCCGAGGGCCGCGGCAAGACCATCATCTTCACCCAGACCAAGCGTTCGGCAGCCAAGCTCACCGACGAACTGATCGACCGTGGATTCAACGC
Organism: Arthrobacter sp. MYb229; assembly: GCF_002975405.1. Lineage (GTDB taxonomy): Bacteria > Actinomycetota > Actinomycetes > Actinomycetales > Micrococcaceae > Glutamicibacter. The sequence goes on along the minus strand of NZ_PCPS01000001.1, from coordinate 481,165 downwards.
CGGCGCCCTGCACGGGGACCTCGGCCAGGGGGCCCGCGAGCAGTCGCTGAAGGCCTTCCGCGCCGGGAAGGTCGAGATCCTGGTCGCCACCGACGTCGCGGCCCGCGGCATCGACGTGGACGACGTCACCCACGTGGTGAACCTGCAGTGCCCGGATGACGAGAAGACCTACCTGCACCGCGTGGGCCGCACCGGCCGCGCCGGCAACACCGGCATCGCGGTGACCTTCGTGGACTGGGATTCGGTGCCTCGCTGGTCGCTGATCAACAAGGCGCTGGGCCTGAATGTGCCCGAGCCGGTCGAAACCTACTCCTCCTCCCCGCACTTCTTCGCCGACCTGGACATCCCCAAGGGCACCAAGGGCCGCTTGCAGCGTGCAAAGAAGACCGCGCCGGCCGAGGGCGACGGTTCCCCGCGCCGCGACCAAGCCGAGCGCACCGAGCGCACCCCGCGCAGGCGCAGCACCGGTGGCCGCAGCCGTACCCGCACCGTCGAAGGCGAACAGTCCGGCGACCAGGGCGCCAGCCGCCACGGGCATTCCAAGGGCAAGCAGGACCGCCCGGCGCGCGAGGGCGAACGCCACCGCCAAACCCACCAGCACGAGGAACAGCCAGCTGCCGGCACCGACTCCGAGCAGGAATCGCGTGCGCGCCGCCGGCCCCGCCGCCGCACCCGCAGCACCGAAGGTGGAACGCAGGACTAATTAGTTCTCCGTTTCCATTCTTCTTCCGAAAGGATTCAGTACCAACGGTGCTCGCTCAACCAGAGGATTCCACCCTGCCCGAAACCGGAGCGCCCGCACTCACCGCGGGCGCTCCGGCGCAGGAAAATACCGTGCTGCACGGTGACAATGTGAAGGCTTTGTCGGAACTGCCCGACGGGAGTTTCACGCTGATCTATGTCGACCCGCCGTTTAACACCGGCCGGAAGCAAACCCGGGCGCAACGCACCATGGTGCGGGCCGCCGAGGGCGAAGGCGATCGGGTGGGCTTCAAGGGTCTTTCCTACAACACCGAGCTGGGGGCCGCGCGCTCCTATCACGACAGCTTCGATGACTACCTCAGCTTCATCGAGCCCCGGTTGCACGAAGCCCACCGGTTGCTTGCCGAAGACGGCACGCTCTATGTGCACCTGGACTACCGCGAGGTGCACTACGTCAAGGTGCTGCTGGACCAGATTTTCGGGCGCGAGAACTTCCTGAACGAATTGATCTGGGCCTACGACTACGGTGCCCGCGCCAAAAGCCGCTGGCCGGCGAAGCACGACACCATCTTGGTATACGTGAAGGACCCGAAGAAGTACCACTTCGATTCGGCCGAGGTGGACCGCGAACCGTATATGGCTCCCGGTCTGGTGACCCCCGAAAAGCGCGCCCTGGGCAAACTGCCCACCGATGTCTGGTGGCATACCATCGTCTCTCCGACCGGCAAGGAGAAGACCGGCTACCCGACGCAGAAGCCCGAAGGTATCCTGCGTCGGATCATCGCCGCCTCATCGCGCGAAGGCGACTGGGTGCTGGATTTCTTCGCCGGCTCCGGGACCACCGGTGCGGTAGCCGCGAAGTTGAATCGGCGCTTCGTGCTGATCGACCAGAACGCCGAGGCCATCGAGGTGATGCGTTCCCGCTTGCCGGAAACCACCACCTACAAAGAGGCCTGAGCTCCGGTTCCCGCCGCAATAATTCGATCCAGCATGTCCGGCTCGGTGAGATTCTCACCGAGCCGGTTCAGTTTTCCGGCCCCATGGTAATCGGAAGAACCGGTCACGATCAGGTCGTATTGCTTGGCCAGCCGGGCCAGGAAGCGCTTGCCTTCCGCGCTGTTGTCCCGGTGGTGGATCTCCACCCCGGCCAGTCCCACATCGATCATCTCGTGGAAGGTCGCTTCGGGCACGACCCGTCCGCGCAAGGCGGCCGCAGGGTGCGCGAAGACCGGCACTCCCCCGGCTTCCAGGACCAGGCGCACCGCGTCGCGCGGGTCGATGGCCGGGTGCCCCACGTAGTATCGCGAGCGCGCCGAGAGGATGTTGGCGAAGGCCTCATTGCGGCTTTCCACCACCCCCGCGGTAATCAACGCGTCGGCAATATGCGGGCGTCCCACCGTGGCGCCCGGCTGGCAATGCTCGGAGACCAAATCCCAGCTGATCGGAAAATCTTCGGCGAGCCGATCCACGATGCGCTGGGCGCGGATGACCCGGGAATTGCGCGAAAGATCCAATTCATCGAGCAACGGCTGATAGCCGGGGTCCTGCAGATAGCACAGCAGGTGCACGCTGATTCCCTGATGGTCCTGGCAGGTGATTTCCATTCCGGGGACAAAACCCACACCAAGTTTCGCCGCGGCCTGCCGCGCCTGGCCCCACCCGGCGGTCTGATCGTGATCGGTCAGCGCCACCACATCCAATCCGGCGTGCTGCGCGGCCGCGATCAGTTCGGCAGGCGGTTGCGTCCCATCCGAAACATTTGAATGGGTGTGCAGGTCAATTCGCATATCCCTAGATTAGCTGGCCTACTGCTACTTTGCCCGGATACCCGAATCGGTGACACACTAAGTAGTATGACCAATCAAGTTTCTTCGCCTTCGGGCAACGACCAGCCGCTCGAAGATCGCGTCAACAACCGCTCCCAGCGTCCCACCTCGGAAGCATTCAAGAAGTTCATGGCTTCCTCTTGGGCGCCGGACACCTCCCAGCTTCCCGCAGCAGATCCTGCCGCAAGCTTTGCAGCCACCCGCCGTGCGGCCCTCTCCGCGCACTACCCGGGCGAACGCCTGGTCATTCCGGCCGGCCCGGCAAAGGTCCGCTCGAATGATACGGACTACCGTTTCCGCCCGCATTCGGCCTTCGCGCACCTGACCGGTCTGGGCGTCGACCACGAACCCGATGCGGTCCTGGTGCTGGAGCCAACCGACGACGGGGCCGGGGACCAGGGCGGCAACCACGCGGCCACCTTGTACTTCGCGCCGATGGCGGGCCGGGACAGCTCGGACTTCTACCTCGACTCGCGCGCCGGAGAATTCTGGGTGGGCCCGCGTCCCACGCTGAGCACCATGTCCGCCCGCACCGGCATCTCCACGCAGTCGCTGGATCTGCTGGAAAATGCGCTGACCAAGAACTCGGGACCGCAGGCCCTGGGCGGGATCCGCATCCGCCTGATGCGCGAGATCGACCTGAACGTCGAGGCGCTGGTCGATACCTCGCGGATCAACACCGGACAGGATCTGGAGGCCAGCGATGCGCTGGATAACGAGCTCGCCGAGTTCGTCTCCGAGCTGCGCCTGGTCAAGGACGAGTACGAACTAGCCGAACTGCAGAAGTCCGTGGATGCCACCATCGCAGGCTTCGAAGACGTCGTGCGCAACCTGGATGCCGCCATCGCCCACCAGCGCGGGGAACGCATCGTGGAGGGCACCTTCTTCGCCCGCGCCCGCCTCGAGGGCAACGAACTGGGTTATGACACCATCGCCGCCTCGGGCAACAACGCCACGATCCTGCACTGGATCCGCAACACCGGCGAGGTCAACGAGGGTGAGGTGCTGCTGCTGGACGCCGGAGTGGAAGCCGAGTCGCTCTACACCGCGGACATCACCCGCTCCCTGCCGGTCTCCGGGAAGTACACCGAGCTGCAGCGCAAGGTCTATCAGGCCGTGCTCGACGCCGCCGATGCAACCTACGCCGCGGTCCGCCCGGGGCTGAAGTTCCGCGACCTGCACCTCATCGCCACCACCGTGCTCGCCGAACGCCTGCAGGATTGGGGGCTGCTCCCGGTTTCCCTGGAGGAGGCGCTGTCCCCCGAAGGCCAGCACCACCGCCGCTGGATGCCGCATGGCACCAGCCACCATCTGGGCCTGGATGTGCATGATTGCGCCCAGGCCCGTGCGGATCTGTACCTGGACGCGGAACTCGTCGAGGGCATGGTGTTCACCATCGAACCGGGCCTGTACTTCAAGAATGAGGACCTGGCCATCCCGGAAGAGTACCGCGGGCTGGGCGTGCGCATCGAGGACGACATCCTGGTCACCGCCGATGGTGCGGTGAACCTCTCCGCGGCCCTGCCGCGCAAGCCCGACGAGGTCGAGGCGTGGATGGCAAAGCTGCGCGGCTAGTCCGCCAGCGGTCATTGCACAGTTGCCAGGGGCAGCCGGTTTCCACCTCGGAAGCCCGGCTGCCCCTGGTTTTTTGCGTCGCTGGCTGCCTGCCGCGGACCAGCGGGCAAGCAAAAACCCGCCACGCTGCTCCGCTCGGTGCGGAAAACTTCGTGGCGGGTTTGCTGCGCTTGGTTACTGCTGCTTGGTCTCTTCTTCGGATTCCTTGGCTTCGGCCTGTGGCTGGCCGGCCGTCTCCGGGGCGGCTTCGCCGGAGGGCGGCTGCACCGCATCCTGTTTAACCGTCGGCTCGGCCTGCGCCACATCCTGCGCCTCGGGCTGCGCCGGCGCCGCGGGCTTTGGCTCGTCCACGCGCACACCGTAGCGCGGGCGGCCATCTGGCAGGTCGCCGAATTGGCTGGTCGGTGCGGGCGCTGCTTCCGTTGCCGGAGCTGCCGGAGCCTGCGTCGCAGCGGGCGGCTGTACTGGCTGCGCCACCGGGGCGGCGGGCGGCTGTACCGGCTGCGCTGCCGGCGCGCTGCCCGGTGCCGGCTGCGGACGCATCGGCAGCTGGGCGGCCAGCTGCCGGGCGGTCTGCGAATGCTCGAAGTCCACGACCACGTCGAAGCTGGTCGCCACGAACTTGCTCGAGGAGGCGAAGTCGCGCTTGCCCCGGCGCATCGAGTAGGAAACGACTCCGGCGATCATCCAGATCGCCATGCCCAGCCCGATGGCCGAGAGGATCTGGTACAGGCCGGTTCCGCTGCCGCCGAAGAGCGAGAGCAGCAGGCCCACGAAGAGGCCCATCATGCCGCCCTGCGCCGCGCCGGACAGCGCCACCTTCGGGTAGGAAAGCTTCGCGGTCACCCGTTCCACGGTGCGCACGTCGTTGCCCACGATGCTCACGGCGGAGACCGGGAAGTTGTTATCTGCAAGATAGTCGACCAGTTTCTGGGCATCCAGATAGCTGGTGTAGCGCCCAAGCAGTTCGCCACGGGGCAAACCGTTGGGGCTGATTGAATTTACTCCATGCGGCGAGGTCATACCTATATTGTGCACGCTAATACTGTGAGTGCGCCCAGTTGTACACCCACTATCGCTGAGGGTGAAAGAATCCTGTGCCGCTTCGTGGCCCAGCACACCGCCAACGGCCCCTTTGCACGCTAGGCTAGAACGGTGAGCGCACACGTTTCTAAAATCTTTGTCGCCCGGCTCCTCGGGCTGGACGTCTTCGACCCCTTGGGCGATCGCCTGGGCCGGCTACGCGACGTCGTCGTCGTTTCGCGCGGCCCGCAGCGGGCCCCGGCCTGTGTCGGCGTGGTCGTCGAAGTTCCGGGTAAACGCCGCGTCTTCGTGCCGATGACCCGGATCCAGTCGATGGAATCCACCCAGGTCATCTGCTCCGGACTGGTCAACATGCGCCGCTTCCAGCAGCGCGGGCAGGAAATGCTCGTCGTCGCCGAAATGTTCGACCGCACGGTCACCTTCCTCGATGCCTCCGGGCGCGGTTTGATCGAGGACGTGGGGCTGACCCAGACCCGGCGCGGGGACTGGGAGATCAACGAGTACTTCGTCCAGCGCCTGGAGACGACCAGCACGCTGCTGGGCCTGCGCACCCGCCGCCGCAACAAGGTGCTGGTCTCCTGGGAGGAGATCCGCCAGGGGGCGCAGAGCGAACCGCAGTCCGCGGATAACTTCGTGGCCACCCACGATGAGATGAAGGCCGCCGACTTCGCCGACGCGCTGCATGAGATGACCGGCAAACGCCGGCTGGAAGTCGCCGCGCATCTGCAAGATGACCGGCTGGCCGACGTCTTGCAGGAGCTTCCGGACCGCGAACAGGTCGAAATCCTCTCCGCGCTCAGCTTGGAGCGCGCCGCGGATGTGCTCGAGGAGATGGACCCGGATGACGCGGCCGACCTGCTCGCCGAGGTGGAAGAGGAGACCAAGCACCAGCTGCTGGAGCTGATGAACGAGGAGGAGGCCGAGGACGTGCGCCGCCTGCTGGCCTATCCCGAAGGCACCGCCGGTTCGGTGATGACCCCGGTGCCGGTGATCCTCACCCCGGAATCCACGGTGGCCGAGGCGCTGGCTTCGGTCCGCTTCGAAGAGATCAGCCCGGCGCTGGCCTCCACGGTTTATGTGGTGCGTCCGCCGCTGGAGACCCCCACCGGCCGCTACCTGGGCCAAGTTCACATCCAGGCGCTGTTGCGCGCCGCTCCCCCGGAGCCCTTGGGCGATATTCTTGACAAGGAACTTGAACCGATGTCGGACCTGTCGAGCATCACCGACGTGGTCCGCCATCTGGCCACCTATAACCTCACCTCGGTGGGCGTGGTCAACAACGAGGGGCGGCTCGTCGGCGCCATCACCGTCGACGACGTCCTGGACCACATTCTTCCCGATGACTGGCGCTCGGCGGATTAGGCCGGCAAGCTTCAGCATTCTCGATCAGCAGCAAAGGAGTTCACCGGATGGCCGAACAGCGCAAGAGCAACGGGCTGGATACTCCCCTTTCGGCACGCAGCCGGTTCTGGCCGAAGTTCTCCCCCGATCCGGACCTCTTCGGTTCGGCGACGGAGAAATTCGCCCGCTTCATGGGCACCCCGCAGTTCCTGTTCTACATGACGATCTTCTGCGCCTTCTGGCTCGTCTGGAATACCGTCGCCCCGGCCGCCTGGCGCTTCGATGACGCGGCCATCGGCTTCACCGCGCTGACCCTGATGCTCTCCTTGCAGGCCTCCTATGCGGCCCCGCTGCTGCTGCTCGCGCAGAACCGCCAGGATGACCGCGACCGCGTCTCGCTCACCGAGGACCGCAACCGCGCCGAGCGCAACCTCTACGACACCGAATACCTCACCCGGGAGCTCGCCTCCCTGCGCCTGGCCATGCGCGATGTCGCCACCCGCGACTATGTGCGTTCCGAACTGCGCAATGTGCTCGAAGAACTGCTCGAAACCACCGACGGCGAAGACCTGCATCTGCGCGCCAAGCGCAAGAACAAGCACAGCAATCCGTCCACCGGGTTAATTGACACGGTTGACTCCAACCGCTCCCAGCATCGGAAGGCAAACCCAAAGTGACCCAATCCGCGGCCCTGCACCGCGCCCTTGAATCCGTAATCGACCCGGAGCTGCGCCGCCCCATCACCGAACTGGGCATGGTGGGCTCCGCGGAACTGGTCGCGGGCACCGCGAAGGTGCGCATCCTGCTGACCATCGCCGGCTGCCCGATGCGTTCGACCATCGAGGCCGACGTGGCCAAGGCGGTGGGCGAGCTGCCCGAGGTGGCGGCGGTGAACGTCGTGCTGGATGTGATGGACCCGGTCCAGCGCGCCGAGCTGCGCGCGAAGCTGCAAGCCAAGCGCACGGTATTCTCCGACCCGGATTCGCTGACCCGGGTGATCGCGGTGGCCAGCGGCAAGGGCGGGGTGGGCAAGTCCTCGATCACCGCGAATCTGGCGGCCGCCATGGCCGCGGACGGGTTGAAGGTCGGGCTGATCGATGCCGACGTGCACGGCTTCTCGATCCCGGCGCTGATGGGCATCACCGGGAAACCGACCCGCGTGGACGAGATGATCCTGCCCCCGGTGGCCCACGGGGTGAAGGTCATTTCCATCGGCATGTTCCTGGACTCGAACCAGCCGGTGATCTGGCGCGGGCCGATGCTGCACCGCGCGCTGGAACAGTTCTTGACCGACGTGTACTTCGGGGACCTGGACGTGCTGCTGCTGGACCTGCCCCCGGGCACCGGGGATATGGCGATCTCGGTTTCGCAGCTGCTGCCCAATAGCGAACTGCTGGTGATCACCACCCCGCAGTCCACCGCGACAGCGGTGGCCGAACGCGCCGGAACCATTGCCTTGCAAACCAAGCAGCAGGTCATCGGCGTGGTGGAGAATATGAGCTACCTGAGCCTGCCCGACGGCGGCAAGATGGAGATCTTCGGAACCGGCGGCGGGCTGCGGCTGAGCGAATCGCTCAGCGAACAGCTCGGATATCCGGTGGAGCTGCTCGCCCAGCTGCCGCTGGAAGAGGCGGTGCGGGTGGGCTCGGATCGAGGGGTCCCGGTGGTGCTGGGCGCCCCGGAGTCGCCGGTGGCAGGTTCCCTGCGCCAGCTGGCGCAGAAATTAGGGCAGCGGCCGCGCGGGCTTGCCGGGCGATCGCTGCCAATGTCCTTCTAGAGGTTCTAGGTGGCTTCCGTGTCAAAGGGGGCCAGCTCGTCGGCCGCCAGCGGTTGCTGCTTGGCGGTCTCAACGGCCGTTCGCACCGGGGCCTGCGCGGGGTGCGGCGGCGCCTTGGCCGCGTTCACCGCCTCGTCGAATTCATCGACGAGCGCTTCCTTGATGATCCGCCGCGGATCGTACTGCCGCGGGTCCAGCTTGCGCCAGTCCATGTCTGCGACCTCGTCGCCGACCTCTTCACGCAGCTGCTCCTTGGCGCCATTGGCCATGCGGCGTAGTTCCTTGACCAGGTTAGCCAGTTTTTTGGCGTACTCCGGAAGCTTCTCGGGACCCAAGATCACCACTGCGAGGATGGCGAGAATGATGAATTCTCCGCCATTGATTCCAATTAACTCCACGTATGAAAGATTACCTTGTCGGCTTCGAATGGTCGAAGTCACCGCGCCACGGCGGATGACTTATGCGTCAGCCCTGCTTGGCGGTGCGCAGCCCCAACGGGATGCGCGGCAGGCTCACGGTCAACGGGGCGCGGTTGGCCGGGTTGCGGTGCGCCAAGGCGTCTCGCAGCATGGCGCGCCCACGGTGGATGCGCGACCGCACGGTGCCCAGCTTCACATTCAGGATCTGCGAGACTTCCTCATAGGAGAAGCCCTCCATATCGCACAACACGATCGCCGCCCTGAAGTCGGGGGCGAGCGCCTTGAGCGCCTTGGCCACATCCACGTCCAGATTGTTGAATTCGAAGTCCCGCTCGGGGGTGACCGCGTTGCTCGGGAAGCGGTCCTCGGCGCCCTCGGCAAAACGGTCAAAACGGATTTTGGACTTGCGCCGCGCCTGGTCGAGGAACAGGTTGGTGGTGATGCGGTGCAGCCATCCGCCCATGGTGCCGGGCGTGTACTTCTCCAACGCGTTGAACGCCCGCACGAAGGCTTCCTGCGACAGGTCCTCGGCATCCTGGCGGTTACCGGTCAGACGGTACGCCAAACGAAAGACCCGTTCGCCATGGTCGTGCACCATGGAGTCCCATGAGGGGGTCTCGGTTTCGGGGCCGTCCACGGGGGCAATTAGCTGGCTACTTGCAGTGTTCACTCTTCAATTGTGACCCGGAAAGCTGAGCTGAAGCTAAGAATCGCCTGCGCACCTGCCAGCAGTTCGTCCAAGATCGGCCCAACTCGGTAGGTACGATGGTCTCCGGACCACCCGACAGACAACCCCAAGGACCTCACACTCATGCCTTCGATGAATCCAGAACTCCTCGCCAGCTGGGGCTTCAGCCAAAACCAGCTGCCCGAGCGCGATCATGTGCTTGCCGCACGCGAACGGGCCGCGGATCTTGGTGTTCGATGCATCGATCCGGCCGGGCGCTCGATGCTCGCCTTGCTCTGCACCCTGCGCGCCCCGCACAGCATCGTCGAGATCGGCTCCGGAGTGGGCGTCGCCTCCATGGCGATGCTCGAAGCCATGGGCGCCACGGGGACGCTGACGGCCATCGAATCGGATCTGGAGCATGCCAACGCCATGCGCCAGGGCCTGCGCGAAGCCGGAATCCTCTCGGCTCGCGTGCGCATCATCAACGAGCGCGCCGAAAGCGTGCTCTCCCGCTTGGCCGACCACGCCTATGACCTGGTGCTCATCGATGCCAGCGCGGAACTGCTGCTGGACTACGTGGCCGAGGCCAAGCGCCTGGTGGGTCCGGGCGGGGTGATCGTGCTGAATAACGCATTCGATGAACACCGCCTCGCGCGTCCCGCGGTACGCCGCGCCTCCACCGTCGCCACCCGCGATGCCCTGCGCCTGCTGCGCGAGGACCCGAAGCTGCAGACCCACCTCTTCCCCAGCGAGCAGGGATTGTTCGTGGCCACGGTGCTGCCCGCACCTAAAGCGCGCTAGCGGGGCGTTCGGCGGGTAGAAAAACCGAGGGCCGGCATCTTGCCGGCCCTCGGTTTGCTAAAGAATTATTCGGTGACCCCAACTAGACAGTTACGCAGTTCAGTTGCTTCCGCACTGTTCAGCTCCACCACCAGACGACCTCCGCCGTCGATTGGCAGTCTCAAAATCAGGCTTCGACCCTCTTTGGTGACTTCCATCGGCCCGTCACCGGTACGTGGCTTCATCGCAGCCATATGAGCTGTTCCCTTCGTCCGTGGCTAACGCGCGCAACATTTTTTGCCTTGCGCACAACCCAATGTCTAAGTCCACCTTCTGCGATGATTCGTCGCTGATAAGGGACACTTATCTTCTATTATTGCTAATTTTGCGTCGTGTCGCTAATCACACGCCGGGACTCCATGTCACGAATTGTATTTTCCAGTCGGGTGATCTCGGCAGCCAGCACATCAAGAGTGTCGTCTACTTGATCGCAGCGGTAGCCGCGCAGCCCCAGCGAGAACTTCACGGAGTCAATATCGTTGGCGCGCGGATGCTCCGGCAACAACACCGGCGGCAACGACGCTTCATGCTCCACGAGCCCCACAATTGGCTCGCTCGTGGATTCGAAATGCCGGCCGGCCGGAACCGATTTCCGTTGGCTTGAAATCAGCAACGCCACGCCGCCCACGGCCAGGATTGCCAATGCTATGAGAAAAAATGGCATGGCTAGCTCCGGCTCGATTGCTTCTTGTCCAGGTCCTCCACCATATTACGCAACACGATGTCCACGGCTTCGTCGGGATCGTCGGTGAGGTGGAAGAGATCCAGGTCCTTTGGTGAAATGGCGCGTTCCTTGGCAACCACATCCGTCAGCCAGTCCACCAGCCCACCCCAATATTCGGTGCCAACCAAGACAATGGGGAATCCGGTGATCTTCTGCGTCTGCACCAAGGTCAATGCCTCGAAAAGCTCGTCCAAGGTGCCAAAACCGCCGGGCAGCACGATGAATCCTTGCGAGTACTTGACGAACATGGTTTTGCGCACGAAGAAATAGCGGAAGTTGATGCCGCGGTTCACCCAGGAATTCAGCCCGGTTTCGAAGGGCAGTTCGATCCCCAGCCCCACCGAGGAGCCTTCCGCATCGCTGGCACCCTTGTTGGCAGCCTCCATCGCGCCCGGGCCGCCACCGGTGATGGTGATTACCCCGGACTGGGCTAGCCGTTGCCCGATGCGATAAGCCTGCTTGTAGTACAGGCTGTCCGGATCGGTGCGCGCCGAACCGAAAACCGACACCGCTGGTCCCAGCCCTGCCAACGAACCGAATCCAGAGACGAATTCCGATTGGATGCGCAGCACGCGCCACACATCGCTATGCGTGACGTCTTCCTGCGGACTCTCCAGCAGATAGCGGTCAAGTTGCTCGGCTGGCTCTTTGTTTGGCCAGCTCGCCTCAACGTGGACCTTGCGCCCTGCATGCGCATTTTCTTCGCTTTTACGCTTATGGACCATGACCTCACTCTATCGGTAACCACCCAGCATCCAGCGCATTGCCCGATGCACGATTACGGAACAGTTTGATAACAACTTTTTGTGACGCATTCGTAGCCTCGCATTATGTGCGTCACATGAAGTAATGTCTAGATTATGAAAAGCGATCAGCAAGCTCAAGCTTCTTCTGACGGCCCCATCGTTGAATTGACTGGGGTCAACAAGCATTATGGGGCACTCCATGTACTGAACGACATCAATCTTCAGGTCACCAAGGGTGAGGTTGTAGTCATTCTCGGACCTTCCGGTTCGGGCAAGTCGACGCTCTGCCGCGCCATTAATCGTCTGGAGACGATTGACGACGGCAAAATCAGCATCGATGGCAAGATCCTGCCCGAGGAGGGCAAGGCGCTGGCGACGCTTCGCGCCGATGTGGGAATGGTTTTCCAGTCCTTCAACCTCTTCGCGCACAAATCCATCCTGGAGAACGTGACTCTCGGCCCGATCAAGGTCAAGGGGCTGAAGAAGGCCGCGGCGGACAAGCTCGCCATGCAGCTCTTGGAGCGCGTGGGCGTCGCCAACCAGGCCGGCAAATTGCCGGCTCAGCTCTCGGGCGGCCAGCAGCAGCGCGTGGCAATTGCCCGTGCGCTGGCCATGAGGCCGAAGGTCATGCTGTTTGACGAGCCGACCAGTGCGCTGGACCCGGAAATGATCAATGAGGTGCTAGACACCATGGTCGGGTTGGCCAAGGAAGGCATGACCATGCTGGTGGTGACCCACGAGATGGGCTTCGCCCGCAAGGCCGCCGACCGAGTGATTTTCATGGCCGACGGGCAGATCGTCGAGCAGGCCACTCCGCACGAGTTCTTCACCAACCCGCAGAGCGACCGTGCCAAGGACTTCCTGGGCAAGCTCATTACCAACCACTAATTCCATCACCGCATTCTGTATTCAGGAGGAATCATGCGTAAGAATCGTTTAGGCGCTGTCGCTGCAATGGCAGCCGTGGCGGCTTTGGCCCTCACTTCATGTGGCGGCGGGAGCGGCGAAGGCGATGCCGAGAGCATCCGCATCGGCATCAAGTTCGACCAGCCGGGCCTCGGCTTCAAAGACGGCAACAACTACACCGGATTCGACGTAGATGTTGCCAAGTACGTTGCCAACGAGCTGGGCTACGCCGAGGAGAACATCGAATGGGTTTCGGCCCCTTCGGCGAACCGCGAAACCATGCTCCAGAATGACCAGGTCGACATGATCTTCGCAACCTACTCGATCACCGAGGAACGCAATAAGGTTGTCGACTTCGCCGGACCATACTTCGTTGCAGGCCAGGATCTGCTGGTGGCCACCGATTCGGATATCGCCAGCCCCGAAGACCTCAACGGCAAGAACCTGTGCTCGGTCACCGGTTCCACGTCGGCCCAGAAGGTGAAGGACAACTACGCCGAGAACACCAACCTGCAGGAGCTTCCGGGCTACGCAGAATGCGTGACCCAGATGGGCGGCGGCACCATCGACGCGGTGACCACCGATGACATCATCCTCGCCGGTTTGGCGGCCCAGCCTGCCTACCAGGGCAAGTTCAAGGTTGCCGGTGCACCGTTCTCCGAGGAAAACTACGGAGTGGGCCTTCCCGACGGAACCGACAAGTGCGGCGACATCAACGCGGCGATCACCAAGATGATCGAATCCGGCGCCTGGGAAGAAGCCTTGACGGCAAACACCGAGGGCACCGGCTACACGCCGAACTCGGAAACCAACCCACCGGAACTCTCGGATACCTGCGCTTAGCAGCATCCGTAGCAAAGGGGCCAAGCGCATTGCCCTTGGCCCCTTTGCACACCTTCATGTTTCGCGGTGCCCCGTGCAGCGGGCACCACACCCATAGCCGCTTGGCCGCAGGTGCGGCCATCGAGATAGAGGCTTGCAGTGGACAACTATCTATCGATATTCACTGAATACGACGTACCCGGAGCATTCTGGGTCAACATCCAACTAACTTTCTGGGCCGCTCTGGGCGCCCTGCTCCTAGGCACGGTACTTGCGCTCCTTCGCATTTCACCGGTCGCCAGCTTCCGTGCGATAGGCGCCAGCTATGTGAACCTCATCAGGAACACTCCGCTGACGATCATCATCCTTTTCGGAGTGCTGGCGCTTTACGGGCAATTGGGCTTCAACCTGGGTGGAGATTTCCAGGGGAACTTCTTCCGCTTGGCGGTCATGGGACTTGCCCTCTACCACGCAGCATTCGTCTGCGAGGCCATCCGCTCGGGCGTGAACACCGTGCCGCTGGGGCAGGCCGAGGCCGCTCGCGCCATAGGGCTGAGCTTCTTGCCTGCGGCCCGCGAGGTCATCTTGCCGCAGGCCTTCCGCGGCGCAATCGTCCCGTTGGGCAACACCTTGATCGCGCTGATTAAGAACTCGACCGTAGCAGCCGTCGGCTCGGTGGCAACCGAGGCCTCCTCGACCATGAAGACCATGATCGAATTCCGCGCGGACATCGTGATCCCGATCTTCCTGACCTTCGCCGTCGGCTTTGTGATCATCGTGATCCCGGTGGGTCTGCTAACAACCTGGCTCTCCAAGAAACTGGCGGTGGCACGATGAGCGCCTCGATTCTCTTTGACACCCCGGGTCCTAAGGCCCGGCGAAACATCCTGGCCATCAACGTCGTCGGCGCGCTGATTGCAGCCGGACTCCTGGCTTGGATCATCTTCGGGCTGGCCAACAAGGACCAGATGCAGCCTTCCCAATGGGATGACTTCATCGAAGGCAGCACCTGGGCCAACTATCTGCTGCCGGGTCTGCTGAACACGCTCAAGGCCGCCGTGCTGGGCATCGTCGGCTCGGTGATCTTCGGCCTGATCTTCGGCGTCGGACGGCTTTCGCAGAACAAGCTCATCAACGGATTCAGCACCGTTGTCGTGGAATTCTTCCGCGCCGTGCCGGTGCTGCTGATGATCGTGTTCTTCAACGTGTTCTTCTCCCGTTCCCTGCAGCTGCCAGGAGATACCGCGCTGTGGGCTGTGGTCGCCGCACTGGTGTTCTACAACGGTTCGGTGGTCGCCGAGCTGGTGCGCTCCGGCGTGCATAACCTGCCCAAGGGGCAACGCGAGGCAGGCATTGCGATCGGCCTGACCCGCGGGCAGTCATTGCGGTTCATTGAAATCCCCCAGGCGTTGGTGGCCATGCTGCCGGCCCTGATCGGGCAGTTCATCGTCATCTTGAAGGACTCGGCGCTGGGCTACATCATCAGCTTCAACGAGCTGCTGTTCTTCGCACGCACCTACTCGTCTCCCAACGGCAACGTCCTGCAGGCACTGATCGTTGCCGCGGCGATCTTCATCCTGATCAACTTCACCCTGGGCAAGATTGCCGAGATCGTCTCGCGCCGTCTGGGCAGCAGGGAGAAGAAGGACAAGACCGGCGGCCAGGCCCCGCAGGCTGCAGTCGTCGGAGCTCCCTCGGTATTGCCGGTGGAACCAACTCCGAACGCCGAGGACGAACCGAATCCTCGGAGCTAGTCGGATTGCTCCTCGCCAGCAGTTGCCTCTCCTTTTGGGGAGGCAACTGCTGTTTTAACCCCCGGGTCCAAGGGTCCGGCTACTATTTGGTTTCGCTCAACCAGGCACGCAGGGTGTTGCGGCAATCGCGGATAGCCTGCTGCGTGACATGCTCGCCATCGGTGTGGGCCAGCAAGGCGTCGCCCGGGCCAAAGTTCACCGCCGAGATTCCCAGCGCAGAAAAACGCGACACATCGGTCCAACCGTATTTCGGCTTGGGCTCCTGCCCGAGGATCTCGACCAGCGAGGCCGCAATGGCTTGGTCCAGGCCCGGGCGGGCGCCTTCGGCACCATCGGTGCGTTCGACCTCAAATCCCTCGAACAGCGAGCGCACGGCCGCTTCGGCCTGGGCCAGGTCCTTATCCGGGGCGAAGCGGTAGTTGACCTCCACCTCGCAATAATCCGGAATCACGTTCCCGGCGATGCCACCGGAGATCCGTACCGCGTTCATCGATTCCCGGTAGGCCAGGCCTTCGACATCGACGGTCTGCGGCTCGTAGGCTGCCAAGCGTGCCAGGATCGGAGCGGCCTTGTGGATGGCGTTCTCCCCCATCCAGGCGCGAGCCGAATGCGCCGCGGCGCCGGTGGTTCGCACCAGGAAACGGCTTGTGCCATTGCAGCCGCCCTCCACCGTGCCGTTGGTCGGTTCAAGCAGAATCGCAAAGTCGGCGGTCAGCAGCTCTGGCGCATTCCGGGCCAGACGTCCCAATCCGGATTTCGCCGCGGCGACCTCTTCGTGGTCGTAGAAGATGTAGGTGACGTCATAGCGTGGATCGGTCAGTTCGGCGGCCAGAGCCAGCTGGACCGCGACCCCGCCTTTCATATCCGTCGCCCCGCGGCCGTAGAGCACCCCGTCGACCACCGTGGCCGGCACCGTGCCGCGCGCTCCTTGGGTATGCGGCAACGGCACCGTATCCAGGTGCCCGGCCAGCACCACCCGTCGCTCGCGACCGAGCCGAGTGCGCGCCACGATGGAGTCCCCGTCCCGATGCACCTCCAGGTGCTCCAGCGCCAACAACGCTTGATGGACCGCATCTGCCAACGCCTTTTCGTTTCCGGAGACGGATTCGATATTCATGATCCGTTCGGTCAAGCTGGCGACGTCTTCTCGAAGGTCTAATTCGTTCACAATACCCATCGTTCTACACTTTTTGAGTTCATACCGCTGTCATTTATCAACATTACTCGCAGTGCAAACGCTACGATCAGAGAATGACTTTTGAACCTGCAGCAACTTCTTTTGACTCCTCAGTACGTTTGGCCTCCGGTCATGGTTTGGCCACCATCGCGACCGATGGCACCGTACTTGACGTCTGGTACCCGGCCCCCGTTCTCGGTGTGCTCGCCGAGGCTCCAGAACTTTCCGGCGAACTTTCCGCCGCCGCACTCGACGACGCCCAGCGTGGCACCACGCAGAAGGTCATTTCGCTGACCATCGACCTCGATGTGGCGCCTGCCGACACCGCCGATGTGTGGCTGCGCCTGCACCTGCTTTCGCACCGCCTGGTCACCCCGAACTCGATCAACCTCGACGGCGTGTTCGGACACCTGGCCAACGTGGTGTGGACCAACTTCGGCCCTTGCCAGGTGGCGGGATTCGAAATGACCCGACTGAAACTGCGTGCCCGCGGCAACGTCGATGTCTTCGGCGTCGACAAGTTCCCGCGCATGGTCGACTACGTGTTGCCCACCGGCGTGCGGATCGCCGATGCGGACCGTGTCCGCCTCGGCGCGCACCTGGCCGAAGGCACCACGGTGATGCACGAGGGCTTCGTGAACTTCAATGCCGGCACCCTGGGCGCTTCGATGGTCGAAGGGCGCATCTCGGCCTCCGTGGTTGTCGGCGACGGCTCCGATGTCGGCGGCGGCGCCTCGATCATGGGCACGCTCTCCGGCGGCGGCAAGGAACGCATCACCATTGGCGAGCGCGTCCTGCTGGGAGCCAACGCGGGGGTGGGCATCTCCATCGGAGATGACTGCGTGGTCGAAGCAGGACTTTACGTTACCGCTGGCACCCGGGTGCAGCTCGGTGCGAAGTCGGTCAAGGCCCTGGAGCTTTCCGGTGTCCCGAACCTGCTCTTCCGCCGCAATTCGGTCAGCGGCGCCGTGGAGGCACTGGCCCGCGCCGGACAGCAGGTCGAGCTGAACAGCGCGCTGCACGCCAACTAGTTCTCCCAACGCAAAAGGTCGAGGGACGCACCGGCTGGTGCGTCCCTCGACCTCTTTGCGTACAGCACTCAGGGGAAGATGATGGTCACCATGGGTTGGATGTAACCGTGAAAGGCCCGCCCGTCACGCAACAACGAGGTGCTCGCGACGATCGTCGCGCCGCCGATCAGCCAGGCCCGCGGCTCGGTGAGCGGCACGTCGATGACCTGAATCTGCATTTCTTCCACCTCTTGGGCATGTTCTACCCCGTGGTCGATGAGAATCCGTTCGACCTCGTCCATGCGCTGCGGAATATAGTCTTTGGACTGCTCGCTGAATTTCGCACGGTGCTGCTGAGCATACAAGGTGGCCTGCCCGTAGTGCGCGCTGGCCAGCTTCGCTAGTTCTGGATAGCAGCCGGCGCCTAGGTCCGCCAGCAGATCCACGGTGCCTTCGGCGTCGCTTGTTGGATCCCGGGAAATGAGCGAATCCCACCAGGAGGACCATTCCTGCTTGATTTGCCCGGCCGCCACCTGCCGATTGCCGCGTGCCTTGATGCCAGGCGCAAGTCCGGAGTTCGGTCCCACCTCGGTCGGGTCCAGCCCGCCCAACTCGCGTAGGTAAAGTGCCAACACCATGCTCGGATTTGTATTTATGGCCAAAGTCCAATTATTGCCACGACGAAAATACACGCGCACCACCTGACTTTTCCACGCATCATTGCGCCCTAGAACCCTAGGATACGCCGAAATTCCGCGTTAAAACAGGGAACGGCCGGGCAAACACTTTCGTGCTTGCCCGGCCGTTTCGCCAAGACTCAATCGTCTATCCGCGGTTTAGACGCCCGGGTAGTTGCGCTCGGTCTCACCCATGTACAACTGGCGTGGACGGCCGATCTTGGTCTCTGGGTCCTTGATCAGTTCGCGCCACTGGGCGATCCAGCCCGGCAGGCGGCCGATGGCGAAGAGCACGGTGAACATCTTCTCCGGGAAGCCCATCGCGGTGTAGATCAGGCCGGTGTAGAAGTCCACGTTCGGGTAGAGCTTGCGTGAGATGAAGTATTCATCGTTCAGCGCCGTTTCTTCCAGTTTCATCGCGATGTCAAGCAGCTGGTTATTGCCCTGCTTGGCCAGCAGATCGTGTGCGGTCTGCTTGATGATGCGTGCACGTGGATCGTAGTTCTTGTACACGCGGTGGCCGAAGCCCATCAGGCGTACGCCGTCTTCCTTGTTCTTCACCTTCTCCATGAAGGCCTCAGGAGTTATGCCCGAAGACTGGATCTCGCGCAGCATCTTGAGCACTGCCTCGTTGGCGCCACCATGTGCTGGGCCCGACAGGGCATGGATGCCTGCGGAGACCGAGGCGAACATGTTCGCATCCGAGGAGCCGACCAGGCGCACGGTGGACGTCGAGCAGTTCTGCTCGTGGTCTGCGTGCAGGATCAGCAGCAGGTCGAGGGCCTTGACCACATCTGGGTCCAGCTCGTAAGGCTCGGCGGCGGTACCGAAGCACAGGCGCAGGAAGTTCTCGACCATGTTCATCGAGTTATCCGGGTACAGCAGTGCCTGGCCGATGGACTTCTTGTGCGCATAGGCGGCAAGTACCGGCAGCTTTGCCAGCAGGCGCAGGGTCGAACGCTCGACCTGCACGTCGTCGGTTGGATCCAGCGAATCCTGGTACCAGGTCGACAGGGCCGAAACGGCCGAGGACAGCACCGGCATGGGGTGTGCATCGCGGGGGAAGCCGCCGAAGAAGCCCTTGAGCTCTTCGTGCAGCAGGGTGTGGCGGCGCAGGGAACCATCGAAGGTTTCCAGCTCGGTCGCCGAAGGCAGTTCGCCGTTGATCAGCAGGTAGCTGACCTCGGTGAAGCTCGAGTGCTGTGCCAGCTGCTCGATTGGGTAACCGCGGTAGCGCAGGATGCCTGCGTCGCCGTCGATGTAGGTGATCGCGGACTTGGTGGCCGCGGTATTCATGAAGCCGGGATCGTAGGTTACGTTCCCGGTGGTCTTCAATAGTGGCGCTACGTTAAAACCATCATTGCCCTCGGCAGCCGGGATAACCGGTAGCTCTAGGCTGGATTCACCAAAATGTAGCTGTGCAGATTTAGTATCTGTCATTGCATCTCCTAACCGGAAAGGCTTTAGTTCCGAAAGGTCAGTCGTCACGGTAGAACATACCGCTAACTGACCCGTTCATGCTAATTAGACTGTCATCTTCACCGGGCGGCGGATGAATTCAACCGCTCAACGGCCGTGGCGATCCGTTCGTCGGAACCGGTCAGCGCCACACGTACGTGCGACTGCCCGGCAGTTCCGTAAAAGGCACCTGGGCCGGCGACGATTCCAAGCTCCGCCAGGCGCTGCAGCGTCTGCCAGCTGGAGCGGCCCTCGGTGCACCAGAGGTAGAGTCCGGCCACCGAATCCTCGATGGTCAACCCGAAGTTTTCAAGAGCTGGGCGCAACGCTTCGCGGCGCGCCCGATACAGTTCACGCTGCGCGGCCACATGCGCGTCATCACCCAGGGCGATGACCATTGCGTGCTGAATGGGACCCGGGACGATCATGCCGGCATGTTTGCGGCTGTTGACCAACGCGGGCATCAAATTCGGGGCACCGGCAACGAATGCGGCCCGGTATCCAGCGAGGTTCGATTGCTTGGACAGCGAGTACAGCGAGAGTAAATTATCCAGGTTTCCACCGTTGACCCGCGGGTCCAGAACACTGGGCACCTGACCGTCGAACTCATCCCAGCCAAGCTCGGCGTAGCATTCGTCGGAGGCCACGACCGCACCGAGTTCGCGCGCCTCGGCGACCAATTGGCGCAGCGATTCCACGTCGCGGACCTTGCCGGTGGGGTTACCGGGAGAATTGACCCAGACCAGCTTCACGCGAGCGCGTTCCGCCTCGGTCAGTTCGCTCAAATCGTCCGCGGCGATGGCCGTGGCTCCAACCAAGCGAGCACCGATATCGTAAGTGGGGTAAGCAATCTTCGGACGCACCAAGATGTCCTCGGCACCCATGCCGAGCAAGAGCGGGAGCCAGGCCACCAGCTCTTTGGAACCAACGGTGGGCATGACATCGTCAATACCGAGCCCGGTGACGTTGCGCCGTCGGGCATACCAGTCGACGATTGCCTGACGCACCGCGGGCGTTCCGTGGGTGGTCGGGTATCCATGGGAATTTGCGGCTTCTGCCAGAGCCTGCTGGATTACCTGTGGTGTGTCATCGACAGGTGTGCCGATGGAAAGATCGACAACACCACCTGGATGTTCGGCAGCCAACTCGCGGTAGGGTGCGAGCTGGTTCCAGGGGTAATCGGGGAGCTCAAGCATAAAAGGGGGAACCTAGCCTTGGTTTTGCAGAGGCAGGACACTGATCAACGAGTGGTCATTTCCTGTGTTTCCAATCTTAGCGGCGCCACCGGGTGAACCAAGTTCGTCGAAAAACTCGACATTGGCCTTGTAATAGTCGGCCCACTCGTCCGGAACATCGTCCTCGTAGTAGATGGCCTCGACGGGGCACACCGGTTCACAAGCACCACAGTCGACGCACTCATCGGGATGAATGTACAGCGAGCGTTCGCCTTCGTAAATGCAATCTACCGGGCACTCTTCGACACACGCCTTGTCTTTAACGTCGACGCACGGCTGGGCGATGATGTAAGTCACGGGTGCTGAGACCTTTCTTAGCGCAATTTTAAGATTTCACTTCGGTTTCACGGATTTAACGACTGCTCGTTGAATCCGCAAGTAAGCTCTAGCTACAGTCTAGTCCTGATACCCATGCAAGGGATCTCGCACACTCATCCTGTGACGTAATCGACCATTCACATTTCGTTGCGCGACTGCGAAAGTGAATTCTTCTTACAATTACATGACGGAAAATATGCTCAAATTTGAAGATCTTACTCCCGGTGACCGCATTGTGGTCCGCTACCGACTTACCGAGTCATCTGTCGCCACAGGCAACCGCGCCAGCAGCGACGTACTTGGGGAGGTCATCGAGGTGAATGCGGACAAGATCCGCATCAGCACTCGGCGCGGCCCGGTCGAGGTGGAGCGTGAAAATATCACCCATGCCAAACGCGTTCCGCCGCCACCGGTACGCCGATCTCGTCCGCCAACCCTGAAGTAACCCCTCCGCGCGAGCCCGCGCGTTGACAGGCCCGCAGAGGTTCCACGGAGCCCCGCGGAGCTCCTTGCGCGGTTGCGCCGCCGCCCGCAGACCGCTGGTTTCGCGACATGTGATTTGAAGATACCAATCACTGGGCCAATTTCGCGTATGCTGGCCATATGCCGTCCGACGAACACGTCCAAGCCCGCGCTCGAGCATTGAGCTCGCCGTTGCGGCTTAGAATTCTGCGCCTATGCCTGCATGAGCCTCGCACCAACAAGGAAATAGCTGACATTCTCGAGTTGAACCCGGCTACCTCGTTGCATCACGTACGCACGCTGGTGAGCAGCGGTTTTCTCAGCGCAGAGGAACCTCGCCGGGGAAACCGGGGGGCGAAGGAAGTCCCGTATCGCAGCACCCGCCAATCGTGGGGTACCCGCATCCCCGATGCCGCTCCCCTGCTTGTGGACACGTTCTTGCAGGAAATCAACGGGCTGGAGCCCGAGGAAATTCAGGTCATCCGCGTGGGGTTGAAATTATCCGAGGCTACGCAGAAGGAAATGATGGGCCGCATTCGCGCGGTTATCGAAGACTATGCGATGCGCGAACCGGAGGTTGACGGCGTTGCCACCTCGTTGTTCCTGGCCCACCACCTCGATGTGACCGGCAATAAGTAGTTTTTGCGCAAAAAAATCCCCAGCCATTGGCTGGGGATTTTTTGGCTTAACGCTGGCGTTTGCGAAGCACTCGCAGTGCAGCGGTTAACGCGATCACGGCGGGCACGATCATTCCATACATCCACAACAGGGACGCGATGGTCGGACCTGGCAGGTACTGAAGGTACTGCAGCGGCAAGATCAGCGTGTCGTTTCCGAAATAGGAAATCGAGCCGACGACCAGGTAGCAGCCGATGAAGCCGACCGCCCCGGCCCAGAGCTTGCCCGAGGCAATCACCGACCAGTAAACGAGCAGCCCCAGCAGCAGCCAAGCCAGCAGCACTCCCCAGACCAGCGGGATATCGCCCGCGTAGCTCAGCGAAGCGTGGATTGCCGTACCGAGTAAACCTGCAACCACGGCGGCAACCAGGCCACGCAGCAGCGCGCCCGGGTTGCCGCCGACGGTGAGCGGCTGGTTAGCTCTTTGCTCGTGCACGCGTTGCCTTGGCACGGTCGTTTGCGTTCAGCAGCACCTTGCGGATGCGGATCGCTTCCGGGGTCACCTCAACGCACTCGTCTTCGCGAGCGAATTCCAGCGACTCTTCGAGAGTCAGGTTACGCGGTGGGGTCAGGTTCTCGAAGGAGTCCGAGGAAGCCGCACGCATGTTGGTGAGCTTCTTTTCCTTGGTGATGTTCACGTCCATGTCATCGGCGCGCGAGTTCTCGCCAACGATCATGCCCTCGTAGACCTCTTCGGTTGGACGCACGAAGAAGTTCATGCGTTCCTGCAGGTTGATCATCGCGAACGGAGTGACCACGCCAGCGCGGTCAGCCACGATCGAACCGTTGATGCGGTACTCGATCGGACCGGCCCATGGCTCGTAGCCTTCAGCCAACGAGGCGGCAATGCCGGCGCCGCGGGTTTCGGTCATGAAGCGCGTACGGAAGCCGATCAGGCCTCGGGCTGGAACCATGAATTCCATGCGGACCCAGCCGGTGCCGTGGTTGGCCATGTTGGTCATCCGGCCCTTGCGCGAAGCCATCAGCTGGGTGATTGCGCCGAGGTACTCCTCTGGCACGTCAATGGTCATGTGTTCCATTGGCTCGTTGACCTTGCCGTCGATCATCTTGGTGACAACCTGTGGCTTGCCAACGGTCAGTTCGAAGCCTTCGCGGCGCATCTGCTCGACGAGGATTGCCAGTGCCAATTCGCCACGGCCCTGAACTTCCCAAGCATCCGGACGCTCGGTTGGCAGTACGCTCAACGAAACGTTACCGATCAGTTCCTTGTCCAGGCGGTCCTTGACCTGGCGCGCGGTCACCTTGGCACCCTTCACCTTGCCGGCCAGCGGCGAGGTGTTGATACCGATGGTCATCGAGATGGCCGGTGGATCAACGGTGATCAGCGGCAATGGCTTTGGGTTCTCAAGGTCGGTGAGGGTTTCACCGATCATGATGTCCTCGATACCGGCGACTGCAACGATCTCGCCCGGACCGGCTTCTTCGGCCGGAACGCGGGCCAGGCCCTTGGTGGCCAGCAGCTCGGTGATCTTGACCTGCTTCATGGTGCCATCCTGGCGGGCCCAGGCGACGACCTGGCCTTTGCGCAGGGTGCCGTTGAAGATACGCAGCAAGGCAAGACGGCCAAGGAATGGCGAGGCGTCAAGGTTGGTGACGTGCGCCTGGAGAACTTCGCCCTCGTTGTAGGTCGGGGCCGGCACGTGCTTGATGATGGTCTCGAACAATGGCTCGAGGTCCTCATTGTCTGGCAGGGTGCCGTCTTCTGGCTGGTTCTTCGACGCGTAGCCGGCCTTGCCCGAAGCGAAGACGACAGGAACGTTCAAGATCGCGTCCAGATCCAGATCTGGAGCTTCATCGGCCAAGTCCGAGGCCAGACCCAGCAGCAGATCCATGGAGTCGGAGATGACGCCTTCGATGCGCGAGTCCGGGCGGTCGGTCTTGTTCACGACGATGATCACCGGAAGGTTGGCGCTCAAGGCCTTGCGAAGCACGAAACGGGTCTGTGGCAGTGGACCTTCGGAAGCGTCAACCAGCAGAACCACGCCATCGACCATGGAAAGGCCGCGCTCGACCTCGCCACCGAAGTCAGCGTGACCCGGGGTGTCGATGATGTTCATGGTCATGTTCTTGCCCTCGGCGGCCGGACCGCTATAGAACACCGTGGTGTTCTTAGCAAGAATGGTGATGCCCTTCTCGCGTTCCAACTCGCCGGAGTCCATCACGCGATCTTCGGTTTCACCGTGGCTGTCGAATGCACCAGTCTGCTGGAGCATTGCGTTGACCAAGGTGGTCTTGCCGTGGTCAACGTGAGCAACGATTGCTACGTTGCGCAGGTCGTCGCGACGGATGAGAGTTGTATCTGACATACGGGAAGGCTCACTTCGTGTAGAGAATTTAGGGTCTCGGAGGCGGGGCCACAGGCGACCCAACATACTATTTTACGCGCTCGAGGCAATTGCGTTGTTTATCTGTGGCGCAACATACAGAAATTACTTGATTAACGGGATCTAGCCGCGTGTTGAAATCCAATAGCGGAGCTTCGTATTTCCGCCGTTTTCTTCAACCGAGGGACGGTTTTGATCTATTTGGCCGCCGCACGCGATAATCGTTGCGCGCGAGGCGGCGTTCTGCTTATCACAGGTTACCAAAGCCGAGTCGACACCGTGGGATCCCAGCTCGGCGAGGGCGAATCTGCACAGTTGGGTGGCGATTCCCTGTCCGCGGAATTTCGGGACAACACCATAGCCCAGGTGTCCGCCGACTTCGCTGAGAAAATCGTTGAGTTCGTACCTCACCGAAACACGGCCAACGAGTTGTCCGTCCAATTCGGCAACGAACAGTCCGCTGCGCACCCATCCCTCGGGGACGAACTCGCCGCTACGCCCCTCGGCCATGCGCTCGATGTACGCCTCCCAGTTTTGGCGTGCGGACCACGTCGGAAGAAAATCAAAGTCATCGTCCAGCAAGTCGTGATGAGCGGCGATAGCCTGCCTTTCATCATCCGGAACAAGCTCTCTGATCACTAGTTTCGTGGAACGCTGCATAACCTCAGTATGTCAGCACCGGCTAGTAAGTCACTATTTCATCGCGGATTTCCGCAAGCCACCCAAGCGTTCCCCCGCGCAAACTCCGCACCCGGGCGCTGCCTTCGGGGAGCGACTGGTTCAATTCCGTGGCGGCGCGCAGCGAGCGAACACCGGTTTTGCACACGAAAACCAGCTCGGTTGCAGGGAAGCTCTGAAGCTCCCGCCAGCCTTCGTTGGCAAGTCTTTCCAGCGGGAAGTGGACACTGCCGGGAATGACCGCAAGCTCGCGTTCCCACCCCTGGCGAACATCTACCACCAGGACTTCCCGGGCGGCCCGAAGCAGTTCAAATTCACTTGCGTTCAGCTCCTGGGCGGAGCCTGCAACCGCACAGGACGCCACGGTATATTCACCGAGCCCGGTGACCGGAGCACGCTCCGGATCTCGTGCAAACGTCAAGATGCGAACGCTTGCCTCCAACGCGTCGTAGAGCCAGAGCTTTCCGCTCAAAGGTGCTCCGACGCCGGTGATCAGCTTCAGCGCCTCGGTGGCCATCAGCGAACCGATGACTCCGCAAAGGGCCCCGAAGACTCCTCCCTCGGCACAGGAAGGGACCGAATCCGCTTCCGGGAGGTCGGGAAAAATATCCCTGAGCATTGGGCCCACTCGGGGGTCGAACACCGAGACCTGACCGGAGAATTGGAAGATGGTGCCCCAGACCAGCGGCGTCTGGGTCAACTCCGCGGCATCGTTTGACAGGTACCGGGTGGCGAAATTGTCGCTGCCGTCAATCACCACATCGTGTTCGGCAAAAAGTTCCAACGCGTTGCCAGGATCCAGTCGCTGTGCGTAGAGCCGCACAGAAACTTCGCTGTTCAGTTCTTCCGCCAGGCGCCGCACCGATTCAACCTTAAGCTGGCCCTGGTCCGTTTCACGGTGCACGGTCTGGCGTTGCAGATTCGAGAGTTCGACGGTGTCCGGATCGATCACGCTCAGCTCTCCGACGCCGGCCGCGATCAGGTAGCTGGCGATAGGGCTGCCCAATCCCCCAGCGCCCACGATCAGTACCTTCGCGTTCGCGATACGCTCTTGGCCTTCCACACCCACCCCGGGCAGGGACAGATGGCGGGTGTACCGGGCGAGTTGTGCACGGCTGCGCGGCGGCATCGGCTTGGTAGACATCAGAATTCTCCAACGAGTCTTTGCATCATTCCCGCTGTCGGAGATGAGGCCAGCGCGAGATCGCGTTGCGGAATACGCCCGGCAAGGAACGCCGCGCGCCCGGCCCGGACCGCGTCGCGCATCGCGGCGGCCATCAAGGGCGCGTTTTGCGCTCGGGTCACCGCGCTGGCGAGCAGCACCGCATCGCAGCCCAGCTCCATCGCCTTGGCCGCATCCGAGGCGGTCCCCACCCCGGCGTCGAGGATCACCGGCACCCCGGCGCGCGCGGTAATCGTTGAGATGTTGTGCGGATTCAGGATCCCCATTCCGGAGCCGATCGGGGATCCGGCCGGCATGACCGCTGCCACGCCTAGCTGTTCGAGCCGCATGGCCAGGGCCGGATCATCGTTGGTATAGGCGAAGACCTTAAAGCCGTCGGCGACGAGTTCTTCGGCCGCGGTGAACAATTCGATCGGATCCGGCAGCAGCGTATGCTCATCGGCGATCACTTCGAGCTTGATCCAGTCGGTTTCCAACGCTTCGCGCGCCAGCTGGGCGGTGAGCACCGCATCTCGCGCGGTGAAGCATCCGGCGGTATTGGGCAGCGGGCGCACCCCGTTGCGCGCCAGCAGCTCGTACACCGATCCGGAACCGGCCGCGGCGAAATGGCGAATGGCGACGGTGGTCAGCGCGGTGCCCGAAACATGCAGGGCCTGCTCGAGGGTATGCATCGAGGTCGCCCCGCCGGTGCCGAGAATCAGCCGGGAGTCGAAGCGTTCCCCGGCGACCTCGAAGCCATCGGTGTCAAGAGTTAGCTCTTCCATCTTCAGCCTCCCTGAGCCGCGGTGACGAGTTCAACCCGGTGGCCGGGCTTCAGCTCGAAGTCATTCCAGCCACTGCGCGGGACAACTGCCGAGTCCACCGCCACCGCAACGCCTAAACGCGACCCGTCGCTGGCCCGTCCGTCCGTTCCGATGCTCTTTCCCAAGTGCGCCGCGAGCAGCTCGCGCACGGTGCTTCCCGCCGGCACGGTGGCCGCCTCGGTGTTGAGGATAAATTCGATCTGTTGCATCTTCTCTGGCTCCTAAAATGGTGTGCTGTTGGCGAGTTGCGCGCCAAACCTATCGAGTGAAACGCTGGTCAGCTGTTGTGCATCTGCCGGGTTCCCGAGCAGCAGCTCGGTCCCCAGCCGTGCGCCGAGCGGGGTAAGCAGCACCCCGTGGCGCGAATAACCGGTGGAAACCACCAGTCCCTCATCTACGCGTCCGAGCAGCGGCCGATCATCGGGTGTCGCCGGTCTGGCCCGCACGATCGCCTCGTTCAAGGTGGTGTCGACGATGCCCGGCACGAGCCTGCGCGCATTGTCCAGCAGGGCGTGCATTTCTCCCACGTTCACCTGCTCTTGGCCGTCCTCGCGGCTCGACGCGCCCAGCACGAGGCTTCCATCGGTGCGTGGCACCAGGTAGACCGGCTGCCGATGCACGATTCCGCGCACGGTGTGCTTGATCAGCGGCGCGCCCACCGGTCCTTGGAGCCTGAGGATGTCTCCGTAGACCGGGCGCAATGGCAGAGCCGGCGCACCTGCTAGCGCGCCCAACCCGTTGGCAAGCAGTACCTGATCGCCATGGATTTCTTGGCCAGTTGAGGTAAGCACTCCGCTGGTCCGTGATCCCTGGCGCAGCAGCCGCACCGCCGTTTCGCGCACGATCGACCGGTCAAGCTCATCGATCAGGATGCGCAGCAGGGACCGCGGGTCCAGTTGCTGGTCTTCGGCGCAGCGGATGGCGCCGGCGATGCCGGTGGCAAGCGCCGGCTCGAGTTTGCGTGCCGCGCTGCCCAGCAGCCGCTCGGCGCTGAATCCCAGCGAGGCTTGCAGCTTCATGAGCGCAAGCAGTGCGTCCATATCCGCGGTTTCGGCGGCGACGACCAGCGTGGAGTTTTCTACGTACGCTGGTCTGCTGCCGGTGGTTTGTTCCACGCGGTCAATGAATGCGGGGTATTCCTTGGCCGAAGTGGCCATCAGGCGGTGAAGTGCGCCCTGTCCCCAGGTGGTTTCGGCGGTCGGTGCGAGCATTCCCGCCGCGGCGTGGCTGGCTCCTAGCCCAGGCGCCGGATCCACTAGCGTGATTTCGGCGCCGCGGGCGCGCAGTTCGAATGCCGTGGCAAGCCCGATGATTCCGGCGCCGACAATGACTATATGCACGAAGGCATTTCCTTCCTACGGCGGCATGACCCGCATCAGGTGTAGCGGTCGGCACATGGCCTTCTCAGCCCAATCGCTGTTGGGCTCCCGCGGAGTACTTGGATTATAAGCATGCCTCAGCTCACTTTGGCGAACTTCATGACTTCAACCTGTGGTTCTGCCTGTGATTTACTCGTTGGCATGAGCGAATTCAGTGGTCCGGAGGATTTGTCTACCGATCATCGGCTGGCACAGGTTGTCATCGATGGCGAACGGCAACTGCTCTTGCCTGCCGTCCGCCGGGATCGGCAGGCATTATTGCGGCTGCTCCACGCAGATTTCGAAGAGGTTGGTGCCTCGGGCAGGTGCTATTCTCGCGCGCAGATTATCGAGCAGCTGTGCAATGAACCAGTCGTTGAATCGCCTAGGGACGAAGTGCATGATCCGCGCGTGCGCAGGCTCAGCGATTCGCTGCTGATGCTGCGGTGGCGAACCAAGCCGGAGAACCTGAGCCAACGCACCTCGCTCTGGGTTCATTCGGCCCAAGGTTGGCAGTTGCTCTTTCATCAAGGCACCGGTCAATCCGCGTCGTCCCAGATCAGCGGCCGGCGGCTCGGCGCCGCTGGCGAAACGACGGCATCTTTGCGTCCGCTTCGCCTAGCGGATGCACCGCAAGTCCTCGCGGCCTTCCTTTCGAGCCCGGATATGGCCCGGCAAGGCGAGGTGAGTACGCTTGCCGAGGCCGAAGCCTATGTCCGCATGTTGCTCGAATTCCCGGCCCGGCAGGTTCCGTTGGCCGTCGTCGAGAATTCTGCGCTCGTTGGTCTGGTGTGCGGGACCATCGATGAGGCGAACCTGAGCGCCTGGGTCTGGTATTGGCTGCACGCGGAGCATCGGGGCCGCGGGTTGAGCAGCCGGGCGTTGGCCGCCCTCTCGGCGGAGTTATTCTCCAGCTACCGCTTGCAGCGACTGGAGTTGGGTTTGCGCGTGAACAATCCGGCGTCGAAGTTAGTCGCCGAGCGTTGCGGGTTCATTCTCGAAGGACGCGAGCGCGGCAAGTTCCTGATCAATGGCCAGCGGATCGATGTGTTGAATTATGCGCGGTTGCCCACCGATCCCATCCCGCCGATCAGTCCGCTGGAGTTTCGCGCGGAGGCGGCGGGAGGCTGATTTTCTTCGGGGCCGCAGCGGAACGGAAAGAAAAAGAGTGGGACCGGTTACCCGGTCCCACTCCTTGCTGGTTCTAAGTTCTAGAACTCATTTGGAGGCGTCGGCGGTGTCGCCGACGACCGACGAGTTGGCGCGGTGCCCGAAGTGTCGGGACCGTCCATCTTGCTCATGTCGATTTTCTCCAGGGTGCGAGCCGCAGCATCGCGGCCGCCAAGGCCGAAGGCCAAAGCCGCTGCCAGGGCCGCACCGATCACGATGGCGCCGAAGGCCATGTTGATAATCGAATCGGCCAGTCCCATGTACTTCAGGCCCATCGCGATGAACAGTGCGATGGCGGTGTAGCGGATGATCTTCGAGGCGGTGGTATCGCCCATCAGTCGACCGATCACACTTGCCAGCACGAAGCCGATGGCGATGATGACTCCACCGAAGATGACCTTGCCGCCCAATTCCAAGACCTCGTTGAGGATGTTGGTGATTGCCGGGAAGTTCAGCATGCTTGCTGCCATGACCGCGAAGAACAGGATAATTGCGATCTTCACGATGGTGGCGATGATTCCCGATGCGCTCTGCCCCTCGGGAACAACTCCCCAGCCCGCCACAACTCTGTCGGTCCCCACACCGCGCAGCGTTGATTCGAGCAGCTTGCCGACAAACTTGGCGATCAGGAAGCCCACGGCCAGAAGGATCAGGGCCATGATTACCTGTGGAATTGCGGTCAGGACGATCTGCAGCATCTCCTGCGCTGGTACCGAGATGGCCTCGATGCCCAACACCTGCAGTGCGGAAATAGCCACGACCAGCAGGATCAGCGCAAACACGATATTTGCGATGACGTCCACGATGGTCCGCTGCGTGCGCAGCGAGGTCTCGGGGTCGACTTCTTCGCCGTCGCCGGGAGTCAGCTTGCGAACGAGGGAACTGAAATCGACAGTTCCCAGACCGGTCTGGATCAGCTGCTTGATCACATTGGCGATCACATAGCCGATGATGAAGATGAAGGCCGCACCGATGAGGTTAGGCAGGAAGCCCATGATTCCGGCGAGCAAGTCCTGCACCGGGGTCAGCACCTCGGTCAGCGAGAAGACCTGGAGAATAGCGATCAAGCCGAAGAGCCAAACGACCAGCGACGCGACCTTGCCTAGCGAATCACCGATCTGCTTGCCATCGGTGCCCTCCTTCTGGAGGAACTTGATCTTGGTGACGAGTTTGGCGACAGCCCATTTGACAACCTTGGCCACCAGCCAGGTGATGATGAGAATAACAAGCGCGATGGCAACTTTTTGCAGCATCGACGCCCAGTCAATGTTTCCTAGAACGTTCTGAGTTTGCATCTCTGCTCCTTCAACGTGGGGATAATTTAGACACTACGACGAGGATTTTTTGCTGACTAGGGCAAGGAGCGAACCGGCGGCCCTAGCGGATAACAAATACCGACATCGAGGAACTAAATCCGCACCCAAAACGTGCAAATTCAACGGATAGAGCAGTAGATCACATGATTTGATACGAAACCACTGTACTTGAACATTTTGGTTTCGACCCCGGTCACAAGTTCGACTTTCCGGGCTTGACTTTGGATGACTCGCAAGTGTCTGAATTCCCGGTTACATGCGCCCGGCTTTCCGTGCGGAGAGGCACACCAGGAATTCACCATCCCGGCCATGCCGGTGCAACGTCTGGCATGGCCGGTCGAATTCAACGCGGCCCTGGTTCGGACCCGCGAAAATGCTGGCCGTTCAGGAGGCCGAGTCGGCGCCCTCGATGGTGCTGGTGACCTTGGACCCCAGCTCGACGGTGCGCGAGACCGTGCAGTATTTGTCGTGCGAGAGCTTCACAATGCGCTGGACCATTCCGGCTGCCTTGCGGCCTTCCACGGTATCGGGGAACTTCAGGTTGAAGGACATATCGATGTCTTCCATCTGGCTCGCGCCGCCTGCTTCGACCTTGTAGCCGGTCGCGGTGACCTCGAATTTTTCGGGCTCGGCATGCCTGGTCGTCGCGGCATCGACGTCAATCGATGAGCACCCGGCAATCGCGGCCAGCAGCAGTTCGACCGGGGAGAGCAGGCCTTCGCCTTGGCCGAACTCGATGCTCGCACCGCTCTCGGTGCTGGTCGCCTGGTAACGGCGCGAGGCCAGGCGTTCGATGGAGACTTTACGCAGGGAACGGGTATTTTCTGTCATGCGTCTATCGTTCCACGGGTCGCTCGCGGACCTTGGCATGACGCAGGGACACGCTAGGACTTTTAGCGTCGGCACCGACAAGACCGGCTTGGTCCTCCGATTCGAATCCGCAGCGCTTGTAGAATTCCAACCCAGCGGCATTTTGCGCGTTGAGCACCATCTCGATCTCCGCGCACCGGGAGCGGGCGAAGTCGGCCAACGCTCTGCCGATACCTTGTTGGCGATGCTCATGGTGGACCCATAGGAGCTCCACACGCCGATCGCCCAGGGCCATGAAGCCCACGACCTGCGTGCCCAGGTGCGCTACGAAAATTTCTGCACGTTGCGCATAAACGGTTTCCAAGGTCGAGGCTACGGAGGTCAAATCGGCGGCCGAGAGGAAATCCAGCCGCCCTTCGACGGAGGATCTCCACACGTCCAGCAGTTCCGGAACTTCTTCGATGCCCGTCCATGGGCGGATGCTCAAGGAGTGCGCGGAGGGCGGCTGGTTCATGTCGGGGCTTTGCGAATCCATTGCTACTCCTCCTGTGCAGGGTGCACTACGCACCCTACTGATTCGTAACTTAGCGCTTCCTGAACCCCGCGTTCAAGTGCTGATCGCAGTATTTCCCCGCTTGGCGCGCCGCTCTGAGGGTTCTTGCCACGTCCCGAAGCAAGCCTGCGGGTCGCTCAATACCGCTTCCCCGGCCCCGGCAGGACGCCATCGTTCCGGCACCGCTGATGTGACCTAGACAACGCAAGGTAAGTTCGACATCCTAGTCATAGCATCAACGACCATTCGATTACACGGTTTCACCACTGAAAACACGGTGATGAACGGTCCGCGAACCGCCGAACCTTGGAGGAGAGCCCATGGCCGAGGCCTACATTATCGATGCGCTGCGCACACCGGTGGGACGCCGCGGCAAGTCCCTGACGGCCTTGCACCCGCTGGATCTCGCGGCCGCGCCGCTGGCGGAACTGGTACGCCGCAACGGCATCGATTCGACGCAATATGACGAGATCATCCTCGGCTGCATCGACCAGGTAGGACCAAACGCCATGGACATCGCGCGCAACGCGTGGTTGGCTGCGGGCCTCTCGGAACAAGTCCCGGGAACCACGATCGAGCGCCAGTGCGGCTCGGGGCAGCAGGCGGTGTCCTACGCGGCCCAGGCGGTGCTCAGCGGCACCAGCGATCTAGTGGTCGCCGGCGGCGTGCAATCGATGTCGAGCATTCCGCTGTCCTACTCCAATACGGCCGCCGCGCAGTTCGGCTTCCCCGACCCGTACACCGGCTCCGCGCGGTGGGCCCAGCGCTATGGGGACCAGGAGATCTCGCAGTTCCGCGGGGTGGAGATGATGGTTCAGAAGTGGGGGCTCACCCGATCCCAGCTCGAAGATTTCTCCGTCGCTTCCCATGAAAAGGCCCTGCATGCCCAGGAGCAAGGCTACTTTGAGCGGGAGATCCTGCCGCTGGCCGAATTGCGCGCCGATGAGGGACCGCGCATACCGGACCGGGCGAAGATGGCCTCGCTGCCGCCGATTATCGACGGCGGCCTGCACACCGCCGCCAGCGCCTCGCAGATGTCCGACGGCGCCGCCATGCTGCTGATCGCCTCCGAAGCCGCGGTCAAACGCTACGGACTGAAGCCGCGCGCCCGGATCCACCACATCTCGGCCCGCGCCGATGACCCGGTGATGATGCTCTCGGCACCGATCAACGCCACGCGGCACGCGCTGGCCCGCACCGGAATGAGCTTGGAGGACATGGACCGCATCGAAATCAACGAGGCCTTCGCCGCCGTGGTCCTCGCCTGGCAGCAGGAAACGCAGGCGGATATGGCTAAGGTCAACGTCAATGGCGGCGCCATTGCGCTCGGCCACCCCATCGGTGCCACCGGTGCCCGATTGATGACCTCGCTGCTGCATGAGCTGGAACGCAGCGATACCCGTTGGGGCTTGCAGACCATGTGCGAAGGCGGCGGGCAGGCGAACGTCACCATCCTCGAACGGCTCTAAGCCCCGAACGGGCCAACGATTTCTCGATTAAGGATTCCCGCTCATGAACGATTCCCTGCCAGCAAGCGAAGAGCCGAACCCGATGTCTGCCGCCCTCAAGGATTCGCATAACACTATCGGTGCCCTGCTGCGCCGCAGCGCCGCGCGCAACCCCGAGGCCAGCGCCCTGCTCTTCGAAGAGCGCGAGTGGAGCTACCGCGAGCTTGAAAGCGCGGCGCGGCGCGTGGCCCGCCGGCTGCAGGTGGCGAACCTCCCGTCCGGTTCCCGGGTGGCCGCCTACGCGGCGAATTCCGATGCCTACGCGATCCTCTTCCTGGCCTGCGCCCTCGCCGGGCTGGTGCATGTGCCGGTGAACTTCGCGTTGAAAGGCGATGAGCTCAGCTACCTGTTGGAGGATTCGGGCGCGGTGCTGGTGGTAGCCGACGAACGGCGGCTCGCCCTGGTCGACCAGGTTCGCGCGCAGGGCCGGGCCCCGGCGGTGGAACGGGTATGGACGCTCTTGCCGGCCGGCACCGGGGAGCCCGCAATCTTGGATACCGCGCTGGATCCCGGGGCGGCGCAGCTGCCGGCGGCGCAAGGCTCCGGGACCGAGCTGGTGCAGCTGCTGTATACCTCGGGCACTACCTCCGCGCCCAAGGGCGCGATGATGACCCACGCCGCGCTGCTGGCCCAGTATGTTTCCTCAATCATTGCCTTGGATTTCACCGCCGAGGACCGCCCGCTGATCGCGATGCCGCTGTACCACTCCGCGGCCATGCACGTGTTCCTGCTGCCCTATTTGTCTCTCGGGGCACGCGTCCGGCTGCAAGCCAGTCCCGATATCGCCGAGACCCTGGAAAGGGTCGAAGCCGAGGGCATCGGGTCGCTGTTCCTGGCCCCGACGGTGTGGGTGCCGCTGAGCAACCACCCGGACCTGGAAAGACGTGATCTCTCCTCGCTGGCCAAAGCCCAATACGGTGCCTCGATCATGCCGGTGACGGTTCTGGCGCGGCTGCGCTCACGCTACCCGAAGATCGGTTTCTACAACTGCTTCGGGCAATCCGAGCTGGGTCCGCTGTGTTCGGTGCTGCGCCCCGAGGAGCATGAGGCCCGTCCGGCCTCCTGCGGCCGTCCGGTGTTCTACGTCGAGGCCCGGGTGCTCAACGCCGCCGGGGAACTAGCCGAGGCTGGCGAACCAGGCGAGATCCAATACCGCTCCCCGCAGGTGATGAGCGGCTACTGGAACAAGCCCGAAGCCACGGCGCAGGCCTTTGTCGACGGCTGGTTCCGTTCCGGCGACCAGGTCACCGTCGATTCCCAGGGCTATATCCAGGTGGTGGATCGGATCAAGGACGTGATCAACACCGGCGGGGTGCTGGTCGCTCCGCGCGAGGTCGAGGACTGCATCTACGAACTCGAACAGGTAGCGGAGGTGGCCGTGCTCGGGATCGCCCACGAGCGTTGGATCGAAGCCATCACGGCGGTGGTGGTGCTCAAGGAAGGGGCCGAGCTGAGCGCCGAATCCGTGCGCAGCCACGTGAAAAGCCGGATCGCCGACTACAAGGTGCCCAAGCGCGTGGATTTTGTGGCGCAGCTGCCGCGCAACCAATCCGGGAAGCTGCTCAAACGCCAGTTGCGGGCCGAACGTGCCGGAGTCGAAAGCGGACCGCGCGCATGAGCCAGCCCATCCCCATCACCACGGTGGAAACCAGGAATCAGGCAGCAACCGCGATCCGCGTGAAGACTCGGCCGGGAATCGTGCGCATAGTTTTCCAGCGTCCCGGGCAGGGCAATGCGCTGAATCTGGCGTTGGCGCGCGAGGCCCTGGCCGCGCTGCGCGCCGCGGAGGAAGATCCCGACGTGCAGGTGCTGACGTTGACCGGCGAGGGCCGGTACTTCTGCGCCGGCGGCGACGTGTATTCCATGGCCGCGCTAGCTGCCCGGGACCGTCCGGCGTATCTGGCGCAGCTGGCCGGGGCGGCCCACGAGCTGGCACTGGCGATCGTGCGTTCCCGGTTGCTGGTGATCGCCGCGGTCAACGGCGCGGCGGCCGGCGCTGGATTGGGGCTGGTGCTTTGCGCCGACTGGGTGCTGGTCGACGAGTCCGCTCCGCTGGTGGCCGCATATGCCTCCATCGGGCTGAGCCCGGACACGGGGGTCTCCTATTTCCTTCCCCGGGTTCTCGGCCATCAACGGGCCGTGGAGCTGACCCTGGGCGGGCGCAAGCTGGACGGTGAGCAGGCGGTCGACTGGAGCCTGGCCAACGAGGCGGTGTCCTCCGAAACCTTCGCGCCGCGTCTCGCGGAGCTCGAAGACGGCTTCGTGCGCGGCGCGGTGCAGGCGATCGGCCCCACCAAGTCCCTGCTCCGCGCCGGCGTCGCGGAGGAACTCGAAGCCCATCTGCATGCCGAGGCTTCGAGCATTGCCCGCCTGTCGGAACACCCCGATTCGGTTCGGCTGGTCAACCGCTTCGCCGGCAAATAGCGCACGCGGGCCGGCGCAACGCTCAGCGGAGGCCGCCGGCTTGGAGATTGCGCAGGTAGGCCAGCGAGTCGGCGGCCAAGGCATTCTGGCTGCTGGCCAGCGGCCGCCAGATCGCTGCGGCCTCCGCGAGCGTGGGGCTGTGCGGGCTGAAGGACTTCACGCACAGCGGTCCGTCGTAGCCCGCGAGGTCCAGGGCATGGACGAACCCGTGCCAATCGAAATGGTCAGCTCCCACGATTCCGCGGTCGTTCGCGCTGAGCTGCACATGGTTGATGTGCTCCGTGGCCCGGGCCACCGCGGCGGCAATTTCCTGCTCCTCGATATTCAGATGGTAGGTGTCCAGCCCCATGCCCAATCCGGGGCCCAGCAAGGGCTCTAGCGCGTCGAAGCACTGGTCGATGGTGTTCAGCAGCGAGGTTTCGTGACGGTTCAACGGTTCGATGGCCAGCGTGATGCCTCGCGCGGCGGCGTGCTCGACCAGTGGGGCCAACGCGGTGCGCAATTGCGCATAGGCCGCCCTGCGCTGCCCGTCGTCCAGCGCGAACAGCCTGCCCGTGGCGGTGTACAGCGGGCCGGCGACGGTGGTTGCGCCGAGCGATGCCGCCGCGTCGATGCAGCCGCGGAGGTAGTCCTGCGTTGCCTCGACTTCTGCCCTCGGCACCCCGATGAGGTTGTGCCCCGCAGGCATCACTGCGGCAAGCACCGGGTGCAAACCCAGTTCGCCCAGCAGGTCCTTGGCCCGTTCCGGATCCCAGTCGCCGAGTTGTTCCAGTGGTAGCTCGATGGCATCGAACCCCAGCTGCGCCGCTTGGGTAGCCAAATGCGCCAAAGATTCATCGGTCAGCCTGGAGGTCCACACCCAGGTGCTCACCCCGAGTTTCCGTTGCATAACCCTCCGCCTCCTGAAATGGGCCGGCCGGTGCGACCGGCCTGTGCGTTGTCTGCCGTCGTACTTTCAGGTTACGCCCGGAAGAACGACGCGGATAGGGCGGCCATTGACTCTCAAAAACATCTGGGACTAGCCATCGGCAAATTCTCAATTCCACAATGGGCACTGACCCGCTCAACCGGGCCGGCTGATCCGTCTGGAGTTTCCGGGCTTCTTGGGTGAATTTTTTCATTCACAGCCGCTAGATCACTTCACCTGCCGAACACTTATTTACCGGTTGCCGGGGCACAGCGCCCTTGGTGCCTATTAGTGGTATACGCGGTGTGAGTTCCGGTGGATGGATTGGGGTTCGGGTTCGGTGACTGAATGAAAAAATATTCGCCCTTGTTCCTGCGCCAAGTTCGTGGGTGATTCTCCGGTTGCAGCGCAACGGCAGCCCAGTCTGCAGGTGCTGGGACTGCTGGCCGGCGAGATGCTTTCCCGGAGGTTTTGACTGCCAACTTTATTTGGCGGTTAAATCGCGACACTAATTGGCGGTTCATGGAGCTCCAAGAGTGGAGCCCTCGTAGAACACCGCAACGCCGGAAACTCAATCACCAACGTTCGTACTTTTCAACGTGCTTGAAACGTCTTGCAACCCATAGTTTGTTGAGACAACACGGATAGGGTCAAACAGGCATCTAACCCAATACCATCTCCTGCAACGCGGCAAGCAACATGAAGAGGGCCACACCTGGCAGGTGCGGCCCCGTCATGTCTGGCAACTTCAGGTATTGGCGTAGGGTGCTGGACACTTATTCCAAAAGCTCTCCGACGCCACGAAGGTTTATTTCACCGAGGGTAACGATGTGCAGGTATTGTTCCGGTGCTTGCTGTTCAGCGGCGTCCCGACTGCAATATAGAGCCGTGGGCTGTGGATTCTCCATGATCCCGAAGATTGGATTCCCATCGGCGTCCTCATCGTACGATGACAAAGTAGTATGCGTCAGATACAAAACGCAGCCATCTACCAGGTCTATGCTTTCGGCACCCTGCACCTTTCGAGCTTCCCAGCTGACTTTAGTGTCTAGATACTTTTCCTGAATCGCAAAGCATTCACGTTCGCTGGCCACGATCGCAATTATTGGCTCTATGTATTCAAGATCTGGAAATGGGCTGGGTTGTTTCCCATAGACGACGTAGACCATCAGATCTTCTGAATATTTCGAGCCAAGGCGAATCTTGATTTTTGTCAGGATGCTGCTTAGAGACGGCATGGAACCCCCTTCTGTACAGGAGCGTAGGCATCAGCATAGTAAGTCTTGCCTTTGTAGACAATAGTTCCGAGAGTACGGCCTGACCATGTGGTTTTTTTCGCAGATTTGCATGACAGTGCGTGATTTGTCTGCGTGAAGACAACAGGATAGTAAGTGCCGTTATATTTATCGCCCTTTATCTTTTGGGCTGGCTGGCTAATATCCGGGCCACCTTTGATCCACCAGGCTAATCGTTTAAATCGCGCCTGTGAAGAATGCTTGATCGAAGTGACTTTCGTGGTGCAATAGGTTGTGGATTTGAAGCCACCCGTACTATAGTTCCCAGATTTTCTGGTGTGAAAACCTGCGGCAACGATCTTGCAAGGCCCATAATTCACTTTTGCCATGGCACCCACATTGAATCCGGCTTTGTGTAGTTCGTCCATCTTATCCATCTTGGCTACTGCATCGGCAGGCGATTCCGCTTCGATGTAGTTCGATTCCGTAGGGGTTTTTTCGGGGAAGAAATCTTTCGTTGAAAGGGCGTATTCCGAGGACTGCTGCACCGTGTGGGTTTCGCTAACAGGAGTTTCAACAGCCTGCGCCATCCCCGGTAATGCAGCTACCAAAGACAACGCAAGGGGTAATGCTACAAAAGTAAAATTCATCGTTATGCCTGACGCTTGTAGTTTAAACTTTTGGTTCTGGACTCAATATTTTTATTATCTTCAATAGTGTAACTTCTCGCCTAAAGTTTTTACCACAATGCACCCTACAGCAGGCTGAAAGTTCATAGTCTTCGATAAGGGCTGATTCGAGGCATCGGTCACGTCCGACTTTGCGACCTATCGAAGAAATTAGAACGCTGACAGGCGAGATCACTATTGATCCAAGCCAGGTCATTGAATTTGAGTGCCAAGGCCGCGGGGTGTGCGGTCCCTAGGAGCTTTGGCCTTTCTGGTGCTCTTGACGGCCCTGATGGCAGGCTTCCTGAGCTGACGTCACCTCGACGCGAATGCTCTCCATCTCACGGTCGATGCGTTGGGCTTCGAGATTTTGGACCGTGCCCTCGCGTTTCTCGGCGCTCACATATATAGTCCCGCTTATGGGCGCCTAAAACCGCCACTTGGAGCTGCGATTTAGCCGTCAAACGAACCCAACAGTCACAACTTGTAAAGTGGCGGCTTTAATATCCCAAAAACGATCGTTTTCGGTGTGGCATCTACTGCGTCCT
Source organism: Arthrobacter sp. MYb229 (assembly GCF_002975405.1). Classification (GTDB taxonomy): domain Bacteria; phylum Actinomycetota; class Actinomycetes; order Actinomycetales; family Micrococcaceae; genus Glutamicibacter. The sequence goes on along the minus strand of NZ_PCPS01000001.1, from coordinate 441,498 downwards.
CACCGAGGATTCACAGCCGCCGCGCAACGACGAATCAAATCCTGATCTTCACCTTCCTGCACGCTCGTAGCTCCGCACCAGCGAGAACCATCGGAACTGACCGCAGTGAAGTGATTAAACCCTGGGCCTTGCCCACCGTGCCCAACAACTACTGGAGGTAGGCCGCGCGTCATAAGTCCCAGCCCGTATCCAGCTTCCGGCGACATTGGATGATTCTGCGGAGCACCAACCAAATGGGTTTTCAACATTGCTTCAGGCAAAGCCGACCCCAGCTCATTTCGCATGATTAATGCAATACCGCGTGCAGCTTCATCGGGCGTGGCAGCGAAAGTTCCGGTGTACACCCATCCTGGGTGGTAATTGCGCAATTCTTCAGTGATCGCGGGATGGTTGCACTGTTCCCAATCATCAGGGCAATCAAAAGGGGAGGCTTGAATACCAAGAGGGCTAAAGATCAAGCTGTCGAGCACGTTGAAAAAAGGCTTCTGGTGGAAATCTTCGAGAGCTAAGCGTAAAAGTAGATACCCGATATTTGAATAGCGAAATACGCCGGGGTTTTGCACCTCTGCACGAGCGATAATGTCCTTTGAGTCCCAGGGTTCTGCGGCGTTTTCTACTGCTACTCGATAGTCTGGCCAAACAAAGTAATCATTGAGCCCGGAACGGTGTGAGTGAGCTGTCTTCGAACGACAGAGGCTTCAAATGCGCAGGTAGCCAGGCTAGGCGATCACCGATGTGTTGTTGCGGATTAAACGTCAAAAGAACGGCGGCGGCGGTGTAGGATTTCGCGATGCTGTAAATAGGGACCGTATGCTGCATGTCTCCATTCTGACACCCGGTACCGACAAGAGGAGAAGTGCCCAGCTGAATCGGCCTCCTAAACGATCGTATTCGGTGCGCATATTCGGCATTCTAAGATCAGGAAAAGATCGTTCCGATTCACTCCCTCCGAAAAATCAACGCGCCTCTGCACAGCGGTGTACTGCGCAAACGGCTGCCCCGAACTTTCCCGTAGAACGTTCCCCCTACTGGGACTGCACGAACCGCCATGTAGAGCTGCAACTTAACCGCCAAATAAAGTTATCAGTCACACCCCGAGGTTTTCATCTGACGCAACGAATCAGAACTCCCGGAAGTAGTGGCAAGTCATGGCAGGGTGCGGCGAGGATACCGGCGAGCGCTAGCCGCTAATAGTGAGCGTCGCGGTCCAGCGCGCCAACGCCTGGGCGAAAATCTCGGGCTGGTCAATATGCGCGTTGTGTCCGGCACGGTCCAGTTCGAGGAAGGAAGCGTTGGGGTAGCGGACCAGCAGCGCCTTGGCGTCCTCGAACCCGACGATATGGTCTTGCCTTCCACAGGCGATGAGCACCGGAATCTGCGAAATCCGCTCGCGGTCCACCGGCAACGTCTCCAGGAAGTAGCGGGTGGACAGATGCGCCATGGCGCGCAGGTCAGCGGCGAGCACTCCGGGCAGCACATGGCGCTCGAATTGTTCCCAGTTCGCGCGGGTCTGGATCACCGACATCTGCGCGTAGTGCCCGGCATTGACCGGACCCAGCTCCTCGAGCAGCAGTTCGTCTTCGTGCACCACGCTGCGCGCCGGCACCGTGCGTTCCTCGGCCGCCGGTCGGGTCACCGGCGCCAGCAGCACCATTCCGCGCACCTGGGATTCGAAGCGGTCTGCCATCTCCTGGGCGAGCAGGCCGCCGAGCGAATTGCCGATCAGCGCGAACGGGCGTGCCCCCAAGTGGCTTTGCAACAGCTTCTGGAGCCAGGCGGCGAATTCGGGCAGGCCGGCGCGGCCCGCCAAGGCTGGAGTCCCACCGAATCCGGGCAGGTCGATGTAGATGCGCTGCAGGGTGCCGGCAGTTTCCAACTGCTCATCGAGGGCGAAGAGGATCCGGTGGTCCACCCCGTTGCCGTGCACCAGGACCACCGGAAATCCGGTGCCGTAGACCGCGGCGATGCCCTCGGGCAGGGGTTGAGACGGCTGTTGCTCTCTCACGATGTTTCCTTGCGTTGGGTGGTTCTCGCCAATGGAGACGAGACTAATCGCTCGTGTCGCGCCGGGCAATGAACACGAACTGCCGCCCGGGCCTATCCGGGGCCTCCTGCACCGTCTCCACCGAGAATCCCGCGGCTTCCACCGTGCGCGTCAGCTCTTGGCGAGTGCGGTAGCGAAGTGTGGAATGCGAGACCAGTTCGGTGCCTTCCTGCTCGAAGCGAAAGGTCTCACGGAAGCTGAGCAACTCATCGGCGTAGTCCAGCACTTCGATCCAGGTGCTGACCGGCCCCAGCCGATCGATCAGGGTCGTTTCGCGGGTCAATTCCGGCGTCCAATTCAGCCAGGCACGCGCTTCGGGCCGCCGTGCCTCGAAAATCAGCCGCCCGCCAGGTTTCAGCAATTGCGCGATGCGCTCCAGGGTCTGCTGCCACTGGACATCGCCGGTGAAGACCATCGCGACGTTTGCGGTCATCACCGCCGCGTCGAAATTTCCTGCCGGCACATCATCCACCGTCCCATGCACCCATTGCACCAGCGGCGCCTGGGGCTTGGCTCCGGCCACCGCCAAGCTGCCGCCCGCAGGATCGACCCCGGTGACCTGCAGTCCGCGCGCGGCCAGTTGGCAGGCGAAGGTTCCGGTCCCGCAGCCCACGTCCAAGATCTTGCGCGCACCCAACGAGTCGATGATCTGCGCATAGGGCTCCAGATCGCTGCGGTCGGCATCAAGCGGGTCATAGAGCTCGGCGAGGCGCGCATCGGCGAAGCAAGCGTCGGCTTCAAGCTCCTGGCTCATAGGTCATTTCCCGCCGCGGGCAGGACACAGAATTCGTTGCCCGAGGGGTCCTGATAGACGCGCCAGGGCAGTTCGCCCCAATTCGGATGCAATTCCGTGCCCCCGCGGCGCACGATCTCTCGGGCGAGCGCCTCGGCATCATCGGCGGCTTCCAAACGCACGTCCAGGTGCAGTCGATTCTTTTCCGGTCCCTTGGCCAGAGGTTCGGGGCATATTTCCAGCACCGGCCCCCGATAGCTTGGATGGCGCAGCGTTCCGGGCCGGCCAAGCGCGGTCTGCTCCCAGCCGGTGAGCCAGGACCAGAAGGCGGCATCGCGACGCACATCGGAGGAATCCAGGGGCAGCGCGGCGATAGGTCCGGTATTGCTATAACTTGCGCGGCCTTCCATGACGCAGAAGGCGTTGTCTTCAGGATCGCCCAGCACCACCCAAGGGACATCCTGCTGCCCGATATCCTTGGGACTCGCGCCCAAGGCGAGCGCGTGGGCGATCACCTGTTCTTGCTCCTGGCCACCGAGCAGGTCCAGATGCAGCCGGACCGGATCCCGCGGAGCTTCGGGAACACGTTGAAAGCACAGATCGAGGGTCGGCCCGTCGGGGATGTGCAGGCGCGTTTCGAATCCGCTGGCATCCTCGTCCAGAAATTCGCAGCCCAGCAGCTCCTGCCAGAATCGACCGAGACGCTGCGGATCCACCGAGTCAAAAACGATGTTTTCCAGGTACATGCGCCCAGCCTACCGTGCGAGCAGTCGCTGGATCGTGCGCCCCGATACCCACCGCGGGACCTGCTCCTGGTAGCGGCGATAGCGCTGGCCGAAGGCCCTTTCGAGCGCTGCTTCCTCGGCGGGAATCTGCACCCTGTCCAGCAGCAGCACAACTCCCGCGGCCGGAAGCAACGCCAGCGCGCTGCGCCGCCACAGGGCGTGCGCTACGAGCAACACCGCCAGGCTCAGATACATCGGATTGCGAGTCAAGGTGTTCGCCGAGTCCGTCACCAGATCGTTCATCGAGTCCAAGGCCATCGGGTTGATGGTCGTTTGCCGGTGGCGGAAGGCCCGGAGGCTGGAGATATCCAGCGCCAAGCAGACCGGCAACAGCAATCCCGCGAATACTCGTGAGCGCGGCGAGCTGTGGCGATGGCGCGACAGGAGCGCCTGCAGCGCACCGGCGCCCAGCGCTAATACCGGCGGTGGAATGCGCAGCATCGACATGGCTCCTCTAATTCGCGGCTCCGTCTAATGCTTCGATGCTACGCTCCCGGCTAGAATTTCGCGCCCCTGCCCATCTCGTGAACAGGCACAAGCAAAGGTAGGATCGGCATAACCGGTCGGCCCAATATTTTCCAGGAGCATGCATGTCCTATCTAGTCGATTTCAAAGAGGTGAGCACCGCGGGTCTGGAAAGCTCACCGGTGGCCGATGCCCTCGCCGGATTGCGCGCCAATGAGGCCCGGTACCTGAAGAATAAGTTCGACCACGACCTCATGCTCAGTGCCGCCCAAGACGTCCCCGAAATTGTCGACTGGGTGCACCGCATCCTCGCCGACGAACGCGACCTGCAGATCGCATCCCCGGTGCTGCAGGCGAGCCTCTTCGAAGCCGATGGCGCCAAACGCGCCTACCTCTTCTACGAATCCGGTCTCTCGATCAATGTGCTCTACTCCCTGGCACCCGGCGCGAAGCGTGCGGTGGGATTCAAGCTCTCCGAGGGGATGGACGTGCCCGAGGAACTTGCCCAGCGCTTCAAATTCGCCCGGCAGAAGTCGAAACTTGCCGGAACCATCCGCGGATCCTACTTCGTGATCAAGGGCGAATACTAGCGGTCCGGCGGAGCTCCCTAGCCAGCTATCGGAATCGGCTCTAGGCTAAGAGCCACCGGGCCACGCTTCGGACCCAGAAGCGGCTCAACTCACCGCACCGACGAGGATATGAGCATGTCGAGTTCCAGCACCCCGACCTCCGATTCCACCGCATCTGGTTCGCCGCCGCGGATCCCGCGGCGGATCTTCGCTTGGGATCCCGGCCGCGACACCGTCATTGCCTTGGGCACGCTGCTGGCGTTCTGGGCCTGCTATTGGGCCGGCAGCGCGTTCGGCGGCGGGTTCTTGATTGTCGGCATCCTGCTTTTCGGCACACTCATTCCGGCGCTTACCGTGCTCAGGCAGCGTCGGGAAGGCTGGGCCGGGCTCGGCATCACCCGCAGATTCCTTCTCCGCTCCCTGATCATCGCCGCGCTCCTCGGGGCCGGCTCCGCCTACCAGCTCATCACCACTGCCGCCGCGCAGCAGGTCGAGCTCCTCCCCCACCTGCTAGCCAACCTGTTGGTGTTTTGGGAGCCCTTCTTCGTCTTCGGCTGGCTCTATCTACGCTGGGAACGCGCCTTCGGCTGGCTGCCGGCCATCGCGCTCACCGGCCTCGGTTTTGCCCTGCAGCATGTGGGATCGGTTCCGCTGCCGGTGGCGCTGAGCTTCGGATTGTTCGCCCTCGCCTTCGCCATCGTCTTTGCCTGCGTGCGTAACCTCGCGATCCTCTGGCCGCTGTTCTACCCCGTGGCCAGCGGCATCGGCACCCTGCAGTCGGGCTTGGCAATGGGCTGGGACAGTGTCGGCTCCGGCGCGTTCCTGCTTGCCGCGCAGGCAGTGATCCTCTTTTTCGTCGTCCGCGGCCTCCGCACAAAACTGACCTTCTAAATCCCAAGGAACCCTCCATGGAGCAATCCTCAGCGTTGGAAATTGTCAAGAACTATCATCGGGCCTGGACTTCGGGCGATGTCGAGCTGGCGATGAGCTATGTCGCCGATGCCATCACCTGCCGGGCGCCGGGCCTCGATCTGGAGGGCAAACAGGCCTACCGGCAGTTCATCGCCGGGTTCGCGCCACTGCTGACCGGTACCGCGCAGATCGCCGAATTCGCCGAGGGCAACCGCGTGGCGCTGTTCTACTACCCGCAGACCACCAGCACCTCCTCCGCCGTGGCCGGCGAATGCTTTACCGTCTCCGACGGCCAGATCAGCGACAGCGTGCTGGTCTTTGACCGGATGTCCTATGCTCCGGCCGAGCCCCGCTAAGCGAGGGCAGAGATGATGCACACGGCCCAGCAGCTGCTCATCGAGCGCATTCGCGAGAAACTAGCCGGCGAGCCGGTCCTGCGCGAGGTATCGATGTTCGGCGGCCACTCATTTATGGTCAACGAGAAACTTCTGGTCGGCGCGCTCAAGGAAGGGGCGTTATTGGTTCATGTTGCCCCGGCGAACCACGCCGAGCTCTTGCTGAGCCCCGGAGCCGGCCAGGCGGAAATGGGCACCGGACGGAGCATGGGGCCGGGCTGGATCCAGGTGGACGCCGCGAGCCTCGAGAAGGACGATGCTTTGGCTTCGTGGCTGGGCACAGCCCTGGAATTCAACCGTGCGCTGACCGGTGGCGGCCGCTGAACCCGACGTTGGACTACTCTTGCGGTACGCTGCCCACCTGCTTGGCGGGAACTCCCACGACGATGGCCCCGGCCGGCACGTCTTTGGTCACCACCGCCCCGGCACCGACCACCGCGCCATCGCCGATGCGCACCCCGGGGAGCACCGTCACATTCGCGCCAAGCCAGACGCCGGCGCCAAGCACCACCCGTGCCGGGTGCATATCCGCGCGCCGGCTAGGCACGATGTCATGGTTCAACGTGGTGATCACCGCGTTATGCCCGATCAGCGAACCCTCGCCGATCTCGATCCCGCCCTGGTCTTGGAATCTGGCGCCGCTGTTGACGAACACGTTCTCGCCGAAGTGGATATTCTTGCCGAAGTCGGCCGTAAATGGCGGAAACAGCTGGACGGATTCTGGCACCTCTCTCCCGGTCAGCTCGCCGAGCAGCGCACGGACCGCCGCGGGCGAGTGGTAGCTCCCGTTCAGCTGAGCGGCGATGCGCAACGCCTCCTGGCTCGCGGCGTGCATCGCCTGGTGATGCCCGGAACCTCCGGTGATGCTCTGGCCCGCGTTCAGGGCGGTTAATAGTTCCTCGAGTCCTGCAATGTTGCTCATGGTCTTACGCTAGCGCACCGCACACGGACTTCGGCCACAACTTCCCTGCATAGCAATCTATGCTGGGTTGACCCCTTCGCCGTCAGGAGCTGCTCGTGTTGATCACCGATCCGAACGCACCGATTCCCGTTCAGTTGCGCAACGCGGAGTTCTTGCTGCGTCCGCCCACCGCCGAGGATGCCGCATTGGACTACGCGGCGGTGATGGAAACCCGCGAGTCCTTGCGGCTCTGGGAGCAGGACCCGTGGCCGGCCGATGACTTCAGCGTGGCGGAGAACCGCGAGGACCTCATCGAGCATGAGCGCTTCCACAAGGAGCATCGCGCCTTTACCTACACGATGCTCGATCCCAGCGAAACCGAGTGCCTGGGCTGCGTGTACGTCTACCCGCCCGGCGCCAAATTCCTGGCCAAATCCACCGTGAGCGCCGTGGGCTCCGGCGCATGGGCGGAGCTGGAGGCGGTCATCTATTTCTGGGTTCGTGAATCGCGGCTGGAATCCGGGCTCGATGAACGCCTCTTGGCTGCGCTGCGCCAATGGTTCGCCGAGCAATGGCAGCTGCGCGACACCGTGTATGTCATCAGCGAGCCCTACGCACATCAGCTGCAATTGATCGAGCGCAGCGACCTGGAACTGCGGTTCAGGGTGCGCGAGCCCGGGAAATCCGCGCCGTACCTCGCCTTCGGCTAGAGCCCTGCGGCGCCTTTGCGAAGGAGGAGGGTACCTGAGAGCTCGGTGATGCGTATGCGTATTTCGCAGGTGTTAAGCGGGGTTGAGATTCGTGCTTGTTTTTGGAATGGTGGCACCCACGTGCCCTGATCTTGGCATGTCCGCAACCGGAAGGAGAGCCTCGTGCTCACACTGACCGACCAGGCAGATACGATCGTTACCGCGATCGTCACCAACCAGTCCGAGGCAGCCGATGCCGGACTCCGAATCCATCAGTCCGAAGGTGCCGGAGCGCCGAACGAAGCAGCCTTCGCGGTGCAGATTGTTCCCGCACCGGAACCAGCCGACGTGGTAGTTCGCGGCGAAGGAAGCCCGGTTTACCTGGACGAGCTGATCACCGATGAGCTCGACGACAAGGTGCTCGACGCGGCCGTTGACGAGCAAGGCGCCGTCAGCTTCCAGATCCTCCCTAAAAGCTAACCTCGGTTCGCTCCTTAAGCTTCCCGCGAGGGTCGCCCAGCCGGGCGGCCCTCGCAGGCTTTTTGGGCATCAGCCCAGCGCTTCATCCGAATTCCCCGGTCTCAGAATTCGCAGATCCCGCAGATGCGGGAAACAATGGCATTATGCCTTTCGCCGATCAACTCATCGGTGCCGATGTCGCCGAACAGCTCGCCCATGAGATCCAGGCCGTCATCCCGGAGCACCCCTTGCAATTCCTGCCGGCAGCCAGTGCCGCTCTGGCCGAGCTGAGCCTGCGCGAACGCGCCGATGCCCTGCGCGATGCCCTGCTGGCGGAATTCCCCGATGACTACGCGCGGCTGGCAACGGTCATCCGAGAAGCCAGCGAGCGTTCCGCGACCTTCACCGGTTGGATGATCTGGCCGGTGACCAGCGCGGTGGCGACCCGTGCGGTACGGGAGAATACCTCCGCGGCATTCAACGACGCTATGGCCCTGTTGGCCGCGCTCACCGGGAGATTGACCGCGGAGTTCGCCATTCGGACGCTGCTCATCCATGACCTGGACAAGGCCCTGGAGATCGCCGAAGAGTGGACCCGGTCCCCCGACGAGCACGTGCGCCGGCTGGCCAGCGAGGGCACCCGCCCCTATCTGCCCTGGGCGGTTCGCGTTCCGCAGCTCACCGCGACGCCCGGCCGCACCATCCCCATCCTCGATGCGCTGTACCGCGATGAAAGCCAGTATGTGCGTCGTTCCGTGGCGAACCACCTGAACGACCTGAGCCGCGATGCTCCGCAGCTGGTCACGCAGACCGCTCGCCGCTGGCTGCAAGCTCCCGAGAAAACCACACTGCCGCTGGTGAAGCACGCGCTGCGTACCTTGATCAAGCGCGGAGATCCCCAGGCCCTGGCGGTCCTCGGCTTTGCTCCGGCGACGCTGGAGATCGACGGCCCGCGGCTCGGCCAGCAACAAGTTCCATGGGGTGGAAACGTGGAATTCACCGCGGCCATACGCAATGCCGGCGCCGAGCCGAGCGCGCTGGCCATCGACTACCTCGTCCACCATCTCAAGGCCAACGGGTCCACCAGCGCCAAGGTCTTCAAAATTGCCACGCGCACCTTGGCACCGGGCGAAAGCCTGGACATCGGCCGTTCCCATTCATTCCGGGCGATCACCACCCGCCGGTATTATCCCGGGCTTCATGGGATCGCATTGCAGATCAATGGGGTTCCCACGCACACCGTGCACTTTGAGCTGCTCGCCGAGCCGCCGGGCTGACATAGCGCGGCGAGCGGGGCACAATGTGGAATATGGATTCCAAAGAGATGCTCATCCAGCTGGCTACGCTGCCGCTTTCGGCCGCCCGAAATCTTCCACCGCTCGGCGCCGCGCAGCTCAACGCGCATCCTGCGGGACACCCGAATTCAATTGCCTGGCTGCTGTGGCATAGCGCCCGGGAAATCGATGTGCAATTAGCCGAGCTCAACGACCGGCGCCAGGTCTGGGAAGACTTCGGCGAGCGGTTTGAGCTTGGCGAGATCGGGATGGGCATCGGCTACGGGCATAGCCGAGAGCAGGCGAGGAGCATTGTCGTCGAGGACCAGCAGCTGCTGCTCGACTACCTCGAGGCAACGCTCGCCGCGCTGAGCGGGTACGTCCGAACCTTGGGCGAAGCGCAGCTCGATGAGATCGTCGACCGCGCGTGGGAGCCACCGGTGACCCGCGGGGTTCGGCTGCTCTCCATGCTCGACGATGCAATCCAGCATGTCGGACAGGCCGCCTACGCGGCCGGAACCCTGGCCTGATCGCTGAAGCCACCTCGGGGGCCAGCCGCTCCCCCAGGGGATCGGTCATCCTCGATCGGGAAGTTAGCCATCCCGATCGAGGAGTGCACTCCAGCGCAAATTACCTTTCGCGACGGGCTACTTGACCCATTTGGCCAGTTCCGCCGCGGAAAGTTCTGCCAACCATATTTGCCATAGCGGGCCGAAGGTCACGCGGCGAACTCCGAGCGAGCCGAGCTCCGCGAGGTTCCCTGCGCCGTGGGCTTTGACCGGATGAGCCGTGACGTTGACCGGGATCTGCACCGCTTCGACAAAGCGCCGGACCTGTTCGGCGGTGCTCAGCCCCACGGGGTAGACTGCACGCGCGCCGGCCTGCTCCATGAGCTTCACCCGCGCGATCGCTTCTTCCGCGGGGTCCGCGAAGACGTCGGTGCCGAACTTCAACGCGTCGGTACGCCCATTGATGACGAAGGAAACACCCGCCTCATCGGCGCTCTGGCGCGCGGCGGCAATGTAGTCGGCATGTTCCTGGCGATCGCGCACGCGCTTTGACTCGGAGTGCACCACATCCTCGATGTTCGCACCGGCGGCGCCAGCATCGAGAAGCCGCCCGATAAGTTCCGCTGGTTCCAGTCCGTAGCCGGATTCAACATCGACGCTGACCGGGATGTTGACCGAATCCATAATGACCTGGCTGTGGCGCAGATAATCCTTGAAGTCCATCTTTTCGCCATCTGCGCTGCCCGTGGCGTCAGCTACGGGGTGGCTTCCGATGGTGAGACCTTCAAATCCCGCACTGACCGCAACATTGGCGCTCCAGGTATCCCAAACCGTGGGAAGAACCAAAGTACGGCCGGAATCGTGCAGGTCGGCGAGCTGCTGGGCGAGCTGTGTGACATCAGACATGTGGGTTCTCCTTGGAGTCGCTGAACAAGGCTCAGCGTACCAGTGACCGTATCCGCACTCTAGGGTGGCTTCCAATCAGTGTTTTAATCCCCGCGAAGCCCCCCGAGCTCTTGTAATTTTCTCCACAGTAAGCAATCGTTCAACGTAGGAGAAAAGGAGAAAACGGTGGCGATGCGCTCGGGACGTAAGCATGATTGGGCAACGATCCCCAACGCCATCACGGTGCTCCGCTTCCTGCTAGTCATACCCATCTGCGGCTACCTGATCTCCGATACGCGGCCGGTGCTCACCGCCATCTTGCTGCTGGCCTTCGGCCTGAGCGATTGGATCGACGGTTTCATCGCACGCAAGTTCGGCCAGGTTTCCCGGCTCGGCATTCTGCTCGATCCCATCGCCGACCGCCTGGGAATCGTTGCCATCGCCATCGCCTTTGTGCTGAACGGATCGGTTCCGCTGTGGATCGGGTTGGCCATCTTCATCACCGATCTGACCTTGCTGTGCACCTACTTCTTCTTGCGCCTGTCTTCCCCGCCGGAATCAACATGGCTTGGAAAGATCAGAACAGGGATCATGATGCTGGGCTTGGCCTGTGTTGCGCTGGGGCGCATCGAACAGCTTTCGGTACTCTTCACCCCGGGTATCTACATTCTCGCCGCTGGTGCCCTGCTGCATCTGTTCGTCGGTTTCGGCTACCTGCGGATCATGCGGAAGACCGCCAGCGAACAGCGCAAGGCACCCTAGCTCCCGCCGCATTGAGGCAGAATAGTCAGATGGGTTCCCTTAACCGACGCGCAGCAAAATCGGATCAGCAAACGTCAAAGCGCGCCAAGGGTGATTCGCCGCTGATCTGGATTCCGGTGCTCCGGACGATGTTCTACAAGGCGATCTTCGTCGCGGTCATGGGGACCATCTTGGTGTTGCTTTCCGCTACCGGGCTCCTGACCACAAACCACATCAATGAAGTCCAGCGAGATGGCGCATGGTCCGGCATCGCCGTCGCCATGTGCGCATTGCTCTTCACTTTCCTGGGCGTTGACTCCAAGCGCCCGGATTCGGGATTGCCCGCCAAAGGCCTGCCTCAGCTCTTAATGCTCTCCACGCTGGTTGCAGTCCTGCTGATGCTGATCTTCATGATCAGCTGGCCCATAGCCGTTGACCAAAATATCTACGGCACAACCGTTGCCGCTTGGTACATCTCTGAGCCGCTGGCATTTGGGTTGTCGGCGCTGTTTGTCATCGCCTCGTTCTTCTGGTCGTCATTGGCCCTCTTGGGGATGACGGCCAGCAAAATGCCGAGCAAGCTCCTCGGTTACGTATTCCTGTTTGCCGTCACCGGTATCGGCATGTGGCTTGGCTCCAGGTTGTTCATGTCCCCGCCTGCCGAGGCGAATCTGGCCCTGTGGATCGTGCTCGCGGCGCTCGGCATCGCATTGCAACCGATCGTGGGCTTCTGCACCGGGCGGCGGATTCAACGGCAGCTAGCCTCGAAGTAGCCGCCGTCGCCGACCGGTTGCAGCTCCGCACCCGGATGTGGTGGCCCGTGCCATGAGCTGCCTTGGGGCTATTTCCGTTGCGGCCGAATTCCGCGCAGGGTGGGGCCCCGCCCGGCGGCGACAGCAATTGCGGCCACCAGCTGGACCCCGGCTGATAGCGAGGCACCAAGAATCCACCACGATCCGGTATCCGAGAGCACCGACCACACTACTATTGCCAGGCCGGCCAAGAACCCGCCGAGGACGAGACCGGGAACCGGCCACAGCGCTCGGGCCCGGATAAGCGGCACGAGGAAAAGGACCCAGCCGAGCAGCAGCATCGCGATACCGAGCAGATCCCACGGCGAAGGCCCATGCCCCTGGCTCAGCCGGAAAACCGCACCACCACTGTCGGGTACCGCCACGATGCCGATCCCGACCAGCGAGAAGATCAACCACAGCATCAGGCCGCGAAGCACGGCTCGCCGAATGTTCATCTTCCCAGATTAGCAATCGGGAAGCTTTTGGCTCGGTCAGTGGTCACCGCAATCATCGCTGCACCCCTCTGCCTTCAGTTCCCCGGTGAGCACGGCCAGCGGGGCGGCACAGCAGGCATCGCCCTTCCACGCTTCGACTCCTTCGCGGACGGCAAAGACGGCGATCACGAGTGCGGCGACCGAGTCGGCCCATGCCCATCCGAGCAGGCTGTTGAGCAGCAGGCCGGCGAGCAGGGCGGCGCTCAGGTAGGCACAGATGAGGGTCTGCTTGGAATCTGCGACCGCGGAGGCGGACCCGAGCTCGCGGCCCGTGCGGCGCTCGAACCAGCTGAACAGCGGCATGGCGATGAGGCTCAACCCGGCGATCGCGATACCCACCGGGGAGTGTTCCGGCTCGCGCAGCCCGGAGAGCGAAAGCACGGCATCCACCGAGACGTAGGCAGCCAAAGCGAAGAACGAGACCGCGATGACCCGCAGCGCGGCCTTCTCCCGCCGTTCGGGGTCCGGCGCGGCGAACTGCCAAGCCACCGCCGCGGCAGAAAGGACTTCGACGATCGAGTCCAGTCCGAAGCCGATCAGCGCCGCCGAGGAGGCGGCCGAACCGGCGATCAGCGCGATCACGGCTTCGATCACGTTCCAGGAGATCGTGATTGCCACGACGATCTTGATCCGCCGCCGCAGCACGTCCCTCCGTGCCAGCGTGAGTTCCGCGGCCATCACTGCACGGCACCCTTTGCGCAGCAGCCGGGAACCGCGCAGGCCGGATCCAGGCATATCGCGCTCTCGTCCACGGCCAAGGTCACGTCCACCAGCGCGGTGAGCGCCGCGGCGAGGTGCGGGTCGGCGATCTCGTAGCGGGTTTGCCGGCCCTCGGGTTCGGCGACCACGATCCCGCAGTCGCGCAGGCAGGCCAGGTGATTCGAGACGTTCGAGCGGGTCAATTCCAGTTCCCGCGACAGCACCGCCGGGTAGCTCGCCCCACCGAGCAGGGTCATCAAGATGCGGGAGCGGGTCGGATCGGCCATGGCCCGGCCGAGCCGGTTCATGACATCCAGACGAGAAGCAATAGTCAGCATACAATGACTATACAGCGCATACTGACCAATATGTCAGGGGCTCCTCCAGTCCTCGAAAGGCCAGGCACGCGGCCGACGCCCTGCTACCTCGGCGGGCAGCCGCACGACGGGTGCGTCAAAGGCTCCAGATCAATTGCCCGAGCCCCTTGACATCGCCATGTTCCGTTGCGGCCATGTGCCCCTCAACCGGCCCACTCGCTGCCCAACAAGCCATACACCCAGGAATCGGATACCACGCCATCGACAATGCAGTCCTCGCGCAAGGTGCCTTCCAAGCGGAAGCCCAGCTTTTCGAGCACCCGAGCCGATGCGGCGTTGCGGGTATCGACCTCGGATTGGATGCGATTGAGGTCGAAGGCGCCGAACGCCCAGCGCAGCAGGGCGTGTCCCGCTTCCGTCGCATAGCCGTTGCCCCAGGCGGCCTGGTTGAGGCAATATCCCAGAGAAGCGCTTCGAAATGCCGGATTCCAGCTGTTCAGCGTGCACCAGCCGACGAATGCCTGGTCGGAGCGGCGTTCAATGGCCACGCGGGCACCGCTGCCTTCCTCCGCCATTTTCCTGCACCCCGCCATGAAGCGGGCGATCGACGCCCGGTCATCCCAGGGCGGCGAGTCCCAATAGCGCAGCACCTGGGCATCGCTTTGCAAGGCGAAAAGGTCCTCCGTGTCGGCATCCGTGAAGGGACGCAAGCGCAGGCGTTCGGTCTCCATGGTCGGGGTCGGCAGAATCATGAAATCATTCTGGCACAATCTCGAGAATCTCAACCCGGAGCCTGAGGTTGAAGTCGTGGATCGGCCCGGCTCGATTCGATTGTCGCCGCGAGGCCCGGACCGTGGGGATTCAGGCGCTTGCAGAACCATGCAGACCGTCCAGAAAGGCCTTGGCCGCCGGCGAGAGGTTGAAGCCGCTCCACGCCAGGTACTCGATGCGCGTCGGCCCGTCGCTGATCGGGATGGCGCGGAAGTCGCCGCTGTCGGGGATCACCGCCGGGGAGAGGAGCGCGATGGCGAGGTTGCTGCGCACCAGGCCCAGCATGAGGTCGGTGCTCATCGCCTCGAACGCGACCTCACGACGGATCCCGGCCGCCGCGAAGGCAAGATCCGAGGGGGCTCGTCCGGTTGTGCCTACGGGGAAGTCCACAAACGTCTCCTCGGCCAGCTCCGCCAGCCGCAGCTCGCGTCGGCCGGCGAGCTCATGCTGCGCGGATACGACGGCGACGAGCCGTTCACGCGCCAGCACGCTGGCGTCGACCCCGCCGTGCGGTATCGCCCCGGGGAGCCCCAGCACGGCCACATCCATGCTTCCGTCGGCGATGGCTGCGATGAATTCGTCGCTGCCTCCGCTGCGCAGCCTGATCCCCACTGCTGGATGTGCACGGTGGAAGGCTCCAAGCACCGCGGGAATGTCGAGCGCCGTCACCGTCGGAATCACCCCGATGGTCAGCGTGCCGCGGATCTCTCCGGTCGCGGCGGCGGCAGCCGAGACCGCGCGTTCGGCAGCCTCGAGGCTCAGCCGGGCCGAGACGAGGAACGCTTCGCCGGCGGCGGTGACTTCGACGCGGCGGCTGGTGCGGGCAAATAGGCTGAGACCCAGTTCGCGTTCCAGGGCCTTGATCTGGTGGCTGAGCGCGGACTGCACCACGTGGCAGCGCGCGGCGGCGCGGGTGAAGCTGCGTTCCTCGGCGACCGCGACCGCATAGCGCATCTGCTGAAGTTCCATGCATTCATGATTGCAGTTCATCGATGGCATGACAACAATGTGTTGGACTCATTCATCGGTGCGACAGAAGATGAATATATGAACACAACGACGATCCCGCTGCCAGTTCCCGGCACCCTGCTGCCCTCGCGCATCGGCTGGACGCTGCTGACGGCGATCGCCCCGGCCGTATGGGGCACGACCTACATCGTCACGACGCACTTGCTGCCCGAGGGGCATCCCTTCTTCGCGGCGCTGATGCGCTCACTGCCCGCCGGGTTGCTCGCCCTGCTGATCGCCCGGCGGCTGCCGCGCGGGTCCTGGTGGTGGAAGTCCCTGGTTCTCGGCACGCTGAACATGGGCGCGTTCTTTCCACTCTTGTTCCTCGCCGCCCAGCGCCTGCCCGGCGGCATCGCCGCCACCTTGGGTGCGTCGCAGCCGATCGTGGTGGCGCTGCTCGCCGTGGCAATCCTGCACGAAAAGCTCTCCGCATGGCGGGTCATCTGGGGCCTCGGCGGCATGGCCGGGGTCGGCCTCGTGGTGCTCGGTCCCGACGCGGGGCTTGATCCCCTCGGCATCCTCGCGGGCCTAGCCGGGGCCGCCTCGATGGGCACCGGCGTCGTGCTCACGAAGAAATGGGGCAGGCCCGAGGGCGTCTCGGCGATCGGACTCGCCGGCTGGCAGCTCACCGCCGCCGGACTGCTGCTGCTCATCCCGGCCATGCTCTTCGACGGAATCCCGCCGGGCATCGATGGCCCGGCGGTCGCCGGATACCTGTGGCTGAGCCTGATCGGCACGCTGTTGACCTACGGACTATGGTTCTCCGGCATCCGCCGGCTGCCGGTGACCGCGACCGCACTGCTCGGGCTGCTTTCCCCGCTGGTAGCCGCAACCCTCGGCGCGGCCATCGCCGCCGAGGTCCTCACACCAGGCCAACTTTTCGGCTTCGCCGTCGCGCTCATCGCCATGGTCGCCGGTCAACTGGGCCCAACGAAGAAGAAAGCACGGTTCCCCGCATGAACATTGCAGTTCTCGGCGCCACCGGCATGGCCGGCAAAGCCATCGCCGCAGAAGCCCTCGACCGCGGACACCACGTCATCGCGCTCTCCCGAGGGCACCACGCCGCAGCACCTCGCCACGACCGACTGAGTACACTGGCCGTTGATGCAGCCGACACCGCAGCGTTGCACCCGGTGCTCGGCAAGGCCGACGCGGCGGTGCTCGCCATCCGGCTCGGCCCGGGCGAAGAGTCCCGATTGGCGCCGCTCACCCGAGGCGTTTTGGACGCCGCCGAGCAGCACGGCACTCGGGTGCTGATCGTCGGCGGCGCGGCACCGCTGCGCTCCCCGACGGATCCCGGCCGGCTCTTGATCGAAGACCCCGACTACGTGCCCGCTGCGTGGAAGCACGTCGCGCAGGCCAGCCTCGACCAGTTCAAAACCTGCCAGAGGCACCCCTACAGCGGATGGATCTACCTGAGCCCGCCGGCGATTCTCGAACCCGGCGAGCGCACGGGCGGATATCGGCGCGGGCGGGGCACACTGCTCACCGATGCGCATGGCATCTCGCGGATCACCGCGGCCGACCTAGCCATCTCCGTGCTCGACGAACTCGAGAGCCCCGGCGGCGGCCAGCATTTCACCGTCGCGCAAGCCGCCTCCTGCTGATCCACTCTCCCGGGCAGCCCGGCGGAAATTCCGGAATGCGGCGCATCGGCACCATGTATAGTTTCAGGCATGTCGAGTCCCGAGTCAGACAAGTCGGGGACTGCCGGTCACCCCGCCAGTCCCCTGAACCGCTAAGCACCAGCGCCGCGCCCTGCGCGCACGCGTGCCTGACTTATCCGGGCCCCTGGCCGTGGTGACAAAAAGGAACCCCCTTTTGACCTCTCACCTCGGAGTCCTCGATGCCTTTTGCTCTCTACCTGCTTGCCCTGGCCGTTTTTGTCATGGGCACCTCAGAATTCATGCTCGCGGGCCTGCTGCCCGCTATCGCCACCGAACTTGACGTGCCCCTCGGCACTGCCGGGCTGCTGACCTCCGCCTTTGCGCTCGGCATGGTCATCGGCGCGCCGGTGATGGCCGCTTTCGCCCGGCGTTGGCCGCCGCGGCTCACGCTGCTGCTCTGCCTTCTCCTCTTTGCCGCAAGCCACGTCATCGGAGCGATAACGCCCCTGTTCTCGATTCTGCTCATCACCCGCGTGCTCGGCGCCCTCGCCAACGCCGGATTTCTCGCCGTCGCACTGAGCGCGGCCGGCACGCTCGTGCCGGAGAACCAGAAGGGACGCGCGCTGTCGATCCTGCTCGCTGGAACCACGCTCGCAACCATCGCGGGCGTCCCCGCGGGGGCGCTGCTGGGCACGGCGATGGGCTGGCGCACCACATTCTGGGCGATCGCCGTCCTCTGCATTCCCGCAGCCATTGGCATCCTGCGCGGTCTCGGGCCCACTCCCGGGCAGCCCGCGGACGCTTCGGGCGCTCCGAGGCTGCGCGTGGAACTCGGCGAGCTGGCCACGCCGCGCCTGAGTCTCGCCCTGGGACTCGGCGCCCTGGTCAACGGCGGCACCTTCGCCGCGTTCACCTTCCTGGCACCGGTAGTCACCGAACACGCGCAGCTGGCCGAAGGGTGGATCCCCGTCGCCCTGGTGATCTTCGGCGGCGGGTCGCTCCTCGGCGTCACGCTCGCGGGGCGGCTCGCGGATCGGCATTCGGGGGCCGTGCTCGCCGTCGGCGGACCGCTGCTGCTTGCCGGCTGGATTGCCTTGGCCTTGAGCGCATCCCATCCGGGCGCCCTGATGATCCTGCTGTTCGTACAGGGAGCGCTGTCCTTCGGCGTGGGCAGCACCCTGATCACACAAGTGCTGTACGCGGCTTCGGGGGCGCCGACGATGGGTGGTTCCTACGCCACCGCGGCGCTGAACACCGGAGCCGCCGCCGGGCCCGCGCTGGGTGCATTCGGCCTGGCCACCGGGCTGGGCCTGCTCTCCCCGATCTGGGTGGCCTCCGCGCTGACGGCGCTCGCGCTGCTGATCATGGCCCTGGCGGGGCGCACCCAGGCGAAGACTCCTGCGGACGCCAATTGCTGACGCGCTGCGGTTCGGTGCCTGCCGCAAATGCCCCGGGGCGCACAGCTCTGCAGCTCTTATTCAGCGGCCAATTCGAGGAGCCAGAGCAGCAATCATGCTGATGCGGTGACCGCAAGGAAATCTGCGTCGAGTCGCAAGCCTGGCCTTCCGGGGAAGGGACGAGCTGGATATTATCCAGATAAGGACTACGGATCGTGCGAATCGCGAATCCCGCTATTGTTCCGTGGCGAAAACATCGACGGTCAGCCATTCGATAACAGATGAGCATTGCACGCCAGGTCTGAAATCCATAGAATGAACATCAGTTCATTCTATGGAGGTGTTCGTGCGTGTAGCAGAACAGAATCGGGCCTTGCGCGAGACTACGCGCCAGGCGATCGAGCGCGCCGCCGTCCGCATTTTTGCACGGCATGGATTTGCTGCGTCGAGCATCCGGCACATCGCGGAAGAAGCTGGGCTCAGCATCGGATCCATCTACCGGCATTATGCGAGCAAGGAAGTCCTCTTCGACGACCTGCTCAAGCAGGCCGCGGCCGGCCTAGAAGCGGTCTCCGATACTCTTTCGGGCGACGGCGATCCGCTCGCCTTAGTGCGCGGTTTCACACATGACTTCCTCTCCGACCTTGCGGGAGATCAAGAGGCAGCCGAGTTCTATCTCGTGATCAACCAAGGATTCCTGAGCGACACCCCGGCAGGAACGGCGGCACGGCTCGCGGCCGAACAGGGCTCTCTCTGGGAAGCCTTCGCCAAGCTCATCCGTCGGGGACAAACCTCCGGACAGTTCGCAGATGGCGATCCGGAGCAACTAACCGCCTATTATTTCGCAATGCTGTCGGGTATTGCGAACATGCGCCTGGTCATCCAGGACGCGTTGACCGACTCAGGCGCAGACGTTGTGCTTCGCCTACTAACTGGCGAGGGAAACCCATGATCGAGATCAAACGTGGCGACGAGCTTGGCGAGAACTCCCGCCGGGACATCACCGCGGTGCTAATCCACGGATTTGCCGACGACTTCAAGTACTTCTCGAAAGACCCGCAGGTTCTGGCGGACGCTTTCGAACACATGATCATCCTAGAGCGCTTCTATATTGCACTGGTCGATGGAGAACCTGCGGCGGTTGCGACCCTGACGGAAGGAGATCAGGAGTGCTTCAAGCCCAGCGGACGTGAATTTCGGCGTGCGTTGGGAAACTGGCACGGAGCAATCAGCTACTTTATCGTTCGGAGCCAGTTCCTCGGGGCCTACGCGGACGCACGGCCCGCTCTGGCCGAGATCGGCTTCGTGACCACCGTGCCACAACGTCAAGGCCAGGGCGTCGCAACCGCTCTGATGAAGCATTTGCTGCGGTTGCCTTACCAGGAATTCGTGCTCCGAGACATCAAGAATACGAACACCGCCGCGTTGGCGCTATACCGCAAGCTCGGATTCCGTGAATCGCACTCGCGCCCGGTGAAGTTTGCCAAGCGTGCCGGATTCTCGAACTATCTGTCGATGAGAATCCGGAGCTCAGAATAACGAGGAGAACAATGGACTTGACGGAACCACAGCTTTGCGACTTTTCAAGGTGCTACTCCATTGCCACTGTGCTCCGTAGTAATTGAATGGCCCGTTGGATCCTGCGTTGAACCCCCTGAGCTCGTCCCGGATTGAGCGTGCTCGCGATTTTTGGGGATACCGCTATTCCCGCACCGTGTAGCTGCTTGCGAAAAGTCAGCCGATCCCAGCAGAAACATTCAATAGCCACGGGCAGGGCAACGCGCCCGAGGCTGGCGCCCGCACCGGAATCAGACGCAGCTCAATGGCTTAACTAGATTGATCAATTTCATCAAGGTGCCCGCCGGTGCTTGTTCCCTCGCTAGCCGTTGCGCTCGGCCAGGCACGTGCCGAGCCGGAGCAATTCATCGAGGGAACCGGCGTTGCGTTCCATGCTCTGCTCATCCATGACGCCCATGTCCACCTCGTAGATGCCACGGTCCTGCAGGTTCAGCAGGATCGCGGTCCCGCCGCCGTCGTCGCCGATCATGAAGTAGCCGGGCAGGTAGGCCTGCACCTCGTAGTCGACGTTGCGTTGCACTACGCCCTCGGCCCCGAGGATGCTCAGGTTCCCTTCGGTGTACAGACCGTTGGAGATCCGAAGCAAATCCACATATTCCTCGGGCAGCGGACCGCCATACTCGCCCCGCTCGGTCTCCAGAACAGCGGGCGAGGCGGGCGGATGCAGGGTGAACTTCTCGCTCAGTGCCTCTCTTGAAAGCATGGTTCAACCATCCCACACGATGAATGCGTCGCGGTCGAGATAGTGCTGGAACGCCAGGAGCAGCTCCGCGGTTGTCGCGCCCGGTCGCTGCGCTAGGGCGTTGGCGACGATGCTTTGCACGTCATCGATCGCGAGGACATACTCGTAGTCGAGCGCGATCGCTTCGGCCGGCAGATCCATGGCGGCATCGGAGACGTCATCCACATCCCAGACCAGCACCGGCGCGGACTCCTCGAAGGACCGCCGGCCTGCGGAAGCATACAGGGCGTGCGTCCACGGCAGATCGCCCGCGGTCCGCAACACATCCCCCAGCAGCATTCTCATGGTTCTCAGCTTCCCTCGTTCAGACAGGCCAGTGGCGTGCGGCAGGATGCATGCACAGTTCCCAGGCAGGCGTTGGACGCAGAAAGGCAGAATTCCAGTTCATGGTTTCCACTTGGTGGCCACATGAGGACTTCACTCGCGGCTCGTCCTATTCCACAACTGATGGGTCAGTCCGCTGGAGGTGCCAATGGATTCGACGCTGAAGCGGTCTTCCAAGCCGGCCAGGTGATCCCAGATCCGGACACCGGAACCGAGCACGATCGGAACGATCACCACATGCAGGAAGTCGATGAGATCAGCCTGCAAGAACTGGCTCACGGTCGATGGTCCACCGCCAATCCGGACATCCAACCCGCCGGCCGCTTCCTGCGCCAGGCCAAGCGCTTGCTTCGGCGACGCATCGACGAAGTGGAAGCTGGTGCCGTTGGCGAATTCGAGTTTCTGGCGTGGATAGTGGGTCAGGATGTACACCGGGGTGAGGAAGGGCGGTTCGTCTCCCCACCACCCTTCCCAGCCGTCATCGGGCCATTCGCCCGTCTGCGGACCGAATTTACGGCGGCCCATGATCTCCGCCCCGATCCCCTGGCCCCACATGCTGAACATGGCCCGATCCACGGTCACCGGGTCATCGATGCCATGGATGCCGTGGATGACGCGTCCGTCGAATTTGCCGAAAAGCGCGCGGGCGTCACCGATCGGCTTCTCGAGCGTCACGTACTCACCTGCGGCATAGCCATCCGAGGAAACTAGCAAGTTATGTACCCGCGTCCGGACCATGGCAACTCCCTAAGCTCTTGAGATCTGGAATCACTTGAACCCTAGCGCAGAGCATTTTCGATCCGCAATCGGTTTGGCGGCCGAATATCTGGAGAGCGAGCTCCTTGACGGGCATGATGTTCTCAGCTCCACTGCTGCGATCCGGGAAAACGCCTCTCAGAATGCGGGTTTCTTGGCATTATTAGATCTTGATGCGGGCCCCTATCTCGTCGCCACACCTAACAATCACCGGTAAGTCCAACCAATCCCCCGCCACAGACACCCGGCTAGCAACCTTTGTTGACAGGCGATTGCTTGGCAACGTAGGTTGACAGCATGGAGTCAACACAGATCACCACGGTCGCGGCAGACACCAGCGACCCACGCTCCGGGCTTCGCGCTATCGCTTCCCTGCGTGCACTCACCGAGCGGCTCGAACTCGCGCAAGTTGAGGCGGCCCTGCGCTTGGGCATGAGCTGGCAGAACATTGCCGACGCACTCGGGGTCTCCCGCCAGGCAGCGCACAAGAAGTACGCGAAGAAGGTCGATCAGACTATCCCCGTAGCAAGGAGGGCCCATTGAGCAAGTTCAGCGACGCGGCAACTACATCGCACACGCTCTCGCTCGCCGCCATGGAGGAAGCCTCCCGCATCGGACAGCGCACCGCCGACATCGAGCATCTGCTTCTTGCACTCGTCCTCAGCGAGCAGAGCGCCGGACAGGTCCTGCGAAGCATGGGGATCACTCTTGAATCGGCAAGAGCTGCCGTCAACGAGCAGCATTCGGCACAACTCGCCTCGCTCGGCGTCAACAGCGGACTCCCGCCACAAGGGCGGATCGTCTTCCATGAAACCGGTGGCTACGAATGGAGCGACCGCGCGTTAGCCGTGATCAAACGCGCGAGCGGCGGCGGGCGTCGGGGAACTGCCGCTGACGTACTGGGTGAACTCATGACGGAGCCGAGCGGCATGATCGACCAAATACTACGGCGGCTAAATACGGCACCCGATCAGGTGATCGCGCTAATCGATGAAGCCCAGCACTTCACTGCCTTCAAGCCACGACACAGCATTCGGCCGGACCAACGTTCGGGAAGCATCGAGGCATTTATTCCCGCTGCCGTTGAACAGGTCTGGGATTTGCTCTACAGCCCGTCGCGGATACCTCAGTGGGAACCGACTATCAATGAAATCGCCGGCAACGATCCACTGGGACGCATCCATATTGGCGAACGCTGGAGCGCACGCACTCGCACGCAGCGGCCCGATGGCAAGCAGCTTCGAATTAAGCCTGAATTCCAGACCCAGGATGTCGAGCTTGTCGCATGCAGAGACGCAACATTGATCGAGTGGCAGTTCACCTTTCCAGAATCGGCGCGGGCCAACATCAAGCGAATACGTATTGAGTTGGAGCCTGCAGCTGGCGGCACCCAGCTTCATATCCACCTGCGCTGGGAACGCAATGCCAACCGCGTCGTTCACCCATGGATCGAACTGCTCCTTCGCCCGCTCGTTCGTTTCGGGATCTGGATGCAGCTGTCGCAACTGAGCGGTGGCATCGGCCGAGTTTTCCGCTAAGCGCTCCACTGCTCACAGCTCTGTGGTGCCTCTTCGCTGCCAGTCCAAGCGACAAACCAACTATCGGGCCCGTCCAGATTCCAGAGGCGAGGGAGACTAAATTCAAACGGGCCAGCGCCATGCCTGGATCGAATCGCCACCCCAGTCCCTCGACGAAAGGTTGGGCTTCGCGGCCTTGACGGGGCCCTCGTGCTCAGCGGCTCGGTGATGTTCAGCCGGCCAGGTGCCAGCACCGCTATGTACTTTTCCCGCTCAACCAGCAAGGCTGGGATCATGGAAAACTCTGCGATTCGAGAAATTTGTGCGCTGGCCGAGATCCACGGATTGACGCTGGATCCTTCGAGTATCACCATCAACGAACTAGGCTTGGATTTCCAGGTCGCCATCGGCACCACAAATTCCGGCGATTCCTGGGTACTGCGGATTCCACGCCGCCCCGATGTCACCGAACGCGCGGCGGTAGAAGGCCGGCTGCTCCACTGCCTAGCGCCGCACCTGGACGTAGCGATTCCCGATTGGAAAATCCATAGCGAGCAGTTGATCGCCTATCCGCTATTGCCCGGCGAACCGGGGCTCACCCTCGACGAGGCAGGGCAGCCACAGTGGCATTTCGACCTGGAATCCCGGCACTACGCGCACTCCTTGGCGGATGTGATTGAGCAATTGCATGCGGTGGATCCACGGGTAGTTGCCGACAGCGGGATCGAGGTGTTCACTCCCGACTCCGTGCGCCAACGCAAGCGAGAGGACATCGCCACAGTCGTGAACGAATTTGAGGTAGCCCCAGATTTGCAGGACCGCTGGAACGCCTGGTTGGCCGATGACCGGTACTGGCCGCAGCACACCACCGTGACGCACGGAGAAATTTATCCCGCGCACCAACTGATGACCGGCGAGCGCATCGACAGCATACTGGACTGGACCACCGCGGCCATCGGCGACCCGGCCCGGGATTTCGTCTTCCACCAGGCAAGCGTTTCTCCGCAGGCGTTCGATGCCACCGTGGCCCGGTACGTAGCTCAAGGCGGGGTGGTTTCTCCGCTTTTGGCGGAGCACTGCGCCGAACTTTTCAGTACCGCCGCCGTTGATTACGGCCTCTTCGCGCTGCAGACCGGAGCCGACGAACATCTCAAAGCCGCAGCGGCCCAGCTCAATTCCTAGGCCGCCTGCCCAGAGACTTTGCAGCTACGCTGAATTCCGGAATTTTGTCCGTGCCTATCCTGCCTGCTTGTGCAATCTAGTCCGCTTAGGTTCTTGTCTCGTGAGCGCTGCTCGCCTCGGCAAGTACGGTGAGCTCACCGCCAAGTGGTTTCCACAGTGCCGCCCGGATAGCGGTGAGCTGCTCCAAATTCCGTGGAGTCAGCTCATCCAACGCACGAATGTAGTCCGGGACGATTTCTCGTGGCAGCCGAAGGCCCATCGTCAGATGCGGAGTCCATCTCGACCCTCGACCATCCGGGTTCAGCGCGCTAATCTCGCGTGCAGCGGATTCCAGTTCTTCGGAGGCTTCAAGCAACCAGGCGACGGTTTGCTTTCGCTTCGTTCCGAAAACAACGGTGCCCGCACGTTCCAGCCGTGCCGGGATCAGCGCAGGAAGCAACCGCGCAGAACATTGCGCAACCTCATCGGCCATTGCAGGTGAAAAGGTGATGGTGATATGCGGCGTCTGCTGTTGCGCCGGAAACCCACGCTCGGAAAGACGCGCGAACACCTCGCGGATCTGTTGCTCCTCGGCATCCGCCAATCGCAACAAGATGTTTTCTGGCGAGCTTCTCATCAGCGCTTCCTTATCCTGCACCTTATCCCTTGACGGCGACAGTTTACCGGTTGGGCTTCCCCACCATATCGCTCATGGAGCGGGTCGATGAACAGGCAGAGGTATTCCCGATAACTCTCGTTGGCCGGGGTAAACAACAGAGTGCCCATCCCTTGGAGTTCCCACAGCTTAGAGGCGTAGTGCTTGAGGCAGTTCAAGGGCTTCCCGGCGGTCCATATAATTGCGCGAATCCCGGATTGCAGTGCGGTACAGATCAGACCCGAGAATAGTCGGTTCAGCTTCGGCGCCTGGTTGTTGCCTTCGGGAATAGCGGCTTCACCATAATCAGACAAGGGGTATCTTCGCCCCACAGGTTGGTCTCCTCCAGAGCAAGAAAACCGCACTTTTCATAATAGTAGCGCGTGCGTCGATATCCTTCATCCGGATGAGATGCTCCGAGCGTCTTCACTTCCAGCAGCTTGACCCCGTTGCCGATCGCCTCGGCTTCAAGCGCCTCAACCATCGCACTACCCACGCCGGATCCATGGAATTCACGATCAACAACTGTCAGATGGATTTCCGCGACATGCGGAAAATGCCGGTCAACCAGCGTGAGTCCGATGACTTTCCCCGCGTTGTCCCGAACCGTCCAGGTTTCTTTGGTGCGCGCGGCCTCGATGTACTCCGCGTTGGATTCAGGCTGCCCAAACCACTCGGGAACGGTTGACAACAGTCGTGCGGTGTCTTCCGGGAGCTGAGCATCTCGTCCCGCCGTCCAAGGTGCACTATTCATCTTCACAACCGCATCGGCCTTTCGCAAAGCTCGCTAACCGTCCTATTTGAGCGTAGCCCAGCCATCGACCGGCAAAACAA
Organism: Arthrobacter sp. MYb229; assembly: GCF_002975405.1. Taxonomy (GTDB): domain Bacteria; phylum Actinomycetota; class Actinomycetes; order Actinomycetales; family Micrococcaceae; genus Glutamicibacter. The sequence continues at coordinate 415,483 of NZ_PCPS01000001.1, read as the reverse complement.
CAGTTACCGCCACTTTCGTAATTCAAATATCTAGATACACATTATACTTAGATACATGAACGACGATGAGGTGAAACCGGAATGGCCGTCAACGTGGACTCGTGCCGCGCTGGGAACGGCCGTTCTCGCCAGTCTTGAGAACGGGCCGCTGCACGGGTACGGAATCGCGCAGGCAGTTAACGAACTTGGCTTCGGACGTCCAAAGGGCGGCTCCCTCTACCCGTTGCTAACCGGCTTGGAAAACGATGGCGCCGTGATCGCGCAATGGGAGCAAGGACAGAACGGCCCCGGAAAACGCAACTATGCACTGACTCCGCCCGGGCATACAAGGCTCCAAGAGGAACGCCGGGCCTGGCATGCTCTAGCCGAATCGCTAAGCGCGCCAAAACCAGCTACTGACAACGACTCGGACCGCGAAGGAAAGCAGCCATGACTCAGCATTCCCCTCAGCCACTCACCGAGCTTGATCTCACCGGGCTCATCGAAGAATTTCGTGCGGCCCGGGGAGCGGAAAGCGACGTTAAGTGGCTGCGAACCGTTGCAGGGCGGCTCATGCTCGACGGCGTCAAGATTGCTACCGCCAAAGAGGCACTCATCAAGCTTTTGCCGGTACTCAGAGATGCGCAGGAACCGGCGGAAGACCTGTTCGGCGATCCAAAGGTCTGGGCCAAGGAACAGCAGGAGCGCTGGCAGCAGTCCGGAACCCCCGCCTACGACCGGCACGAATTGCTCTCGACGGGGCAGTTCACGCAAGCCATCTGCTTCAGCGCGACATTGATTACCGTGGCAGTAACCATTGTTGCGCTGATCGACGACGGGTGGACAGCACGCTTGAGCTGGATGATGTTCGCCCTTCCCTTCTTCTTGGCAGCAGCAACCATAGGCCTAGTGCAAGTTTGGAATCTGGCGGTGCGCAAATTTACGCGCCCGATGGCGATGGTCTGGACCGCGGTGTCCTTAATCGTTGGCACTCTTGCCCTCAGCTCTCTCGCCATGCTCTTGCAAGGTTCGGCTGGGACAGGAAGCGTTCTTTGGTATCTGGCACCGGTGCCGCCGTACGTGCTCATTCACTACGCAATCGGCGTCGTCCTGAAGCGCAACCCAAAGGCCGCTGCGCGCATCGCGCCGGAAGCCGCTGCAGTTTCTCAAGACGAATGGGTGGGCGAGCTTCAGGCGAATCTCCGGCTTCGCGGTGATCTCAGTGACCGACGGATTCGCGTGATCGTGAACGAAACCCGCGCCCACGCTGCGGAGGCCGAGGCATCTCTGCAGGAGGAATTCGGTACTCCGGCCAGCTATGCGGCCAGCTTCACACCGAATGAGCCCTATCGCGCGCGCCGTGCGGCGTGGGCCTGGACAGCTGGCAGCGCGCTGATCGCGGCGCTCATCGTGGTTTCGATCCTCAACGCGCAATCATTCGTGACCTGGCGGACAACGATATTCGCAGCATTGCTGGTCGGCACCCTCTGCTACGCAGTGCAGAGCTGGCGGGCATCTTTCAAGAATCGGTAGCGTCGAGCAATAACGCGGAGTTCGCATCCGCCATCGAAGCCCAGCTTTCGCCAATCCTTGCAGTTGCATGATTCCGCCACGGGCAACAATGGAACGGCCGCTGTGTTTGCCGATGGCAAGTGGATAGGCTGGGTGGATGGCAACAGTTATTCTCGTGCGGCACGGCCGCACCACAGCCAACGCCACGGGCCTGCTGGCCGGCCGGGCGTCCGGCGTCAATCTGGATCAGACCGGGATGGATCAAGCGGCACTGGCCGGAGAGCGGCTCGCGCCGGTGCCCTTAGCCGGGGTGGTCTCAAGCCCGCTGGAACGCTGCCAGCAAACCGCACGGTACATTCTGGACCGCCAGGCCGGCACCCCCTACGCGCCCACCGATCTAGATCTCACCGAATGCGACTACGGCCAGTGGCAAGGCCGCACGCTCAGCGAGCTGGCTGCCGAAGACCTCTGGCCGGTGGTGCAGTCGCAACCCTCAGCAGTCACCTTTCCCGGTGGTGAATCCATGGCACTGATGCAGGCGCGATCGGTCGCGGCGATTCGACGCCACGATGCGGCCTTTGAAGCCGAGCACGGGCCAGAGGCCGTGTGGGCTGCGGTGAGCCACGGGGATATCATCAAGTCAGTTCTCGCCGACGCGCTCGGCATGCACCTTGACCTGTTCCAGCGCATCAATGTGGGCCCAGCCTCCATCTCGATCGTGCGCTACGGCGCTGGCCGGCCAAGCGTCTACGCGATGAATACCGATGCGGGTGATCTCTCGTGGCTGGCCAAAGGCCTCCACTCGGCAGATGCCCCGGTGGGCGGCGGCGCAGGGCAACAGACACCACGGACTTCAGGAGCCTAGAATATTTATATGCCTACACGTATTCACGAATTTTCCTGGCCCGATCGGGTCGTCGTTGGCGTCACCGGCCTTCCAGGGTCGCGTACGTTCTACCTGCAGGTGCGCGCGGGCAAGCAGCTGGTGAGCATCGTGCTGGAAAAGCAGCAGTCGGCTCAGCTCGCGGAGAATATCGATGACATTCTCGACCAGCTCCTCACCGTCGACGGCAACCCGTTCAGCATTCCCACCGGAACTCCCCCTGAACTTGTCGACAATGACCCGATTGAGGAGGACCAGGAGCAGTTCCGCGCCGGTGCAATGAGCCTGGGCTGGGACCCATCCACGTCCCAGATCGTGATCGAGGCCCATCCCCTCGCCGAGGAAGATCCCGATGCGCAGCTCGGTGAGGAGTCGCTTCACCCCGAGGAGGCCGAGGAGACCGAAATGCTGCGCGTCCGGATGCCGGTGGGCACCGCCCGCGCATTCGCCAAGCGCACCCGCGAGATCGTAGATGCCGGGCGTCCGATGTGCCTGCTGTGCGGCTATCCCGTGGACGCCGACGGACACACCTGCACCCTTCCCGAGGCCTAATGCAATCTCCTGAACTCATGGCCGCCGAGTTGACGCTCACCGGCCGCATCACCACCGCGTCAAACGCCACCTTTCTTGGCAGCATCGGCGAGACGGTGGTCGTCTACAAGCCGATCGCCGGCGAAAGCCCGCTGTGGGATTTCCCCCAGGGAACGCTGGCCCACCGGGAGGTGGCCGCCTACCAGGTCTCGCAGGCCCTCGGCTGGGGCGTGGTGCCCCGCACCTGGCTGCGCGATGGCCCGCTCGGCGTTGGCATGGTGCAGCTTTGGCAGGAGCCGGACCCCGCCCAAGATGCCGTGAACCTGATCGCGGCGGACCAGGTGCCGGCAACTGGTTGGAAACAGGTTCTCCAGGGACAAGATGAGAGCGGACGAGCGGTCTCCCTCGTTCACGAAGACACCCCGGCTCTGCGACGCATGGCGGTGTTCGACGTCATCGTCAACAACGCCGACCGCAAGGGCGACCACATCCTCGCCCTGGCCGACGGTCACCGCCACGGCGTGGACCACGGGCTCACCTTTCACCATGAGCACAAGCTGCGCACGGTGCTGTGGGGATGGCGCGGAGAGGCGCTAACCGCCGAGGAAGAAGCGGGCATACACCGTGTCAGCGAAGGGCTGCACGGTGAACTGGGCCAAAGCCTGGCGGCGTTGCTCAGCGCCGAAGAACTCGCATCTCTCGCCGCGCGCTGCGCCAAGTTGCGCTCGGCAGGGCAGTTTCCGGCACCGAGCGGTGAGATGCCAGCGGTTCCCTGGCCGCTGTTCTAAGGGAATTACGAACACAATTTTCGCCGCTGGTTGGTTGTGCACAAAATCTGATTGCTGCACCAAGGTGGCAACCGCTCGGAAATGCGCATGACCGCCACGAACACTTGTTCATGGCGCCATCGCAAAGGTTTAGCGTAGCTCAGGGACCACGGCATTGAACCTGAAATCACCACGTCGCCACACGAAACCACCGCCAGGCGTGCTCTGCCGGAAACCTGGCAGCTTCTCGAACGGGAAGACTACGGCAGGCCAATAACCCCCGATTTTTCCGGCTGCCTCTGTGCGGTCACCCGATTGGCCGCTGACATAACAGCCGACATACTCGCCGCCAACACCGAACGCCCACGCCCAGCGGTCCAGAAAATGCCGTCATCGGTTCGGCATTCAAGCAGAGTTAATGCCTCGCTGTCGTTGCCTGCACCCACGCTGGTCTGGTGCAAGCTGAGGACGTCAACTGCGATGCCGTGAATCTCCAGTGCGGAAGTCAAAGCCTCAACCGGCCCAACACCATCATGCGTGCTGCTGTGTTGCTGCCCGGAAACGTCGAGAACAACCTCTACACGAGCGGCTCCCTCCATATCTACAACCTGATAGCTGTGCAACGCGAGGCGCTCGGCCGATGAGCCCTGATGCAGATAGACCTGCTGAAAAACACTCCACAGCCCGGCTGCACTAGCTTCGCTGCCGGTGGAGTCCGTATGCCGCTGCACGTGGCGGGCGAAGTCAATCTGCAGGCGCCGTGGCAGCTCAATCCCGTACTCAGCTTCGAGCAGATATGCGATTCCGCCCTTGCCCGATTGGGAGTTCACGCGTATTACGGCAGCATAATTTCGCCCTAAATCTGCCGGGTCGATCGGCAGGTAAGGGACGTTCCAGGGAATATCGTGTTCCGGACGCTGTTCGGCGCTTGCCTGAACGCGATGAGCGATAAACCCCTTTTTGATCGCATCCTGGTGGGTGCCGCTGAAGGCGGTGTGCACGAGGTCCCCGACGTAGGGTTGGCGCGGGTGCACCTCCAGACGATTGCAATACTCCACCGTTCGACGGATCTCATCGATGTCGGAAAAATCGATCATTGGGTCGATGCCTTGGGCATGGAGATTCAGCGCCAGAGTCGCGATGTCGACGTTTCCGGTGCGTTCGCCGTTTCCAAAGATGCACCCCTCGACGCGTTGAGCTCCGGCGAGGACCGCAAGCTCGGCGCAGGCGATCCCGGTACCGCGGTCATTATGCGGATGCACCGACAGGATGACGGAATCCCGGCGTGCAAGATTTTTGTGCATGTATTCGATCTGGTCGGCATACACGTTTGGAGTTGCGATTTCGACGGTGGCCGGAAGATTGAGAATCACCGGACGCTCAGGCCTCGCATCCCACAGCTCTGTCATGCTGTTGCAGATGTCGAGTACATAGTCCGGTTCGGTCAGATTAAAAACCTCTGGGGAAAATTCGAAGCGTACGTTCGGCATGTCCCCGGCAAATTCGAGCACATCACGTCCACCGGCCAAAATCAGTTCTTTGAGCGCTTCCCGCTCGTATCCGAGCACCAGGTTGCGCCACGTTGGGGCGGTCGCCGTATACATGTGGATCACGACCGGGTTGGAAATCCCCTTGAGCGAGGCAACCGTCCGCTCGATGAGCTCTCGTCGAGCTGGGGTGAATACGACGATCGTCACGTCATTCGGGGCGATGCCGGTTTCCGCGATCAGCCGCACGAAGTCGTAGTCGGTCTGTGATGCCGAAGGGTAGCCGACCTCGATCTCCTTGTAGCCCATGGCGACCATGAGCTCGAAGAAGCGGCGCTTGCGTGCCGGGTCCATCGGCTCAGCGAGCGCTTGGTTGCCATCGCGCAAGTCAACCGGAACCCACTGCGGAGCCTCGGTAAGCTGCTTCGACGGCCAGTCGCGTGCGGCCAGTGGCACGTCGACTCGAGAGTAGACGTTGGAGTAGCGGTGCGAGGGCATCTGTGAGTATCGCTGCTGGTTCCAGCTCGGTGCATTATCCGGCACGGAGCCTGCCGGAGTCGAGATATGGGGAAATGATGTCTTTGTCATTTTTGTTTCCTTCAGTCCAAGAATTGCGACCGGCACAGCATTCGCCTCCACGACGGGGAGCCGGTCTGGCTACGCCCCGCCGTGGCGGCGAAGTAGAAGGAAATTTTCGAAGAACATGGATAGACTGTAACACAACTCCTCAGACAAGCTGATGAGTTGGAAGGCGATTACGTGGCACAAGTGACTCGAACACCGTTGGCGGATCAGGCAGCGGATCTGCTACTCGAACGCATCCGGTCGGGCGAATGGGCGCTGGGAGAAAAACTCCCGGGCGAGACCACGCTTGCTCCCCAGCTCGGCGTCGGACGATCCACACTGCGCGAGGCCATTCGCCAGCTGGCAGGGCGCGGAGTCCTGGCCTCCCGGCAGGGATCGGGTGTCTTCATCACAGCCCTGGATGTCTCGGAAGACTGGGATATCGTCTTGCGTCGCGCCGGCATCATCTCGGTCATCGAGGCACGTATCGCCATCGAAACGGAAGCCGCCTCGCTCGCAGCCGCACGCCGGACCCCGGCGGATGTCCGTGCGATCCGGCAGGCCCTCTCCGCCCGCGCCGAATACCGCGATGAAATCGAGAGCCACGTCGATGCCGACACCGCGTTCCACCGCGCGATCGTGGCCGCAGCGCACAATCCAATACTTCTGGATCTGTTCGACAGCTTCACCCCGCGGCTTCGCGAGGCGATGATCGAAATGCTGCGAATCCGCAAGACATTTGGGCACACGGCGGACCAGGACCTTCACGGTGGGCTCGCCGACGCGATCTTCGATCGAGACGCGGCCGCGGCCGCTCAGCGCAGCCGCGCTCACCTGATGTCGCTGCGAGACAGCCTCACGTAGGCAAGTTCTAGCCGGCTCCTGCCAGAGAAGTATCATTGGAAATGGTTCTCGCGGCGGCATCACCACGCCAGGAATAAAGGTGCCCGTCAGCCCGCGGGCCTACAAGCACTTTTCAATGAATTTTTACACGTTCAAGCGGATCTCCACCGAGTTCGGGCACGGAGAAACCTCTCGCGAAAGCGCATTCCGACAGAAACACCCTGGGCCAAATCTTTTTTACGGGCTCGCCCGACTTAGGCGCAAGGCTTTCTGGTCGACAAGCCGTTGACCAGTGCCAGGGTCCACCTCGTCGGTCCGCTCCCTTGCCCGCACTCGTTCAGATCACGAGCCGGCAATTCTTTACGCCCGGATTCTCAGGAAGCAGCTGCTGCCCAAGTGCCCGGCTTCACCCCATAGTTCAGCCTCCACCAGCGGCTAGAATCCCCCACTTCGCGGAGAAAGCGCGTGTACGCGTGAATCCGGCATCCCGATGAGAGGCTGCGAGCGTCTTCACTTCCAGGAAGCAGGCCCCGTGGTGGGCGGCGTCATCGATAACCCTGCGCATCGAGGTACCGAGGCCTGAACCGTGCACTGCTCGGCCGACAACGGTGAAACGCAGCTCGGCGTTGGATTCCGGTTGCCCGAACTACTGGGAAACCGTGACGAGCAGGAGCGCGACATCATTTGGCATGTGTCGATCGGGGCCTGCGACCCGCACTCCACCGTTCATGCCACCTTCAGCGGCGTGATCGAAGCTATCTGCTCCCCCGCAATGTCCTCTGCGCGATCGAGCTCGTAGTGGCTCTGCAGGTTGAGCCAGAACTCGGCCGATGTGCCGAAGTACTTCGCGAGCCGCAGCGCGGTGTCCGCCGAGATCCCACGCTTGCCGTGCACGATCTCGTTGATGCGCCGCGGCGGCACTCCGATCGACACAGCGAGCTTGTTCTGCGTGATCCCGAATCCCTCGATGAAGTCCTCCATGAGGACCTCGCCCGGGTGGATGGGCTGCATCTTCTCAGTGGTAGTCAACGATCTCCACCTCCTCTGGTCCGGCGTCTGTCCATTTGAAGCAGATCCGCCATTGGTCATTAACACGTATGCTGTGCTGGCCGGCCCGGTCGCCTTTCAAGGCTTCGAGCCGATTGCCCGGCGGACTTCGCAAGTCATCCAGGTTCGTCGCTGACCCCACCTGGCGGAGCTTGCGCAGCGCCACCCGGAGTATCCGAGGATCAATGGACGGCACGCGCTCACGAAGCCACAGACGCTCGGTATCCTTGCTGCCAAACGATCTGATCACAGTTCCAGTATATAACGGAGTGCGTCAATAACGCTAGACGTTAAACCTGAATACAGCCGCGTTCTGGCACGTACGCCATTGGAAAAGTGGGCACTAGCTGTAGCTCTCGCGGTCGGGCACAACGAATCTGCACAGTGTATTCGCCTCACGGATGTCCTCGTCTGACTCTCCCCCGGAGACCTCGCTCAGCATGCCCAGCAGCGACTGGCCTGAGCTGCCCAGACGGAACAAAAAGAAGGCCCCCACCTCACTTGCGATTCGTTCCCTTGGAACGCGGTGCTTCGTCTTTCCGCTGGTCGCGCAACGCGGTGGCTACGGCCACAAAGAAAGCGAATAACAATGCGACCCACAGGTTTTCAAGAACTTCTACCGGCGACCTACCCGATATCAGGCAATACGCTCCAATCAGCAGGCCCATGCCAAAAACGGAGATGCCGAGGTATAGCGCCACGCGTTGCATGGCAACCCGTGAAATTTTTCTCACTTGCGATACCTCCCACCTATAGATGTTTCTGAATACCTCGCTCAGGATAGGTGGCGTTTCTGAGCGGAGCAAATTGCCTCGCGATCACCTCAGCCACCCGTCTGAGGGTTGCAAGAAGATTAGGCGGCGGTGGGGTGCCGGACCGCGAGGGTCACGGCCAGATCCTAGATGGTCTCGTATTCGATGGGGCCAACAGGCCCAATCCGGTCTAGCTGCGATGATCGCAATTCACTGAGTCTTCCTCGACGATTGTGCCCTCGGGATTGATCCGATTCATGCCTGCCGGATGGCGCTCAGTTCTTGGCATCAATTCATGGATAGAGCCTGCTACGCTGCCGCTGTGGATCATGGAACCGGGCTAGCGCGACTGCGTCACGATCGCCATGCCTCGGGCCCTCCTGCATGACACAATAGCCCGGCTCAAGTTTAATGATTCGCCCGACGTTTATGCCTACGAACAACACCATAATCGTTCGCCGCAGGCGGGCTCGACGATGCCGAAGAAGACCGAGCGCTTGCCAAGCTTAGATATTGAAGCGGAACTCCACCGCATTACGGTACGGAATAACCTCTGACTCTGAGCCATACTGTCCCTCATCGATAGACCTCTCGCCGGTGGCCAAGGCGCAGAATCCGGGTTCCGATATTTCTATCCCTCGTCGCTTGCTGCTCCGGGGCGAGACTGGCATGCCGGGCCCTGTTGCTATTCGTGGAAACTGTTCCGATATTGGCTAGGAGACGTGCCAAGAGAAGCGCGGAAGTGGTCACGGAGCGTGAAGGCGCTTCCGAATCCGGCTTGCTCTGCGACCTGATCAATGGGGAGCGTTGTGGTCTCAAGGAGCGCTCTCGCGAGTTCGATTCGTTGTCGGGTGAGCCACTCCCCGACGCTTTGTCCGACTTCCGCGCGGAATCGTCGGGTGAAGGTCCGGCGACTCATTCCGGCGTGTTCGGCCAGCTCGGCGACGGGTAGCGGACGCTGAAGGTGTCGGAGTGCAAACGTTCGGGTCCCAGAGGTGCTCGAGTCGTCAGAATGGGGCACGGGTCTTTCCACGTACTGCGCCTGTCCACCGTCACGCCAGGGCGGAATGACGCAGCGTCGTGCAACATCGTTCGCAACCCGGCTGCCGTGGTCGATGCGGATCAGCTGCAGGCACAGGTCGATGCCGGCCGCGGCTCCGGCGGACGTGAAGATCCGTCCACTTTGCACATAGAGCACATCAACTTCTACCTCGATGGCCGGGTAGGAAGCGATGAAATGCTCAGTTCTCTTCCAATGCGTTGTGGCGCGACACCCTTCGAGTAGACCCGCCGCAGCGAGCACATACGACGCCAGGCAAATGGCAACGATGCGCGCAGCGGGCGGGACGAGCGCGACGGCGGCAGCGAGGTCCTCTGGGAGCTGCTCCGGCCCGGTGATGTTCGCGTGGTGTTCCCCCGCGGGGATGACGATAGTGTCCGCGGTCGCGAGAACGGACGCGTCGTGCGTCACCGTGATCGTGAAGTCTGCGGCCGTGCGGACCGGGTGCCCATCTGGTGAGCAGGTGATCACCTCATACAGAGGCTCACCATTCTCGTCGAGCGCGGAACCGAACAGCCGCGTCGCGATACTCAGCTCGAAGGGAAGCACTCCTTGGGATGCGAGAACTACAACACGATGCATGGCCCAATCCTCCCACATAATGGCCAGCGGGCCACTCGTCAGGGCGACGCGAGGAGACCAGAATTGGAACCATGACAGATCACACCATGCAAGCGCTCACCCAGAACATTCTCGGCGGGCCAGAAGTACTCCACTTGACTGAACAGCCGCGCCCGACCCCTGGACCAGCCGAAGTCCTCGTCCGGGTCCGCGCGACGGGACTGAGCCCGACAGACTGGGTGCACCGGCGTATCCCCGGATTCCTAGGGGACGGATCGAAAGTGCTCGGCTGGGATGTGTCGGGCGTCGTCGAGGAGGTCGGCCTCGGTGTCTCCATCCACAAGGCGGGTGATGAGGTGTTCGGAATGCTCCCTTACCCGCAGGGGCACGGAGCCGCGGCCGAGTTCGTCGTTTCCCCTGCGCGGCACTTGACCCGGAAGCCGGCGAACATCGATCATGAAGCAGCTTCTGCCGTGCCACTCGCAGCGTTGACCGCGTGGCAGGCGCTCGTCAATGTCGCCGACGTGCAACCGGGACAGCGAGTTCTCATCCATGCGGCCGCTGGTGGAGTTGGTCACTTCGCCGTGCAGATCGCCAAAGCCAAGGGTGCATATGTGATCGGGACGGCGAGTTCCAAGAACCATGAACTGGTCACGTCGCTGGGAGCAGACGAAGTCATCGATTACACCAAAGATGACTTCTCGGCAGCCGCACAAGACATTGACGTAGTACTGGACACAATCGGCGGCGACTACGTTCCTCGCTCCCTGCGAACCCTCCGAGCCGGCGGCACCATCGTCTCCATCGCATTGAACACCACCACTGACCATTCTGCCGAAGCCAGCGCCATCGGTGCCCGCCACGAGATGATGCTCGTAGAAGGCGACCAAGCGGGCATGCAGGCGATCGCCGAACTCCTCCACGACGGGGCTGTCCGCCCCGTGATCGCAGCTACCTTCCCTCTGAGAGATGGGCACCGCGCCCACGAACTCGGCGAGAGCGGACACGTCGCAGGGAAAATCGTTCTGACCGTCTGAGTTCGGGCACGCGAGAGCGAAGCCAACCGTGTCTTCAACGGAGTCCGGTTAGCTTCGCTCTCGCCCCTGGTGTCCTTTGTCGCCAACCACAGGCTGCTCGAACGTTAGGCTCAACGAAACCGACCCCGAACTCCGATGGCCGCCGGATCGAGGGACGATTGCTAGGCCTCCGATGGGCCCACCATCGAAATCAACACGTTCGCGACGGCTGCGACAAGTCGGCTACAGCTTCAACGAAACTACACCGATCTCAAGAAGGATAAATTCATTCTAGTCAGGAGTTTTAGGCGTTGAAGCGGCACTCCACCACGTCGCCACGGTTGGCAAACGTCTGGGCTCAGGCCACCCGGACGCGCTGGTCGCCGACCACGAACTCGATTGCCAGCCCGCCACCGACTGCCTCGAGGTAGCTGCGGATCGTGCCGATCTTCGCGCTGTCGAGGTCGCCATGCTCGATCTTGGAGACTTGGCGCTGGCCCACGCCGATGCGCTCGGCGAGCTGGGCCTGGGTCAGGCCCGCCCCTTCGCGCAACTCGCGGAGGCGGTACGCACGCACCTCGGCGAGCATCCGCTCCTTGTGCGCTTCAACGAGCTCCCGGTCCACGGGGTGCTTGGCGACGAAGTCCTTCAGGGTCTTGGCCATCTCGATCGTTCTCCTCTCGATCTGCGCAGGTGCTCATCGAACAGTACGTCAGCCAGTGGAATGCTCCTCTTGTACAAACGCTACTAATCGCCAGCCTTGTCGCCCGCGATCAGCTCGATGTCTACACTCCAGACGCCAACAGTTTAGACCCTGCAAGATCTGCAGGCAATTATCCAGAACTTGTGTGTCAGACGTTGAAGCGGAATTCAACCCAGTTCGGGCACCGAACAACTTCTGCGCTCTGGTCAGAACAAATGATGATTGACCTCCATCCAACGGGGAGGTAGGCTCTCCGCGATGATGACAAGTCAGGCCCAAGTCGGACGCACCGGGAACGGCTCTCTGGTTGTTCCCTGATTCGTGTCCATCCTTGCGTGAGGTCAGCGGAGCTCACTCACGCCACCACCAGGAGAATCATGACAGCGCACTTCAATCACACGATCATCGCCTCAACGGACCCTGCCGATATGTCCAGGTTCTATCGAGACCTGCTCGAAGCGGACGACGCTCCGGCCTGGGGTCCGTTCGTCAACATCAAAATCGCCGATGGTGTCCTGCTGCAGTTCGCAAGCCCACCGATGGAGTTCCCGCCGCAGCACTACGCCTACCTGCTCGGTGACGCGCATTTCGATCGCGCATACGCGAAGATCGTCGACCGACGGCAGGAGCACTGGGCCGACCCTCAACGATCCCGACCCGGAGAGATCAACAATGAGCACGGCGGTCGCGGCGTCTATCTGCTCGATCCCTCAGGCCACTACCTCGAGCTGATCACACGCCCCTACCTGTGAAATCCGCTCGCAGTTAGCGTCTATCAGCCACCGTCCCGCAAGCTCTCCGGAAGCCGGAAGTCACCCGGCTTCCGGAGCACGATGTTCTAGACGTTGGAGCGGAACTCCACCACGTCGCCACAGATACCAACCTCTGTGCCGCTGTCTCGAAGTCGACCGACGTAACCTCTGAGAGCTACTCGACAAGAGGTAGGGAACGTACGAGAACCTAACCTTAACGGCATAGTGAAACTCCCATAGTTCTCTAAGAACTCCAGGAGGCGCTCATTGTGGTTGGCCAAGGACACGGCTTTCAATTTCTTTCCGAACGTCTAGTTGTAAAGATCGTTGTAGTCATCGATGTTGGAACCATCCTCAAAATCGGCATGATCGTGATCGAGGACAGAACTGAGTAAAACGGTACGTTCGCTGCCGGTCCTTTTAGCGTTCATCCCCACCGCATTTCGGTGGTGTGGGAGATCAGAACGAACTTCACGAAAGCACGTCCAGAATCAGCATCGGAAAAACTCCTCACACAGCTTCCCTTGGACGCGCTCTGAGGTGATGCCCAAGAGGGTCAAGCGTTATTCGGTACAGTGCTTTCATGGACGGACTTGTAAACGAGCGGCAGCTCGAAGTTTTGCGATGGATCTCCGATGGTTGCCCTGAAGGCAAGTGGCCCGAGGACGGATTCCCCTATAAGACCAGTGCCGCCGCATTGAAGTCCCGGGGACTCGTAACGATCACGCGTCACGGCAGTACTTGGACCGCCGCTGTTACCAAAGCGGGAACCCACTACCTTGAGCACGGCACCTACCCGCCTAGCGCGTCGCCTAAGGCCCCTACCGTTCCCGCCGTCCGAGCCCACCGCGCCGTAGCAGTCGATCTCGGCCTTGGCGACGGCGCGTCAGAGACGCTCGCACAAGCGAAGGCCCTCATCGCTCAACTCCGGGACTCAGAACGAATCACCGTCGCGGACCCAGTGGAGTCGACTCGCGCCCGTTACCGCCGCGTTCTCCACGCGTGCAGGGTCCATCATCTGGTACCGGAAGACCACGAATTACGCTTCACCGGACGCAGCTCAGGTGAGATCGTCATCATGCTCAGCACGGGCTCGTCTGCAGATTCTTCCGACTGGGATCGCATCAGAACGACTACGCGAAAGATCACGACAAACCTCGACGTGCTCCGCAAAGCATTAGAGACCACATCTATCCTCAAACCGGTCAGCGAACCCCTCCGGCCCCGAGCCATTGAGATAGTCCTTGATCTCGCCGAGCACCTACGCGCGCATGACTTCAAGCTAGGTGCGAACACCAAGCTCAAGACACCGAAGTTGTTTGTTCAAGACGACACCCGCCGCCGAAATCTCTACCTCACCGAGATCTTGAATGAGGTCCCCCACGTTACGACAGCAGCAGAGCAGCGCGAGCTTTTGCGTGCACCGTGGACGCGAATCCCGAAGTTCGACAGCTCGCCATCCGGCCGATTGCAACTCCATGTGGAACGAGACGGCACGCACGAGGTAAAGATCGACCGCCAAAACTATCGGTACGAACGCAACGGCGATACGTGGTCTGACGAGAAGAAGAAGCCCCTTGAACGTCAAGTCCGCGAAATCGCACGCGAGATCAAGAAAGGGGTGATCGATGACGACGACGCCCTCGAACGCCAGAAACAACGGCACGCCGAGGCGCACGAAGCACACCAACGCGAACAAGCTGCACAACTGCGCGCATGGGAGAACTTACGGGACCATGCCCGAGCGAAAGCGATCCTCGAACTCCGAGAAGCTACGTTTGCACGCGCGTTCGAGGCTTGGCAAGGAGCCCAAGAACTGCGGGCATTCGCGAAACAACTAGAGACAGAAGCCACGGCACAGGGACTGCTGGCGAACCGTCCGAAGTTGCGAGAATGGCTCGAATGGGCGCGTATTCGCGCAGACGACATTGATCCGCTTGCCAATCTCGAACACCTCGACGACGGTGTATTCGATGCCGAACCCTCAGCAGACGACCTTCGTCCCCACATGGAGGGCTGGGATCCTTTGCGTCATCGCAAGGACTACAGCGCCGGATTTGGCAAACCAGAGCAGCAACAGGTGCACTTACCGCAACCGCGCGCCTGGCACATGGGTATGCGCGACAGACCAAGCTGGTGGCGTTACTAAACCGACGTTCCCAGCATGAAGCTGCGGGCCAATCCGAGATTGGGATGCTATGCCCTGGACATCAAGTACGGGGCAATGCGCTCTGCAGACAATGGACTAACAGTTTTGAACTGGTCTTCCACACGAGTTCCGACATAGCCCAACCTCCGACTTCCAGTAGCTACGTTGCCATCGTTAGTGATCGCGAGGATCAGAGTGTTCCGCTGAGCAGGTCGTACTGTGCACGGCGGAGGCCAAGAGCGCGAAGCCACCTGCGATGCCCAGAAGCATATATGGGAATCCGTTCGGGCAGCTATGGCAGGCGACCGCTGTCGCAAAAAAACAAGCGCGTCGCTCGATCCTGAGCACCGTGAACGGGGGCAAAGGAATCTCAGGTAAAGGTTGCTAGGCCATCGCCAATTATCCGAGCGCCGAATGTTTCGATGTCGTGTACGCGGTGTGGGCGGCGAGAACGGCTGTCACGGCAAGTACGGCTGCACTGAGCCCGATTACCGGCAAGTGATCCATCAGCACCATCGCAGCGATCGTGATCACCACCAGCACGGCTGCTGCGATGAAACGGGACCGTGCGAGGCGTCCGAAGCGGGACCGGAGGAACAACAGGTTCCCCGCCAGGTAAACGAGCGGACCTGCTGCCGTCACGAGAACGATGGCGGGCGTGAGGTGGTCATGCGAGATCCGAAGTTCGATGGACACGGCGACGAGGATCGCGCCCAGGACCATGAAGGAATGCGCGTAGGCATAGGCCGACCTTAGAGCACCCGTGGAAGAATCTCCGCCTTGCGTATCTGGCCCGGCGAGTGCGAAGTAGTTCCACCAGAGCACGAACAGCGACGCGAAGCCGACGACCATGCTCAACGCGAGTGACGGGGTGAGCTGCCCGTGGGAGACGATGCTGCCGCCCATGAGTAGGATGGATTCGCCGAGGGCGATGATGAAGACGAGACGGTTGCGCTCGGCCAGGTGCTCGGCGTCTGTGTCCCAATGGTGCATGGGGGCTGCACCGATACCAGGGATCCTATAGTGGGCCAGCGGGGCCGCGTAGTCGATGAGCACCGCGATCAACCAGAGCCCCAGCCGCCATTCGAGGGGAAGCGCCGCACCGAGGACCCAGAAGATGCCGGCCAAAAGTGTCCACAGCAACAGCATGCGGTAGTTGGCTGCGAGCTGGTGGCCGCGGTAGGCGATCATCATGAACACCGGACGAAGTATGCCCATGAACAGGTAGCACCCTACGAACAACCATGCTCCATCGCCGAAAGCGCTGGGGATGGCGATCGACATGCCCAGTGCGGCAAGCATCAGCACTCCGGAGAGCAGCTGCACCGGGGTGCGGCTCGGATCCAGCCAGTTCATCGCCCAGGCGGTGTAATTCCACCCCCACCACACGGCGGCGAACACCACGATGGTCTGGGCAGCGCCCTCCCAGGAGAGATGCTCGATGAGCAGGTGCGAGAGCTGGATGATGGCGAAGACGTAGACCAGGTCGAAGAAGAGCTCGACGGGGCCAACCTCGGATCGGCGGTGCCCGGTGCGGGCGAGCGGGACGGTAGTCATGGTTGGCGATCCTCGTATATGCGTGTCGTATGGGGGTCTCGAAGGCGACAGCACCGATCGGGCGTACATCTGGCTGGACGCCCGATCGAGATGCAAGTGCCGGCTCTCAGCCTTCGCGGATTGTCATCTTCGCGAGCTTGTCGCCGTCGACGTCGAAGACGAACTTCGACCGGCCGTTGGCGTGGGTGGAGCGCCAGTCGCCGATGACCGTAATAGAACCACCTACCCTCTCGACTTTCTCGACGGTGAGCGTGCCGTGTGAACCGATGAACTCTTTGTCGCTCCAGGTTTTGATCTGATCGCGTCCAGTGAAGTCGCGGCCCCAATCGTCGACGGCTCCCTTCGGAGTGAAAGCGTCCAGGAAGGCTTGTTCGTCGTGGTTGTTAACCGCGGTGATAAACGAGGCCACTGGTTCGGGGATGGTCGGTGCTGCCATGAGATACTCCTCTTTTCGTGGGGTCGAGCTCAGCGAGTGGTGTAGCCGCCGTTGGCGAAGATCGTCTGGCCTGTGATCCACCAGCCTTCGGAGGCGAGGAAGCGGACGATCGGGGCGATGTCTTCGATCTTAGTGAGCTGGTTGCCCATGCCCTGGGACTTGTGGAACTCTACCCGCTCGGGGGTCTCCTGGCCGTAGAAGAAAGGCGTGTCCATGGGGCCCGGTGCGATTGCGGTGACGGAGATGCCGCGGCCAGCGAATTCCTTGGCCGCAGCTCGGGTGAAGTGCTCGACCGGGGATTTGCCTCCGGCGTAGGTTGAGTAGCCGTCGGTGAAGGCAGCCAGCAAAGCCGTGACGATGGTGATGATCTTGCCACCGTCGGCGAGGTTCTTGCCGGCCTCCTGAATGAAAAAGTAGGCAGCCTTGGAATTGATGTCGAACATCGAGTCGTACTCGTCCTCGGTGGTCTCCATGATCGGCTTACGCAGCACCTTGCCGGATGTGTTCACCGCAATGTCAATCTTTCCCAGAGCCGCCTCCGCGTCAGCGAACAGGCGGGTCACGTTCGAGGGCACGGTGAGGTCTGTCTGGAAGATTGCCCCCTTGGCTCCAGCGGCTTTGACCGAAGCGAGTGTCTGCTCCGCGTCGGCGCGACTGGAGTCGGAGTTGTAGTGGATCGCGACGTTCGCGCCGCCCTCGGCCGCTTGGCGGGCGATCAACCCGCCGAGGTTCTTCGCGCCGCCCGCGATCAGAACGTTCTTGCCCTTGAGTGTGTGCTCAGCCATGATGTTCCCTCTGTATCGTCAGTATGCAACAGTATCATCCCGCTATATCAGCTAACATAGCATCATGACAGTAACGCCGACAAGCCATACACGGGAGCGATTGATTTCGGCGGCTGCCGACCTCATCGCTGCCGCCCCCGGGGAGGAGTTCTCGCTACGTGCGGTGTGCGAGACGGTCGGAGTGAAGATGCCGACGCTGTACCACTTCTTCGGCTCCAAGCAGGGTTTGATCGATGCGGTCATTAAACATGGTTTTGACCTGTACCTGGGCGAGAAGTCTTCGATGGAGTCGTCCGGGGACCCCATCCAGGACATCCGCGTCGGATGGGACGCCCACGTCACCTTCGGCCTGGCCAATCCCGGCTTCTACTCACTCATGTACGGCAAAGTTCAACCAGGCTACTCCCCTGAAGCGCAGTCGCGGCCAAGCGAAATCCTCCTCGGCCTCACGACGCGCGCAGCCACGCAGGGCCGGCTCGCCGTTCCTGCGCAGCAGGCTGCGGCACACATCCTCGTGACAAATATCGGTGTCACCCTGCGGCAGATCGTCTTGGCAGCGCCGGACCCTACCCTCTCTCAGGCTGTCCGTGAAGGTGCTATCTCAGCGATCACCGGTGCGGGAACACGAGCCGACAACCCGATCACCACCACCATCGAGCTCGCCGCAGCACAACCAGACGTCCTTGGCAGGGCAGAGACCCAGCTCCTCATCGAATGGCTCGGCGGGCTGAGCAGAGCGAACGAAAAGCGGCAGTAGGCCAGTGCGACGAACTTCGGAGAGAACTGAAGCCGTTCGGAGGGTAGCCAAGACATCTCCTCTCAAGCCAATTCTGCGCCCGTGGGCGGGACTCGCGTCCCCGTAAACAGAATGCTTAGTTCAAGGCGAGTCCGTCGTAAAAGTGCTCGGTGCACCGATCATCGGGGACATGGGGTGTGGCTCTGTGCAGTCGTCCTTAGCAATCGCCAACGTGGCGCTCAGCCTCCTACACTTAGAGACCCCTGTGGATAGCTCACGCAAACTTTTTCCTGAGAGACGAAATCAACCGAATCGACCAGGTAACGACAGGTTGCCGATTAGCACCTGGAACCTCACCAGACATTAAATTGAAAACCGGAACTCCACGGCGTTCCGGTATTTAACTTTGCGCGTTAAATCGCCGTCGACGCGAGACCCATGCAGACTTCGGACGATGCTGCACCCGCGGCGAAGCCATTCAGCCCTCATGGTCGAAGCACGTGAGCCGAGGACTTTTGGGTTGCCCGGAACACGGTAGAGATCAGGACGGCCACAGCCAGAGCGCCGATGATTCCAAGATAGGGAAGCCTGATGGCATCCAGCCCGGCGGTCAGTACTGCACCGCCGCGCCCTCCGGCGGCGGCGATGTTGAACGCGGAGCTGTTGACAGCGAGGGCCAGCCCGGGCGCGATTCCATCGGCACTGGTAGCGATCCAGGTGTTCAGAGGCGGGAAGGTGGAAAATACGTGGCACCGACCGGACTGGCACTGACAAATCCTGCGACGAGCAATGAGAGTCCCGTGCCGGTGAGCGTGATCATGTGAGCACGGTTCAGCTCTCGATCCGCAACCGCCCACCCACGACGTTCCCTGCCAGACACGCAGCACCGTAGATCAGCAGCAGCGGTGCGACAGCGCAGCCTTCTGCGCTGTTACCGTGGGAGCAGGCTGCATCATCTGCGTGGCTGGCTTCACTGCAGTTGCCGGCGCATCCGTCGGACCGTGCTTAATCGGTGTCAGCTAATCACGAGAAACGAACAAGCAAATGGCAACGATTCGGAATAAGCCGTCCACCGCAAGGAAGAGCGCCGTCGTGGTGTTTCTCTTCCTCGCAGTGTCCGCGATCAACCTGCCTCGCGTCCCTCAGCTCGTCGACTACACTGTGGGCGGCTGGGCCGTCGGTGGAGCGCTGCTGCTGACGGCACTTGTGCTTGCGATCAGCAGTTATCGAGCCCACACGAAGGCCAGCGCTTCGAGACCCGGGGGCGTTTAGCTAAGCAGGTTTAGACGTTGGAGCGGAACTCCACCACGTCGCTGCACGAAGCAACCTCATGATCAACGAGGCAGACGATTCTCATCTTCATCGTCAGGCGTAATGATCATTCCCTCGTGTGTCACTGTCGCTCCGAGCATCCTTCCCCACTTGTCGAGGAACACCACATCAACATCGCCCAGCTCTGTCCATTGTTCCGAGCTCGCAGATTCAGGGAAGAAACACCCAAAACGGTCAATGGCTCGGATGATTTCTCGGTCATAGACAAACCTTCGCTTCACCACCGTCGGACGTGGCCGAAAATAGTATCCGTTCCCAGACTCGACGCCCACCGTTCTAATTGAATTCAGGTGAGCCAATGCTGCAAGCAACGGGTGGCCGTCGTCCCCGTTGTTGAAGGCGAATTCTATGTGAGCAGTGTTCGGTCGAAGTGAGTGCATCCACTCCGACTGTGCAGCGCGCGAAATGTATTTCCCATACCCAGAAACCATGTTCTTCCCTCTCGAAAACCTGTGGGTTACTGCACCACACAGTATCGCTGAATCCAGTCAGCTCGGCATGAATGCTCGCTGACCTCTCAGCCTAACGAAAGAGGGCTGGAACCGCACCGAAGTGCAGATCCAGCCCTCTCGCTGCAAAACCAATAGAGTTAAGAGCGAAACGAGATTAGACGTTGAAGCGGAACTCCACGACGTCGCCGCACATACCAACCTTTGCTTGCGGTGTTGCGAGGGGTTGTCGTTAGCGGCGTCGCTTGCCCCTCTTCTTCGGCTTCCGACTCGGATTCTGCCTGGCGGTCGCTCTTCGCGCCGACGGTGGGGTCAGACGACTCATTACAGCCGGAGGGATGAGGCCCATCTCCACAATGAGGCTGTCAAACTCTTTGTTCTCTACCGGAGGCGAGTTGTCACAACGGATCGATACGATGCGCTGCTCCTCATCGAATACCACCATGAGCGCACGATCCGACTGAATCTGGTGCTTCTTCGCGAATCCGTAGGTCGCGAGCCGGGTGCTAGCCTCTTGGATAGACATCTTTCGAGGTTTGGAGCCCATGAACAACGTCGGGTAGCCCCACGCTCCGGCGAACGCCATCATCGAATTGTGGTGGAGGCCGTCCTGCCGTGTCATCAACGCCAAGCGTTCGACCATCTCACCCAGCGACTCCTGCGACTCCTCAGCAAGGTTCAACAGATCGGCGCTGAAGCGGAACCACCCCGGCTTGTGCCCATCCTGAAGGAAGTCTACGATCCGGGCGATGCCCGGCGGGATGCCGAAGGAAGGCTTCTCAGCTTCTACAGCGCTAGAGCCTTCCTGGAAGTAGACCCAAGCATCCAACTCATCGGTTTGAGTCATCACACGAGTGGGAACAGCCGACACCTGATACCGGCGACGCTCCTTGCCCGTGGAAGGCGCGACGCCAAGGAACTCTTCGCTTACCCGATCTGGGTCCGGTTCAACCCACAAGCCGCCGGAGAGAAACAGCATGAAGAGATCGAGCTCGTCGACGGCTGAGAACTTCAGCGACACTTCTGACTCTGTACGACGTCGCAGATAGAGCAAGAACTCCGTGGGCCTATCGATGACCTCGGCAATGACGCTCAGGTCGTGCAACGTCACGAGCCAAGGGAAACGATCGCTTCCCACGACCTTGGCACGCACGAGTTCGTCCAAGGCAGTGGACAGCGGGCCGAAGTCGTCGAGGTAGACAGTCACCGAGCGAATCTCGTGGATCTCCGAGAGATCCAGCCATTCGCGATTCTCAAGCCACAGCCCGTGATTGGTTCGGATATGGTTCTCAAGCCTGAGTGCCTGGTCAGTCGCGCTCCCGACCGTCTCCCGCAGGTCGGCAGACAACCTCTGGACATGCCCACGCCGGGCGTGACTGGAGATGCTCTTTGCCTTCACTTCTACGCAAATCGCGACATCCTCGATGATGAATAGCCCATCTGCTTCAGTCTGCTCGGCGATCGAGTTGATGTCTTGCGCATCGGGTCCGAGCTCAGAAACCTCGATGCCCGGATTGGCGCGGAAGTATTTGAGGTTCGCGTGGGCTGCATCTGAGTCTAGGATGGCGGCCAGACGCTTCAGAGCGAGCTCCTCACTTACGAACATGCGGCGCTTCTCATAACGGCGAAACTTTGCGGGGGCCGCCTTGAGTGCCTCTTCGACGATCTGACGGAAGCAGTCGGTGCCGATCGGCTTGCCTGTCAGGATGTAGTTGCCGTCGGCGTCATTGACCAGCGATGCAAAGCGGAACGGGTTATCGCCGCTCAGGTACTTCGTCACTACGGCAAGCGCGTCGTCAGCGCCGTTGAACGCCAGGCTGAACCGATCCAGAACGGCCTGGGTCCGCTCTGCCGGCACACCCGAAGCTGCGGCAACCTCTTGAACAGTGATGGTTGCGCGCTCGCCAGGAAACTCCAACATGCTCATCAAGGCGGAGCGCGCGTCCTCTTCAAACGCAGGATCGTTCTTCTTCTCGGCATGCTGTTCGAACATCTCGCCGACGGTGTCGCGGATAGCGAAGAACTTCTCCCCGTGGACGCGAATGATTGACTCACGCACGGCGCAGAAGTCCTCGTAGCTGAAACCAAGCGTCTCGGGGAGCAAATCACCGAGGTGGCGCGATGAGAACAGCTCCTCGTTGATCTCGTCATGGATATGCGCGTACTGCATGAACCGCACTGTCAGATCGTGACTGACGAATTGGGCGGACAACATGGTCAGCGGTCCGAATTCGTTTCGATCACCCGAACTGAATAGGGCGAAGGAGCCCAGCATCAACATTTCCCGCGCCCGTTCATGCAGGTCGGGAATCAATCCCGCAGGGCGGGTCTTGCTCGTCGGCGTCGACCTAGGCTCGCGCTGCCCCCTGGTGAGCAGAATGAGCGCAATGAGTTCGACCGCTGCTGGCATCTGATCAGCAAGGCTTTCGCGGTAGCCATCGAGGATCATCGGCATCTCGCGCATCCGCATGAGCTCGATCACGTCGAAGGCGTCAGCGTCCTTCAATGAGTCCGCGATGGCCTTGACATGCTCGGCGATTATCGTTGGGCCACGAAGTAGGTACTCCCTCGGGTTCTCCCCCTCGTTCATTCGACCAAGCATTTCCCCCATGCGTTCAAAGGCCACGGCCAGACCCTCATCATCGGCCGTGACGATTCGTCGCGAAGGCAAATCGCGACCCTGCTTCTTCTCCATGACACTCCCCTTTTGTCCATACAAACCGCAGCTATTGGATTTCTACCCCACCACGCGACCCTCCGGGCCGCCTGGGAGTTCTATTCCTCTGCCAGGAGGGTGTGGTGTTGAGTGGCGCAGGAGGCGAATGTGAAGGCACGCTCGGGGTGACCCTTTACCGACTCACACAGGATCTCATCACTCAACGGCCCTGTCAGCGTACACAACCAGGCCTAGAGTATCCAGCCGCCCATACCAGTATCTGTCAGAGTCTTCACCATGGCAGACACGCCAGGACCGATCTGGCCGTCCTTGATAAACTTCATGGACGGGCTGAACACCTCCCATCACCGCAGGACTCCTTCACCGCGCGCTCAGCAACAGAATAGGATCGGGACTGTTCCTCTGTCGATGGGCACAGCACTTCCGATCGATCAAATCTTTGATCCTGAATCTGAAGACCATTCACGGATTCAATACCCCGATTGCGGAGACAAATGCGCCGGACCCGACAATCGGATCCGGCGCATTCGCAAGAGGTTAAAGCGAAACGCGACTACACGTTGAAGCGGAACTCCACCACGTCGCCGTCCTTCATGATGTATTCCTTGCCTTCGATGCGCGCCTTGCCCGCAGACTTGGCGTTGGCAATCGAGCCGACCTCAACCAGGTCCTCGAAGCCGACAACCTCGGCCTTGATGAAGCCGCGCTGGAAGTCGGTGTGGATGACTCCGGCAGCCTCGGGTGCGGTGGCGCCCTTGTTGATGGTCCAGGCGCGGGTTTCCTTCGGGCCAGCGGTCAGGTAGGTCTGCAGTCCCAGGGTGTCGAAGCCGACGCGAGCCAGCTTGCCCAGACCGGACTCGACGATGCCCGCATCTTCCATCATCTCTTCGGCTTCGTCTTCTTCCAGCTCGGCGAGTTCGGCCTCGAACTGCGCATCCAGGAAGATCGCCTCGGCCGGCGCGACCAGCGCCGAAAGCTTAGCCTGCATCTCGGTGTCGGCCAGGCCGGCCTCATCGGTGTTGAACACGTAGATGAATGGCTTGGTGGTCATCAGCTGCATCGGGGCGAGCTCTTCGAGGTCCACCCCGTCGGTCTTGGCCGCGGAGTACAGCGTCTTGCCCTCTTCGAGGATCTTCTGCGCGTTGAGCACCGCGTCCACGAAGGACTTCTCGATCTTCTTGGTGCGCAGTTCCTTCTCCAGGCGCGGCAGCTGATTCTCGATGGTCTGCATATCGGCGAGGATCAGCTCGGTGGCGATCGTCTCGATATCCGAGGCCGGGTCGACCTTGCCGTTCACGTGGATCACGTCGTCGTTGACGAACGCGCGGGTCACCTGGCAGATCGCGTCGGCTTCGCGGATGGTGGCGAGGAACTTATTGCCCAGGCCTTCGCCTTCCGAGGCGCCCTTGACGATGCCGGCGATGTCCACGAAGGACACCGTAGCTGGCAGGATGCGCTCGGAACCGAAGATTCCGGAGAGCACCTTCAGCCGCGCGTCCGGCAGCGGGACGACACCCACATTGGGTTCGATGGTCGCGAACGGGTAGTTGGCCGCCAGTACCTGGGCACGGGTCAGCGCGTTGAACATGGTGGACTTGCCGACGTTGGGCAGTCCGACGATTCCGATAGTAAGAGCCACGGGAGGAAATTCTACCTTTGCTTAGGAGATGCGGGAAATGAAGTGCTTAGCGGGTTTCCGAGGAGCGCCGTCCGCCCAGGGCCCGGGCGTCGTCGCCGGACTCCTTGAGCTTGCCGCGGATTTCCTTGGGCAGCGAGAAGATGATGTCTTCCTGGGCGGTGGTGACCTCCGCGACGTCGGTGAATCCGTAGTCGGCGAGCAGGGCCAGCACCTCCTGGACGAGCACATCTGGCACCGAGGCGCCGGAGGTGACCCCGATGCTGGACACGCCCTCGAACCAGGTCTCGTCCACCTCGTTGGCGAAGTCAACCCGGTAGGCCGCCTTCGCCCCGTGATCCAGCGCAACCTCGACCAGGCGCACCGAGTTCGAGGAGTTGGCCGAACCGACCACGATCACCAGCTCCGAGCTCGGGGCGATCTCCTTGATCGCCGCCTGCCGGTTGGTGGTCGCGTAGCAGATGTCATCGCTGGGCGGATCCTGCAGATTCGGGAAGCGCTTGCGCAGCCGGCGCACGATCTCCATGGTCTCGTCCACGCTCAGCGTGGTCTGCGAGAGCCAGATGAGCTTATCCGGGTCCTTCACCTGCACGGTGTCGGCCTCTTCGGGGTTGTTCACGATGGTGGTGACCTCCGGCGCTTCGCCGTAGGTGCCCTCGACCTCTTCGTGGCCTTCGTGGCCGATCAGCAGGATTTCGTAGTCATTCTTCGCGAAGCGCACGGCCTCGCGGTGCACCTTGGTGACCAGCGGGCAGGTCGCGTCGATGGTGCGCAGGCCGCGGTCCTCGGCGGACTGCACCACCGCCGGGGAGACGCCGTGGGCGGAGAACACCACCAGCGCGCCGCTGGGCACCTCTTCGTTCTCTTCGACGAAGATCGCGCCGCGGGATTCGAGTTCGGAGACCACATGCACGTTGTGCACGATCTGCTTGCGCACGTACACCGGGGCCCCGTAGTGCTCCAGGGCCTTCTCCACCGCTATGACCGCGCGGTCCACGCCGGCGCAGTAGCCGCGCGGGGCGGCGAGCAGCACCTTGCGTTCGGTGACCTGCGAGGAGGCTGCGGCGATCTGCTCGGGAGTGCGGCGAATACGCGGAATCCGAGGGATCGGCAACGAGACCGGGACAGAAGTGGAAGTAGCCATATCTCTAGTCTACGAACCCGGCGCAAGTTAGCGCATGCTCATATGATGCGCGCCACCCTTAACGGGCTGTGAGATCTGCCTCCGTGGCCGTAATCGCTGCTAGCAAGGCAGGGAACTCGGCAGCCTGACCGGGGTGCGCACCACGGCGCCGACGCCATCGGTCCCGTGATAGGCACGGCACACGTTCACCCCGCGCTGCGCCAGCTTGGCCTTGATCTGCTTCAGCGCATCGGGTGAGAATCCGTACCATTGCATATGCATCAGCACCGTGTCCCCGGGGACTGCCGCGGCGGCCCGCGCCACGGTGATCGACTTGGATTTCGCCTCCCAGTCCCGGGTGTCCCGCGTCCAGGTCCAGATTCCCATGCCGCGGCTGTCGTAGCCGCATCGCACGCTGGCATCGATGGCGCCGTAGGGTGGCCGGCCGAAGTTCGTATGCACTCCGCTGCCGCTCAATTGGGCGCCGGCCTGCAGGCAGGACAGCGGACGCAGGTCCGGATGGCTGATCGAATGGTTGATGACCCATTGCCCCTTGGCCCGGGCCAGCGCCGCGAGGTCCACAGCGTAGCGCGATTTGTAGGAGCCGAGGCAATTACCGGTCGGAGCGAGCACCAGGCCGATATTGTTGGTCGCCGCATAGGAAATGACCGAGTTGAAGGAGCTCAGGCTGCTCGGGCAGTCGTCGAAGGTCAGCACCACCCGGCCGGTCCGATTCGGGCCGGTGGATTGCGGGGCCGCCGGTGGCTTCGGATAGGTCGTGACATAGCTGCCGCTGACCCAGCCGGTGCGCCCGGCATAACTGACTTTGTACCATCCGTTGCCCGCCCGTGCGTAGGCCGGGACCGTGCTCCCGCGCGGAATGGTCACCAGAATCCTGTACGAGGTGGACGCTCCGCTGCGCAGATTCAGGCTGTCCAGGGTGCGCACCGTGGCGGCGACTACGTAGGATCCGCTGACGTAGCCGGTATGCCCGGCGTAGCTGACCTTGTACCACCCGTTGGAGGCGCGCCCGGAGACCGGGACCGCGGTGCCTTTGGGGATCGAGACCAGGATCCGATAGGCGGTGGACGGGCCGGTGCGCAGATTGAGGTTGTCGGTGGTGCGTACCTTGGCCGGCAGGTCGATGGACAGCTCCGCGGCCACAGCGATGGCCGCGCTCGCGGGGGCTGCCGCCGCTGCGGCCAGAGGCGCCATGCCCACCAGTAATCCCAAGGCCAAACAGGTCGCGGTGGACGAACGAACATGATTTTTCTTCCCCAATGGCCACCGCATGATCCTGCATCTCTCTATGTAATTTTCCCCAATTACCGCTCAGTGTCCTCCCCCGCCCGAAGGCGGACAACGGCTTGAGGCAGGATTATCCCAATCGTTGAAAAACGCGCCGCGCACCGCCTGCGCGGCATGAAAATCCGTCATTTTTTGCCCGGATTGTGACCCTGGCACCGCCGCTCGCGCACCCCGGCGGGCACCCTGCAATCCGGCAAATCGTCGGCATTGTGCGATAGTCTCTCATGAGCCACCGGCACGTTTAATCACGGACGGGCCCCGGTTATGCAGGAGAGGACCCATGCCACCAGAAGCGCCGCGCACCATGCCGGCAACGGCCGCGGAGACCAGTGCCGAAAACCCGTGGCCGCTGCGCATACTGACCGAAAAACTGAAGATCCACATCGAGAACTCCCCGGTCACCTGGGTGGAGGGCCAACTGCTCGAAGCGAATGTGCGCAATGGCCACGGCTATCTGACGCTGCGCGATGTGGACGCGGACAACTCCTTCTCGGTGACCGTCTGGTCCTCGGTGATGCGCAAGCTGGAATCCACCCCGGAGGTCGGCGCACGCGTGGTCGCCCGGGTCAAGCCGAGCCTGTATGCGAAAACCGGGCGGCTCTCGCTGAACGCCACCGACCTGCGCCC
The DNA here is from genome assembly GCF_002975405.1 of Arthrobacter sp. MYb229. Taxonomy (GTDB): domain Bacteria; phylum Actinomycetota; class Actinomycetes; order Actinomycetales; family Micrococcaceae; genus Glutamicibacter. The sequence goes on along the minus strand of NZ_PCPS01000001.1, from coordinate 388,211 downwards.
GGTGGGCCTGGGCGAACTGCTCGCGCGGCTCGAACGCCTGCGCCAGGCCCTGGGCGCCGAGGGCTTGTTCGCGATGGAGCATAAGCTGCCGCTGCCGGTGCTGCCGCGCACCATCGGGCTGATCACCGGCCGCGATTCGGACGCCGAGAAGGACGTGGTGCGCAACGCGACGCTGCGCTGGCCGGCGGTGCGCTTTCGCATCATCAACACCGCGGTGCAGGGAAACGACGCGGTCGCCCAGGTGCGTGCCGCGCTGTCCGAGCTGGACGCCGACCCGAACGTCGAGGTCATCGTGATCGCCCGCGGCGGCGGCGCCCTGGAGGACCTGCTGCCCTTTTCCAACGAAGAACTCATCCGCGACGTCTTCGCCGCCACCACCCCGGTGGTTTCGGCCATCGGGCACGAGGCGGACCGGCCCATCCTGGACGATGTGGCCGATCTGCGCGCCTCGACGCCGACGGACGCGGCCAAGCGCATCGTCCCGGATTTGAACGAGGAGTTCGCCGGCATCGAGCTCTCGCGCCAACGCCTGGACCGGGCGATCAACAACCTGCTGCAGCGCGAGGCGCAGACCATCACGGCGCTGCGCCAGCGCCCGGTGCTGGCCAATCCGCAGGCCATGATCGACGCGCGCGCCGAGGATCTGGGGCGCTGGCGGGAACGCTCGATGGCGCTGATCCGCCACCGGGTGCAACGCGCCGGAGACGAGCTGGGCCATCTGCGCGCGCAGATGCGCGCGCTCTCCCCGCAGCAGACCCTGGACCGCGGCTATTCGGTCACCCAGCTTGCCGATGGCACGGTGGTGCGCACCGCCGAGGAGCTGCATCCCGGCCAGGGCCTGCGCATCCGCGTGGCCGCCGGCAAGCTGAGCGCCACCGTCGACGAAATTTTCCCGGCCGCACCGGCCACCGAAGCACTTTAAGGAAACCCCATGACCGAGCAAATCCCCGAAGATATCGCACAGCTCTCCTATGAGCAGGCCCGTGAGGAGCTGATGGCGGTGGTCAATCAGCTGGAGACCGGCGGAGTCCCGCTGGAAGCCTCGCTGGCGCTGTGGGAGCGCGGCGAAGCGTTGGCCGCGCACTGCGAGAATTGGCTCAACGGCGTCTCCGAACGCCTGGACCAGGCCCGCCGCCGGGTGGAAAACTCGGCCGACTAGTCCGCTCTTGCCTGCCCAGCGGCCAGTATCTTGGCTACGCTGGGCATTATGAGCATGGCATGGTGGGCACTGATCTGGGGTCTGGTTTCCGGGACCTCGCTTTTATTGGGCGCCGCGGCGGGCTGGTGGCTGAAACTTCCGCGGGCTGCCGTGGCCGGGATCATGGCCTTCGGCGCGGGCGTGCTGATCTGCGCGCTGGCCTTCGAGCTGGTCGCCGAGTCCTACGCCACCGGCGGGCTGCTGGTCACCGCGCTCGGGCTGATCTGCGGCGCGCTGCTCTACTTCTTCGCGAACCGGATCGTGGCCAAGCGCTCCCGCGCCCCGGGTTCCGCCTCGGCCTCGGGCAATGCGCTGGCCGTCGGGGCGTTGATCGACGGCATCCCCGAATCGGTGGCTCTGGGTGTCGGGCTGGTCGCCGGAGGCGCGGTGAATCCGGCGATGCTCGTCGCCATCTTCATCTCCAACATTCCCGAAGCGCTGGCCAGCACGGCGCAGCAGAAGCAGGCGGGCAAGAAGGCCGGCGGCATCTTCCTGCTCTGGGGCTCGGTGACGCTGGTCGCCGGGGTGGCCTCCTGGGCCGGGTTCGCCCTGCTTTCGCTCACCGATCCGGGGTGGACCGCCTTCGCGATCGCGCTGGCCGCCGGCGGCATCCTGACCATGGTGGCCGATACGATGATCCCCGAGGCCTGGGCCGTGGAGCACGACTTCACCGGGTTGATCGCCACCGCCGGCTTCCTCACCGCCTTCGCGGTGCATGCCGTCGGCTGAGCTCCTACTTGGTCGCGTCCAGGCGCTTGCGTTCGGCGGCGACGTCGAAGTCGGCCTTCGGCCAGAGCGGGTCGATCTCCCGCAGGGTGTGCAGCAGCAGCTCCGCCACGCAGAGCCGCGCCCGCCATTTCTGATCCGCCGGGATCACATACCAGGGCGCATCCACCGTCGCGGTGCGTTCGATGGCCAGCTCGTAGGCGCGCTGGTATTCGGCGAAGAGCAGCCGGTCCTCGACATCGGCCGGGGAATACTTCCAGTGCTTGTCTTCGCGATCCAGCCGTTCGCTCAGCCGCGCGTACTGCTCCGCGGGGCCGATATGCAGCATCACCTTGTGCAGGTGGATTCCGCGTTCGTGCAGGGCGTGCTCGAAGTCGACGATCTTCGGGTAGCGCGCCTCGATCTGCTGAGTGCTGCTGAGCTTCTGCACCCGGTGGATCAGCACGTCCTCATAGTGCGAGCGGTCGAAGACGCCGATGATCCCCGGTTCGGGGAGCCGCTGCTGAACGCGCCACAAGAAATCGTGGGCCTGCTCTTCGTCGGTGGGTGCCTTGAACGCGTGGTGGTCCACGCCCTGCGGGTCGAACAGGCCCATCACGTGGCGCACGATCCCGCCCTTGCCCGCGGTGTCCATCCCCTGCAGCACCAGCAGCAGCGAGTCGCGCAGCTGCCCGTGCAGCGCGGAGGCGAATAGCCGCTCCTGCAGCTCGGTGAGCTCCGCGGCGATGGCCTCCAGCCGCTTGGCCGCCTTGCGCTTGCTGCGCGGGGCGTCCTTCGGCCACCAGTCGGGTTCGCCGGTGGCGTGCTGGGACAGGTCGACCTCGCCGACCACGCGCAGCCGGGCCAGCAGATTCTGTGGATATTCGCTCATCGCTTCAGCTTAGCGCCCAGGCCTAGGCCCGGGCGCGCCAATCCTCGAGGAACACCGAGATGCGGCCCACCGCGTCCTTCAGATCCCGCACCGCCGGCAGGGTGACCAGGCGGAAGTGGTCCGGGGCCGGCCAGTTGAACGCGGTGCCCTGGGTGATCAGGATCTTCTGCGCCTTGAGCAGTTCCAGGGCGAACTTCTCATCGTCGTGCATCGGGTAGACCTCGGGGTCCAGCTTCGGGAACATGTACAGCGCGCCCTTGGCCTTCTGCACGCTCACCCCCGGAATCGCCTGGAGCAGATCGTAGGCGGCGTCGCGCTGTTCGCGCAGCCGGCCGCCGGGCAGGATCAGGTCATCGATGGACTGGTAGCCGCCCAGCGCGGTCTGGATCGCGTGCTGCCCGGGCACATTGGCGCACAGGCGCATGTTGGTGAGCAGGTTGATGCCCTCCACGTAGTCCTTCGCCAGGTGCTTGGGCCCGGAGATGGCCATCCAGCCGGAGCGGAAGCCGCAGACCCGGTAGGCCTTGGACAGCCCGGAGAAGGTCAGCACCAGCACGTCGTCGGCCAGCGCCGCGGTGTTGATGTGCACCGCATCGTCGTAGAGGATCTTCTCGTAGATCTCGTCGGAGAAGACGATCAGGTTGTGCTTGCGCGCCAGCTCCAGGATCCCCTCCAGGGTCTGCTTCGGGTAGACCGCGCCAGTGGGGTTGTTCGGATTGATGACCACGATGCCCTTGGTGCGATCGGTGATCTTCGCTTCCATATCGGCCAGGTCCGGCAGCCAGCCCTCTTCCTCGGTGTTCAGGTAGTGCACCGGGGTGCCGCCGGCCAGCGAGACCGAGGCGGTCCACAGCGGGTAGTCGGGCGCCGGGATCAGCACCTCGTCGCCGTTGTTCAGCAGCGCGTTCAGCGACAGCGTGATCAGCTCGGAGACCCCGTTGCCCAGGTAGACGTCGTCCACCCCGATGGTCTGGATGCCGCGGGTCTGGTAGTACTGCGAGACGGCGGTGCGCGCCGAGAGGATGCCGCGGGAGTCCGAGTAGCCCTGCGCGTTGGGCAGGTTGCGGATCATGTCCACCAGCACCGCGTCGGGCGCCTCGAACCCGAAGGGCGCCGGGTTGCCGATGTTCAGCTTCAGGATGCGGTGCCCCTCGGATTCCATCCGCTGGGCGTGCTCAAGCAGTGGCCCGCGAATGTCGTAGAGCACGTTGTGGAGCTTCGAGGATTGCTTGAATTCTGCCATGGGTACACTTTCTCATGATTGGGGCGGGGCGCGCGCCTTCTTGTCGGCGCATGAACACCCGCCGCGGTTAGTTGTTCAGCAGCTTGTACCGGGTGGCGGCGGTTTCCGGGTCCAGCGCGTCGGCTCCGCTGACCATCCGGTTGATGCCGATCAAGGCCTCCTGGTCCAGCTGCTCGCTGACCTGGTCCACGACGTTTTGCGCCGGCTCGTCGAGGTCCGCACCGGCCAGCGGCACCAGCGGCGCGTCCGCGAAGATCTCCTCGCTGCCCGGGACGATGTAGAAGCCCTCGTCGCCGATGATCGCATCGGCGGCCGAGAGCACCAGCACCCGATCCAGCGAGGCGCGCAGCTGCCCGGGCAGCTGCTCCGCGGCCACGGTTTTCACCTCGGGCTTGGCGCATCCGGCGTCTTCCAGGGCTTCCAGCAGCTGGTCGCTGGCCGGCTGGGCGCCGATGAAGCTCAGCTCCGGGCAGGCGGCGGCGAGGCTGGGCACCGAATCCACCGCATGGTGCTTGGCCTCGGCGGCGCTCATCACCAGCACCGCGGAGCCATTGGTGCCGCTGGAGGCCAGGCTGTGCGCCGCGGTTCCGGCGGTGGCCGCCCGCAGCTCGGCTGCGGTGGACTCGGCGAGGGCCACGTCGGCGTTGCCGTCGAGCACCTGCTGGTAGGGATCCGTGCTCGGCTGGAGCTCGGTGACCTGGTAGCCGGCCGCACGCAGCGCATCGGCATAGATCTTTCCCAGCGCGCGCTGGGTGGGGTCCGTCCCGGCGGACAGGGAGAGCTCGATCCCCTTGGATTCTTCGACCGGCTCCGGGGACTGGCTCGTGCAGGCGGACAGCGTCAGCGTCGCGGCGAGGGCCAGCGCGCCGGCGGTGGTGATTTTAGCTAAATTCATCTCCCCTGAATTCTAGGCCAGCGGGTCTTGCTTTTGCGCTAGCGCACGCCGGGCGAGGTCAAACGCAGGATGCTGTCCACTCGTTCGATGCGGTTCAGCCCCAGGATTTCCTCCCGGGTGAACCAGGCCGCTTCGCTGGTGGAGCCGTCCTGCTCGTGGCGCAATGCCCCGCCGAGCAGCCGCGCCCGGTAGGTCACCGCCACGGTCTGCATCGGGTGCCCATCCCCGGAGTAGCGCTTCGCGGCGGGGATGATGCCGGTGCTGACATCGAGCAGGGAGAGCTGGCCCACCCGGTAGCCGGTCTCCTCGTAGACCTCGCGGATGACCCCGTCGGTGGCCTGTTCGCCCAGGTCCACCCCTCCCCCGGGCAAGGACCAGCGCGGGGTGAATCTGGCATCGCGATGACGCATATCCCACAGCGTGAGCAGCACCTTGGACTCGTGCTCCACCAGGGCGTAGGCCGCCAGGCGGGTGTCGAAGGGTTCACCGGTGGTTTCGGAACGTCGTGTCATAGGCCCCAATATATCGGCCGGGCGCCACCGGCGGCGGGATCTGCGGGCTGAGGCGAAGCAGAAAACCGCCAAACATTTCAACGAACCGCGGCGGGTATGGTGAAATATTCTTATGTCATCGCACGCAGAGTCTTCCTTCGGCACCGATCTGGACGAGATCGATCGAATCATCATCGACGAGCTGGTCAGCAATGCCCGCATCTCCAATGCGACGCTCGCGCAGCGCGCGGGCATCGCCCCGTCCACCGCCTTGCTGCGCACCCGCTCGCTGGTGGACCGCGGCATCCTCACCGGCTACCACGCGGAGGTTTCGCTGGCCGCGGTGGGGCGCACCGTGCAGGCGCTGATCTCGGTCAAGCTGCGCGCCCACGACCGCGAGAAGATCGACACCTTCCGCCAGCGCATCCCGCAATTGCCCGAGGTGCTCTCGATGTTCCATGTCTCCGGCGGCACCGACTACCTGCTGCATATCGCGGTCGGCTCCACCGAGGAACTGCGCGACTGGGTGCTGGACAACCTGGCCACCGACGAATCGGTCGGGCACACCGAAACCACGCTCGTCTTCGACCACCAGCTGGGAAACCGCGGACCGCTGCCCTTCGGCGAGCTCTAGTCCCACCGGCATAGCAGAAGGCCCGCATCCTTGTCGATGCGGGCCTTCGTCATATGGTGTGCTAGGCGCGGCGGCGCTGCATCACGGCGTCCAGGTTCAGTTTCGGCTTGCTCGCTGCCGAGGCTTCGACCGGCTTTTCCACCGGCGCCGGCGCTGGGGCTTCGGTTTTGGCCACGACGCTGGCGATCGAGGCGCGTTCCTCTGCGCTGACCTCGGCGGCCAGGCGCTTGGCGCCCTCGGCGGCCTTGAGGCTGATGTGCTTGGTCGGGCGCAGCGGTTCGGAGACCGGGATCGGCTCGGGACGCACCCGGTCGACGATTTCGCGCTGCGTCGCCTCGCGCACCTCCACGTAGGTGGGCTTGGGCACATTGGTCGGCTCCCAGGTGGCCGGCTGCTTCACGCCGCCGTCCCCGCGGGCCACGCGCACCGCCTCGGCACGCAGTTCCTCGGCGGTGATCGCCGGGGCGCGCCGGGCCGAACCCGGGCGGGCGTCGAAAACCTCATCCTCGCCCGACTTGCGGGTGATTACCTGGTTCGCCTCGTCGGCGAAGGCCGGGGTCTGCAGGGCCTGCTCGCGGGTGGCCTGCAGATGCGCCAGCAGCTTGCGGTTGCGATCACGCACCGCCAGGGCGCGCAGCGTGGCCACCGACGCCAGGGCGACGGCGAAGAAGATGCCCACGGCGGAGAAGCTCAGCGCGGTGAAGGGCGCCAGCACGAGGCCGAGAAGCGTGGCGAGCACCGCCAACAGGCCGAGCACCGCCACCGCCAACCGCCCATAGCGCACACGTATCTTGAGTCCGCTCTCGGCAGACTGCGCTCGCGTTTCGCTCTGTGACGTGCCAGCCATGGGGTCCTCCAACACCGTTTGAACGGTCAGATCAGGTGGAAGCCGAATAGTTAGCTTCCTCGGTCAACACTATGCAACGCCGGGTGCATCGACGGGCAAATTTCTCGGTGTGTCCGCAAGAATTCGCAAGTGATGGGCACTTCTGGGCCCGCAGCGGGCTTTCGGCCAACGGGCGCACCGCTTTATTCGTAGATGCGTTCTAGCATGCTGGAATCCAGCTCCTCGCGGTTTAGTGCAAATGTTCGATGGTCGCGCCATTGCCCGTCGATATGCAGGAACCCCTTGCGCAGCCCCTCGTCGCGGAAGCCCAGCTTGTCCACCACGCGCAGGCTCGGGGCGTTCTCCGGGCGGATGTTGATCTCCATCCGGTGCAGCGCCAAGTCCTGGAAACAGTAATCGATCACCAGCGCGCAGGCCTCCGGGACCAACCCGTAGCCCGCATGGGCGCCGTCGATCCAATAGCCCAGCGAGGCGGAGCGCGCCGCCCCGTACTGGATCCCGCTGACCGAAATCTGCCCGATGATCCGCGGGTGGGCTCGGTGCAGTTGCGGCAGCGTCATAATCCAGGAGTACCCGGTGCCCTCGCGCGCCGCCGCCCGCTTGGCGAGCAGCAGCTGCCGGAAGCTCATCGGCTCCGGCGGACCCAAGGGATTTGTCGGGTCCCAGGGCTTGAGCCAGCTCGCGTTCGCCGAGCGCAGGGCAAGCCATTGCTCCTGATCGCGCAGCAGCAGCTCGCGAAGCAGCAAGCGCGAGGAGGACAACTCGGGCAACGCGGCTTTTCCGCGCAGAAAACTCAGCATGCACATATCGTATCCCCGCGGAGCTCACCTGCACTTTTATGACCCACGGCGCGGGTGGCGCGTAGAGTAAAACCATGAATGCAGCCACTTCCCCACCGCCGGGCGAGAGCAAGCAGGCCCGGCGCGCCGCCGTGCGGGCCGCCCGCCGGAGGATCACCCCGAACAGCTCGGCGCTGCTGGCCGAACAGCTCGCCGCGCGCGTGCTCGATTATCTGGACTCCTCCACCGGAACCGTCACCCGGGTCGGGCTCTACCTGTCCATGCCCGATGAACCGGACACCTCGGTGCTGCTGCCCCGGCTGGTGCAGGCGGGCATCGAGGTGTACCTGCCGGTGTGCGAACCGGAATACCAACTGTGCTGGGCGCATTGGACCCCCGAGGTGCAGCTGGTGGACAGCGCGCGGGCCCCGGTGCGCGAGCCGGTGGGCGAACGCCACGGCGCGCGGCTCTTCGACACGGTGCACACGCTGTTCATCCCCGCGCTGCTGGTCGACGAGCACGGCCTGCGCCTGGGCCAGGGCGGCGGCTACTACGACCGCTTCCTGCCGCAGGTGGCGGACAAGGCCACCCGGATCGCCGCACTGGTCTACGCGGACGAATACGTGCCCGCCGGACATTTCCCGGTCGACGCGCACGACCGTCCGGTGGACCTGGTGATCACCCCGGAGCTGGTGCACACCATCGACCCCTAGCCGGTTGCCCACAGTTCGCCGCCGGCCGCGCGGCGAGCGTGCCGGGCGGGGTTTTGCTGGGGGCATGAGCAATTTATCCCCACGCCGCACCCCGGTGATTCCGCGGCCCCGGATCCGTGCCGCGCGCAGCCGCAGCGAGCTGTTCCGCCGCTACCGCAAACCGTTGGCGCTGGCCTTCACCCTGCTGGCGTTGGCCGCGGCGCTGAACGTGCTGGCCACCGGGCAGCTGGCCCAGCGCCAGGTGGTGGTCGCGCTGGCGGATATCGCCGCCGGGCGCACGGTGAGCGCGCAGCAGATCGAGGTGCAAAGCGTTCCGCTGGCTCCCGATGACCGGCAGGTGATCAGCGAGCCGGCCGCGGTGCTCGGCCAACGATTGGCGGTGGCGGTCCCCGCGGGCACGGTGCTGCGCGAGCACCTGCTGGTCGGGCCGAATCTGCTCACCGGTGCCGCCGCCGGGACCGTCGCGGTGCCCATCCGGCTCAGCGATCCGGCGACGGTGACCCTGATTCATCCGGGCCAGCTGGTGGATATCGTCTTGACCACCGGGGACGGGTTCGAGCAGCAGATCAGTTCGCGCACCATCGCCCGCGCGGTGCCGGTGCTCTGGGTGCCCAGCAGCGATAGCGGCGGAGAGCTGGGAATGTTCAGCGCCGCCGGCACGCCCGGCGAAGGGATCATCGTGGTCGCCGCCGCCAATGCCCGCTCCGACGAGCTGGCCGGGGCGGTTTCGCGCGGCAAGGTCTCCGCGGTGCTGGTGAACTAGCCCCAGTGCGGCGGCTTGTCCCGCTTCATCGCTTCGGCCAGGTCCTCGTCCGGCTCTCCCCACATCCGCGGGTCATCGTCCTTGGCGCGCAGCTCGTCCAGCGGGTTCTGCGGTTGCTCGGCGACTGGCGCGGAACCGTCCCGGCTTGCGGCCAGCGCCCGATCCACCGATTCGGTGGCGGGCACCGGCGCATAGCTGCCGGTCAGTTCGGCCTTGACGCTCAGCTGCTGGGGAGGGGCGATGACGCGCGGACGCTTCACCCGGCCCGCTGGCTTGCCGGCCGGCTGCTTGCTCATTTCCCGTCGGTTTTCGGCTCTGCGCCTTCCGCGCGCGCCGGGATCGGCGCGGGAGTCGGCACGGCCTCCTCGGCGGGCTGCGCGGCCGCCGGTTTCGGCGCTGGCTTCTGCGCTGGCTGCTCCGCCGGCTTGGCCGCAGGTTTCTTCGCGGCCGGCGGGTCGGCGGTGACGGAGCTTGCGGAGACCGGCGGGGCCATCGGCACCCGGGTGCGCGGCCCGGTGTGCGTCGCCGCGGAGGCGGCGGGACTCAGCTCCAGGCTGCGGGCCAGCCGGTCGGTGACCGAGGCAGGGTCGGTGAACACGTCGATGGTCCACAGCGGCACGTAGCGCCAGCCGTGGTTCTCGAAGAATTCCGGGCGCAGCCGGCTGCGTTCGCGCACGGTCAGCCCGGCATAGTGCTCGGTGCCGTCGTAGACCACGGCCAGCGGGCGCACGGCGCCGGCCCCGTCCATATCCAGCGCGTGGGCCGAAAGATCCAGCACCCCGCGGTAGTCCTCGGCCACGATCGCGCCGCGTTCGCGCAGGCGCCGGGCCAGATCGGAGACGAGCGCGTCGAAACGCGGGCTGCGCATGGAGCTGACTCCGGAATCCCCGGCCTGCACGCGGCCGAAGAGCTCGAAGAACTGCCGCGCCCCGCGGTACACCCGGTCCAGGTCCACATCGCTGGGCAGCAGCCCGGACACCAGGGTCATCCGCTTGCGCGAACGGGTCATCGCGGACACGAACAGCTGCTCCCCGCCGGGGCGGGAAAGCGCACCGAATTCGTGCAGCGTCTTGCCGTGCGGGGTCCGCCCGAAGCCCCAGGCGAAGATGACCGCGTCGCGGCGCACCCCGATCAGCCGGTCCATGGTGGTCACCACGAAGGGTTCGACCTTGGAGCGCAGCGCGTTCATCGCGTACTTGTGGTTGGGCAGCTGCACGCGGATCGCCTCGGCGATGGCCGCGGCATGGGCCCGGTTCGAGGCGATCACCGCGAGCGACTCGGTGGAGTGCGCGGCGAAGTGCGCGAAGACCAGGTCCACGACCTTGGCGACCTCCGCGGCGGTGGTCTGCACGCCCTCCTCGCTGCTGGACAGCGTTCCGGTGGCATCGGGCACGTACACCCCGGTGAGCCGCGGGCTGCTTCCGGTGATCGTCACGGCCACCGGCAGCCGCGAGATGGCCGAATCGTAGTAGGTGTTCGAGAGCTGCTCGACCAGCCCCTCGTCGATGCCGCGGTACACGGTGGAAAGGGTGCCGGTGACCAGCACGCGGTTCAGCGCGGTGAGCGCGGAGAGCCCGGGCTTGCGTTCCTTCAGCCGCGCGGTGGGGTCCACCGAAACTTCGAAGGTCTTCGGGCCGCCGAGCATCTCATCGCCGATCGCGATGACCTGCTTGGAGCGGCGCACCGCATCGAGCACCTCGCGCAGCGTCAGGTAGTTGGCCTCCAGCAGGATCACCGCATCGAATTCGGTGTCTGCCGGCAGCGCGCTGCCCAGCAGCAGCGGAGCCGAAACGAAGACCGGGGTCAGCGAGTTGACCAGCGCCGGACCGAAGTCGAGCAGGCCGGCGACGGTGGGGGTGCCGTCCTTCAGGATGCCGCGCAGCGCCTTGGAGGCGGCCCGGTGGTCGGCCAGCGAGGCCTTCCAATTGCGCGCCAGCGCCCAGCGGATCCGGGAGGGGCCCGAGGCGATATGCGCCCCGTCGGCCAGCCGGAAGTCCGCCTCGATCTTCTCCAGCTTCGCGCCGTCGTTCATCGCGAGGAAGTCGTCCCCGGAGATCATCGCCTCCAGCGCCGACTGCCACCAGGCGAGCTCGAGCTCGGCGTCCACCGCGTCCGCGTCGATTTCCCGTTCGGCGAAGTCGGCTAGCAGATCCGCGAGCCCGCCTTCGGAGAGCTGTTCGGCGATCAGCGTGCGTTCGGGCAGCTCGGCCAGGTCTTCCTTGCGGTCCACCAGCGCGGCGATGGTGTCCAGCAGCGTGGCGATCGGCATTTCGCGCAGCCGCGCACCAAGCTGGGCCGGCAGCACCGCGGCGAGCTTGTCGATCCGCGCGCCGGCGTCGTGGTATCCGGCTTCCACATCCAGCAGCCCGCCGGGAACCGCGGGGTTCCGCTGGCTGGTGGCGTAGGTCCGCCAGGCGTCGCGCTGGACGGAGACCGCCTGCAGGGCCGCCTGCAGATCGGAGACATGCATGCCGGGGCGCACGTACTCCTTGGCGATCTTGCGCAGCCGGGAGCGGACGATGGAACCCATCTCCACCCCGTGCTCGCGGCGCCAGGCGCTGGAGGCGGTCGCGGCGATCAGGTCGTCGATCTCGCCTTCGAAGATGTCCGCCTCGAACTTGTCCAGCGAACCGCGCACGGCGACCAGCAGCTGGAGCTGGTCCCCCCACTTGTCGTAGCTGTCCTCCAGGCGGATCTGCGACTGCGCGGCGATCTTCTGCATGTGCTCGTGCAGGATCGGCAGGTCCCGGCCCAGCCCGCTGGCCAGGGTGAGCGCCTGCTCGGTGGCTTCCTGGTTGCGCAGCGGCGCGCCGAACCAGGGGCTGGTGGTGTGCGATTTGGAGAAGGCGCCGAGTTGCGCGGCGCGCTTGAGCTGCGCGGCGACGTGGCCGCGCTGGCCCATGGAGTCGAGCACCGAGCGTTTGAGCCGCACGGTGGTGGACGGGGCCGGGTCCAGCGAGGTGAGCCGGGCCAGCTCCTGCATCGCCTGGTAGGGCGAGCAGCCCCAGCGGCTGCGCACCGAATGCAGCGACTTGACGTGCTCGTGCAGCGCATTGCGGCTTGCGCGCAGCTTTTCCAGCAGGCTGCCCAGCTGCGGTTCGGTGGCGCGTTCGTTGCGCAGGATCGCGCGGATCAGCAGGTTGCGCAGCGCCTCGGGGTCCTCGTTGGGTTCCAGCAGCAGGCTGCCGGCGTCGAGCTGTTCGTTGAAGCGGCGCACGAATTCCTCGGCGGCCGAACGCTGCTCGGCGACGACCAGCACGCGCTTGCCCTGGGCGGCGAGCAGGCCGGCGGCGTTCAGCGCGGTCTGCGTGGCCCCGGTGCCGGCGGCGGCGTTGATGCTCACCGATTCGCCCGAGGAGATGTAGTCCAGCATGCGCGCCTGGGATTCGTCGGCGTCCAGCAGGTAGAGCTCTTCGGCCGGGTCGCGTTCGTCGCTGTTCTTGGCCAGCACGCTGGTTCCGGTGTGCACCTTGCGGGTGGAGCCGCCCGGCGCCGGAGCGATTGGCTCGCCGGAGCGCCGGGTTTTGGAGGAGTCCTTGATCAGGCTGGCGACGCGGCGCAGCCGCGAGCCGCCCGGCTCCTCGGTTTTGCCTTCGGGTTCCGCCTCGGTTGGCGTCTCGGAGTCCGCGTCCGCCGGAGCCTTGGCTGGCGCGGCTGGCGCGGCTGGCTCGGCTTCGGCGGGCTCGCCGGCGTTTTCCTCGGCGCGGATCAGTGCCTCGATCACCGGGTGCGAGCCGGTGAGCTTCGCCGGGTCGGCCGGGTCGATCAGATCGGAGAAGGTGGAGACCAGCAGGCGGTGGCCGATGACCACGCCGGGGACCTCGGAGAGCTGCTGGCGCAGTGCGTCCATGCCGCGGACCGGGTCGAAGCGGGCGATGGAGTAGGCGGCGGCGTCCACCGCGTCCACGTCGATGCGGGCTTCGTGGTCGGATTCGAATTGCCTTACGAAGGCCGGGGAAATCTCCGCGCGGCCTACCAGCTGCACGTCGTAGTCGTCGTGGTCCAGGTGCTTGGTCAGGGTGATCCGGCCGAGCATGATCGGGGCGGATACCGGTTCGCTTTTGCCCTCGTGCACGGCACGCCAATTGGCGACACCGGCGGCCAGGTAGCCCACGTCGATGCCTCGCTCTTCCCAGAGCTCGGCGGTTTTGGCGCTCAGCGCCCGTGCGGTGCGCCGCGCGGCGGCAAACTGCTCCGCATCGTGCAGCAAGGTGGACAGGCGGGTGCGCCGACCTGCAAGAAACTGGGCCAAACCCGATGGATTTGCGTGAGTGATGTCGATGCTGTTCGACATCGACGGCGCAAATCGCAAGGTGGTGTCGGCGCCGGCACTCTGGCCCAGGGATTTCACCCAGGTGGCGACGCGCTCGGCAGCAGCATTTTGGCCACTAGTCACGACAGTTATTCCCTTCACTGAACCGACCATCACGGCGCGCCACAATGACAGCGCGCCTCCTTCCTAACGTAGTGCACGCACCGGTGAGAACCGGGGCGCGAAACACGTTTTAAACCCGGCAAGCGGAACCGGACCTCACCGAAGGTCCCCTAGGGGCGCTGCAGGTGAGGCGGTTCCGCTTGGCGGCCACGGGCGGACCCGTGCCAGCTAGTGCTGTGGGATTACTCCCACTCGATGGTTCCCGGTGGCTTGGAGGTAACATCCAGTACCACGCGGTTGACCCCGTCCACCTCGTTGGTGATGCGGTTCGAGATCTTCGAGAGCAGGTCGTAGGGCAGGCGCGACCAGTCTGCGGTCATCGCATCCTCGGAGGAGACCGGGCGCAGCACGATCGGGTGGCCGTAGGTGCGGTGATCGCCCTGGACACCCACCGAGCGCACGTCGGCGAGCAGGACGACCGGCATCTGCCAGACTTCCTCATCCAGTCCGGCTGCGGTCAGCTCGGCGCGGGCGATGGCGTCGGCCTTGCGCAATAGCGTCAGGCGTTCCTCATTGACCGAACCGATGATGCGGATACCCAGTCCCGGGCCGGGGAACGGCTGGCGTCCCACGATTTCCTCGGGCAGGCCGAGCTCGCGGCCCACGGCGCGGACCTCGTCCTTGAACAGGGTGCGCAGCGGCTCGACAAGCTCGAAGTCCAGGTCCTCGGGCAGGCCGCCGACGTTGTGGTGGCTCTTGATGTTGGAGGCACCTTCGCCGCCGCCGGATTCGACGACGTCCGGGTACAGCGTGCCCTGGACGAGGAACTTGACCGGTTCGCCCTTGCCCGCTTCCTGCTTCAGGATCGCGATCTCCGCGGCCTCGAAGGCACGGATGAATTCGCGGCCGATGATCTTGCGCTTGGTCTCCGGGTCGGTGACCCCGTCCAGCGCGGTCAAGAAGCGTTCGCGTTCGTCGGCGATGTAGAGCTTCGCGCCGGTGGCGGCGACGAAGTCCTTCTCCACCTGTTCGGCTTCGCCTTCGCGCAGCAGACCGTGGTTGACGAACACGCAGGTGAGGTTGTCGCCGATGGCGCGCTGCACGAGGGCTGCGGCCACGGCCGAGTCAACGCCGCCGGACAGGCCGCAGATGGCCTTGCCGTCGCCGACCTGGGTGCGGATGTGCTCGATCTGCTCCTCGGCGATGTTGCCGGCGGTCCAGTCGGCCTTCAGGCCCGCACCGTTGTAGAGGAAGTTCTCCAGGATGTCCTGGCCGAACTCGCAGTGCTTGACCTCTGGGTGCCACTGCACGCCGTAGAGGCGCTTGGCCTCGTTGGCGAAGGCGGCGACCGGGGCGCCTGCCGTGGTGGCGAGCACCTCGAAGCCTGCAGGTGCCTCGGAGACGGAGTCGCCGTGGCTCATCCACACGTTCGGTGCCTTTTCGGCACCGGCGAGCAGCGAACGGGCATCGCCGTTGAAGGTGGTTTGGGTCGAACCGTATTCGCGCAGGCCGGTCTCCGCGACGGTGCCGCCCAAAGCGTTTGCCATGGCCTGGAAGCCATAGCAAATACCGAGGACCGGGATACCGGCTTCGAAGAGGTCTGCACCAACACTCGGCGCACCCTCGGCGTAAACGCTGGAGGGACCACCGGAGAGGATGATCGCTGCAGGGTTCTTGGCCAGGATGGCTTCGGTGGACAGGGTGTGCGGAACGATCTCCGAGTACACACGGGCCTCACGTACGCGGCGAGCGATGAGCTGCGCGTATTGGGCCCCGTAGTCGACGACCAGAACCGGCTTATGTTCTGGGGTGAGGGGAGCAGTAGTCACGAGCTCTAGTCTACGCGGTTCGCCGGGCGCGAAATAGCGCATGACGTGTCATCAGCGTCACCCGGAGCATAAGGCGGCGCGCACGCATCGGGCGCGGGAAGCAAAAATCCCCGCCACGGCGATGCGTGACGGGGATGAAGCAGAGCAGCCTAGTAGCGTTTGGCGGCCTTGGGGTGGGCAGCCAGCTCGGCGTCCACCTCGGCGTGCACCGTGCGTTCGGTGAAGAAGGAGAGCAACGGGATCACCCCGCCCAGGGCGATGGTGATGAAGCGGCTAAATGGCCAGCGCATCAGCGACCAGAGGCGGAAGTCGGCGAACAGGTAGACCACGTACATCCAGCCGTGCACGATCAGGATGCCCAGCGAGATGTTCACTCCCCCGCTGATTTCGGCGCGGTTGAGCATCGAAATGGTGTTGGCGGTGCCGCCCAGCAATTCGCCGCCGACAAACAGCTCCAGCTGCCAGAAGTACTTGAAGATCATTTCCGCCACCAGCAGCAGCAGCATCACGCCGGTGGCGTAGGCGAACACCTTGTAGAAGATGGCGGCCGAGCGGATCTGGGCCGGGGTGCCACCGAATTTGCGGGGGCGGGCGGCGGGAGTGGTGCTGGACATCTGCAAGGAGTCCTTTCCGAAGGTGGGAGGTGGGGGCTAGTTCTCTAGGTGCTTCTCGCGGGCGGCGGTCTGCGCGGCGGCTTCGGCGATCTCGTCCATGCCGCGCTGGTAATCATCGCGCACCAGCCGGTACCAGAGGAAGAATGCGAAACCGGCGAAGACGACCCATTCGATGCCGTAGAAGACGTTCAGCCAGTTGATCTGCGGCTCCTGGGGCTGCGGACCGACGTAGATCGCATCGATGCCCGGCTGGTTAGCCGGCTGGCCGTCGACGCTCAGTGCATGTGCGGTGACGAACCCGGAGTACAGGTTCTGGTCCCAGATGTTGGCCAGCTGCGCGGTGGACAGGGTGGCCAGCGCCGGGTTGCGCACATCATGGTTCAGCTCCGGGCCTTCCGGCGGCAGCAGGCGCCCGGTGATTTCCACCGAGCCCTCGGGAGCCGCGGACGGGGTGCCGGTTTCCGGCTGCCAGCCGCGGACCACGGCCATCGCCTCGCCATCCGGTGCGCCGTCCACGGCGAAGGCCGTTACCACCCAGCTGCCGAGGCGGTCATCGTCCACGCGGCCCTCGACCAGCACGTCGGTGCCGGGAAGGAATTCGCCAGAGAAGGTGACGATCTGATCCGATTTGGTGCCTAGCATCTCCACGCCCGGGGTGTAGTGCTCGGTCAGCGGGACCGGAACCTCGGTTTCGTCGATCTTGACGGCCGGTTCGGTGGAGGAAGCCCCGAATTGCCAGCCCGAAAGGGCCACAAATCCGGTGGCCACGAGCAACGCACCGAGCAATGCGGCGATCCATTTGGGTTTCAGAGCGGTTTTCAGCACACTCTAACCGTACTTCGATTGCTTGTAGAAGTTCCACTGGGCACGGGGTGAGATTGGCCTAACCCGATAGCTTGCGCACTTCGGGAACCATCTCGCATCCTCGTTCGTTGAAGGGCAGGTTAAACGCCGCAGTCCCGCCGCGCCGGGGATCGGCGTGGCGGGACTGCGGTGCAAGGAGCTTAGAAGCGGTCCGACTCGTAGGGCGAGAGAACCACGTCGACGCGCTGGAATTCCTTGAGCGTCGAATAGCCGGTGGTGGCCATCGAGCGGCGCAGCGCACCGACCAGGTTGGAGGTGCCATTGGTCTCGTGGGACGGGCCGAAGAGCACGTTCTCCAGGGTGCCGACGGTGCCGATCTGCGCGCGGTCACCACGCGGGCTGGCCTCGTGCACGGCCTCCATGCCCCAGTGGAATCCGGCGCCGGGAGCCTCTTCGGCACGCGCCAGGGCGGTACCGAGCATCACCGCGTCGGCGCCCATGGCGACCGCCTTGACGATGTCCCCGGAGTTGCCCAGGCCGCCGTCGGCGATCACGTGCACGTAGCGTCCGCCGGTCTCTTCGATGTAGTCGCGGCGGGCCGCTGCCACATCGGCGATGGCGGTGGCCATCGGAGCGTGGATGCCCAGGGTACGCCGGGTGGTCGAGGAGGCGCCGCCGCCGAAGCCGACCAGCACGCCGGCCGCGCCGGTGCGCATCAGGTGCATGGCCGGGGTATAGCCGGCCGCGCCGCCGACGATGACCGGGACGTCGAGCTCGTAGATGAACTGCTTGAGGTTCAGTGGTTCGGTGGTCTGCGAGACGTGCTCGGCAGAGACCGTGGTGCCGCGGATGACGAAGATGTCAACGCCGGCATCGAGCACGGTCTTGTAGTGCTCTTGGGTGCGCTGCGGAGTCAGCGAGCCTGCCACGACCACGCCGGCGTCGCGGATCTCGGAGAGCCGGGAGCTGATCAGCTCCGGCTGGATCGGTGCCGCGTAGAGCTCCTGGAGCTTCGCGGTGATCTTCGAATCGTTGCGGACCGACGCCTCGGACTTCAGCCCAGCGATTTCGGCGAGCACCGGTTCGGGGTTCTCGTAGCGTGTCCACAGCCCTTCGAGGTTCAGCACGCCCAGGCCGCCGAGCTTGCCCAACGCGATGGCGGTGGCCGGGGAGGTCACCGAATCCATCGGTGCGCCCAGGATAGGGGTGTTGAACT
The DNA here is from genome assembly GCF_002975405.1 of Arthrobacter sp. MYb229. Classification (GTDB taxonomy): domain Bacteria; phylum Actinomycetota; class Actinomycetes; order Actinomycetales; family Micrococcaceae; genus Glutamicibacter. The sequence goes on along the minus strand of NZ_PCPS01000001.1, from coordinate 370,213 downwards.
GGAAGGCGTCGATCTGCCAGGACACCGAAACGTCCTTGGGATCACGGGTGCGGCGATTCGGTACGATCGCTACGTCGTCCAGGGAATATGCCTTCGTGGCCCGCTTGCCACGGCCGATCTCAATCTCGTTACTCACCAGACAAGGTTACCAAGTTCCGCGCAGATTCCCGCTTTATCTCGCACGGCACGCCCCGCACCAATACAGGCACGGGGCGTGATTCCGGGAGAAAGCGGTGAGCAAGCTCACCGCGATCCGCGCGCCGGGGCAGGCGAATTCAGCCTTAGCCAGCCGGATTCAGCGTGGCCAGGGTGCCCGCCAGGGCGGTGGCGGCGCGTTCCTCGGCCTGCGCGATGCGTTCCATCTGATCGGCCATGCGCCCGAAGAGCTCGCTGCGGGCTTCGGGATCCACGTCCGGATCGATCATTTCGCTCAGGTCGATCCAGTCGGCGCTGAGCTGCGCGTAATCAGCGGAGTGTTCCGCCAGCGGTTCCAAGCCGGGAAGTTCCGCGCATTCGTCGAGGAAGTCCGCGTAGAGCCCGCGCAGGCCGCCGAATCCACCGAAGCGGGTATCGGTCATGAAACCGTGCAGCTGGGCCAGCCCCGCGCTCAAGCGCTGCGGATCGGCGAAGATCTGCGTCCAGCCCTTCTTGGTGCTGGTGTCGCGCAGCCGTTCGGCCCAGGTGTGCATGCCGGCGATGCCGAAGCGGTTGGCAAAATGCACCGGGATCCCCTTCAGCTCGGCGGTGCCCAGCAGCCGGCCGTTGGTTTCGGTGATCGCCTCGAGCACATTGGCGGTGAGCGTTTCAAGCTTGGGCGAACGGCGCGAAGGGATCCACGCCTGCCAGTGCTTTTCCTTCTTGCGCTTGGCGCGGGCGGCGGCCAGGTCGCTCGGGCTGATCGGCATCAGCGAGCCCGATCCGTCGTCGACGAGCAGGTCATCCTCGTGTTCGCCGACGATGGCCAGGTCGATGGTTTCGGCCTCGTCGACCTCGCTGGATTCGATCCAGGGCAGGGCGCCGACGGCCACGCGCACGACTACCGCGCGTCCGGCGTCCAGCGCGTGGTCCAGGTATTCGGCGGCGCGTTCGGCCGAACCGGTGGTGCGTTCGTTGACCTTCGCCCCGCTGCGGGTGAGCAGGTTCTGCGTGTACGGCTCGGGGTGTGCGCGGGTCACGATGGTTGCGGTGGTCACCTCTTCGTACTCGAAGGTGAAGACCATGAAGCCGATGCCTCCGGCCAGACCGGCCAGCAGGGCCTCGCTCATCGGTTCACCGGTGGCTGGATTGGTCACTCCGGCCTGGGTGAACACCCGATGCCAGAGGCCCGCGTCGTACTGCACAACGTCGGTCGGAGCCGGGTATTCGGGAAGCTCCTCCTCCGGTGAGGTGGCCGGTGCTGGCGCAGGGGCCGGCTTGGGCTTCTTGCCGGTTTTCTCTGCCGCCCTGGCATCCCGTGCTTCCTTGGCGTAGTTCCGGGCGGCCGCGGCGCGCACGGCCTTGGGACCTTCGGGCTTGTCGGTCAGGATGTTCTTGCGCGCGGTCGTATAGCTCTCCCCGGTACGTTCCATGCGTTCGCGGGCGAGCTTCTTCAGATTCGCGGGTTGTGCCAAGATAATGTCCTTCGTTCACGGATACGCGCAGGCGGGTAGCTCCCGCGCACCGGTGGGTGCCGCCGTGCCTTCATTCTACGTGGGCGCGGCTCCCGCTTTCATCCCCTCGACGCGCGGAGCTTGGCGTTCCGCATTGGCTCCCCCGGTGGTGTGCCCCGCGCGGTGGGCGGAGTTCTCCCGCTAACCAGTGGCTAGTCCCAATACGTATTACGCCGCGGCTGCTGCTCCGGATCAACATGCTTCGGCAAAATCACATGCGGCAACCCATCCACCAACACCACCTGGATCCGCCCCGCATCGGCATCCATATGCGCACCCCGGCACAAAGCCCCCAAATTGCCCAGCTTCGTCTCCCCGCCCTTCCACCACGGATCAATATGGTGGAACTCCACCTTCTCCGGCGGCTCCGTGCACCCGGGCACAATGCACCCGCCATCGCGGGCCAGCACCGCCCGCTTGAGCTTCACCGGCACGATCCGTTGGGCCCGGCCATAATCAAGCAGTTCGCTCTTCGAATTGAACACCGCCGGAATGATCTCGGCCTGGCACAAGAGCCGTCTCAGCTCTCCGGGAGGCAGATGCACCCCGTGCGCGGTCCGCGCATCCCCGGCAGCCAAATCCTGCAGGTTCTCCAACTTCAGATGCACGATCACCTCGGGCCGGATCCGCGCCCCTCCACCAGCAGTGGTGGTGGTGGTGGTGGTGGTGAGGATGTCCAGCAGCGCGTTCAACGCCCGCTCGGGCACGGTGGCGATGGTTTCGGTCTCTTCGGGGTCCCAGCGCGCTTCGTTGCCCACGCCTTCGGGAAGGAAATCCGGGAAGCCCGAACTGGCGGTGTTAGGTTCGGTGGTGGCTTCCGGTACGGCCGGTTCGAGAATGCTCGGATCCACGGCCGACGCAGCGTCTTCATCCTCGTCGGTGCCGTTTTGTTCGCCGCTGGTCGGCTCGGTGGTGCCGGATGCTTCTGCTTCGTCGTGGGACGGTGCAGGGGCACCGGGGTTCGTGCGCACCGCCTGCCCCACCCGGGTGCGCGGATTATTGGCCTGCGCGATCAACGAATCGAGCACCTCGCCCTCCAGCGTGCTCACCCGCAAGAGGAACTCCCGGCTGAGCGCATTGCGCACCGGCAACGCATACAACCCGCGCCGCACCGACGCTTTGGTCGCGGTGCCCGGCGTGGTGGCGGCGCTGCTGATCAGCTTCGTCACGTGCTTCTCGGCTTCCTTCACGCTCTGCGCCCCGCGCAGCACGTCGGCGGCGTGTTCTTCCACCGCCCGCCCGTCAGTATGGCGCAGTGTTGGTTCGGTGCCGGTGCCTTCGAAGGTCAGGTCCTTCGGTTCGCGTTTGGCCAGTTTGCGGCTGGTCTCCTGCACGAGGGACGGATGCAGGACCGGGGTTCTGGTGGGGTCCGGGGTGGTGAACAGTGCGCCGAGGTGGGTGAAGCGCGGCGGGACCGACTGGCCTGCCGGGTTCCGGCGGCCGATGAGGTCACTGGCGTCCTGGATGAGGGTGGCCGCTTCGGTGTATGGCAGGTGCAGCCAAGACGCGAGCAGGGCGGCGGGGTCCAGGAAGCTGGGCCTTCCGGTGCAGCGCTGCGCGTCCCGGCTGGTGTCGGCGCCGGTGGTACGCAGTGCGTCCAGTTCGTCCGGGTGGAGGGTGTGGGCGTTGGTGGCCGCGAGGCGGTCCGCGGCGGTCACGCGCATGCGGGCGGCTTCATCGGCCAGCGCTTGTCCGGCAGAAGCCAGTTCCAGGGCGAGGCGTGGGTCCTCGGTGCCGGCCAGGTGTTCGCGCAGGGTGCTGAGCAGCTGTGTGGTGCCGGTGAACAGGGCCCGCAGGCTAGTGCCTGTGAGGTTCGGGGCGCTCGGGCCGGTGAGCTCGGTGAGCTCCCGGTCCAGCTGGCTGAGGGTGTCCCCGAGGGCGGTGGTGTTCATGGGTTCGAGTATGCCCGCGAACAAACGGGGGTGGGCTTGCGGTGCGCGGACTGTGGATAAGCCTCCGCGCAGGGAAACCGGGTGCTATGCGGGCCGGTCCCCCGGCTTGCTTGCGAGCATCAGGCGCGGGACCAGCTGCCGGGAGGTGATCGCCGCGCTGAGGTTAGCCATGGCCGCCGGGCCGTCTTCGCGCAGGACCAGCGGGGTGGCCAGCGGGTCGAATCCCGCCGTCAGCGCCCCGCGCATCTGCTCCAGCACCTCGAGCACCTCGAGCACCTCCACGGTGCGCTCGACCTGCCCGGTGACCGCAAACCCGGCATCGGCCAGCGCGCCGGCGTAGTCCGCGGCGGATTCCACGAAGGAGGCCTCGGCCCGCTCGGCCCACGGCATCGGGTAGGACAGGTTGTTGGTGCCCATCAGGTCGTAGATGCCGAAGACCGCCCCGGGGCGCAGCAGCCGCCAGACCTCCGCGAAGACCGAAGGCTTGTCGGCCAGGTTCATGCCCACGTGCATCAGCACCGCCGCGTCGAAGCTGGCGTCGGCCAACCCGGTGTCGTGCCCCGGGCGCCGCAGCATGGTGATCGATCGATCCAGCGCGCAGTTCGCGTCCAGCTCCCGGGCGAGGTCCACAAATTCGGCGGTGATGTCCACCCCGGTGACCAGGGCGCCGCGCATGGCGAAGCAGCGCGCCGGTCCGCCCAGGCCGGCGCCCACGTCGAGCACCCGGGTTCCCGCGCCGAGTTCGAGGGAATTTGCCACGAAGCTGGTCGCCTGCAGCCCGCCGGTGTGGAAATGGTCCGCCTCGCGCAGCTCAGCCGGCTTGAAGGCCTGCGGATTCACTCCCGCGCTGCGCAGCGCGGCGAAGACCCGATCGCGCAGGGTGCCGCTGGTGTACCGGTCGAAGGATGGCTCGATGCTGTTCATCACTTGCTCCTTGGCAGCCGCGAGAGACGTGCAGGTCCCCGAGCTCGCGCGGGGTGCGACTCTCCTGTGCTCTTTAGTTTAAACCCTGCGGCCCCTTCGGGAACATGGCAAAGCGCCCCGGTCCTTCCGCTGGGGGAAGGTCCGGGGCGCTGGGCCTGGCTGCTTTAGCGTGAACGGTAGTTCGGCGCCTCGACGGTCATCATGATGTCGTGCGGGTGCGATTCCTTCAGCCCGGCCGAGGTGATGCGCACGAACTTGCCGCGGGCCTTCAGCTCGGGGATCGTGCGCCCCCCGACGTAGAACATCGTCTGGCGCAGGCCGCCGGCGAGCTGGTGGACCACCGCGGAGAGCGGGCCGCGGTACGGAACCTGGCCCTCGATGCCCTCGGGGATCAGCTTCTCGTTGGACGGTGCATCGGCCTGGAAGTAGCGGTCCTTGGAGTAGGAGGTGTTCTTGCCGCGGGTTTCCATCGCGCCCATCGACCCCATGCCGCGGTAGGCCTTGAACTGCTTGCCGCCCATGAAGACCAGGTCGCCCGGGGATTCGGCGGTGCCGGCCAAAAGCGAGCCGAGCATCACCGAGTCGGCTCCGGCGACCAGCGCCTTGCCGATGTCGCCGGAGTGCTGCAGGCCGCCGTCGGCGATCAGCGGCACGCCGGCCGGGATGGCGGCCTTGGCCGCCTCGTAAATGGCGGTGACCTGGGGCACGCCCACGCCGGCGACGATGCGGGTGGTGCAGATCGAGCCGGGGCCCACGCCCACCTTGATGGCGTCGGCGCCCGCGTCGATGAGCGCCTGGGCGCCCTCGCGGGTGGCGGCCTGGCCGCCGATGACGTCCACGTGCGCGGCGGCCGGATCCTTCTTCAGCCGCGCGATCATGTCCAGCACGCCCTGGGAGTGGCCGTTGGCGGTGTCCACCACCAGTGCGTCCACGCCGGCCTCGATCAGCGTCATCGCCCGCTCGTAGCCTTCGCCGAAGAAGCCCACGGCGGCGGCGACGCGCAGCCGGCCGTCCTCGTCCTTGGTGGCCAGCGGGTACTGCTCGGCCTTGTCGAAGTCCTTGACGGTGATCAGCCCGGTGAGCACACCGGAGTCGTCGACCAGCGGAAGCTTCTCGATGCGGTTCTTGGAAAGCAGCTCGATCACGGTATCCCGGGCGACGCCTTCCTTGGCGGTGACCAGCGGCATGCCGGTCATCACCTCGTAGACCTTGGTGGTCATGTAGTTCTCGCGCGGCACGAAGCGGGTGTCGCGGTTGGTGATGATGCCCAGCAGCTTGCGGTTCTCATCGATGACCGGCAGGCCCGAGACGCGGTACTGGGCGCAGAGGTCGTCCCATTCGGCCAGGGTGGCCCCGGGGTGCACGGTGACCGGGTCGGTAATCATGCCCGACTCGCTGCGCTTGACCTGGTCCACCTGCTTGGCCTGGTTCTCGATGGACAGGTTGCGGTGGATCACGCCGATGCCGCCCTGGCGAGCCAACGCGATTGCCATGGAAGCCTCGGTTACGGTGTCCATCGCCGCCGAGCTGATCGGGGTCTGGATGTTGATGCGCTTGGTGAAGCGGGTGGTGGTGTCCGCGTCGGAGGGGATCACATCCGTGGGGCCAGGCAACAACAAGACGTCGTCGTAGGTGAGTCCTTCAAAGGCAAAGGGGTTGAACTCAGTCACGTAAGAACCTTTCGGAGCGAAAGCGGAGGTTGCTTAAATGGTAGATCCCTTTTGGGGTGCTGACGATTCCCGTCGGAGATCTGTGTCTAAGCTAACGTCACAGGGCCGGTTTTTTATTCCTTGTTCCAGCCGGTGGCCTGCGTGAAGGAGGCGGCGAAGCGATCGGCGGCGCTGGTCACAAAAGTCTTGGACAAATGCGAATCGTCCAGGTACACCAGCACGTTGCCGATCACCGCCTTGCAGGTGCCCGCCGGGCAGAGCATCCCGGTCAGATCCAGCGAGACCACCCGGGAGCCGTAATCGTGGTCCTGAAGGAACCGGTCCACCGGGTTCACCTCAGCCAGCTTGTCGGTGGCCGGGGCATCACAGGCCTCGGGCGCGGCCCGGTTGCGGTCCACGCATTCGGGGATGGAATATTCATAGCGCGGGGTGTCGCGCATCGCGATCACCTGGCTGCCGGCCTGCACGAAGGGCTCGATGGCGCCGGCGTAGTCATCGGCCATGACCTCCTGGGCTCCGGCGCTGCGCCCGGCGTCGTCGGTCCAGGTTGCGGTGCGCGTGGCCACGGTGAGCACCATCTCCGGGGCCAGCGCCTCCACGTAGTCGCGGGCCGCGGGCAGGAAGGCGGCGCATTCGGGGTCATCTAGGTTATCCGTGGAGCCGTAGCGGCAGCCCGGCTGGTAGATCATCACCCAGCTGCCGCCGGCCTCTTCGACGGTGCGCGCGGCGGCCTCGGACCAGTGCTGCACATGGGAGTCGCCGAGCAGCACCAGATCGGGCTTGGCCGCCGGATCCCCACCCTGGTTGCAGAACAGGATCGCAGGATCCTCGGGGGTGTGTGCACCGCTGCAGTTCTCACCCGGGGTCTGCCATTCGGTGTCCAGTTCGGTGCGCAGCGGCAGGGTGAGCGCGGCCGGGGACGGGTCCCAGGTGTCGGTGGCCATCGCGCCGGGGTTCTCCTCCGGGGCCTGCGCGGCGGCCTGCGCGCGGCGCTTTTCGACATTTGATTCCCAGGCGGCGATCGGCACGGAGGCCACCGAGAGGGCCACCACGATCACCAGCGCCTGGCTGACCAGCTTTGGCTGGCCCAGGAAGCGCAGCACCGGCAGGGCGCCGGCGCGCTGCACGGCCAGCAGCGGTTTTTCCACCCAGCGGGTGCTCGCCGCCGACAGCGCGATGGAGCCGAGAATCAGCAGCGCCCCGGCCAGCGGCGAGGCGTGGTCCACCGGGGCCAGGTGCAGGTAGAAGACCAGCAGCGGCCAGTGCCACAGGTACATGCCGTAGGACAGTTCGCCGAGCTTCACCAGCGCCGCGTTGCCCAGCCAGCCGGCGGGGTTCATCCGGCGCGCGGTGCCCGGGGCGATGACCAGCAGGGCGGCGCCCAGGGTGGGCACCAGCGCGAGGAAGCCGGGGAATTGTCCCTGCACGTCCAGCAGCGCGCCGCAGCCGATGATGATCACCAGTCCGGCCCAGCCGCCGATCCGACGCAGCGCCTCGGGCAGCCGGGACAGGGTTGGCAGGCCCAGGGCCAGCAGCGAGCCGAGCGCGAACTCCCACAGCCGGGTGCCGGTGTGGAAGTAGGCCAGCTGCTGATCGGCCGCGGTGAGGTAGATGGAGTAGCCCAGCGAGCCGGCGAAGATGGCCGCGAACATGATGGCCGCGATCTTCGCGAAGCTGTGCCGGGAGAAGCAGCGCCGCCAAAGCAGCGCGGCGCCGATGAGCAGCAGCGGCCAGAGCAGGAAGATCTGGCCTTGGACCGAAAGCGACCAGAAGTGCTGCAGCGGGGAGGCGGCGGAGGTGTTGAAGGCGTAGTAGTCCACCTCGGCGGTGGCCAGCGTCCAGTTCTGGATGAAGAACAGGGAGGAGAAGGCCTCCTGGATGAGCGCCAGCCAGCGGGTTCCGGGCAGCACCAGCCAGGCGGTGAGCGCGGTGGCGATGATGATCAGCGCCGCCTGCGGCAGCAGCCGGGAGAAGCGGTGCAGCCAGTTGCCGAGCACCGAGGGCTTGTCCCCGCCCTGGAGCTTGCGCGCCAGCGAGCCGGTGAGGAAGAAGGCCGAGAGCATCAGGAAGATGTCCACGCCGCCGGAGACCCGTTGGAACCAGATGTGATAGCACATCACCAGCAGCACGGCGAGCGCGCGCAGGCCCTGCAGATCGGCACGGAATTCCGTGCGCGGCACGGTGCTCCGTGGGCTGGGGATCGCTGGTGACACGCGGCGCCGCTTTCCTCGTCGATTGGTGGGCAATTGTCCAAGATGGCAGTGATCGGCACCGGACAACCAAAGATTCTACCAAGGGCAGCTCCTTTTGCGCATAACGCGAGCTGTGCGAGCGCACCTGAGCCGGATAAGAATATCGGGCTCACCGGGATGACGTGCGGAATTTACCCCTCGGGCCCGGGCGAACTGATTCTGTCACAGTGGGCGCGCCCGGCCCGCGGTGCTGGAGCGTTGAGCGACCGAACCCGCGCCCGGACGATATTGACTAGACTCATGATTAATTCTATTCACGTTTGCTCCAGGAGATTTCCCGATGCCACCGACTCCCCCGCCGCCAGGGCGGCGTGAACGCAATAAGCAGGCAAAGCTTGAACGGATCATCGCCGCGGCCAGCGAGCTATTTGCCGCCCGCGGCGTTGATGAGGTCACCACCCAGCAGGTCGCCGATGCGGCGGACATCGGCACCGGCACGCTCTTCCTCTATGCCAGGACGAAGGGCGAGCTGCTGCTGCTCGTGCAGAACCACCACTACGCAAACTCACTAGAGCAGGGCATCGAGGCGGCCGCCGAGGCCTCGAATGCGCTCGACGCGATCATGGCGCTGCTGCTGCCGGTGATCGAGTGCAACCGGGTGCAGGTCGAGAACGGGCGCACCTACCTGCGCGAAATGCTCTTCGGCGATCCGACCGAACCGCATCATGGCGAAGCGCTGCAAATCGTGGGACGCACCGAGCAGGCCATCGCCGACATCCTGATCGAGCATCGGGGCCTGGACGCGGCAAGAGCGGCCACACTGGCGCGAGTCATCTCCTCGGTCCAGTTCGTGGCCATGGCTTCGGTCATCGACCCGGAGATCTCCATTGCGCAGCTAGCCAAGGGCGTGCGCGTCCAGATCGACGCTGTCCTTCCGGAGTAGCCGGCGGGACACAGTGCAGAACGGGAAGATGGGACATCCCCGCTAGGGCACGGTGATGACCACCTTTCCCCGCAGGCCGCCTTCAACTAAGGCGCCAAGGGCTTCGGGGACTTGAGCAAAGCCAAAGGTCTTGCCGACGACCGGTTTGATGGCACCGGAGTCCACCAGCTCGGCGATGCGGCGCAGCTGGCTTCCGCTGGGCGCCATGAAGAGAAACTCGTATTTCACGCCCAGGCTCTTGGCTTGCCGGCGTATTTTTGAGCTGAACGCACGGGTCACCAGCCCCATGACGGGATTCAAGCCGTTTTCTGCGGCAAATTCCGGGGTGGGCGGACCGGTAATTCCGATGGCCTTGCCGCCGGCGCGAAGGATCGTCAACGACTTGGACAGGTTCTCACCACCGAGGCTGTCCAGCACCAGGTCGAAATCGGACAGCTCCGCTGCGAAATCCTGGCTCCGGTAGTCGATCACCTGGTCGGCTCCCAGGGCACGCAGGAACTCGGCGTTCTTTGCGGAGGCAGTGGTGACCACGTGGGCTCCGAGGTGCTTGGCCAGCTGGATGGCGATGGTGCCCACGCCGCCGGCGCCGGCATGGATGAGGACCTTTTGCCCTGGCTGCAGGTTCCCCGCTCGACCAGCGCCTGCCAGGCGGTGAGGGCCACCAGGGGAAGCGAGGCGGCTTGCGCCTCGTCGATCGCCTTCGGCGCCAGTGCAACTTCCGACTCGTCGACTGCGATGCGTTGGGCAAAGCCTCCGATCCGGTGATCGCGCGGCCGGGCATAGACCCGGTCTCCGAGGGCAAAGCCTTGGACGCTTGCCCCGAGGGCAATGACGGTGCCGGCGACATCGTGGCCGAGGACCAGCGGCAGCTTGTAGGGCAGGATCGCCTTGAATTGACCCATGCGGATCTTCTCATCTAGCTGATTTGCGCCGGCCGCCGCGATGTCGATGAGCACATCATGCTCCCCCACGCCGGGTTCCGAGACCTCGGCTTCCCGCAGGGTGCCCTTGTATTTCTCGATAATGAATGCGCGCATGCGTGATCTCCTGGTGCAAGATGGTTGCCATCGTCGATTAACTGATTCAAATCAATTATGAGCGCGCTCATTAATGCTGTCAACGGTACCAAGGGTCACATCAGGACAGCAAAAAGCCGCCGCCTCCCCCGCAAGACCCAAGTCCTTAGGGGAAGCGGCGGCTTCTCGGTACTGCTAGTGGGCGTGAGCCTCTTCCTCGGGAGCCTTCTCGGCAACCAAGGTTTCGGTGGTCAGCACCAGGGCAGCGATCGATGCCGCGTTGAGCAGCGCCGAACGGGTGACCTTGACCGGGTCGATGACCCCTGCGTTGAGCAGGTTCTCGTAGACGCCGGTCTTGGCGTTGAAGCCCTCGTTCGGGCCGGTTTCGGCCACCTTCGAGGCTACTACCGCGCCGTCGAAGCCGGCGTTAGTAGCGATCCAGAACAGCGGCTGAACCAGGGCGCGGCGCACAATGCCCACGCCGGCTGCCAGATCGCCGGTCGCCGAGGCGACGCGTGCGTCTTCGTCCAGTGCCGAGAGCGCGTCAACCAGTGCGGTACCGCCACCGGCGACAATGCCCTCTTCAAGCGCCGCACGGGTGGAGGACACTGCGTCCTCGATGCGGTGCTTGCGTTCCTTGAGCTCAACCTCGGTGGAGGCGCCGACCTTGATGACACCGATGCCGCCGGAGAGCTTGGCCAGGCGTTCGGCCAGCTTCTCGCGGTCCCATTCGGAGTCGGTGCGGGCGTGCTCCGCACGCAGCTGGGCTACGCGCTCGGCGACATCTTCCTCGGTTCCGGCGCCATCAACGATGGTGGTCGAATCCTTGGTGATGGTCACGCGGCGGGCGGAACCGAGAACCTCGGTGCCGACCTGGTCCAGCTGCAGGCCGAGCTCGGCCGAGACAACCTGGGCGCCGGTGAGGATCGCCAGATCCTGCATCATGGCCTTGCGGCGGTCGCCGAAGCCCGGAGCCTTGACGGCTACCACGTTCAGCAGGCCGCGCAGCTTGTTGACCACCAGCGTGGACAGGGCTTCGCCCTCGACGTCCTCGGCGATGATCAGCAGCGGCTTCTTGGTCTCCAGCACCTTTTCCAGCAGCGGCAGGAATTCTGCCACGGTGGAGATCTTGCCCGGGTTGATCAGCACGACGGCGTCTTCCAGGACAACTTCCTGGCGTTCCTGGTCGGTGATGAACTGCGGGGACAGGTAGCCCTTGTCGAACTGCATGCCCTCGGTGAGGACCAGTTCGGTGGCGGTGGTCGAGGACTCTTCGATGGTGATGACACCGTCGGTGCCCACGGTCTTGAAGGCCTCGGCCAGCAGTGCGCCGATTTCCTCATCCTGTGCCGAGATGGCTGCCACGTTGGCGACCTTGTCTTCGACCGCCACGGCGTTGGCCTTCAGGCGTTCGGCGACAATCTCCACTGCCAGTTCGATGCCCTTGCGGATATCGCCCGGTGCGGCGCCGGCCGCTACGTTCTTCAGACCTTCCTTGACCAGTGCCTGTGCCAGCACGGTCGCGGTGGTGGTGCCGTCGCCGGCCACATCGTTGGTCTTGGTAGCGACTTCCTTGGCCAACTGCGCGCCAAGGTTCTCGTATGGGTCTTCCAGATCGATCTCACGCGCAATGGTGACACCGTCGTTGGTGATGGTCGGGGCGCCCCAGCTCTTGGCGAGCACCACGTTGCGGCCGCGTGGGCCGAGGGTGACCTTCACCGTGTTTGCGAGCTTATCGATGCCCGCTTCGAGGGCGCGTCGCGCTTCCTCGTTGAATGCTAGCTGCTTAGCCATGCATTAACTCCTGAAATAGCATCGGTCGCAGTTCGGCCCCGAACCCCGTCAAACGCGTTCGCGTTAAAGGAGTTGGGACCGGAGAGCTGCGAGGTTGGCGTTACTTTACGACGACAGCCAGGACGTCGCGAGCCGAGAGCACCAGGTACTCTTCGTTGCCGACCTTGACCTCGGTTCCGCCGTACTTCGAGTACAGCACCACGTCGCCTTCGGCAACGTCCAGAGGAATGCGGTTGCCGTTGTCGTCAACGCGGCCTAGGCCTACTGCAACAACGGTGCCTTCCTGTGGCTTTTCCTTGGCGGAGTCAGGGATGACCAGACCGGAAGCGGTGGTGGTTACGGCCTCGACCTGCTTGATGACGATACGGTCTTCGAGTGGCTTGATGGAGACAGACATGGTCTCTCCTTTTCGTGTATGAACCAATGAATGTAGGGTTTCGCCCTATGGCATTGGACCAACCGTCGTCGCGGTGCCAGTTGGTGTGATCCAGTCAGGCGGTGTGTCATTTCAAAAGGGACAAACGTCTCTTTCAAGTTGACACCCACAGATGACTTTAGGCCGTGGATTAGCACTCGGTCAAGGTGAGTGCTAACGATTGACCGTGTTCGTCACACTGGTTCGCCCAGAGCGCACTGCGGCCGACTCCTCGATGTCCTCCGGGGCGGAGAGATCCATCTCGGAAAGCTTGACCACCTTGGACTTGGTGACCATCCGGTGCACCAGCCACAGCCCCAGGAACAGCGGCAGCCCGATATAGGCCGAAAGCACTTCCAGCCCATGCCCGGCCATCACCGCCTGGTAATTCTGCCCGACAATCACGGCAATGAGCATCACGAAGGCCACGATAGGTCCCAGCGGGAACAGCGGCGCGAGATAGGGCAGGTCCTTGACGCTGTAACCTTGCGCCAGATAGCCCCGGCGGAAGCGGTAATGCGAGATGGCGATACCCACCCAGACGATGAAACCGCACAGCCCGGAGACATTCAACAGCCAGGTGTAGGCGGCACCTTGTCCCACCAGCGCCGTCAGGAAGCCGAACAGGCCTACTGCCGAGGTGGCCAGCAAGGCCATGATCGGCACCCCGCGGGAGTTGGTACGTCCGAAGATCTTAGGCGCCTTGCCGTCGTGGGCCATGGAGTAGAGCATGCGGGTCGAGGCATAGAGCCCCGAGTTTCCCGCGGAGAGGATGGCGGTGAGGATGACCGCGTTCATTGCGGCGGCGGCAAAGGCGATGCCGGCGCGTTCGAAGACCAGGGTGAACGGCGAGGAAGCCACATCGGCTTCGCCGCTGGCCAGCAGACTGGGATCGGCAAAGGGAATCAGACAGCCAATGACGAAGATGGCGCCGATGTAGAAGAGCATGATGCGCCAGAACACCCGGCGGATGGCCTTCGGCACCTCGCGGCGCGGATCCTTGGCCTCGCCGGCGGCCACGCCCACCAGCTCGGTGCCCTGGAAGGAGAACCCTGCGATCATGAACACCGAGACGATAGACAGCCAGCCGCCGTGGAAGACGTCCTTGCCTTCGCGCCAATTGGCCAGCGGATCGGTTTGCGCGCCGAGCACCCCGAAGATCATCAGGATGCCGGCGGCCAGGAAGGCGACGACCGTGACCACCTTGATCATGGCCAGCCAGAATTCGCCTTCGCCGAAGGCCTTGGAAGACAGGGCGTTCAGCGCCGTGAGTGCCACCAGGAAGGCCCCGGCCCAGATCCAGCCCGGAACGTCGGGAAGCCAGAAGCTCATGACGATGCCGGCGGCCACCAATTCGGCCGCGACGGTAATGGCCCAGTTGAACCAGTAGTTCCAGCCGATGGCAAAGCCGAAGGAGGGCGAGACGAAGCGGGTCGCGAAGGTCTGGAAGGAACCGGCCACCGGGATCTTGGCGGTCATCTCCCCCAGCGACTGCATCAGCAGGTAGACCATAAGGCCCACCGCGGCGTAGGCAAGCAGCGCGCCACCCGGGCCTGCTTGGGCGATGGTGCCGCCGGAGGCCACGAAAAGCCCGGTGCCAATGGAACCGCCAATGGCGATCATCTGCAGATGGCGGCTGCTCAGCCCGCGCTTGAGCTGGTGCTGGGCCGGGTCCGTTCCCGTTGCTGGATTCTCCGCCGCGGTGCCACGCTGCACCGCTGCGGGTTGACTCGTGCTCTGCCTAAGTTTGTTCACAGGTGACATACAACACGAGGAGACGGGGTTGATGCGACGTGCGCCACAGCAGAGACGGGCCCGGCGAGCATCTCCCCCGCCAACAATGACACCACCTTCGGCCTCGAAGGCTCATGCCGCTTCGACACATGGGCCGGAGAAGAGTAAAGCATGAGCGTTGACACGGAGGACGAGATGGAAGGTGCCCCATTCAAGAAGCATGCTTTGCTTGGCCTTCGCCTATGCAAGAGTTAGTAACACTTACTCTAGTGATCAGTCACCTGCGCCGATTTTTGCACGGGCACGCCCGCAAAAAACCTCGGACTGAAGCGCCTCCCGCTGCATTTCATGGGGCTTGATAGCTCAGAACAAGCCCCATGAATATGACGCGCATTTGTCACATTGTGTCCCAGCACCTCCATCGAAGCCTCGAAATCCCGAACGCCGGGAAGGGCACCGGATGACGATAGGCTTGTTCCATGGCCCAGGCTTCAAATGATTCAACACTCAACGACCAATTCGCTGCCCTTCTTTCCCCCGAGGGGTGGGCTCTCTTGGCGACCGTCGATCCGTCCATGGCGGCAACCAAGGACGCGGCGTGGTCCTTGAACGAAAAACTGCGTAAGGAAGGTCACGACGCCCAGGTGGTGCGTGCGGTGATCTCTCAAGCCGAGCTTCGCTTCCGCGGCCGGGTCAAGTTCGGCCCTTTTGCCGACACCTTGATCTTCACGCCCGCCGGGCTTGAGCAGGCCACGCGTCTGACCATAGCCGGGCTGCATGCCCGCCGCTTCGTTCAGGCCGGCAGCACCCACGTGGCCGACCTGGGCTGCGGTATCGGTGCCGATTCCATCGCCCTGGCCAGCGCCGGGCTGCAGGTCACCGCCGTGGAACAGGATGAAACCACCGCCGCGGCGACCACCTTGAACTTGATGCCTTTCGAAAATGCCCGCGTAGTGCACGGCAGCGCCGAAACTGCGGACCTCACCGGCATCGATGGCGTATGGCTGGATCCGGCCCGACGCACCGACGTCACCGGCAGTACCCGCCGACTCTTTGACCCGGAGGCTTTCTCCCCTCCCCTGTCCTTCGTGGAAAAGCTCGTGGACTCCGGACTGGACGCCGGAGTGAAGCTCGGCCCGGGCCTGCCGCATGAAGCGATTCCGGCCGGCGCAGAGGCGGTGTGGATTTCAGATCATGGTTCGGTGATCGAAGCCGGGTTGTGGTTCGGCAAGCTGAAACGTCCGGAGGTGTCCCGCGCTGCACTGGTCATCGACAAGACCGGCGCTCACGAGCTGACCAGCAAGCTCACCGTGGAGCAGGACCCCCTGGCTCCCGTGGGTGAACTCGAGGCACACCTCTATGAACCCGACGGTGCGGTGATTCGTTCGCACCTCATTTCCACACTGCTCGACTCCACCGGCGGGCACCTGCTGGATGAGCACATTGCGTATTTCACGCACACCGAGCAGCTGCAGACCCCATTCGCCCGCGGCTTCAAGGTGCTGGAGGTCCACGACTACAACGTGAAGAAGCTGAAGTCCTGGGTGAAGGCCAACGGCATTGGCAGCTTGGATATCAAAAAACGTGGAGTAGATGTGCTGCCCGAGGAGCTGCGCCGCATCCTGCTGGCCGGTACCCCGAAGTCGGCGAAAAAGCATGCAACGCTCATTCTTGCCCGCATCGGCCAGAATCGTGTGGCCGTCGAGGTAGAACCGCACTAATCTATAGTGATGCACGTCCCACCGGATGAATGTCTTGGCTGGGGTGGCGCAAAACCTACAATAAGCATGGAAGGCCTTCGAATAATTCGATGGTTTAACCGTCTAGTTTTATTCGGCTCCGGAGCCTTCCGTCCGAGACATCAGCAAGAGGAGCGCCGTGCAGAAAATCGAGTTCGCCAACTCATCTCAATCCACCATTGGTGTTGAATGGGAAATCGCCTTGGTCAATCGCGAAAGCGCGGACTTGTGCTCGGTCGCCGAAAAAATCCTCGATCAGCTCAAGGAAGATGCCGGACTGGGTCACGAGGATGAACACCCCACGGTGAAGCCCGAACTGCTGATGAACACCGTTGAGGTGGTCACCGGGGTGCACAACACCGTCGCAGATGCGGCGGAAGAGCTACGCACCAATGTGCGCATGCTCAATGAGGTGGCTGCGAAGCACGGGGTGGATTTGTATTCCGCCGGTTCCCACCCCTTCGCCGCGCCGATCTCACAGCCGGTCACCGACAAGGATCGCTACGCCAAGCTGATTGACCGCACCCAGTGGTGGGGACGCCAGATGGTGATCTACGGGGTGCACGTACACGTCGGTCTGGACAGCCGCGACAAGGCCCTGCCGATCACCGACGGGCTGATCAACTACCAGCCGCATTTCCAGGCGCTCAGCGCCTCCAGCCCCTATTGGGGCGGCGAGGACACCGGGTACGCTTCGCAACGTTCGCTGATGTTCCAGCAGCTGCCAGCCGCCGGAATCCCTTTCCATTTTAATTCCTGGTCCGAATACGAATCCCATGTGGCGGACATGCTGCACACCGGCGTGATCGATGACGTTTCGGAAATCCGCTGGGACGTCCGCCCGGTACCTCGCTTCGGCACCGTGGAGATGCGAATCTGCGACGGACTGAGCTCCCTAGATGACATTGCCGCTATAACCGCGCTGACCCAGTGCCTGGTGCACGATATGTCCCTGGCCATCGAGGCCGGGTATAAGGTTCCGGTCATGCCGGCCTGGTTCCGTGTGGAGAACAAATGGCGAGCCGCTCGTTACGGGCTGGATGCCATCATCATCCTCAACGCTCAGGGCGATGAAATGCTCGTGACCGACCACCTGCGCGCCGAAGTGAAGCGTCTGGCACCGGTGGCCGAGCAGCTTGGTTGTTCCAATGAACTGCAGGGCATTATCCGGCTGATTGAACGCGGCGCCGAGTATCAGTTGCAGCGCATTACCTTCGCGGCGTCCGGTGGCGATTTCAAGGCTGTGGTGCATGAGAATGTGGCGCGGATGAAAGCTGTTTAGAGCAACCAAGCAGTAAAAGAGACAGACAATAGCTCAGTTAGATTCTGAATTGTCAGAATCTAACTGACCTGTATTTGTCTTCACCCAATATGAGCGACCGGCTGCACACCCATGACAGCATTCGACGGAGCTTGTTCGAGAAATCTACTACTACTAACCTTCAACTCTCTACTACTACTAACCTTCAACTCACTGCAGTGCAAGAATATCCCAATGCCTAGCCCGATTGTTTCAATGTGAGACCGAAAGCCGCTGATCTAGGATTCTTGTTAATCTCAGCGGTCTTTACTCGTTTCTGGTAATCTGACGAGGGATTGAGTTCGCCAGCCTATGAGGGTCACGACTATGTCCTTCATAGCTTTCAATCCGTTGACGGGCAGGGGCAAACGACAGGTACAGTCTGAAAGTAGCTCGTGTCTCCGGAACAGTCGCAAACTCTCGCAGATATTGATGATAAAGGTGGGGAGCCAAGCCTCTATTCCATGATGCACGGGATCAGGTGCTTAGTTTGCCGTCCACTCATGTTTGGTTTCCCAACTAGAATGAATAGCCGAATCCTCCTCCTCAGGATCCCACACCCCGGCCCTACGTGTGATCGGATGATCGCTAACTGAACCTTTGACAGGTAGCTCACTGCCAGGGGAGCCGAATGGGGCCATGGTCGGTTCACGGCCAACGCCCTTTGAGCAAGATTGCTCTAGTAGGAATGTTTCAATTACTTGTTCCGGTATTCGCATTCGCTGTGAGCTCGATGCCGACGGTTCAACTCCGCACTATCAAAGGTAGCCGCGTTGGTCGAAAAGGCTTTGACTTGATTCCCTTCCCATCCCTTCCCTTCCCTTCCCTTCCCTTCCGACTCTCTCAGCTTTGGTAGGGAAAGTGGCGTGCTGAACTGGTTTCCTAAGCTATTGAGGTCGTTCGGGATTTCACGAGAGACACCAGTTATGTTGGTGCGGACCATGATCATCTCAAAGACAATAGACACATCTTCGTCAAAGTGATCCTCAGGCAGCGCAACTAGGGATTGATTGAGGAATTCGATTCTTTCGCTCACACAACTCGCGCCTTTTTCCAGGTGTGCGTAAAGGCGACAAGGATTTCTCCGGTGACGTGGACCACCGGAGCGGAGTGTCGCAGATGGTGGGAGGAACTGGGTGAATCGATCTTCAAACAACGCACGGAAATGCAGAGCATCCAACTGGTCTGTCAGCGCTCCCAGCCTGACATAGACGGTCAGATATTGGGCGGCAAGTTCAACGAGTGGAGGCCGCGAGAGGCCAGTAATATTTGATCATCGAAATGGTGACCTTTGATTCATGAATCATAGATCTTGAACGCTCCTATTTCCTTCCCAACTCCAGATCTCCTTTTTGCTATTATTGAATACTAAATACGCGTACGCCGTGAAACCACTGGGTCAAAATATCGAGCCGTCACGACGAAATTCTGGTGACTTCAGTGCCTTGGCACCTTGCTGCAGTTGTGGTGCAGAACATGTACATGTAGGAGACCACGGTATTCACGCAAGGAAAGGCTATGTTGAAAAGGCACACCGCCGAAACAGAAGTCTGAAAAGATTAATATTCTCGGTAGGCTCTGACTAATTGATTGTAATGAATCTAAGGCTCGACCTACGAGGAAATCGGATGCGAATGCAACGATCAGGGATATTCCCCCAATCGAGGTTTCCAGTTCGAGAAAGGACTCTCGCGTGAATACGCTACCAAAAGACAAATACTCCGCGAGCGAACAAGGGCTTGGGTACATGTACCAACCTCAATTTGCTCTGCTCCGGCTGTTTGAGCTAGCTGAATCAACGGAGGTGTACATCGAAATGGATGATGATCTCGATTTTGTTGATCTCAACGGCGCAAAATCACTTGGCTCGTTGAAGCATAAGAGCGTCGGAGACCGACTAACCGACTTATCAGTCGATTTTTGGAAATCAGTACGCATTTGGATCTCTCGCTACAAGCGAGATTCGTTCCAAGAATCTGACTTAAAATTCCTGTTATTTACGACGTCTGAGATTTCACCCACGTCCTATCTCCATAAATTTAGTTCAAGGCTGACTAATTTGGGCGAGAACATAGCTGATGCGGTTATGTGCGCCAGGGAGGCACTGGAGCGTTCAAATACCGCATTATCTAAGGAGGTTCGTTCTGAGCTCGATAGCCTGACGGACGCACAGCGTGAAGATTTTTTCGCCCGCGTCACCATAATCGACTCGACACCACGTATATCTGACATCGCGGAAAAAATCATCAACCGACATATGCGAAGCATCTCCAGAGAATTTCGCCCCGCAATTTTTGATCGTCTACTGGGATGGTGGAGCCAGGAAATGATCTTGCTTCTTACTGGTGAACGCGCTGCTCCACTCTCCGGATACGAGCTTTCAGACAAGCTATCTGGTATTGCAGACGAGTATAAAACAAACAATCTCCCGATCCATTTCTTCGGAGCAACTCCAGAATATGAAATTGATGCTGAAGGTGACCAACGCCAGTTCGTCATACAGCTCCGTGAAATCGGAGTCCAAACTGGAAGAATTCGAAATGCCATTCTTGACTATTATCGCGCGTACGCTCAACGCTCGGTTTGGGCTCGAGAAAATGTCCTAATGCCCGGAGAAATAGGCAGATTTGAAGCCAAACTTGTAGATGAATGGAGTCGTTATCGTGACGTTGTATTTGAGGATTTTGATGTCACGATAGCTAACGAAAAGCTAGCGGAAGCAGGCAAACAACTCTACAGGTGGGCAGATTTGGAAAGTGGAAATCTCGACTCTCTCCGGATACGGGAAAAGGTCACAGAGCCATACGTTGTGAGGGGCGGCTTCCATATTCTTGCCAATGAAAAACCGCAACCGAGAGTTTATTGGCACCCGACGTTTCTCAGCCGACTTGATGAAGTACTGGGGTAGGAATCATGCAACCTTGGACACAGCGGCCAATTGAAGTTCGAAACTTGTTCAATCCAGCATTTTGCGGGCTTTTGCTGCAACGAGCAATTAAGAGTTATCAAGAAGTAGACCCGCGCGGCATGCCTTTCTCATTGTCACTTCTCATATTACCACTTAGTTTGCACAGCCATACTCGAAAAAAACTGACTGCACATCCAAAAACGCGACTCTTAACAATCTTTGAAAAACATCCAGACCTGATACTGGGTTTTGATGAAAGAGCCCGAGATATACTCACGTTTACCCACGAAGCTTTCAGTATTCTGGCGCGTAATCACTGCATAGAAGTTTCCCGTGAGGGGCGAATTCATGCTGTCCCAAAGAGAATTCGAGCTGCCGTAGATGGCACTCAAGAATCACAAGAATGCCAGAAGAACGCGATTCGACTCGGAAAAGAGTTCGCTCGCATCGGAGATCGAGCCACCATTTACACCACCCTAGGAGTGCGACCATGAGAATTAAGTCCATCCATATTTACAGCCATGACCATCGGCGGCGGGACCTTTCATTTAAAGAGGGTCTAAACGTGATCACGGGTCGATCTTCGACAGGTAAGTCCGCCCTTTCGGAAATCATCGAGTATTGTATGGGCGTCTCTGAATTCAAAGTCCCAGAGGGCGTGATTCGAGATAAGGTTTCTTGGTTTGCGGTAATCTACCGATTCGAAGGCGAGGAAGTTCTGGTCGCCAAGCAGGCCCCTAGCAATGGCGCACAGAGCGCTAGTGCAGCGATGATACGCAGGGGAACAAACATCGCAATCCCTCCATTTGAAGGACTCGAAGCGAATACTGATGATACTGCAGTAAGAGTGATACTTTCCAAGCTGTTGGGTATCCCCGAGAACAGAACTCTCGTTCCTATGGATCAAAGCAGGGTCAGTTATGCAGCGCAAATCAACCACACTTTGTTCTATCTTTTCCAAAAACAAGGTTTAATCGCCAATAAGGACCAGCTGTTCTACCGTCAAAACGAGCCGTACATTCCACTGAGCATTCAAGACACGTTCCCCGTTCTGCTCGGCATAGACTCCCCGGATCGATTTACCTATCAATCGAAGTTACGTGCGGCGAAGCGTGATTTGAGTTTGGCACAGAAAAAGCTTGATTCCTTGGAAGGTGCTATAGCGGGTGCGCAGATTTCCGCATTCAAATTGCACTCCGAAGCAGTTGCTGTGGGACTCCTGGCTCCTGCGACATCAGATGATGACTTTATTGAAAAACTTCGTGCTATTGAATTCTGGGCGCCACTTGATTCACAGCAGTCATTTGGTGAGACTCATGAAATTACCGAATTGGAGGCTCAGATCCAAAAGCTAAGGCAAGGTCGGCGAGAAATCCAGTTCAAATTGGATTCCACTAGGAGGTACTCTGCTCAAGCTGGAGGCTTTGTAGATGAAGCCATAGAACAACGTGACAGGCTCTCGTCAATCTTGGCTTTCCCGAAGAAACGGAGTACAGGTGAATGGCAATGGCCATTTGCAGAGGAGAATTTGGGGTTGGATGTACCCGTAGCTTCGGCTCTTCTATCGGAGCTCGCGTCCCTTGATCAAGAACTCGAAGCTGTAACAGGGGAAAGGCCAAAAATTGATGACTTTATTGCTGTTTTGGAGCAAGAGTCAAGAATAACAACTGAAGCTATTCAGAATCTAGAGGCCAAACTAGTCGCTCTCATCGAGGCTGACGAACGGCTAGAAAACTTGCGTGACAGGGCCGTCGCGTCGGCCCGAGTTGTAGGACGAGTAAGTCTCTTCTTGGAATCGTTAGCACCTGACAGGGAAGTCTCGGATGCAGAGAATGAAATTTATCAGCTGAAGGGCAAAGTGGAAAAGCTCAAGCTGGAAGTTGGCGACGATGACCGAGAGGAGGCAATCGCATCGGTATTAAATAACATTTCGAAAGATGTTTCTAGATATATTGATGCATTAGAAGCAGAGTTTGCCGGCACACCGAGTCGTTTTGATCTTAGAAAACTTACGGTCGTCATTGATCGACCGGGACGTCCGGTACCGATGGCATTGAGCGGTGGCGGCGAAAACCACTTGGCTTATCACGTGGCAGCACTCTTGGCAATCCATCTTTACTCTTCAAAAAATGGGTGTCCCATCCCATCTTTCTTGCTAATCGATCAGCCAACGCAAGTATATTTCCCCACCGAAGAGAAATATAAGGAAGCAGACGGTACAGTCGAGCGAACTGAAGCCGACGCGGATATGGTTGCTGTGCGGCGCCTGTTCAATTTGTTTCTCGAATACGTACGCGAGGAGAACCCAGGTTTCCAGCTAATCATCACAGAGCATGCAAACCTCCAAGAAGATTGGTTCCAGGAGGCATTGGTCGAACCTACTTGGTCTAAGCCGCCAGCCTTAGTTCCAGAGGACTGGCCGGAAGCGGAAGGTCTGCGTATATAACTTGACACTGCCCAAGGTGAGTGAATAAAATTCCGTTCCTTATTGAGATATCCGTGCACTATGTACTTTTCATAGGAGACATGTGCAATGCAGGTATCAATCACTGACCTGATCATTATGCCTGATCGCATCTGGTGGTACTCCTGCTCTGCGACAGGACGGTCAACGTCACGGGTATGCCCATTCCACGAACAAGGTGCGAAAGGTAAGTGACGAAATAGAAATCGTTGCGAAGAGCTGCGCGTTTTCATCGTTTAGGGTTCTCTCAAGAGATAGTTCCAGCGGCCTAAGTACGTCTAATCCTAACTAGCTCCGCGCAGCCACTGGGTCGCGCGGTGGAAAATTACGGCATCCAACTCATGCAGTAATCGAGGTTGGCTACAACTGTTCGGGCAGCCGCTTCGTCGTCGGCGGCTTCGAGGGCATCCACCAGTGACTCATGCCCATCGCGCAGGCAACCGTCGAATCCCTCCGCTAGGCGCTGGGTCATCTTGGTACCGTGGAAGACGTTGCCAAAGCTCTCGTAAATCTCATGCAGCAGCGGAACTCCGGATGCGCGCGCAACTTCAAGATGGAACTGCCAGTCTGCCTGCGACCAAGCCTGATAGTCCTGCGCCCGCCATGCGTCACTTCGTTGACGCAGCAAAGTACGCAACCGCTGGATTACCTGCGCATCGGAGGATTTCGCAGCGAGCCTCGCGGCCTGGGTATCCAAAGCGAAACGCACCTGCAGCACATCCTGGTCCGAGTGTTCCCGGTAGACGCGTTGCGCGGTTCCGCTGATTTCGCTGGTGGCCCGCACATAGGTTCCGTCTCCCCTGCGCACTTCGAACATGCCCGTGCGAGCCAGAGCCTTAATTGCTTCGCGCAACGTTCCGCGCGAAACACGCATTTCGGCGATCAGCTCGGGTTCTGCCGGAATGCGATCCCCTACTGCCCAGCGTCCTTGAGCCACGGCATCGCTCAAGCGGGCAACGACCTCATCGGCCAGCGGTGGGCGCATGGGTGTATTGCTCATGATTGCTCTACTTCGGCCGAACCATCAACTTCGACCAACTGCCGGGATTCTGCCTCGGTGCGCAGGCCTCCGAGCTTAAAGCAGAACACCAGCTGAACCACCGCGAATGCCAGCACTATCGCCAGGCCCAAGGTCCAGGATCCCAAGGCGCCATGCATCAGACCCAGTACGAACGGGCCAAGGGCTGCAACCAAGTAGCCTACCGACTGAGCCACCGTGGACAGGGCCGTGGTTTCCTCCGCGCTTCCACCGCTGCGGCTGAGCATAAGCATAACCAGCGGGAAGACGCCGAATCCCAGTCCGATGAGTATCGAGCTGATCAAGGACAATTCCACGGGCAGAACCAGCAGGGCCAAGAAGCCGAGTACCGAGCAGCTTGTGGTCAGCAAGAAAGCGCTGCGCAGCAAACCCGGCTTCGAGGCCATCCAGAGCATGATCAGGACCGCCGGGATGCTAACTCCCTGCACGATTCCGAGCATCAGCCCGGCGGCGGCCGGTTCAAGTCCGCGCGAAATGAGGATATGCGGCAACCAGCTGACCACCGTGTAGACCAGCAGCGACTGGATTCCGAAGACTGTGGTGAATAGTAGCCCCTTGCCCGTGGCCAGCAGCGGCCAAGGTGAGACATGCGCGCCCGCAGTGGGCTTCGTGCGGTTTCCCGAGAAAGACAAGGGCACAAATGCCAGCAGTGCCAAGCTGGCCGGTATCGCCCAAAAAGCCAAGGCGGTAGTAGGCGATCCGACTTGCATCGCCAGAGGGATGCTGACCGCCGAGGCGAAGGTGGCGCCAATTGACATGGTTGTCGTGTACGCAGCGGTCATAGACGCCGAACGGTGTCCATGATGCTCGCGGATGAAGGAAGGCATGGCGACGTTGCAGATTGCCAGACCACTCATGCCCACCACAGTGCCTGCCAATAGCGCCCAAGTCGAATCGACGACTCGAAGGGCCAAGCCAGCCGTGAGCAGCAGCAAGGAAAGGGCAATGCCCAATTCAAGGCCGGTCCGGCGAATCACGATGCTGGTCGCGGCACCTGCCACCGCGAAGCAGAGCACCGGAATTGTGGGCAGCAGCGAGGCGATAAAGGTGCCATAGCCCAGCATCTCCTGCAGCTCGTGGAAGAGCGGCGAGGCGGAGGCGATGCCCATGCGCAGGTTCAACCCGACGAGGATTACCGCGGCGACGGCAACGGCACCGACCACCCACGGGGATTTCCGAGTTTGCGGGGCATCGGGCGGGACGAGCTGTTCAGATGAGTTGACGATCACGTTTAAACATTAGACGTTTGATGTTTGCCTCGACAAATCTTGTGAGCTGTTGCACGCCCGATTCTGTTGGAATGCCGAAGGTGCATGTTCTACAGCTTTATTTACGCGCAGGGGCAGGAAGCGACTACCAACGTTCACTCACTGGTCACTAGCCAGCTCTACGCTCTAGTGGTTATCGGCCAACTAATTCATACTGGCTTCCTTATTCATGTGAAAGGCACACCTGTGAGCAATTCTCCTGTCCCCCGTCGCGGAGTTTTGATCGGCAGCACAGCTGCCGCGATTACCGGACTCCTTGCTGCCAACAGCACGGCAGCGTCCGCAGTACCGGCCAAGAAGGCTTCAGCGGCTACCCCGAAGCTCAAGTTCGCGGCAGACGGCAAGTTCAAGATCGTGCAGTTCAACGACACCCAGGATGGCCCGCTCACCGATCGCCGCACCCTGGAGCTGATGGACAAGGTGCTGGATACCGAAAAGCCGGGCTTCGCGCTCATCAACGGCGATGTCATCAATGGTTCGCCGAAAACCACCACCGAGGTCAAGCAGGCAATCAACAACGTTGTGCAGCCCATGGAATCCCGGGGCATTCCCTGGGCGCTGACCTTTGGCAATCATGACGAGGACTCGATGTCCAACGGAACCGGCATGGACGAAGCCAAGCTCGTGGACTTCATCCGCAGCTACAAGTTCAACACCAACTCGAAGAATGACAAGATCCAGGGTGAATCGAACACCCAGCTGCTGATCGCCTCATCCAAGAACGCCAAGCCCGTCTTCGGTATCTGGCTGCTCGATTCAAATCGCTACGCGCCAAAGACTATTGGCGGACAGGACTTTGAGGGCCTCATGTCCTACGACTGGATCCGCCCCGAGCAGATCGCTTGGTACCGCGAAGCTTCCAAGGCCACCGAAGCACGCTATGGCAATGTCCAGTCATTGATGTTCTTCCATATCCCCCTCTGGGAACACCACCACATGTGGTACGGCTCCCAGTTCACCTCGAATGATGCCGACCACGAGAAAGCCGTGGCAAAGCACTCCATCGAGGGAGTTAAGAACGAAGGCATCTACGTTGGCGCTTTCAACTCCGGCATGTTCGCTACATTGCAGGAGCGCGGAGACGTTCGTGGCGTGTACTGCGGACACGACCACATCAATACCTTTAAGGGCGACTACTACGACATCGAGCTGGGCTACGCCCCGAGTACCGGCTTTGGAACCTACGGCCTGGGTGGTACAGATGACCACGATCTTCGTGGTGCCCGAGTCTTCGAGCTCGACGAGAACAAGGACGGGGTCTACACCGGAACCCGCACGGTATTCGCCAAGGATCTGGGCATCGATATGAGCGCGAAGGCGCAGCCTATCGACGAGCCGATGCCGATGCCTCAGTCAACATCGCATGCTGCGCGCTGAACCATCAGCGTGCAGCATTGCTCATAGAATCGAACTTCGAGGAGTTCCAAGGTGTCTTGAAATTGGACTGGTTCGCGTTCTGCGAAACATGAGGCTAACTGTCACCGATGTCTCGATACATGAATTCTTGCCGAGGTGTTGATACAGAACTGTTACTGATGTATCTAGAGGTCACGTTTTTAATTGGTTTCTGGATCAAGCACCAGCCGTGAACAAGTTGCCGCGTCAAATAAGTAGTGTCAAGCGCAGCCCCGAAGCTTATTTATGACCTCTGCCGAGGGTCGGCAGACCGCCTGAAACAATTTTGACGTATGGCACCCGATCCGCGTCGGTCTTTGCTTTAGCAGGATGATGCTCCTTGCTGCGCTGAGCTTCCTTCGCTTCATATCGTTCCAGCGGGGTTCCCTCAGCCGCCCATTGATTAGCGCCATAGGTCTGGCGGAGCCGCGCTTCGAAGGTCGAAGATGTGGTGAGTTTTGGCTCAAGCCCCTTCACCGGGATGTGGTACCGCAGTTTCTCGAAGTCAGCACCGGTCAAGTACTCCATGCCGTCTTTAGACTGCGGCTCGATGCTGAGCTCATCGCAGAGTGCGAGGAGCTCGCTTTCTGAGATCTCAAGCTGTGATTCAGCCACCTCCAGTCGAACTTTGGCATCCGGCTTCCGATACTTCTTGTGAACCGTTTTCATTGCCTGGTTCTTCACAGCCTGCAGCCGCGCATCCTGCGGCGCCGCATTGTGAGTAACTTGCTTCGGCATTGGGCTCACTACCAGCGCCAGTTGCCGAGTCGCAGGTAGGGCACTTGCTGGAAATGGCAACCCGTTGACCTTACGGATCTCGACGGTCGCTGGCGCCAATTTTCGGCTGCGATTAGCCTTTACCCTGGCAGGAGCTGGTTTCGGTGTTTTCGGGGCGGCAGATCGCGCTGCATGCGCTTGCTTCCTGCGCTCATGGCGCTCAATTCTTGCCTTCGCCTTGGCCAGCCGCCGCTTTTCATCAGTTGATGGCTCGATAGCTTGTGGAGCAAACTTCTTGACGTCAAGCACCTTCTCGCGAGGTGCCTGCTTACTGGCCAGCGCTGAGAGCTTGGCAAAAGCTTCGGAGTCAAGATGTCCACGTAGATTCAAAGCAAGCTCCCTCAAAAAGTTAGCGTCCCTAGTCTAGCCAGAGTTGGTTCTGAGGTTGAATCTATCGCTATGCCTCGATGGTAAGCTACTTTGTCTCTAACTTTGACGCATGCTGGAAACATCGGCGTCTGACTATCTCATTCGTTTTGCACCGTGCGGCGGCTTAGCAGGCGATGGTTTCTTTTTCTTGAGAACCTGAGCAGCCATCAGCCTCGATCGACCATTGTTATTCAATGAATTGCTAGTCCTTAACACTGGCGCTACCAGGGTTCTTGCGCCACATGATCGCCTAGCTCTGCAGTACTCATAAACAGTCAGAAAGCACGCCAAGAACGCGTCAGCATCAACCAGGGGCTAGCGATAACAGTGTTGGACTTTACTGCGATTGACTTCGAAACCGCTAATTCCTTCCGTGGATCTCCATGCGCGGTTGGGCTCATCCGCGTACGTGATGGAGAAATCACCGAGCAATGCCACTGGCTTATTCGTCCTCCAGAAGCGGCGGACTGGTTCGATCCCTGGAACATGAATATTCACGGGATCACCCCCGAAATGGTCGCCGAGGCACCGCGGTGGAAGGAAGTGTTGCCTCATATCGTGGACTTCGTTGGGGCAGACACGCTGGTGGCCCATAACGCAGCTTTCGATACCGGAGTGATCCGCTACGCCTGTGCAGCTGACGACATCCAATGGCCTGCATTCGATTTTCTTTGCACGCTGGTAGCGGCACGAAAGGCACTGGCACTTCCCTCCTACCGGCTGCCTTATGTCGCTGCTTCTTTAGGTTTCTCACTAGAGAACCACCACGACGCCCACGCCGATGCAGAAGCGGTCGTGAAGATCGTCAACCAGCTAGCACAGCGAGAAAACGCCACGGATGTACAGGACTTAGCACAAAAAATCGGTGTCCGCCTCGGAACCATGAGCCTGGGAAAATATTCAGGAAGTGTGGCGCAGAGTTCGTCATCGCGTGGATTCACGCCTGTTTCAGTAAATGCAAATGCCGACTCTGATGGATAACTCTATGGGCGTGTTGTCGTCTTTACCGGAACGCTCCAGTCCATGACGCGCAATACGGCACGTCAAGAATGCGCTCGGGTCGCTGCCATTCCCGAAGAGAACACGACCAAGGAGCCTGTCAGATGGATTGTGTAAGACCCCTAGTCAATTGATAGAAAGAGACTAGGAAAAACACAATATGACCACCCAGAAAGACCAGGCCGAACAGACAGTGGAAAACGCCTCCGACATCGCCGAGAAAATCGCCGCCCTGGGATCCATGGACGCCGTGAAGGAATCAGGTGCTTTTGACGAACTCATGGGCTTCATTGACCGAGGCGAGATCCAGCTCGACGGCAAAAACGGCTTCATTCAGCAGATCATCCGCGCAGGGCTGGAACGCGGCCTGAAATCAGAGCTCAGCAGCCACCTGGGCTACGACAAAGGCGACGGGCAAGGACGGTTCGCGCCGAACTCCCGCAATGGTTCCTACCCCAAGACCGTGTCCACTATCGCCGGCGATGTTGACCTGCAGATCCCGCGGGACCGAGCCGGCACGTTCGTCCCGACTCTGGTGCCCAAGGGCTCACGCCGCACCGGCGGGCTGGACGAGATGATCATTTCCCTCTATGCCGGTGGGATGACCGTCCGGGATATCGCCTACCATCTGGAAACCACCGTCGGCACCCAGCTGTCCCACGACACGATCTCCAAGATCACCGACGAGGTGCTCGATGAGGTTGCTACGTGGCAGGAACGCCCGCTGGAAGAGTTCTACCCGATCCTCTAGCTGGATGCGATTGTCATCAAGGTCCGCGACGGGCACCAGGTGCGGAACAAGGCCGCGCATATGGCTATCGGCGTCACCGTGGAAGGCATCAAACACGTGCTGGGGATCTGGGTGACGGAGAACGAAGGTGCGAAGTTCTGGGCGCAAGTCTGCGCCCAACTGGCCAACCGCGGCGTGAAGGACGTGCTCATCGCTTGCTGCGACGGGCTGACCGGGTTCCCGGAAGCGATCGAAGCGACCTGGGCTCGGGCGACGGTGCAAACGTGCGTGGTGCACCTGATTAGGGCGGCGAACCGGTTCGTGTCCTACGGGGATCGCAAGGAAGTCAGCAAGCAGTTGAAGAGCATTTACACGGCTCCGAGCATCGAAGCCGCACTGAAATCCTTGGATGATTTCGAGGCCAGCACGCTAGGAAAAAAGTATCCGTCAGCGGTGGCGACGTGGCGCAATGCGTGGGAACGGTTCACCCCGTTCCTGGCGTTCCCACCGGAGCTGCGCAAGGTCATTTACACGACGAACGCGATTGAATCGATGAACTACCAGCTGCGCAAGGTCACCAAGTCCCGTGGCCATTTCCCCTCCGATGCAGCAGCGGTGAAAATGCTGTGGTTGGCGATCTGCAATATCGAGGATAAGCGTGCCCGGGAGCGGTTCAAGGACGCGCAGAAGAAGGGCCGTACCCCGAGGGCTGGCGCTGGTTCGTATCTGGTGGAAGGTGCCGGGACCAGTGGCTGGAAGCAGGCCTTGCAGCAGCTGGCGATGGCGTATCCGGAGCGTATTGAACCTTATTTGAATTGAGTATTACGAACCCTTGAATAACGGATGTGACTAGGGGCTTACACAAACAAACTGACAGGCTCTGGAACTTTGTTGAACCGCGACCTGATGCCAGCACTCATCATGACTTACAAAATCCTCAGCAAGATCCGCAATTCCCCGTAGCAGGCGATCACACGACCGGTCGGATACCCCTCTTTGCGCCAGGAAAAGTAGGGATGGCCCGGGGAAGCAAACTTCCCCGGGCCACACTAGTCTCGACCGAGCCCGCGAATAATTTCTAAGCGAATGCCAGCTTGCGCACGGTGAGGTTCTTGTACGTTGCTGTCCCGCCCGAAACGAACAATTTGATCCC
This sequence comes from Arthrobacter sp. MYb229, assembly GCF_002975405.1. Lineage (GTDB taxonomy): Bacteria > Actinomycetota > Actinomycetes > Actinomycetales > Micrococcaceae > Glutamicibacter. The sequence continues at coordinate 339,843 of NZ_PCPS01000001.1, read as the reverse complement.
GGAATCCGAAGCCAGCGGGAATACCCGGTGTGAGTGGACGATCCTGCCGTCCCCCAAGAACACTTCGACGCTGGAGCGGTCCACTAGGATGCGCACCTTGAGTCTTCCGCTTGGTGCCTCTATTGGGCTTTTGGTTTCGCTCTTATCCCCGGGGTGGAAACTTGGCTTGCGGTTCACGTAGGCGAACCCTCCAGCCAGATAGATTCCGGTGGCCACGTGACGCGTGCCGGTTTTTGCCCGGCACAGCTCAAATCCCACGTTCTCCGGCGGGTTGGCCGGATCCCAGCTTAATTCGCATTCCAGCTCATAGGCGCTGCCCGAGAAATCCAATACCTGCTCCCCGGATACCGCCGGGCTGCCTAAGCTTTTCGCCGGACCGGCCAGCTTATCCAACTGCTTTACCGGAACCGAGGCGAGATAGTAGCCTTCAGCACCGGCGATCATCCGCACCTCGCGCACAATCATGTCATCACCGTTGTAGCCATCTGTGGCCATGCTTGGGGCATTGTGTGGGTAATCCCAGAAGTTGTTCCACCCAATGACACGGCGCAGTTTGGGATTTTCACTCCCGTCGGCACGATGATCCGGATAGGTCACCGCACCATAGAAGTCAAAGCCCCAGTCAAGCCATTGCGGATCATCTTCCTTGGTGGTGAAGGCCTTTCCATCAAAGTCGCCCACCCAGTATGCGTAGGTGGCGGGCAGATCATGTGGCTTGCCATTGGCGCTGGTGCCAAGCACCCATTGTTTGGTTCCGTCAGAAGCCTGGATCTGAAACAGGTCCGGGCATTCGAGGGTGCCCAAGGTGGTGCGCACAAATTCGCTGGTTCTTTTCCACCGCTTCAGGTTCACCGAGGTATACAACCCGATGCGGTCCCCCTCGGCATTAAGCATGACCCACTGTGAGCTTTGCTCATGCCAGATGATCTTCGGGTCTCGGAAAGCTTCCACGCCTGGGTTGGCCAGCACCGGCTTGGTTCCACCGGGTTTGAAGCTGCGTCCCTTATCGGTGGAGTACCAGAGGTACTGGGCTTGCACCCCGCCCGGTGCCTGGGTGACCAGAGCAATCAACGCGCCTTTCCCGTAGCCCGCGGTGTTCTTTTCATCGATAACAATCGAGCCGGACCAGCAATCCCCATTAGGACTTTCATGCTTGCTGATGGCTACGCCGTGGTCGGTGAAGTTCACGTGGTCCTTGGTGGTCGCCAAACGCCAGCTTGTACCGCTGCCACCGAGCATGTAGTCCTCGTTGTAAAGGTAGTAGTACAGGTATTCACCGTCCAGATACACCGGACGCTGCGGGTCATTTTTCCAATTATCCGGAACGCTGAAGTGATAACTGGGACGGTAGCTCATCGCGGCAGAAGCCTTCTTGTCATTTTTTCCCCGTTTTTCAGGGGCCGCAACGGCCGCCCCAGTGCCTAGTCCGGTCAGCGTCAATGCAGTGGCCGAGGTCAGGGTGGCAACGATGCTTCGTCTGGACGGTCCGCCATGGACCATGTCTTTGTTCGCACTCATGTCATTTCGCTTTCGTCCGCCAGCACCCAGTGCTGGCTTGATTCATCGATAATGTGCTTTTGCAGGTTGGCGCTGGTGGACCAGCGCTGGATTTGTTCGCGCAGGGCCGCGCGCTTTGGTGCGTCGAAGCTACTGTCTCGGTCAGGGTCAGGCACCGCACCCACGAGCAGTTGAGTATATGGATGGCTCGGGTGATCCAGCAGTTGCACGGATTCTCCTGATTCCACGATTCGCCCCTCGTTGAGCACGGCAATTCGGTCCGAGAGATAACGGGCCGAAGCCAGATCGTGGGTGACGTACAAGATGGTGATCCCATGCTCGTCACGCAGCTTATGCAGCAGGTTCAACACACCAATGCGCACCGAGACGTCTAGCATTGAGGTCGGTTCGTCGGCCAGAATGATGCTCGGCTTGGCCGCCAGCACTCGGGCAATCGCGATGCGCTGACGCTGTCCGCCAGAGAGCTCATGCGGGAAGGACGAGAGCACATCCGGGCTGAGGCCCACGGTACTCACCAGCTTTGCCATTTCACTGCGCTTTGACTTAATTTCTGGCTGGTGCAGAGCCAAGGCACGTTCTAATATATGCTCCACGCGGAAGGTAGGATTCAGCGAACCGAAGGGGTCTTGGAAGACCATCTGCACTTCGCTGCGGTACTTGCGCACCGCTGCCCCCTTCAGCCCCGCAATATCTTTTCCATTAACTAGAACCTCGCCGGAATCCGGAGTTTCAAGCAGAGCAAGACAACGGGCCAGCGTCGACTTGCCGGAGCCCGATTCCCCCACCAGTGCCACGATTTCCCCGCGTTGCATCTCCAGATCGATATCCCGCAAGGCAGGAATTTTCTTTCGACTAAACAACGCGGAGCTGGTGAACGATTTGCTCAGCGAACGGATTCGCACGGCCGGGCCCACTGCGGTCCGCTGGATTGCAGTTGAAGTCATAGCAGTTCTCCTTGCGACAGCACAGGCTGATCCGAGGGAGCCACCCAATGGCCCTCACCGGTGTCTTCCAGATCCTGGATGTTGGTGAATTTGGTGCCTTCGGCCAGCCCGGTGAGCTTAACCCGTGGGCCATGCAGAGGTGGGAAAGCTCCCAGCAGCGCTTGAGTATAAGGGTGCCGGGAACCATGGCGCAGCGTTGTCGCCGGAGCTAGCTCCACAATACGACCGCCATACATGATGCCAATACGGTCAGAGAGTTCAAGCATCAACGACATGTCGTGGGTGATGAACAAAATCGCGAAGCCAAGTTCATTTTGCAGTTCACGGATCTGCTCCAAGATCTCCTGCTGCACCACCACATCTAGCGCAGTAGTAGGTTCATCAAGGATCAACAGCCGCGGGTTCAAAGCACAGGCCATGGCGATGACAATGCGTTGGCGCTGGCCTCCGGACAGCTGGTGCGGGTAAGCGCGCAACCGTACCGGATCAATGCGCACCATCTTAAGCAGTTCGTGGGCGCGATGCAGCGCGGCCGCCCGGGTACCGCCACGGTGGGTGCGGATCACGTCGATGAATTGCTCACCGATACGGGTGACCGGGTTCAGGGAGTTCATGGCCGACTGGAACACCATGGCCACGTTATTCCAACGCCAGGCACGCAACGCTGCCTCATCCATGCCCAGCACGTCCGTGCCGTCAAAGAGGACTTTGCCGTTGCTGATCCGCGCCGGGTCCTTGAGCAGACGCATGATCGAGTTCGCGATCGTGGACTTGCCGCAGCCGGACTCGCCCGCGAGGCCAAAGATCTCACCAGAATGGATGGTGAAGCTGACCCGGTCCGCACCGCGGACCGCACGCTCGTCGCTGACGTATTCGACGGTCAGGTCCTGGACTTCCAATACCGGGACGCTCATTTTTCTTCCTTTCGCGCCACGGTGGTCGCCGCGGTGCTCTTCGTTGCATGCTTAGGCCGGCGCAGGCGCGGGTTGGTAATCTCATCTACCGCGTAGTTGCACAACGCCAAGGCGAAGGCCACTAACGCAATAGCCAGACCCGATGGAACAAAAATCCACCACTGGCCGAGCATCAGCGAACCATCGCTGGTAGCCCAGAACAGGTTGGTGCCCCAGGAGAGCGTGTTGACGTCTCCCAGACCCAGGAATTCGAGTCCGGCCTGGGCACCAATGGAACCGATAATGCAGCCCAGCAGGGTGGTCATGACCACCGAGGCCATATTCGGCAAGATCTCGCGCACCATAATGCGCAGTGGACGTTCACCGGATACCTGAGCGGCCGCCACATAATCTTTGCCCCGAATGGACATGGCTTGAGAACGCATGACGCGGGCACTACCGGCCCAACCGGTAATCACCAGCACCACGATGACCGTTCCAAGGCCCGGCGGCATGAATGCTGCCAGGATGACCAACAACGGCAGACCCGGAACCAGCAGGAACACATTGGTCACCAGCGAAAGCGCCTCGTCCAGACCACGGCCGAAGTACGCGCCGCTCAATCCGATCAGCACGCCGATCACGGTGGACAAGATTCCGGCGGCAAAGCCGACAAATAGCGAGGAGCGCGCGCCCCACAAGGTCAAACCGAGGACGTCTTGGCCTTTGGTGGTGGTGCCCAGCCAGTGTTCCAGACTCGGAGCGGCGGCACCGGCAGAGGTGATGCGCGCCGGATCTCCCGGGAAGAACACCGGAGCCAGCAGGGCCAGCGCAATGAACACTAAAATGATGCTCAGCCCTGCCACCGCCTTGCCATTGCGCAGCAAGGTTCGCAGCAGGCGTGTGGCGCCCAGCCGAGCGCGATCCGCGGCGCTTTCTGCCGCCGAGTCCTCGGGAATCAAAGTCAGGGAATCTGTGGTTATCTGGCTCATGAGGTTCAGCCCTTCCGCACACGAGGGTCAAGTCGGACGTAGACCAGGTCTACAAGGAAGTTCGCGATCAGCACCGCGGCGGTAATGGTCAGGAACATGCCCTGCATCAAGGGGTAGTCAAGGCCTTGGACTGCAGCGAGCAGCTGGTAGCCAACGCCTGGGTAGGCGAACACTACTTCGGTGAGCAAGGCTCCACCGACGATAAACCCGATGCTCATACCCATGCTTGTCACCGAGGGCAGCATGGCATTGCGTGCGGCATAGTTCAGCATGATGCGGTGCGGGCGCAGGCCCTTGGCCTCGGCCATCAGGATGTAATCCTCGGAGTTGGTTGCGATCATGGTGTTGCGCATGCCCAGCATCCAGCCGCCCAAGGACACCAGCACAATAGTTAGTGCCGGCAGGAACAGGTGAGCTGCCACATCCAAAATGAATTCAAGGTTGAATCCGGGGACCAGCCCCACGGAGAAGGCGTGGCGCATCGGGGCGACACCCATATTGATGCCAAAGATGTACAGCGCACCCATGGCGAGCCAGAAGTACGGGAAGGAACCGATGAATACCAGCAGTGGCGGAGCCACCGAGTCCAGGAAACCGCCTCGGCGCCAGGCCGCCAGGATACCCAGCAGGTTGCCGAGGATCACCGCGATCACCAATGAGGTGATACCGAGCAGCAGGGTCCAAGGCAGCTGAGAGGCGATAACTTCGGCGACTGGCGTGGGGAAACGGGAAATCGACATGCCGAAATCGCCGGTGAGGATGCGGCCAAGGTAGCTGAAGTATTCGGGGATGAGCGGGCCGCCGTCTACGCCCATCATGGTGCGTAGCGCGTCGACCTGCTGTGGTTCGAGGCGTTGCTGCGAGCGGGAAAGCATGCGGGTGACCGGGTCACCGGGCATCAGCCGCGGCAGCAGAAAGTTTAGGGTGATGGACGCCCAGAAGGCTAGCAGGTAAAAGCCCAGACGCCGGAAGAGGAAGCTCATAATATGTGTCCTTCACGAAAGATCGCGTCGTGGTGGGCAGCCAGAGGCTGCCCACCACGTGGGAGCTTGATGCTATTTCGCGGGTTCTAGGTTGGTGAGCACCAGCACGGTGGTCGGTGCGCGGTTGCTCAGAGTCGCGTAAGGGTTTTCCTCGGTGGGCCAACCGACAAAGTTCTCGGTGGTGTAGGCACCCCACTCCGGGCCAGGGAACAACGGCACAACCGGAGCTAGTTCGCTATACAGCGACTGCAAGTCATTGATGACCTGCTTCTGCTCTCCTTCATCACCGGTAGCAACAAACTTGTTCAGCAGGTCATCTGCTTTTTTGTCGCTGAAGCGGTGGTAGTTATCAAAGGTCTGCTTGCCGACCGGCTTGACGTTTTCGCTTCCCATCAGGTTCAGGTAGTACTGATACGGGGTCGGAGCGTTAGCAGTCCAGACGATGCCGGTATCAAATTCACCGGTCTCGTAGGCTGCGGTCACCGCGGCCCAGTCGGGAGAATCAACGGTGGCCTTGATGCCCACGTCCTGAAGGTTCTGCGCGATAATGTTTGCTACCGACAGCCAGTCAGTGGAGCTTGAACCCACGGAGATGTCGAAGGTGAATGGTTTACCGTCTGGGGTGGTGCGCTGTCCTTGGGCGTTTTCCTTGTAGCCAGCTTCATCCAGCAACTTCTTGGCGCCTTCAAGATCGCGCTTAGTCCAGTCGCATTTCTCTACGACCGAGGCATCACGCCACTGGTCGTAGTTGCCCGACAGTCCGGTGCAGTCGGCCGGAACGGTGTAGTCACTCATGCCAACTTTGACCGCCTGTTCACGGTCAACGGCCATGCTTAGTGCTTTGCGCACCCGCACGTCGGAGAATTCTTCCTTGGTGGTGTTCAGCTGCCAGTTGATCTCGGAGCCTGTGGTTGGGAACCAGTAGTGGCGATGCTCTGGATCCTTGTCCACATAGGTGGTCTGGATGTCTGGCATGTAGGTCTGGGTCCAGTCGACATCGCCGGAGATGGCGGCCAGGTTGGCACCGTCGTTGCCGGCGAAGGCGAGCATCCGGATGCCGCCAAGCTTCTGCTTCTCGGGCTGCCAGTAGTTCGGGTTCTTTTGCAGGTCGAAGGACTGGGCCTGGAAGTTGGCGATCTCGGTGTACGGGCCGGTGCCGACCGGGGTCGGGTTCTCTTCGTTGCCCGGCTTGTCGAACTTGGACCAGATGTGCGCAGGCACTATGACCTGCTGTCCCAATTCGTACAGTGCCGGAGCGAAGGCCTTCTTGAAGGTGAACTCCACGGTGGTCTTATCCGGGGTCTTGATGGACTTCAGGTAGTCGTAGCCGCCGAGCAGTTCCTTCTGCAGTTCCACCGAAAGCTTCACGTCCTTGGAGGTCAGCTCGGTGCCGTCGGAGAACTTGACTCCTTGACGCAAAGTGAAGGTCAGCGACTTGCCGTCGCTGCCCGCTTCCCAGTCGGTGGCCAGCCAGGGCACCGTGTCGCCGCCGGCAGGGTTGTAAACCAGCATGGACTCGTAGATGGACTGGCCGGTCATTGGCGCGGCGTTGGGCGAGAACGGGTTGAAATTCCTGGAGAAGGTACCCATGTCTTCACGCGGGATGGTGAGGAACGCTGAACTGGTTGTTGCGCCGTCAGCTTCGGTTCCGCCTGGATTTGATGCGACGCATCCGGTCAGCGCGAGCGCGCCGACCACTGCGGTCGCAGCCACGGCAAGGTGCGCGCGGCGTAAGTATTTGACTATCATGGAAGTTCCTCATCCATTCATGTGATGTGTAGCGGAGGGGAAGCTCATCTTTGGCCGTGCATGGCCACAGATGAACGAATGCGTGGAGGGCAGCCGATGGTAATTTGGCGATTCTCAATCGGTGAGCCCTCTACCATTTGATTCAGTAATGACACCCCTGCCATACCCATTTCTTCAAAGGGCAAAGCGATGGTTGTCAGTTTTGGTCGCATATGTGGTGCCAGAATCTCTTGATCATCAAATCCGACGATTGAGATGTCTTCCCCCACTCGCAAACCGAGTTCCTTGATTGCGTCATAGGCGCCCATGGCGATCCGGTCATTACCGCAAAAGATCGCGGTCGGCGGATCTGGTTGAGCCAGTAACTCTTGAGTTCCGTGATATCCGCTATCGGCGGTACCGTCACCGGCAACAATCTTTGACTCTTCCTGGCTAATTCCGTGATCCCGCAGAGCCTGCTTCATGCCGGTTTGGCGCCCGATCTGAGCAGGGATTCCTTGGGCAACAGTGATATGGCCAATGTTGGTGTGTCCGGCCCGTGCGAGGATTTCGGCTGCGGCGTAACCGCCTGCCACTTCGTCCGGGACGATTGATGGAAATTCTCCGGCGGCGTCGAAGCAGTTGACCAAAACGCAGGGAACCGATTTTGCATTCTCCGGCACGATGATTTCTCGGTGCCAGGTGGTTGCAATGATCAGCCCGCCTACTTGTTGTTCAAGGAGCTTCTCCACCGCGAGCATTTCCATGCCGGGGTCATCATCGCTGGGTGCGATGAGCAGAAAGTTTCCATCTTTCCATGCCGAGCGTTGTGCTCCCTTGATCACGTCGGTAGCAAATGGCGATGTAGCAATCTCGGTCACCAGACCGAACCAGGCGCTGCGTTTGCTAGCCAGTGTTCGTGCGGCCGCATTGGGGCGGTAGCCCAGCATGCGCGCCGTCTGGTTGATTCTCTCTCTGGTGGCTTCGGGGATATTTGCTTCCATCCGGCCATTGAGCACAAATGAGACGGTTGTTCGGCTCACGCCGGCCGCCTTGGCGACATCGGCCATGGTCACGGATTGCTGCGTCATTTCCCCTCCTCCCCCTTGAGATCAATACGAAACTGGCCGTATTGCAGATTTGCTAACACGATTCAGTAACGCGCGTTACTACGCTGAGAAATAAGGTAACGCACATCACTTATGGGTGTCAAGCAGTCAATTCTTATTTGCGCATAAATGTAGATCTCTGCGAAGATCGCGCGCTTTCGACAGAACCGGCATCTCGCGCAGCAAGATATTTGGGCGCACGGAGCTACCCAGAAACTATTCTGGGTATCCAGGAATTTGATGATCAGGCAAGGTGAAGAGGCTAGTCAATTCGACTCTCGGCAAGGAAGCTTCATGAGTCACGCTAGGAGACTGTGGTACTTCCCTGCAGTTCGAGCCCTAAGAATATTTAGCTCCCAAGCTCGGTCAGCTTTGGTTCAGCGGGCCTTCATTGAATCGCGCTCAATCAGCGGCATTTCCACCTGATGTTCAACAGGATCCAGCTTTCCATCAAGAAGTAGCTCAACGGCGAGCGCTCCCATTTCTTCATAAGGAAGTCTGATCGATGTCAGTTGCGGACGCAGATAGCTAGCGATGATCTCATCATCGAAGGAAAGAACCGAAAGATCCTTGCCGGGAACTAGTCCTTGTTCGGCCAATGCCTGGAAGACGCCCATGGCCACGCGGTCATTCGCGCAGATGACGGCATCAGGCGGGTGCCCATCGGTGAGCATTTGAGCGGTTGCCGCATATCCATCGGTGGGATTCCAGTCTTCGAGAACCCATTCGCCGAGTACTTCAAGTTTCGATTCTTGCAAGGCGTTGCGAAGCGAAGTGAAGCGGCGGGTGATACTCGGATAGCTCACCGGGTTATTCTCAGCATTTTGATGCGCTCCGATCAGCGCGACGCTTTTAGCACCGGTTTCCAGAACTCGGTGCACCGCACGGGCACCGGAATCCAGCTCGTTCGGCAGCACCGCGGTGCAGGGGCTGTCATCAAGACCATTGACCAATACGGTAGGCAGGCCCGTGGCTGGGATTTTTAAGTCACGTTTCCGTGAATCCATAAATCCAAGGATGAGACCATCAACGTCCCGATGAGCCATCTGCTGGATGGCTTCAGCTAGCTGATCAGGTTTCCCAAAGGTCTCTGCAATCAGCACCGTATGGCCGCGCTCCTCGGCTGCACGAAGAATGCCGGTGATCATGCCGGAAGCAAAACGTGTGACCGTGACCTGATCGGAAATCAGTCCCAGGGTTCGCGTCTTGCCACTGCGCAATGACTGAGCGGCAGCATTTGGACGGTAACCCAGTTCCTTGGCTGCCGCGCGAACCCTCTCGGTGGCCTCTGCGGAAAGCCTGGTCCCAGGCTTGTTGTTCAGGATCAAACTGACTGCGGCCCTTGACATCCCTGAAGCTTCTGCGACGTCAGCTATCGTTACCCGCTTGGCTTTTTGCGTATTCACGTGTCCTTCTTGCGACTGGGTACCTGCAATTATTCGAGCCTAGCCTATTGCAGCGACGTCCTGACGCTGTTACAGTCTTATGCTAAATCCATTTAGCATATCTTGATTAAGGATGACGACGTTGCCCGAACTACAACAACTCGCGGTCATGCGACCAGAGCTTCACTTCTCCCCCAAGAAAAACTGGATCAATGATCCCAACGGTTTGTTCTTTGACGGCGAGCAATACCACCTGTACTTCCAGCACAACCCCAACGGAGTTGGCCACGGCTACATGTCCTGGGGACACGCGGTCAGCACCGATCTGGTGAACTGGACCGAACTTCCCATCGCCATCCTGCACGGGGATGTCGCAGACATCTTCTCCGGCTCCATCGTTGTGGACCGGGAGAACACCAGCGGCCTCGGAGACGGAAGCACCGCGCCGATCATCGCGGTGTACACCGCGGCAGCCAAGGACGAAAGCAACCAGTCCCAAGCGCTGGCCTACTCGCTGGACGGTGGCGCAACCTTCACCAAGTACGCACAGAACCCGGTACTGGACCGTGGTTCCAAGAACTTCCGTGATCCCAAGGTCTTCCGCTACGAATCCGCGCAGGGCTCGTGCTGGGTCATGGTGGCAGTAGAAGCCATCGAACGCCGCGTGCTGATCTACCGTTCGGAAAACCTCATCGACTGGACCGAGGCATCTAGCTTCGGCCCGCAAGCAGCCATCGCCGGCATCTGGGAATGCCCGGACCTCATCCAGCTGCCGGTCACCGGCAACGATCAGCTCAAGTGGGTCCTGCTCGTTTCGCTGAATCCCGGCGGCGTGGCAGGTGGCTCCGGAACCCAATACTTCGTGGGAGAATTTGACGGTTTCACATTCACCCCCGACAAGCAGCAGGAAGCCCATGATTCCCTGGCCTTCGAGCAGCTAAGCCAGGGCAGCTGGCTGGACTGGGGCCGCGACTTCTACGCGGGCGTCAGTTTCCACGGCCTGCCTGTGGACCAGCAAACCATCATCGCTTGGATGAGCAACTGGGACTACGCCCGCGATCTGCCCCACGACGGCTGGCGCGGTTCCATGAGCGCAGCTCGCACCCTGGACTTGGTGCAGCTTGGCGACGGCGGTTTTGAAATTCGTCAACGCCTTAGCGGCCTGCCCGAGTCCCCTGTACGAACCAGCGCGGTGCTTACCGGCGATACGCGCATTGAGCTTAATACCCCGGCACTTTTGGAACTGAGCCTCCCCGCTGACTTCACCGGACAGGCACGATTGCTCCTGCACCGCGCAGATCACAGCGTGATCAGCGAAGTGACCGTTGAACCAACTTTGATTCAGCACCACCGCGGCGCAGGCAAGGTTGAGCATGAGCTCTACGCTTCCAGCCAACGCATGCCGTTACCAGAGGACTCCACCGAGCTAGTCGTCCAGGTTCTTCTGGATCATGGTTCCATTGAAATTCTGGGTGCGGATGGCCGGCGTTCGCTGACCGATCAGCTCACCGGCGAAGCTGCGCCAGCCTTTGGGGTGCTCCATTACTCCGGCAGCACGCGCGCAGCTGCGGGTGTCCTGCCATTGAGTGAAACGAGCTTGGAGCGCAGCGCATGAGCAGTATTACCGTCATGGGAGAATCGTTAGTAGACGTAGTCTCGGGTTTGGCCCACCCCGGTGGTTCACCACTGAACGTTGCCGTCGGACTCGCTCGCCTAGGACATGTTGTGCAATTCCATACCGAATTTGGCCAAGATGCCCATGGGCAACAAATTGCCGAGCATCTGAAGCAAGCAGGTGTGAAGGTAGCTTCCGGCTCGGTCACCGAGCGGGCCACCTCGGTGGCTCAGGTTCACGTTGACGAGCAACTAAACGCCCATTACACCTTTGATATCCACCAGCAGATTCCACCGGTGGCAGCAGACGCCGTCACCGAACTCTTGCATACTGGCTCCATTGCCGCGTGGATTGAACCTTCGGGGCAGAGCATCGTTGATGCCTTCTCTCATGTCGCAACTGGTTCACTGCGTAGTTACGACCCAAATCTTCGTCCAGATCTGGTGGAAGACCGCGAAGCAGCAATCGAACGAATCGAATTGCTGATGAGACTGAGTCATATCGTTAAGCTCAGCGATGTAGACGCTCAGTGGCTTTATCCTGATCTGGATCTGTGGGACGTATTGGCGCATGTTTCCAGCCTCGGGCCAGCTTTCGCGGTGATGACTCAAGGTGGTGACGGCTGCCTAGCTGTTGCCCACGGAAATCGATATGACATCTCGGCCTTGCCGACAGACCTGAAAGACACCATAGGTGCCGGTGACGCGTTCATGTCCGGACTTCTTTACGGTGTGCTCTCGCTACCTGAGCTAGCCCACGCGCTCCGCACCGGAACCGCCTCCGAACCAGCTGATATCAGGCAAGCGCTGCACCACGCGTTAACTTCGGCAGCATTAACCGTGGCACAGGCCGGTGCGAATCCACCGTGGGTCAATGATTTCTCCCGCGCATTAGCTCACTAAGAACTTTCCAACGATTACAAAGAAACCAGGGCAAAGATGACTGGACTAAGCACAACTCTTAGAAACCCTACGTACCTTCACAGTTCCTTCTCGATGCTACTGTTCTTCGCATCATGGGGAATTTGGTGGTCATTCTTCCAAATTTGGCTCACCAGCGAATCCAACGGTTTGGGACTCAGCGGCGCACAGGTCGGTACCGTCTATTCGGTGAACTCGCTCGTGACGCTGTTCTTGATGTTCGGCTATGGTGCACTGCAAGACCGTCTGGGTCTGAGAAAGCATCTTGCGGTAGTAATTGCCGCGGTGACCGCGCTTACCGGACCGTTCTGCATGTGGGTCTACCAGCCGCTGCTGCAGTCCCATTTCATGATGGGTGTTATTGCCGGCGCAGTCGTATTCTCCGTTGGATTCCTTGCAGGCGTAGGCCTCTTTGAAGCGCTTACCGAACGCTACAGCCGCCGCTTTAACTTCGAATACGGACAAGCGCGCATGTGGGGATCATTCGGTTACGCCGTCGTGGCACTGGCTGCAGGCTTCCTGTTTACTATCAACCCAATGCTGAATTTTTGGATCGGCTCGGTACTCGGACTGGTCCACCTGCTGATGTTGTTGCTTTGGCGCTTCGAAGCCAAACCAGTAGCTCCTCTCCCAACCAGCGGAAAACTGTCTCCAGCATCTACTCCGGGCTTTCGTGAAATGCTGGGCCTTTTCCGTTTACCAAGCCTGTGGCTCATCATCGTATTCGTGATGCTGTCCTGGACGTTCTACACGGTTTTTGATCAGCAAATGTTCCCCGACTTCTACACGGGACTCTTTGAAGACCAGGAAACCGGTCAGCAAGTGTATGGCATCCTCAACTCGGTGCAGGTCTTCGTTGAAGCCGCCATGCTGGGACTCGTACCTCTGCTAATGCGCCGCGTGGGCGTGCGTTCAGCACTGCTCTTGGGTGTCGCCATCATGTTCGTTCGTATCTTGGGCTGCGCGCTCGTTGATGATCCCCTGCTCGTCTCCGCAATTAAGATGCTGCACGCCATCGAAACGCCGTTGTTCATTCTTCCGGTGTTCCGTTACTTCACCCTGCACTTCAACCCGGCGTTGTCTGCAACCTTGTACATGGTTGGGTTCCAAGTATCTTCGCAAATTGGAAACGTCTTGCTCTCCACACCGTTGGGCATGCTCCACGATCAAGTGGGCTACCGCCAGACCTTCACCACCATCTCGTTGGTAGTGCTGCTTGCTGGAGTCTACGGATTCTTTGCGCTGAAAAAGGACGATCAGCAAGTCATGGGCGACCCATTCATTCGTCACTCAAAAACTGCTGTTGACGCCTAACTGAGCATTCGTTCAAGCGGAGCGGGTTGCCATTGAGACTCACAGCATCCCGCTCCGTTAACGCGTTTTCAACCGTTCGCCAGAATCTAGCTCATGTTGATGCACCATCATCATTCGTTCATGACCCTGCGCCCGGGTACTGTCGTTTTGACCGGTCTGCCTGCTAGATGCCGCCAGAACACACCGGGCGATGAGGTCTTCTGCCGCGTTCAGGGAATTAGCGAACTCCGCAACCGGGTTATTGCAGGCTCCTACTCATCTACATGATCAACGCAATAAGCGTCCGCACCCCGAAGAGGACGGACGCTTACTGCATCTCTAGCCAGATGCTTAGCCGCGTGGCTCCAGCACAATATTAGTGACCGGTTGCGAAGAATCGGTAGCAAAGTCCAGGCCCGAAGGCTCGGCGCCAGCAGCCACTAACTGAGCTCCAAGCGCGGCAACCATGCCCCCGTTATCCGTGCACAGCGAGAACGGCGGAACCACCAGCGTGATGCCAGCCGATGCGCAACGTGCCGCAAGCAGTTCCCGAAGACGGGTATTCGCCGCAACTCCCCCACCCAACAGCAACGTCTTCAATCCATGCTCCTGCATAGCGCGCACCGCCTTGGAGGTAATCACGTCCACCACCGCTTCCTGGAAGGACGCTGCAATGTCTGCCACAGGGATCGGCTCCCCTGCCGCTTCGAAGTGTTCCACGCAGCGAGCCACCGCGGTCTTCAGACCCGAGAAAGAGAAGTTGTTGCGGTGCTTGCCCGGTTCTTCGGCGGAGCCCACGAACTTCGGTAGCGACAGCCCTCGCGGGAAACGGAAAGCCTTTTTGTCTCCGTCTTTGGCGGCCTTGTCGATGGCCGGTCCACCCGGATAGCCCAGACCCAGCAAGCGGGCGGTCTTGTCGTAGGCTTCGCCCGCCGCGTCATCGATGGTCGCACCGAGCAGCTGCACATCGTTGGTCAACGAGGTGACCTTCAAGATCTCGGTATGACCGCCGGAGACCAGCAGCGCCCCGAAGGTCGGTGGAAGAACCGTGCCTTCCAGCACGCCGACGCCCACATGCGCCACCAGGTGGTTGATGCCGTACAGCGGCTTGCCTGTGGCTAGCGCCAGCGCCTTCGCCGCGGCCACGCCCACCATCAACGCACCGGCTAGCCCAGGACCGCTGGTGACGGCGATCGCGTCGATCTCCTCCAAGGTCACGTCAGCTTCGGCGAGCGCCTGTTCCAAGGTAGGCACAAACGCTTCGAGGTGGGCTCGTGCTGCGATCTCCGGAATCACTCCCCCGAAGCGCACGTGTTCATCCATGGAGCTGGATACGGTGTTGGCCAACAGCTGGGTGCCGCGCACGATCCCGATTCCTGTTTCATCACAAGAGGATTCGATGCCCAGTACTAGGGGGTGCTGCGGGGTGCTCATTCGGTGGCCTCCGGGGTGTCTAGCGCGTGCAGTGGAAGGCGCATGATCAGCGCATCGATGCCGCCCTTGTAGTAGCGCGGGCGGCGATGGATGGTCTCGAATCCCATGGACTCATAGAGTCCAATGGCTGAGGGGTTGTCAAAGCGCACCTCGAGCATCAGATCCAAGGCGCGGTTGGCCCGTGCAGTGGTGATCAGTTCCGTCAGCAGCGCACGGCCCAAACCCTGGCCTTGGTACTCGGGGATGATCGCGATTGTCTGCACGTCTGCAATGGGCAGCACGGTGCATAAGCCGGCGTAGCCGATGATCTTACCGGCGTCCTCATAGACCCAGTATTTTCGGGTCTCCAGCTGAGCCAGCTCGGCTTCGAATCCGGCCAGTGGCCAAGCGTCCTCGGGGAACAGCTGGGTTTCCAGCGTGTGGACTGCGGGAATGTCTTCGGATGTCATCTCGCGAAGGGTAATGCTCATGCCTTGGCCTTTTTCATGAACGCCGGTACCTGGGCATCTGATTCGCGCAGGTACTGCGGTGCGGTATCCGACAGATCGAGTCCAGAGGCTAGGTCATCCATGCCGCGATGGGCCAGATGCCGTGCATCGATTACCCAGTCAAAGGAACGTTCCCGTGGCTGGCTACCAACGGACTCCAGCTGTTCCTTATACAAGCCAGCACCCACGCCATAAACCGGTAGCACAGGCAACTCAGTAGCAGCGGATACATGCGGACCGTCCAGCAGTTTACCCTCTGCGTCATAGCGCGCCCAGTACAGTTCCTTACGACGTGCATCCGAGGCCACCACGAATTCTTTCGGGTTCTCACCGGAACGAAGCACGCGTTCGGCGAGCGCATGCAGCGACATGATTCCATGGACCGGAACGTTCCAGACAAAGCCGAACGTGCGTGCAGCCACCAGGCCGACGCGCAGTCCGGTAAAAGGGCCTGGGCCCACGCCAACGAAGATGCCAGCCAAGTTCTTGCCCTCTTCATTGTTCTCCTCCAGCATGTCCCGGACATAGCTGGCCAGAGTTTCGGTCTGGTCGTTGCCTTTCGGCGAGGTTCTCTGAGCGATTACTGAACCAGTGGTGTAATCGACCAGCGCCACCGAGGCGTGCGCCGAGGTGTCAATGGACAGATAGTTAGGCATGTGTTTCTCCCGAGTGCTGCAGCCCGATGGCCTGCAGCAACGCGTTTTTCAGTTCGGTGAAATTCTCTTCGGCCCAGCGCGGGCCTATGGCCTTGAGCGTGAAAAGGCGCGGTTCATCTAGCTCTTCATCTGATTCTTCCCACGGGTTGCTCGCCGGAACGGCCCAGACCTCGCGGTCCAGCTGGATTTCCAGCCGTGAATCGCTCAGGTGCTCAACCTTGCCAAGACCCCACTCCACCACGGTGACCGAGTCGGCCAGGGTGGACTCCAGATCCAGGGTGTCCACGTCGCTATCCCCGTTGAGCCGGTAGGCATCCACATGAATCAGCCCCGGCCCATCGGCAAGCGACGGGTGCTGGCGGGCGAGGACGAAGGTGGGCGAGATGATTCCCTCGCGGACGTTCAGTCCTAGCCCGAGCGATTGGGTCAGGGTGGTCTTGCCGGCGCCAAGGGAACCGGTGAGGATCACCAAGTCCCCTGCGGACAAGTGACTGCCCAGTGCTTCGCCGAGCGCTTCGGTAGCGGTCAGGTCTTCGAGTTGGCAGCTGAATTCCAAAACTTTTCTAGTCACCGGCTTGGCCCCAGGTTCCCTCAACGTAGTAACGCGGTACGCGCGGCGAGATGCGGGTGACCATCTCGTAGTTGATGGTATTGGCCGCGTGCGCCCAGGTGGTCGCGGATTCTCCCCCTTCGCCGAAGATAATCGCTTCGGCCCCGAGGAATTGTTCAGGGTCAATATCCAGCCCCAGATCGATAACGCACTGGTCCATGGCGATCGTGCCGCGCACCGGGTAAGTTTTGCCGTGGATGGTGACCGGAGCACCGGTAGCCACGCGTGGAAGTCCATCGGCGTATCCCATCGGGATCAGCGCCAGATAGGTTTCTTTCGCGGTGAGGTAGCGCAGTCCGTAGGAGACGCCCTGCCCGGTGTTGACCTTCTTCACGTTGGCGACCTTGGTGACCAGCTTCATTGCCGGACGCAAACCATAGGTGGCCGGTGTTTCGCCTTCGAACGGGCTCAGCCCGTAGAGGCCCAGACCCAAGCGCACCATTTCGTGGTGCGAGTCCGGGCGGGAGAGGATCGCCGGGGTGTTGGCGACGTGGCGCATCTCCAGGTTGAAGCCGGCGGCCTCCACCATTTCGATGGCCTGATCGAAGACCTCAAGCTGCAGATCCGTTTCGGGGCGTTCGGGTTCATCGGCCACCGCAAGGTGCGAGAACACTCCCACAACGCGCAGCAGGCCCTCGGACTGGAACTTCGCTGAACGTTCCAGCAAGGAAGGCAGATCTGCCATGGTGGACCCGTTGCGTCCCAGCCCGGTATCCACCTTCAGGTGAATGCGCGCCGGGGTCTGCACCGCCTGCGCGGCGGCGGCGATCAGCTCCAGATCCCAGCCGGAGACTCCGAGGTCGATTCCCGCGGAGATGGCCTTTTCGAACGGGGTGTCATTGGTGTGCAGCCAGGCCAGCATGGGCGCCTCGATGCCCGCCTCGCGCAGGGCGAGGGCCTCGGCCACATGGGCGCAGCCAATCCAGCGTGCGCCGGCCTCCAGTGCCGCGGTAGCAACCGGCAATGCTCCGTGCCCGTAGCCGTCGGCCTTGACCACGGCCATGACTTTGGCCGGGGCCACCAGATCGGCGACTTGCTTGACGTTGCTGCGGATCGCGGACAGGTCGATTACTGCACGGCGTTCCCAACCAATGTAAGGAGCGGTGTCGCCTGCTTCCGGCGCGTTGATTTCCTCAAGAGATTCAGAGTTCACCAAACTATCTTCCCACTTTTCCGCAACCGATGCCGCGTCGCACCCCGCAGGCCGAGCCAACGGCGGTCCACAGGTTAAAGGTAAAGGGCCGCTGCGCTCAAAACATGTTTGAGACTAGCGGCCCTTGCGCGTTTATGGGGGCTGTTATCGAAGAGTTTTCAGTTCGTCGCGGATCTGCTCCAACAGAGCAACCTGCGGGTCGACTTCGTCCTCTTCTTCGGTGATGCCGTGGCGGCGGTTCCTTGCCTCGGTCGCCTTCTGCATTGGCATAACCAAGACGAAGTAGACGGCCGCGGCGATCAGCAGGAAGTTGACCAAAGCGGTGATGAAGACACCGATCTTGATGTCATTTCCGTTGAGGGTAATGAGCAGGAAGCTGTCAAAGTTTGGCGAACCAACCAATGCAGCGATCAATGGCATGAGAATGTTCTCTACCAGAGCGGTAATCACGGCACCGAATGCGGCACCGATTACAACAGCAACCGCCAAATCGATGACGTTGCCCTTCATTATAAAATCGCGGAATCCCTTAAGCATGATTTGAGCATACACAGCAAAAACACAGCGAGAGCGGACATTTTGCGCGAAAACTTAAATTTTGTAAGAAATTCGGTTCCCGTTAGGAAGAATGTCTAGATTTTGCGAAGCAGCATCCGGTGCACCGAATGATCCGCGCTCTTGCGCAGCACCAACTGCGCACGGCCACGGGTAGGCAGTACATTTTCCTTCAGGTTCGGTTCGTTGATGCGCTTCCAGATGCCGTGCGCCGTCTCGCGCGCCTCGTCGTCGGTCAGCTGCGCATAGCGGTGGAAGTAGCTCGCCGGGTCGGCGAAGGCGCCCGAGCGCAGGTTCATGAAACGGCGGATGTACCACTCTTCAATGTCCTTGGTCCGCGCGTCGACATAGACGGAGAAGTCGAAGAAGTCGCTGAGCGCCAGGCCCACGGTTCCATCCGAACGGGTCCGTGCCGGCTGCAGAACGTTCAGCCCCTCGACGATCAGCACCTGCGGCGAGCGAATCACGTTGCGCTCTTCGGGAATGATGTCGTAGGTCAGGTGCGAGTACACCGGGGCGCCGACTTCCGGAACGCCGGACTTCACCGCCGAGACAAAGCGCAGCAGCGCGCGGCGGTCATAGGACTCCGGGAATCCCTTGCGGTCCATGATGCCGCGGCGCTCGAGCTCGGCGTTGGGGTAGAGGAACCCGTCGGTGGTAATCAGCTGCACGTCCGGGGTTTCCGGCCAGCGGCGCAGCATGTCGCGAAGCACGCGGGCGGTGGTGGACTTGCCTACCGCCACCGAACCGGCGACGCCGATGACAAAGGGAGTTCGGCTCGTTTGCTCGCCGAGGAATGTCGTTGTTGCCCGGTGCGTCGCCCCGGCGCCTTGGACATAGAGGTACAGCAAACGGCTCAATGGCAGGTATACGTCGCGAATCTCATCGAGGTCCAGAGCGTCGCCTAAACCGCGCAGCCGTTCAATATCCTCTTCGTTGAGGGGTTGTTCCATCTTGTTAGAGAGGCGGGCCCAAGTGTCGCGCTCTAGCTCGACGAAAGGGGTAATCGGTGTCTCTAACGTTCCTTGTGGTTCCACGGAGACAAATTCTGCCAAGGATTACCCTCACAACCCAAACTTTGCCATCGCTTTCTTTGCAAATGACCCATAATTCGCGTTCTCCGGTGACCTATGACACGCGACTTTTTGAGTGATGCGCCACGATATCTCCCATCCTTGGGGAATCAACCGGTACGCTTTTTCCTATGTGCGGAATTGTTGGATATGCGGGAGCGTCAAGCTCAGTCACCGATCACGGTGCACTTGACGTTCTAATTGAAGGTTTACGTCGGTTGGAGTACCGCGGTTATGACTCGGCCGGTGTTGCCGTGGTCGCCGATGGTGCCATTCACTCACGCAAGAAGGCTGGCAAACTTGTCAACCTGGAAAATGTGATCGCCGAGCAGCCATTGCCTGGGTCTCACACCGGTATCGGCCACACGCGGTGGGCCACCCACGGCGGGCCAAGCGACGGCAACGCCCACCCTCACCTCGCCGATGGCGGCAAGCTTGCAATGATCCACAACGGAATCATTGAGAACTTCGCGGGCATCAAGGCAAAGCTGGTAGCCGAAGGAGTCGAGCTGCTCTCGGACACCGATACCGAAGTAGCCGCCGCCCTGCTGGGCAAGCTCTACAGCACCGAAGCCAATGGGGATCTCACCCTGGCCATGCAGCTGGCCGTGAAGCACCTCGAAGGCGCCTTCACCCTGCTCGCAGTCCACCAAGACCACCCGGGCGTCGTCGTGGCAGCCCGCCGCAACTCCCCGCTCGTGCTGGGCCTGGGCGATGGCGAAAACTTCCTCGGTTCCGATGTCTCTGGCTTCATCGACTTCACCCGTCGTGCGGTGGAACTGGGCCAGGACCAGATCGTGACCATCACCCCGAATACCCACAGCATCACCGACTTCGACGGCAACCCTGCCGAAGGCAAGGAATTCCACGTTGACTGGGATGCTGCCAGCGCCGAAAAGGGCGGCTTCCCTTCCTTCATGGAGAAGGAAATCTTCGACCAGCCAGCCGCCGTGGCCGACACCCTGCTGGGCCGCTCGGACGCCGATGGCCGCCTGACCCTCGATGAGCTGCGCATCGATCCGGAAGAACTTTCCAAGATCTCCAAGATCGTTGTGCTCGCCTGCGGTACCAGCGCTTACGCCGGTTCCGTGGCCAAGTACGCCATCGAATCCTGGTGCCGCATTCCGGTCGAGGTGGAGCTCTCCCACGAGTTCCGCTACCGCGAGCCGATCGTTGACGAGAAGACCCTGATCGTTTCGATCTCGCAGTCCGGGGAAACCATGGACACCCTGATGGCCGTGCGTTACGCCAAGGAGCAGGGCGCAAAGACCATGTCGATCTGCAACACCAACGGGTCGACCATCCCCCGCGAATCCGACGCGGTGCTCTACACCCACGCCGGTCCGGAGATCGCGGTGGCTTCCACCAAGGCCTTCCTGGCGCAGATCACCGCCACCTACCTGCTGGGCCTGTACCTGGCGCAGCTGCGCGGCAACCTCTTCCAGGGCCAGATCAAGGACATCCTGGCCGACCTGGGCAAGATCCCGGCGAAGATCCAGGACATCCTGGACCGCGCGGACGAAATCAAGGAACTTGCCCGCTCGATGGAAGATGCTTCCTCGGTGCTGTTCCTGGGCCGCCACGTCGGTTACCCGGTGGCCATGGAAGGCGCGCTGAAACTCAAGGAGATTGCCTACATCCACGCCGAGGGCTTCGCCGCCGGCGAGCTGAAGCACGGTCCGATCGCCCTGATCGACGACGGCCAGCCGGTCTTCGTGGTAGTTCCTTCCCCTCGCGGCCGCGACTCGCTGCACTCGAAGGTGGTCTCGAACATCCAGGAGGTCCGCGCCCGTGGTGCCAAGACCCTGGTCATCGCCGAAGACGGCGATCACGATGTGAAGGACTACTCCGAGTGGGTCTTCTACGTCCCGGAGACTCCAACGCTGCTGATGCCGCTGCTGGCCACCGTGCCGCTGCAGCTCTTCGCTTGCGAACTTGCCTCGGCCAAGGGCTTCGACGTGGACCAGCCGCGAAACCTGGCCAAGTCGGTGACCGTGGAGTAATCCACGCTTATCCATAATTGCGGGCATCCCTTCGGGGTTGCCCGCAATTTTTTCTCTTCCAAGGCTCTGGATAGACTGGAGATCATGATTGCAGGAATCGGTGTCGACATTGTCGACGTGCCACGCTTTGGCCGACAGCTCGAACGCACCCCCCGCCTGCGTGAACGACTCTTCACCGCCGTGGAACGCGACTTGCCGCTTCGTTCGCTGGCCGTGCGATTCGCCGCCAAGGAGGCCATCGCCAAGGCCCTCGGCGCTCCGGTGGGGATGAATTGGCAGGATTGCACCATCGCCAAGGACGAGGCCGGAGATCCGCAGGTGCTCATTCGCGGCACGGTTGCCGCCGCCAGTGAACTGCGCGGCATTACTTCCTGGCATCTGACCATGTCGCATGACGGGGATATGGCAGTGGCCATGGTTGTCGCCGAGCGATAAAACGACACGTTAGCGGTTAAAACGGGCGTATCACCGCTTGGGTGAGTAAAGTTTGTCTTATGATCCCTGTCTACAGTGTTGCGCAAGTCCGTGCGGTCGAGGCCCAAGAGATCTCCACACGTGGAAGTGAAGCGCTGATGCGCGCCGCCGCCGGTGAACTCGCCGCCGCGGCCGAGAGCATGCTGTCCCAAGCGCCATCGGGCACCGACACCCTGGTGGTCGCGCTGATCGGTCCGGGCAACAACGGCGGTGACGGGCTCTACGCCTTGGCCGAACTGGCCCAGCTCGGCTACCGGATCCTCGCCCTGCAGTGCACCGACACCTGCCACCCCGAAGCCTTGAAGGCCTATACTGCTGCTTCCGGCACCGTGAAGCCGGTGGCAGCGGGCCAGTCCGAGCTGGCTGCGGCGGCCTTGGTCATCGATGCGATCTATGGAATTGGCTACCGCCCCGGAGCACAGCTGCCTCAGCTGCCGGCCGGCGCACGCGTCCTGGCCTGCGATGTTCCCTCCGGGCTGGACTGCGAAACCGGCGTTGCCGATGACCATGTGCTGCTTGCCGAGCGCACCATCACCTTCGGGGCGCTGAAGACCGGATTGATCTCCCGCGACGCCCCCTTGGTCACCGGTGAGATTCAGGTTGCCAGCCTGGACTTTGATTTTTCCGCGCTCAGCCCGGAAACCGAATTGGTGGACGAAGCCTCGGCCCGCGCGCTCCTGGATGAGCACCGCAGCTGGCGGGACGCCGGGCGCCATAAGTACGAACGCGGAGTCCTCGGCCTCATTGCCGGCTCCGCGCTCTACCCCGGTGCCGCGCTGCTGACCGCACGGGCCGCCGTGGCCTGCGGCACGGGCCTGCTGCGCACCCACGTACCCGGAGAGGTGCAGCCACTGCTGTCCATCGCCGCGCCGGAAACCGTTCCGCTGGATGACCAGCAGATCTCCGAGGCTTTGTCCTTGGCTCGCCGCCACCTCCACGGGCGCGGGGCGAAGATTTCGGCCTGGGCCATTGGCCCGGGTATTGATAGCCGCACTCCCCCTACCGGGGTTATCGCCAATGTGTTCGAAAGCCGCCAGCCAGCGGTCATCGATGCCAGCGGGCTGGATGTGGTCCCCGCCGGTCCCAGCGAGCAGCCGCGTGTGCTGACCCCGCATGCCAAGGAGCTTCGCATGCTGCTGCGCCGCGCCGGGGTGAGCGTCACCACCGAGGAAGTCGCCCAGGACCCGATCCGCTGGACCCGTTGGGTGGCCCTTGCCTATAACGCCGTGGTGCTACTGAAGGGGCCGACCAGCTATGTGGTCGCCCCGGACGGTGCCAACCTCGTGGTTTGCCATGCGGCGGCCCAGCTGGCGACTGCAGGCTCTGGAGACGTGCTCACGGGCATTCTCGGCTACCTGCTCTCCGACAGCTCGCTGACCGGCATCCAGGGCCTGGAGACCGTCAGCAATGGCCGCCTGATGGAACTCACCGCCTGCGCGGCGGTCATCCATGGCCATCTGGGCCGGGTAAGCGCCGAGCAAGGGACCGTGAGCGCCTCGCGCTTGATCGAAAATCTTCCGGCGGTTATGAAGGAATTCGGCTTCTAAAAAACCGACCGAGTCAATGATCTCCTCCGGCAGTCAACAACTGCCTTGTCTTTCCTCGACTCAACAAAAGAGGACTATCCGAAACAGTCCTTCAAAACATTGTCTTTTCGAAACATGGGCGACGCTGAATACCAACCTTTTCCGCTTTGAAGGCCAGTCCATTTAAGTCATTTGAGTTTGTGTCCACCTCTAGCTATGAATCAGCTTGCCGAAAGGACACATCTTGAGACAATTGCAATCACAGGAAATAAGGGAAACTCGACTTTACGTACCGAATTAGCATAGGAGAAAAGTTGCTACTGGGTTTTAGCCGTCGGAAAATGAAAGATCCCGAAGGCGAGAATCCTTCACAAGAGGAAATAGCCGATCAGACCGTTTCAGAGTACGAAAGCTACTGGAGCAGCATCCGCACCCAGCTCTTAATAGGCTCCGGCTTTGCGGCCTTCATTTACCTCATATTGAGATTCGTCGAATGGGGCAGCAACCTACCCGGCACCGTCGGCACAGACGACGTTCAGGTCCTCTTGGTTCCTATACCGGCGGGAATCGCGTTGGCAGGTTTCGGCATACTTTCTACAATCGTGATTGCGCTACAGGTCATGGTAAAGACCGTATCTAACCGATTGCAACCGATTGCTCGTGAACTTGCCCGAAAACAATTTCTCGTCGATTTCGCTCGTCTGTTGATACCGTTCGTGATGCTCTTCGGAATATATCTTGCTTTTCAGAACCTCGATACATTCGCTTCTGTCGACTTCGTTCGACTTTTCGGCCCCATATTGACGGCGATCCTGATCGCCATTTTCGCAGCGGACGCTGGCACCTATTCGAATCCAGAGTTGGCTGATAACGAATTGCAGTTAGCCTGGCGTCGTCGAAGAAGTACGCTTCTTGAGGCAGGGTGCCGGGCAGCGAAAGCTGGGACCTCTGAGTCGAAGCCAAGAGAACGCTTGAACCAAATCGTAGTCTTGGTTTGCATTCCGCCTCTCATGACGGCGTTACTCCAAATGTTCCTATTAGGCGGAGACCTCGGAATAACTCTTGCGGTACTCCTGGTGTCATCAGCTATTGCTATTTGCGTTTACGCACTAGTCGTGAATTTATTCCACTTGTCAGTGGTAAAGGCGTGGATGGACTTCACCGTACTTATTATCGCGGCAGTAGGGATCTCCAGTCTCTTTCTCGCGTCTATTGTCTCGATCGTGTTGATACTCTCCGGCCAGTACGAGCCATGGGGATATGCTTCAAAAACACTACTAGTGTATTTTATGCTGCTCTTATCGACCGTTTTTCTTGCACTTCGATCAATATCATCAGGAACCGGAAATTCGTCAAGAGGATTCTTACGGGAACTTTTGGTGCGCCGAATCGAAAAGAACTTGAATAGGTTGAAAAATCTCTCCAACAGTTCGAATCTAAAGTCGAAGCCGCCCTTGAACCGTCTCGCCATTTCAAGCGTTTTCCTGAGCGTTTTCCCACCGCTCGGATTGATTCTGGGAGGTCTCGCCCGAGTTCAGATCGCCGAGGCTAATGAGCGCGGTCAGGTCAAACAGCGCGGAATGAAAATGGCGCTCTGGACGATACGTATTAATTGGATAGCCTTTGCACTTCTCATACTTGCGCTCATCATAGTTTCATACACTGATTTCAAATGACTGTATCGATCCCAAAATAAACGTTCAGAAAACCAACTCTCTGATGCAGCATCCAATGATTTTAGGAAACGAATCAATTGTCTGAAGTTGCGTGATTTTAGGTAGTTGCGCGCCAAGCACTGGATCCGTAGCCGTGTATCGGGCTGCCAGGCAAGATCACTCTTTTGCTACGGTGATGCGCTTGACATCCTATTTGTACAATTCTGGGTCGGACGCGACGACGCTGATCATGCTGATAAGGACTTGGCCCGAGGCTTTAGGGCCCTCCCGTATAGTCGATTTGGAATACCTTGTTCGGCTGCGCGTTAACATCAGAATCTCGGCAGTCTTGGTCGGTTCAATTTACCGCCGATGATTCCTAGCGTCGCTTTGTTTGGCCCGATCGCCAGCGAGAGGCTCAATGCCGACGGTTCCGGCAATTGTTTGTACAGGGATCGTGGGCGTTAAACCAAAAAAGCGGGCAACATTGAACTATTCTCGCTCTCCTGAACGCTCGGGAAGCTAAGGCTTGCCCTGGGCTAGTTTTCGTCGAGCTCGAACTTCTCGCCGGGCCCGGTGATGACCCAGCCCTGCTCGCGCCACTTCGGGCGGTCCAGCACATTGCGCCCGTCGATCAGCGCGCGGGTGCCAACGACTTCGCCGAGCTCTTGCGGGTCCAGCGCCCGGAATTCATTCCATTCGGTCAGCAGCAGCACCAGGTCCGCGGCCTTCGCCGCCTCGCGCCAGGAATCCACGTAGTTCAGCCGCGGGAAACGGCCGGCCGCGTTCTTATTGCCCTCCGGGTCGTAGACCGAAACCTCGGCCCCGGAGTTGTACAGCCGCACCGCGATGTCCAGCGCCGGCGAGTCGCGCACGTCGTCGCTGTCGGGCTTGAAGGTCACCCCGAGCACGCAGATCCGCTTGCCCGCCAGCTGCTCCCCCAGGATCGAGGAGGCCAGCGACACCACGCGGTCGCGGCGGCGCAGGTTGATCTGGTCCACCTCGGCGAGGAAGCCCATGGTCTGACTCAGGCCCAGCTCGCTGACCCGGGCCTGGAGGGCGCGGATGTCCTTGGGCAGGCAGCCGCCGCCGAACCCGACGCCGGCGTTGAGGAATTTGCGGCCGATGCGCGCATCGTGGCCGATCGCGTCGGCCAGCGTCTTGATGTCCCCGCCCACGTTCTCGGTGACCTCGGCGAAGGCGTTGATGAAGGAGATCTTGGTGGCCAGGAACGCGTTGGCCGCGACCTTGACCAGCTCCGAGGTCTCCAGGTCGGTGACGACCTCGGGGGTGCCGGCGGCGAGGATCGGTGCGTAGACCTCGCGCAGCTTGCCCAGCGCGCTCTCGTCCACCAGGCCGTAGACCAAGCGGTCCGGCGTCAGCGTGTCCTTCACGGCGAAGCCCTCGCGCAGGAACTCGGGGTTCCAGGCCAGGGTGATGTGGCTTTCCGGGCCCGCGGTGGCCTCGATGCGTTCGGCCAGCCGGCGCGCGGTGCCCACGGGCACCGTGGATTTGCCCACGATCAGCGCCTCGCCGCTGATGTGTTCCACCAGGGAGTCCACGGCGGCATCGACGTAGCTCATATCCGCGGACTGGGAATCCGCGCGCTGCGGGGTGCCGACGGTGACAAAGTGGATGTCGGCCAGTTCGGCCACCTGCGCGTAGGAGTCGGTGAACCGCAGGCGCCCGCTGGAGACATGCTTGCGCAGCAGCTCGGGCAGGCCCGGCTCGTGGAAGGGAAGGATCCCGGCAGCCAGTGCCTGGAGCTTCTCCGCATTAACATCCAGGCCGATGACCTCATAGCCCAGTTCTGCCATGCACGCTGCATGAGTTGCACCAAGATAGCCGGTGCCGATGACGCTGATACGCAAAGTCACGAAGTACTACTCCCCAGATATCTAACCCAATAACTACTAGTTAGCATGCCACACCCCCGCACCATGATCCTTGCGGGAACGCGGTACGGGGGTGTGAGTTTTCTTGATGTTTACTGGGTGGTTGCCTTAAAGCGCCAGGTGCGTTGCCACGGCGCTGGCCAGCAGTTCCGCTTCGAGCTGGGCCTGGTCCTGGGTGGCGGCCTCGACCATCACGCGAACCACTGGCTCGGTGCCCGAGGGGCGCAAGAGCACCCGTCCGGTGGAACCCAGGCGGGCCTCGGCTACGGCGATCTCGTTGAGCAGCGGTACGCACTCGGCAACCCCTGCCTTGTCCACGCCGCGCACGTTGATCAGCACCTGCGGCAGCACGGTAAGCACGGAGGCAAGCTCCTTGAGGGTCTTGCCGGTGGCCTTCACCCGGGCTGCCAGCAGCAGGCCGGTCAGCACCCCGTCACCGGTGGTGGCGTACTTGCTGAAGATGACGTGGCCGGACTGCTCGCCGCCCAGCGAGTAGTTGCCTTCGCGCATGCCTTCGAGCACGTAGCGGTCTCCGACGCCGGTCTGCTTCAGCGTGATGCCGGCTTCTTCCATGGCGATCTTCAAACCGAGATTGCTCATCACGGTAGCTACCAGGGTGTCATCCACCAGCTCGCCGCGGGCCTTCAGATCGATGGCCATCACGGCCATGATCTGGTCCCCGTCAACGACGGTGCCCTCGTGGTCCACCGCGAGGCAGCGGTCCGCGTCGCCGTCGTGGGCGATGCCCAGGTCCGCACCGTGCTCGAGCACGGCGGCCTGGAGCTTTTCCAGGTGGGTGGAGCCGTAGCCGTCATTGATGTTGATGCCATCTGGCTCGGCGCCGATGACAATGACCTCTGCGCCGGCATTCTTGAATACCTCTGGCGAGCAGCCCGAAGCCGCGCCGTGGGCGCAGTCCAAGACCACCTTGACGCCCTCGAGGCGGTTTGGCATAGCCGCCAGCAGGTGCATGATGTAGCGGTCCTCGGCGTCGGAGAAACGCGAGATCCGTCCTACGGCGCCACCGGTGGGGCGCGGGTTCGGCATGTCCAGGCAGGCTTCGATCGCGTCTTCCAACGCGTCGTCCAGCTTCTTGCCTCCCCGGGCCAGGAACTTGATGCCGTTATCCGGCGCGGCATTATGCGAGGCGGAGATCATCACGCCGAAGTCGGCGTTGAGATCACCGACCAGGAATGCGGCGGCCGGAGTCGGCAACGTGCCCGCATCCTTAACGTCAACTCCGGAAGCGGCCAGACCAGCCTCGATCGCGGCGGAGAGGAAGTCGCCGCTGATACGCGGATCCTTCGCCACCACGGCGACCGGCTTGCGTCCGTCTTCCGACTGACTTAAACCAAGAACCACCGAAGCTGCTTGCGCTAGATCCAGCGCCAGCTCGGGGGTTAACAACTCGTTTGCTTTTCCTCGGACCCCATCGGTCCCAAATAACCTTGCCATCATCGTCAATCATAAGCCCTGCGCATCGATTTACCCGTGCACATGTGAGCTTTGGAACGCTATGTGAGAAAACTTTAATGGCCAAGAGGTCACAAAGGGGCTTTAAACGGCCAAAGGCCCGCATCCGAAGATGCGGGCCTTTGGGAAACCTGTGGGTAAGGTTTAGCGCTTCGAGAACTGCGAAGCCTTGCGGGCCTTCTTGAGACCAGCCTTCTTGCGCTCGATGACGCGTGCGTCACGAGTCAAGTAGCCGGCCTTCTTCAGCGCCGCGCGGTTTGCATCGCGATCGATCTCGTTCAGCGAGCGGGCAATGCCAAGACGCAATGCGCCGGCCTGGCCGGAGATGCCGCCACCGTGGATACGGGCGATAACATCGTATGCGCCTTCTAGACCCAGAACCTTGAATGGCTCGTTAACATCCTGCTGGTGCAGCTTGTTAGGGAAGAAGTTTTCCAGGGTGCGGCCGTTGACGACCCAGTTGCCCGAGCCTGGGATCAGGCGAACGCGGGCAATAGCCTGCTTGCGGCGGCCTACTGCGCCACCTGGAACGGTTAGTGGAGCGCGCTCGGTGTCGGCTACGACGGTCGATGCAGCGGTCTCGGTGGTGTAAGTCGAAGGGGTTTCGCCTTCGAATTCGGTGGTCTCTTCAGCGTTCTCAGCCACGATAATCTCCTATTAAGTCTTTGTTCTCGGGGCCAGTACTACTGAGCGACCTGGCTGATTTCCAGTACCTTTGGAGCCTGAGCAGCGTGTGGGTGCTCGGCGTCGCGGTATACCTTCAGCTTGGACAGCTGAGCGTCGGAAAGCTTGTTCTTTGGCAGCATGCCCTTGATGGCCTTCTCGACGGCCAGAACTGGGTTCTTCTCAAGGAGCTCGGCGTAGTTAACGCTCTTCAGACCGCCCGGGAAGCCCGAGTGACGGTAGGCGCGCTTGTCCTTCAGCTTCTTACCGGTCAGGGCGACCTTCTCGGCGTTGATGATGATGACATGGTCGCCCATGTCCATGTGAGCTGCGAAGGTTGGCTTATGCTTGCCGCGCAGCAGGGTTGCGGCCTGGACGGCGAGACGGCCGAGTACTACGTCGGTGGCGTCAATGACAAACCACTGACGAGTCTGGTCAGCCGGCTTAGGGGTGTACGTACGCACAGTAATTGCCTTACGTTGATTCGTTTCTGGTCAAACAGTCGCAGGTGTCGAGGCGTGAGATCCTCCAGTGACGAGCACTGTCGTGTTGTTCTTGTGCTTAGACCAGTACGTCAGGTGAGGACTGATGATGACCGGCCGTCCATATATTGTTCGCACACCCAGCAGACCAGCGACTATGCAACTAAGCCGTCACGCTTGGGCGTGTAGTGTCGAACGTGGACATACACAACTCATAAAAGTTTAGCCGATTAACACTCAGACGACCAAAACAAAGGTGCCTCTAGGTGAGCAATGACACCCGAAGGGTCATTAATCGAGGTCTTTTAATGAATCCTTCTGCGAAACGTCGCGTCTTGCCCTGGTGAGTGCCGCTCGCTCGGCGAGCTCGTGGTCATCAGGATAGTAGACCTCTTCGAGCACCAACGCGTGCGGATGAGCCAGAATCGACTTCGAATCGCGCACCATCAGCGCCAGGCGTTCGGCCAGGAAACCGGGCTCTTCCCTGCCGCTGGCCACACGCAGCGCCGCCCCGATCAGCGAACGCACCATATTGTGGCAAAACGCGTCGGCCTTCAAATGCACCAGGATGTTCCCATCCTCGGCACGGCTGAATTCGAACTCCTGCAGCGTGCGGATGGTGGTGGCCCGCGGGCGCGGCTTGCAGTAGGACAGGAAGTCGTGGCGTCCGAGGACCGACCGGGCCTCAGCGTTCAACAGGTCGATGTTAATGTCTTCGCGGTACCACATGGTCAGCTGCCGGCTCAGCGGATCCCAGCGGTGGATGCCGTCGGCAATGCGGTAGGAGTAGCGACGGGCCAAGGCGGAGAAGCGTGCGTCGAAACCCTCGGCGGCCTTGGCCACTTCATGGACCCACACGGCCTTATCTTGGCGGCCCAAGAGGCCATTGATGCGGCGCAGAAGCGCCGGGCCCGGTAACAGATCCGAATTGCGCGGCAGCGCCAGGTATTCTTCCTCGGTCAGATCGAAGTGGACTACCTGCCGGCGCGCGTGCACCCCGGCGTCGGTGCGTCCGGCGACGACCACCCGGACCAGGCGGCGGATCAGGGTTTCCAGTGCCTCTTCGACCAGCTGCTGCACACCGACGACATTGGGCTGCCGCGCCCAGCCGTTGTAGGCTGCGCCGTCGTATCCAAGCACCATGCGCATGCGGATCAGCGCCGGGGACGAACTAGTACCCAGAGCGGTGGTACCGAATGGATCAATGATCTCTGACTGCGAATTCATGCTTTCAATTATCCCTTGGAACAAGAGTGAATCGCGAACCGAAGCCCCAACCGCGGCTGGACATGCGCTTTCTGCCGCATCTTGACCTGCCGGCAGCACTGCGATTCGCGCGCTCTGCAGTCCTCCGGCCAAGTGCCGCAGGGAGCGAATGAACCTGTTCGGCAGGCAGGGCATGCCAAGACGCCCCCGCATATCGATTCCGTTCACTGCGGAACATTGCTGCCGCACGCTTGTGGTCGTATTTCTCGGCTTAATCGCGGCAGCCGTCATCAGTCCATGATGCTCGCGTTACGTCGTCCACATGGCAGGGTTTACCTATTTATCCACGGTTGGATACGGCGTATCATCATGGTTATGAGCGGCGCGATGAACTACATCCGGAAGGATCTGGAGTCGACGGTACAGATCTTCTTGGACAAACACGGTGGCAGCATGGCACCCCGAGATTTCTTGCGTGTAGTTTCGGATGTGTCAGATAGCATCAGCGAACCATTGACCGAGGGCGAACGTAATTTCCTGCTGGAGAACACAGACCTGTCGGAGGCCGATTTAAGCCCTGAAGGACGGCTGAAATCCGATTTGATCGTCCTAGACGCCCAAGCAAAATCACTGGATCTGGTGGAGAAATCCGCCTACACCACCGCTGAAGTTGCGCAGATCGTTGGTCGGGACGAGGCGAATGTGCGCCGCGCGAAAGCTAAGGGTGACTATTTCGCGCTAGCTCGAAGTGAGGGGAAACAATCCCTGTTCCCGAAATGGCAGTTCACCAGCGAGGGCGTGGTCCCCGGACTGCGGGAACTGATTCCCGCTTTCCCGCGTTTCTATCACCCGCTGGCGATCGAAACCGTAATGACCCAATCCAATGAGGACTATCTCGGAGGGCGCTCCCCTGCGGATTGGCTTATTACCGGTGGTGCACTTGAAGCCGTACTGGAATTGGTTTCTCATTTGGAATTCGAGTGACTGCCAAGGCACCGAAGAATCCTCGCAAGCCACCTGTGCCGCTCACCCTGATCCCCCATGATTTGAGGATTTGGCAAGGACCTCTGTGGAGAATACACACAAGTTCCGGAGCCTTCAGCGCACCATGGAACAACCTGCGCGAGTACGGTCCAATCAAGGCTTTCAGATGGGAGCCTCATCCTCTCCCGGTAAATGTTCATCCCGGGTTTGGAGTCTCCTACACAACTCCTAGTTACGTCACCGCCTTTGCCGAGGTCTTTCAGACAGTTCGCGCGATTTCCTTCGACAAGAGCCGAACACTCTCCGCGTGGTCGCCGATACGCCCACTTCAGCTCCTTGATTTGACTACATCTACGTGGCTGCTGAGACATCGGGCCTCGGCTTCCTTGAATGGACAGCCCAAGAATGTTTGCCGAGCGTGGGCTAAGGAGATCAACCTGCAGCTTGGCGCTGGCATTGACGGCATCTACGTGAATTCAACGATGGTTGGTACGCCCATGGTGGTTCTCTTTTCGCGCGCGCGTACCGCTTTCCCGATGGCACCCGCTTTTTCCCGGAACCTGACCCACATTGATGTGTTGACCATGGCGCGCAAAGCCTCGGTACAACTGGGGTGGCCTATCGTCTGAATGAACGCCGCGGACAGGCACCACGTCCGGACCGAATGATTTGCCGGGCTTCGTTGCGTTAAATAGTTATCCCCGGACATTCCTTGCGGATTGTCCGGGGATAACTTGACCGTTTTACCGGTGAAGATTCACAAGCTAAAGCTTAGGCTTCTTCGGTGGTAGCTTCGGTTGCCTTCTCGGTAGCCTGGGTGGCTTCCTTGACGACTGCC
The DNA here is from genome assembly GCF_002975405.1 of Arthrobacter sp. MYb229. Lineage (GTDB taxonomy): Bacteria > Actinomycetota > Actinomycetes > Actinomycetales > Micrococcaceae > Glutamicibacter. The sequence goes on along the minus strand of NZ_PCPS01000001.1, from coordinate 307,295 downwards.
TGCTTTGGCGAAACCGGTTCCATTACCAGTTCGATAACAGCCATAGGGGCGTTGTCGCCCTTGCGGTTACCAATCTTGGTGATGCGGGTGTAGCCACCCTGGCGATCGGCCATAGCAGGTGCGATGTTCGCGAACAGCTCGTGAACGATCGACTTGTTGGTGCGCGAGCGCGAAGCGATAACCGACTGGACGCGACGACGCGAGGCCAGATCTCCACGCTTTGCGAAGGTGATCAGGCGCTCTGCGTGTGGACGCAGACGCTTGGCGCGGGTCAGGGTGGTGGTGATCTTCTTGTTCTCGAAGAGCTGTGCGGACATGTTAGCGAAGATCAATCGCTCATGTGCTGCACTGCCGCCGAGACGCGGACCCTTAGTAGGGGTAGGCATGGTAGTTCTCCTAGATGAATGACCGAGTCCGCCGGTATGTGACCGGCAGGTCGGGTGAAGTAGTGTGTCGCGAGACTAAGGTCTTTACAGGCCTTCGTCGTAGACGTCGTCGCCATCTTCGATGGCACTACGAGCGGCAAGGTCGAACCCTGGAGGGGAATCCTTCAGTGCTAGACCCAGTTCAACAAGCTTGGCCTTGACTTCGTCAATGGACTTCGCACCGAAGTTACGGATGTCCATCAGGTCGGCCTCGGAGCGAGTTACGAGTTCACCCACGGAGTGGATGCCCTCACGCTTCAAGCAGTTGTACGAGCGAACGGTCAGTTCCAGATCCTCGATCGGCAGCGCCATGTCTGCAGCCAAAGCTGCATCCGTTGGCGATGGGCCGATTTCGATACCTTCGGCTGCGGTGTTCAGTTCGCGGAACAAACCGAACAGCTCAACCAGCGTGGTACCTGCGGATGCAACAGCATCGCGCGGGGTGATCGACGGCTTTGCTTCAACGTCAACGATCAAGCGATCGAAGTCGGTGCGCTGCTCAACACGGGTAGCTTCCACGCGGAAGGTCACCTTCAGCACCGGCGAGTAGATCGAATCAACTGGGATTCGACCGATCTCGGTGTCGGCACTCTTGTTCTGAGCAGCTGACACATAGCCACGGCCACGCTCAATGGTCAGTTCCAAATCGAACTTGCCATTGGCGTTCAAGGTAGCGATGTGCAGCTCAGGGTTGTGGAACTCTACACCCGCTGGTGGGGTGATATCCGCTGCGGTGACGACGCCTGGGCCCTGCTTGCGCAGGTAGGCGACGACCGGCTCGTCGTGCTCGGAAGAGACCGACAGGTTCTTGATGTTAAGAACCAGTTCGGTGACGTCTTCCTTGACACCGGCTACGGTAGAGAACTCGTGCAATACACCGTCGAGTCGAACACTGGTGACAGCTGCACCAGGGATCGAGGACAACAGGGTACGGCGGAGTGAGTTGCCTAGGGTGTAACCAAAGCCTGGCTCCAACGGTTCAATGATGAACCGGGAGCGATTCTCGGAAACTACTTCTTCGGTCAGGGTTGGGCGCTGCGTAATGAGCACTTACATTTCCTTTCAGCGAGCGTCCGCTATATGACGCCTCACGGGGGTGGAAACGACGGTAGCCTGTTGGCCGTTCGTCTGTTGCAGGCATGAGAGTCCAAGAACGTCACCGACCCATTCGGCAAGAATGGCTCGGTGACTTCTTTAGGCTCAGCCTAGCGAATCAATTAGACGCGGCGACGCTTTGATGGGCGGCAACCGTTGTGGGCACTTGGGGAAACATCCTGGATGGATCCAACCTCAAGGCCAGCAGCCTGCAGCGAACGGATCGCGGTTTCGCGTCCCGAGCCCGGGCCCTTGACGAAAACGTCAACCTTGCGCATGCCGTGCTCCTGCGCGCGCTTAGCGGCAGATTCAGCGGCCATCTGAGCAGCGTATGGGGTCGACTTACGCGAGCCCTTCATGCCTACCTCGCCGGCCGAAGCCCACGAGATAACAGCACCGGACGGATCGGTAATCGATACGATGGTGTTGTTGAAGGTGCTCTTGATATGCGCCTGTCCCTGCGCGATATTCTTTTTGTCCTTGCGACGCGGCTTACGTACCGCTCCACGAGTCTTTGGGGGCATTTCTTCTCCTACGAAAAAAGTATTTGAACTAGACCGCTAAGATTTAGCGAGTCTTCTTCTTACCTGCGACGGTACGCTTCGGGCCCTTGCGGGTACGAGCGTTGGTCTTGGTGCGCTGACCGTGGACCGGCAGGCCCTTACGGTGACGAATACCTTCGTAGGATCCGATCTCGACCTTGCGGCGGATGTCAGCCTGAACCTCGCGGCGCAGGTCACCTTCTACCTTGTAAGTGCCTTCGACGAAGTCACGCAGCTGAACGAGGTCAGCGTCGCTGAGATCCTTAACGCGCGTGTCCGGGTTGGTCCCGGTCGCTGCGATGATCTCTTCTGCACGGGTCTTGCCCACGCCGTAGATGTAAGTCAGCGCGATAATTACGCGCTTTTCGCGTGGAATGTCCACGCCTGCTAAACGAGCCAAGTGGCTACCTTTCAACCAACGGAGGTCTGGAGCAGTACCACCCAGGATATCTCCTGGCCCCGGCCTCCGAACCCGGGGGTGTGCATCGATACTTCGATGCGGTACTGCCTATATGACTACGCGTGGGAAATTCCGAAGAACGGAATTAGCCCTGACGCTGCTTGTGGCGTGGATTCTCGCAGATCACCATGACCACGCCATTACGACGGATCACCTTGCATTTATCGCAGATCGGCTTCACGCTAGGGTTAACCTTCAAGGCTTTGTCCTTTTGCGGTTGCAGTTATTGAGTGGAGCAGTGAATAAGCAGTTCGTCCCAGGGACATTCCTCAGACGGGCGTTCGAACGATCACTCGTTCAACGTCCGTCAGGCTAATGTCTATGGACTGCAGATTTACTTGTAGCGGTAAACGATACGGCCTCGGTTGAGGTCGTATGGGCTCATTTCAACCTGCACTCGATCCTCTGGGAGGATACGAATGTAGTGCTGACGCATCTTACCCGAGATAGTGGCGAGCACCACGTGACCGTTTGGCAGCTCTACGCGAAACATCGCGTTCGGCAGCGCTTCGGATACGGAGCCCTCTACCTGGATGACGCCTTCCTTCTTGCCCATTTTCCCCGCTAACTTTTGTTGTTGACGATTTTCCATCAACAAGTAATTGGTTCTGGCTGTTTACGACCTCACCGAACCCTAAGAGTTTTAGGCTCAGTCAAATAGACAACCAAAAATTAAGAATACGCCATTGGCAGACTCTAGGACAAATCCAAGGACGCACTTAAACTGTTAGCTCCGGCACGCTTGGCGTGCCGGAGCCAGAACTTAAGGCTTGATCGGCGAGGGAGTCACGCCGAATGGCGCCAATCCCGCTTCGCCGCCATCATGTGCGGTGAGTACCCAGATGCCGCCCATGTGGATGGCTACGGTGTGCTCCCACTGCGAGGCGTTCGCCTTGTCGTCGGTGACTACCGTCCAGTCATCTTCCAGCACCGAGGTCGCGATCTTGCCGCGCACCAGCATTGGTTCGATGGCCAGCGCCATGCCGGGCTTGATCCGCGATCCGCGGTGGCCGGTGTTGTAGTTCAGCACATCCGGGGCCATGTGCATGGCCGAGCCGATGCCGTGGCCGCAGTACTCCTCCAAGATGCCCAGCGGGGCCCCCGGCTGGGAGCTGACGAAGTCGTCGATGGCTTCGCCGATCTGCCCGATGTACCGCGCCTTGGAGAAGGCGGCGATGCCGGCCCACATGGCCTGCTCGGTGATCTCGCTCAACCGCTGGTCCGCCGGATCCACCTTGCCGATGAGCAGGGTGCGTGCGGAGTCCGAATGCCAGCCATCGATGATCGCGCCGCCATCGACCTTCAGCACATCCCCGTCCTTCAGCTCGTACTCGCTGGGGAAGCCGTGGACGACCTCGTGGTTGACCGAGGCGCAGATGTTCGCCGGGAAACCGTGGTAGCCGAGGAAGTTGCTGGTGGCGCCGTGGCGTTCGAGCACCTTCGCGAAGGCCGCATCGACCTGCTTGGTGGTGACCCCCGGACGGGCGGCGGCGCTGGCCTCGTCGAGTGCTTCGGCGAGCACCAGTCCGGCCTCGCGCATCTTCAAAATCTGCGAATTGGTTTTGTACTCAATTCGTGGCTGACCTAGAGCCAATGTCATGCCCCTTAATTCTTTCGGGTCTCAGAACCCAAGTAAGCGTTTGGATATGTGTAGCTAAACCACGCAGGGACCGTGCCACGGCCCTCAGAGGCTGTTCGCGGCACGGTCCCTACGTGTAAGTGGAAATGCTTAGGCGGTAACGTTCAACGCCGAGAGCACACGCTCGGTGACCTCGTCGATGGCGCCAATGCCATCGACCTTGCGCACGATGCCGCGCTCTTCGTAGCGATCTACCACGATGCGGGTCTCTTCGTTGTACAGCCCCAGGCGGTGGCGGATGACCTCTTCGGTGTCATCGGCACGGCCTTCGATCTGAGCACGCTTGAGCAGGCGCGCTACCAGCTCTTCGTCATCGGCGGTCAGCTGCAGCACTGCATCCAACTCGACGCCCTGAGCGGCAAGCATGGCATCCAGGGCATCAACCTGTGCGCTGGTGCGTGGGTAGCCGTCGAGCAGGAAGCCGTTGGCGACATCTTCCTGGCCCAGTCGATCTTCAACCATGTTGTTGGTGACCGAGTCCGGCACGAAGTTGCCGGCGTCGATGTACTTCTTCGCCTCGACACCCAGTGGGGTGCCGCCCTTGACGTTGGCGCGGAAGATATCACCGGTGGAGATCGCGACGATCTCCAAACGCTCGGAAATCTTCACTGCTTGGGTGCCTTTGCCGGCACCCGGTGGACCAATAATTAACAGTCGACTCATCGCAGTAGCCCTTCATAGTTTCGTTGCTGCATTTGAGCATTGATTTGCTTGACGGTTTCCAGACCCACACCAACCATGATGAGGATCGAGGTGCCGCCAAATGGGAAGTTTTGGTCTGCGTTGAACAGCACGAAGGCGATCAGCGGGATCAACGCGACGAACGCCAGATACAGGGCGCCCGCGAAGGTGATTCGGGAAATCACGAACTGCAGATACTCGGCCGTTGGCTTGCCGGCGCGAATGCCCGGAATGAAGCCACCGTACTTCTTCATATTGTCCGAGACTTCAATCGGGTTGAAGGTAATCGCGACATAGAAGTAGGTGAAGCCAATGATCAGCAGAGTGTAGACGAGCATGTACCACGGTGAAGAGGACGCCGAGTGCTCCTGCAGCCACATGGCCCAACCTGGCAGGGTGCCGTCATCGTTCTGGTTGAACGAGACGATCATCTGCGGCAGGGCGAGGATCGAGCTGGCGAAGATCACCGGGATCACGTTCGCCATGTTGACCTTCAGCGGAATGTAGGTGGAGGTGCCACCCACGGTGCGCCGTCCGATGGTGCGCTTGGCGTACTGCACCGGAACACGTCGCTGGGACTGCTCCACGAACACGACCAGCGCGATCACCAGGAAGCCGATGGCGATGACCCCGATGAAGGTGCCCCAACCCTGGGACTGCGCGATGGCGCCCATGGCGGCCGGGAAGCCCGAAGCGATCGAGATGAAGATCAGGATGGACATGCCGTTGCCGATACCGCGTTCGGTGATCAATTCGCCCATCCACATGATCAGGCCGGTGCCTGCGGTCAGTGCGAAGATCATCAGCAGAATCACGATAATCGAGTCATCGGGAATCAGCGGCAGGGTGCAGCTCGGGAACAGTCCGCCGGTACGCGCCAGAGTGATCAGCGTGGTGCCCTGCAAGAGCGCCAATGCGATGGTCAGGTAGCGGGTGTACTGGGTCAGCTTGCCTTGGCCGGCTTGGCCTTCCTTGTGCAGTGCTTCGAAGTGCGGGATCACCACACGCAGTAGCTGCACAATAATGGCCGCCGTAATGTACGGCATGATACCCATGGCAAAGATCGAAACTTGCAACAGGGCGCCGCCGCTGAAGAGGTTTACGAACTGATAAAGACCACCGGTGGTTGAACCCAATGCCAGACACTGCTGAACGTTGCTGTAATCCACGCCCGGGGCCGGAATAAAAACGCCGACTCGATAGATCGCAATGATCCCGAGGGTGAAAAGCAGTTTGTTGCGCAGGTCAGGCGTCCGAAAAACTCGGGCTATGGCGCTGAACAAGCGTCCTCCTGAAGTATGTGCTTGAGTCTAGGTAAAGACTCTTGCTATGACCTAATGATTCTAGCCGTCTTATGTACTATCTCGCCAAATACGCCACACAGCTATAACCCCATTTTTTCGCAGTGGTTGCGGAAATACGGTGGTTTACTTGGGATTTCGGAGCGTAATACTACGAGTAACGCGAGATAAGAAAATCCCCGGTGAGCTTGTCTAAACAAGCTCACCGGGGATTTAGCTATAGCGCAAACCCTGAATTAGAGGGTTTCTGCCTGGCCGCCAGCAGCAGCAATCTTTTCGGTTGCGGAAGCCGAGAAAGCGTTAACCTTCACGTCAACCTTGACCGTCAGGTCGCCGGTGCCCAGCACCTTGACAGGCTGGTTCTTACGAACAGCGCCCTTGGCAACGAGTGCCTCGACGGTAACTTCGCCACCTTCTGGGAACAATTCCGAGATCTTGTCCAGGTTTACAACCTGGTACTCGACGCGGAATGGGTTCTTGAAGCCACGCAGCTTTGGCAGACGCATGTGCAGTGGAAGCTGTCCACCTGCGAAACCTGCCTTGATCTGGTAACGAGCCTTCGTACCCTTGGTACCACGGCCTGCAGTCTTACCCTTGGATGCCTCGCCACGACCCACGCGGGTCTTGGCGGTCTTGGCACCCTGAGCTGGACGCAGGTGGTGAACCTTAAGTGCTTTTTCTTCAGCCATCTTTACTTCGCCTCCTCAACCTTCAACAGGTGTGGAACCTTGTTGACCATACCTACGGTCACAGGGTCAGCGGAGCGGACAACGGTGTGTCCGATGCGCTTCAGACCCAGCGAGCGAACGATGTCGCGCTGAACCTGGCTACCACCAATGATGGACTTAATCTGGGTGATTTCCAGCGTGGCATCGCCTGGAACAATGTTCTTAGCCATTGATTAAGCACCTGCCTTCTGGGTCTGGATGTGACGCAACATTGCTGCTGGTGCAACCTCGTCCAGCGGAAGACCGCGGCGAGCTGCAACTGCTGCAGGCTCTTCGAGACCCTTCAGCGCTGCAATGGTGCCCTTCACGATGTTGATCTGGTTGCTTGAACCCATCGACTTCGAAAGGATGTCCTGGATACCAGCGCATTCCAATACCGCACGCACCGGACCGCCGGCGATAACGCCGGTACCCGGAGCAGCTGGACGGAGCAAGACGACGCCAGCGGCGGCCTCGCCCTTGACCAGGTGCGGGATGGTGCCGCCAACGCGTGGAACGCGGAAGAAGGACTTCTTGGCTTCTTCAACGCCCTTGGCGATAGCTGCTGGAACTTCCTTGGCCTTACCGTAGCCAACGCCAACCATTCCGTTGCCGTCGCCCACGACGACAAGTGCGGTGAAGCTAAAGCGACGACCACCCTTGACGACCTTGGATACGCGGTTGATAGCTACAACGCGCTCAAGGAACTTGTCCTTGTCGTCATTGCGGCTGTCCTTCGAATCGCGGCCTCGGCCACGACCCTCGCCACGGCCACGGCCTTCTCCACCACGGCCACGACCCTCGCCGCGAGCGGCGCCGGTCTTCTCCGTGGCAGGAGCTGCAGTAGTCGAGGCTGCTTCAGTAGCTTCAGACACCTGAGTTTCCTTCTTGTTAGTAGCTTCGCTCACAGTGCCAGCCCACCTTCACGTGCGCCGTCGGCAATGGCTGCCACGCGACCGTGGTAGCGGTTACCGCCGCGGTCGAAGACAACTGCTTCGATGCCTGCAGCCTTGGCGCGCTCTGCAACGAGCTCACCAACGCGCTTGGACTTTGCGGTCTTGTCGGCATCGCTTGCGCGAAGATCTGCTTCCATGGTCGAAGCGCTGGCCAGGGTCAGACCCTGTGAGTCGTCCACGATCTGTACGAACATGTGACGAGCCGAACGGTTGATGACCAAGCGTGGGCGTACCGAGGTACCAACGATGCGCTTGCGCACACGCAGGTGGCGACGACCGCGTGAAGCGGACCTGCTCTTGCCCTTGATTCCGATAGCCATAATTATTTACCAGCCTTTCCGACCTTGCGGCGGATGATCTCGCCAGCGTAGCGAATGCCCTTGCCCTTGTAAGGCTCGGTCTTGCGCAGCTTGCGGATGTTAGCGGCAACTTCACCGACGTGCTGCTTGTCAATACCAGCGATGGTGATTTTGTTGTTGCCCTCGACGGTAAAGGTGATGCCGTCAGGAGCCGTGACGCTAACTGGGTGCGAGTAGCCGAGAGCGAACTCCAGGCCGGCGCCCTTAGCGACAACACGGTAACCGGTACCGTGGATTTCCAGCTTCTTTTCGTATCCGTCGGTCACACCGATGATCAGGTTATTGATCAGGGTGCGGCTCAAGCCGTGCAACGAACGCGCATCGCGCGAATCGTTCGGGCGGGATACGGTAACGGTGTTCTCATCCTTGGCAACGGTGATAGGAGCCGAGATGGTGACCGAAAGCTCACCCTTCGGGCCCTTTGCGGTGACCTGCTGGCCATCCACATTCAGCTCAACGTTTGCCGGGACGGTGATCGGAAGACGTCCAATACGTGACATTGTATGTTTCTCCCTTCCCGTTACCAGACGTAGGCGAGGACTTCCCCACCTACGCCCTTCTTTGCAGCCTGACGGTCAGTAAGCAGACCGGAGGAGGTGGACAGGATTGCGATACCAAGACCACCGAGCACGTGAGGCAGGTTGGTGGACTTTGCGTATACACGCAAGCCTGGCTTGGAGATACGGCGTACGCCAGCGATTGAACGCTCACGCGATGGGCCGTACTTCAGGGTGATGGTCAGCGTCTTGCCGACTTCTGCTGCTTCTTCCTCGAAGGAGGCAATGTAGCCCTGATCCTTCAAGATGTTGGCAATGCGCACTTTGAGCTTGCTCGACGGCATCGACACGGAGTCGTGGTGTGCCGAGTTGGCGTTGCGCAGTCGAGTCAGCATATCTGCGACTGGATCTGTCATAGACATGTGGGCTTCAGCCCTTCCTCGTTACGGTTTCCGCTAGGGACCTGTAACGTAGCGAGTTTAGTTGTTGGTCTTGAACGGGAAGCCCAGAGCCTTGAGCAAGGCACGGCCTTCATCGTCAGTCTTGGCGGTGGTCACCACAGTGATGTCCATACCGCGCACGCGATCGATCTTGTCCTGGTTGATTTCGTGGAACATCGACTGTTCGGTCAGACCGAAAGTGTAGTTGCCATTGCCATCAAACTGGCGGTCGCTCAGACCGCGGAAGTCGCGGATACGAGGCAGTGCCAAGGTGATCAAGCGATCGACGAATTCCCACATGCGATCGTTACGCAAGGTGGTGTGGGTACCAATCGGCATGCCTTCGCGCAGCTTGAACTGTGCGATCGACTTGCGAGCCTTGGTGACCACTGGCTTCTGACCGGTAATTGCGGTCAGATCGCGCACGGCGCCTTCGATGAGCTTCGAGTCCTTAGCGGCCTCGCCGACACCCATGTTCACGACGACCTTAGTCAGGGTTGGTACCTGCATTGGGTTGACGTAGCTGAACTGCTCCTGCAATGCAGGGCGGATGTCTGCGGCGTACTTTGCCTTCAGACGTGGCTGGATCTTGGTGGCTGTCTCAGTCATTACAGATCCTTTCCGGAAGCCTTGGCGTAACGGACGCGCACAGTCTTGGACACACCGTTCTTCTCGACGGTTTCCTCGCGGAAACCAACGCGGGTTGGCTTCTTGGTCTCTGGGTCAACCACTGCAACGTTGGAAACGTGCACTGGAGCCTCAACAACCTCGATGCCACCGGACGTGGTTCCGTTTTCGGACTGTCCAGCCTTGGTGTGCTTGGTGACGCGGTTAACGCCCTCAACCAGAACGCGCGAAGTGGCGGTGATGACAGTCAGGACCTTGCCCTGCTTGCCACGCTCTTTGCCTGAGATGATCTGAACCAGATCACCCTTTTTGATCTTTGCACCCATGCTTACAGCACCTCCGGAGCCAACGAAACGATCTTCATGAACTTCTTGTCACGAAGTTCGCGACCCACTGGACCGAAAATACGGGTTCCGCGGGGCTCACCTTCGTTCTTCAAGATCACAGCAGCGTTCTCGTCGAACTTGATGTAGGAACCGTCTGCACGACGGATTTCCTTCTTGGTGCGAACAACGACAGCCTTGACGACGTCGCCCTTCTTCACGTTGCCGCCTGGAATTGCATCCTTGACGGTAGCGACAATAGTGTCGCCAATGCTTGCGTAGCGACGCTTCGAGCCACCGAGCACGTTGATGGTAAGGATTTCCTTAGCACCAGTGTTATCGGCAACTTTTAGTCGCGACTCTTTCTGAATCACTTCTTACTCCTGTCGTCTCGCTGGTTCTCTCTGGGAGCCTTGCGGAACGGATATGGTCTCCACGATACGATCGCTTACCCCCACCGGCGCGGGCGCACCGAATGCTGGTCCCAATTGCTGGCAGGGCCGAGGCGTAAAATATCGAGGCTGTACTGCGCGACCCGACGGTGTCAGGCCGCACTGCATCGCACCGAAGGTGGATAGTCCTCGAATGAAATGCGCACAGAACCTTAAGTCTAGCCTAGATTCACGCCATTTAGAAATGGTGTGGTAATAGGAAAGCTAGCGTTCTTGGTCACACCCGCGGCCCGGATTGCTCCCGGCTTTACGGGCTTGCTGGCGGCTTCAGATGCAAAGTTGCGCTGAGCGCCAAATGATCTGAGCCGGGCATTCGGGTCGCTTTCGTCTCCGAGACCGTAAACCCACGAGAAATGATGTGATCAATCTCTATGACTGGACTCGGCAGTCGCGTGGCCGGCCAAGTCGCCGCAGGAACAAACCCCGAAGCTTCATCTAGCCCCTGCACCGCGCGGCGGTACTGCGGATGGCCACGCGTGGCATTGAAGTCGCCCGCCAAAATCACCGGGTTTTCACCATGCGTTTCAATCCACTTCTCCACGCTGCGAAGCCCCTGCTCCCAGGTTTCCGCCTTGTCCAACGGCGGATACACATGCACTCCGGCTAACTGCACCTGCTGCCCCTGAACCTCGATCAGCACCGTGGGCATGCTGAACCACCCAGTTTCTTCGGTACTCAGCTCAGTCTCGGCCTGGGTCAACGGGAGTTTTGAAAAAATGACTGTGTCCCGGTTTCCATCCGCCGGCGCCGGAGCTGTCCGGTAGAGATATTCGGTCATCGCACCGCGCGCCGCGAGCGACTCATGCAGCGGCTCACTGGTCTCCACCAAAACAAGCACATCTGGATCTTCGCTGCTGATCTCTCGCGCCAGCTCGGCGGGATCTGCCTGGGCTTTATAGGTATTAAACGAAAATACCTTCAGCGCCGGTCCGGGATCCGTGCCGGCCGGCGGATTGAACTGCAGGTAAGGCTGCAATCCAATAATTATTGCCAAAAGCAGGACCGCTCCGGGAAATAATTTGCGCCGCCAGCAGGCGTAGACCAGCGCGGCAAGTGGGATCAGCAGAAGCCACAGCGAGGCCGCCTGCACCTTGGGAAGCACTCCCCCGGCAAGCCACGGTATATGCGCAAGCCCCGAAATCAGCAGTGACAGCAGCACCACTGGGATCCACAAGGTCTTCTTCCGTTTTTGCAGATCAATTGTGGGCATACCGGGAGCTTATCCTGTCGGGATGTTTAGCAGGAATCAGCCCCACGGCTCACAGTATTTATTCCATTGCCCAGCCGGTAGCGTTGCACAACTCGCAGGGATTCTCGTGGCGGATCTGGCCGTTGGAGCCGCCGGTGGGGGCCAAACTTCTCCGGGTAGGACGAACGGTGAGTGTTGCACCGATTAGTTGACTGCCATAACCCGCACTGCACGGATGCAGCGCTCCCCTGCGACGGTTGCCTAGGCCCGCTGCTCGTGGAGCACTCTGCGCTCCCGGACACAGCCGAGATGATCCTGGAAATTGTGCTGATGCCGATGGCCCAGGCCCATTGCTGTCGGCTGATCCAACATTTCGACCACCGACGGCTGTACCGTTGTGGTCATGTCTTGGGTTGAGGTCGCAAATGACGTATTCGTGAAATCTTATGGCGCAGATAGCGTCAACATTGCCGCGATCCCCGGGCCTAGCGGTACGACCGTCGTTGACACCGGCGGTTCACCCAGTGAAGCCAGGGCAATAGTCGATGAGCTGAGGCAACGCTTCGGCAAACCAATCGTGGGCGCGATCAATACCCATGCTCACTACGATCATTGCTTTGGTAATTCCGTATTTGCCCAATTCGGCGTTCCGATTATCGGCCACCAGCGGATCCCTGCCCACTTCGATTCCTTTGAAGCACCACGTTTGAATGCATGGCGCAAGGATCCCAGCCGAGAACCAGACAAAGCATGGGACCAGGTCGCCTTGGTGCACCCGTCCGTGCTTGTAGAACAAGCGACGACGCTGACCGCTGGTGGACGCGAGATTGCCTGTTTGCCCGTATCGCGTGGACACACGGACACAGATCTTGCGGTCTTCGTTCCCGACGCCCGAGTATGGATGCTTGGGGACGTGATCGAAGAATCCGGGCCTCCCATGTTTGGTTCGGGAAGCTGGCCGCTTGATTGGCCCGAATCCTTGCGCACGCTGCTGACTGGAATCGGGCCAGCGGATGTGATCGTTCCGGGGCACGGGCGGACCGTGGATCTCCAATTTGCCAACACGCAGGCCGCAGAACTCCACGCTGTGGCTCATGCGGTTCGAAGCGCATGGAACGCCGGGCGCAGCATCGAAGAAGCACTAGCCGCGGCCGAACTGCCTTGGCCCCGCTGGATGCTGCACTCCGCATTTGAACGAGGATTCTCTGAACTATCCGCACAAGGGTGAAGTCGATGCGGAAGCACGCAGACCACGCGCAGCTCAGGCCTGCTGCTCGGCCGCCCACCGGGCTACGCGTTCCTTGCTCTGAGCTTCGGAGAGATCCTCCACCCTGGACATCAGCGACCAGCGCACTCCAAAAGGATCAATGATCGAGGCAAAACGATCACCGGACACGAAGGTTGCCACCGGCTCGCGGATTGTGGCGCCCGCCGCCTCGGCCTTTGCCACTAGCTCATCGACGTTCGGGCAGTACAGGCCCATGGAGTAGCAGGCTTCGGGTTGCGCTGGTGGTGCAACGAGTCCGTAATCCGGGCTCGGCTCTCCCAGCTGCAGTTTGCCGTTGCCAAAGTCCAGGTCTGCGTGGACCATCACTCCCCCGATCTCCGTGGAGTCCACGACTCTGGCCTTAAAGACCTCACGGTAGAACTCCACGGCCCCAGCCGCATTCCGGATCGCCAAAAACGGGGTCAACGATGTGGATCCGTGAGGGATCCCTGCGACGGTGTGCTGCCCGGTCACACCCATTGTGTTTTCTTCTCGATATTCCATGTCTTCACCCTAGAAGCTTGTGGCACGCTGGGACTTGTAGATTCGCGCCAAGTTTGGAGGGGAACAGTCATGGACAGCTCGGCCGACCGTCGCGGCGTGCTCTATCCCGCAATGCTGCCAGAATTCATCCGAGTGCCGGCTCCCGAAGAATTGCGTGACCGCGTGGGCTGGTTCTGGCTGGCTCGCTGGGATATTGCCGCAGGGCGAACCTCGCGCCAAGAATTGCTTCCGTTCCCCTGCATGAACGTGGTTATACAACGCCAGGGCGTGACGCTCTCCGGCGTTGCTACCGGTGCCTCGCACCGAGATTTGAGCGGAACCGGCTGGGTTCTCGCGGCCATGCTCCTGCCAGCGTCCACCCCGGCCTTCGGCATCGATCCGCGCAGCTTGCTCGGAGCCGAGATGAGTATCCCGGGCGCGACACCGCACGAAGCGATCAGCGCATTGCTGGCTGGACCGGTGAAGCGGGAAACCATCGAATCGGCGATCCAGCTGTTCGCTGCGTGGCTCGAAGCGAAGATCCCGCACCCTTCGGTCCAAGGGCTTCTGGCGAATCGCATGCTTGAGCTGGCCGCCGGGCAAAGGGAAATCATCAATGTCCCCCAGCTGGCACAGGCCATGGGGATCTCGGTGCGCAGCGTGCAGCGCCTGGCAAAAGATTATGTGGGGCTCGCACCGTTGACCATCATCCGCCGATACCGCCTGCAAGAAGCCGCGCAGCGGCTGCGTGAAAGCCCCGAAACAACCATCGCCCAGATTGCCGCCGAGCTAGCGTACGCAGACCATGCGCATCTCACCACCGATTTTCGCCAGGTACTCGGTTTCACCCCCAGCGCCTACCGCGCAAATTCGAAACCTGCAGACGCGGTCTTTCGCGAACCTAATCAAACAGCGCGGCCACCGCACTGATTTCGACGAGCGCACCCATCACGCCCAAGCCTGCGACGAGGCTCGCGGTCACCAGCGGCGGGCTCGGGGAGCTCAGTTCGCCGGCGATAGCCCCATAGGCGCGGGATACCTCGACGCCCTCGGCAAGTTGGACGTTCCAGGAGATCACATCGGCCAGATCCGCGCCGGCGGCGTTCAGGGCGATGCGTGCGTTGTGCAACGCCCGAGCGGCCTGCACCGCCACATCATCGGCACCGATGAGCGTCCCGCGCTCGTCGACCGAGTTTTGCCCGCCCACGTAAACCATTCTCGCCCCGGGCGGCACCACCGCCACATGGCTGAACGCAGGCGAGTGGACAAGGCCCGCGGGCCGGATGAATTCGATGGAAGCCATACCCCATGCTGACAGCGCTGCGCCGCCACTTCAAGAGCTCGGATTTACCGTTTTCTCTCCCTCGGGGGCGCAAAAACGCCCCGGGGCTCTGCTTGCGCAGCGCTCCGGGGCGTTTTCAGTTATTCACGTAATCCGTGAAATCACCAAGAAAGCTTACTTAGCCTTCTCAACGATCTCAACGAGACGCCAGTTCTTGTCTGCTGACAATGGGCGAGTCTCTGCGATTACAACCAAGTCGCCAATGCCGGCTTCGTTGTTCTCGTCGTGAGCCTTCACGTTCTTGTTGCGACGCATGACCTTGCCGTAAAGGGCGTGCTTAACACGGTCCTCAACGTCAACGACGATGGTCTTCTGCATCTTGTCGGAAACCACGTAACCACGGAGGGTCTTGCGGTCGTTGCGCTCTACAGCTGCGTCCACGACGTTATCCTTCTCGCTCATTACTTGGTTTCCTTGCCCTTCTTGGTCTCTTCAACCGGGACAACAACTTCCTTACGAAGACCCAGCTCGCGCTCACGCATTACGGTGTAGATGCGTGCGATGTCGCGCTTGATAGCCTTCAGGTTGCCGTGAGTCTCAAGCTGGCCGGTAGCCGACTGGAAACGCAGGTTGAACAGTTCTGCCTTGGCCTTCTTCAATTCCTCGTTCAAACGAGTATTATCGAAGCCGTCCAGGGAGTCGACGCTTAGATCCTTAGAACCAATAGTCATCCCTATTCACCACCCTCACGACGCACGATGCGTGCCTTCAATGGCAGCTTGTGGATTGCGAGACGCAATGCTTCCTTAGCTACCTCTTCTGAAACGCCATCAAGTTCGAACAAGATGCGTCCTGGCTTTACGTTTGCAACCCACCACTCCGGGGAACCCTTACCGGAACCCATGCGGGTTTCGGCTGGCTTCTTGGTCAGTGGACGGTCTGGGTAAATGTTGATCCAGACCTTACCGCCACGCTTGATGTGACGGGTCATCGCGATACGAGCTGCCTCGATCTGACGGTTCGTCACGTAAGCAGGAGTAAGAGCCTGAATGCCGTATTCACCGAAAGCAACAGTGGTTCCGCCCTTGGCAGCGCCGGAGCGCTTCGGGTGGTGCTGCTTACGGAACTTCACTCGACGTGGGATAAGCATTTAAGCCTGTCCTCCTTCCGCAGCCGGAGCTGCAGCGCCCTTACGCTCTGGACGACGACGACGCTCTCCACCACGTGGACGATCGTTGCCACCGCCGCGACCACCGCGAGCCGGAGCTGCTGCGGCCTGCTGTGCAGCAAGTTCCTTGGCGGTTACGTCGCCCTTGTAGATCCAGACCTTCACGCCGATACGGCCGAAGGTGGTCTTGGCTTCGAACTTGCCGAAGTCGATGTTCGCACGCAGGGTGTGCAGCGGCACACGACCTTCGCGGTAGAACTCCTTGCGGGACATTTCTGCACCGCCAAGACGACCGGAGCACTGAACGCGGATGCCCTTGGCACCAGCGCGCATTGCCGACTGCATGGCCTTCTTCATCGCGCGGCGGAAAGCCACACGCGAAGCAAGCTGCTCGGCGATGCCCTGGGCGACCAACTGGGCCTCCATGTCAGGGTTCTTGACCTCGAGGATGTTCAGCTGAACCTGCTTAGCCGTCATCTTCTCCAGTGCGCCACGGATGCGATCTGCTTCGGCGCCGCGGCGGCCGATCACGATGCCCGGACGTGCGGTGTGGATATCCACACGAACACGGTCACGAGTGCGCTCGATCTCGACGCGGGCGATGCCTGCACGATCCATTCCGGTGGACAGCAATGCGCGGATCTTTACGTCTTCTTTTACGTAATCTGCGTAGCGCTGTCCTGGCTTGCTGCTATCGGCGAACCAGTGCGAAACGTGGTCAGTGGTGATGCCGAGACGGAAACCGTTCGGGTTTACCTTCTGTCCCATTTAGTTCTCCCCACCCTTCTCCGGGGTTGAAACAACCACGGTGACGTGGCTGGTGCGCTTCTTGATCTGGAATGCGCGACCCTGAGCTCGCGGCTGGAACCGCTTCATGGTCGGACCTTCGTCAACAAACGCTTCGCTGATGATCAGCTCGTCCTCATTGAATGCTTCACCTGCACGGTCTGCAGCGGCACGGGCGTTAGCCACTGCCGATGCAACAACCTTGTACACTGGCTCCGAAGCTGCCTGTGGGGCAAACTTCAGGATAGCCAACGCTTCGTTGGTCTGTAGACCACGAACAAGGTTGACGACGCGCCGGGCCTTCATAGGCGTCACGCGAATATGGCGCGCAATTGCCTTGGCTTCCATTGCTTTCCTTCTCTCGTCTCTCGAAGAGGGGTAAGCATCTCTAGATCCCTAACGGGACCTAGCGACGCTTGCCCTTCTTGTCGTCCTTTACGTGGCCACGGAACGTGCGGGTGGCTGCAAACTCTCCGAGCTTGTGGCCAACCATTGATTCGGTGACAAACACTGGAATGTGCTTACGACCGTCGTGCACGGCGATGGTGTGTCCCAGCATGTCCGGGATAATCATCGAACGGCGGGACCACGTCTTGATGACGTTCTTGGTGCCCTTTTCGTTTTCAGCTTCGACCTTAAGGAAGAGGTGCTGATCGACGAAGGGGCCTTTCTTCAGGCTGCGTGGCATGTTTCCAGGCTCCTATCGCTTGTTCTTGCCGGTACGACGGCGACGCACGATAAGCTTGTCGCTGTCCTTGTTCGGACGACGAGTGCGTCCTTCACGCTTACCATTAGGGTTGACCGGGTGACGACCACCGGAGGTCTTACCTTCACCACCACCGTGTGGGTGATCGATCGGGTTCATGGCGACACCACGCACGGTTGGGCGAACGCCCTTCCAGCGCATGCGGCCGGCCTTGCCCCAGTTGATGTTGATCTGCTCGGCATTGCCAACTTCGCCGATGGTTGCGCGGCAGCGCACATCAACGTTGCGGATTTCACCCGAAGGCAAACGCAGCTGAGCGAAGCGGCCCTCACGAGCCACCAGCTGGATCGAAGCGCCTGCGGAACGTGCCATCTTGGCACCGCCGCCGGGACGCAACTCGACCGCGTGGATTACGGAACCAACCGGGATATTGCGAAGCGGCAGGTTGTTACCTGGCTTGATATCCGCGTTTGGACCGGCCTCAACCTGGTCGCCCTGCTGGAGCTTGTTCGGAGCAACGATGTAGCGCTTGGTTCCATCAATGTAGTGGAGCAAAGCGATACGTGCGGTGCGGTTCGGGTCGTACTCGATGTGAGCAACGGTTGCCGGAACGCCGTCCTTGTCGTGACGACGGAAGTCGATCACGCGGTAGGCACGCTTGTGTCCGCCACCCTTGTGTCGGGTGGTGATCTTACCGGAGTTGTTACGGCCGCCGCTCTTGGTGAGCGGGCGAACCAGCGACTTTTCCGGAGTCGATCGGGTGATTTCTGCGAAGTCAGCTACCGACGAGCCGCGAAGGCCCGGGGTAGTTGGCTTGTACTTACGAATTCCCATTTTTCTTATTCCTCGTTAAAGTGGTCTCCGCTTAGGAAAGCGGACCGCCGAAGATGTCAATCGATCCTTCTTTCAAGGTGATGATTGCGCGCTTGGTATCCTTGCGTGCACCCCACCCGAACTTGGTGCGCTTGCGCTTACCGGATCGATTCATGGTGTTTACGGACTCAACCTTGACGTTGAAGATAGCTTCAACGGCATTCTTGATTTCCGACTTGTTCGAACGTGGGTCGACCAAGAAGGTGTACTGACCTTCATCGATCAGGCCGTAGCTCTTTTCCGAAACGACTGGTGCGATGACCACATCGTGCGGAGCCTTTGAGAAGACGCTCACTTGGCTTCCTCCTTCTGGACCAGTGCTTCGAAGGCAGCCTTGGTGAAGACTACGTCATCCGAAACCAGAACATCGTAGGTGTTCAACTGGTCGACGTATAGGACGTGCACGGAATCAAGGTTGCGCACCGAAAGTGCTGCAACATCGTTCGCGCGGTCAATGACGACGAGCAGGTTCTTGCGCTCGGTCAGCGAACGCAAGGTTGCCAGAGCTTCCTTGGTCGACGGGGTTTCACCGGCAACCAGGTTCTCGATCACGTGGACACGATCGAAGCGTGCGCGATCAGACAGGGCGCCGCGCAGTGCAGCAGCCTTCATCTTCTTCGGGGTACGCTGCGAGTAATCACGTGGGGTTGGACCGTGGACAATGCCACCGCCGGTCATGTGTGGAGCACGGATCGAACCCTGACGGGCGCGGCCGGTACCCTTCTGCTTGAACGGCTTGCGACCGGCGCCGGAAACTTCCGAGCGGTCCTTGGTCTTGTGGGTACCCTGGCGGGCAGCAGCAAGCTGTGCAACGACAACCTGGTGCAACAGCGGGACGTTGGTCTGTACGTCGAAGATACCTGCTGGCAGGTCGACGTTAAGTGCCTTAGTCATTTACTTATGCTCCCTTCACGGCGGTGCGTACGAGAACGACGCGACCGCGAGCGCCTGGAACGGCGCCCTTGATCAGCAGAAGGTTCTTCTCAGCGTCGATGGCGTGAATGGTCAGGTTCTGAGTGGTTACCCGCTCAGCACCCATGCGACCGGCCATCTTCTGTCCACGGAAAACGCGACCTGGGGTCGATGCGCCGCCGATGGAACCTGGCTTGCGGTGGTTCTTGTGCGCACCGTGGGAAGCCGGAGCACCCTTAAAGTTGTGACGCTTCATAACGCCGGCAAAGCCCTTACCCTTCGAGGTGCCTACAACGTCGACCTTCTGGCCTGCGTTGAACAGCTCGACGGACAGTTCCTGTCCAGCGGTGTACTCGGCTGCATCTTCAGTGCGCAGCTCCACCAGGTGACGACGTGGGGTCACGCCGGCAGCTTCAAAGTGACCAGCCAGTGGCTTGGTGACCTTGCGTGGGTCGATCTGGCCGTAGCCGATCTGAACTGCGGTGTAGCCATCACGCTCAGCGTTAACTAGCTGGGTGACAACGTTGCTGTCAGCCTGCACGACGGTGACTGGGATCAGAATGTTGTTTTCATCCCAAACCTGGGTCATGCCGAGCTTCGTGCCCAACAGTCCCTTGAAATTACGGGTTGCGGTCATAGTTTTCTCGCCACCTCCCCTTAAAGCTTGATTTCGATGTTGACATCCGCTGGCAGGTCGAGACGCATCAGCGAATCAACAGCCTTCGGGGTCGGATCGACGATGTCGATCAGACGCTTGTGCGTGCGCATTTCGAAGTGCTCACGGCTGTCCTTGTACTTGTGTGGCGAACGGATAACGCAGTACACGTTCTTTTCCGTTGGCAGCGGCACTGGGCCGACTACGGTTGCGCCTGCGCGCGTGACCGTCTCAACGATCTTCCGGGCCGAAACGTCAATGACCTCGTGGTCATACGACTTCAGCCGGATGCGGATTTTCTGTCCCGCCATGGCGTCATGCCTCTTTCTGTTAGCACTATCTAGAATTACTGTGCCTGTATACGGGCCCTTGCGGACCGGCACGCCTTACGCTGCGACTGAATCCGGATCAGATCCGGGTTCCTCACCCGCAGGTGGCTCCGACCCCCGCGGTCGGGCGTGTCGTGTAAATTTTAGTCACGACAAAACCGACAGGGTTTTCACTTTGTGCGAAGGTCTTTTGGTTTGCAGCGGTTGTATCGATCCCGAACCCCAGGCATTATCCTGGGTGAGAGCCGATCCCGGTCGCGCAAACCACTACCGATTACCCCTCGCGGGGATCGGGTTGCAATCAAGCAACTTATCTAGTCTGACAGGTCGACCGCCGTGGCGCAAATCTTTTGCCCGGATTCAGCCCAGTGATCTTGACCTCACGAACCGGCATCGCCGCGATCTTGGCGCTCTCGCTCCGCGCCGCCCGGGTCAGCCTCCTCGCTCTTGGGCTTGCGTTCAACGCGCACCAGCTTGAGCACCGCCGCGACAATCAGCGCGATGCCGGCAAGCACCAGCCAAAGGAATGCCAGGTACCGCAAGAACCACAGCACCGCCGCGGTAATGGCGATCGCGCCCCACCAGATGTAGCGCTTCTGCCCCAGCTTCAGGCCGAGAACGATTAATGCGGCAAAGAAGAAGAGGCTAAAGACCTGCGCCGTCCCATTGCCATCTGCCAGGGTGCTCAACTGGGTCAGCGAGGCAAGAACGGCGGCCGCGACCAGATACCCATGAGCCACCGGCGAGCGTTTGCCCATGAAGTGACGAACGGCCAGGATGCCGGCAACGAGCGTGAAGTACAGGAAGAAGAAACTGATATCTGGCAGGCGAAGAATCTGGCTGTAGCTGCTGAAGCCCAACAATGCGCCGAGCACTATCAGCACATCGCTCCCCCACCGAAGCCAGCGCGTCGGCAATTCGTACATCCGAACTAGAACGGCGGCACCAAAGATCAGCACCGCACCGGCACTAATCCACACCGCCCGCAGATCGTTGAAATGCACCAACGCCCCGGCGATCAGGGTGCTTAGAATCATCGCCGCGAAATAGATACGCGCAGCGGCTCCGCTGGCCCCGCGCGAGGTCACCAGTTCGCGGGGAAAATGTGGAACCGGCTCGGCGAACCGGCCATGCAAGAGCGAAATGATCAACAGCACCATTGCAGTGAATAGCAGCTGCCAGGTGGGGTCCATCCAGGGCTGCAGGCCAGGTGGCCTAGTCCCCCGCCAGAACTCGATGCCTTGGCCAATAGCTCCCAGCAATGCAAGACCGGCGCCGGCCGCCAACCACGGGATTTTCCGGGTGTGAACCAAAAGCCCGAGCTGCAGCGCGGCAATCAGGAAGATCAGCGCGAACCACCCGGGGGCGGGAGCTACGAGCCCAATGCAGAACAACGCGAAGACCGTGCCAAAGATCGGCGCGAAGCGCAGTGTGGCCGAATCGCGCAAGCGCCACTGTATCCCCAGGCTGATCAGCGCCAGCGCCATGAGCAGAATCTGAATCATCTGCACAGACCACCACGGTCCGTGAATCCAGCCGGTGGCTGAGAAGCTTTGCACGCCTTGGACATAGCACAGGCCGCACAGTCCCATGATGGCTGCGAAGAGCAGGAACTCTGCATGCTTCGACTGCCCTCTGATGCCCAAGAACCCTGCCACCGAATGAATGATCCACAAGCTCAATCCCAACAGCATGGTGCCACGGTCATGCAGCCCAAAGCTCGCATCACCGATGAGTAGGAATAGCGGCAGCAGGCAAACCAGTCCGACGGTAATCCACAGCATCTCTCGGCTCAAACGGCGTCCGGTTCGCATGACGAGGAACAAGCGAAGCAGTTGCGGCACCATAACCGATACCAGCAACAGGGCGAAGCGACCATGGGAATCAAAATTGATCATGTCCACAAACCACCAGATGCTCAGGGTGAAGGTGATTTGTGCGGCGCCGGCGTAGCTCATCTTCCAGCGTGGTGAGTGAACCAGATGAGCGCCACGCAGATAGAAGAATAGATTCACAAGTCCCACGAAAGGCAGGGCGTTTTGCGGCTCCTGGAAGCTGAGCAGGAAGAGCCCACCACTAGCTGCCAGCACCATGGTGCGCAGTATTTGCACTGCGCGTTCCTGGCCGAAGCCATCGTTGCGCCAACCGGCCAGAATCACGCTGGCCAACGTTAGGAGGATTCCTATGAAGAACCAGTTGCCGGCAGGTAGTCCAAGGAAGCTTGCCGTAGCAGCATCCACGCCAGCCACCTGGTTCACCATAGATCCGATGTACCCCAGGGTGATCAACGCCAGCAGCGCGGAAGCACCGAATCGAATGAGTTGCCCACGAGTCCGGTCGGCTAGCCGAGCGCCTTGGAGCGTCGAGATGAGCCACAGTGCAAACAAAGGTACCCACAGGCCCACAACCCACGCTAGCTGCAGCGAGACATTCTCCGACACGTTCATCGCGTACCAGCTTGACCTACCCGTTTGGTGATCAAAACCGCTCAGCATCTGCTGCACCGTGCGACCGCCAAATCCGCCGAAGACAAGGAACCCGATCCACCGGGTCTGGTCTAGCGCCAGATGCCAGCGGCGATCCGTTTCGCTGCGCATCGCGAGTGTGAGTCCCACCAGAGCCACGGCTACCCCCGGCAATGCCCGCCAGGCAAACCAGTCACTGGCGGTGATCCCCAGCAGGACCAGCGCCACGATAGCGGCCGCTTCAATCTTTCCCCGCTTGCCCAAGGCTGGAACCGCGAAGAGCTGAAGCACGGGAATCAACAGCACCGCATACCACCAAGGAATGAGTTCTCCGCTGGCATTGAGCATAACCGCGAGCATTGAGGCGCAGACCAGCACCCAGAGGAGCACCCGTTCGGCCCGCCACCAGTTGGCTGGCACCGTGAAAAGCCGGCGATAACCTCGCGCATAATGCGTGATCGCCAGGGCCTGCGCCGCCCAAAGCACCGCGATGAGCATCCAGGTATTCCGTGGTTCCCAGGCCAGGTCATTTGCGGTGGCGAAAATCAGCAGCATGAAGCTCACGCGTGCCGCGTAGAGCCGATGCAGCCGGAACCTCACCAGCAATCTGATGGAGAGCAGCAGGTGGGCGGTCACCAAGAAGAACACCCACACCAAGTCGCGGGCATGCAAGGTGGTCAACATGACTAATGCCAGGCCAAGCACCAACAGCGGCAGCAACTGCGCGGTGGCGGACACGGCCGAGTAGAAGAGCGAGGAGCGTACCTTTGCGCTGCGCACGGCCAGGACAAGCAGCACCAGGGAGAGCAGCAGTAAGAAGAGCAGGTAGAACAAGATGCCGCGTTGCACCGTGGCCGCGCAGGCCATGGTGGTGGACACCACTACGAAGACCGCGATCCAGGCTAGCACCCGGGAGCGTAAACGGAGGGTGGCGAAACCCACGGCAAGGGTGCCCAGCACCGAGAAGACCAGCCACACCACTGCCGCCGGCACCGGGAGCGTCAGGTAGGTCGCGATTCCCGATAACGGCAATAAGGCCAACCCGGTTCCGGCGAAGGCGCTGGCGGCAGGCTTGAGATTCTGCTTTGCCCCGTGCACATAGAGTCCTCCGCCGTAAAAGGCCGCGGCCAATGCGAACAAGGCGATGAGTTTAGGCAACGGCGGTAATGCGAAGCTCAGGAACAGGGCTCCGGCGGCCACGATCAGCAGGGCGGCCACGTAGAGGGTGACGTTGATATTGCGCAGTTCCCGTTCACGCGGGGTCAGTTGCTTCACCGGGCGGACAGGCGCTGCGGGTGCTTGGACCGGCGGCCTGGCATAGACCTGCGCAGCGGGGTTCGCCACCGGGGCTTCCAGGGGCCAATTACTCGCCTCTTGGCTCGGTGGCGGCAGAGCGTGCGTGGAAGGCTGCTGGGCGGTACGCGCCGCGTAGTTAGTGGCGGCGTTATAGCCTTCCTGCCAGGCTTGCTGCTTGGCCTCGGAGTTCACCGTGTGGTTCCTGCGGCCAATGCGAAAGCCTATGAAGAAGCTGGCAGCCACGAGCAGGAGAACCAAGATGAACCAGAACATGCCGCGACCTTAGATCGATGAACTCGCAGAGGGATATCCACGCAATCCAATTAGACCACTGCATTGACATACTTGGCACTTAACGCGCAGATGTTAAGCAAAAAGATCTCCACCTCTTCCGAAGAAGTGGTGGAGATCTTTTTTGTCAGACCAGTTGGCCTAGATCAGTTAAGCAGCGAACTACTTGGTGATCTTGGTGACCTTGCCCGAACCAACGGTGCGGCCGCCTTCACGGATAGCGAAGCCGAGGCCATCTTCCATGGCGATTGGCTGAATCAGCTCAACCGACATTTCGGTGTTGTCGCCTGGCATGACCATCTCGGTGCCCTCTGGGAGGGTGATGACGCCGGTCACGTCGGTGGTGCGGAAGTAGAACTGCGGACGGTAGTTCGAGTAGAACGGGTTGTGACGTCCGCCTTCGTCCTTCGACAGGATGTAGACGTTGGCATCGAAGCCGGTGTGCGGGGTGATCGAGCCTGGGGCTACGATAACCTGGCCGCGCTCGACATCGTCGCGCTTCAGACCGCGAAGCAGCAGGCCACAGTTCTCGCCGGCCCATGCCTCGTCGAGCTGCTTGTGGAACATCTCGATACCGGTAACGGTGGTCTTCTGGATCGGACGGATGCCGACAACTTCGACTTCCGAGTTGATCTTCAGGGTGCCACGCTCGGCGCGACCGGTCACAACGGTACCGCGACCGGTGATGGTGAAGACGTCTTCGATTGGCATCAGGAATGGACGATCGCGATCACGAACTGGGTTCGGGATGTAGGTATCGACTGCTTCCATCAGTTCCTCGATGGACTTGGTCCACTCAGCGTCGCCTTCCAGAGCCTTCAGGCCCGAAACGCGGATCACTGGTGCATCGTCGCCATCGAAGCCCTGCGAGGAGAGAAGTTCGCGAACTTCCATCTCGACGAGCTCAAGGAGCTCCTCGTCCTCAACCATGTCGGACTTGTTCAGTGCAACCATCAGGGATGGCACGCCAACCTGACGAGCAAGCAGAACGTGCTCGCGGGTCTGAGCCATTGGGCCGTCGGTAGCAGCAACCACGAGGATTGCGCCGTCCATCTGAGCCGCACCGGTGATCATGTTCTTGACATAGTCAGCGTGGCCTGGAGCGTCAACGTGTGCGTAGTGACGGGTCTCGGTCTGGTACTCAACGTGCGAGATATTGATGGTAATACCGCGCTGGCGCTCTTCTGGAGCGGAGTCAACCGACGCGAAGTCGCGCTGCTCGTTGAGATCAGGGTACTTGTCAGCAAGTACCTTGGAGATGGCGGCGGTCAACGTGGTCTTACCGTGGTCAACGTGACCAATGGTGCCGATGTTGACGTGCGGCTTGGTCCGCTCGAACTTTGCCTTTGCCACAGGTTCCTCCTAGAAACGTTTTACAGAAGACTTACTTTCGTTTGCGCGATTCGCAAACGAACTGGAATCAGTCTACTGGGGGCTTGGATATTTACGAAAATTTCGGTCCTGCGCGGGTCCTGCATGTGATGCAAATCCCTCGTTGGCCGTTTGCGAGGCCGGCTTCATTGGCAATAAAGCCGGCTTCGCGATCGGCCACTCCCCCACACTGGCGGGGTCACGGCCAAGTTTGCTTCCTGGACGATTACTCGCCGCGGGCCTTCTGGATGATCTCTTCGGCAACTGCCTTCGGGACCTCAGAGTAGCTGTGGAAGGTCATCGAGTACACTGCACGACCCTGGGTCTTGGACCGCAGATCACCAATGTAACCGAACATCTCCGACAGTGGCACGTGGGCATTGATAACCTTCACGCCAGCTGCATCGGACATCTCGGTGATCGAGCCACGGCGGGAGTTCAGGTCGCCGATAACGTCGCCCATGTACTCTTCCGGGGTACGAACTTCGACGCTCATCAGTGGTTCAAGCAAGATTGGGTTAGCGCGGCGTGCGCCTTCCTTGAATACCTGTGAGCCAGCGATCTTGAACGCCATTTCCGAGGAGTCAACGTCGTGGTAAGCACCGTCGATGACGGTAGCCTTCACGCCGACCATCTGGTAACCAGCAAGGATGCCGTACTGCATGGCGTCCTGGATACCGGCGTCGATGGATGGGATGTACTCACGAGGGATACGACCACCGGTGACGGCGTTCTTGAACTCGTAGGTAACTCCGTCGACAACCTCTAGAGGTTCGAACGATACCTGGACCTTTGCGAACTGGCCCGAACCACCGGTCTGCTTCTTGTGGGTGAAGTCAACCTTCTCCACAGCCTTCTTGATGGTTTCGCGGTATGCGACCTGTGGCTTACCCACGTTGGCTTCCACGCGGAATTCGCGCTTCATGCGGTCCACCAGGATATCCAGGTGAAGCTCGCCCATGCCGCCGATTTCGGTCTGGCCGGTGTCGTCGTTCAACGAAACGGTGAAGGTTGGATCTTCCGCAGACAGCTTCTGGATAGCGGTCGACAGCTTTTCCTGGTCACCCTTGGTCTTAGGCTCGATGGCCACGAAGATCACTGGTGCTGGGAACGACATCGACTCAAGCACGATCGGGTTCGCTGGATCGCAAAGGGTATCACCGGTGGTGGTATCCTTCAGGCCGATCACGGCGTAGATGTGACCTGCGTGGATCTCTTCAACCGGATTCTCCTTGTTGGAGTGCATCTGGAAGAGCTTGCCAACGCGTTCCTTCTTCTGCTTCGTCGAGTTCAGCAACTGAGTACCTGAAGTTGCCTTGCCCGAGTAGACGCGGATGAAGTTCAGCTGGCCGAAGAATGGGTGCGCGGCAATCTTGAAAGCCAGTGCCGAGAATGGTGCATCCTCGGTAGGCTCGCGAGTGAGCTCAACTTCTTCGTCCTTTGGATCGTGGCCCACCATGGCGCCCACGTCAAGTGGGTTTGGCAGGAAGTCGATCACTGCGTCGAGCATTGGCTGCACGCCGCGGTTCTTGAAGGCCGAACCACAGAAGACCGGGTAGATCTCCGAGTTGATGACCATCTTGCGAATGCCGGCTTTGAGCTCGTCATTGCTGATCTCTTCGCCTTCGAGGAACTTCTCCATGAGCTCGTCAGAGCCCTCGGCGACATCCTCAACCAGCTTGGCGCGGTACTCGTTGGCCTTTTCCTGCATATCTGCAGGAATTTCGCGAGTCTCGTAGGCGGCACCCATGGTGACGTCACCCTTGGAGTCGCCTTCCCAGACGAATGCCTTCATGGTCATCAAGTCGACCACACCGGTGAATTCGTGCTCGGAACCGATAGGCAGCTGCATCACCAATGGCTTGGCACCCAAGCGCTTGACGATGGTATCTACGGTGAAGTAGAAGTCAGCACCCAGCTTGTCCATCTTGTTGACGAAGCAGATACGCGGAACGTTGTACTTGTCAGCCTGGCGCCAAACGGTCTCAGACTGAGGCTCAACGCCTTCCTTGCCATCGAACACGGCAACGGCGCCATCGAGCACGCGCAGCGAGCGCTCCACCTCAACGGTGAAGTCAACGTGGCCAGGGGTGTCGATGATGTTGATCTGGTTGTTGTTCCAGAAGCAAGTCACGGCCGCGGAGGTAATGGTGATACCGCGTTCCTTTTCCTGCTCCATCCAGTCGGTGGTCGACGCACCGTCGTGGGTCTCACCGAGCTTGTGATTCACACCCGTGTAGAACAGGATGCGCTCAGTAGTAGTGGTCTTACCAGCATCGATGTGTGCCATGATGCCGATATTTCGGACCTTATTCAGGTCAGTAAGCACGTCCTGTGCCACGTTGTCTCCCTAAAAGGTGAGGCTAGGATTGGCTGGGTGCCTTTTGACACCCAGCAATTCCAAGCGGTTCTTACCAGCGGTAATGGGCGAAGGCCTTGTTGGACTCGGCCATCTTGTGAGTGTCTTCGCGACGCTTCACAGCGGCACCCAGACCGTTCGATGCATCCAAGATCTCGTTCATCAAACGCTCGATCATGGTCTTCTCGCGGCGAGCCTTCGAGTAGCCAACCAACCAGCGCAGTGCAAGTGCGGTTGCGCGGCCTGGCTTGACCTCGACGGGAACCTGGTAAGTAGCGCCACCAACACGGCGTGAACGAACCTCGAGGGCCGGGCGGATGTTATCCATGGCCTTCTTGAGAGTCGTCACAGCGTCGGTGCCGGACTTTGCGGCCGCACCTTCGAGTGCACCGTAAACAATGCGCTCTGCAGTGGACTTCTTGCCGTCGACGAGAACCTTGTTGATCAGCTGAGTGACCAATGGGGATTCGAAGACCGGATCAGAAACTAGTGGGCGCTTTGGCGCCGGACCCTTACGAGGCATTACTTACCATCCTTCTTCGCGCCGTAGCTGGAACGAGCCTGCTTACGACCCTTAACACCCTGAGTATCAAGAGCACCACGTACAATCTTGTAACGAACACCTGGGAGGTCCTTTACACGACCACCGCGAACGAGCACGATGGAGTGTTCCTGCAGGTTGTGTCCGACACCTGGAATGTAAGCGGTAACTTCGATGCCACCGGCAAGGCGCACACGTGCGACCTTACGCAGAGCCGAGTTAGGCTTCTTCGGGGTGGTGGTGTACACACGGGTGCATACGCCACGACGCATTGGGTTGCCCTTGAGGGCAGGAGCCTTGGTCTTGACGACCTTAGGCGAGCGGCCCTTACGGACCAGCTGCTGAATAGTAGGCACTTTCGTGTCCTTCCATTGTCTAAGTTTGTCGGCACCACAACCGAACAGAATCTGCGAAGTTGTGGAGCTAGCTGCTTGCTTTGCGGCCAGCAGGAACGGAAAGTCCCTAGGCGTGCGAAAGTGTGGCATTTGTTGCGCAACCTGCCCGCAACCCGGACCGAGTCCATTTTGCCACACCTAAAACAATTGATCTCAGTCTAGCATTAAACCGCCATCGCTCTAGTTTCCGTAAGCTATCTCACCAATGCACTGATCCTATCGAGCCAAGCTGAACGGCGGCGATACCGCAGGTGACCACGGGGTGAATCTAGCAGCGTCGTTTGCGGCAAATCATCTTTAGTGGACTATTCTCCCACTGATCTATCCACTAATTGGTCTGCGCTTAAATGGAACGCCCGCCGGCACACGAGGTACCGGCGGGCGTTTTGACTAACTAGTTAAGAATCCGTGTTTAGCGGAAGTCCGAACCGTGGTCGTAGTCGTCCATCGAGATGGCCTGGAACTCTGGCGAAAGATTGCCCTCCAGCGCATCGTCGTACAGGCCCGAAGAGAAGGCCGAAGAACCGGTGAACAAAGTTGCCTTTGCTTCGTCGGTTGGCTCGACATTGATCTGGGTGTAGCGATCCAAGCCGGTACCGGCCGGGATCAACTTACCGATGATCACGTTCTCCTTCAGACCCAGCAATGGATCCGACTTGCCTTCCATCGCAGCCTGAGTCAGGACGCGGGTGGTTTCCTGGAAGGAAGCAGCCGACAGCCATGAATCGGTGGCAAGCGATGCCTTGGTAATACCCATCATCTCGTCACGACCGGCGGCCGGGCGCTTGCCCTCGGTGACTGCCTTCTTGTTCGCAGCGGTGAAGCGCGAACGGTCGGCCAGCTCGCCCGGAAGCAAGTCGGTTTCGCCGGATTCGATGACGGTGACGCGACGCAGCATCTGGCGGACGATGACTTCCACGTGCTTATCGTGGATGCCTACACCCTGGGACTGGTACACGTCCTGGACCTCACGGACCAAGAACTTCTGAGCTTCACGTGGGCCGAGGACTCGAAGAACCTGCTTCGGATCCAAGGTACCGCTGGTGAGCTGAGTACCGGCGACGATGCTTTCGCCCTCTTCAACCAACAGGCGAGCACGACGCAGAACCGGGTAGGCCTGCTTCTCGTCGCCGTTGTCTGGAGTGACGACAACGCGCAGCTGCTTCTCGTCGTCCTCGATCGACACGCGACCGGTGACCTCGGACATCGGAGCCACACCCTTAGGGGTACGGGCTTCGAACAGTTCCTGGATACGAGGCAGACCCTGGGTAATATCGTCAGCCGATGCGACACCACCGGTGTGGAAGGTACGCATGGTCAGCTGGGTACCAGGCTCACCGATGGACTGTGCGGCGATAATGCCTACGGCCTCGCCGATGTCCACGGTCTTGCCGCTGGCCAGCGAGCGACCGTAGCACAGAGCACAGGTTCCCACGGCCGAATCACAGGTCAGCACGGAGCGGACACGGATCTCATCGACGCCGGCTGCGTACAGCTGGTCGATGAGCACGTCGCCCACATCGGCGCCGGCTGCTGCCAGCACGTTGCCGTCCGCGTCCTTGGCCTCGGTGGCCAGGGTGCGGGTGTAAGCCGAGTTCTCGACGGTTTCGTGCATCATGCGCACACCAACGGAGTTGTTGGCGATCGGCACGGTCAGGCCGCGGCGGGTGCCACAGTCTTCTTCGCGCACGATAACGTCCTGTGAAACGTCCACCAGACGACGGGTCAGGTAACCCGAGTTAGCGGTCTTCAACGCGGTATCGGCCAGACCCTTACGGGCACCGTGGGTCGCGATGAAGTACTCCAGAACCGACAGGCCTTCGCGGTACGAGGACTTGATCGGGCGAGGAATAATTTCACCCTTAGGGTTGGACACCAGACCACGAATACCGGCGATCTGCCGCAGTTGCAGGTAGTTACCACGAGCCTTGGAAGTCACCATGCGGTTAATGGTGTTCAGCTCTTCCATGCCGTTCTTCATCGCCTCGGCAACCTCATCGGTAGCCTTGGTCCAGATGTCGATCAGGTCCTGGCGGCGTTCGGTATCGGCAATCAAGCCCTTATCGAACGAAGCCTGAACCTTCGCGGCACGAACCTCGTAAGGAGCAAGGATGGCTGCCTTGTCCATATTCGAGGTAATATCCGAGATTGCCACGGTGACGCCCGAGCGGGTTGCCCAGTAGAAACCGGCATCCTTCAGGTTGTCCAGGGTTTCGGCGGCGGTGATCTTCGGGTAGCGCTCGGCCAGATCGTTGACGATCTCCGAAAGCGCATCCTTGCCGGTCACGTGTGCAACCCATGGGTAGTCCGCTGGCAGGGTGTCGTTGAACAACACCTGGCCCAGCGAGGTCTCCAAGAGCGCATCGGTGCCTGGCTCCCAGCCTTCCGGAGCTGGCTGCTCCTCGGAAGGAACGAAGTTCGGTACGCGAATCTTGACCGGTGCGTTCAGGTGCAGCTCACGCAGGTCCATTGCCATAATGGCTTCGGCAACCGAGGTGAAGGTGCGTCCGGCACCGGCTTCGGTAGCGCGCTTGGTGGTCAGGTGGTGCAGACCGATGATCATATCCTGCGAAGGAAGTGCCACCGGGCGGCCGTCCGAAGGCTTCAAGATGTTGTGCGAGGACAACATCAGGATGCGCGCTTCGGCCTGGGCTTCTGGGCTCAGCGGCAGGTGAACTGCCATCTGGTCACCGTCGAAGTCGGCGTTGAAGGCAGCACAAACCAGCGGGTGCAGCTGCAATGCCTTGCCCTCGACCAGCTGAGGTTCGAACGCCTGGATGCCCAAACGGTGCAGGGTAGGTGCACGGTTCAGCAGTACCGGGTGCTCGGTGATGATCTCTTCGAGAACATCCCAAACCTGTGGGCGGTAACGCTCAACCATGCGCTTGGCGCTCTTGATGTTCTGTGCGTGGTTGAGGTCAACCAGGCGCTTCATCACGAACGGCTTGAAGAGCTCCAGGGCCATCTGCTTAGGCAGACCACACTGGTGCAGCTTCAGCTGCGGACCAACCACGATGACCGAACGGCCCGAGTAGTCAACACGCTTGCCGAGCAGGTTCTGACGGAAACGACCCTGCTTGCCCTTGAGCATGTCGCTCAGGGACTTCAGCGGGCGGTTACCCGGTCCGGTGACCGGACGGCCACGACGACCGTTGTCGAACAGCGAGTCAACAGCTTCCTGGAGCATGCGCTTTTCGTTGTTCACGATGATCTCGGGGGCACCGAGATCCAGCAGGCGCTTCAGGCGGTTGTTGCGGTTGATCACGCGGCGGTACAGGTCGTTCAGGTCCGAGGTGGCGAAACGGCCACCGTCGAGCTGAACCATCGGACGCAGCTCTGGTGGGATCACCGGAACGGAATCCAGCACCATGCCCTCTGGCGAGTTCTGGTTGACCAGGAAGGCGTTGACCACCTTCAGGCGCTTCAGTGCACGGGCCTTCTTCTGGCCCTTGCCCTCGTCGATGATCTTCTTGAGCAGTTCGGCTTCGCCGGCAAGGTCGAAGTTCTGCAGGCGCTTCTGGATCGATTCTGCACCCATAGAGCCTTCGAAGAACAGTCCGTACTTCTCACGCATGGTGCGGTACAGGCCTTCATCGCCCTCAAGGTCAGCGACCTTCAGGCCCTTGAAGCGTTCCCAGACCGCACGCAGGCGCTCTGCTTCGAGCTTCGCGCGCTTGTCGATCTGCAGCACGGTCTTCTCTGCCAGGGTGCGAGCCTTGTTCAGCTCGGCGCCCTTGGCACCGTCGGCCTCCATGCGCTCAAGCTCGGTTTCGAGCTCGGCGGCAATGGCCTTCTTGTCGGCTTCCGCGTTGTTTGCCAGGTTGCGCAGTTCCAGATCATGCTGGGCCTGCAGGTTAGGCAATTCGGCGTGGCGACGCTCTTCGTTGACGCTGGTGATCATGTAGGCAGCGAAGTAAATGACCTTTTCGAGGTCCTTCGGAGCCAGATCCAGCAGGTAGCCCAAACGCGATGGAACGCCCTTGAAGTACCAGATGTGGGTCACTGGAGCGGCAAGCTCGATGTGTCCCATGCGCTCACGACGAACGTTAGCGCGGGTCACCTCGACGCCACAACGCTCACAGATGATGCCCTTGAAACGTACGCGCTTGTACTTACCGCAGTAGCATTCCCAGTCCCGGGAAGGGCCGAAGATCTTTTCGCAGAAAAGTCCGTCCTTCTCTGGCTTCAGGGTGCGGTAGTTAATGGTTTCCGGCTTCTTGACTTCGCCGTAGCTCCAACCGCGAATTTCTTCTGCGGTAGCAAGGCCAATGCGCATGAGGCCGAATGAGGAATCGCTGGACATAGGGTCCTTTTCTCTCTTCTTTGGTGTCTGAAGTCGATACGAATAAGTAAGTCTTGGTGAGCCGCTACGCTCGCTGGGCCCGCGGGCCGCTCAAGGCAGCGGTGGAACCTAGACCTCCTCTACGGAGTTTGGCTCCGACCGGGAAAGGTCGATGCCCAGCTCTTCCGCTGCACGGAACGATTCCTCGTCCGATTCACGCATTTCGATAGTGTTGCCGTCGGTACCAAGTACCTCAACGTTCAAGCACAACGACTGCATTTCCTTGATGAGCACCTTGAACGACTCTGGAACACCTGGCTCCGGAACGTTCTCGCCCTTGACGATGGCTTCGTAGACCTTCACACGACCGTGGATATCATCCGACTTGATGGTCAGAAGTTCCTGCAGGGTGTAAGCGGCGCCGTAAGCTTCCAGGGCCCAAACTTCCATCTCACCGAAGCGCTGGCCACCGAACTGGGCCTTACCACCAAGTGGCTGCTGGGTAATCATGGAGTATGGACCGGTGGAACGTGCGTGGATCTTGTCGTCCACCAGGTGGTGAAGCTTCAAGATGTACATGTAGCCAACGGATACCGGATCCGGGAATGGCTCGCCGGAACGACCGTCGAACAGACGGGTCTTACCGGTGTTGCCGATCAGACGGTCGCCGTCACGAGTGACGTTCGTCGAATCCAGGATTCCGCGGATTTCCTCTTCCGAGGCACCGTCGAAGACCGGGGTGGACACGGTGGTCGGACCGGACTGGCGAGGCAGGTTAGGCAGGTTTCGCACCCAAGCCGGCTCGTTCTCGATATTCCAGCCCTGCTTGGCAGCCCAACCCAGGTGGATTTCCATAACCTGGCCGACGTTCATACGACCTGGCACACCCAGTGGGTTCAACACGACGTCAACCGCGGTTCCGTCCTCGAGGAAAGGCATATCCTCAAGTGGCAGAATCTTGGAGATAACGCCCTTGTTGCCGTGACGGCCGGCAAGCTTGTCACCGTTGGTGATCTTGCGCTTCTGTGCCACGTACACGCGAACCAGCTGGTTCACGCCTGGGGACAGGTCATCATCGTTGTCGCGATCGAAGATGCGCACGCCGATGACGGTACCGGACTCGCCGTGCGGCACCTTCAGCGAGGTATCGCGCACTTCGCGGGACTTCTCACCGAAGATCGCGCGCAGCAGGCGCTCTTCCGGGGTCAGCTCGGTCTCGCCCTTAGGAGTGACACGGCCTACCAGGACGTCGCCTGCTTCAACCTCGGCGCCGATGTACACGATGCCGCGGTCATCAAGCTGGGAGAGGATGTCCTCGGACACGTTCGGGATATCGCGGGTGATTTCCTCGGCACCAAGCTTGGTGTCGCGGGCATCGACTTCGTGCTCTTCGATGTGAATCGAGGTGAGCACGTCCTCGAAGATCATGCGCTGCGAAAGGATGATCGCATCCTCGAAGTTGTGCCCTTCCCATGACATGAATGCCACGAGCAGGTTCTTACCCAGGGAAAGCTCGCCCTTGTCGGTCGAAGGACCGTCGGCGATGATCGACTGGAATTCCAGGCGATCGCCCTCGGTGACCAGCACGCGCTGGTTGTACGCGTTGCCCTGGTTCGAGCGTGCGAACTTCATGATCGGGTACATCGACTCGGTGCCGTCATCGTTCATGACAACAACCAGGTCCGCGGAAACCTCGGTGACAACACCTGGCTTCAGGGCGACCACTGAATCGCCGGCGTCGATAGCGGCGTACTTCTCCATGCCGGTACCAACCAGTGGCGACTCGGAGGCCAACAGCGGCACAGCCTGGCGCTGCATGTTGGCGCCCATCAGTGCGCGGTTCGCGTCATCGTGCTCGAGGAACGGAATCAGCGCGGTGGCAACCGACACCATCTGGCGTGGCGAAACGTCCATGAAGGTCACTTCGCTCGGCTCAACGATGACGGGCTCGCCGCCACCGCCCTTTTCACGGACCAAGACGGCGTCTTCTTCGAAGCGGCCATCTTCGCCCAATGGAGCGTTGGCCTGTGCGATGAAGTGCTGCAGCTCGTCATCTGCGGTCAGGTACTCGACCTCGTTGGAAACAACGCCGTCCTTCACCTTGCGGTAAGGGGTTTCGATGAAGCCGAAGGAGTTGATCCGGCCGTAGGTAGCCAACGAACCGATCAGGCCAATGTTCGGGCCTTCGGGAGTTTCAATTGGGCACATACGTCCGTAGTGGGACGGGTGAACGTCTCGAACTTCCATGCCTGCGCGGTCACGGGACAGACCGCCTGGGCCCAGAGCCGACAGGCGGCGCTTGTGGGTCAGGCCGGCCAGCGGGTTGTTCTGGTCCATGAACTGCGAGAGCTGCGAAGTACCGAAGAACTCCTTGATGGCAGCTACCACGGGGCGGATGTTGATCAGCGTCTGCGGGGTGATCGCCTCGACGTCCTGGGTGGTCATGCGCTCGCGCACAACACGCTCCATACGCGAAAGACCGGTGCGGATCTGGTTCTCGATCAGCTCGCCCACGGCGCGGATACGACGGTTGCCGAAGTGGTCGATGTCGTCCACATTAACCGATACGTCGACGATCTCGCCCTTGCGGGTGCCGGAGATGGTCTTCTCGCCTGCGTGCAACGCAACGAGGTAACGGATCATGGCGACGATGTCGTCCACCGACAGTACGGCAGGGCTCTCGGCGTCAACCGGAGTCTCGACACCCAGCTTGCGGTTGATCTTGTAACGACCAACCTTGGCCAGGTCGTAGCGCTTTGGCTCGAAGTACATGTTGCGCAGCAGACCCTGTGCGGCATCAACCGTTGGCGGCTCGCCCGGACGCAGCTTGCGGTAGATATCCAGCAATGCTTCGTTCTGGTCCTTGATGTTGTCCTTTTCCAAGGTGGCACGCATCGAGTCGTACTGACCGAACTCTGACAGGATCTTCTCTTCGCTCCAGCCAAGGGCCTTGAGCAACACGGTGACCGACTGCTTGCGCTTGCGGTCCAGGCGCACACCGATCTGGTCGCGCTTGTCGATTTCTAGTTCGAACCAGGCGCCGCGCGAAGGAATGATTCGCGAGGAGTAGATGGTCTTGTCACTGGTCTTGTCCGGAGCGGACTCGAAGTACGCGCCAGGGGAACGGACCAGCTGCGACACAACAACACGCTCGGTGCCGTTGATGACGAAGGTGCCCTTGTCGGACATCAGTGGGAAATCGCCCATGAAGACGGTCTGCTGCTTGATTTCGCCAGTTTCATTGTTCATGAACTCGGCCTTGACATACAGCGGTGCCGCGTAAGTGGCGTCGCGATCCTTGCACTCAGCGATGGAGTACTTTGGATCAGCGAATTCCGGATCGGAGAAGCTCAAGGACATGGTGTCCTGGAAGTCTTCGATCGGGGAAA
The DNA here is from genome assembly GCF_002975405.1 of Arthrobacter sp. MYb229. GTDB lineage: Bacteria > Actinomycetota > Actinomycetes > Actinomycetales > Micrococcaceae > Glutamicibacter. The sequence continues at coordinate 270,752 of NZ_PCPS01000001.1, read as the reverse complement.
TCTCCTCGAAGATTTCAGCCAAGCCCGAGGTGTCCGGCACGCTGGTGTCACCAGCGGCTTCGGCCTTGGCTAGGCGAGCCTTCCAGAGTTCATTGCCGATGAGGCGGTCAAAGCTCTCAGTCTGCAATGCCAGCAGGTTAGGCACTTCAAGGGGTTCGTGAATCTTTGCAAAAGAAAGTCGGCCAGCGTATGCAGCATCGCGAGCCGAACTAGCGGTTTGGTTGTTAGGGTTGCTCGAGGCGACCAAGATGGATCCTTCCAAAGACCGTCAGGTTTCCGAACGCCAACCGTGCTAAGGTGCCTGTCATAGGACAAGCCCTCTTGTGACGACGCGAACCCACCGCTATATGAAGGCCGCGCGCAAACAGGTATGGCGCAAATTTCTACTCTACCGGAGTATTTTAAGCTTGTCGATATCCGCCGGAGAGATTCGTGCTATAGTTTCTTGCCGCCTTTTTCGGTCGCCGGAAATTTCCCGGAATTCGCAAGCGCACCCCTCTCCCGGCGGCGACCGCGGCCAAACCCAGTTCGCCCAACGCCTCAGCATTTTCCCACGTGAACTGGCAAATAATCATCTGTTCCGGGGCTTCGAAGCACGACCACGCAGAACACGCTCGCTTCCCCATGGGTACCGTTGCATTTTTCTGTGTTGTTACTCACAGTAGGCGTTCCGGCTTCTGGTTTGGCCACTCCTACGGCCCATGCGGCTCACCTTCGAGCCACTTCTATAAGCATCCGGGGACCGCTCCCCTGCCCTTCCGCACTCATTGAGGCTGCGTTCTCGATATCGGCTTGCGTCACGATTCCGGTCTGGCGCACTCTTTCAGCAACGACAAACGCTTAACCTGGTGTCGTCTGAAATTCCGGACTGCTGATCAAAAAAGTCCCTACTACCGGCCCTGTGATCACGATTACATAGACAGGTAGCTCGACGGGGACGCCGAGGAATTCGATATTCCAGCTCCCGCTCGAATCCCCTAGTTTTCCAAGGAGAGCAGTGAGAACCAGTCAACCAGCCCAGAGCCTCAAACGAGGCTTGAGCACTCGGCATATACGATTCATTGCCCTAGGATCAGCAATTGGAACGGGACTGTTTTACGGCTCGGCAGGCGCCATACAAATGGCTGGACCTGCAGTACTGCTCGCTTATCTTGTCGGTGGCGCCGTGGTCTTCATGGTCATGCGGGCGCTGGGCGAGATGGCGGTTCGCAATCCGGTCTCGGGGTCCTTCGGCAGCTACGCATCTACGTATGTCGGACGCTTTGCCGGCTTCGCCACCGGATGGACCTACACCTTCGAAATGTTCGTCGTTGCCTTAGCGGATGTGACAGCCTTTGGCGTGTATATGGGCTTCTGGTTCCCCAACGTTGAACGCTGGATTTGGATCCTCGCAGTCGTCTTCTTCATTGCAGCGGTGAATCTGCTGTCGGTCAAGGTTTTTGGCGAGCTGGAATTCTGGTTTTCGCTGATCAAGGTGGTTGCGATCATCGCGATGATCGCCGGCGGAATCTTGGTCATCCTCTTCGGTCTTGGCAATCAAAGCGAAGGCGCCGCCGGGATCTCAAATCTCTTCGCACACGACGGATTCATGCCCCAGGGCATCTGGGGCGTACTGATGTCCTTCACCATTGTGATGTTCGCATTCGGTGGCACCGAGGTTATTGGCATTACTGCCGGAGAAGCGCAGAATCCTCGAAAGGTCATCCCGCAGGCGGTCAATTCGGTGCCCGTACGAATTCTGCTGTTTTACGTACTGACCCTGGGCGTCATTATGAGCATCCAGCCTTGGAACACGATCAATGGCGAGGAAAGCCCCTTCGTCTCGATTTTCTCAAGCATCGGGCTCTCCTCAGCGGCTCACGTTTTGAATTTCATTGTGATTACCGCGGCCTTGTCGGCAATTAACGCAGATATATTCGGTGCCGGTCGCATGATCCACGGGATGGCACGGCTTGGACAGGCACCGCAAGTATTTACCAAGACCACCGCCAACGGGGTCCCCTGGGTGACGTCGATGTCAATGATCGGTGCATTGCTGATCGGCGTGCTGCTCAACATTTGGTTCAAGGACCAGATTTTCTTCTTGATTGCAGCCCTAGCAACCTTTGCGACGGTCGTGGTTTGGCTAATGATCCTGATTTCGCATATCGCGATGAAGCGCAAGATCATGCGGGACAATCTTGCGCCGTCGGCTTTCCCGGTACCGCTGTGGCCATTGGGAAGCTACATTGCCGTAGCGTTCATGGTCTTCGTGATCATCATGATTGGCATCGTTCCGCAGACACGCAGCGCCTTGCTCACAGGCGTCGCCTGGATAGCCCTCTTGGCAATTTGCTATTGGTTCTTCGTGCGAGGCAAAGCCGTACCGGCCGGCGGCACCGATGAATATGACGGTGACCAACAGCAGAGCGATCCATTGGAGACGCAGGACGTACATAGCTAATCGACATAATCACGAGTCCAAAACAGCGAGCAGCGGGACACCCGCCGCTCGCTGTTTTGGCTAGTACCGATCGTTTATGCGCCCCATGTCTCCAAATCGTGATGAATATGAGTTAGCCTCGGGGAAAGGCTAAAGCTCTTCGAGGAGAAAGCAGTTGGGTTACACGACCAGATTCTGGCACTGAACGCCGCGGCTACGGCTCGAACTCTAACCCGCCAGAGAACAGCAATGAACAACCAGGAGTGAAGAACATGCATCAGTCAAAAGTCAATGAAGCTCTCACCCGTGTCAGCCTCGATGCTTCACGCCGGGATATTTCGATCGAAATAGTGCCGCGTGAAGCCGCTTCCTCGCTCGAAGAAGCCGCTAAATTGCTGGGCGTCATTCCCGCGCATCTACTCAAAACGCTAGTCATCAAGCGTTCCGACGACACGTATCTATTTGCGCTGATCCCAGGTGGTCGCAAATTGAGCTGGCCTAAGCTGCGAGCCGAGGTTGGAGTCAACAAGCTTTCCCTGCCAGAGGCGGATATAGCTTATGACGTCACCCGTTATGTGCACGGCACCATCACTCCGTTTGGTTCGCACACGGTCTTGCCGCTCTACATTGATTCCAGTGTCTTCCAAGAACCTGTCCCGGAAGTCATCGCCCTGGGCTGCGGCGAACCGGAGCACGGCTTGCTGGTACATCCGCGCGACTTGGTTACCGGATTTGATGCCACGATTGCTGATATTTCCGTTCCCGAGTAGGAGATATTGCCGCTGGTTTCGGAAGCTTCTTGGCCCACCCATTGAGCGCGGTGAGCGACTTAATTGATTCGTTTCGCAGCCAAAGCCCGACTGGCTTCTCCACGAAGCGAGCCACGAGGTAGGCCACGATCAGCATGATGCTTATGGTCAACGCCAGGAGCACATATTTGTTCAAGCTGGCGCTCAGCGAGTGAATGATCCACCAGCCCCAGAGCTGGTGGAACAGGTACAGCGGGTAGGTCAGTGAGCCTGCCACGACTAGCCAACGAGCCTGAACATACCTCAATGGTGTGAGCACGCAGAGCGCCAGCAACGCGATACACAGCACTGCCAATACCGAGAAATGCCATGCAGGCACGGTCAGGCCGGAAAGATAGTCGCTGTCAAAGCTTCCCTTGAGGCCAGTGAAATAGGCGGACACTACCGCGTTGAATGCTACTAAGGCCCAGCGTCCGAGGGTATGCCCGTTCTGATAGATCAGGAACAAGACCATGCCCGCGGCAAACTGTGCCGCGTACTGACCGGCAAACCACTCTTGCAGCTTGGGCATCTCGGCCACATGCAAAAGGATTCCCAGAGCCGGCCAGATGAACGCCAGCCACATGATGTTTTTGGTCTTCACCAGTCCGAATACCAGGAGCAATCCGAGCAGGACGTAGAAACGGAATTCTACCCACAGCGTCCAGTAGACGCCGTCCAGATCCCGAACGCCCATCCCCTGCTGGACCATAGTGAGGTTTGGAACGATATCCCCGCTGCTTCGTCCGTCCTTCTCAGCCGGCCAGATTTTGAAGGTCAGAATCGCCGCCGCAATGACGGCCAACCAGTAGGCCGGATATAGCCGGCCAAGTCTCGATCCGATGAAGTGGATGATGTTTTTCCCCTGGACAGACATCAGGATCACGAATCCGGAGATCAGGAAGAAAAGCTGTACGCCGATCGAGCCATACCGAGTGAACTCTGATAAGACAGGCCAAGCTTCTGGCGCTTTGACACCCCAGTGGCTATGCCCCCAGGTTGTGTAGTGGTAGAGCACAACGATCAAGGCAGCGCTAATGCGCAGCGCGTCTAGTAAGCCTAGCCGTGCACCCGTCTTCTTGGATTCTTGCGTTTCGGTTTTCGACACCTATTCACTGTAAACAATGAACTTGAATAAACCCTGTTAATAGAAACGTTATAAACTTATAAAGTTGTGATACGAGATTTTTTCACGTTAACGACCAAAGGGCCCATGGACACGAAGTCCATGAACCCTTTGGTAATAAGTTGCGAGTGACCGCTGAACTTACTACTTAACCGAGACGGTTGCGCCGGCAGCTTCGAGAGCTTCCTTTGCCTTCTCAGCAGCGTCCTTTGCGGCACCTTCAAGAACAGCCTTTGGAGCAGCGTCAACGAGCTCCTTGGCTTCCTTCAGGCCGAGGGAAGTCAATGCACGAACTTCCTTGATGACTGCGATCTTCTTGTCGCCAGCCGACTCGAGGATAACGTCGAATTCGGTCTGCTCTTCAGCTGCGGCTTCGCCACCGGCTGCTGGGCCTGCAACTGCAACAGCAGCTGCGGAAACCTCGAAGGTCTCCTCGAATTCCTTCACGAACTCGGAGAGCTCGATGATGGTCATTTCCTTGAATGCTGAAAGCAGCTCTTCAGTGCTGAGCTTCGCCATGGTCGGCGTCCTTTCGATTTTGGCCCTGGGGCCTATGAATTGGGTTTACGATGCGAGAGAGTCGCGAAAGCTTAGGCTTCTGCCGGAGCTTCCTCGGCAGCAGCGCCGCCGTCCTCTTCTAGCTTCAGACGCAAAGCGTCCACCACGCGTACAGCTGCGGCGGCCGGAGCCTGCAGTACTGCAGCAACGCGAGTGAGCTGAGTTTCGCGGGATTCCAAAGCTGCCAAAGCAGCGATGCCAGCCTTATCAAGGGCCTTGCCCTCGAAGAAGCCGGACTTGACGACAAGCTTCTCGTTAGCCTTGGCAAATTCCGTGAGGCTCTTTGCGGCAGCAACTGCGTCACCCTTAATGAAGGCGATTGCAGTCGGACCGGAAAGCTGACCATCGAATGCATCGATGCCAACTTCCTTCGCTGCGATAGCGGTCAAGGTGTTCTTCACAACTGCGTACTTGGTCTCCTGACCAAGTGAGCGGCGAAGTTCCTTGAGCTGTGCAACGGTAAGCCCACGGTATTCAGTCAAGACAGCCGCAGTTGATTCCTTGAAGTCTGCAGTGATTTCTTCAATCGCTACAGTCTTGGTAGGCGTTGCCATAACACTCCTTCCGGGGATTTGTTCGGTACCGTTTCATAACCGGCGGAGCCCATAAAAAAGGCCCCGCGCAGGAGCACAGGGCATTTCAACTAATTCAAGTCAAAACAAATCTATGAAACCTGCGTTGGCCGCTCTTTCGAGCTCTTAGGAGTTTATGCAAGCATGCACTCGGCCGACGGTCTTCGGTACATCTAGTCTAAACGGCCAAGGCAGCAACTTCCAAATCCAATGGCGCCAAGGCGGGCATGATTCGAATCACTCAATGGCCGTTAAAATGACAAGGCCTGAGGTCAGCACTTGGGGGACGCTGACAACAGGCTACTTGTCGACACGAAAGTTTTGGGGAAACTTCCGTATCCGGCTTCTACATGGTCTTGGGGGGCCCATGTAGAAACCGCCGATCAAGTCGGTCATTTAAGCTTATCACTACTCATTGCGACTACGGAACAGATCACAGGCAGATAACGGCGACAGTACAGGTAATTCACATATTTGGCACCCAATAGCTATCACCAGATGAATACCATCTAGTCAGCTCGGGTTTCCCTGGCAGTCTAGCTGCGAAACAGCAGAACAAATAGTGAGCGGTTTCCGTGACTGCCTCCACCTTTGCAATTCGCCAAGCGCGGACGTTGAACAAGCTTTTGACTAGGCCTTCAGGCGACTTGTTAGCCTGTCTAGGAAACCATGGAGAGCGAAAACAAAAACCGCGGGACGGACCAGATCTCTCTGGTCAGTCCCGCGGTTTTAGCGCTCGTTGGGCTTTAGGCCTCGATGCGAGTTACGTTCGAATCAACAGGGATGCCTGGACCGAAGGTGGTCGAAACGGTTGCCTTCGAGATGTAGCGACCCTTCGAGGAGGAAGGCTTCAAGCGAAGTACTTCTTCCAGAGCTGCTGCGTAGTTCTCGGTCAGCTGCTTGGCTTCGAACGAAGCCTTGCCGATGATGAAGTGAAGGTTGGCGTGCTTGTCGACGCGGAAGTCGATCTTGCCACCCTTGATGTCATTAACAGCCTTGGCGACATCCATGGTCACGGTGCCGGTCTTAGGGTTTGGCATCAGGTTACGAGGACCCAAGATCTTACCCAAGCGGCCAACCTTACCCATGAGGTCTGGGGTTGCCACGGCCGAGTCGAAGTCGGTCCAGCCGCCCTGGATCTTTTCGATCAGGTCGTCCGAGCCAACAAAGTCGGCGCCGGCTGCGATTGCAGCTTCGGCCTTGTCGCCATTGGCGAAGACAACCACGCGGGCGGTCTTACCGGTGCCGTGTGGAAGGTTCACGGTACCGCGAACCATCTGGTCAGCCTTGCGTGGGTCAACGCTCAAACGGAAAGCTACCTCAACGGTGGAGTTAGTCTTTTCGCCTGCGATTTCCTTAGCCAGGACAATTGCCTCGGTTGGATCGTAGAACTTGTCAGCCACGATCTTGGCCGCGGCGGCTACGTATGCTTTGCTGCGCTTTGCCATCTGCGTTATCTCCTTATGCAGTCGTGGTCATATGGACCGCGCCCGGTCCTGCCACGGGCGGACAGGGTGTTCCCTGCTCGCCTTAGATTAAATTCTTTGTTGCAGTCACCGAAGTGAACTACGAAAAGCTAAAAATTAGCCTTCGACGGTGATGCCCATGGAACGGGCGGTACCGGCGATGATCAACGAGGCGGCAGCCAAGTCGTTGGCGTTGAGGTCAGCCATCTTGGTGGTGGCGATTTCTTCAACCTGAGCCTGGGACAGCTTGGCAACCTTGACGGTGTGCGGGGTAGCCGAACCCTTGGCAACGCCAGCAGCCTTCTTGATCAGCTCTGCTGCTGGAGGGGTCTTGGTGATGAAGGTGAATGAACGGTCTTCATACACGGTGATTTCAACTGGTACAACGTTACCGCGCTGCGACTCGGTCGCTGCGTTGTAAGCCTTGCAGAATTCCATGATGTTGACGCCGTGCTGGCCAAGTGCAGGACCAATTGGCGGAGCCGGGTTAGCGGCGCCTGCCTGGATCTGCAGCTTGATGAGTCCGGTGACCTTTTTCTTTGGGGCCATGTCGGGTCCTTATACTCTTGCAGTTCCCACAACACAGGAGCGTGCTGCGGGTTGTGGCCGTCGTGGCGCGACAGCCGGACGTGCCCTCACCCCGTAAAGCAAACGGAATGGGGCACGAAGACTTAATACTACTGGATCTTGGTGACCTGGTTGAAGTTCAAGGTCACTGGGGTCTCGCGCTCGAAGATCGAAACGAGGACAACCAGCTGCGCCGATTCCAGCTTGATTTCCGAGATCGTCGCCGGCATGGTCTCGAACGGACCATCGTTGACGGTAACCGATTCGCCAACCTCGAAATCGACGGTGACTTCGGTGATTGGTGAACGTCCCGGCTTGGAAGCCGATGGCTGCTCAACCGGATCGACCACCGTGTGCTCCAGCATGGAGAACACTTCGTCGAGGTTCAGCGGGTTAGGATCATGGGCGTTTCCTACGAATCCGGTAACACCTGGCGTGTGTCGAACGACACCCCAAGAAGCGTCGGTCAGCTCCATGCGAACCAGGACGTAGCCCGGGATGCGCACGCGGCGAACGATCTTGCGCTGAGTGTTCTTAACCTCAACGACCTCTTCCATCGGAACCTGGATTTCATAGATGAAATCGTCCATGTCCTGAGTCTGGATACGAGTCTCTAGGTTCAGCTTCACGCGGTTTTCGTAACCTGCGTAGGTGTGAATGACGAACCAGTCACCCGGCTGGCGACGCAGCTTCGAGCGGAATTCTTCCTTGAGCGCGGCGACTACGTCGACGTCGTCTGCTTCAGCGGCTTCGTCTTCTTCGGCTTCGCCCTGAACGTCTGCTTCAGCAGCTTCGTCCTCGTCGGCTTCATCCTGAACGTCTGCTTCAGCAGCTTCGTCTTCGTCGGCTTCGCCCTGAACGGCTTCTTCAGCAACAACGGCTGGAGCTTCGGTCTCGTCGGTTGCAACCTCGGCGGCGGTTTCTACCTGCGCGCCGTCAGCTTCAACGAACTCGTTTTCGACCTCGTCATTAATCTGCGGTTCGAGTTCCTTGTCGGACACTGCAGCTCCTGCTTTCTTTGACTGAATGACATCTACTACCTGCGGGCGATTATACCGCCGCGGCAAATAAATTACTGTTCTGGCTGATTGGTGAACAGGAGGATCGAACCTTGGCCCAGTACGAAGTCAAGGATCGTGACGATCAACATAACGACGCAAACAAAACCGATTACAACCAGCGTGTAATTGACGAGCTCGCTACGCGTTGGGGTAACGACCTTCTTCAGTTCTGAAATTACCTGGCGCAGGAATAGGAAGATGCGTCCGAAGAAGCCCTTCTTTGCCTTCTCACCATTTCCGGGGTTTACGGCAGCTGATTCGCTCAACCTGATCCTCGTTTCAATTTTTTTGGCCAGTTGAAACAATCACGGTGCGCCGCAGCCTGACCGACCACAACACACCGTGATTTGAGATTCGCTGTGCGATTATTACCATCGCTACTGCGCAGGGCAGACAGGACTCGAACCTGCAACCTGCGGTTTTGGAGACCGCTGCGCTACCAATTGCGCCACTACCCTTTGAGCTACCGCTCTTACTGAGAACATCTTAGCCGATCAGGACTTTTCCATGTCGGTTGCGATGTCTCAGCAACGAGAAATAACTTTACGCAACGAACCAGCAAATGTCGAACTGACTGCACCCTGTGTGTCGCACACCGCATTCTGACCACTAGTTAGTGATCAGTTGGTGTCATTTTTCGATTTCACTGAGCATCGGCAAATACTGGGAACTAGGATTGGAACTAACAGCAGCTTACGTAACCGTCAGGATGCATTTTCTATGTCTAGAATTTCACGCCGCATCGGCGCCATTTCCGAGTCCGCAACGCTAGCGGTCGATGCCAAGGCGAAAGCGCTCAAGGCAGCCGGTCGTCCGGTCATCGGCTTCGGCGCCGGCGAGCCGGACTTCGCAACTCCGGATTACATCGTCGAGGCGGCGGTCAAGGCCGCCCAGGATCCGAAGAACCACCGGTACTCCCCCGCGGCGGGCCTGCCTGAACTGCGCGAAGCGATTGCCGAAAAGACTCTGCGCCACTCCGGATACGAGCTGGCTGGCGCGCAGGTGCTGGTGACCAACGGCGGCAAGCAGGCGGTCTACAACACCTTTGCCGCATTGCTCGACCCGGGAGACGAAGTCATCATTCCGGCTCCTTACTGGACCACCTACCCGGAGTCGGTGCAGCTGGCGGGCGGGGTGCCCGTATCCGTCTTCGCCGGCCCCGAGCAGGGCTACAAGGTCACCGTCGAGCAGCTCGAGTCCGTGCTGACCGAGCGCACCAAGGTCTTGCTCTTCGTTTCCCCCTCGAACCCTACCGGCGCGGTCTACACGGCAGAGCAGATCAAGGAAATCGGCCGCTGGGCGGCCGAAAAGGGCTTGTGGGTTGTCACCGATGAGATCTACGAGCACCTGACCTACGGGGACGCGTCCTTCAGCTCCATTGCGACGCTGGTTCCGGAGCTCGAAGACCGGGTGGTCATCCTCAACGGCGTGGCCAAGACCTACGCCATGACCGGTTGGCGTGTGGGCTGGATGGCAGGCCCACTGGACGTCATCAAGGCTGCCACCAACCTGCAGTCCCATGCGACCTCGAATGTGGCCAATGTGTCCCAGCGTGCCGCCTTGGCCGCGGTGGCCGGCCCACTGGATGCCGTCGAGGAGATGAAGGTCGCCTTCAACCGCCGCCGGCTTGCCATCGTCGAGGGCTTGAACGCCATCGACGGATTGCACTGCCCGATGCCTGAGGGCGCCTTCTACGCCTACTCGGACGTACGCGGGCTGCTGGGCAAGAAGATCCGCGGCGTGGTGAGCAACACCAGCGCCGAGCTGGCCGCGTTCATCCTGGAGCAGGCGGAGGTCGCGGTCGTACCGGGCGAAGCCTTTGGGCCCTCGGGCTATATCCGCATGTCCTATGCGCTGGGCGATGCGGACCTGGCAGAGGGCGTGTCCCGGATGGCCCGGTTGCTGGGCGAAGCCGAGTAGAGCGGCATCCGGACAGTGCGGGCCCGATCCGCCGGATCGGGCCCGCATTCGTCAACGCCTAGAGGATCTTCCGGTCCACCGCCCAGCGCGTGAGTTCATGGCGATTCGAGAGCTGCAATTTGCGCAGCACGTTCGAGACATGCGATTCCACGGTTTTCACCGAGATGAACAGCTCCTTGGCCACCTCCTTGTAGCTGTAGCCGCGGGCGATCAGGCGCATCACCTGCAATTCCCGGTCCGAGAGCAGATCCAGTTCCTCGTCGATGCCGGTCGCTTCGGCCACTTTTGCACCGCCGAATGCGTCAAGCACAAAGCCCGCCAGCCGTGGCGAGAACACCGCATCTCCCCCGGCCACCCGGCGCACCGCGTCCGAGATTTCGGTTCCGGAAATGCTCTTGGTCACGTAGCCCCGGGCCCCGGCCCGAATCACCGTGACCACGTCCTGCGCCGAATCCGAAACGCTCAGCGCCAGGAACTTGGTGGAACCCAACAGGTGCGCGCAACCGCGCAAGACCTCGGCGCCCCCGCCGCCGCGGCCGCCGGGCAGATGCACGTCGAGCAGGACCACGTCCGGCCGCTGGCTTTCGATGACTTCGATAGCCTGTTCTACGGACCCCGCCTCACCGACAATGCGCAGGTCCTCACCGAGATCCGCGCGGAGCCCGGAGCGGAAGATTCCATGGTCGTCTACCAACACCACAGTGAAGTTCTGCTGTTCGCTACTCATGATTCTGTATCTTCCTGACTGCTGTTCCTTGGCATTTTCAACTCTACTTCGGTGCCCGTCTCGCCGCTGCGAATAGAAGCCTGCCCGCCGGCCCGCTGCATCCGCCCGATAATCGATTCGCGCACCCCATACCGGTCCTTGTCGATCCCGCCTACGTCGAAGCCCTTTCCGCGATCCCTGATGAACACCTCGATCAGCTGCTCGCTGCATTCGACATACACCGAGATCGTCCCCTCGGCATGTTTTGCGGCATTCATCATCGCTTCCCGGCTCGCCGCCACGAGCGCCTGCTGTCCGTCGAAGCCCCTGGCATTGCCGACGGTAATCACATCGACATCGCGCAGCAGCAATTTCTCGACGTTGTCGGCCTCGGCCTGGATTTCCACGACCACGTCTTTCTCGTCGAGCTCTTCGGTCTCATAGAGCCAAGCGCGCAGCTCGCGTTCCTGCACGCGCGCCAGGGTTCGCACCGCGGCCGGGTCATCGCTGCGTTTTTGGATCACGGCCAGCGTCTGCAGCACCGAGTCGTGCAGATGCGCGGCAAAGTCCGCGCGCTGCGCCGCGGCCTGCCGATTGCTTCTCTCCGAAAGATAGTCGCGCCACAACCTGGCGCCCCAGGGCAGCAGCACCACCACCGCACCGGTGATAATCGCCAGCGCCGCCCACATCCCGCCGAGCAGATCGGAGGTGCTCACGCTCCCGCTGAGAATCGCCAGCAGCCCGCCGATCGCGAGCAGCAGGCCCAGAATCAACCGCCCGAAGACGAGCGCCTTGGCCTTGCGGTCACCGTCGAGGTGCTGCCCATCGACCTGCAGCCAGGCGAGCAGCACGCCGGCGATGATGCCCAAGCTGGGCCAAATCAGATCCCAGCGAATATTCAGCCCGAGCCACTGCCCCAGCGCCAGCAGCGCCACCAGCAGCAAGGCCGCGCCGATGAGGGTTTCACGCCAGGAGGAAAGCTTCTCGCTCATCTCGCGCGGGGAAAATATGCCCTGCTGTACGCGGCCCATTTCCTCCGCGAGCGTGCGCGGCCCCGTACCCCGGGAGCGCAGCGCTCCGGCCTTGGATTCTTCGGCGCTGGGAGTGAACACCCACAGCCAGGCGTAGAGCAATACGCCGGCCCCGCCCAGGGCGGTAAGCCCCAAGAACCCGATACGCAGGTAGTTCACCGGTATGCCAAGGTGCACAGCGAGGCCGCCGCACACCCCGGCGATCAGCCGGGATTCACTGCGTACGATCTGATTTCGCTGCTCGGTTCGTTCCATACTGACAAGTCAAGCACGTTCCCGGGCAGAAAACCGGGTCGCTGCCGGAAGTCAGGGCGGCCCCTAGGGAAGAATCAGGGTAGCCCCTCATAGCGCTAAGCCCGCCCCCGGGAGAAGATTTAAGCATGGACAACGAGAACTCTCCGCGCAGCAACGTTTTCGACCAATTACGCAAAATTGGCATCGAACGGCAAGATTCCCAGTGGCTGGGCGGCGTTGCGGCGGGCATCGCACAGCGATTCAACATCGATGTCGTGCTGGTGCGCGGGGTATTCGTCGCGTTGAGTTTGCTCGGCGGAACCGGCTTCCTGGTTTACGGGCTGGCTTGGGGGCTCTTGCCCGGCCCCAAGGGCACGATCCCCTTGGAGCGGGCGGTGCACGGCAAGGACTGGACCAGCGCGCTCACCGGAGCCCTGGTATTTTTGCTCATCGGCTTCTTCCTCGCCCCCTGGCTGCTCAGCACCGTGGCCCCGATTCTGTGGCCGCTGCTGGTGATCGCCGGAATCCTCTTCGTGATCTTCAGCCGACGCGACACCAAGTTTGCCGGCACCTCCAAACCCCGCCGCACGCCGAAGCCCAGCGACCCGGCACCCGGCTCCGTCGTTGAAAAGCCTTGGCGCGCGCAGCGTGCCCAGTCCTTCAGCACGCAGGCACCCGTTTATCCCGAACAGTTCCCACCGGCTACGAAGCCGCTGCGCAATCCAGAAACCACGCACCCGCACACCGACAAGAGCAACGCAGACTCCGAGGAGGACTCCATGGACCCCGAACCTCGCGGCTTCGGCCATATCCCGCAGGACCACGGGCCGCAGCTGGATCCACATTTCGCCAAGGCGAATAAAAAGCTGCGCAATGCTCCCCCGGTTCCCGGCTGGGTTGCCACCATCATCGTCGGCGTCACCATCCTGACGGTGGCGTTGGTGCTCGCCGCGGATTACCTCGGGGCGATCGCGCTGCCGGGCAACGGGTGGGGCACGGCATTTGCCATCGGCTTGTTCGTGGTCGGCTTGGCGCTGGTCTTCGTCTCCCTCGCGCACCGCACCAGCGGCGGGCTGCTCGGGCTGGCCATTCCATTGCTGGTACTCACGGTGATCTTCGGTGGCAACGATTTCCGCGGCATGCAGGGCGAAACGGTCGGCGTGGCCACGGATTCGAACCAGTACAGCTCGGTGTTCAGCAAGTCGACGGTGGACCTGCGCCACCTGTCCACGATCACCGAGCCGACGACGGTGGAGGTCTCCTCGGTCTTCTCCAAGGTGGATCTCGAACTGCCCACGAACATTCCGGTGCAGATCCAGGCCGACGGGCTGTTCCTCTCCTCGCTCAACGAAAACAATTCGCAGCCGGCGGGCGGCTTCGCCGCAGATGCCCCCACGCTCACGGTCGTGATCAATGGCGTATTCTCTGGATACGATCCCGAGTACTCAAGCGATGGAACCGGCGCCTCCAACCCAACGTTCTAAGGAGCGGACAGCATGAATTCTGATCAGCAAACCGAAGCAAAATTTCCTGCCGGCACCTTGGTGTTTGGCCTGATCCTCGTCGTGGTCGCGCTTGCGACGCTCAGCCGAACCCTATTCAGCTGGCACTTCGACACCCCGTTGTTCTTCATCGCGCTGGTTGCCCTGGCCGGGGTGGGGATGATCTTCGCGGGCATCTCCTCGGCACGCAAGGCCAGCGGCAAGAACACCGAACTACCTTCCCACAACGACTAGCACCCACCTTTTTTAGGAGCACTCATGGATACCTTCTTCAACCAGATCCGTTCGATCCCGCTGCGCCGCGGCCCCTCGCGCATGGTTGCCGGGATCGCCGGCGGCATCGCGGATAAGTTCGGCTGGGATGTCACCTTGGTCCGCATCGGGCTGCTGCTCTCCTTCCTCCTGCCGGTCATCGGCATCGGCGCGTACATCGTGGCCTGGCTGCTGATTCCGGCCCAGGATGACAGCATCGTGCTGCAGAAACTGCTGCGCAAGTTCTAATCCCCCGGAGTATCTCCGAAACAGAGCGGGTTGTTCGCTACCTCAGGTGGCAAACAACTCGCTCTTGTGGTTTTAACCACGTAGAATCTTAGAGAACTCGATGCTCAATGGTGCGCGGAATCGAATGAAGTCCGAAGGGTTTTCCTCGGATACCCGGCCCGCTCCGCAGCAGCATTCAGCAAGGAACCCGTCGTGTATCCGAAGTCTTCCCTACTTACTAAGTGAGGGTAAATGCGCATTGGAATCATGACTTCGGGAGGCGACTGCCCGGGATTGAACGCGGTGATCCGCGGTGCGGTGCTCAATGGCATCAAAAGCTATGACTACGAATTTGTTGGCTTCCGCGACGGCTGGAAGGGAGTCAAGGAAGGCGACTTCTTCGAGCTTCCCCGGACCGCCGTCCGCGGTATCGCCAAACAGGGCGGAACCATTCTAGGCACCTCGCGCACCAACGCGTTCGAGGGAGAAAATGGCGGAGCCGAGCATATCGCCGCCACGCTGGAGAAGAACAATGTCGACGCCTTGATCGCGATCGGCGGCGAGGGGACCCTCGCCGGCGCGCAGCGCCTGTGCGAGGCCGGGCTGCCGGTGGTTGGCGTCCCGAAGACCATCGACAACGACCTGGACGCCACCGACTACACCTTCGGTTTCGACACCGCAAACCAGATCGCCGTGGAGGCCATCGACCGGCTGCGCACTACCGGGGACTCGCACCATCGCTGCATGATCGCCGAGGTCATGGGCCGGCACGTCGGCTGGATCGCCATGCACGCCGGCATGGCCTCCGGCGCCCATGCGATCCTCATCCCCGAGGTTTCCACCACCATGGAAGAGATCTACCAGTGGGTGCGCGAAGCCCACGAGCGTGGCCGTGCACCATTGGTCGTGGTCTCCGAGGGGTTCGTCCCCGAGGGCCTGGACGAGGCGTTCTCGGTGCGTGGGGTGGATACCTTCGGCCGGGCGCGGCTCGGTGGAATCAGCGAAATGCTCGCCCCGCTGATCGAGGAGCAAACCGGCCTCGAAACCCGCGCCACCGTGCTGGGCCATATCCAGCGCGGCGGCGTGCCCACCGCGTTCGACCGCGTGCTGGCCACGCGGCTTGGCATGGCCGCGGTGAATTCGGTCGCCGATTCGGCCTGGGGCACCATGGTCGCGATCCACGGCACCAAGGTCAACCGCGTCCCGCTGCGCGCGGCGCTGAACAACCTCAAGCGGGTTCCGATGGACCGCTACAACGAGGCCCGGATCCTCTTCGGCTAAATTCCGCACCGGCAAAGCAACAGCGGTCCGGCACCTCCCGCGGGAGGTGCCGGACCGCTATTGCGTTAAGCTGCTCAGGCCGGGGGCGGGGTCCGCAGGAAACCGGTGAACCGGCCCGCGGTCTGTCCGGCGTCCGTGGCCACGATGACCTCTTGCGCGGCCGGGTAGACACTCTCGCCGTCCACGACGCTCAGCACCGCTTCGGGGTCCACATTGCGTTTGATCACGCCCAGCGCGATCGGTCCGGCTTCATAGTGCAGGGAGGCCGAGGTCAGCTTGCCGACGGTGCGCTCACCGAGCTTGATCTCCGAACCGGCGGCCGGCAAGGTGTGCATCGACCCGTCGAGGTCGAGGAACACCAGGCGACGCGGCGGGTGGCCGATGTTGTGCACGCGGGCAACGGTTTCCTGCCCCTTGTAGCAGCCCTTGTCCATGTGCACCGCGGTGCGCAGCCAATCCAGTTCATGCGGGATGGTCTTGTCATCATTCTCGAAACCGAAGCGCGGCTCCCAGGCGGCGATGCGCAGGGACTCGACCGCCATGCTCCCGGCAAGCTCTTCCTCGCCGACGGCTTCTTCCAAGCGCTCAAGTTCAACAACATGCAAGAACCACGGTCGTTCCAGACCCGGGTGGTCCTCGCGTGAATAGGCCCATCCCCCGGCGCTGACCTGCGGCCACGGATTGCGCCACACCAGCTCGTTGCAGCTGGGAATCTCGCGCACCGCGCCGAGCACGCCATGGGTGCTCGAAAGGTTTGCCAGTTCCACCCGCAGCATGAACCGCATCGATTCGAGGAATTTCTGCAGCGGCTCGGCGCGGCCCTGCTCGACGATCAGCAGCACCCGATCGGTGTCGATGAGCACCTTCATCTCGTGCTCGATACGCCCCTGAACCGAAAGCAGCAGCGCCTGGCTGGAGGCCCCCGGCTTCAGCCCGGTGAGCGACTGGCTGCTGAGCGTGTTCAACCAGCTCTGCCGGTCCTCGCCACGCAGTTCCAGCACGTCAAGGTGGCTCAGGTCGGCAATCGCCTGGCCTTGGAATAGCTTGCGGGCCTCGCGGGTGGGCGCGCCATAATGCGCTGCCACGCCGGCATCTGCCCCGGATGCCTCGATTGCTGCCGCACGATCCAGCAGCACCGAACGATATTGATTTTCGCTCATGTCAGGAATCCATCGCCTCTGTAGTAACACGTTTCAGCGCGGCTGAGGCATGAGCCTTGAGATCTTGATTGCCCAAGGACACATCCCAACGCCAAAATAGATCTCCGCCGACAAGCCCGTACATCCGGGTCGAGGAGGCGTACTGCTTCGCGTTCTTGCTGCGCAACAACGCTTCGGTGGCCAGATGCATCCGCGGACCGTCGATCAGCCCGTAGTAAAGTTCGCTGATCCCGCCAGGCTGCAGGATCTGCGCCTGAATTTTGAAGCCCTCTGCGGTGTGCAGCTGCTGCACGTCGTCGGCCGAGCGCAAGGCCGGGAAGATCTCTCCCGGGGTCATTCCTGGGCCCGCGTCTGCATCCTGCTGCTCACGGTCCAGCGACCAGAAGCCGTTTTCAACGGCCAGGATCCGCAGCTTGGTGCCGTCGGCTTCGGTGAGCCACGCTTCGCTGCGGTATTCCAGATACGGGGCGCCGACCTCGCGGAAGGTGACCTGCTGCCAAAAGTGCGGGTCCGCATCCTCCCCGTCGCCGAGGCGCCCGCTTCCTTCCCAGCTGCCGATGAGCCACGAGAAGGGCACGAGTTCCGGCATGAGGTCCGTGGGAATGTCAAAAGCCATAGACTAGCTGCTCCTAAGTTGCCCGGTTAAATGGAAACAGCGCACACGTTTTTGTGTGCGCTGCTTCTACTTCTGCCCCTTGAAGAGACGCTTTACTACAAGTCCGGCGAATCCGGCCATGCCCAGACCTGCAATGGTCAGCAAGGCGAGGAAGAAAATTTCGAGTGCAAGGTAATTTTCATTCATGCCTACATCTTAGCCCGAGCACTTCGGTATTTCCGACACTCGTGACGAAGCAGGCATCACATTTCGTGATTAGCTCAGCAGGGCCATCACGTACCAGCTCATCGCTCCGGCCAGGATCAGGATCCCGCTAGCCAGGGCGAGCACACCGGAGAGCGTGCGGATGCTGCGGGTGGACAAGGCCAACGCACGCAGGCTGCCCACCAGCAGCCCCGCCAGCACCCCGATGGTCAGCGCCTGGTACCAGGTGGGACCGAAGGTCAACGCGCTGGCCGCCGCGCCGAGCGCCCCGCCGATCAAGGGGGCCAGCACGAAGGTAATCCGGTCCGGCAACCGGGTAATGGCGATCGCCCCGGCGCCAACGAGCGCGATGAGGGTGAAGACGGTGACCCCCAGCGCCCCCTCGCCGAGGCCCATGGCGGCCCATCCCGAGCCTTGCGCCACGATGGCCAAACCGGTGATCCCCGAAACCACTCCGGCTAGCCGCCCATCGGCGGTGGAGCCGCGCATGACCTGCGTAATGAAAATCATCAGCACCCCGGCGGCAATGACCTCGACGCTATGCGAGGTCTGCGTGGCCCCCGGCATGAAGAGCGTCGCCGCGGTGGAGGCCAGGGCGGCGATCGCGAGGATGATGCTGATCGTCCAGGGAGTCTCCGAACGCGTCATCCGCGGCCAGGTATAGGCGAAAACTAGCTGCAGCACCACGGCGACCGCCGCCATCGCAAAGTTCAGCGAACTGAGGCTGGCGGCGCCAGCCAACAGGGCCGCGGCGAGCAGCCCACTAATCAGTACCTTGATTCGCAAACTAAATTTCCCATCGGTAATAGTCCGGGCACTTGCTCGTTCACATGCGCACTTTGAGTGATTCTTTCTTTATACTGTGACACGTAAAAACGATTTTTTCGCACACCACTGGCAGGAGGAACTCCATCATGGCGCACCTACTGCTCCTGAGTAATAATGCAAGCACCGGTGCCGAGGTGCTTCCGGCGCTGGAACTGCTGCTTCACGAGAACCGCTGCTTGCCGGCCAACACCGAGGCGCTGAGCCAAATCGGCGACGCCGAAGCGGTCATTCTCGACGCGCGCACCGAGCTGATTGCCGCGCGAGCCCTGGCGCAAACCATCCACTCTACCGTCAATTTACCGTTGTTGCTGGTCATTGGCGAGGGTGGCCTGGGCGTTCTGAATTCCGCTTGGCATGCTTCCGACTTCATTTTGCCTACCGCGGTCCCCGGGGAGCTCGAGGCCCGGATCCGGCTGATCCTTTCGGCCGCACCGGAGGTGGTGGTCCAGGAGAATACCTCCGGGCTGACCATCGATGAGCTGAGCTACACCGCGCGGATCGACCGCCGCATGCTGGATCTGACCTACAAGGAATTTGAGCTGCTCAAGTACCTCTCGCAGTTCCCCGGACGCGTCTTCACCCGCGAGCAGCTGCTCCACGAAGTGTGGGGCTACGACTACTACGGCGGTACCCGCACCGTCGACGTTCACGTGCGTCGCTTGCGCGCCAAACTCGGCACCGATCATGAGCAGCTGATCGGCACCGTGCGAAATGTCGGCTACCGCTTCTACACCGAAGTTTAAGTTTCTCCCGCCACTGGTAGCTGCACGGAATCACCGGCTAAGGTGAAGGTATGAGCGAACTGCCACAAACTACTTTGTCCATCGAGAAAACACAAGGTGAGCTGGAAGAACGCGAACTTGCTGAGGTACGCAAGCTTGCCGCCGCAGCTCAGGAACACGACGGCAACCCGCCGCTGAGCGACCAGACCCTGGTCGCCCTTGGCTCCGAGGAATTCTCGGACAAGGTCTTCTCGCTGCGCGCCGAGCAGCAGGCGGACCCCGGAGAGTCCACGCTGGTCGGCGTGGTGGCCGCGGTGCGTGATCCGGAGGCCGATTCCTGGGTGGTCGAACTCGTGGTGCACCCGCAGCATCGCCAGCAAGGCATCGCCTCGGCTCTCGTGCAGCGCCTCGGCGAAGAGCTGGAACTGAGCCGCATTCAGGCGTGGGCCCACGGCGGGCATCCCGCGGCCAAGAAGCTGGCCGAGGCAATCGGTCTGGCCACCGTGCGCGAACTCCATAAGCTGCGCCGCGAAAGCCCCGAGGCGCTGGAAGTTCCGCAGCTGGACCGCGGCAGCAGCGTCCGCACCTTCCGGGTGGGCGAGGACGAGCCTGCCTGGTTGGCCGCCAACGCGGCGGCATTCGCGGACCATCCGGAGCAGGGTTCGCTCACGCTGGCGGATTTGGACTCGCGCATGGCCGAATCCTGGTTTGATCCTGCGGGCTTCTTCTTGGCTTTCGACGCCGCGGAGCAGGTCATCGCCTTCCACTGGACCAAGATCCACCCGGCCACCGGGGATTCGGTCCGCCCGCTGGGCGAGGTCTACGTGGTCGGCGTGGTCCCCGAAGCCCAGGGCCTGGGCCTGGGCCGCGTGCTCACCGCCCTCGGCGTGAACTACCTGCTGGAAATGGGAGTGGGCGCCGTCTTGCTCTACGTTGACGCCGAGAACCAGGCGGCGGTCAGCCTGTACCGTTCGCTGGGCTTCACACTCTGGGACACCGACATCATGTACGGCCCGCAGCCGATAGAATCGTAGGGTACCGGGCAGAGCAGAGCCTCTGGCCAGCGCAATGAGGTGCAACTAGGTTTCCACTTGCAGAAAGAAGCGAGTTCAGTAGATGACTACCACCCCGAAGCAGCCGGCCTCACAGTTACGTGATGTGCCAGCGTCGAAGATGAACGAAGACCGCATCGAGCCGGCCATCAAATCGCCGGCCCGGCATCCCGAGGGTGGATTCAACAACGAACGATTCCTGGATCGGGAATTGTCCTGGCTGCACTTCAATGCGCGCGTTCTGGAACTCGCCGAAGACAAGGATCTCCCGCTGCTGGAGCGGGTGAACTTCCTCTCAATTTTCGGCTCGAACCTCGACGAGTTCTTCATGGTGCGCGTGGCCGGGCTCAAGCGCCGCATCGCCACCGGCCTGGCGGTGCCCGCAGCCAACGGGATGAACCCGGTCGACCAGCTCGAACTGCTGCTCAATTCGGCCCACGAGCTGCAGACCCGGCATGCCCTGGTCTTTTCCGAGC
Organism: Arthrobacter sp. MYb229; assembly: GCF_002975405.1. Lineage (GTDB taxonomy): Bacteria > Actinomycetota > Actinomycetes > Actinomycetales > Micrococcaceae > Glutamicibacter. The sequence goes on along the minus strand of NZ_PCPS01000001.1, from coordinate 249,980 downwards.
AGGTCCGCCCGGCCCTCGCGGAGGAAGGCATCCGGATTACCCGCTGGGATGAACTCGGCGAATCCGAGCGCCAGCACCTCTCCTCCTGGTTCGTTTCCCAGGTGTTCCCGGTGCTCACCCCGCTGGCGGTCGACCCCGCGCACCCCTTCCCCTACATCTCCGGGCTGTCGCTGAACCTCGCGGTGGTGGTCCGCAACCCGCTGACCGGCAAGGAGCTCTTCGCCCGGCTCAAGGTGCCCGATACCATCGCCCGGCTGGTCGGCATCGACGGAGCCAAGGCGGCGCACTCCTCGCAGCGCACCGCCCGGTTCATCCCGCTCGAAGCGCTGATCGCCGTGCACCTGGACCTGCTGTTCCCGGGCATGGAAATCGTCGAGCACCACTTCTTCCGCGTCACCCGCAATGAGGACCTGGAGGTCGAAGAGGACGACGCCGAGAATCTGCTCCAGGCCCTGGAGAAGGAATTGCTGCGCCGCCGCTTCGGCCCGCCGGTGCGCCTGGAGGTCGCCGACGACATTGACCCGCAGGTGCTCGAACTGCTGGTGCGCGAGCTGAATATCGAGGAAGACGAGGTCTTCCGGCTGCCGGCCCCGCTGGATCTGCGCGGGCTGGGCGTCATCGCCGCGCTGGACCGCACCGAGCTGCACTACACCAAGCATGTGGGCCACACCTCCAGGTTCCTGAACGAATCGGAGACCGCGAAGGCCGCGAATGTCTTCGGCGCGGTGCGCCGGCGCGACATCCTGCTGCACCACCCCTACGATTCCTTCTCCACCTCCGTGCAGGCGTTTTTGGAGCAGGCCGCCGCGGACCCGAAGGTGATGGCGATCAAGCAGACGCTGTACCGCACCTCCGGGGACTCCCCGATCGTCGACGCGCTGATCGACGCGGCCGAGGCCGGCAAGCAGGTGCTGGCGCTGGTGGAGATCAAGGCGCGCTTCGACGAGCAGGCGAACATCACCTGGGCGCGCAAGCTGGAGCAGGCCGGGGTGCACGTGGTCTACGGCATCGTGGGCCTGAAAACCCACTCGAAGCTCTCCCTGGTGGTGCGCAAGGAAGGCGACAAGCTGCGCCGCTACTGCCATATCGGCACCGGCAACTACCACCCGCGCACCGCCCGCTACTACGAAGACTTTGGCTTGCTGACCTGCGACGAAGCCGTAGGCGAAGATGTTTCGCGGCTGTTCAACCAGCTCTCGGGCTACGCGCCGCGGTCCACCTACCACCGGCTGCTGGTGGCCCCGCGCACGGTGCGCACCGGGCTGCTGGAGCTGATCGAGAAGGAAATCGCCAACGCGCGAAACGGGGTCGCCGCCTACGTCTGCATCAAGGTGAATTCGATGGTCGACGAGGCCATTATCGATGCCCTGTACCGGGCCAGCCAGGCCGGGGTGAAGGTGGATGTGATCGTCCGCGGCATTTGCGCGCTGCGCCCGCAGCTGCCGGGCCTGAGCGAGAACATCCGCGTCCGCTCGATCCTCGGCCGCTTCCTGGAGCACAGCCGCGTGTTCTTCTTCGGCAATGCCGGCGACCCGCTGGTCTACATCGGCAGCGCCGATATGATGCACCGGAACCTGGACCGCCGCGTGGAGGCGCTCGTTTCGCTGCACGCCCAGGAGGACATCGACTCCCTCACCGACCTGCTGGGGCGCTATATGGACGATTCAACCATGAGCTGGCATCTGGGCTCCGATGGCGCGTGGACCCGCCACCACCAGGATGCCGAGGGCAAGGCGCTCACCGACATCCAGTTCTGGCTCACCGAAGAGCACACCCGGCGCCGGCAGAGCGGACTGCACAACTAGTGACCGCTTCCCAGTCCCAGCATTCACGTCTGCAGCTGTGCGAACTACAGCGCTCAAGCGATGCCGAAGAGATCCGCCTGGGCGAATTCGATGTGGTCGCCGCCGGAGCGATCCCCTGGCAGCTGCGCGACGGCGAACTGCACGTGCTGCTGATCCACCGCCCGCGCTATGACGATTGGTCCTGGCCCAAGGGCAAGCTCGACTCCGGCGAGTCGATCCCCGAATGCGCCATCCGCGAGCTGCGCGAAGAGGTCGGCCTGCGGCTGAACCTCGGCATCCCGCTGGCGGCCACCGCCTATTCGGTCAAGGGCAAAACCAAGGTCGTCTACTACTGGGCGGCCAAGGTGGACCCTGCGCTGCAGGCGGAGCCCGACGGCGTCGAATGCGATGAGCTGCGCTGGGTCGCGGCGGCCGAGGCCGCGGCGCTGCTGACCAACCCCTCGGATCTCGCCCCGCTCGAGGATCTGCTCAAGGCCCACCAGAAGCAGCGCCTGGAGAGCCTGGCCTTCATCATCCTGCGCCATGCCAAGGCCAAGCCGCGCGGCAAGTGGACACGCGCCGAGGGCGAACGCCCGCTGGCGGCCACCGGCCGCCGGCAGGCGCAGGCGGTGGCGCGCATGCTCGACGCGTGGGGCCCGGAGCATGTGGCTTCCTCCCCGTGGACGCGCTGCGTGCAAACGGTGACCCCGTACCTGGTGCTGCACGCGCTGAAGCTGAAAACCATCCGCTCCATCACCGAGCACGAGGCCAAGCGCAAGCCGCACAAGGCCCAACGCGCCATCGAGAAGCTCGTGGCCAAGTCGCGTTCGCAGGTGATCTGCACGCACCGCCCGGTGCTCCCGCTGATCATCGAGGTCCTGCGCTCCCGGGTTTCGGCGAAGGTCGCGGCCCTGCTGCCGGCCCAGGACCCGTTCCTGGATCCGGGCGGCGTGATCGTGGCCCAGCAGGCCATCGGCGCGAAGCATCAGTTCGTGTCCGTGGAGATCCACGTGCCCTATCACGACTAACTCGTGCACGGTCGTTGCATCTATCCCGAAATGGGACTATGACTAGAGGTGAGAGAAGTCACCAGCGAGGAGGCAACCGCCATGACTGCCCAACAGCCAGAACACCCGGTGCAGAAGATCGTGCACCAGGGCTTGCGCATGGACCACGACCCGGGGCGCGGACGCTACTCGCTATGGCACGGCTCCACCTTCGTCGGCTTCATCGGCTACCACCGCGAGGGGCAGCAGGTGACCTTGCAGCATACGATCGTGAACGAGGAGTTCGGCCGCCGCGGCTACGCCCGCGCGCTGGTGACCATGGTGCTCGATGAGCTGCGCGCCGAGGGAGCCACAATCGTCCCCGAATGCAGCTATGTGCAGGATTATCTCTCCCGCTACCCGGAGTACCACGATATGCTCGCCTGAGCCGGCACCGCTTTTAGTGCGATCGGGCCATGGAAAGCTAAGATGGAACGGTGACTTCTCAGACTATCGCCACACCATACGAAGACCTGCTGGCCGACGTGCTCGCCAATGGCGCCGCGAAAGAGGACCGCACCGGCACCGGCACGCGCTCCGTTTTCGGCCGCCAGCTGCGCTTCGACCTGAGCGAATCCTTCCCGCTGATCACCACCAAGCGGGTGCATTTTAAGTCGGTTGCCGCGGAACTGCTCTGGTTTTTGCGCGGTGAATCAAATGTGAAATGGCTGCAGGACCAGGGTGTGCGCATCTGGAACGAATGGGCCGATGAAGACGGCGAGCTCGGCCCGGTCTACGGGGTGCAGTGGCGCAGCTGGCCGACCCCGGACGGCGCGCATATCGACCAGATCTCCCAGGTCATGGATTCCCTGCAAAGCAACCCCGATTCGCGCCGGCACCTCGTGTCGGCCTGGAATGTGGCCGAAATCCAGAAGATGGCCTTGCCTCCCTGCCACGTGTTCTTCCAGTTCTACGTCGCCGAGGGCAAGCTCTCCTGCCAGCTCTACCAGCGCAGCGCCGACATGTTCCTCGGCGTTCCCTTCAACATCGCTTCCTACGCGCTGCTGACCTTGATGGTCGCCCAGCAGCTGGATCTGGAACCGGGCGAATTCATCTGGACCGGCGGAGACACCCACATCTACACCAACCACCTGGAACAGGTCCGTGAGCAGCTGCGCCGCGAGCCCTACCCCTACCCGAAGCTGGAATTCGCGTCCAAGCCGGCCTCGCTCTTCGACTACACGCTGGAAGACTTTGTGCTCAGGGACTACCGGCACCACCCGACCATCAAGGGGGCCGTGGCCGTATGAGTCCACGCCACGCCACCGGCCAGGCACCGCTGATCGGCGCGATCTGGGCGCAGGGCACCAACTCGATCATCGGCGCCGCCGGCTCCATGCCCTGGCATGTGCCCGAGGATCTGGCCCATTTCAAGGCCGTCACCGCCGGGCACCCGGTGATCATGGGACGCAACACCTGGGAATCCTTCCCGGCCAAGTTCCGCCCGCTGCCCGGGCGCAGCAATATCGTGCTGACCTCCCGCAAGCAGGATCAGCTCCGCGCCGACGGCGGCATCCCGGCCGGCGGCCTGCGCGAAGCGCTGGATATCGCCCGGCAGAGCCCGGGCAGCGAAGAGATCTGGATCATCGGCGGCGGGCAGCTCTACTCCGCGGCCCTGGAGCTGCTCGATGTTGCGGTGGTCACCCGGCTTGATCTGAGCCCGGCCGGCGATACCAAGGCCCCGGCGCTCCCGGAAGATTTTAAGCTCTCCGCGGCCGACCCGGCCGAGGCCTGGCATAGCTCAAAGAGCGGTATCGGCTACCGCTTCGAATCCTGGATCCGCGAAAAGGACTAACCGACGTGAAAAAATATCTTGGCGAGCTCAAGGCGCACCCCGAGGCGCTGTTCATCCTCGGCTACATGCTCTTCCCCCTGCTGGCGCTGGTGGTGGCGGCCCTGGGCTTCTTCATGGTGCTCAGCGGAAACAAGGTCTTCGGGCTGATCATGCTGCTGGTCCCCACCCAGCTGTTCATCTTCGGCGCGATGTGGGCCATCAACAATCGCAAGAAGCTGCTGGAGGAAAAGTAACTCTTCGGCTTCCGCGAATCACACTCGAGCCCTGCTGGGCCTCGGGTGTGATTCTGCTTTAACTGCTGTAACGAACCCGGCCCAGATGGCCCGCGCGCCCTACCATGGAGATATGACTTCATCTGTTGGATTTGTTGGTTACCGCGGCATGGTTGGCTCCGTGCTGATGCAGCGCATGCTCGACGAAGGCGATTTTGCGCACCTCGACCCGGTCTTCTTCTCGACCTCGAACGCCGGCGGCGCCGCCCCGGCATTCGCCGAAGGCTCCGGGGCGCTGCAGGACGCCTACGATCTTGAAACCCTGGCCAAGCTGCCCATTATCGTCACCGCGCAGGGCGGGGACTACACCTCCAAGGTCCACAGCGAATTGCGCAAGTCCGGCTGGGATGGGCTCTGGATCGATGCGGCCTCCACGCTGCGCATGAACGAGGACTCGGTGATCGTGCTCGACCCGGTCAACCGCAGCGTGATCGATCATTCCCTCGTCGCCGGGGTCAAGGACTTCGTCGGCGGCAACTGCACCGTCTCGTGCATGCTCATGGGACTCGGCGGGCTGTTCAAGAACAACCTGGTCGAATGGGGCACCTCGATGACCTACCAGGCCGCTTCCGGCGGCGGCGCCCGGCACATGCGCGAGCTGCTCACCCAGTTCGGCGACATCAACTCCCACGTCGCCTCCGAGCTGGACGACCCGGCCTCCGCGATCCTGGAGATCGACCGCAAGGTGCTGACCGCGCAGCGCGGCGGGCTGGACGCCACCCAGTTCGGCGTGCCGCTGGCCGGCTCGTTGATCCCGTGGATCGACGCGGACCTGGGCAACGGCCAGTCCAAGGAAGAGTGGAAGGCCGGGGTCGAGACCAATAAGATCCTGCAGACCAGCGGAGAGCGGCACGTGGCGGTGGACGGGCTGTGCGTGCGCATCGGCGCGATGCGCTCGCACTCGCAGGCGCTGACCCTGAAGCTGAAGGAAGACCTGGCGGTCTCCGAGATCGAGTCGCTGCTGGACTCCGACAACGAGTGGGCCAAGGTCGTGCCCAACACCAAGGAAGCCACCGTCGACGCGCTGACCCCGGTCGCCGCCTCGGGCACCCTGGACATCCCGGTGGGCCGCATCCGCAAGCTGGAAATGGGCCCGCAGTACATCTCCGCCTTCACCGTGGGCGACCAGCTGCTCTGGGGCGCCGCGGAGCCGCTGCGCCGCATGCTGGCCATCGCCCAGGGCCGCCTCTAGGCACATGGCAAAGCCCCTTCGAGCCATCGGCTCGAAGGGGCTTTTTTGCGCGCTCTAGAGCGCCAGGCCGATCAGCAGCGGCTCGTTGACCAGCATGATGCCAAAACGCTCGTGGACCCCGGCGCGCACCGCCCGGGCGATGGCCAGCAGATCCGCGGCGCTGGCCCCTCCCCGGTTGGTGATCGCCAGGGTGTGCTTGGTGGACAGGGCCGCGCGCCCGCCGGCCAGCTCGTAGCCCGCGGTGCCTTGAAGCCCGAAGCCCTTGGCGAAGCCCGCCCGGTCGATCAGCCAGGCCGCAGACAGCTTCACCATCCCCGCCTCGGGCACCGGGTAGTGCGGTGCGTCCGCCGGTAGCCGCTTCAGCACCTCGGCGGGCAGGATCGGGTTGGTGAAGAAGGAGCCGGTGGAGTGCGAGTCGGGATCGTTCGGCTCGTACACCATGCCCTTGGAGCGCCGCAGCTCCAGCACGCTCTGGCGCACCTTTGCGGCCGGCGCGCTGTCCCCGGCTTCCACGCCGAGCCGCCGGGCCAATTCCGCATAGCGGATCGGCGCGGAGGCCTCCGTGCGGCGCAGTGCGAAGCCTACTTCCAGCACCACGTAGCGCGGCGAACCGTTCTCGCTCGTGCGCTTGATCAGCGAGTCGCGATAGCCGAAGGACAGCTGCTCCTTGTCCATGGTGAGCCGCTCGCCGGTTTCCCGGTCGTAGAGCCGCACCCATTGAAGGGTCTGCGATATGTCGGCACCGTAGGCCCCCACATTTTGCACCGGGGTGGCCCCGGCGCAGCCCGGGATGCCCGAGAGCGCCTCCAGCCCGCTCAGTTCCTGGGCCAGGCTGAATTCAACCACGGCGTCCCAGTTCTCCCCGGCGGCCACGCGCAGCAGCGCGGTGTGCGGGCTCTGCTCTTCCACGCGCACCCCGCGGGTGGCGATCTGGATGGCGGTCCCGGGGAATCCCGCATCGGAAATGACCAGGTTCGAGCCGCCGCCGACGAGCAGCACGCGCTGCCCGGCGGCGTCGGCCGCCGCGATGGCCGCGACCAGCTCGTCCTCGGCGGTGGCCACCAGCAGCGACTGGGCCGGGCCGCCGACCTGCGATGTCGTCAAATTCTTCAGCATGCTCCTACTTTCGGATAATTACGTGTGCTAGTGGTCTTCGGCCGAGCGGTACCCTGCCATATTGGCGGAGAGGCAGAAGGCAAGCACCACCAGAATCGAGATGCTGCCCAGCGCCGGCAGCAGCCCGATCGCCCCGGCCAGCAGCCCCAGCAATGGCGGGCCGCCCAGGAAGGCGCCGTAGCCGATGGTGGAGACCACCGAGACGCGGGTGGCCGCATGCAGCGGATCCGCGGAGGCGGCGCTCATCGCCAGCGGGAAGGTCAGCGCGACGCCCATCCCCCACACGGCCAAGCCGAGGAAGGCCAGCGGCAGGCTGCCGCCGAAGGCGAAGAGCAGCACGCCGGCCAGGGCGGCGATCGCGCTGGCCTGGATCATGCGCACCCGGCCCAGCCGGAGGATCAGATCCCCGGACAGCAACCGGGTCAAGGTCATCGTGCTCACGAACACCCCGTAGCCGATGGCGCCCACCGCCGCGCTGCTCTGGTAGCCGTCGGCCAGGGCGAGGGCCACCCAGTCGCCGGCGGCCCCTTCGGCCAGGGCCATGCCCAGCACCAGCACGCCGAGCAGCACCGTGCGCGGTTCCCGCCAGGCCGCCTTCAGCGAAGGCCCGGAGTGCGTGCGCGGGGTCCTGGCGAAGTCCTCGCCGAAGAACCGTGCGCTGTAGAGCACCGTGCCCACGATGAGCAGGCCCATCGCGCCGTAGTGGTATTGCACCGGCAGCGCCAGCGCGGCCGAGCCGGCACCGATTCCGGCGCCGAGCACGGTGCCGATGGAGAAGAATCCGTGCAGCGCGGGCATGATGCTTTTGCCCAGGGCCCGTTCCATGGCCGCGCCCTGCACATTGGAGGCCACATTCCACGCGGCGGTCCCCAGCCCCTGGGTGAAGAGAAATACTCCGGTCAGCCAGGTGGAGCCCAACGCCCCGGAGCCCAGCCCGACCAGCAGCAGCGAGCTGCCCGCCACGCTCGCCGCGACGCGCATGACGTTGGTGGCACCGGCGCGCAGGACGGCCTGCCCCGAGAGGGCTACCGACAGGAAGGAGCCGGCGCTGAGGCAGAGCAGCAGCAAGCCGACATTCGCGTGATCCAGCGCCAGCGCGTCGCGCACCGCCGGCAGCCGGGAAACCAGAGCGGAGATCAGCAGGCCGCTGGCCAGGTAGGCCGCCATCAGCGAATTGCGCCAGGCGATGACCGCTCCGGGCGCTTCGCCTACCGGGTGCTTGTTCAGAGCTGCACCACGGCCTGGCACTTCATCAGCACCTTGGTTCCGTTGGCCGATACGGTCAAGTCCACGCGCGCGGTGCGGGCTTCGGCATCCAGCGCGCCGATCTTGCCTTCGATGTCGATGGCGGTGCCCGCCGCGTCGCCCGGGTTGCTCCCGGCCGGGTCTTCGACGATGACCGGCTTGGTGAAGCGGGTCTGGTAGTCCAGGATCGCTCCGGGGTTTCCCACCCACGCGCTGACCAGTTCGATGACCGAACCCATGGTGAACATGCCGTGGGCGATCACCGAGTCGAGCCCAACTTCCTTAGCGAAGCGCTCGTTGTAGTGGATCGGGTTGAAGTCCCCCGAGGCGCCGGCATAGCGCACCAGATCGCCCCGGTTCACGCTCACCGTCTTCGAGCCGATGACTTGTCCCTTTTCCAGGGTGGAGAATTCGATCATGGCCTAGTCCTCTGCTCGTACCAGTAGCGATGAAGTGGTGGTGGCGACCTTCTCGCCGGCCACGGTGGTGATCTCGGAGCGGGTGGTGATCATCGCCCCGGCCCCCATTTCGCGCACCTGGTCCACGTAGAGCTCGGCGAGCAGTTCGTCGCCGGCAACGATCGGCCGGTGGTGGGTGAACCGCTGGTCGGCATGCACCACGCGGGAGAAGTCGATTCCCGAGGCCGGATCGGCGATGAGCTGGGCATCGGCACGCTGCGCGATGATGATGGCGAAGGTTGGCGGGGCAACCAGATCCGCGTACCCCAGATCGCGGGCCGCGCTCACCTCGAAATGCGCCGGCGAGCTTGCCTTGGTTGCGGTGGCGAATTCACGAATCTTTTCGCGTCCTACCTGGTAGGACGCACCGGCGGGGTAGATACGCCCCACGAGGTCAGGGTTGATACCCATTAGTTCTCCTGCACGTTGTGAGTTGCTAAGTAGCTTTTGGTGGCTCTGTTACTTCTGCTTCTTGGCGCGCGGGGTCGCCAGTCCATTGGCGATGCGCCAGTTGCGGGTATCCCGGGCGCGGACAGCCAGCGCCACAATATGGCACAGCATGCCAACGACCATAATGCAGATCGCGGTGTAGACCAGCGGCAGCGAAGGAATGTTCGCACCGATGATTGCCAAAATAATCCCAAAGCCCATAACACCCATGGCGGTGAACACAAGCTTCTTGTAACGCGGAGAGGCCGCTTCCCATGGAGTGTTGGTCATGGCATCCAGTTTAGTTGACGGTGCGCGCCACGGTGCCCAGCGCGAAACGAAATTGCGCGTGAAACTCAGAACAATGGAGATTGTTCCTCGAAGAACTCACCGCGTTGCTCTTTCACGCTCACCACGCGAGTCTTCAGTTCCGCGGCATCGAGCAATCTTAGAGTCGTCTCCGCGCCGCTGTCCACGAGAATCGTCTGGCCAAGCACCCCGCGAATGCGCAGATTCAGTTCGCTTCCCGGAACCGCTCCCGCCCATGGGTGGACGGACTTGGCATCCCATGCGCGGATTACCTCACGCGCAAATGCGGGCTGTTCCCAACGCTGATCCATCAATTCCACGCCATAGGCCGATAGGTCCCCTTGCGATTCGAGGAAGGTTTGCGTGCGCCGCGCGGCCGATGCATTGGCAGCGTCCAGACTCGCGGCATCCATGTCCCACGAGGTCAGCCCTTTAACCTTGGATTTTTGTCGAATCTGCTGCTTCAGACCCACATGCTCGGTGACAAGGTCCTCCAACACGCGGATCGCTGCGCCATCTACCGACCGGGCGACGTAGCGTGCGGCTACCGCCCCTTGCTGCGCCAGTCGCGTCCACTTGCTCTGCATCGAGGTGGTTCCGACCTTGGTAGCACCTTGAGCGAAACTTGCGACGTACAGGAAATGCGGTTGCTCCAGGTATTTGCGCAGCCCCTCGGGCGCTTCTCCGGTCTTGTGGAACTGGTGCATGAATTTGCTCTGGTCCAAACGGCGGCAGCCATCGCATTGCGTGCCGGTGTTCAGTCCCTTGAGCTTCGGGCAGGGATGCAGGCTGCGTGAACCATCGGCACGCATGCTCACATATCCCAGACAGAACTTCGTCTCCCCCACGCTCAGCGTGATCGATCGGTTCTCGCGAAGCGGTTCATTGATCCAGTCATCGCCACGGCGCAGGCGCAACATTGGATCTGGCTCATTTTGCGAAAAACTAATTCCATGGCAGAGCTGCCGGTTTTCACGTTCGAGAATCATCCGACCCTTTCAAAAGTCCTGCACACAACGTTAGAGCGTTAAACACCGCGACAATGCACTACCAACATGTATCTCGTTCATGCCTAATTCTTAGTGGACAGCATTAGTGTGGAAGAAGATGACGAAATATTGGTATGCCCTCGGGCCTACTACTTTATGCAGAGGTGGCCGAAATTTCTCCCCATTCAGATGATCACCACGCCGTCCTACCTACTCCGATCAGCAATTCCGCCGGCGGCGACGGGCCGCTTGCCTATGACTTCGCGCTTTCCCTGCGGCAATCGCTTCCAAAGTTCATGATGGAATACCGCTTCGCCGCGGACGAAGTACTGACCAAGGTTTCGATCCTGCGCGAGGAATTCTTGTATTTGCACAAGTACAACCCGATCGAGCATGTCACTTCACGCGTGAAATCACCGGAGAGCATTCTTCGAAAAGTAGTCAAGCGCGGCATCGATCCAGCCCTCTCTTCAATTCGCGCGAACATTACCGATATCGCCGGAATCCGGATTACCTGCAGTTTCATCAAGGACACCTACAAGATCCTTAATACGCTCACTTCACAGAACGATCTCAAGGTGCTTCAGGTCAAGGACTACATCAAGAACCCGAAACCGAACGGCTATAAAAGCTTGCACGTAATCCTGGAGATTCCGGTGTTCCTTTCGGAGGGGCCAGTCCCGGTGATCGTCGAGGTGCAGATTCGTACCATCGCCCAAGATTTCTGGGCTAGTTTAGAACACAAGATTTTCTACAAGTACGAAGGCTCAGTGCCGAGCCATTTGGTCGAGGAACTGACCGAAGCGGCCGGCGCAGCCGAAAAACTTGATTTCCAGATGCAGCGGCTTCACACGGCCGTGCATGGGCACGATGCGAATGCGGGAGACCCGGCTACCGGTGAACCATTCGATGAAGAGCTGCTCGAGCAGGTCCGCACATTGGCGCTGAAAGCATCGAGGAACACGGCCGATAATATCGGCCAGCCTTAGAAAACGAAGAAAGCCTCGAAAACTCAACGAGTTTTCGAGGCTTTTGTCGGTAGCGGCGCCGGGACTCGATCCCGGGACCTCACGATTATGAGTCGTGCGCTCTAACCAGCTGAGCTACGCCGCCACAAGTGGGAAGTCATCCTGTAGAAGCCAAGAAGACTTCCCACTCAGAGCCCCCTGCCGGAATCGATCCGGCGACCTCGTTCTTACCAAGAACGCGCTCTACCACTGAGCTAAGGGGGCAACGAGTAAATACTCTACACGGATTTCTCAGCAAAGAAAAATCGGACCAACCCCGCGTGAACCAAACCCCAATTTCCCATAAAGATCCAAGTGAAAACGGTTATTCACTTTCTCTGTTCGCGGACTTTGAATGGCCCTCACCAAAAACCTTGCCCGTGACGCTACTCACTCAAAGCTAGTCTTCTCTGCTATGCGCCCGCACTCTTCCCCGCAGTGCCAGTTCCGCCCAATTTTGCCCTCGCAACCAAGGCGGCTGGTTGCATTGGCCGACCATCACGCCGCCGCTGCGCAGGCAAGCAACCAGTGTCCATTGAATTCAGAGAACCCCTACTGAGCATGGATTTTGTGAGGTCAAGCACTAAGCGGTGCCTGATTTTGAAAACACATAATTTGTGTGTAAAGTATTTACCTGTTGCCCCCTTAGCTCAGTGGTAGAGCGCGTTCTTGGTAAGAACGAGGTCGCCGGATCGATTCCGGCAGGGGGCTCGGATAAAAGGGAGAAAATCTGTTCGCAGATTTTCTCCCTTTTTGCTTGCCAAAATACTTTCCGAATCAGAGCACGGGCCACGATCCCGCTATAGGCGCAGCCCCCAGGCCAGCAGCTTGCGCATTGCGGGGACAATACCTGTCAACTCATTCAACGCCTCTAGAGCTTCAAGCCACAGCGATTTATTGACGTTTTCCACAGGCGCTCAGCCAGGTAAGTTTCCACTAATCCACAGTTGGTAAACGCCACCCCAAACGCTCCACGCCACCCACGTACAGTGGAAATATGTTCGAAGAACACAACGAAGACAACAAACACTTCGAAACCCAGCCCCCACCCAGGCCACCCACCCCAGGCGTCCTGAACCAACCCATGCCCTTCATCGAGGACCTCAACACCCGCCTAGCCACCATCCTGGAACACGGCAACCAAACCACCCTCACCCAAACCATCGACGACCTCGAACGACTCAAAGCCAGCTGCAGCGCAGCCCAAGCCAAACTCGCCTACCACTACGAAAAAACAGTCGTCCGCGACCACGAAGACCGCGGCATCCACATCGACCACAGCGCACGCGGCGCCGCCGCAACCATCGCCATCAACCGCCGCCAAACCACCCACGGCGCCTGCAACTACCTCACCTCCTGCCGCATCCTCAACGAAGACACCCCACACCTGGCCCACGCCTTCGAACAAGGAGAGCTCACCGAACGCCAAATACTGGCCATCACCGCACCACTGCAAGAAATCGACACCAACCCACGCCGCGAATTCGACGCTCTCTTCGCAACCCACCCCGACATGTTCAACCACCTCGGCCCCAACGCCATCACCGACACCGTCCGCAAATTCACCGAACGCTACCAAAGCAGCGAAAAAGCCATCCAAGCCGAAGACGAAGCCGCCAAACGCTACATCCGCTTCCGCAAAGGCAAAAACTGCGTCATGCTCAGCGCCAAGCTCCCCCTCATCGAAGGCACCGCACTGGCCAAATCCATCACACAACGCGCCAAAGCAATCCACCGCACCGGAAACGACCCCCGCACCAAAAAGCAGCTCCAAGCAGATATGCTCATCTGCAGCCAACTCAACGGCTTCCCACCCAAAATCCCGCTCTTCCTCGACGTCAAGCTCATCATGACCGACAAGGCCCTGTTCCTCGGCGACCGGGAACCGGCGAACCTGCCCGGCTACGGCATGCTCCCGGCCCAATACGCCCGCGAACTAGTCGCCGGAGCCCGGGTAGACCTCGAAGACCCCTTCCACCTCAGCCGCCACGACGACGAACTGAACCGCAGAATCTTCACCTTCCCCGAAATCCAGCGGATCTACACCGCCCCAGGAAATCAAGACCTCATCGCCATGGACTCCAAAGCTCGCGAATTCCCCGAAAGCCTCAAAGAGTTCATCCGCATCCGCGACGCGCACTGCCAAACCCCTTACTGCAACGGAGTCCCGGAAGAAATCGACCACGTGGTCCAGCACCACCTGAACGGGCCGACCACCGTGCACAACTCCTCCTTCCGCTGCTCATTCTGCAACAAGGCGAAGGAACTGCCGGGATGGTATGAAAAAGTCGATCCGTACCTGCCCCACTCCATCGTGATCGACACCGGAGACGGACGGACCTACCGGTCCCTGGCTCCCCCGGCGACCGGAGTAGTCCGGGATACAACACCACCGGTCATCCACCTGCCCAAGCATCAACGAGAGTAAGCAACTTGGCTGAAGTAGTCCTGCCCGAAGCACAGCCACAGGCCTCTAAGTAACGCGCCGCAGGGCAGTTAGCCGTCCTCCTAGGACTCCTAGCTTGCTGCGCCAGCACGCCGAAGCCCGGCCATCGACTACGAAGCCAGGATGACGGGGCAGAGCATCTTTGAAAACGGTAGGCGGCCTTCTGGCGCCTTACCGGAATAATAACCTCAAGAGATATCGGGGTTAAACAAAAGCACCCTCCCGAGCCGTTTTCACGGCTCAGGAGGGTGCTATTGAAATCAGAGCTTAGTAGTCGCGACGTCCGCCGCTACGGCCCGAATCGCCGAAACGGCTCTTGCCGCCACGTCCGCCGCCGCCGAAGCCGCCGCGCTTTTCGCCACCGCGTCCGCCGCCGCCGAAGCCGCCGCGTCCGCCACCGAAGCCACCGGAGCGCTTACGGTCGCCGTAGCCACCGCGATCCGAGTCTTCGGCTGGGCTACGACCGTTGTCGAGCTCCAGGTCGATGGCTTCGCCGCCGATGCGCGTCTTGGACAGTGCACGCCACTGGTCCTTGCTCAGCTCTGCTGGCAATTCGACCAGGGTGTGATCCGAACGGATGTCAATGCCACCGATTTCGGAGGAGTTGAAGCCGCCCTCGTTTGCCAGTGCGCCGACGATCGAGCCTGGCTGAACGCGGTTACGACGGCCAACGGCCAGACGGTACATGGCGTTGCCCTCGGCTGCAGTCTTGCGTGCACCGCGCTCACGTGGTTCGCGACGGGCTCCGTCACGACCGCCCTCACGTCCGCCTTCGCGGTCCATGCGGGCCTTCTTCGATGGTGGGATGACTGGTTCGGTCATCAGCAATGGACGACCGCCCTGAGCCATCAGTGCCAGTGCGGCAGCGATTTCCAGCTGATCCAGGTCTTCGTGCTCGCTGGCGAAACGCTCCACGATTTCACGGAAGGTAGTCAGATCCTGGCCACTGATGGTCTGGTCGATACGGTCAATGAAACGCTGGATGCGACGGTCGTTGACCGAGTCCAGGGAAGGGAGCTGCATCTGTGTCACCGGCTGGCGGGTAGCCTTCTCGATGGCACGCAGCAGGTACTTCTCGCGTGGGGTCATGAAGAGGATCGCGTCGCCCTTGCGGCCTGCACGGCCGGTACGGCCAATGCGGTGCACGTAGGACTCGGTGTCGTGTGGGATGTCGTAGTTGATGACGTGGGAGATGCGTTCCACGTCAAGGCCACGAGCGGCCACGTCGGTTGCGACCAAGATATCGATCTTGCCCGAACGCAGGTTCTCGACGGTGCGCTCACGCTGCTGCTGCGGGATATCACCGTTGATAGCTGCGGCGGTGAAGCCACGTGCCTTCAGCTTGTCGGCAAGATCTTCGGTAGCCATCTTGGTGCGCACGAAGGCGATAACGCCTTCGAATTCCTCGGATTCGAGGATACGGGTCATGGCGTCCAGCTTGTGGGCACCCATAACCTGCAGGTAACGCTGGGTGATGTTGGTGCCGGTCGAGGTGGTCGACTTGACGGAAACTTCCTGTGGGTTGCGCAGGTATTCCGCAGCGATACGACGAATGGTGCGTGGCATGGTTGCGGAGAACAGTGCAACCTGCTTGTCGGCCGGGGTCGACTCCAAGATCTTGTCAACCTCTTCGGCGAAGCCCATGCGAAGCATTTCGTCGGCCTCGTCCAAGACAACGTACTGGAGGTTGGACAGGTCCAGGGAACCCTTGTTGATGTGGTCGATGACTCGACCTGGGGTACCAACAACAACCTGTGCACCGCGGCGCAGGCCGTTGAGCTGTGGGCCGTATGGGGAGCCACCGTAT
Organism: Arthrobacter sp. MYb229; assembly: GCF_002975405.1. GTDB lineage: Bacteria > Actinomycetota > Actinomycetes > Actinomycetales > Micrococcaceae > Glutamicibacter. The sequence goes on along the minus strand of NZ_PCPS01000001.1, from coordinate 234,085 downwards.
ACCGGCAGGACGGTGAAGTCGCTGAGGTACTTGGCGTAGGAAGTGAAAGCTTCAGCAACCTGAAGGGCTAGCTCGCGGGTTGGAGCCAGAACCAGGATCTGCGGGGTGCGAGCTGGACCGTTGAGGTCAGCAAGCTCGGCCATGCGGGACAGTGCCGGCAGCGCGAACGCAGCGGTCTTACCGGTACCGGTCTGAGCCAAACCAACAACGTCACGGCCTTCAAGAAGCAGTGGGATGGTGGCGGCCTGGATTGGCGATGGCTTCTCGTAGCCGAGGTCGGCCAGTGCTGCAAGCACTCGGGCGTCAAGACCAAGTTCGCTGAAGAGCACGGTCGGCTCTTCGGTGGTCTTTTCGTCATTGGTGTTTACGGGCATGTCAGATGACACGAAGAATTACCTCATTCGTTTGGGGGAAGGCCTACCCGTCCCCAAAAGAAAGAACGACGCATAGGCTACACAGTAAAAAAACTACTCACGCTCATCAAGCGCTCCCCTATGACATAAAAACCGCGCTCACACTTGGCGGAAGAAATACAACACGAGAAGGCTCTAGCCTCAAAAATTGGGCGAGATGCAAGGAAACCCTGATGTTCGCGAACACCTAATACTATCGACATCAGGGGCCATTTGTCAGGGTGAGAGCCGTGTGAGTTCGGGCACCGCGACGCAGAGGACCCAAAACCGTTGCCGGAACGCTAGGCTGGAAGACGTGAAAAAGCCCGCGAATCCCTCACTTACGGACGTGTCAACCCCCGGTGCACTGCGTATCTCCCGGTTTGTTTGGATATTGGCCGGAGTGCTCTTCTTGGGCTTCGCAGCCAATCTGTTCTTCGATACCTGGACTGGCCGGTCCCTGGACCTAGGGCCGCTGGCACTCGTAGCCCTGCTGGCGGTGGCCGGCATTGCGTTCTGCCTCTTGGCCATCCGCCTGTGGAAGGGCGAACGGTCGGCACGTGCCCAGTTGACCTGGATCGGACTGATCGCGGCGCTGCCTACCCTGCTGCGCATGGGACGCTATGCGATTCTTGCGGCCGTGGTGCTCGTCGCGGTGCTGCTGATGTGGACACCTGCAAGCATCAAGTATTTTAAGCTCGTCTCGCCAAAGCCCAAACAGAAATAGTCGGCGGCCCGGTTAAACACCGCGGGACTCGTAACCCAAATGGTTGCGAGTCCCGCGGTGTTTTTTCTGCTTAGAGCGCCGTGAAGGCGCGCTCCAGATCATCGATCAAGTCGGCGGTGTCTTCGATACCCACCGAGAGGCGAAGCAAATTCACCGGGACGGCCAGTTCGGTGCCCTTGACCGAAGCGTGAGTCATCTCCGATGGGTAGTTCATCAGCGATTCGATGCCACCGAGCGACTCGGCCAAGGTGAAGAGCTTCGTGCTTTCGGCAATCTTCCGCGCGGCGGCCTCGCCACCGGCGAACTGCACCGACACCATGCCGCCAAAACCGCTCATCTGCTTCTTGGCGATCTCATGTCCGGCGTGATCCGCGAAGCCCGGGTAGAGCACGCGCTCCACTTCCTTGCGTTCGCGCAGCCAGGCAGCGACCTGGGCCGCATTCTCGCTATGCGTGCGCATGCGCACGCCCAGGGTCTTCAACCCACGGGTGGTCAGAAAGGCGTCCATCGGGCCGGAGACGGCACCGACCGCGAACTGGATGAAACCGATCTTCTCGGCCAGCTCGTCGTCGTTCACGATGATCGCACCACCGACAACATCGGAGTGCCCACCGATGTACTTGGTGGTGGAATGGACGACGATATCCGCGCCGTGGGTCAGCGGCTGCTGCAGGAAGGGACTGGCGAAGGTGTTGTCGACAACCAGCAGCGCTCCGGCCGCGTGGGCGATCTGGGCGACCCGGGAGATATCGGTGATCTTCATCATCGGGTTCGACGGGGTCTCAACCCAGACCAGCTTCGCCTTGTTCTTTTCGATCGCGGCGGTCAAAGCCTGTTCGTCGGACATGTCCACCGGGGTGTTGCCGATGCCCCAGGCGCCAAGCACTCGGTCGATCAGGCGGAAGGTTCCACCATAGGCGTCGTTGCCCAGCACGATGTGGTCCCCCGGGCGCAGGATCGCCCGGATCAAGGAGTCCTCGGCCGCCAGGCCCGAGCTGAAGGAAAACGCATGTTTGCCGAATTCGGCTCCGGCCAGCTGCGCCTGGAGCGAATCACGGGTTGGGTTGGTGCCTCGGCCATATTCATAGCCGTTGCGCAATTTGCCGATCGCCTCCTGCGCATAGGTCGAGGAGAAGTGCAGCGGCGGAACTACCGCGCCGGTCACCGGTTCAAATTCCTGGCCGGCGTGTACGAAACGAGTATTTGATCCCTGAGTATTTTCGGTCATGACGTTCCTGTCCTTGTGATGGAATTCGTTAGCGGGTGACGTAGGCCAGCAGGTCCGAGGCGGACAGCGCGGCGACGACGTCTCCGCCGTGCGTCAGCAGCACCGCCGGGTGCACGGCCAGCAGTTCTTGGGCACGGGCGAGATCTTCCCCCACGCCGAGCAGCGGGATGGCCAGCTGCTCGAGCTCTGCCAGCTCGCTGGTGGCCGCGGCACCGGCCAGGAGCGCGTCGGCGATGGTCGCCGCGCCGATGACCCCGCGGATTTCGCCGATCCGGGCGGGTAGCTGGCTGGTGGCCACGACCAGCGCTTCGGCACCGGACTCGCGTAGCGCCGTGGCGGCCTGGGCCAGGGTGGTCTCGGGTGCTAAGGCCGGCTGCGGCTGGGTAGCCAGCGCGCGGGCTATGCCCACCAGCTCGGAGTCCGCCTCGCAGGTGAAGCCCTGGGTGAGCATCCAGGAGTCGTTGAAGATCTTCGCCAGGTAGCCTCGGCCGCCGTCGGGTGCGATGACCACTACGACGTCGTCCTCGCTCAGGTCCTTGGCCACGCGCAGCGCCGCCACGATGGCCATCCCGGATGAACCGCCCAGCAGCAGTCCCTCCTCGCGAGCCAGCCGGCGAGTCATCTCGAAGGAGTCGGCATCCTTGACCGCCTCGACCGCATCGGGCACCGCAGGATCGTAGTTGCCCGGCCACATGTCCTCGCCGACGCCTTCGACCAGGAACGGGCGGCCGGTGCCGCCGGAGTAGACCGAACCGTCCGGGTCCGCGGCGATGACCTTGACCGGACCCGTGGCACGATCGGCGGAAATCTCCTTGAGGTATCGTCCGGTACCGGTGATGGTGCCGCCGGTGCCCGCGCCGATCACCACATGGGTGAGCTTGCCGTCGGTATCGTTCCAGATTTCCGGGCCGGTCGACTCGAAGTGGCTTTCCGGGGCTCCGGGATTGGAGAACTGGTCTGGCTTGTATGCGCCCTCGATCTCGCGGACCAGACGGTCCGAGACACCGTAGTAGGACTCAGGGGATTCCGGGGCTACCGCCGTGGGCGTCACCACGACTTCGGCTCCGTATGCGCGCAGCACGTCGCGCTTTTCCTCGCCGACCTTGTCCGGGGTGACGAAGATGGTGTTGTAGCCCTTCAGCTGTCCGACCATCGCCAGCCCGACACCGGTGTTGCCGCTGGTAGGTTCGACAATAGTTCCGCCGGCCTTCAGCTCGCCGCTCTGCTCCGCACGCTCAACCATTTTCAGGGAGATGCGATCCTTGATGGATCCGCCCGGATTCAGGTATTCGAGCTTGACCAGCACGGTGGCTTTGATACCGTCGGTCACGCGATTGAGTTTGACGAGTGGCGTGTTGCCAATCAGATCTAGAACTGTAGACGCATACTTCATGTCAAGAACTTTACCGGCGGATGTCACACATGTCGTGGCCGCTCGTAGCTTAGCGTCATCCAGTAGCCATCACCGGCCCGAAATGTTAGCGATGGGCCCGAACAGGGAAGAGGTACCGAGCGTGCACACCGCGGCGATCAGCAGCACCTATGACCCGCGGCGTCCGGTCAATTTGCTGAAGTCCTTGGGGATTTTGCGTCGCGGCCTCGGCGACCCGACCATCCGCCTGTCGGCCACGGACGCCTGGTTGGCCTTTGCGACGCCGCAGGGAGATGCGACGCTGCACATCTCGAAATTGTCACCCGCTGGCGTCGCTCGATTCGGCGCGTGGGGGCCGGGTGCGCGCTGGGCCATCGATTTCGCGCCGGAGCTCTTGGGCAGCCAGGACGATTGGGCGCGCTTCGATGAGCCGGACTTCTTCGCCGCCCTGCCCGAAATAGTGCAGCGCCAGCGCAGGGAACATCGGGATATGGTGCTGCCGCGGACCCACCGGATCTTCGAGCATGCCGCCGGTGCGGTGCTGGAACAACGCGTCACCGGTATCGAAGCTAATCATGCGTGGCGCTGGCTGATCCGGCACCATGGAAGACCTGCACCGGGCCCGGCGCCCGACGGGCTGCGGCTTTTTCCGCGCCCGGAACAAATCGCGGCGCTCAAACGCTGGGATTGGCAAGGCGCCCGGGTTGAGAATCAGCGGGCGCAGACCTTGGGCAGGCTAGCGTTCGCCGCGAGCCGTTTGGAATGGTGGGCCGCCCCGGAACTGGGTGAGATCAAGCCGCAGGCTAGTGGCGCGGGCACCCTGGAAGCTGCGTTGCTGGCCATACCCGGGATCGGGCCTTGGACGGTTGCCGAAACCTTGCAGCGTTCCCACGGCTCCCCCGACCACATTTCGGTCGGCGACTTTCATCTGGCAGGGTTCGTTGGCCAGATGCTGACCGGCCGTCGCGTCAAGGATTCGACAATGCTTGAGCTGCTGTCGCCTTTTGCCGGACAGCGCCAGCGCCTGATTCGGCTGCTTCTGCTTTCCGGCCAGAAAAAGCAAAGCTTCGGGCCACGCTATGCCCCGTTGGATCATCGAGGTCGTTAGTAGCCCGAAGCTTTAGTTGCTAGATAGCTTTTGTACTATTCCGCCTGCGCGCCTTCCTCGGCGATCTGCGCGTGCACCTCGGACATGTCGATGCCCTTCACTGCGGTGACTAGATCTTCGAGCTGGGCCGCATTCAGTACACCAGGCTGGGAGAAAACCAGGACCTTTTCGCGGAATGCCATCACGGTCGGAATCGACGTGACATTGGCAGCGCGGGCCAAACCCTGTTCGGCTTCGGTGTCCACCTTCGAGAACACAACGTCAGGGAACTTTTCCGAAGTTTGCTCATAAACCGGCGCGAACTGACGGCAAGGACCGCACCACGCTGCCCAAAAATCAACGAGCACAATGTCATTGTCTTCAATCAGCTGGGCGAATTCTGCTTCGCTCACATTTTTAGTTGCCATGCTTACACGGTAGCCGAATTCGGCCACAAGTACGTAGCTGAGAGACATGGAGCGCAGTTCGAAAACCCGAAATATCGGGATTTTTGCGTACTTTTCCGGAGATGCAAAAAACTCCCAGATCCTAAGATCTGGGAGTCATTTGTGGCAGATACTGGATTCGAACCAGTGAAGGCGTTGCCAGCTGATTTACAGTCAGCCCCCTTTGGCCACTCGGGTAATCTGCCCCGTTTGTTCACGTCGGAACGAGAAATAACTCTACAGGAGTTTCGGGGACTTGTGAAATCGAGAGGCGCATTTTTGATGTAAGCCTGATCACAGCCCAAATTCGCGCTGCTAAACCGGTAGGCTATGAAGCGAATTGGACCCGTAGAACACCAAGGAGAAATCACATGGCTAGCGATTCCACTTTTGATGTCGTCAGCAAGGTAGACAGCCAAGAAGTCGCCAACGCACTACACCAGGCCCAGAAGGAAATCGTGCAGCGATACGACTTCAAGGGCGTCGGCGCCGAGATCGATTACAGCGGCGAGAAGATCCTGATGAAGGCCAACGCCGAGGAGCGCGTCAAGGCTGTGCTGGACATCTTCCAGTCCAAACTGGTCAAGCGCAACATCTCGCTGAAGTCCTTGGACGCTGGCGAACCTTATGCTTCGGGCAAGGAGTACCGCATCGAGGCGTCCATCGTCGAGGGCATCGCCCAAGACGTTGCCAAGAAGATCAATAAGCTCATTCGCGACGAAGCGCCGAAGGGCGTCAAGTCCACCATCCAGGGCGACGAGCTGCGTGTTTCGTCCAAGTCCCGCGACGACCTGCAGGAGACCATGACGCTGCTGCGCGGCTTCGACGAAGCTGACCTCCAGTTCGTGAACTTCCGCTAGGAACCCGCCGGAGCGCCAATGACAAAGCCGTTGCCAACGAACAGTTGGCAGCGGCTTTGTCATTGCATGGTGAATTTTCAACCGAAGTATTTAGCGGCCTCGGGCCATCGCTTCCAAACGGGCTACTCGGTCGTCCATGGATGGGTGGGTCGAGAACATCTGCTTCAGGCGCGAGCCGAAGGGGTTCGCGATCATCAGGTGCGAGCTGTTCACCAGCTTCTGGTCTTGCGCGGCAAGCGGGGCGGCGCTGATCCCGGATTCAAGCCGGCGTAAGGCGCTGGCCAGCGCCAGCGGATCTCCGGTGAGTTTGGCGCCATCTTCATCCGCATCGAATTCACGGGTTCGGCTCACGGCCATCTGGATGAGCGACGCGGCAAGCGGTGCCAGCAAGGACATGGCAATCAACGCGATCGGGTTGACGTTGCGGTTGTCCCGTCCGCCGAAGAACAGCATGAATTGGGCGACGGAGGTAATCACGCCGGCCACGGCCGCCGCCACCGAAGAGGTGAGGATGTCCCGGTTGTACACGTGCATCAGTTCGTGGCCCAGCACGCCGCGCAGCTCGCGCTCGTCGAGCAGCTGCAAGATTCCCTCGGTGCAGCATACCGCGGCGTTCTGCGGGTTGCGGCCGGTCGCGAAGGCGTTGGGCGAGGTCGTTGGGGATACATAGAGCCGCGGCATCGGCTGCTGGGCGTTAATCGACAGCTCGCGAACGATGCGGTACATGGCCGGCTGATCCGCTTCGGTGATGGGGTAGGCGTGCATCGAGCGCAGGGCGATCTTGTCGCTGTTCCAGTAGCCATAGGCGGTGGTGCCCACGCCGATCAGGGCAAAGATCCAGATGAATGAGCCGTTTCCGCTGCCGAAGGAAATCAGCGAGCCGAGCGCCAGCAGGAGGGCAAACATGCCACCGAGCAAAAGCGCGGTTTTGAAGCCATTGTTGTGTTGATGCACCTTAGGTCCACTCCCATATACGAAATCCCATTGCGGTTCCCTTTAGTGTATTTGAACGAGCCAGTCGATGTTTTTGTTCCCAGCCGGAGGCCCGCGCACCGGGTGCGAGATGGATCACGGCGCCCCTCGCGGATGTGCTTTAGTTCCCGGCTCTTTCCAGATTGAGCCGCGGGGTGACTACCATCACCTTGTACGGCCGCGCCCGGCCGTTGGGCATACGATCGACTCATAATGCTCGATCCATGGCGCCCTTGCGGCCCGTGGCGGCTCGGTGGAAGTAGAAACGATTAACTAATGAGTTCCGGCAGCAATAAACCCGTTCGCTCCGAACATTCCCTTGGCCTGATCCAAGGCACGACCGCATATTTGGTCTGGGGCCTGCTCCCCCTGTACTTCCTGTTGCTGCCGGAAATCTCCGCCTTCGAATTCGTCGCCGTGCGCATCGTCTTCTCGCTGGTTTTCTGCGCCCTGCTGCTGTTCGCGACCAAGCAGATTCGCTTGTTCCTCAGCATGTTCAGGGATCGCCAGGCGGTGGGCCGGCTGGCGCTGGCCAGCGTGCTGATCGCGGTGAACTGGACGCTCTATGCCGTGGCGGTGCTCACCGGCCATGTCCTTGAAGCCTCGCTGGGCTACTTCATCAATCCCATCGTCGCCATCGTGCTCGGCGTGATTGTCCTGAAGGAAAGGCTGAGCCGGTTGCAGTGGTCCGCCTTGGCCGTTGCCACGATCGCGGTGCTGGTTCTGACTTTCGGCCTCGGCCGGGTCCCGTGGATCTCGCTGGGCTTGGCGTTTTCCTTCGGCTTCTACGGACTGGTCAAGAGCCAGGTGGGGAAAAGCGGTACGGCCCTTGGCGCGCTGACCATGGAAACGCTCATCTTGGCGCCGCTCGCTGGCGGCTTCCTGATCTGGACGTCGAGCCAGGGCGCCTCGGCGCTAGCCGGCGTTGAGTTACCGATGCTGGCCCTGTTGGCTGCCAGCGGCATTATCACCGCCGTGCCATTGCTGCTTTTCGGCGGTGCCGCACGCCGCCTGCCGCTGAGCACCCTGGGCTCCTTGCAGTTCTTGGCACCGATCATGCAGTTCATCCTCGGCCTGCTGGTTTTCGGCGAGTCGATGCCGGTGGAGCGTTGGATCGGCTTCGGGTTGGTCTGGGCGGCGGTTGTGCTGATCATTCTCGACATGGTTCGCACGCCGCGGGCAGGGCGCGGCCCGGAACCTAAACAGGTTAGTTGACGCACGAGAGGCCTGGTTCAACAGAACCAGGCCTCTCGTGTTTGAGCGAGTTACGCGTGCTTGCGAATCGCTGCCTCGAGGACATCGAAGGCTTCGCTCAGCAGAGCGTCCCCGATGACCAACGGAGGCAGCAGGCGCGCCACGTTGCCGTAGGTACCGCAGGTGAGGATCAGCACCCCCTGGGCCAGGCACTCGGCGGCGACCTTCTTGGTCAGCTCCGCGTCTGGTTCCTTGCCACCGGCCTTGACCAGTTCGAGGGCAACCATCGCGCCGCGGCCGCGAACGTCACCCAGCGCCGAAACATCCTTTTGCAGGGCTTCGAAGCGGGCGAAGAACTGCTTTTCGATCTCGCGGGCGCGCCCGGCCAGATCCTGCTCTTCCATGAACTTGATGCTCTCCAGCGCCGCGGCCACCGCGACCGGGTTGCCGCCATAGGTTCCGCCGAGTCCGCCGCCGTGCACCGAATCGAGCAATTCTGCGCGCCCGATGAGTCCCGACAATGGCATGCCGCCGGCGATGCCCTTGGCCACGGTCACCAGATCGGGTTCGATCCCTTCGATTTCCGAAGCGAACCACGCACCGGCGCGGGCAAATCCGGCCTGGACTTCATCGGCGATGAAGACGATGCCGTTTTCCTTGGCCCATTCGACCACGCGCGGCAGGAAGCCGGTGGCCGGGACGATGAAGCCGCCCTCGCCCTGGATTGGCTCGATGATGATCGCGGCAATCTGGTCGCCGCCAATCTGCTTCTCCATGGCCAGGATCGCGCGCTCGGCGGCTTCCTTGCCGGAGATGTTCGGGTTTTCCTCGCGGTATGGGTAGCTCATTGGCATCCGGTAGATCTCCGGTGCCAGCGGACCGAAGCCGCGCTTGTAGGGAGCTGCCTTGGCGGTCAGGCCCATGGTGAGGTTGGTGCGGCCGTGGTAGGCGTGGTCGAAGGCGACAACCGCCTGGCGGCCGGTAGCCACACGAGCAACCTTGATCGCGTTTTCTACCGCCTCGGCCCCGGAGTTGAAGAACACTGCGCGCTTCTCGAAGTTGCCCGGAGTGATCGCTGCGAGCTTCTCGGCCAGCTCGATGTAGTTCTCATAAGGGGCCACCATGAAGCAGGTGTGGGTGAAACGAGCCGCCTGCTCGGCAACGGCCTTGGCCACCGCAGGGTTGGAAGCGCCTACGGAGGTCACGGCAATGCCGGAGCCCAGGTCGATCAGCTGGTTGCCGTCAACGTCGACGATGATGCCGCCATCGACATCGGCTGCGTAGACCGGCAGGCTCGATGCCACGCCGGCGGCGACCGCCTTGGCACGGCGGGCGCTCAATGCTTGGGACTTCGGTCCTGGGAAGGCACCATTAATCTGGCGTTTCTGCTCAATGCGGTAAGTAACGTCCACCGTGTTTCCTTTCGAAAAATATTGCCGGTCCTTGTTGCCGGAATGACTCTATCTAGAAGAATATGGCCGTGCGGCGTATTGCTCTACCCATACCAGCACAATAATGAACCACATTCACAGTGCACTTGCACAGAGAAAAAGCCTCCTCCGCTCCGGACGCTGGTCCGAAGAGGAGGAGGCTTAGTTCTTTAGGCAGTGGCCTGGTGTTTATTCGTTGCCAGTGGTGACCGGCTCGACATCGTCATCGTGCTTTTCCGGATTGCGCGAGAGATTCACTAGGCTGATCGCCAGGCCGCCCCAAATGGTCAACATGGCGATGATCATGAAGGTGATTGCAATGCCGCTCATGACTAGTACTCCTTTCCAACTGGATCGGGCAACTCTTCTGCCTCGACGTGTTTCTGATGTTCCGCAAATTCGGGATCGTTCAGCTTCGACTTTTTGCTCCATGGAACGAGCGCGAGCAGCACCGCACCGACGATCAAGGCACCTGCCATGCCCCAGCCGAAGACACCGTTGAACCAGACCGGGTAGCCGGAATACGGCTCGGCGATCTTGGTCTGGATTTCGTTGATCAGCATGTAGCCAAGCGCTGCCGGACCGACACCACCGACGAGAACCATCCACGCGGTACCCAGCTTGATGGAGCTGTGGCGGTTCAGGTGCTTGGCCAGGCGCGGCAGCATGCCCAGGCCAGCGCCGAAGACAATGACCAGAACCAATGCACAGGCGAGAATGCCGAACTGGTTCACGAACGCGTCCATGGTATCCAGCAGGTACAGACCGGTGGTGGTTGGGAACAGAATCATCGAAACGAGCGCCACCGGAAGGGTCACCACCAAGGTAGCGGCCTTGCGGTTCCAGCCCAGCTTGTCTTGGAACGCCGCCACGATGACTTCGAGGATCGAAATCAGCGAGGTAATTCCCGCGAAGACCAGCGAACCGAAGAACAGCACGCCGATGACCGAGCCGAAAGGCGCGGCAGAAACGATGGTCGGGAAGGCAATGAAGGCCAGCCCAATGCCGCTGGCGGCCACATCGGAGACCGCGGAGTTCGCGTTGTAGGCCATGAAGCCCAGCGCCGCGAAAACGCCAATGCCGGCAAGCAGTTCGAAGCTGGAGTTGGCGAAGGCCACCACGTAGCCCGAGCCGGTCAGGTCGCTCTTGCGCCTCATGTACGAGGAGTAGGTGACCATGATGCCGAAGGCGATGGACAGGGAGAAGAAGATGTGGCCGAAGGCCGCAGCCCAAACCCCTGGGTTCGACAATGCTTCGAAGTTCGGAGTGAAGAAGGCGTTCAGGCCATCGACTGCTCCGGGAAGGAAGACGGACTGGACCACAAGGATCAAGAACATCACGATCAGCAGCGGCATGATGAAGCCGTTGGCACGCGAAATGCCCTTGTTGACACCGGCGACCATAATGATGATGGCTACCAGCCAGACGCCGAGCATCGGCCCGAAGACCCCGCCCACGATATCCATCGAGACACCGGCTTCGGGTGCGACCTGGAGGAAGTCGCTCTGGAAGAAGGCACCAGCGCCATCGGGGTTGTCATCCCAGGCCTTCGTGAGGGAGAACCAGCAGTACATGGCCGCCCACGCGATAATTGCCGCGTAGTAGATGGCGATAATGAAGCAGATCAGTACCTGCCACCAGCCAAGCACCTCGGCCTTGCGGCTCGCCCGGCGATATGCCAGCGGGGCCGAACCTCGGTAGCGGTGGCCTATCGAATAGTCAAGGAATAGCAGTGGAATACCGGCGCAGAGAATTGCGACGAGGTACGGAATGAGGAACGCGCCGCCACCGTTCTCGTAGGCGACATAGGGGAAACGCCAGATGTTTCCCAGACCAACGGCTGAACCAATCGCCGAGAGAATAAAAAGCTTGCGCGACGAGAACGTCTCGCGCTTGCCTTCAGCGAGTGGAGCGCCCTTTTTCAAAGATGGAGTGCTCATGGCACTAAACTAGCGCAAATGGTTCACATTATGGGCAATTCTCCAAGAAAAATGTCCATAATCTGAACAACTTCGTTTTTCGGGAACTTTTGCGCGGCACCATAGAATTGCGGTATGGCAATCACACTACGCGCCCTATTGGCCCTTGACGAGCTGGATCTTCGTCCGCTCAACGATCATTCGGCAGCCAATGACACCGCAATCACCTGGGGCGCGGTCACCGAACTTCTCAATCCGGCAGACTTCCTCACCGGTCGAGAAATCGTGCTCACCACGGGCGTACGGCAGAAGACGACGGCCAGCCAACGAGAATTCGTCAAGACCCTCGCGCAGAACGACGTCGTGGCCTTGGGATTCGGTACCGGCTTGGGCCACAAAAATGTCCCAGCCTCGATCTTGCAAACAGCAAATGAGGTCGGTCTCCCGGTCTTCGAGGTTCCCTATCAGATTCCCTTTGCCGCAATCACTCGAATCATCGCCGAGGCGCTGAACGCGGACCACCTGCAGCGGCTCGAACGGCTGCTGCGCTCGCACCAGCGGCTGACCCGCGCATTGCTGTCCTCCGATCTGGACACCATGCTCGACGAACTCGCCCGGATATTGAAGACCGACGTGGCGTTGACACTTTATGGCGAATGCATCAGTGGCAACTACGATGCGCAACGCGATTGGAATAGCCTGCCGGTGGCCACCGGCATCCGCGACAAATGCGTTCTGCACCTGGCGCAGCCGTACGCGCCGGATCCTCTGATCGAATACGCGCAGTCGCTGATCGGATTGGAAGTTGCCAACAACGCCCGGCTGCTCGCCTCGGAGCGCCAATCCAACGGGCAGGTGCTGGCGGACCTGGCCGCCGGCACGCTGGCCGGGGACGATGCGACGGTCAGAATCGGCGCGCTGGGGCTCAATCCGAAGCGCGAGCATGCGGTGATCCTGATTCAGGCCGCGACGCACCCCGAACGCCTACCGGCGCTTCCCTTGCCAGCCGAACTGAGCTCACAGGTTTCCGTGATCGTCGAGGACCGCCTGGCGATTATTGTGGCGCACAACCAGCTGCAGCATTCGGTTCGACGACTTGATACCTATCTGAATGACGCGGGTATCACCGCACGGGTGGGATATGGCGGGCGCTACCCGAATACCCCGGGCATCCGGTGGAGCTATTTTGAAGCTCTCGAAGCCTTGCGCCATGGTGACCGCGTCAACGTGCCCAATAAGTTGTCGCTAACCTCGCTGTTGCTTGCCGCCCGAGATGTGCCCTTGCAGGACCTGGCCGAGGAAGCCTTGGGCCCGATTCGCAAATTTGATGCAACTCACGATTCCGACCTCGAACGGACGCTGCGTGAGTACCTTAATCGCGACGGTTCGGTGGGCGCCGTCGCGGAATCACTGGGCTTGCACCGCAATACCGTGCGCTATCGCATGCAGCAGATATCCGAACTCACCGGGTACGACCCGAACGTCACAAGCGATCGTGTGCAGCTGTGGATCGCGTTGAGCGCACTTGAACTGGGCTAATTCTCGATAGGATAAAGACATGGCTGACATGTTTCTTGAGAAGTTCCGTTCCCTCGTCCCCAAGTACCTTGAGGACCAGTGGAATGAAGCTGACGGATTGACCGCCGAAGAATTGGCCGAGGGGCTGGCCCAATCGGGGGTTTCCATTCCTTTCGTGCTCGAAGAGTTCTACCTTGCGGTGGGTAATAACGAGGATTTCACCGAGGCCTACCATTTCTTCTTCGATCCCGAAGAGCTGGAAATCGACGGGGACTACCTGTTGTTCCTCGAAGACGAAGAAGAGAAATACGTTTGGGGCTTTAAAGCCTCCCAGCTCGACGTGCCGGATCCGATCGTTTACCGCCGCAATAATGCCAAGGGAACCTGGGTCAGCGAAGAAGGAACCTTCAGCGAATTCACCTTGGACCTGTTCAGCTGGGTCTTCGAAGAACTAGCCGCCGAACTGGATGACTAGTGCTGCATAGTTCCCACGAACCAGCAGGATATCGTTGCCCTTTTTGCGAGCTTGTCAACGAGCAGCCATTTAGCGAAGGCAACCTCTGCGCGCCGAGCGATCTGATCTATCAGACCGAATTGGTGGCCGCGATCATGGCCTGCGACGGATTCGGGAACTACGGCGGTCATGTGATGATCATTCCCACGGCGCATTTGGAAGCGCTCTACGACCTGGATGAGCGAACCGGCTCTGCCATCATGTGGGAGACCAAGCGCGTCGCCCTGGCGATGAAATTGGCGTGGAATCCGGAAGGAACCAGCACCCGCCAGCACAACGAGCCTGCGGGCAATCAGCATGTCTGGCACTATCACCAGCATGTGTTTCCGCGCTATGCAGACGACGAGCTGTACCGCCAGCTGCGCCATCGCGTCCCGGTCGACGACCGGGCGCAGAAGGCCAGGGAGCTGCGCGCGGCGCTATGCTCGCCCGAGCACCCAAACCGCCTTCAGCAGGACGAAATCATCCGCTGACAGGACCGCTCACAGGGCCTGATGTTTCCAAGCTCGCGCACCTGGCGCTCACGGTTGGCCGCCCAATTCTGCGCAACGAGCGAATCCTTGCGGCCCAACCCGTTCTACGGCCTGGCGTTTTGCCTCATCCTGCAATTGCCCTTCGCCAAGAAACCGGTAGCCGGCTGGCGGATTAAAAACAAAGCGCTGCTGGCGATCCCGGATGAGACCGCCAGCAGCGCATATTGTCAGTGGGCCTAAGCCTCGCGGGTCACTACTGCATCGGCGAAGGAAATCAGCGCCTGCTTGATGGTTCCCTCGGGCAGTGGCGCAAGTACGGCAATGGCGTCGTCCGCCCAGCGGCGGGCGACCTTCCATGCTTCGGCGGTGGCCGGGTGCGCGGCGACCGCCGCGACGGCGACCGCCAGCGCCTCATCGGTGCTCAAGTCCGCCTCGACCAGCGCTACCGCCGCCTGCGCCGCTTCGTCACCGTGCTCGGCTGCCTGGCGCAGCAGCAAGATTGGCAGCGTCGGCACGCCTTCGCGCAAGTCCGTGCCGGGAGTCTTGCCCGACTCGGCTTCCTTGGACGCAATATCAATCACGTCGTCGGCAACCTGGAAGGCGACGCCAACCTTTTCACCGTACTCGCGCAGCACGTCGATAAATTGTGGGCAGCCGCCGAAGTTGGCTCCATAGGCCCCAGAGGTTGCCAGCAGGGAAGCGGTCTTGTCGCTGATCACCTGAATGTGATGGGCAATCGCGTCTTCGCTTTCGCGCGGGCCGATTGACTCGTGCAACTGGCCGAGGCACAGCCTCTCGAAGGTGCGCGCCTGCCAATTCACCGCCTCGGTACCGAGCTCGGCGCCAAAGACCGACGCGCGGGCGAAGATCAGGTCCCCGGCGAGGATGGCGACAGAGTTTCCCCAGACCTCATGGGCGGTCGGTGCACCGCGACGCATGGGAGCTGAGTCCATCACGTCATCGTGGTACAGCGTAGCCAGGTGGGTTAACTCAACGATAGCGGCGGCCTTGATGACCTCGTCGTTGATGCCCTCGCCGAGCAGCGCCGCGAGCAGCACCAGCAGGGGGCGCACACGTTTACCGCCAGCCTCCACAAGGTGGCGGCTGGTGGCATCTATCAGCGGGTCGGAGTTGGCGATCGCGTCGCGCAGCAGCTTCTCAACCTTGGCCATGCCGGTGGAGATGGCGGGACCAAACTCCGGGTCCTCGGCGATCAGCGCGAAGCCCGAGGGAAGATTGATGGCCGCAGCGAGCACCGCGGTTTCAGGATTCAGCTCAATCGAGTCGGACACGTCGTGCCCGGCTGCGGTCCAGTTGCTCTTGGAATCAGTCACTGTTTTAAGGCTTACTTATCTTTCATCGGGTTGGTCATCGCAGAGTACGAAGACTCCATGCATGCCAAATGCACGCAAACTTCACTCTAGCCGATGCTTACCAGTCAACGTCTTCGGGCGCTCCGCAACCACCGTCAATGACAGTCGAAGTACCTGAACTGTATTCGCCCCCGAGTTTACCGGTTGCTGCAGGCGCGGAGGAACAGACCCGGCGCATCTCACATGGGTGAGCAGCAACACCTCCACGCGACCGTCCAGCCCGTTGCGCGGTAGGCTTAGCCTTATCATGTCTGCCGATTCGACCGCTCTCGCCGCCAGCGCGCATCAATCTACGACACCGGCCCTGACCAGTGTCACCTTCGATTTCAAAGATGCCGCGCAGTCATTAATTTCCGACTCCCTGCGCCACCACGCCATGGTTTGGACGCGCAACGGAAATGGCCTCGTCGGGTTCGGCGTCGCCGCCCAGATCCACACGCAGGGCGAAGAACGCTTCGCACAGGCCCGGGGATGGTTTGCCCAAATCATCAAGCTGGCGCAGATCACCGACCCTATTGCCCGTCCCGGCAGCGGCCTGGTCGCCTTCGGTTCCTTCGCTTTCTCCTTCACCAGCACCTTCGCCTCACGGCTGGTCATCCCGGAGGTCGTGCTGGGCAAGGACGGGGATCAGGCCTGGATCACGATCACCGGACCGGCAAAGAAGCTCGAAGGGATGGAATTTGCCG
This sequence comes from Arthrobacter sp. MYb229, assembly GCF_002975405.1. Taxonomy (GTDB): domain Bacteria; phylum Actinomycetota; class Actinomycetes; order Actinomycetales; family Micrococcaceae; genus Glutamicibacter. Next base: position 217,894 of record NZ_PCPS01000001.1, on the reverse strand, counting down.
ACGCCCTGCGATTGGCCGAGGCAAAGCTCGCAAGTTCGGCAATTCCCGCCCAGGACCCAGGGGAAATCGAGCTCACTACCGGCCAGCTCACCGCGGGATCCTATCTGGAAGCCGTGACGGCGGCGCTGGGACAGTTCGAAGAGCGAGGCATTTCCAAACTGGTGCTGGCACGCGACATCCTGGCCCGGAGCACCAAGCCGATCGATCTGGCCTCGGTGCTGCGCACCTTGACCGAACAATATGAGAATTGCTGGACCTACGCCGTTGATGGTTTGGTTGGTGCGACTCCGGAGATGCTGGTGCGCGTCACCAACGGGCTTGCCGAGGCTCGCGTGCTGGCCGGTACCCTGGACCGGGCCATCGAAGGCGCCAACGCGCCCGGCTACGCGCAGGAAAAGCTCTTCGAGGATCCCAAGCAGCGCCACGAACACCAGTTGGCCATCGATTCGCTGACCGAATCCTTGAATCCAATTTCCCACGGCATGCAGTCGCCCGAGGAACCGTTTATCCTGGCGCTGCCCAATGTCTGGCACCTGGCAAGCGACGTCCGCGCCGAATTGCGCGCCGACGCCGAGGGCCAGCTCCCCTCGGCACTGGATGTTGCGCAGATTTTCCACCCGACCGCCGCGGTGTGCGGCACCCCGACGAAGCCGGCCGGAGTATTGCTGCGTGAGTTGGAAGGCATGGACCGCGGCCCCTATGCCGGGCCGGTGGGCTGGGTGGATAGCCGCGGGGATGGCGAATTTGGCATCGCGTTGCGTGGCGGAATGCTCGAAGCGGAGAATCTCATGCGGCTCTACGCAGGATGCGGCATTGTGCCCGGCTCCGAACCGGAAGCCGAACTGGCCGAGTCCTGGGCCAAGATGCGTCCGATGCGCCAGGCCCTGCGCGCAGAATAGAATCCAGCAGCATCTGAGAGCCAAGTCTGAGCATAAGTAAAACTTATGCTTTGCGCTTCATGTGTGATGGAAATCTCGGTCTCGTGTGTCCGTGGTTATGATTGTTCCTACGCAATGATCCACTCGCATTACCGAAAGTAGGTTCTGATCCTATGCGTCCTCTCAAGAAGCGCTTCGTCTCAACTCTCGCCGTCTCCTCGGTGGCCCTCCTGGCCCTCACCGCCTGCGGTTCGGGGACTTCCGACGAGTCCGAAGACAGTGGATTCCCGGTCAACGCCGGCAAGCTCACCTTCTGCTCCGATATCCCCTACGAGCCCTTCGAATTTGTCCAGGACGGAAAGAACGTCGGCTTCGACATGGACATCGCTGCCGAAATCGCCAAGGATGCCGAGCTCGAGCTGAATGTCATCGATGCCAGCTTCGACTCGATCGAGTCGGGCCTGTTCAGCGTCCAGTGCGATATCGCGATCTCCTCGGTCTCCATCACCGAGGAACGTTCAGCCAAGATGGATTTCTCCACCCCCTACATGGACGATGATCTGGTGCTGATCGCGGCCGAAGGTTCGGGAGTTACCGATCTGGAGTCCGCGAAGGGCAAGAAGGTCGGCGTACAGCAGGCGACAACCGGCGAGAAGTACGCCAAGGAGCAGGGGCTCACCGACACCATCGGCTATGAAGATGCCGGCCTGCAGACCCAGGCGCTTCTAGCGGGCCAGGTCGACGCGCTGCTGGGCAACCAGTCGGTACTTGGCTACACCATCAAGGACAAGCCAGGCTACAAGGTGGTCGCAGACTTCAAGACCGGCGAACAGCTGGGCATCGCGGTGCCCAAGGAACAGGCCGAAACCCTCGAGCTGGTCAATGGCACCCTGAAGCGTCTGACCGATGCCGGAACCATGGAAGAACTGACCGTGAAGTGGTTCGGCGAGAAGTAATTCTGCGTCGCTGAACGAATGAACACCAGGCGGAGTCGAGGCGAGACTCAAAAAGTCCTCGCCGCGGCTCCCCTTACCTTTACGAGAGGTTTTCAAGCATGGCAATGACTACGAGTCAGCGTGCCCGCATGAGCAAGACCATCCAGATCGTGATCTTCGTGATCGCGGTCGTCGCGATTCTGTTTGCCGTGGACTGGGAAAAGGCGCGCTATGCGTTCTTCTCCTTCGAAAAATTGGGACCGATGTTCCCGGACATGATCCTCATCGGCCTGAGAAACACCGTGTTCTACACGGTGATTTCCTTCGCCTTTGGCCTGGTCCTGGGTTTGCTCCTGGCCCTGATGAAGATGGCCTCGTTCGCACCGTACCGGTGGTTCGCCACCGCATTCATCGAGTTCTTCCGTGGCATTCCCGCCATCCTGGTGCTCTTGGCCTTCGGATTCGGTTTGCCTCAGGCATTTGGAACCAACTGGCCACAACCGGTGAACATCATGTTCGCCTTGGGCCTGGTCTCCTCCGCCTACATCGCGGAGACCCTGCGCGCAGGTTTGCAGGCTGTGCCCAAGGGACAGACCGAGGCAGCCCGCTCCCTGGGCATGCCCGCCTGGCGTGCCATGGTCACCATCGTGATCCCGCAGGCGTTCAAGATCGTGCTCCCTCCGATGACCAACGAAATCATCTTGCTGACCAAGGACACCTCGCTGGCCTTCATCCTCGGTGCCGCCTTCACCCAGTACGAGATGACCAAATTCGGTCGTGACGGCATCTCATCGCTGGATGCAGGTATCACCCCGCTGGTGGTTGCCGGTCTGTTCTACCTGGTGATCACCATTCCGCTGAGCCTGATTGCTCGTAAGTTCGAATCCCGCTCGGCGCGGACCAAGCGATAGTTAGGAACAGAGAATGACGACTCCAAACAATGAGCTATCGGTCAAAGCTTCGGGCGTGAACATCGTCGGCCTACGCAAGGCCTACGGTTCAAATGAAGTGCTCAAGGGAATAGACCTCGAGGTCAAACCGGGCGAAGTGGTGTGCCTGATCGGCCCATCGGGTTCCGGCAAGTCCACCTTGCTGCGCTGCGTGAACCTGCTCGAACAGCCCAACGGCGGAACCATCCACGTGGCAGGTTTTGAGACCACCGATTCGGAGGTCAATCTGGATAAGATGCGCCAGCATGTGGGCATGGTCTTCCAGCAGTTCAACCTCTTCCCGCACCTGACGGTGTTGGAAAACTGCACGGTGGCCCAGCTCAAGGTGCTCAAGCGGAATAAGAAGGACGCCAGCAAGATCGCCCTGAGCAACCTGGAACGGGTGGGCCTGGGCGACTTCGGCGAACGCTACCCGGATCAGCTCTCCGGTGGGCAGCAGCAGCGCGTGGCGATCGCCCGCGCGCTATCGATGGAACCAACGCTGATGCTCTTCGATGAGCCAACCAGCGCCTTGGACCCGGAGACGGTCGGAGAAGTTCTTTCGATTATGAAGAACCTCGCCAAGTCCGGCATGACGATGCTGGTGGTGACCCACGAGATGAGCTTCGCCAAGGAAGTTGCCGATCGTGTGGTGTTCATGGACGGAGGCGTCGTGGTCGAAGAAGGCAAGGCCGTGGACGTGATCGGCAATCCGCAGCAGCCGCGTACGCAGGACTTCCTGCGTCGGGTTTTGGACCCAACGCACGTAGACCTCTAGGCGATACGGTCCGCTAAAAAGCAGGGCGTGGAGTCAGCGATCGCTGATTCCACGCCCTGCTTTTTTGGGATTATGCGGGCCATCGAAGCTCGGTTATGCGCGAGCTGAGTTCAAGGTTATCGGCCCGCAACCCCGCTCTGCTCGCACCGATTTCGATCAGCCGCAGCTTGCCTGCCTTGGGGGCCCGCAGTGCCTCGCGTAGCTCGGTCGGCGTCGCCACCCGTTGGTATTGCCATCCATAAGCCGCCGCCAGCGCCTCCAGCCGGGCATTTTGCGGCGTGGCGAAGAGCCGCTCGACCGCCTGCGCGTAGCGTCCTGACTGCTCTACCTGGCCGTGTTCCAGCGTGGAGAAGATCGCGCCTCCCCCATCGTTGTAGACCACCACGTCGAGGTCCGGCTCCGCTTCCCCCGGGGTCCAGGCCAGGGAACTGGCATCATGCAGGAAGGTGATATCTCCCATCACGCTCAGCGTCGGTTCACCGGTGGCCAGCGCCAGGCCCAGCGCGGTCGAGATCGTTCCGTCGATCCCGGCAAGCCCGCGGTTGGCGAATACCGTAGCCCCGGCCGCGGCGGCGGGAATCGCGGCTAGATCGAAGTCGCGGACGATATTCGAGGATCCCAAGAGCAGCGGGCCGGAATGCGACCGCCAAATTTCCTCGGCAACCACCGGGCCGCTGAGTGGCGTTTCGGGTGCCAGACCCTGCCGCACGGCGAGCGCCTGGGCATCTAGCTCCTGCCAGCTCGCCAGCCAACCCTCCGGCGCGGCCCCGGCGAATTCGACCAGTTTCTCCGGTTCGCCAATCACCATTTCGCGGCGGCGTCCGGGTTCATACCAGGCCACCGGTCCCGGCTGCCAGATCGCGCTGGACACCGCGGGGTTCGCCAATAACTTCCCCACCGGGCGGCTGAGCGTAGGACGGCCGAAAAGCACCACGCGGTCAATCTGCTCCGCCCCCACGGCAAGCAATGGCCGGTAGTGGCCGATGGCCTGGGCTGAGTAGCGCGCGTTGGAGGACGGTTCGGCGAACAGCGGCAGTCCGAGCGCCTCGGCGAAGATTTGGGCTTCGGCGCCGGCTCCATGGCCGGCGACCACGACGGTTCGGCGGGTTGCCAAGGTCTCGGGCCTAGCCCAGGTTGCCGGCGCCGTGGCCGTGTGCCAGCGCCCCGGGGCCAGGTCGGTCCAGGGCTGATTCGCGACGCGGTCTGCTTCTCCGGGGGTCAGCGGGTCGCGGAACTGCAGGTTCAGCTGCACCGGGCCCGCTGGATGCTGGGTTGAACCTGCCAGGGCCGCAAGTGCTTGGGCAAGCGCTGGTGCCGGGTCGGCACCGGCGGCGACGTTCAACGCGGCACGCACGTGGGGGCCGAATAGGTTCTTCTGGTCGGTGCTTTGGCTTGCTCCGGTCCCCAGTAGCTCATCGGGACGGTCGGCCGAGAGCACCAGCAGCGGCGTTGCCGTGTGGTTGGCCTCCATTATGGCCGGCAGCAGCTGCCCGATCGCGGTTCCGGAGGTGGCGGCCAGCGCTACGGGAGTCTTTGATCCGTGGCTCAGCCCCAGCGCCAGGAAGCCTGCCGAACGCTCGTCGATGCGTACGTGTATCCGCAAGTGTCCGGCGGCTTCCGCCTCGGCTGCGGCGTAGGCCAGGGGCGCGCTACGTGAGCCTGGGGATAGCACCAGGTCGCGCAGCCCGGCGCGAATCAGTGCAGCCAGAACCTGACGCGCCGTGGCAATTGCCGGTTGTCCTTCGTCTTGCCGCGCGCTCACGCCGTGTTCCACCCCTGAAGTATCGCCTGAAAGCATCGGTTCAAGTCTATGCCCAGTTATAGCAAGACCCCGGTGCGGACGCTCAGTGCTGCACTGAGTCGCCCTCACCGGGGTCTAGGGTCGGCTAAGACTGAAGACTAGTCTTTGTTCTTGCCGTTTCCTTTGCCGTTGCCGTTTCCATTTCCGTTGTTTCCGTTGCCGTTGCCCTGCTTGAAAACCTGGACTACGGATGGGCGCGGGCCGTAGAACTGGCCCTTCCCGACCGAATCTGCGGAATTGATGAAGTCCGGGAAGAGGGAGGTCGGCTGCGCGAAGCTGCCGCCCTCGCCCGGGTGCTGGACCGAGACGAAGACCGAGTTGTCCTTGTCGTGCACCACCGGGCCGCAGGTCTCTGCACCGGTTGGCACGGCCAGGAACTGCTCGACCCGTCCGCGATCCTTGCCGTGCAGGCTGACCTTGTGCAACGCGTCAGACAGGCCGATGACCCCTGGTGCGCCATCGGTGGAGATCCACAGGTTACCGGCCGAGTCGAAGGCGAGGTTGTCCGGGCAAGAAATCGGCGAGACCTTGTCGGTCGGGTACCCGGAGAAGTAGGTCGAGGAATTGACCCGCGGGTCTCCGGCGACCAGCAAGATGTTCCAGGTGAAACGGGTGCTGGTTGCGTCGTTCCCGGCTTCGGTCATTTCCAGCACGTGGCCGTCGCGGTTCGCGATACGCGGGTTCTGCTCGGTGGCGCCTTCCTTGCCGGCCTTGCCGCGGTCGGTGTTATTGGTCAGTGCCACGTACACCTTGCCCGATACCGGGCTCGGCTCGACATCTTCTGGACGGTCCATCTTCGTGGCGCCGACCTTGTCCGCAGCCAAGCGGGTGTAAACCAAAACCTCGTCGAGGCTCATGCCTTCGACCATCGACTCGCCGTTGCGCACCAGCGGCAGCCACTGGCCGGTGCCGTCGAACGCGCCGTCCGTTGGGACCTGGCCGCTGCCGTCAAATTCGGAAACCGGGGAGTTTCCGGAGAATTTGGCCACGTATAGGTCACCCTCGTTGAGCAGGGACATATTGTGCTGGCGATCGTTCTTGCGGTAGGTGTCCTTCGAAACGAACTTGTAGATGTATTCGAATCGCGAGTCATCGCCCGAGTAGGCCACGGCCTTGCCGTTCTTCGCCACGCGCACGGTAGCGCCCTCGTGCTTGAAACGGCCCAGGCTGGTGTGCTTGACGGGGGTGGAGTTCGGGTTCTGCGGGTCGATCTCAACGATCCAGCCGAAACGGTTTGCCTCATTTTCGTAGCCCGCGTTGTTCAGGCCGAAGCGTGGATCGGTGTGCTCCCAGCCGCGGCCCGAAGCGCTGGTGCCGATGCCGTAGCGGGATTCCTCGGCGGTTCCGCGGCCCTGGAAGTACTGGTCGAAGTTCTCTTCGCCGGACAGCACGGTGCCCCACGGGGTGGTTCCGCCGGCGCAGTTGTTCAGCGTGCCGAGCACCAGCTTGCCGGTCGGGTCCGCGACGGTCTGCAGCAGCTCGCTGCCGGCGGCGGGACCGGTAACGGCGAATGGGGTATTTGCGGTGATGCGGCGGTTGCGTTCCCCGCCGACCACGTAGGTCCAACGCTTGTCGTTCTTCTTGCGCTTGATCTCCACGACGCTCAGGCCGTGGGAGCTCATCGCGATGCGGCGGGCCTCGTCGGTGTTCTCGGCAAACCACTGGGCATCGAACATCATGTCTTCGTTGGAGTACTCGTGGTTGGCCACCAGCACGCCGGTGCGTCCGGAATACTTATCGGCGATGATGTCCAGGTAGTCGCAGTTGTAGCCGAACTGCAGATCCTGGGCCTTGGCGGACTGCTTCGTGGCGTCGAATTCCGGGCTCGACTTGAATAGCGGATCGCCCCAACGGATGATCGCGTGCCAGTCATAGCCTTCGGGGACGCTCATATTGTCCACGGAACGCGAAACCGGTTCGATGGCTTCGAATTTCAGGTGGCCGCCCTTGCCGCGGCCGGTCTCTACCAGCGGTGCGGCCACGGCGCCCGGGGCGCCCAGCAGCTGTGGGCCGATAATCAGCGCCGAGGCGCCGACTGCGCCTAGGCCCAGCACGTTGCGGCGGGAGAGGGCCTGGTCGGCGATGTCCTTGAAGTAGCTATTACCCGAGGTGTTGCACTCTGGCTTAACGCAAGCGTCGCCGCATTTGAAGTGGCAGGTAGCTGCGGAACGTCCGCCGCGGGTGTGGCCCAGCATTGGCAACAGGGTTCGGATGGGATTCATAACTACGGCACTTCCTCATTCTTTGGCTCAAGTTCAGGGGAACGAACTAGTTGAGCTTTTCATCAAGAGGTGAGCTGTTGCCGTCGCGCAGGTTAACTGCGCGTAAACACCTGTCAGGAGCGATTTTCTGGCTGCTCCAGATACGCGTAGCAGTCACGGAGTCGTTGTTCCCACCAAATTCTGCGTGGCGCGGCGACCCGCAGCTTGTGCAATTTCTCAGCTTCCGGCTCCACTGGTCGAACCGGCAATTGACCGGCGGTGGCCAGCAACGGCTTCGATGTCACGTCGTCGGTGAATAGCGAGCCGGTGGACAGCCCGCAGGCGTAGGGAAGCTCCGGCAGGGCCGCAGCCAGGGCGGCGGCCTGCGCCAGCCCCACGGAGGTGTCCAGGGCACTGGAGACCACCACGTCCAGCCCTGACTTGGCGGCGATTTCCAGTACCGTCTTGATACCGCCCAGGGGTTGGGCCTTGATGACCATCAGGTCCGCTGCGCCCAGGCGGGCGACTTCGAGCGGATCGGTATGCTTGCGCACGGCCTCGTCGGCGGCGATTTTCAGCTCTACTCCGCGGGCGCGCAGCCGTTCGCGGACCTGGGCCAGCCCGGTAATTCCGGGAACCGGCTGTTCGGCGTACTGCAGGTCGTATTCCGCAAGGGCAAGGAGCGCGGTGATAGCTTCCTCGATCCCCCAGCCGGCATTCGCATCGACGCGCAAGGCGGCCTCCGGGAAGAGCTGGCGGGTCTTCGCGACCCGGGCAATGTCATCTTCCAGGCTCTGGCCCTTCTCGGCGACCTTGATCTTGATGGTGTGCGGTGCATCGTAGTTTGCAAGGACGCGGCTCACCTGGTTCGCGGCCACCGCCGGAAGCGTCGCATTCACCGGGATGCTGGAGCGCAGGGCCGGCGGGAAGGGCTGATAGGCGGCTTCGATGGCCGCGGCAAGCCAGCGCGAGGCCTCTGGCGGACCATATTCGAGGAAGGCGGAGAATTCCCCCCAGCCGGCCGACCCCTGAATCAGCAAGGCTTCACGCTCGGTCACCCCGCGGAATTTAACCCGCATGGGTAAACGCACCACGTGCGCATTCGTTATCAGTTCTTCCACCGGAGGCAGGGCAAAATTCATAAGCCTAGACTATCGATAGTGTCTAGGCTTACAGGCATCGGCGATAGGGCTGGTCGGCCAAAATGTGAGATTCTAGAGTCATGAGTCCGCGGTCATTCCTCCTTGCCCCTCGCCACCTTCGCTGGTGGTGGGCTTTGGTGCTGCTCGCCGGACTATTTGCCGTCGAATATTTGTTCTTCGTTCAGCTTCGCGTAGGGCAATGGGCCGATCAGGCTGCCTTCGTGGGGTGGACCCAGTGGTGGCCGCGCACGGAAATACTTGACCCGGTGCGCGAATTCTTGAATCTCCTGCCGTGGATCTGCGCCGGAATTTCAGGGATTTTCCTACTCTACCGAGTGATTCGGGATCGTAGTTTCCTGCGCGCGGCCCTTGCCGTCGCGGCGGTGGCCGCGGCGTTGCTGAGCACCCAAATACTCAAACATCTGCTCTTGGGACGGCCCGACTTCAATTTCGGCACGGCTGGCAATTCATTCCCGTCCGGACACACCACGGCCGCCGCGGCAGCCATGGGGCTGATGTATCTCATTTCGCCGCCAAAGCTCCGTCCGGTGGTGCAACCTATCGCCTGGATCTTTGCGACCGCCACGGGGCTCGCTACGCTGATTTGCGGATGGCACAGGCCCAGCGATATCGCCGGAGGATTCCTCATCGTGGCGTTCTGGCTGGTGCTGGCAAGCGCCATCCTGCAGCGCATCCAACCGCTGGCCCCGGTCGTTTCAGAATCGGCGTGGTCCCGTAAGACCGGGATTGGCTGCCTGGTGATCTGGTTGCTGGTTTTGGCTGCCTCGGTCCTGCTGCCGCACCCGCACATCCAGCGCATCCCCGAAGCGCTGCTGATCGCCTATGCGATCCTCGGATTGGTCCATGTGACTGCGGTTTCGCTCATCGCCGGGCTGTGCCTGCGCTCGGTAATCCTGGGTCCGACGCGCCAGCTGCAGAACTAGGCGGCCCCGCCGCGCCGGAGCACGGTCTATCTAACCACATTGGACTCTTGCGCTGCAGCCGATCAGGCTTGCTGCATTTTTGCCTGCAAGATCGCGGACGCGCGTTGCGACTCGGGTACGGTGACCGCGAAGCGTTTGCCGTTGTGCAGTTCAAATGCCAGCCCCTCGCTCTTGCGAAGCACCACGGCAGATCCTCCGGGGAAGAATCGCCAGCCCCAACCGCCCCACAGCGTTGGAGAAATTTCTTCGCTGTGCACTTCCTTGATCTGCTCCAGGTCAAGGGTGCGCAGCGGGAATCCGAAGATGGCCGAGGAGACCCGGAATTTATCGTCGTGGATTCGCACGCGCACCAGGCAGACTCCGAGAATCAATGGGGTCAGCAGCAGCACAAAGATCGATCCGGCGACCAGCAGCATGAGGCTTTCGGAACCGTCATCGCCCTTCATCACGGTCAGCATGAGGATACCCATCACCAGCGGGAATAGTCCCAGCAGCCAGAACCCCCACGGGGCGCTGGCTTTCTGGTTGAAGTTCTCGGCGGCAGTTTCCGGTTCGGGCATCACCGGTTCATCCACCGTGCGCCCCTGGGCTTGGGCTACGCGACGGCGGCGCTGTTCCTGGTGTTCGCGCGCGAATTGCTGGTATACCCCGGCAATCCAGACCGGCAGCAGGCCAATGAGCGAAGCGAGCACACCGACAAAGGTCAGCCCGCCGCTCACTGCCTGGGTGGGATCCCCTGCTAGTGCCGTAGGCACGGCGCAGACTACGAACAGGCCGGCGCTGGTCCACGCTGCCAAGGCGCCGAGGAACAGTAACGCAATATGCAGCATCGGCTTGCTGGCCAACGCTAGCGAGAGGAAACCCAGCAGCCCTCCGCCGATGGCGAGGCTCAAGCACACCGCCACAAAGACCCGGGTGTCGGTGAAGCCGTCGGGGTATGAACTTCCGGACCAGTGGGTGGCGGTAATCGCCGGCAGGCTCTCGCCCAAGACCAGTCTCGTTCCCAACACCGCCAGGAGCGGCAGCACCAGCAGGAGCGTGACCAGCGAACGGTGTTTGACCTCAAAGCGTGATGTTGAAATGATCGCATCCTATTCACTGGGGTTGGCGCTCGGCTGGAGCATGTCGATTTTTAATGCCCAGAATGCCTCGCCGAAGTATGTAAATCATTCTAGTAAACGCTTTATGGCTTGCAAATAATTCTTATGGTTGCGAATCATTTTGGTGCTTGGCCGGCAAATAGCTATCGCCCGGCACGGGACCGGGCGATAGCTATTGGTTGATCTTCCCTACAGCGCTGTCAGGGCCGCCTTCGGATCGGTCATCGCATCCGCAACGAAACGCAGGAACCCTGCGGCCGTTCCGCCGTCGCACACCCGGTGGTCGAAGCTCAAGGTCATCTCGCAGATCGAGCGGACCTTGACCTTTCCGTTGACCACCCACGGTTTTTCGACGACCCGGCCAATGCCCATAATTGCCGCTTCCGGGTAATTGATGATCGCGGCCGAGCCATCGACGTTGAACACGCCATAGTTGTTTATCGTGAATGTGCTGCCGGACAGATCGCTGACCTGCGCCTTGCCCTCACGGGCCAGGGCAGCGAGGCGGGCGAACTCTGCCGAGAGTTCTCCGGCGTTGAGCTTATCTGCACCGCGCACGTTCGGCACGACCAAACCGCGATCGGTCTGCGCGGCGAAACCAAGGTTTACCCCGTCGAACACGGTATGGCGCAACGAACCATCGGCTTCGGTGTCGATGCGGCTGTTCATCGCCGGGAAACGAGCCAACCCGGCGACGGCGAAGCGTGAGATCAACGCGAGCATGCTTGGCGCGCTGCCCTGCGCTTCCTTGAGCTTGCCGCGGAGCTTCAACAGCTTGGTGACATCCACGTCCACCCACACGGTGGCTTCGGGAATTTCTCGGCGTGAGGTAGCCATCGCGTTGGCGATGGTTCGGCGCACGCCGGTAAGCACCTGCGAGCTGGCCACCGGCAAGCCGGTGCGCGAATCGGCATCCGAGGAGGCCGGCTGTGCCGCCGAGCCCTGGGCAGGCTTGGCCTGCTCCTGCTTGGCCGCAGCTGGCGAATCGGCAGCAGCTGCGCCTTGGCCGATGAGCGACTGCACATCGCTGCGCAGAATCAGCCCGTCGGCTCCGGTTCCGCGCACCTGGTTGATATCCACGGAGTTTTCGCGAGCGAGCTTGCGCACCAGCGGATTGATAACCCGTGTTGCCACCGACGTCGTTTCGCTGGACGCCGCTGCCGTGGTGATCCCGTTGCGCGGGCGACGGCGGCGGCTGGCACCGGTCTTGGCGGCACCGGTTCCGTATCCGATCAGGACGTTGCCGCTGCCTTCGTCTTCCTCCGCCGGCGCCTGCGTTCCGGCAAGCTCCTCCTCGAGGTAGCTCTGCGCCCCGGCAGCTGGCTCCTCGGCCGGGGCTGCTTCGTCTCCCCCGGTGTTCACCGAGAAGAACGGCTCATCAACCAGCATCATCTGGCCGGCCTCGCCGTGCAAGGTGGAAACTACGCCCTCGAAAGGCGAGGGGATCTCCACCAATGACTTGGCGGTTTCCACCTCGGCGATGGGCTGGTCCACGGCCACCGAGTCGCCGGCGGCAACCATCCAGCGAACAAGTTCTGCTTCGGTCAGCCCTTCACCCAAATCGGGTAGGAGAAAAGTCTTGACGCTCATTTATGCCTCCCACTGAAGTTGATCTACCGCATCGAGGATGCGCTCGGCACTTGGGAGGTTGTATTTCTCCAAGGTTGGTGCCGGATAAGGGATGTCAAAACCGGTCACGCGCAATACCGGGGCGGCCAAGGAGTGGAAACAACGTTCCTGGACGCGGGCCACGATTTCGCTGGCTACGGAGACGAAACCTTGGGCTTCGGCCACCACGATAGCGCGTCCGGTTTTGCGTACCGAGGCGCAGACGGTCTCGTCGTCGAAGGGCACGATGGTGCGGATGTCGATGACTTCGAGGCTGATGCCCTCCTCGGCGGCGAGCTTAGCCGCTTCCATGGCGGTGGACACGCTCGGCCCGTAGGTGATCAGCGTGGCGTCGGAGCCGGCACGCGCGATCCGCGCGCTGCCCTCGGTGCGTGCCGCACGCTTGGCTTCGTACTCGGCGGCCAGCGCCGCGAGGTCCACCTGCTCCTTGGACCAGTAGAGCTTCTTGGGTTCGAAGAACACGACCGGGTCCGGCGAGTCGATCGCCTCGCGCAGCATCAGGTAGGCGTCCTTGACGGTGGCCGGGGTGAAGACCTTCAGGCCCGGGGTGTGCGCGTAGTACGCCTCGGAGGAATCGCAGTGGTGCTCCACGCCGCCCACGCCGCCGGCGTAGGGGATGCGGATAACCATCGGCAGCTCCACGTTTCCGCGGGTGCGGTTGTGCATCTTGGCCACATGCGAGGCGATCTGCTCGAAGGCCGGGTAGGCGAAGGCGTCGAACTGCATTTCGATCACCGGGCGCATCTCGTTGATGGCCATGCCGATGGCCATGCCCACGATGCCGGATTCGGCCAGCGGGGTGTCGAAGCAGCGGTCGGTGCCGAAGCGTTCGGTCAGCCCGTCGGTGATGCGGAAGACCCCGCCCAGGGTTCCCACGTCCTCGCCGAAGATGACCACGGAGTCGTTGGCCACCAGCGCGTCGGCAAGCGCGGTGTTCAGCGCCTTGCCGAAGGTGACCGGCTGGTTTTCGTTGGCTGCCTGGGCGGCTGCGCGTGCGGTTGCATCGCTGACGTTCGGGTTCACCCGTGATGTCGTGGCGGTCATGGCTAGGCCTCCTCGCGGGCTAGTTCGTCGGCCAGCAGCGCCTGCTGCTCGGCCAGCTGGGTGGTTTTGGAAGCAAATACGTGTTCGAACAATTCGCTCGGCGGGGTATCGGCGTCCTGGTTCATGCCGTCGCGCAGCTTCTTCGCGACCGACTCGGCGCGCTCGGTGATCTTCGCCTGCGCCGCCTCGGTGAGCAGTCCGGCATCGTCGAGGTAGGCCTGCATGCGCGTCACCGGGTCCTTAGCGATCCAGCCCTTGACCTCGGCGTCCTCGCGGTAGCGCTTGTCATCGTCGGCATTGGTGTGGGCCTGCATGCGGTAGGTGTGCGCCTCGATCAGCAATGGGCCGTTGCCTTCGCGGGCCAGCCGGACCGCGCGTCCCATCACGGCCATCAGCGCCATCAGGTCGTTGCCGTCTACCCGCTCGCCCGCCATGCCGTAGCCGACGGCCTTGTGCGCCAAGGAGGGTGCGGCCGACTGCTGCGCGAGCGGCACGGAGATGGCGTACTTGTTGTTCTGCACGAAGAAGATCACCGGAAGCTTGAAGACCGCGGCGAAGTTCAGCGCCTCGTGGAAGTCGCCCTCACTGGTGGCACCGTCGCCGCACATGGCGACCACCACGGTGTTCTCCCCGCGCAGCTTCGCCGCGTGGGCCACGCCGACCGCGTGCAGCAGCTGGGTGGTCAGCGGGGTGGACATCGGCGCGCAGTTGTAGGCCTTGGGATCGTAGCCGCAGTGCCATTCACCGCGGAAGCTGGTCATAACCTCCATCGGGGCTACGCCCTTGGTGAGCACGGCGACGGTGTCGCGGTAGGTCGGGAACAGCCAGTCGCCGGCTTCGAGGCACAGGGAGGCGGCCACTTGGCAGGCTTCCTGTCCGTGGCTCGAGGGGTACACGGCCATGCGCCCCTGGCGGACGAGGGCCGAGTTCTGGTCGTTTACGCGGCGGCCAACGGCGAGGGCAGAATATGCGTCCATGAGCTCGGCGGGGCTTGGCAGCGGGTACTCGTGCCCCGGCTCGGTGCCTTGGTCGCTCTGCTCGCGCAGCGTTCCATCCGGATCCAGAAGATTAATCATATGCCGTGCTGGCAGCATGTAATCTTCGGGGGTAATCCCGAACTTCTTACTGACTTCGGAGATGCGATCTTCGTGAGCTTCGGTGCTCATGCCATCCCGCCTTTCGTTCTCTGGTTGGGTCTCAAGAAACCACGCCTTGTGACTCAACTCACCCAAACATCATTTGCAATCAATTATGCGCAGGACGATCAATTTGTATCCACTCCGGAGTTGAATCGTAGAAAGTTGCGCTGAAGATCCGTATACTTGTAGACGATTAGTACGAACAAAATGGGTTTGGCGGATACTCGTCCTGCCCCTGCAAGGAGAAGAAATGGCCGCGGATGCGGAGCTGAAGCTGGACGATGTTGACCGAGCGATCCTGGCCGAGCTCACCAGCGACGGGCGGCAATCGGTGACGACGGTGGCGCAGCGCGTTCACGTTTCCCGGGCCCATGCCTATTCACGTATCGCAAAGCTGCAAGATGCGGGGGTCATTACCCGATATACCGCCGTGATTGATCCGGTGAAAGCGGGATTAAAGGCCAGCGCATATGTGACCCTGAAACTGCGCCAGCACTCCTGGCGCGAACTGCGCGACCATCTCGCCTCGATTCCCGAGGTGCATCATATCGGTCTGGTCGGCGGAAATTTCGATGTGATTCTGCTGGTCCGGGCCAAAGACAATTTAGATCTGCGACGCGTGGTTTTTGAACATCTGCAATCTTTGCCTACGGTGCTGGACACCCAGACGTTGTTGATCTTCGAGGATTCCGATACCCGCTAAGCGCGGACAGCAAAAAGCGGGCGGAGCAGCATTTACTGTTCCGCCCGCTTTTCGCTGTTTAATTGCTGCCGGTAAAGACCGGTGGCCGCTTCTCCTGGAAGGCTTTGAACCCTTCGGCATAGTCGCTGGTGTCGCACAGCGCCGCCTGCGCCTTGTTTTCGGTGCGCATGGAGGCCCAGAGGCCTACCCGCTGATCGCGGATCTCGGCAACGAGCGCCTTGGATGCGACAAAGGCTTGGGTCGCGCCGTGGGCCACCTTCGAGATGATCTCTTCGCTGCGTTCGATCAGTTCCTCGGCCGGGAACGCGCGAGAAAATAGTCCCGAACGCACGGCCTCAGCACCGGAAATCAGCTCGGCGGTATAGATCATGTCGAGCGTGCGGTGGGCTCCCAAACGCTCGGTGAGCAGCCAGTGCCCGCCGGAGTCGAGGGTTGCGCCGAGATTTGCGAACGGCGAACCGATCTTCGCATTCTCCGCGACATACACTACGTCGGTGGCTACCGCGAGCCCCAGCCCAACACCCAGGCAGGCGCCTTGCACGATGGCGAAGGTGGGAGCCGGGAAGCTGGACATCTTCTCCAGCAACGGCTGAACCTGGCCATCCAGGTACCCCATAACGTCGTCATCGGCCGGGTTGACTCCGGAAATATCGCGGCCCGCGCAGAATCCGCGGCCTTCGCCGGTGAGCACCAGCGCACGTACCGTTCCCTCGGCCACCCCGGCGGCTGCCTGGTCGTAGGCCTCGGAGAGCTCATGCAGAGCGGCCGGGTCCAAAGAATTCATCTTCTTCGGTGCGTTGAGCACCATGCGGGCAACGCCCTGGTCAATGCTTAGCTCGATCATGGCTTATCCCCTAGGAGTCGAAGTTGACGCTGAGCTTGTCGCTGGTTGGGTGCGACTGGCAGGTCAGCACGTAGCCGGCTTCCACCTCTTCCGGTTCCAGCGCGTAGTTCTCCGCCATGGTCACGGTTCCCGAAGTGACCTTGGCACGGCAGGTGCCGCAGACTCCGCCGGCGCAGGCGAAGGGAACGTCCTGGCGAACTCGCAGAGCCGCATTGAGCACGGTTTCGTTGGCCAGTACCGGGGACTTCACCTCGCCCTGCAAACCATCGAGGGTGAAGCTGATTTCGATGCTCTTCTCGTTTTCATCGACAAGCACTGGCCGTCCCACATGGCCCTGCGGACGATTCGGCTCACCGGTGGTGAACAACTCGAAGCGCACCTTTTCGCTCGGGACTTCCAGCTCGGTGAGCTGATCGCGAACCATCTGAACCAGCTCGAATGGACCGCAGAGGAACCATTCGTCGACCTTCGGCGCCTGCAAGACGTTAGTGAGCAAGGCCGAAAGCTTCTCGGCATCGATACGTCCGGAGAGCAATGGGGAAATACGCTGTTCGCGGCTCAGCACGTGGTGCAATGCCAGGCGAGCCGGGTAGCGATCTTTTAGATCTGCCAGCTCCTCCAGGAACATGACGTCCATGGCTGCCTTATTGGCGTAGATCAAATCGAATCGGGTATTTTCGTTCGCTTCGAGAATGGTGCGTGCAATCGCCAACACCGGGGTAATCCCGCTGCCTGCGGCCACGGCCACGAACTGGTCCTGGTTCACGGTATCCACCGAGCTTGGATCGTTCATTTCGGTGAGCTTGTGCTTCGAAATAAACGCTCCGGTAGGACTCATCACATCGATCTGGTCTCCGGCGACAAGTTCTTCGTTGGCCCAGGTGGAGAACTGACCGCCAAGGTCGCGCTTGATTGCGACCTTGATCAGCTCGCCGGTCGGTGCCGCGCAGATCGAGTAGGAGCGGCGAACCTCAACTAGCTCGCCTTCGGCGTTTGGCAGTTCTTTGCGCAGCGCGACGTACTGGCCTGCCAAGTAATCGAAGTCGCTCGAAAGCTCTTCCGGAATCGCGAAGCTGACCTCGATGGAATCCTTGGTCAGCCGGCGCACCTCGGCGACCGTCAGGCGGTGGAAGGTGGCCCGACGACGGGTGGGGGTAGTTTGTTCGCTCATGAAAGCACCTTGAAATAGTCGAAGGGTTCTAAACAGTCTTTGCAGGAGTACAACGCCTTGCACGAAGTCGACGCGAAGCGCGCGAGCTCTCGGGTATTCAAGGAATGGCACCGTGGGCACTTGACGCTCATGCCCAAGGTGACGCGCCCGCTATGTCCGGTACCGGTCGGCGGGGCAATTCCATACTCTTCGAGTTTGCGCTTCCCATCATCGGTCATCCAGTCGGTCGACCAGGCCGGGGTCAGTACCAGCTTCACGTCGACCTTCTCGATGCCCACCGCGCGGAAGGCCAGGTACAGATCTTCGGTAATCACGTCCATGGCCGGGCAACCGGAATAGGTCGGGGTGATCACCACCTGCACGCTGCCGTCCGCATTGGCGTTGACCTCGCGCAAGATGCCCAGATCCGCGATGGAAAGCACCGGGATTTCTGGATCATTGACCTTGGCGGCAACGCCATAGAGTTCTTCTGCACTGGTTATTGCACTGCTCAAGACTGTTGCTCCCTTCAAACGGATTAGGGAATCGGTTACCAGCTTGCACCGGGGTGCTTGCGGGCAAGAACTTGCATCTCGGCCAGGATGTAGCCCATATGCTCGGAATGCTCTCCGGCGCGTCCATGCGCCATCGCCAATCCCGACTTCGGTATTTCTAGCCCGGCTTCGGCAAAGACGGAGGTGATCTCAGCGTCCCATGCTTCGCGCAGCGAGGACGGGAGAACCGCCACATCGCCTAGTTCGCTGTGCAGCTCTTCGTCCTGGAACATCTCTCCGGTGTAAGGCCAAAGGATCTCCAGCGCGTGGCGCATCTTTTCGGCCGATTCCTCGGTTCCCTGTCCCAATCGGATGGTCCAGGCGATGGCGTGGTCCCGGTGGTAGTCAACTTCCTTGACCGCCTTGGCGCAGATCGCCGCGATGGTTTCATCCGCGGATTCCAGCAATCGGCTGTAGAGCAGGTGCTGGTAGATCGAGACGATGAGCTGGCGCATGATGGTGACGCCAAAATGGCCATTTGGCTGTTCCACGATCTGCAGCGAGGTAAATTCCTCTTCCTCGCGCCAATAGGCCAGATCGTCTTCGGTTTTATCCCACGCCAAACCGGCATAGGTCAGGAACGAACGGGCATGGCCAAGGACATCGAGGGCAATATTGCCCAAGGCAATGTCTTCCTCGATTTCCGGAGCACGGGAGATCCAGTGCGAAAGCCGCTGGGCCAGGATCAGCGCGTCATCACCGAGGTGCAGGGCATACTGGGCGACTTCGTCGCTTGGCTTGGCTCCTGCCACCGCGATATCTTCCGGACGCAGCGCGTTGCCCGGGGTGACGCGGGTGGCCGAGGCCAGCGCGTCGCCGAAGCTATCGAGCGAAGCATCGAGTTCTTCGTGGTTCACAGGTGCTTCACCCCTTCGCTTGCCTTGTAGTAGGTGGCGTGGCGGTAGTCCTTGCCCTGCGGCGACTCGAAGAACGCGTCCTTGCTGTCCGGGTCGGAGGTGATGATATCGGTGGAAAGCACCACCCAGAGGGAAATGCCTTCGTTGCGCCGGGTGTACAGATCCCGTGCGTTGCGCAGCGCCATTTCCTTATCCGGGGCATGCAGCGATCCGGCGTGCACATGCGAGAGCCCGCGGGAGGAACGGACGAATACTTCCCACAGGGGCCAATTGCTCTTTTGGCTCATGCTAGGCAACCTCACTTTGTTCTTGCTTTGCGGCGTATGCGGTAGCGGCTTCACGGACCCAGGCACCTTCGCGGTGGGCCTTGCGGCGATGTTCAAGCCGCTGGGCGTTGGCTGGACCGTTGCCCTTGATGACGTTCATGAATTCGTCCCAGTTCAGATCCTTGTGGATCCACTGTTTTTTCTCTTCATCGAAGTGCAGGTCCGGATCCGGCAGGGTCATGCCCAGCACCTTCACCTGCTCTTCGATCATTCCCACGAAGCGCTGGCGCAGTTCATCGTTGGAGAAGCGCTTGATCTTCCAGGCCATGGATTGGGCGGAGTTCGGCGACTGGTCATCCGGTGGACCGAACATCATCAGCGACGGCTCGTAGAAGCGGTTGATGGCCTCTTGCGCCATCTTCTTCTGTGCCTCGGTGCCGCGGGAGAGGGAGAGCAGGATTTCGAATCCCTGGCGCTGGTGGAAGGATTCTTCCTTGCAGATGCGCACCATTGCGCGTCCGTATGGGCCATAGGAGGCACGGCATAGCGGCACCTGGTTGGCGATTGCAGCACCATCGACGAGCCAACCGATGGCACCCATGTCGGCCCAGGTGCGTGCCGGGTAGTTGAAAATCGAGGAGTACTTGGCGCGTCCGGTCAGCAGCTGGTCGTTCAGCTCGTCACGGTCGGTGCCCAGGGTTTCTGCCGCGGAGTACAGGTACAGCCCGTGGCCGGCCTCGTCCTGGACCTTCGCCATCAGAATCGACTTGCGCTTCAACGAAGGGGCGCGCGTAATCCAGTTGGCCTCTGGCTGCATGCCAATGATTTCGGAGTGAGCGTGCTGGGACACCTGACGGGTTAATGTCTTGCGGTAGGGCTCTGGCATCCAGTCACGAGGTTCAACACGGGAATCGTCGTTAATTAGGGCGTCGAAGCGCGCCTGTGATTGCTGCTCTTCATAGCTTGGGACGGCACTCAGTCCCGGCTCCTGCGGTGTGGTCGGGGCCATGGTTCACCTCACTGAAATTCAATTTACATACTGACCGTTCGTTCAGTATATGAGAGTGCGCTCGATCACGTCAACAGCAACGCCGCGATGCGGCGTCACACTTGAAGGTAATGACCGCGAACCGGGCCCGCGGGCACAAAAATGCCCCAGGCATCGCCTGGGGCATTTGAGGGTCGTGCGGCTGCCGGTTATGCGTTTACGGCGGCCTTCTTGTTCTTGAAGATCAACGCATCAACCGATACGCGGCCCGGTCCCACGAGGAACAGCGCAAGGGCGCCGGCGGCCAACGCCAGCACCAGCTCAAAGCCGCCGTTCTCCACGAAGACGCCACCTGGAATGTGAACCATGAATAGCGCAACGACCATTTGCGCACCCAGCAAGCCTGCGAACACGCGGGTCAGCAGGCCGAGGATCAAGGCTGCGCCACCGACGATCTCAAGGGTCGCGGCGACCGGTGCGATAATTCCGGCGGCCGGAATTCCCATCTGGTCAAAGGACGCCGTGGTGCCCTCCAAGGTGTACTGGAAGTACTTCTGCCAGCCGTGAGCTAGGAAGAGGAAGCCAAAGGCAAGGCGCAGCATCGTTTGGGCAATGACCTGCAGGCGCGGGTTGTCGATGAGGTTATTCATATGGGCGACTCCTGGTGGATTGATCCGAAAGCATCGGATCTCGAATGGTCAGCTCCGCGTCGACGGGTCGGCGCTAGCTCTGGTTCCAGACTAAGTTAATTTACTTTAATCTTCAACTAACGTTGCGTGGCGCAACAACCAAGCCCAAAAGCGCGCACACAAATTCGGCCCACCCTGGCAGCGCCTCGGATGAGGACGCTGCAAGAGTGGGCCGAATTTACGCGGTAGCGCTGGGAAAACCTAGAGCACCTTGGACAGGAAGTCGCGGGTACGTTCCTGCTGAGGGTTTCCGAACAGCTCCTCTGGCTTGCCTTCCTCGCATACCACGCCACCATCCATGAAGACCACACGGTCCCCCACTTCACGGGCGAAGCCCATCTCGTGCGTGACCAACACCATGGTCATGCCCGAGTCCGCAAGCTCCTTGATCACCTGCAGCACCTCGCCAACCATCTCCGGGTCCAACGCGCTCGTTGCCTCGTCGAAGAGCATGATGCCCGGGGACATCGCCAACGCACGGGCGATCGCCACGCGTTGCTTCTGTCCGCCGGAAAGCGAGGCCGGACGGGCATTGGCCTTTTCCGCCAAGCCCACACGGGTCAGCAGCTCTTCGGCTTTGGCCCGCGCCTCGGTCCGGTTCAGCTTCTTCAGCTCCACCGGCGCCAACATGATGTTCTCTGCCACCGACATATGCGGGAACAGGTTGAAATGCTGGAACACCATGCCCACATGGCGACGGACCTCGTTGATATCCACCTTCGGATCGGTGACGTCGAATCCGTCGACAATCACCTTGCCCGCGGAAATATCTTCCAGCTTATTCAGGCAGCGCAGCAGCGTGGACTTGCCGGAGCCCGAAGGCCCGATCACGCAGACAACTTCGCCTTCGCCCACCTGAAGATCGATGCCCTTGAGGACCTCGTTTGAGCCGAAGGACTTGCGCAGTTCCTTGACCTGGATCTTCGACGTGGCAGTTTGCTCGCTTACGGTGCTCACTTGTTAAACCTCCGATCGGCAAAGTTTGCCAATTTGGTCAGGGCCATGATGGCGATGAAGTAGATGACGCCAACGATCAGCAGGGTCTCGGTGACACGGAAGTTCGCCGCGTAGATCTGCTGACCCTGGTAGAGCAGCTCGGCAAAGCCGATGGCGAGCAGCAAGGAGGAATCCTTGAGCATGATGATCAACTGGTTGATCAAGGAAGGAGTCATCATCTTGAAGGCCTGCGGCACCACAACCTTCTGCATTGACTTCCCGTAGCCAAGGCCCAGCGAACGGGAGGCTTCCAGCTGTCCTGGATCAACCGACTGGATGCCGCCGCGAACGATCTCGGCAATATAGGCGCCGGCGTTCAGCGACAGCGTGAGCACACCTGCAACCCAGATGCTGACATCCCAGCCGGTGAGCTGAGGCAGGCCGAAGTAGAACATGAAAGCCCAGAGCAGCAGCGGCGTGCCACGGAAGATATTGACGAATGACGTCGAAATTCCGCGGACCACGATGTTGCCCGAAATCTTCATGAAGCCAAAGAGCAAACCAAGGACCATGGCCACCGCGAAGGAAATCGCCGTCACCAACAGGGTGTTCCCCAAACCGGTCATCAACGCCGGCAAGGACTTGGCCACCAGGTCGAAGAAGTTGCTCGGCACCGCGGCGCTCGGATCGGCCAGGTACTCGTTCAGGATCTTGTCGTACTCCCCGCTGGCCTTCAGCTCGGCCAGCCCGTCGTTGAAGGCCGCCAGCAGTGCGGTATTCTCGCCCTTGTTGACCGCGAATCCGTAGGAGCCGCCCGGCACCTTGTCGGTCACGGTCTTCAATCCGTTGTTCTGCGCAATGCCGTAGGCAAGGACCGGGTAGTCGTCGATGACGGCCACGGCGCTGCCGGATTTCACCGATTCGTACATGGTGGCCGACTGGTCCAAGGACTTGACGGTGAAGCCATACTCGTCCGCGATGGACTTCGCATAGGTCTCGCCCTCTGAACCGGTCTTGGCTACAACGGTTTCGCCCTCCAGGTCTTCATAGCCCTTGGTGGTCTCATCGTCGCGATCCACCGCCATCTGAACACCGGATTCAAAGTATGGCTCGGAGAAATCATAGATTTCCTTGCGCTCGTCGGTAATCGACATACCGGCGATCACGCCATCGACCTGATTCGAGGACAACGCCTGCAAGGCAGCGCTGAAGCCCAGGGAACGAATCTCGACGTTGAAGCCTTGTTCCTCGGCGATGGTATTGATCAGATCCATGTCGATCCCGGTGAGCTCGCCATCCTGGCGGAACTCGAACGGAGCGAAGGTGGTGTCGGTGCCGATGACGTAGGTTTGACCCTCGACGCTCTCGTTGCCCTGGGCCAACGCCCCGGGGGCCCCGGCCACCAGCGCCATGAAACCGATGGCAGCCGCAGCAATCCACCGAGTCAAGCGCCTCGACCTCAAAGTTGTGCGTGTGTTTTTCACTGCTGAATCACTTTCTATTGCGAATAGGGCGCTTTGCCCTTGGTGCAGTTCGATTCTTTATGTTAGTTAGCCTATGGCCAATGTCGGCCGGCCGACACCCTTTGCACCATGTCCGCGTGCCAAAACGAGGAATTTGCCGCCCGATTCCTGTCCGCGCTGAGCATAGCCAACCCCACAATCGCCGCTGGTGAGATTGAATGGGTGCATGACTTCTGCATCGATTACCGCTAGCGCGCCGCTCGCAGCGAAGATTCCCACGATCCGCGAATTCCATGGTGATAACTTCACCGACGATTATGAGTGGTTGCGGGAAAAGACCAGCAAGCAGGTACTCGACCACCTGCATGCGGAGAATGCCTATACCGATGCGGTCACCGCGGATCAGGAAGAGCTGCGCCAGGAGATCTTCAAGGAGATCAAGGCGCGCACCGTCGAAACCGATTTGTCGGTTCCCACGCGGCGGCGCGGCTGGTGGTACTACACCCGTTCGGTTGAGGGCAAGCCCTACACCATTCAGTGCCGGGTCAAGGCCGAAGACTCCCCCGATGCCCGCGCCGACTGGACGCCTCCGGTCATCGACCCGGTCGAAGCGCTGCCCGGGGAGCAGGTGCTGCTCGACGGCAACGAGCTGGCCGAGGGCCAGTCATTCTTCGCGCTGGGCGGCATGGCCATCAACGAGCCGAGCAACCTGCTGGCATACTGCATCGATACCCAGGGGGACGAGCGCTTCACGCTGTACATCAAGGATCTGGAAACCGGGCAGCTGCTTCCGGACGTCATCGAAGGCGTGTTTTACGGGCTGGCCTTCTCCCCCGATTCCTCCACCGTCTACTACCTGGTCGTTGACGATACGTGGCGCCCGCATCAGGTGCGCGCCCATGTGCTGGGCAGCGATCCGGCCAGCGATACGGTAGTTTTCCAGGAAGATGATCCGGGCATGTGGCTCGGCTTCGATCTCAGCGCCGATCTCCAGCAGTTGCTCATTTCCAGCGGCAACTCCGAATACGCGGAAACCAGCGTCTTGGATCTGAACGACAAGGACGGACAGGTTCGCCTGCTCGTTCCGCGCGAACTGCGCCTGCTCCACGGGGTCGACCTGTTGCCCGGAGACGATCGGCGCGCCCTGATCACCCACGATCATCAGGCACCGAACAATATGCTCTCGCTGGTCGAGCTGGCGCAGCTGGGCGCCGATACCGATCCGGCGAGCTGGCGCACCGTGCTCGGGCACGAGTCCACGGTCAAGATCGAGGGCACCGCGCTGACCGCCACGCATCTGGTGGTTTCCGTGCGTCGCGATACCTGCGAACGGGTTCAGCTGATCCCGTTGGAGTCGCTGGGCACCGAATCCCAGCTGCCGGTGCTCGAGCCGGCCTTCGACGAGGAGCTGTTCACCGCCGCTGCCACCTTCGCCGATCTGGAAGCCCCGCTGATCCGCATCGGCTACACCTCGGACTTCACTCCGGCGCGCGTCTACGACCTGTGGCTGGATGACAAGGAATTGGTGCTGCGCAAGCAGACTCCGGTCAATGACTACGACTCGGCGGATTACCTGTCCACACGCGAATGGGCGACGGCCGCCGATGGCACCAAGATTCCGTTGACGGTGATGCGCCGCGCGGATTTGGACACCTCGGTGCCGAATCCGGTGCTGATCTACGGTTACGGCTCCTATGAGGTGTCGATGGATCCGGGATTCGGGATTCCGCGGTTGAGCGTGCTGGACCGCGGGGTGGTCTTCGTGATCGCCCACGTGCGCGGCGGCGGCGAGCTGGGCCGCGACTGGTACCTGCAGGGCAAGAAGCTCGCCAAGCGGAACACCTTCACCGACTTCATCGATGCCACGCGGTACCTGATCGATGCGGGCTGGGCCGATCCGGCGCGCATCGCGGCCCTGGGCGGCTCGGCGGGCGGCCTGCTGATGGGCGCCATCGCCAATCTGGCGCCGCAGCTGTACACCTCGATCATCGCGCAGGTTCCCTTCGTGGACCCGCTGACCTCGATCCTGGATCCGGAGCTGCCGCTCTCGGCCCTGGAGTGGGAAGAATGGGGCAACCCGATCGAGGACAAGGAAGTCTACGAGTACATGAAGGCCTACTCCCCCTACGAGAACGTTACGGCCGTGGACTACCCGCGCATCGCCGCGGTGACTTCCTTGAACGACACCCGCGTGTTGTATGTGGAGCCGGCCAAATGGGTGGCGAAGCTGCGCGAGGTCGGCACCGGCAGCGAACCGATCTTGCTGAAAACCGAGATGGAGGGCGGCCACGGCGGCGCCTCGGGCCGCTACGAGGCGTGGAAGAATCGCGCCTGGGATTACGCCTTCGCCCTCGATGCGCTGGGCAAGAACCCGGCCACGGCGAAGTAGCCCGCGAGGACACCTAAGCCTGAATCCACCGATCCGCCCGCAACCTTCGATTGTTTTCGATGGCTGTGGGCGGTTTCGTTTTCAGCCGCGGGGAATTCTCTGGCCGTGCCCTCGGCGAAGTTCCACCGCCAGAAGCACTTCTCGACCGGCGTGCAGCCCTGCCGGAGCCGGCCGCCGGGCCGGACAAGGGCGGCTCGGCGATGGAATATCAGCAATTCAAGGAACCCGCTATTCTGCGTGTTCACCAGCGCCTTTGCCGCTGGGAGGCGCCGGCTCTCCGCGCAATTGTGACGTCCGCCATTAGACAGCAGGGCTTGAGATGGGTCACAATCTAGTATTACCTAATGATCGTTCGGTAACTAATTCGGCGGAGGTCCCTATGAGCGAAACCCAAATCGATAAGTCACTACCCCACGCAATCTTGCACAATGACTATGCCACCCAGTGGATGGGCATTGAAGTGGTGGAAGTGAGCGACGGGTTTGCGGTCATTACGATGACGCTTCGCCAGGAAATGCTCAACGGCTTCGGCATCGCCCATGGCGGAATGATCTTCTCGCTGGCCGATACCGCGTTTGCCTTGAGCTGCAATCCGCCGGAAGGCTCCGCGGACACCATCACCGTGGCCTCCGGCGCAGACATCAATTTCCTCAAGCCAGGGATCCCGGGACGCCTGCTGACGGCAACCGCGCAGCGCGTCTCGCAGCAAGGACGCAGCGGAATTTACGACATCACGGTCACCCAGCCGGGAACGAATGGCGGGATTGAAACCGTGGCCGAGTTCAGGGGCCGCTCGCGCACCGTTCCCAAGCCTAAGAACCGCTAAAACATTCAGTCACCACACGAAAGTATGAGCATGTCACAGCCAACTGACCGCGATAACTTGCCCAACCCACTGGATCCCGAAGAGACGATGAGCCGGGACCAGATCGAGTCGATTCAGCTCACTCGACTGAAGGAAACGCTGGACTACGCGTACACCAATGTTCCTTACTACAAGGACAAATACGATGCGGCTGGCGTGCACCCCACAGACTTGAAGGAACTGGCAGATCTGAAGCTGTTCCCGTTCACCGAAAAAGAAGATCTGCGCAAGAGCTACCCCTTCGGCATGTTCGCCGTTCCGCAGCATCAGGTGGCGCGGATCCACGCTTCCTCGGGCACCACCGGCCGCGCCACCGTGGTGGGCTACACCCAGCAGGACTTGGATGACTGGGCCAAGATGGGCGCACGTTGCTTGCGCCTCTCCGGAGTCAAGCCAGGCTGGAAGGTCCACAACGCCTACGGCTACGGCTTGTTCACCGGTGGCATGGGCGCGCACGCGGCTGCCGAGCGCCTGGGCACTACCGTCATTCCGATGTCCGGCGGACAGACCGAAAAACAGATTACGCTGATCAAGGACTTCGAGCCGGACGCGATCCTGTGCACCCCGACCTACCTGCTGACTATTGGCGATGCCATGCAGCGGGCAGGCTTGGACCCGCGCGACACCTCGCTGAAGGTCGCCGTCTGCGGCGCCGAACCGTGGACCGAAGAGATGCGCCACGAGCTGGAAGAGATGTTCGGCATCGACGCCTGCGATATCTACGGCCTCTCCGAAGTCATGGGCCCGGGCGTGGCCGGCGAATCGGTCGAGCTCAAGGACGGCAGCCACATCTGGGAGGACCATTTCCGTCCCGAAATCGTGGATGCGTTCGACGAAACCAAAGTATTGAACGACGGCGAACACGGCGAGCTGGTCTTCACCTCGCTGACCAAGCAGGCGCTGCCGATCATCCGCTACCGCACCCATGATCTGACCCGCCTGATGCCAGGTACCTCCCGCCCAGGTCACCGTCGCATGGGCCGGATCACCGGACGCAGCGATGACATGATCATCCTGCGCGGGGTGAACCTGTTCCCAAGCCAGATCGAGGAATTGATCCTGAAGGTGCCATCGCTTTCGCCGCACTTCCAGCTCATCCTTTCCCGTCCAGACCGCATGGACCAGCTGGCAGTGAAGGTGGAGCGCCGCATGGATGCCTCATCCGGGGACGCCGCCAACGGGGCCAAGGAGCTGGCCAAGCTGATCAAGATCCACGTCGGTTCTTCCTGCGCCATCGACGTGGTCGAGCCAGAATCCTTGGAGCGTTCCATGGGCAAGCTCAAGCGCATCTTTGATCTGCGCAACAGCTAACCCAGTGAGCACATGGGATAATCGATAAATCATGGAAACTACCGATATTGTGAACCGTCCGGCCAAGCGTGGCCGCCCCGGGTACGACCAGGAAACCGTATTGCGCATTGCCGTAGAGGCATTCAACGAATACGGCTACGACGCGACCTCCATGGGCAAGCTCGCTGACCGGCTGGGTATCAGCAAGTCCGCGATTTACCACCACGTCCCTTCCAAAGAGGACCTGCTGCGTCTGGCGTTGGATGAAGCGCTCATTCCCCTGGAAGCGGTGATCGCCGAGGTCCGCTCCCATGAGGGCAGCGCCGATGAGCGTTTGGAATTCTTCTTGCGCGCTACCTTCCGGATCCTGTTGGCCAAGCGTTCCTACGTGACACTGCTGCTGCGCTTGCGCGGCAACACCGAACTGGAACGCCAAGCTCTTCAGCGCCGACGGGCGATGGACCGCCAGCTCGCTGAGCTGGTCACCGCAGCCCAATCCGACGGCAAGCTGCGCGCGGACTTGGAACCGCGGGCCACGGCCAGGTTGCTGTTCGGCCTGATCAACTCTGTAGTGGATTGGTACCGCGCTGACGGTCCGATCAACGGACCAGAATTGGAAGACCAAGCCATTTCATTGCTCTTCAACGGATTGCACACCACAGCGGCTTAATCGCTGGATTGCATCTTGCGCTGGCTCCCACCTGATCGGTGGGAGCCAGCGTCGTTTAAGCGTGCCACAGGGCAAGCGGCAATGTGGCGTATGCCTCCTTGTAATCTTGTCTTCCTCACAGGAATCACCGTTAGCATCTAAGGGGTGCCTCGTGCACCTGTCGTTGCCAATCGATCGAGTGAAGAGCACCGTGGATTCCTTCTTAGAAACCCTGTTCATGGCTACTGCAGACAGCGGTAGTTCCTATGTCCAGATCCTGCTGTCAGCCGCTAGCATGCTGCTAGTTTTCGTCTCCGCAATCCTTCTTGCGCACCGCAATGATTTGGGTTGGTGGACGCTGATTCTCTCGGTTTTCGTAGGACCCATGATCTCCGCATTGCAGTATGACCTGCTGGGCCTGATCTACGCGATCCCGTTGCTGCTTCTGCCGATTTTCGGCCTATGGCGTTTTTCGCAGTTCATGCTCAACGGCAAGTTCACGCGCGAAGTGACCAAGACCCCGGTCACCCTCTGGTCTGCCGTGGGCATGGTTGTCGGCTTGATCCTGCTGGTGGCCTTGCGCTTCGGCCCCTTCCTCTTCAACTCCGGCTTCTTGACCGCCACCCCGGAAGTCTGGGTGATGTATTTCGCTGACGCCGCCATTTTCGCTTCCTTCGTCATGATTGCGCGCGGCGTTCGCGAAGGCTGGCTGCTGCTGGCTGTGGCAGCTATCGCGGACCTGGTGGTGTACTTCTTGATTTCGCCAATGCTGGGCATGCTTGGCCTCTACGTCTTCATCGCCCTGGCCGCCGCGTACGGCTACTTCCTGTGGCGCGGTCTTCCTGCCCAGGCTGCCGAGCCGGTGCAGGTCGAGCTGGACGAGGAAGGCCTGGCCTTGCAAAAAGCCAAGCAGGCAACCTTGGACAAGCTGAATGCCAAAACCGAAAAGTAGCTGAACCTAGAATGATCCCGCCCCAGTGTGAACTGGGGCGGGATCATTTTTTTGTGGCTACTTGCGCCAGCTGTCGTTCAGGTTCAGGGAACCGTCCGCATTCACGGTCGCGACGCGGTTGGCCCCTGATTCCCAAGTGGCATTGCCGCTCTGGTCGTACTTGACGTACTTGTATTCGAACTGCGTTCCTGCCGGAAGGTCCACCGTTCCGCTCCAGCTCGGGTAGCTGGCAGCTGATAGCTGTGGCGCCTTGGCCGGATCCCAGCTTCCTAGTTCCGGCTGGTTGCCGACGATGCGGATGTTCTGCCCCATGACGGTTTGGGCGGTGACCGCGACGCTGACATCAGCGGTGTCCTCGACCGGATCCGGCGTTCCTGATCCGCCATCGGATTCGGCACCGATGTGCAGGGCCATGGCACCGTAGGCAGGCAGTGTCGCGGTGAACTTGCCGTCGGCGCCCACAGTGATGGTCTTCGAGCAATCGCCTCCGGACACCACATCACAATAGGTGCCACCGGCCAGCGAGCTGGTGTATTCGCGGGTGGTTGCCGCCGAGGTGTTGTTGATGGCTACGAAGCCCTTATTGCCGCGGCCGTATGCGATCTGGTTGCCGCCATCGTCCCACCAATTGCTGACAGCCGCGTCGCCGACGGTGTTGTTGAAGCCCACCATTCCGGTGATTTCATCTTGCCGCTGTTCGCAGGTCCAGGCGGAGGAGTCGCAGTCGGCATTGGGTACCGATGCGTCACTGACGCCCGGAGCGCCTGCATCCTTGTCGGTGAACTCGTATCCGGAATACACGGTGGGTGACCCGTAGGGCCAGGACAGCATGAAAACATTGCCCAGCAGGTACTTGGCGCCCCACTTGTAGTTCATGGATTCGCCGTTGCGTTCGGTGTCGTGGTTGGTGACAAAAACCCCGGCCCGGTCACTGGTGAGCTTGCCGTCGCCGATGAAGCGCAAGTTGGCGATTTGCGCGTCGAAATCATGATGGAGCTGTCGTGCGTAGTCGAATTCGTGCGAGTCGCCGCTGCCGAGGTACTCGCTTTCCTGGATCGGTTCACCCGACGCCCCGATCACCTCGTGCACCCAGTACACGCCGGGGTTCTTCATCTTGGATTTGATGCCTTCGAGGTCCGTTGCGGGCATGTGCTTCGAGGCATCGATGCGGAATCCGGATACCCCAAGCGAGACGAGGTCATCGAGATAGTCGGCGATGTTTTGCTGGACGTAGCTGCTGGAGGTTTTCAGATCCTGCAAGCCCACGAGGCGGCAGTGCTGCACTTGCCAGCGGTCGGCATAGTTGTTGATGTTGGTGCGGCAATCGTTGAAGTCCTGGGCCGAATACTCTGGGAAGTTGTCATCGGAGAAAGCCGAGCCTGCGGTTCCAGTACCGGTCTGCCCGGCTCCGGTCATGTGATTGACCACGGCGTCTGCGATCACTTTCACGCCTGCGTCGTTGCAGCTTTTGACCATGGCGGAGAATTCCTCGCGGTTGCCCAGTTTCGAGTCCACCTTGTAGCTCACCGGCTGGTACGAGGTCCACCATTCAGTGCCGCGCAGGTGCTCAGCTGGAGGCGAGACCTGGACGTAGCCATATCCTGCTGGGCCGATGCTGGACTCGCATTCCTGGGCTACCGAATTCCAGTTCCATTGGAACAGGTTGAGGATGACATCCTTGCCGTCGTTGGATGGGGTGGCGGCTTGGGCGGGTGCTGCGAACAACGGTGCGGCGAGCAGGGCGAGCGAGGCGCCGAGTGCTGCCACCGGCTTCACCGTCCTGGCTCCGTGCCGGCGTTGTGTTGATTTGGCGCGTGATGGCAAAAGTTCCACAGAAAAACTCCTTTATTGTGATGATCGGGCTGCGATAGCTCGACGCGACAGCGTCGGGATCGCTCAACCACACGTTCCCCATCAACGCGTGACCTGTCACACAACTGTAAGCGTTTTCTTAGCTCTCTCCAATAAGTAAATTCCTGTAAATACAGGAAACCCGCGAAACTGTCCGCGTAAATTGCCCTAAAATTTTTTCACTCCGCGTCAAATCTTGCCAAAATTGGAAACGCTTTCATAGATATCCGGCAAAGCTGTCCTGGCTCCGAGCACGCAAAAGGGTGGATGCCGTGGTTGACGGCATCCACCCTTGCTGAAGTTGCGTTTTAGCCTTCGAAGTTGGCGTAGGTGAGGTTTTCTTTCTCCACCAAGGTCAAGACATCGTAGGTCGCGACAATCTCATCATTCTGGTTGTGCAAGATCGCATCCCATGCGACCTCGCCATATTCATCGGTGACTCGCGGCGTGATTTTCTTGGCCGTCAGGGTCACGCGGATTGAATCTCCGGCAGCCACCGGGGTGATGAAGCGCAGGGATTCCAATCCGTAGTTGGCTAACACTGGCCCCGGCGCTGGCTCTACGAAGAGGCCGGCAGCCCACGACACGAGCAGGTACCCGTGGGCGACGATTCCCGGGAAGAACGGGTTCGCTTCGGCTGCCTTTGCATCGGTGTGGGCGTAGAAGGTGTCGCCAGTTTTCTTGGCGAATTCGCTGATCTCTTCAAGGTTCACTACGCGCAGATCAGAGGCGAAGCCATCGCCTACTTGCAGCTCGGCCAGCGACTTGCGGAACGGGTGCGTGTATTGCTCCTGGCCGCCGAACTTTTCGCATCCGGCCAGGCGCTGTTCAGCACCGGCATGCCACACGCCGCTGAGCGCAGTGAGCATATTCGGCGAGCCCTGAACGGCAGTGCGCTGCATATGGTGCTTCACTGATCGGATTCCGCCCAGCTCCTCGCCGCCGCCGGCGCGCCCTGGGCCACCATGGACCAGGTGTGGCACTGGTGAACCGTGACCGGTCGTTGATCGCGCGGTTTCCCGGTTCAGGATGTGCACGCGGCCATGGTGGGCGGCGATTCCCAGGGCCAGTGAACGCACGGTGTCGGTGTCATTGCTGCACACGGTGGCTACCAGCGACCCTGCACCCATGGCGGCCAGCCGCACGGCTTCGTCAAGATTGTCGTAGCCGATGACGGAGCTGACCGGTCCGAACGCCTCGCGGGAGTGCACAAGCGGGTTGCGGGCATCGGCCCATCGCAGAACCACCGGAGACATGAAGGCACCGAATTCGGCCACGGCGTCGCGTTCTGGCGCCACGCGTACGGCTGGGGCATCCAGGCGGCCAAAGGCCAGCTCGCCACCAGCGTCAATCATGTCCTGCACTGCAGCACGCACATCAGCCAGCTGTTCCAGGGAAGCCAAGGCACCCATGGTCACGCCCTCGACGCGGGGGTCGCCAATGACAACCCGCTGCTCGATTCGCTGGCCGATGGCGGCAATGACCGGTTCTACCAGATGGGAAGGCACGATATTGCGGCGGATCGCGGTGCATTTCTGGCCGGCCTTGGAGGTCATCTCGGTGACGACGACCTTGACGAAGGCCTCGAATTCCGCTGTTCCCTCCTCTGCATCAGGGCCGAGGATGGCCGCGTTCAGGGAGTCGGTTTCTGCTGCGAAGCGCACTCCCCCGTCGATGACATTTGGATGGGACTTCAGCTTGCTGGCCGTGGCGGCCGAGCCGGTGAAGGCGAACATGTCACGGTAGTCGAGGTGGTCCATCAGGTCGCGGGCTGATCCCGAGAGAAGCTGCAGGGACCCTTCGGGAAGGATGCCTGATTCGAGCATCATCCTCACGGCTGCCTCGGTGAGGTACCCCGTTGGAGTCGCTGGCTTGACGATGGTGGGAACACCAGCGATAAACGCCGGGGCAAACTTTTCGAGCATGCCCCATACCGGGAAGTTGAACGCGTTGACCTGCACCACGACACCACTCATTGCGGTGTAGATATGCGTGCCGATAAAAGAGCCGTCCTTGCTCAGCGGTTCCGTTGGCCCGTCCAGGATGACATTGCTATTGGGAAGTTCACGGCGGCCCTTGGATGAGAATGTGAACAGAACACCGATTCCGCCATCGATATCCACCATGGAATCGATTTTGGTGGCCCCGGTCTTGAAGGAAATCTCGTAAAGGTCTTTGCGTCGCTCGTTCAGATACAGCGCGAGTTCCTTGAGCTTGAGTGCGCGCTCATGCAAGGAGAGCTTGGCCAGCTCCTGATGCCCGGTGCCACGGCCATAGTCCACCGCCGCTGCAACATCCAGCTTGTCATTGGTGACAGTGGCTAGAAGTTCTCCGGTGTTGGCGTCACGGACTTCTGTTCCGCCCTCGGACTGCGGGGTCCGCCATTGTCCGGCGATAAAGCTGGGTACCACGCTGATCTGTTTTGTCGACATCGACATAATTCCTTCCTGAACGGTCGGTCAGTATTAACCTTAACCTTATCAGCAAGGGCGTGACCGTGAACACCTCAAATTGTTGTTCGCGAGAATTCTCCACCCCGCCCGCTACTCAGGAATTCCGTGCGAGATCACTCAGGTGATCGAGACCCTCCTCGCTCATGCCCTGGGACAGCAGATAGGAGCGGGCCGTACCAAGCCATGCACAGCATTCCGACAGGGCCGTGGCTCTTTCTTGAATGATTTCCCGCAGCTCTTCTTCACCCCGATAGCTCTCGTAGGGATGCTTTCGCGGCGAGACACGATGCCATTCATTGATACCCCGCACCGCCAGCTCATCATGGACGAGAATCTGATCCCGGGAACCTGCGAGATCCAGCAGCATGGTGGCAATCAAGCCGGAGCGGTCGCGGCCTGCCGAACAGTGGATCACGGTTGACCCTTGGGAGTTCGCCAAATTCTCGAAGACTGCACGCAGTTGGTCGCCGAATTCTTCGCACACCAACCTGTACATGGCGGTGTGATTCATATATGGCACGGCAATCGATTCGAACCTCGGATTGCCGGGCGTCTCCAGCGGCAGGTTCACCAGTTCAATGCCGGAGAACGCTGCCTGGGGTACGGCGGGGTCATGCTCCCGCCGGCGGATCTCGTTGGGGTTGCGCAGGTCCACGACCTTGCTGACTCCGCCCTCGTGCATTTGCTGCCAGCCCCGGGCACTAAGCCACTCGTGGCGACCCATTCGATAAAAGGCTCCGCAAATATGCCGCGCATTCACGGATCCTTCCCATTCCAGATCTCCGCTTTGCTTTTGATAGTTCAGGCCCCGGCTCATTTACCCATTGCAACATATTGATTCTCTGTTGTAGAGTTCTACTCATTGGCAACTGCCAATCAGTCTATTGAAGGAGGGGTAACGATGATTGCTTACCGCCGTTCCCGGTCATTGATCTCTTTTTCTAAGGACTTATCCCCATGCATTTTCCTGCTGGAGAACCAACCACCAGCTCACAGGTAACCTCGTCCAACTTCGCTGACGCAGATACCAAACTCAAATTCCGCAGGCACAAGCCCGTATGGAACGAATCATCCTCGGATGAGCCACCGGCTGGCCAGCGCTACTCCACCTGGCCGTTTATCGAAAAGGGCATGCGCGGGCCGCAACCATACCCGCTATGGCTGATTGAGGACGCCGGTGCCGTAGACACCGAATTAGGCATCCTCAAAACCGGCAAAGAAGGCGACGTCTTCCTGTTGGAACGAGCAACACAGGAGCGCTCAAGCTTACTGGCCGCCAAACGCTATCGCTCCCGCGACCACCTTCAATTCAGCCGTTCGCAAGCTTATAGCGATGGCAGGTCTGCCCGGCGCTCGCGCGATAATCGAGCCATCAGCCACAATTCCGCCTACGGCCGGGACATCGCCGCTTTGCAGTGGGCCAACGCGGAATGGACCTACCTCTTGCGCTGTTACGAAGCCGGCATTTCGGTGCCGTATCCGGTACAGATTGACGGCACCGAAATCCTCATGGAATTCATTGCCGACCCGGACAATTCGCTGGCGGCAGCACCCCGCCTGCAACAGCTTGCGCGCTTTGATCCACGGCTTCCCGAACTATGGGATCAACTCACTGACGCCCTTGAGAAGTTCGCTGGATTGGGCATTGCCCATGGCGACCTGTCCGCCTACAACCTCCTGGTTTCCGGCGAGCGCCTAGTGGTCATCGATGTTCCGCAGTGCGTGGATTTGGCGGGCAATCCGCAAGGCATGGACTTCTTGCACCGCGACTGCGTCAATTTGTGCGAGTGGTTTGATTCCAAGGGACTGTCACATGATCCAGATGAGCTCTTTGCTTCACTGCTAGGACATCTCTTCTAGGATCCAGAGGGACAATGGCCTCCGCGAGTCATTCCTGACCGGCGGAGGCCATTGTCGCTGAAGGTTATATGGCGGGTTTCCTACCAGCTGTAGAAGCCTTGGCCGCTCTTGCGCCCCAGCTTGCCCTCGGCCACCATATCCCTGAGGATCTGCGGTGGAGCAAACCGGTCACCCAAGGTCTCATGGAGGTATTCTGCGATTCCCAGGCGCACATCCAAGCCGACAATGTCGGTGGTTTTCAGCGGTCCGGTCGGGTGCTTGTAACCCAGGACCATGGCATTATCGATGTCTTCGGCGCTGGCTACGCCTTCTTCCACCATGCGCATGGCTTCCAGGGCGATTGCCACGCCCAGGCGCGAAGAAGCGAAGCCCGGAGCGTCATTGACCACCACGGCGGTCTTCCCCAGCGCCTGTACCCAGCTGCGCGATGCATCAACCAGGTTCTTATCAGTCTGCTCGCCGATGACCACCTCGATGAGCGTCGAAGCGGGCACCGGGTTGAAGAAATGAAGCCCGAGGAACTTGCCGGGCCGAGCCAGTTCCTTAGCCAGCCCGCTGACCGACAGGGAGGACGTATTCGAGGCCAGCACGGCCTCGGCGTCCAGCACCTGCTCCACAGCCTGCAGCGAGGAGACCTTCAAATCCCAGATTTCCGGAACTGCCTCGATCACCAATTGAGCGGTGGCGAATTGCTCGTAGTCCGTGCTCACCGAGAAACGCTGCATGAGCTCATCTTTGGATTCGCACACGACGCCGCGCGCGATGGACTTGTCGACGGACTCGGCGACCCTCTCATAGGCAGCCTGCGCAGAGTCCTCATCGCGCTCAACGACAACCACCGTGCTGCCGCTGGTCAGCAGGGCGTGGGCGATTCCCGCGCCCATGCGGCCGCCGCCGAGTACTCCGCTGTACTTAGGCAGCTGGCCCATCACAATTTCATTGGTTGCACTCATGGTTACTTCTTCTTTCGATCAAGGAATGCCTGCATGCGTTCAAACTTGGCTTGGGATTCGAACAGCATCCCCTGGGCCAAAGTGTCGATGACCGGATGGGCTTCACGCGGAGCGTGGAATACCGACTTGGTGATCCGCACAGCCAAGGGATCCTGGGCCGCAATGCGATCAGCCAGCGCCTCAGCCGCCGCATCCAGTTCGCTTGCCGGATGCATTTCCGTGATCAGTCCTGTTTCCAGGCACTGCCGGCCGGTGAGCACCTTGCCAGCCAGGAGGATCTCCTTGGCCATCGGTTCACCCACCAGCTCCTTGAGCCTCCAGGTCGCGCCGGCCGCGGCGATGATGCCGAGGTTGGTTTCGGGATTGCCCATGCGCAGCTCTTCGGTGCCGATGCGGAAGTCCGCGGCGTAGGCCAGTTCTGCTCCCCCGCCCAAAGCAAATCCGTCAAGGGCGGCGATCACGGGCATCGGCAGCTTGGCGACGCGATCGAAGATCCCAGAGTTGATCCCGGCGAGTGCATCATCGCGGCGGCGTTCTCGCAGCTGCGAAATGTCGGCACCGGAAGCAAAGATCCCCTTGCTCCCCTTGGGATTCGCGGCGCTGGGCGCTTGGCTGGCAGTGCCGGCCAAGATCAGGATTTTGGGATTCCTTTCCAGGTAATCGCAGACGGCATGCAGTTCGTCGACCATCGCCTGGTCGATCGCATTGCGCACCTCGGGCCGGTGGAGCCGGACCCATAGTCGATCATCGGTTTCGCTGACCTTGAGGGTCTGGAATTCGCTATCGAGGCTTTCCATTTTAGGCTCCTTCCAGCAAGATGGCCGAGCCTTGACCCACGCCGACGCACATGGTGGCCACCCCGAGCTTGCGCCCAGCTGTTGCCAGCTCGCGCTCCATGCGGCCCAGCAGCGTGATCACGATGCGCGAACCGCTTGATCCCAGCGGATGGCCCAGCGCGATGGCTCCGCCGTCGCGGTTCACGATCTCTTGGTCGACGCCGAGTTCGCGCATGCTGGCCAGCGACTGGCTGGCGAAGGCTTCATTGATCTCCATGGCGCCGATCTGCTCGATGCCCAGCCCGGCACGTTCCAGCACCTTGCGGGTGGCTGGAACTGGGCCCATGCCCATGATTTCCGGCTCCAGGCCGGCGGCCTGGCCATCGACGATGCGGGCGCGCGGGGTCAGCCCGTACTTCTTCAGGGCGCGTTCGGAAACCACCAGGATGGCCGAGGCGCCGTCGTTCAGCGTGGAGGCGTTGCCGGCGGTAACTACGCTGCCGCCCTTGACGACCGGGCGCAGTCCGGACAGCACGTCCATGGTGGTGCCGGGGCGCGGGCCTTCATCGGTGTCCACGATGCTCTCGCCCTTGCGGTGCTTGACGGTCACCGGGACGATTTCATCGACGAAGCGGCCAGCTTCAATGGCGGCGATGGCCTTTTCGTGGGACTGCACGGCGAACTGGTCGCAGTCCTCACGGGAGATGTTGTAGACGCGGGCGACTTCCTCAGCGGTCTCCGGCATGGAGAAGGTGGCCTTGCCATCACGCGAGTAGTCGCCGGAGAGGAACTGCGGGTTGGTGAAGCGCCAGCCGATGGAGGTGTCGAAGGTTGCTCCTGGCATGGCGAAGGCCTTGGATGGCTTTTCCATCACCCAGGGGGCGCGCGACATGGATTCGGTGCCGCCGGCGATCACGATGTCCGCAGCTCCTGCCTTGATCATATGGCTGGCCATCGTAATGGCGCTCATGCCCGAGGCGCATAGGCGATTGACGGTTATCCCGGGGACTGTCACCGGAAGGCCTGCGAGCAAGGCTGCCATGCGTGCCACGTTGCGGTTCTCTTCGCCGGCGCCGTTGGCGTTTCCGTAGATCACTTCATCCACGTGTGCCGGATCGATCCCTGCGTCTTCAATGACACGGCGGATGGTCACTGCGGCCAGGTCGTCGGGGCGCACAGCACTGAGCGCTCCGCCGTAACGGCCTACCGGCGTACGTGCTCCACCAACGAGAAATGCCTCGGTCATCTGTGCTCCTTATGCCAAAGTGGTAAGTGACTCTCAACACCTAAACTTACCGACCATTCGTTCAATAATAAAGTCGCGGGTCAGCAAATTTTCACAATTGCACTTTTTCAGCCCTCGGCCATCCGGGCTGCTCCTGGCTGTTCTAATTGCCTTTTATCCCACGCGGCGTCCAATCGATTCCATGTCAGCGGTTGATATTAGAAATTGATTCGAATACCCTCTGGTACTTAACGGACTCTGGAAAAATCCCAGATCGTGGACCGCGGCCAAGGCGATGAATTACTTCCTGGCCTTTGGACGATCGGTCGACGGAAAGCTGAAAACGACGGAGCAGCGATGCAACCGGAAAATAGCCAGCCAAACGACAACACGAATACCCATAATTTCACTCCAGACCTTGACCATGACATTGGTCCGGACATGAACACCCAAGAAGGCCGGCAAGAAGTACGCAAGGCCACCGCCGCTTCGGCCATGGGTAATATGACAGAATGGTTCGACTACGGTGTCTACGCCGTAGCCGTCACCTATATCACCGCCCACTTCTTCCCCACCGAGGGCGGCACCTTCATGGCTCTGGCCACCTTCGCCCTCTCCTTCCTGGTCCGCCCGATTGGCGGCCTGGTCTGGGGCCCACTGGGCGACAAGCTGGGACGCAAGAAGATTTTGGCGTTGACCATTATCTTGATGTCCCTGGCCACCTTCCTCATCGGCGTACTGCCGACCTTTGAAACCATTGGCATCGCCGCACCAATTCTGCTGGTGCTGCTGCGCATGGTCCAGGGCTTCTCCACCGGCGGCGAATACGGCGGTGCGGCCACGTTCATGGCAGAATATGCGCCGGACCGCAAGCGCGGATTCTTCGGCTCATTCTTGGAATTCGGCACCTTGGGCGGTTTCGCCTTGGGTACGGCCGTGATGCTTGGCCTGCAAGTGATGCTCAGCGAAGAAGCCATGATGGCTTATGGCTGGCGTATTCCATTCTTCCTCGCATTGCCAATGGGCCTGATCGGCCTGTACCTGCGTAGCAAGCTGGAGGACACCCCTGTCTTCCAGGAGATCGAAGCAGCCGGCGAAGCCCAGCAGGGCGGTTCGCTCAAGGAACTGGTAATGACCTACTGGCGCCCGATGCTGACCATGACCGGTCTGGTCATCGCACTGAACGTCGTGAACTACACGCTGCTCAGCTACATGCCTACCTATCTGGAAACCCAGCTGGGATTGGATCCCAACGCTTCGCTGGCCACCATCTTGATTGGTGAGGTAGCGATGATGGCGGTCATTCCATTTGCCGGCTCGCTCTCTGACCGGGTCGGGCGAAAACCAATGTGGTACGCCTCGGTGATCGGCTTGTTCGTGCTGGCGCTGCCAATGTTCTGGCTGATGGGCCAGTCCTTCGCCTTGGCCATTGTCGGCTTCGCAGTACTGGGCCTGCTCTATATTCCACAGCTAGCCACGATTACCGCAACCTTCCCGGCCATGTTCCCTTCCCATGTGCGTTTCGCAGGCTTTGCCATCACCTACAACATCGCTACGGCGATCTTCGGTGGCACCGCAGCCATGGTCAACGAGGCAGCGATCAATGCCACCGGCTTCCTGCTCTTCCCAGCCATCTACATGATGGCAGCATGTGTCATTGGTGCGATCGCCATCAAGTTCATGCCGGAAACCGCAGGTGCTTCGCTGCGCGGCACCGAGATCCCCGATGCATTGGACACCGGCATCCTCGCTGCAGTGAAGCAGGATGAAACCCGAACCTCCTAAGCACTCGAACACAACAGCCAAGGGGCGCATCTGCATTATGCAGATGCGCCCCTTGGCTGTTTCAGGCGAGTTGGTTCCCCGCTTAGAAATTGGTGCTCGATTTGGCATGCTTGCGGGCGAAACGCCAGCCGATCCACAGCACCACGGCAAACAGCGGAATCGTGGCGATGGTGTAGAGCCCTACCGGGAAGACCTCACCATTTTCTCCGGTCAGGGTATCGAAGGAAATCAGCACGGTGATGATCAGCAAGCTGACCAGGCCAACCCAACCAGTAACCGGAGAGCCTGGCATGGGCAGTGACGACACCGCGCCCTTCTTGCGGCGCAGCATCAGCTGGCAGCCGAAGATCGAAGCCCAGGTGAACAGCACGCCGATGGAGGCGGTGTTCAACGCAAGGTCGAAGGCGAAGGATTCACCTAGCCAGATGTTCAAGATGACCCCGGCCAGGTAAACCACGCCCACGAAAATGATGCCGGCGGAAGGAACAAAATGCTTGTTCATTTTCGACAGCCACTGCGGAGCATGCCCGTTCCCGCTCATGGTGCGCAGTATGCGTCCAATGGAGTACAACCCGGAATTGCATGAAGACAGCGCGGCGGTGATGACCACCAAGTTCATCGCACTGCCAACCCAGCCCAGCCCCATCTTCTCGAAGACAGTCACAAACGGGCTCACCCCGGATTCGTATTCATGCCAGGGCAGCACCATGGCCAACAGCGAAACACTGCCTACGTAGAAGACCAGGATGCGGACTACTACGGCGCGGATCGCAGAGGGAACTTCCTTTTCTGGGTTCTCCATCTCACCGGCGGCAATACCCACCAGTTCAATGGCGTTGTAGGCGAAGATCACCGAGTTCAGCACCAGGATGCTGACAAAGAAGCCGCGAGGGAACAAGCCACCTTGGCCATTCTCGTCTCCGATAAAGAGATTGGAAACCGATGCTGTGTGCTCCCCTACCTGCGCATTGGTCACCACCATGTAGATGCCCACCGCCAGGAACAAGATAATCGCGGTGACCTTGATGCACGCTGCCCAGAATTCAAATTCGGCAAAGGCCTTGGCGCTGAACAGGTTAATTGCCACCAGCAGCAGCAACGCGCAGAACGCCGAAACGGTGACCGGGATATTCGGGAAGAAGTATTGGAAGTACAAGCCAATCGCTATCAGCTCCGCAACGCCGGTCATGATCCAATTCAGCACGTACATCCAGCCGGAAACGAAAGCGCCCTTGGGACCGAAGAGCTCAGCCGCGTAGGAGACAAAGGATCCGGAGGTCTGCCGATACATGATCAGCTCTCCCAACGCCCGCATCAGCAGGTAGGCCAGCGCACCGGCTACCAGATAGGACAGCACCAGGGCCGGACCGGTGGATGCCAACCGGCCACCGGAGCCCATGAACAATCCCACACCAATGGCTCCGCCAATGGCGATCATCTGGACGTGGCGACGGCTCAGGGATTTCTTATAACCCTCTGCGCTGATTTCTGCATCTTCCCGGTGATGCACTCCAGATGGCATAGATCAACTCCTGACTCACTGGTCCAGAGGCTGAACCGGTACAAAAATCGTGAAATGAATCCCGTGATCCAAAAGGCGGGCTGAAGCGTGGCGGCGGAAATATCGCGCCCATTTGCGTCTTAAGCCGTGAAAAGTCTACGCCTGCTTTCTTAGAGTTCGGCACGAAACCGACTAGCATGCATAGGGTGAGTAGCCTGAATAATTCCGTTTTGCCCAAGAAGGTCTCTGATGTCTTCGATCCACAGCGCTGGCGCTTGGTTGAAGGCTTCGACTTCACCGACATTACCTACCATCGCCAGGTGGAGCGTGACGCCCAGGGAAACATCGTGCGAGACCTGCCTACCGTGCGCATCGCTTTCGACCGCCCAGAGGTGCGCAATGCCTTCCGCCCGCACACCGTAGATGAGCTCTACCGGGCCATGGACCATGCACGGATGACCAGCGATGTCGCTACCGTGATCTTGACCGGCAACGGTCCATCGGAAAAAGACGGCGGACATGCCTTCTGCTCCGGTGGGGACCAGCGCATTCGCG
Organism: Arthrobacter sp. MYb229; assembly: GCF_002975405.1. GTDB lineage: Bacteria > Actinomycetota > Actinomycetes > Actinomycetales > Micrococcaceae > Glutamicibacter. Next base: position 175,820 of record NZ_PCPS01000001.1, on the reverse strand, counting down.
GCCGCGACGGCTACCGCTATGCCGAGGGCGAGACCCGCGAGTCCATCGACCCGGCCCGTGCCGGACGCCTGCACATCTTGGAAGTCCAACGCCTGATGCGCACCATGCCCAAGGTGGTGCTGTGCGTGGTCAACGGCTGGGCCGCCGGCGGCGGGCATTCGCTGCACGTGGTCTCAGACCTGACCATCGCCTCGAAGCAGAACGGCAAGTTCAAGCAGACCGACGCAACCGTCGGCTCCTTCGACGCCGGCTACGGTTCAGCCTTGCTGGCCCGCCAGGTAGGGCAGAAGACCGCTCGCGAGATCTTCTTCCTGGCCCGCGAATACTCGGCCGACGACATGGTCCGCATGGGTGCGGTCAACGAATCGGTGGAGCACGCCCGCCTCGAGGAGGTCGCATTGGAGTATGCGGCAGATATTGCCCGCCAGTCGCCACAGGCCATCCGCATGCTGAAGTTCGCCTTCAACCTGGCCGATGACGGCTTGGCCGGGCAGCAGGTCTTCGCCGGTGAAGCCACCCGCATGGCCTACATGACCGATGAAGCAGTGGAAGGACGCGACGCGTTCTTGGGCAAGCGCGACCCTGACTGGTCCAACTACCCTTACTACTTCTAAATCGTCGGTGAAGGAACGAGAACCGGATATGGACGCACAACTAGCAGAACTGCTGGCAGCCTTGGCCGACGCGGCCAACGACGAGGGCCCGGCCGTTGAGGTATTGGCCGATGAGTCCAGCCCCCGCGGCTGGCGCATCCAGTACCTTGCGGCCTCGGACCTGCCGGGCTTCGAGCAGCCCATGGCAGTGGTGCGCACCTCCGGTTCCACCGGCCGGGCCAAGCGCACGGTGCTCAGCGTCTCGGCGCTGGCATCCAGTGCGCAGGCCACGGCCGAGTTCCTCGGCTTTGAAGGCCAGTGGCTGCTGGCCTTGCCGGTGCACTATGTCGCCGGCTTGAGCGTGCTGACCCGTTCCCTGTTCGCTGGCACCAAGCCGGTGGTGATGGACACGACCGGCAGCTTCTCTGCGCAGAAGTTCACCGACGCGGCCGAGGAAATGGTCGATGCCCGCCGCCTGACTTCCCTGGTCCCCACCCAGTTGGCCCGCCTGCTGGACAATCCGGAGCCACGGACCATTGCGGCGCTGAAGCGTTTCGACGCCATCTTGCTCGGCGGCGCACGGGCCAGCAAGGACCTGCTGCAAAGCTCGCGGCATCTGGGCCTGAAGATCTTCCAAACCTATGGCGCTGCGGAAACTTCGGGCGGTCTGGTCTACAACGGAACCGCCCTGCCGGGGGTGAAACTTGCCGAACGCCAGGGACGCATCCTGGTCTCCGGGCCGATGCTCGCCGACGGCTACGCAAATAATCCCGAAGCCACCGCCGAACACTTCGTCATCGACGAAGGCACGCGCTGGTACCTCACCGATGATCTGGGCAGCGTCGACGGCAACCGGCTGAATATCGCCGGGCGTATCGACGATGTGATTAATACCGGTGGCGTAAAACTGTCGGCCGGGAAAATTGAGGGCCTGCTCGAAGAGTTCTTCAAGCAGTGCCTGGTGCTGCCGGTACCCGACGCGCAATGGGGCCAAAGCGTAGGTTTAGCCTATTCAGGTCCGACAAATACGCAGGATGCCTTCGAAGCCGTGCGTCAAACTATTGGATCCGCGGCCGTTCCCAAACGGGTCCGCCACTACCCTTCCGGGCTTCCATTGCTGCCCAACGGGAAGTTCGATCGACGCCGAATCCTCGACGAGTTGCGCGCCGGCGGCTGATCCGATTCGCCTTGCCCGAAGTTTCGCGGGAAACTAAGGGGTCCGAGTTTTTGATCTCGCCGAAAGGAACGAGAAGTGGCAACGCTTTCCCAGTGGGTCGCCGGCGCACGCCTGCGCACCCTGCCCATCGTCATCGCCCCGGTAGTTATCGGCACCGCGGCCGCAGTGGGCGAAACCGGCCAATTTTTATGGTTCCGCTTTGTCCTTGCCCTGTTTGTGGGGCTCCTGCTCCAGGTCGGCGTGAATTACTCAAATGACTACTCCGACGGAATCCGCGGAACCGACGACGAACGGGTCGGCCCGCTGCGCTTGACCGGCTCCAAACTAGCGAAGCCGAAGCACGTGAGAAACGCGGCCTTCGGATGCTTCGGGTTGGCGGCGATTCTCGGATTGCTGCTCGTGATTCTTTCCGCTTCGTGGCCACTGCTCTTGGTGGGCGTCGCGGCGATCTTTGCCGCCTGGGGTTACACCGGCGGCAAGAACCCTTACGGATACCGTGGTTGGGGAGATCTCTACGTCTTCATTTTCTTCGGCTTGGTGGCCACGCTGGGCACCACGTACACGCAGATTGGTCAGCTCACGCTGGCTTCGCTGCTCGGTGCGATCGGCACCGGCCTGATCGGTTGCGCGCTGCTGATGGCAAATAACGTCCGCGACATTCCCACGGACCGCGAAGTTGGCAAGATTACCTTGGCGGTGCGACTGGGCGAACAGTCGGCCCGGTTGAGCTACGTGCTGATGTTGAGCGCCGCCATTGTCTTGCCGCTGCTGCTCACGGGGTCAAACGGTTGGATGTGGCTCATCTTGCTCAGCTTCATCCCGGCCGCCGCTCCAAGCTGGCTGATGCTGCGCGAAGAATCGCTGCCTAAGCTGGTGCTGGTGCTCAAGCAGACGGGCCTGGTGAACGTGGTCTACGCCGCGCTTTTCAGCTTGGCCATCATGCTGCACGCCTGGCTCTAAGGCAGAAGCCTTCCAAAGTGAACAACTTTGGAAGGCTTCGCTTATTTGTTTTCCGGTCGCTGCGATTCGTCGAAGGAATCCTCGATGGCTTCTTCGGCCAGCTGGGATTCGGTCTTCGATGCGCTGGTTTTGGCAAAGGCGTTGCGCGCGTCCTCGTTTGCTGCCAAACGTAGTTTGTTGAAGAACAAATAGGACACGGCAAAGGCGACTATCAGGGCAATCAGGCCCGAGGTGAAGATCGGCCAGGCCATTAGCTTCCACATTGCCAAGAAGACAACGCAGAACAGACCCAACCGAAGCACCGAATATTTCACAAACTGCATACGTTAAAGTCTACCGATGAACCTGTGAGCCAGAAAGTCATTAGACTAGAGGCATGGTCCGCATCATTATTTTTGCCGCACTCATTTCGGTGGCGCTCATGATCTACACATTGATCGAGTGTGCACGCACCGAGCGACATCGGGTGCGCTCCCTGCCCAAAACGGCATGGTTAGTCATCATCATCCTCCTGCCCCTGCTGGGGCCGGGATTGTGGTTTGTTTTAGGTCGTCCGGCCGCGGGGGCAAGCAAGTCCCCGGACAAGCAGAATGCTCCCGACGACGACGAGGATTTCCTCCGCCAGCTGGAAATCTGGCGGCGCCAGCAGCAGCGCGAAACCGAGCTCAAAGCACGTGAGGAAGAACTCAAACGAAAAGAGCGCGAAGCGAAGAAGAAACCTAACAAGGGTAATTCTTCGGACGATTCAGATACTCCGTCCAAGGACAGCTAATTTTCAGCGAAGCGAACTGCAGGGCCCGGCTTATGCCGGTCCCTGCAGTTCTTTCTACGCAACGTTTTCGCTGCGGTGCTAGCCCGTTGCTGATTCCAAGCCCGGAAGGCCGCTAAGCTGCCGCTGGCGGCTGTTGGGCGGCGGCCTAGCCGCGGTGGACTTCAACTTCCGGATCGGCTGGTCACGGCAAGGAGCTTTCCGGGCATGGAAAAGCCCCGAGGGCTGGACCTTTGAGTGGTCCGTCCCTCGGGGCTGCCCCGGCAACCGGGGTCCCGGGTGTGGGCTAGACTCCGGCGTAGGAGTGCAGGCCGTCGAAGAACATATTCACGATGGTGAAGTTGAAGATCACGCAGCCGTAGCCGATGATCGACAGCCAGGCCGAACGGGGCCCGGTCCAGCCACCGGTGGCACGTGCGTGCAGGTAGCCGGCGTAGACCACCCAGATCACGAAGGACCAGACTTCCTTCGGGTCCCAGCCCCAGTAGCGTCCCCAGGCCGCTTCGGCCCAGATCGCGCCGGCCATCACGGTGAAGGTCCACATGACAAACGAAATGGTATTGATCCGGTAGGCGAAGTTCTCCAGCGCGCCCGCTCCGGGAACCAAGCGCATGAATGGCAGCTTGTCCGGCTGGCCGGCGGCCAGCTTGCTCATCCGCGAGTGCTGGATCAGCTGCAGCACGTTCATGGCGAAGCTGATGGAGAACAGCGCCGCGGCGAATACCGCGATGGACACATGGATGACAATCCACGGGCTCTGCAAGGCGGGTACCAGGTGGCCCAACGGAGTGGGGAAGCCCAGGGTCGCGCCGCACAGCATCAGGGTCACCAGGCCGATGATGAAGCTGCCCATGAACCGCAGGTCCTTGAAGAACAAAACCACCAGGTACACCACGGTGACCACCAGCGCGCCGGTGGACAAGAACTCATACATGTTGCCCCACGGCACGCGGTGCGCCGCGACGCCGCGGGCGACGACCGCGAAGCCATGCATCGCCACGCCAAGCCAGGTCAGCACCACCGCGATGCGTGCGATATTGCGCGTCGAGGAGTGCTCGGTGTAGTTCATCTTGTCGTTGACGATGTCTTCGCCAACGTTGTCGGCGCGCGCCGGCTGCGCACCGCGCTTCGGGCGTTTCGGCTGCGCCACCGCGGTCGTTCCGGCACCAACGAGCATCTCGGAGTCGCGTTTTAATGCGGCCGCATCAATTTCGCTGATGCTCTTATTGCTCTTGGCCAGGTCCAGCGCGAAGAAAATGAAGGCAACCATGTAGACGAATGCCGAAAGCAACATGAACAGCTGGCTGTAGTTGCCCAGCGTTTCGTTGATTGGCGCGAGGTTTGAGCCGTTAGGCATTTACTTCTCCTTGGTCCTGCTTCTGGCTGGCCACTGGCCACTTGCTGTCAAAGATATTGTGCAACTCTGCGGATTCACGTTCAAGGCGCGGATCCTCGCCGCGGGCCAGCAGCGCGTATTCAATGCTGCGCTGCCCGTCCTCGTTCTTCAGCTTCACCCAGACGCGTCGGCGCGGAGTGAAGAGCGAGACCGCCAGCCCCGCGAGGGACAAGAAGGCGAAGATGAGGATCGGCGTTTTGCTCGGATCGTAATTCACATCCACGGCGATGAAGCGCTTCAGGTCGTCGAAGGCGATGCTCCCCTTGCCATCGGGCAGGTCATAGGTCTGCCCGGCTTCGAGCACTATGCCGCCGGAGTCGAGATTGCGTGAATTCACCTCGGTGAGGTTCTCGGTGTCCAGCACATACACGTTCTGCGGCACGCCGTCGTCGAGGCCCAGGTTTCCGGCGAAGGAGTTCAGGTGAAGCTGCGGGTTGATCGCGTTGGGATCCCCGGAGATGCCAAAGCCGGTTTCATCGACCAAGGCGGTGGGCAGCAAGAAGCCCTGGAAACCCAGCTGTTCTGGTTTCGCGTCCGGTGCCTTGATGACCATCAGGGAGGTGTACACCGAGTCCTGCGGCACCGAAACCACCGGGCCGGAGAAGGACACATCCCCGTTGCCGTCACGGACCGTCACCACCGGCGCGTAGCCGTTGCCGACCAAGTACACGTCGGCGCCGTTGATGCGCAGCGGGTGGTTGACCTTCAGCTCTTCTTTCACCGGTTCGGCATCGGCAGAACGCCGGGTCTCCACATGCGCGGTGAAATCCAGGGGCTGGCCGAAGTGCGTCTTCGATTCGCGGTCGAAGACGATGTCGAATTTGTCCAGCTTCACCGAATAGGCGGTGAGATTCTCCGGGTTGAAGCTGGTGCCCGGGGTGAAGGAATCATAGGAAACCAGCGAGTTCACGAAGGTCTCCCCCTCCACGATGACGCGCTGCCCGGCGTAGCCGAAGGCTCCGCCGATGGCCACCGAAACGAGCACACCGATCAGCGAGATGTGGAAGGTCAGATTGCCGATTTCCCGGGTGTAGCCGCGTTCGGCCGCTACCGAACGACCGGTTGCATCGGAGCGACGCTCAACACGGTAACCGCGCTTGCGCAGCACCTTGTAGGCATCATCGATGACTTCATCATCGCTAGGAGTATCCGCTTCATCTTCAACCAGCGAAAGTGAGGTGTACTGCGGCAACCGATCGAGTCGGGCGGGAGTGCGTGGCGGCGGGGTGCGCAGTGCCTGCGCGTGCTTCTTCACCCGGGGAATGATGCAACCCACCAGCGAAACGAAGAGCAGAATATAAATCGCGGAGAACCATGCGGAGGAATACACATCGAAGAGCTGGAACCGGTCAAGCCAGGGGCCGGTTGCCGGGTTCTGCTCGAGATACTCATTGACCGTCTCGGGGTTCATCGACCGCTGCGGGAAGATCGATCCCGGAACCGCAGCGACCGCGAGCAGCAGCAGCAAGAACAGGGCGGTTGGCATCGAGGTCAGTTGCGTCCAGATCCACCGCAGCGAACCAAGGAAACCCAGGGCAGGTGCGTCGCCTCGGTCTTTGCCGGTTCGTTTATTTTTCGCCATTAGATCGGCAACCTCACTTCATTGGCAAACCAGTTTTGTAATTCAGCGACCCAGGTTCCCCAGAGCCCGGAGATCATGACCAGTCCGAGCAGGATCAGCATTCCCCCACCCAGACGCATAATCAGCAGCTGATGCTTGCGGAAGAATGCCAGCGCCTGCATGCCGCGCTGCAATCCGAGGGCGATCAGGATGAACGGAAAACCCAATCCAAGGCAATAGAACACCGTCAACAGCGTTCCGCGGGCAACGTTCGCATCGGTGCCAGTGGACATGATCAGCACCGCGCTGAGCGTAGGCCCGATGCACGGGGCCCAGCCCAAACCGAAGGTCAGCCCCAGCACCGGCGCTCCCCAGAGCCCTGCCGGTGGTTTCCGATGAATTTTTCGGTCCCGTTGCATCCAGGAAATTCCGCCCATGAAGACGATGCCCATAAGCACCACGACCAGGCCCAAGGCCTGGGTTACCCAGGCGCCGTTGAACTTCAGCCACGCGGTGGCCTGGCTGAACAGCACGCCGGCCGCGATAAAGACTACCGAGAATCCGAGGACAAACAGCAGCACGCCCAGCAGGACCCGACCGCGGCGGTGCTCGCGCAGATCGGCGCCGGTCAGCCCGGTGACATAACCGAGATATCCCGGGACCAAGGGCAGAACGCACGGTGAGAGGAAGGAAACCAGTCCCGCAAGCATGGCCACCGGGGCGGCCAGCAGCAGCGACCCGTCGAGCGCAATGTCGGCGAAGGGATTCGAAGAGATCAACGGGAGGCTCACAACTCTTCGGTGAGCGCGGTGTCGATCAGGGACTTCAACGTCCCCTTTTCGATAGCACCTATGACGCGGGCGCGAACCCGTCCCTCGCGGTCCAGAACCAGCGTGGAGGGAACCGCCTGCAGTGGTACGTATTTGGTCATCGCCAATTGGATCTGGCCATCGGTGTCTTGCACGGATTCATAAGGGATTTCGAAGCTGCGCTCGAAGGCCAGCGAGGCTTCGGCCTCATCGCGGACGTTGACTCCGATGAATGGAACGTCCTCGCCAAAGTCCTCGGAGAGTTCTTTCAGGTGCGGTGCCTCGATTCGGCACGGTGCGCACGCGGCGTACCAGAAGTTCAGCACCACCGGCTTACCGCGCAGGGCCGCCAGATCGATGGGCGTGCCCTGATAGGTCTCGGAGGTCAGTTCGATTGGCTCGCTGCGCTTCGCGGGCAGATATTCCTGCACCGCGCCGTCGCCGGCGATGTAGTTTTTGTTATCTCCGGAGCGCGCCTGCTTGGCTAGCGGATCCTCGGTGACCGAGCATGCGGCCAGCGGCACAGCCGCCGCGGCAACCAGCATCGAGCGCAGCATGGTGCGACGATTCAGGAAGCGAGGATTCTGCGAGGATTCATTCATTTGGCTTAGGCTCCAGGGATGTTCGCCGCGCCCGCCAGCAGGTCTGGGCTCGGTTCGGTGTAATTCACGGAGCGAAGTTCGTCTCCGTCAAACTCAAAACTCGTTATTGAGCTCAGCGTGCATTCGCGCTGGCGTGGGTCATGCCAGAGCGGCTTGCCTTCACCGGCGCGCCGGGTCACCCAGATAGGCAGCTGGTGGCTGACGATAATGATCTCGGCGCCGTCGCCGTGTTCGGCCACCGCCGCCTGGCGCTGGTCGTCCATGGCCTGTCGCATGCGAGCGACCTGCGCGGCGTACGGTTCGCCCCATGAGGGTTTCAGCGGATTGCGCAGCAGCGGCCAGTACCGCGGATTCTTCAGGTGGGACTTGATCTGTGCCAGACCTTCAAAGCTGTTGCCTGCCTCGATCACCCGGTCATCGGTGATGATGGGCAGGCCCAAAGCCTGGGCCGCGGGCTGTGCGGTCTGCTGCGCTCGAAGCAGCGGGGAGGCAACCAGACGGACTACTCGGGCGCCTTCGGCCTGACCCTTGGCGAAGTACTCTCCGGCTCGATCCGCCATCTGGAAACCCAGCTCGGAAAGGCCATACCCCGGGATCCGGCCATACAAAACGCGGTTCGGGTTGAAAACTTCCCCATGGCGCAACAAATGAACGGTTGAAACTGGCATGGTTACAGTCTCTCAAACAATCAACCTAAAAGATGAAAATTGTGGCCACGATCAAGTATTCACAGCCTCTGCATGGGATTCCCATATCAAAAAACCATCCTTTCGGAGGGGCACATCACAAACGCCACGGACTAGGCTAGTAGTTAGAGTTACTCACCGTTTAGCAGCAATCAAAGGACGATCATGAGCACCAACGATCCGAACCAGCCAGGCCAGCCATATGACCCGTTAGCCGGGTCCGGGAGTTCGAACCCGAACCCCTACGGCGAAAATCCCTACGGTGGGCAGCCGACCCCTTACGGTCAGCCGGCAGCGCAGCAGCTTCCGCAGTTCCAGCAGCAAGGTGGCTACGCTCCGGTCCAGCCGCCTGCCGAGCGTCCCAAGACCTTGCAGATGGCGTTTATTTTCATCATGCTTGCCGGGGTGCTCAGCGCCGCAGCCAGCTGGCTGATCAACAGCACCAACCTCTTCGGCAATATGGTGCGCTCGCAGTGGACGATGTTCGAAGATCAGATGCGCATGCAGATGGAGTCTTCCAACGACGCCGCGATGAATGCAGAGATCGAACGCATGATAGAAAACCCCGACACTTTCCTGTCGCAGATCACTTCCACCATGACCACCTTCACCGTGGTGGGCATGTTCATCACGCTCATCGCCTACTTCTTGGTCGGCTACTTCGTCGGTCGAGGGGTCCGCGCGATGCGGATCATCGCCACGATCCTGGCGGCCATCTCCGTCGTTGGCATGCTGATCAGCCTGCCGATGTTCAGCATGTACGCCAACGCGGCTGATGCCACGATGATCAATGTGGTTTATGCCCTTGGATTCATTGCTGGCGTCGTCGGCGTGGTCTTCGCCTGGTTGCCGGCTTCCTCGCAGTACATCGCCCAGCGCAGCCAGGCGCGCCGGGCTGGCTACCGCTAAACCGTTTCGGGTCCTCAGACCCAGCGCTGAAATTGGCGTAGGCCGTGGCTCATTTGAGCCACGGCCTACGCCGTTAGATTTTAACTGCCCGGTTGCCGCCTAGCGTTGTACCGCGTGGTAGGCCAGGATCTGCAGCTCGGTGGACAGGTCCACGCGGCGGACGATCATGCCCGCCGGAATGCGCAGCGGCTGTGGCGCGAAGCTGAGCACCGACTTCACCCCATGCGCCGCAAGCGCGTCGATCAGCCCCTGGGCCGCGACTCCGGGAACCGCTAGGACCGCGATATTGATCTGCTCCCGCGCAATCACCTCGCCGAGCTCACCGACCGGTTCCACGATAAATTCGCCGACCTCGCTGCCGACCAGGGATACGTCCGCATCGAGGATGGCGCGCACCTGGAAACCTCGGCTGGCAAAACCTGCGTAGCCGCTCAGCGCACGTCCGAGGTTACCGGCGCCGAGGATGGCCACACGCCAGTCCTGGTTCAGGCCCAAGGTCCGGTTGATGTGTTCGGCCAGCTCGGTCACCACATATCCGACGCCACGAGTTCCATAGGAACCAAGCAAGGAGAGGTCCTTGCGGAGGATTGCCGGGTTCACTCCGGCTTCCTTGGCCAGCACACCCGAGCTGGTGCGTTCCACGCCCTGCGCTTCGAACGCATTGAGCGCCCGCAAATACTGGGTCAGGCGCGTCAGCGTCGCTTCGGGCAGTACCCGCGGTTCAATTTCAGCCATGCGCCGCTGCTCTGCTTTTCGAACGGGCCGGTAAATGCATCAAGGGGCCTCTCATGCCATTAGCTGCCCAACAGGCGTTCAAGCCGTTTGGCATCAATGGTCCAGAAGTCCCGGACCTGACCATCAACGAGGAGTACTGGCACCTCTTCGTGGTGGCGTGCCAGCAGTTCGGGATGCTCGTCGATGTCTATTTCGGAGAACTCCATGTTCATCCGTTCGGTGACGTCGTTGACTGTCGCCCTGGCGGCCTCGCACAAATGGCATCCTTGGCGCACCAGTAACTGGATCTCATGCATTTTACTCACCTGTCCATAATCTCACGAGCCGCAACCAGCGTCTAAGTCGGCAATGAAATAAACTGGATCAAATGCAGTCTTCAGAGCACCTCACCAGCCAGAACACGTCGGCGCCACGCGACGTCGTTGCCGCCTTCTTCGACGTGGACAACACCATGGTCCGTGGTGCCTCCCTATATCTGCTGGCCAGGAAGATGCATCAGCGTCGTTTCTTCCGGCTACGCGAAATTCTTTGGTTTGCCCTCAAGCAGCTTCGCTTTGCCGCCCGCGGCGAGCATCTGGGCGACATCCATCAGATTCGCGACCGTGCGCTGCTGATGGCCAAGGGCATTTCGGTCGCCGAGATGGCGCAGATTGGCCAGGAAATCTATGACGAGTACATTGAGCCTAAGTTATGGAAAGGCACGGTCTCCATCGCCCATCAGCATCGCGCCGTGGGCCGAGAAGTTTGGCTGGTCACCGCGACCCCGCTAGAAGTAGCGAACGTCATATCCGAACGCTTGGAACTCACCGGTGCCTTGGGGACCGTGGTTGAAAATGTGGATGGTAAATACACCGGCGCGCTGGCCACCCCGATCTTGCATGCGGCCGAAAAAGCTCAGGCCGTTCGTACGCTGGCTAAGGAACGTGGAATCAAGCTTTCCAAGTCCTGGGCATACTCGGACTCCTACAACGATGTGCCGCTGCTAGAGGCGGTGGGACATCCTGTTGCGATCAACCCGGACGCGCGGCTGAGGGCCTACGCCAAGCGTCGCGGATGGCAGGTCTACGACTTCCGCACCGGACAGCGTGCGGCGCGGATCAGCCTGCGTCTGGCCGGTGTGCTGGGCGCGGTGTGGGCCGCGAAGCGTTCACTACCAAGCCGCCGCGGGAAATAGCTGGGGAAAAAGCAATCGCCACCGTCAAGGTCAAGCCTTGATACGGTGGCGATAATTGCCAAGAGGCAAATGCTGCTTGAAGCAGATTTACTTCTTATTACGACGCTGGTGACGAGTTTTACGAAGCAATTTACGGTGCTTCTTCTTCGACATACGCTTACGGCGCTTCTTGATAACAGAGCCCATAGTGGTTCCTCACAAACTAAATAAATATGTCAACCAAAATGTAGGCTTAAGAACAAGCATAAGCTACAAGGTTGACCGGACGTTAAACGTTCCTTAATAGATTACCCGCTTTTCGGCCATGCTCTGACCATCGCGCGGCTATCGACCGAGGGAACCTGTTCCACGCTGCGGGTCAATCGCCGCAGCTTGCAGGTAGGCTTCCACTGCGTTTTCCGGAACGCGATAGGAGCGACCGAATTGAACAGCAGGCAAGTCGCCTGCATGAATCAGGCGATAAACCGTCATTTTAGAAACACGCATCATCTCGGCCACTTCAGCGACCGTCATGAAACGGGCTCCTGCAAAATTCTGTTTATCCGCCATAGGGGAATTTCTCCTGACGCTGATCTCTGATTCGTCGTTTATATTGCTCGCGTGAACAAATACGACTTGGGATCAACATCGGCAATCATATTCACGTTCGCTCGATCCCAGTCTAGTCGCACTTACGTAACTTTTGCATCACGGAACACACCTGAACCACATTTAGATCTCAAAAAAGAGATTTTAAAAGCTGCTGGCCGCCGTTCCGAGGCCGGAAACGGCGTCGAAACAGCGGCCAAGAGGTCGCTTGAGGGTCGAGGGACTAGATCAAGCCCTGAGCCAGCATTGCGTCGGCAACCTTGACGAAGCCGGCGATATTGGCGCCGGCAACGTAGTTGCCCGGCACCCCGTATTCGTCGGCGGTGGTTGCGCAACGCTCGTGAATGCCTACCATGATCTCGGTCAGGCGAAGCTCGGTGTGCTCGAAGGTCCACGAGTCGCGGCTAGCGTTCTGCTGCATTTCCAGCGCAGAAGTAGCCACGCCACCGGCGTTGGCGGCCTTGCCCGGGCCGAAGAGGATGCCAGCATCCTGGAATACCGAGGTCGCCTCGGCGGTGGTTGGCATATTGGCGCCTTCGGCCACGGCGATAGTTCCCGCGGCAACCATCTTCTTCGCCGAGGCTGCTCCAAGTTCGTTCTGCGTGGCACACGGCAGGGCTACCGCGCCCTGCACGTCCCAGACGTTTCCGTCGGCCACGTAGGAAACCTTCTTGCTCCCCCGGCGCTCGGCGTATTCGCTGATACGTCCGCGCTCGACTTCCTTGATCTGGCGCAGCAGATCAAGATCGATGCCATTTTCGTCGACGATGAATCCGCTGGAATCCGAGGCGGTAATCACCTTCGCGCCCAGATCCTGAGCCTTCTCGATGGCATGCAGCGCCACGTTTCCGGACCCCGAAACGACCACGCGCTGGCCGTCGAAGCTCATCCCGCGGGTCTTGAGCATCTCTTCGGTAAAGATCACCGCGCCGTAGCCGGTGGCTTCCGGGCGTACCAATGAGCCGCCCCAGCTCAGCCCCTTGCCGGTCAGCACGCCAGACTCGTAGCGATTGGTGATTCGCTTGTACTGGCCGAAGAGGTAGCCGATCTCACGGCCACCGACACCAATGTCACCGGCTGGAACGTCGGTGTATTCGCCGATATGACGGTAGAGCTCGGTCATGAACGACTGGCAGAAGCGCATCACCTCGCCGTCGGTCTTCCCGCGCGGGTCAAAGTCCGAGCCGCCCTTGCCACCACCAATTGGCATGCCGGTCAGGGAGTTCTTGAAGATCTGTTCGAAGCCAAGGAACTTGACGATGCCCAGATAAACCGAAGGATGGAAACGCAGTCCGCCCTTGTATGGGCCCAGCGCGGAGTTGAACTCGACACGGAAACCGCGGTTGATCTGCACACGACCCTGGTCATCTACCCAAGGCACGCGGAAAATGATCTGGCGCTCTGGCTCGCACAGGCGCTGAAGAATAGCAGCCTCTGCATACTCTGGGTGCTTCTGTGACACCGCTTCGAGGCTCTCGAAGACTTCGGTCACGGCCTGGTGGAATTCTGCCTCACCGGGATTACGGCGGAAGACTTCGTCGCGAATACTCGCTAGTTGCTTGTCCAAGTTTTTCTCCTCATCACTTGGGGCAGGCCTCAGGGGCGCGCAAAAGCCCACCGGCCCGGCAACTCTGCCCCACGCAAGAGAATGCCATGCCTGACATTCTCAATGAAAATTCTTTGTTACATACAGCGCTCGCCTGCGTAACTTAAATATCACCGACCGCAATGCCCGAATCCGCTTTTAGTCAGGTCAGATAGCTAACGTCGACGGCCGAAGCGTGGGAAGCGCTCCAATATTTCTTGCGCTCGTCCCGTGACTTGTTCGAGCCCCCGCCCTACACTGCGTCCGAGCTGATGAGCTGCGGCTGGAAGTGCGTTGGCGTCCTGCGGATCTTGAATCAGGTCCAGATCCACCGGCATCAGCTCCGCCGCCGGCTCCTCGGCCGGCAAAAACTCTACGCACCAGGACACCAGGGTGTCGATCGCTTCGCACTGCACACTGTAGATGCGGCGTTGGCCTTGGGCTGTCATGCTGACCAGGTCCGCTTCACGCAGAACCTTCAGGTGCTTGGAGACGGTCGGTTGAGAAATCTCCAACTGAACCACCAAGGCACCAACCGCCATCGGCTCGATCTTTAACGCCTCGATGATCTTGCGTCGGGTTGGTTCTGCCAATGCAGAAAATACGTCGTCAATAGCCACAGACATTACCCTATCGGCAGATGGCCTTACAGGAACGAATTTTTTGCCCCTGTTGAGGGTCGAGATTGATCACAGGAAAGCGAACGCCTTAGTCAAACCACGGGTCCAGCCCATAGAGCGGGAAAACTTCCTTACGCGTGGCGATAATCGTACGGTCCACCGGATCGGCCGGATCATAACCGACCTCCCAGTTCCGCCACCACAATTGGGCGTCATCCCCCATCAGATAGGGCACCGCCCGGCCGTAGGTTTCCAGCACATGGCGCCGGAAGCCCTCCGGAACGTAGGTACGCAAGGCAATGGGCTTGCCGGCGGCGATCGCCGTCAGGTGGGTCCACGTGCGCGGCACGACGGCGGTGACGTTGTAGCCGCCGCCTCCGGTAGCCAGCCAGCGGCCCTGGCAAACCTCGTCCGCCAGCTGGGAGATATCCAGAGCCACCTGGCGCTGGGCGTCCACCGATAGCTTCAGATTGGTCATGTCGTCATCGCGATGGGCATCGCAGCCGTGCTGGGACACGATGACCTCCGGATTGAAGGCGCGCACCAGCTGCGGAACCACCGCGTGGAAGGCGCGCATCCACGCGGCGTCCCCGGTCATCGCGGGCAAGGCGATATTCACCGCGCTGCCCTCGGCCTGCGGGCCTCCGGTCTCGTTGGCGAACCCGGTGCCGGGAAAGAGCGAAAGCCCCGACTCATGGATGGAAATCGTCAAGACCCGGTCATCGTCCCAGAAGATCGATTCGGTGCCGTCACCGTGGTGGGCATCGACGTCGATATAGCAAACACGTTTCGCACCACGCTCCAGCATGCGGTGAATGGCTGCGGCGGCGTCGTTGAAGATGCAGAAGCCGCTGGCCTTGTTGCGCTTGGCATGATGCATCCCGCCGGCGAAGTTCACCGCGCGCACGGTTGATTCATCCATGATCGCCTCCGCGGCGATCACCGAACCGCCCACGATGCGCGCGGCCGCCTCATACATCCCGGCGAAGACCGGGTCGTCTTCGGTTCCCAAACCAAAGTCGACCGCGATCAGCGTGGGGTCGGCGCTGACCTGCTTCACCTGGTCCAGGTAGCCCTGGTCGTGAACGGTCCGCAGCACGGCGTCGCTGGCGACCTCGGGGGCCGAGATGCTCACCGTCGGAGCATCATAAACTTCAAGCTGCTTGCTGAGCCGATGGGTCAGCTCAAGCCGGGCGGGGTGCATCGGATGGTAGTCGCTGAACTTGTACTTCAAGTACTTTTCATCCCAGAGCACCAGGGTGGGTTGCGGCGCATGTCGAGGTTCTAACACCTTTGTAGGCTACCCGATTGTGATCCTTGTAACCCATTTATGGCCGTCCGGGACATTTTGCACGTGTTTCGCGGGGCTAAGACGAGCGCAATTGGTTGCGAACGCGTAAATTACAAGGAGAACCCTCCGTCCCAACGAAATGGCGAATTAAGGCGATGAGCACCCAGAGCGAACCGCGCGACAAGGCGCGGGTAGCTGAATTACGCGAAAAGCGGCGCAAACAGTGGTTGGCGTTGCGCGTGCGGATCGCCGACTTCACGGTCCGCTCCCCCGCCCGCTTGGCCCTAGGCGCCTTCCTCGTGGCCATCGCGATTTTCACTTCCCTGCTGGCAGCCCCGTTCTCCTCGGCTTCCGGGGAAGCGACCGCATTGCACGACGCGCTGTTCACCGCCGTCTCGGCGGTCTGCGTCACCGGCCTGACCACGGTCTCCACCGCGGTCCACTGGTCCTTCGCCGGGCAGCTGATCATGATCATCGGCGCCTTCATGGGCGGGCTGGGAATCCTGACCCTGGCCTCGATCCTCTCCCTGGCGGTCTCGCGCAAGCTCGGCGTGCGCGGCAAGCTGATGGCGCAGAATTCCATGAACACCACCGGGGCCTCCGCCCTGGGCGAGGTCGGCTCGCTGCTGCGCATCGTGATCCTGACCGCGGTCAGCCTGCAGGCGTTGATTGCGCTGCTTCTGGTCCCGCGCTTCGCGGTGCTCGGCGAAAACCTGCCTTCGGCCATCTGGCACGGCGTGTTCTACGCGGTCTCCTCCTTCAACAACGCCGGCTTCACCCCGCACTCCGACGGGCTGGTGCCCTACGGAACGGACCTGTGGATCCTCGGCCCGCTGATGTTCGGGGTGTTCCTGGGTTCCCTGGGCTTCCCCGTGATCATGGTGCTGCTCGTCCACCGGTTCAATGCGAAGAAATGGAATCTGCACACCAAGCTCACCCTGATGGTGACCCTGATCCTGCTGGTCGCCGGCGCCCTGCTGTGGCTCGTGGTCGAATGGAACAACCCGCGCACCATTGGGACCATGGATTCCGGCGACAAGCTCGTCCATGGCTTATTCGCCTCGGTGATGACCCGTTCTGGCGGATTCAACCTCGTGGACCAAAACGACATGAGCCAGGTATCGGTGCTCATCACCGATGCGCTGATGTTCGCCGGCGGCGGTTCGGCCTCCACGGCCGGCGGCATCAAGGTCACCACGATCGCCGTGATGTTCCTGGCGATCATGGCCGAGGTGCGCGGCGAGCGCGATGCGAAGGCTTTCGGCCGGCGCATCCCGGAAGGCACCATGCGCGTGGCGGTGTCGGTGGTCGCCCTCGGCGCCACCTTGGTGATGGTGTCCACCGGCTTGCTGCTGGCCATCGACCAGGAGGTCGGTTTCTCCCGCGCATTGTTCGAATCGATCTCCGCATTCGGTACCGTAGGACTGAGCATGGGAGTCTCCGCAGAGATGCCTCCCGCAGGTAAATACGTACTGAGCGCCCTGATGTTCGCCGGACGTATCGGAAGCATCACCTTGGCCAGCGCCTTGACCATGCGTCATCGCGATACGCTGTATAGCCTCCCCGAAGAAAGGCCGATCATTGGCTGAGAAAAGTATGGAGCACAACGCACCGGTGCTCGTCATCGGACTGGGACGCTTCGGCGCCTCGGTGGCCGAAACCCTGGTCAAGCAGGGCCGCGAGGTGCTCGCCATCGAACGCAGCCCGGAATTGGTCCAGCAGTGGGCCAGCACGCTGACCCATGTGGTGGCGGCCGACGCCACCAATATCGATGCGCTGCGCCAGCTGGGCGCCCAGGAGTTCAGCTCCGCGGTGGTCGGGGTGGGCACCTCGATCGAGTCCTCGGTGCTGATTACCGTGAATCTGGTGGATCTGGGGATCGAGCACCTCTGGGTGAAGGCGATTACGCCTTCCCACGGCAAGATCCTCACCCGCATCGGCGCGAACCATGTGATTTATCCGGAGGCCGATGCCGGGGTTCGCGCGGCCCACCTGGTCGGTGGACGCATGCTGGACTTCATCGAGTTCGATGATGGCTTCGCGATTGTGAAGATGTACCCGCCAAAGGAAACCCAGGGCTTCACCCTGGCCGAATCGCAGGTGCGTTCCAAATACGGGATCACCATCGTCGGGGTGAAAACCCCGGGCGAGGACTTCACCTACGCGGTGCCGGACACGATGGTCACGAGGCGTGACATATTGATCGTCTCCGGGCACGTGGACCTGCTCGAACGCTTCGCCGCCCGCCCCTAAACGGGCGTTAAGACGGCTATGGCGCCGGTCCCCCAGTTCGGGGTGCCGGCGCCATAGAACTTTTAATCGCTGGATTAGCCGAGTTCTGCGCTGAGCTGCGCGGCACGCGCGGCGGCGGCCTTGGCCCCGGCTTCGATAATCGCTGGAATCCCCTGCGCATCGAAGGTCAGAATCGCTTGCTCGGTGGTGCCCTTGGGGCTCGTAACCGCACGACGCATATCTGCCGGGTTGGCCTGCGGGTCAGCGAGCATCTTGCCGGCTCCGGCCACGGTGGCACGGGCCAGATCCATGGCGAGCTTCTCGTCGAGCCCCATGGCGATACCGGCGTTGGTCATCGCTTCGGCCAGGTAGAAGCCATAGGCCGGGCCGGAGCCCGAGATCGCCCCGAGCGCGTTTTGCTGCGACTCGTCGATCACGTGGACCTCCCCGGAACCGGCAAAGAGCTCGGCGACAAGGTTGATTTGCGTCTCGCTCACCGCCTGGCCTGCGCTCAAGCCGACGACTCCGGAACCAACCATCAGCGGCGTGTTCGGCATGGAACGGATCACCGGCTGTCCGTCGCGCAGCTGCCCCTGCATGGTGGCGAGGGTAATCGCCGCGGCCACCGAGACCACCACGGTCTGCGCAGGCAAGGCTTCGGAAATCTCGGCGCAGAGCGCGGTAATCCCTACCGGCTTCACCCCGAGGAAAACGATGTCCGCTTCGGCGGCGGCCTTCGAATTCGCTTCGGGATCTTCGTCGCCGATCAGCACGTTGATGCCCAGTTCGCGCAGTTGCGCGGCACGGTTGTCGCTGCGCAGGGTTGCGGTAATTTTCTTCGGGTCATGTCCGGCGCCCAAGATACCGCGCAGGATCGCTCCGTTCATTGAGCCCGTGCCCAAAAATGCGAGTCGGAGATTATTCGTAGCTTCGCTCATACAGTTATTTTGTCACCCGTTCAGAGTCTTGATTAATTGACAGATGCTGGCGTGCAAATTCGAGCGTCTGGCCCAGCCATTCTTCTTTTTGCCCCGCCTGTTTGGCCTTGCGCGTTGATACTTCCACCGCGACCACGCCATCCCACTGGGAATCGCGCAAGAAATTCAGCGATTCAACGACCGGCTGCGTACCCAATCCGGGCACCAAATGCTCATCCTTGCCGTTATCCAACCCATCACACAGGTGGACGTGGGTCAACCTGTCCCCCAGGTCCTCAAACGCTTGGCGAGAGTTCATAGTTGCAATGGCCGCATGGGAAAAGTCCCAAGTGACATGGCGATAGTCCTCGGGGACCGGGTTCCAATGCGGCAGATACATCTTGGAGGATTCACGTCCGCGGCTGCGCCACGGGTACATGTTTTCAACCGCGATTTTCATGCCCGTGGAGTCGGTCAGCCGGCGTACGCCCTCGACGAATCCTTCGGCATAGTTCCCCTGCCAACGAAACGGCGGGTGCGCAACAACCACGCTGGCTCCTACCGCTTTCGCCAGGATCACCGACCGCTCGATTTTTGCCCACGCCGAACCCCAGACCTGCTGGGTAAGCAGCAGGGTTGGCGCGTGTATCGCCATAATAGGCAATTGGTATTTGTCCATCAGGGCCATCAGCGCGGTGGCTGACTGACTGGCCTGGTTGCCGGTCACCAACACCTCAAGCCCGTCGTAGCCCACGTCCTTGGCTATCGCGAAGGCGTCATGTACGGTCAGCGGATAGACCGAGGCACTGGATAGTGTCACCGGTACCCGAGGTACACGCTGCTGGTCTTCCATATCCGACCCCTCCTCGTCGCGCCGCTGCATAGCGGCGCCTTTTCCAGTGAAGCGCTAGGCCGTAGGTTCGCCGAGACTTAAGGTCTTCAACGAGCCCAATGCAACCTCTCCTACCCCCACGCTACTACTGAGCGGTGTCGAAGAGTCAAACATCACGTGATCAAAACGTCGCAGCATGAGACCTTCGCGTAACGCCCAAGGGCAGATGCGGACACTTTTGAGTTTTAATGCGCTCATCGCCTCATGAGCAACGATCGCACCGGCGAGCAGCTGCGGGGCGCGGATTTCCGAGACGCCCGGCAGTTCGGCGCGTTCGTCCCAGCTCATCGCGGTCAGCCGGTTGGTCCAGAGTTTCAGCGAATCGCGGTGCAGCACGCGTTTGACGTATGGCCCCTCCCCGCTGGGGGCGGATCCGGTGATCCGCGACAGCGACCGAAAGGTTTTCGAGGTGGCCGTGGCCAGCGTGGGCTTGCCGTATTGGCGCAGTTCGGTGGTCGGGTCGGTGAGCACATCACGCACGTAGTTGCGCAGCTCCCGGACTTCCTTGATCGAAGGCAAATCGTTGGGCAGCCATTCGCGGGTCAGCCTGCCGGCGCCCAGCGGCACGGAGAAGGCGACCTGGGGGAATTCGTCGGTGCCCACCGCAAGTTCGAGCGAACCACCGCCCATATCCAGGTTGAGGATCGATTCGGACGACCAGCCGAACCAGCGGCGCACCGAGTAGAAGGTCATTCCGGCTTCTTCTTCGCCGGAAAGCTCCATCAGGCTCACACCGGTTTCCCGGCTCACCCGTTCGAGCACAGCTACGCCATTGGAGGATTCCCGAATGGCAGAGGTGCAAAATCCCATGAAGTCTTCGACCCGATGGCTTTTGGCGAACTCGGCTGCCTCCTTGATGAAGGCGATGAGTTCTTGCTGCCCCTCTTCGGTGATGGCGCCATACTCGTTGAGGTAGCGCACCAGCGACAACGGTCGTTTATGCGAGGCATAAGAGACCGGTCGGGCGCCTGGGTAGGCGTCCACCAATAATAGGTGGACGGTATTCGAACCAATATCCAAAACGCCAAGTCTCATGGTGCGCTCCTCAACTCAGAGACGAAGTCTACTTCTCGCTCTTCTTGGCGGTGGTTTTCTTCGCCGTGGTCGCCTTCTTGGCCGGGGCCTTCTTGGCTGCGGGCTTCTTCGCGGGAGCCTTTTTCGCTGCCGTGCGCTTCACCGGGCCACGGGCGCGCTTATCCGCCAGCAGCTCAATGGCTTGCTCACGCGTCAGCTCCTCCAAGGAGGTTGTGCGCGGCACGGTGATGTTGGTGACGCCGTCGGTAATGTATGGGCCGAAGCGACCATCCTTGACCACGATGTTCTTCTCGCTCGTCGGGTCCACCCCGAACTCGGCCAGTGGCGGCACCGCGGCGCGGCGGCCACGCTGCTTGGGCTGTGCGTAGATTGCCAGCGCCTCGTCGAGGGTGATGGTGAAGATCTGCTCTTCGCTGTCGATGGAACGCGAATCGCTGCCCTTTTTCAGATACGGACCGAAGCGGCCGTTCTGCACGGTGATCTCTTCGCCCTCGGCGTCGGCACCGAGCACCCGGGGCAGGCTCATCAGCTGCAGAGCCTCATCCAGGGTGACGGTTTCCACGGTCATGGTCTTGAACAGCGACGCGGTGCGTGGCTTGACCTTGACCGGCTTCTTCGGCGGCTTTGGCTTGCCGTTCTTGTAGTATTCCACCGGCTGCGCGGCGATTTCCTCTTCCGTGAGCTCCGGGATGATCTCGGTGACGTAGGCGCCGTAACGGCCGTCCTTGGCCACGATCTTGCGGCCGGTAGCCTCTTCGATGCCCAGCTCGCGTTCGGAGACCTGGGCGGTGGCGAACAGTTCCTCGGCCTTCGCCGCGGTCAGCTCGTCCGGAGCCAGTTCCTCGGGCACATTCGCGCGCTGCGGGTCGGTGCCTTCTTCGGCGCCTTCCGGGATGGCGCGTTCCAGGTATGGGCCGAACTTGCCCACGCGCAAGGTGATGTCATCGGTGATCTTGATGGAGTTGATCGCCCGAGCGTCGATGTCGCCGAGGTTGTCCACCACGTGCTTCAGGCCCTCCGGGCTGGTTTCGCCCTTGCCGCCGAAGTAGAACATGTTCAACCAGTCGGAGCGCGCACGGTTGCCCTGTGCGATTTCGTCCAGGTCGTCTTCCAAGCGTGCGGTGAAGTCGTAGTCCACATACTTGGCGAAGTGCTCTTCGAGCAGGCGGATTACCGAGAACGCGATCCAGCTTGGCACCAGGGCGCCGCCGCGCTTGGTCACGTAGCCGCGATCCATGATGGTGGAGATGGTCGGCGCGTAGGTCGAGGGACGGCCAATCTCGCGCTTTTCCAGCTCGGCGACGATGGACGCTTCGGTATAGCGCGCCGGCGGGGTGGTTTCGTGGCCCAGTGCGGTCAGCTCATCCCCGGTCAGCCCCTGTCCCACGGCGAGCTGAGGCAGGCGTGCCTCGGCGTTCTCCGGCTTATCTGCCGCGTCGCTCTCGGAGTCCTTGCCTTCTTCGTAGGCCGAGAGGAAACCGCGGAAGGTGATGACGGTACCGGAGGCAGAGAATTCGGCAACGCGCTGATCGCTAGCGGTGCCCGCGAGCTTGATGGTGGCGGTGAATCCCTTGGCATCTGCCATCTGCGAGGCGACGGTGCGCTTCCAGATCAGCTCGTACAGGGTGAATTCATCCTTGGAGAGCTGGGAGCGGACGTCCTTTGGGCGGCGGAACATGTCACCGGCCGGACGAACTGCTTCGTGGGCTTCTTGAGCGGAGTCGGACTTGCCCTTGTACATGCGAGGGCTCTTGGGAATCGAATCCGAGCCATAAAGTTCGGTGGCTTGGGTGCGGGCGGCGCGGACGGCCTCATTCGACAGGAATACCGAGTCGGTACGCATGTAGGTGATGTAACCGTTTTCGTACAGACGCTGCGCGATCTGCATGGTCAGCTTCGAGCTCCAGCGTAGCTTACGGCTGGCTTCCTGCTGCAAGGTCGAAGTGGTGAAGGGCGCTGCCGGACGTCGGGTGTAGGGCTTGTCCTCCACGGAGGTGACGGCAAAGTCGCTGTTGGCCAAATTGCTGACCAATGATTCGGCGGCTTCCTGGTTCAGCTCCGCGACCGGGTTGCGGGTGGTCTTCAGCTGGCCGCGGTCATCGTAGTCGCGGCCTGAGGCGACGCGCTTGCCGTCCACCGAGGAGAGCTTGGCGGCGAAGGTTTCCCCAACGGTGGTGGCGAAGCTTCCCTTGACATCCCAGTACCCGGCGGAGACGAAAGCCATGCGCTCACGTTCACGCTCAACCACCAGCCGGGTGGCGACCGACTGGACACGGCCGGCGGAGAGCCCGCGGGCAATCTTGCGCCACAGAACCGGAGAGATCTCGTAACCGTAGAGGCGATCCAGGACGCGGCGGGTTTCCTGCGCATCGACCAGATCGGTATCCAGCTCACGCATCGAGCCCAGGGCGCGCTCGATACCTTCCTTGGTGATTTCGGTGAAGGCAAGACGGCGTACCGGGACCTTGGGCTTAAGCACCTGGAGCAGGTGCCACGCGATGGCTTCGCCTTCGCGGTCCGCATCTGTTGCGAGGTAGAGTTCGTCGGCATCTTTGAGCTTGGCCTTCAGCTCCGAAACGCGCTTCTTCTTATCCGGGTACACCATGTAATAGGGTTCGAAGTCGTTATCGATGTCGACCGCAAATTTGCCCACGGAAGTTTTCTTGAGCTCGGTGGGAAGCTCGGAGGGCTGGGGAAGATCGCGGATGTGGCCCACCGAGGCGTCCACGTCGAAGCCCTCGCCCAGATATTTGGCGATTGACTTTACCTTGGCAGGAGACTCCACGATAACGAGTTTCTTGCCGGTCTTTTCCTTGGCCTTTGCGGGCACAGCTCTCCTTTTATACAACGCGGTTCCGAACGCTTCCCAGCGAGGTAACGCTCGGGCGGCAATCGCAGCACCATTCCTTGCGACCAGAATCAGTCGCAATTCCCGATGATCTTACACCGAAGAACTGCACAACTTTTCTCTAGCTCGCACCTCCACCCGGGTGCTGGTACTCGGGTAGTAGTGAGATTAAGTAGAACATACGCTTTGAGTCGATGTTGCGTTCTTCGGCCGTGGCCATTGCCTCATACTCGTAAACGAGGTCCAATAATCGCCGATTAAACTCCTTTTGCTTCGCTTCGGGAAGAAACACTAAACCACTGGTCAGCAAGGGTGGGCGGTCGGCATCCGGCTCGATTC
Organism: Arthrobacter sp. MYb229; assembly: GCF_002975405.1. GTDB lineage: Bacteria > Actinomycetota > Actinomycetes > Actinomycetales > Micrococcaceae > Glutamicibacter. The sequence continues at coordinate 152,102 of NZ_PCPS01000001.1, read as the reverse complement.
CCGACTTGGCTTCCGCCTCGCGCCGCTCCACTTCGGCATTCAGCCTTGTGCGGAACGCGTTCAACTGCACGTTGAGGTAGGCCGTTTTCGCGTTCGTCGAATCGATCTGGGTGTTTAGCTCCAGCCTTTCGCCCGCGGCGCGCCACCGGCGTTCTCGCGCGTCGCCTTCGCTGGCCGCGCGCGCCACGTACCCGTATTTCTCCAGTGCGCGCAAGTGATAGCTCATGGCGCTGGGCGTCAATGAGCACATCGATGCCAGCTCCGTTGCGGTGCGCGTGGTTTGCGATGCGAAAAGCTCGTCGAGCACGATCAGCCGAGCATCATGGGCCAGCGCGCGGATCGCCTGCGGGTCGGTGATCGAGACCACTTGTGGGGGTTGATCTTCCGCGTCGGCGCGCTGCGCGCCGTCTTCCTCGACTGTGTTCCGTGTCATAACGAAAAAGTTTAGCCTTTGTTTCAGATTTTACGAAGCATTCCATGCCGCAGAAGGCGAGCAATAGCTTCATAAAGCCTTTCAGTGAAATTCTCCTCGCCCTCACCGATCAGTGAATCAAGGGCTACAACCAACTGCGCGACCGATAATTCACCATCGCAGGCCGACAGGAATCCGGCCTGCGCCGAGTCCAAAATTTCGGTTCGGCGGATCCCCACGCCCTGGCGCAAGAGGATCACTCCTGGATGTTCGGCACCGGGGCGCTGATGACGTTCCTCGGTGACATCTTCTGCGACTAGCAGGTGCCACTGCTTCCATTCTTCTCCGGCTTCGCGCAATGCATCTGCCATCAGAATGTCTCGCTCCAAGGCAGGAGCCAGCGGCTGTTCCACCTGGTGCGGTATCTGTTCGAAGAGACGGAAGGTTACCTCCGGTTGCGCGGGCCGGCGGAAATACACCATGCCGAAACCGACCGCACCGACCTGGCGGGATTCGAAGTCGTCGAGGTAGGCGTCATAGGCGGCCGCGTAGGCGGCGCTGTCCTCGCTTTGCGACGCATCGCGCAACCAGGTTTCGGCATAAACGCTCGGAGTGGCCTGTTCACGTTCAATCACCCAGACGTCCAAGTCATCGGCAAACCAATCGGAGACCCGCCGCGCCCATGGTTCATTGGATTCCTCATCTAGGCGAGGTATCTCCCAATTCGACAGCATCTGCATATGTGCACCGGGGTTCAGATGCTCGGGGGCCTGGGCAATCAGCGTGCTCACCAAGGAATCGCCGGCCATGCCACCATCACGGTAGGTGAAGCGGTCTTGCTCACGCTCGGACTTATTGCGCGGTGTGATCACGAATGGCGGATTGCTGGCGATCAAGTCGAATTTCTGGCCGGCCACCGGTTCGAACAGGCTGCCCTGCAATAGCGTAACCCGCTCTTCTAGCCGCTGCGGGTCCAGCTTCAAAGCTCGGTGGTTGAGCACCAGGTTAAACCGGGTGAACGCCAGTGCGCGGTCCGAAAGGTCCGTGGCGGTCACGTGCTTGGAGTGCGAGAGCAAATGGAATAGCTGTATTCCGCATCCCGTGCCGAGATCGAGGGCCCGTTCAGCGTCCGGACGGACGGTGACCTGCGCAAGCGTGCGCGAAGCATGGCCAATGCCTAAAACGTGGTCCGTGCGCAGAACCCCGGGACGCTGGTGCGAACCCAGGTCGTGAGCCACCCACAATTCACCATCTACATCCGAGCCATGCACCGCCAACGCCACCTTAGCCCGGTACCCCGAGGCCCATGGCTCAATCAACCCGAGCTTGAGCAGCCCGTCGGCACGCACCGTGGGGAATGCCGCGGCGATCGCCGCGACTGATTCCGCCTGTCCCAACTGGAACAGCCGAACGGCGCACGCCAGGGAACCGGCTTCGGGCTGCTTGTTCAGAACTCGAAGCGCCGGGTGGATCTGATCCCGACCATAAGCAGCCACCGCATCATCACCTAATAGCTCGGTGATGGCATCAAAGCCAAACTTCATTGTTGTCAAGTCGGCATGGAGCTTGTCCAGCAACGCGAGGTCGTAACTACTAGGGGCATCTTCAATGGCAGAAAATTCAGCGGCATTCACAGTTCCAAGTCTAACGAGTCCGCGGGTGTTACAAGACTGCGCAACAACTGCCCAACCGCCTTAGGATGTTCGGTATGCCAGTCGTGACCATCACCTATTTGCAGCAGCTTTCGAGTGCCGAAATGCGCCCGAGTGCCAGAAAACTTCCGCAGCATGCGAGGATCGAACGCGCCCAACAGATCTCGGCCGAGTTTTCCCGCTTCCTCTATCAAAGCGTGGGGAGCAAATTGAACTGGGCAGATCGGCTGACTTCCAGCCGTGAACAATGGGATGCGACGCTGCGCCGTGCGGGCTCTGAAACCTATGTGCTCTACCAGGATGGGGTGCCGAAGGGGTACGCGGAACTGGTGACCGAGGTGACCGAGGCCCAGAGCGAGGTAGAGATCTACTACTTCGGGCTATTCCCCGAAGCCATCGGGCAGGGTCTCGGTGGTCTGTTGCTCAGCGAAGCCAATCGTCGGGCTTGGGATCTGCACACGCGCTTCGAAGATCTCCCGCCGGTGGGCCGGGTGTGGCTGCACACCTGCTCGTTGGATGGGGAAGCGGCCATCCCGAACTACCAAGCACGAGGCTTCAGCGTTTATGACACCACGGCCGAGGAAACCGAAGTAATCGATGCGTCACTCGACCTGTGGCCAAGTTCCTAAGCGCCGATTAAATGCCAGCGCGCCGCATGATCTCTAGATCATGCGGCGCGCTGGTTCTTGCCTAGGCTTCGATCGATACTTCGGTGCAGTCTGGGCACCGGCGCAATTCTTCATCCTTGGCGCAGTCTTCACAGAAGAGACGCAGGTTGCGGCATGTCGGGTTCGCGCAATTCTCGAACTTGTTCGTGGGCCCCTGGCAACCGACGCATTCGCCGATGGTCACCGCATCCTCGGAGAATTCGGTGTGCATGCGCTTGTCGAAGACATACAGGGAACCTTCCCACAGGCCCTTGTCACCGTACTGTTCGCCGTAGCGGACGATTCCGCCCTGCATCTGGTAAACCTCTTGGAAACCGCGCTTGACCATCAGCGCGGAGAGCACCTCGCAGCGAATGCCGCCGGTGCAGTAGGTGACGATCGGCTGATCTTTCAGGTGGTCGTACTTTCCCGAATCGAGTTCATCCATGAACTCGCGGGTGGTTTCCACCGCTGGAACGATCGCGTCCTTGAACTTGCCGATCTGGGCTTCGAACGCGTTTCGGCCATCGAAGAAGTGAATCTTCTCCCCAACCTTCTCCTTCGTTTCGACCAGTTCGTGGAGCTGCTCGGGACGCAGGTGGACCCCGCCGCCGACCACACCGTTCTCGTCGATCTCGATCTCGCCCGGGGCGCCGAACGTGACAATTTCGTCACGGACCTTGACGGATATACGCGGGAAGTCTTCGGCCGAGCCCTCGGACCACTTAATATCCATCTTTGTGAATGGAGGGAACTCGCGGGTAGCCTTCACGTATTTCTTGACGGCAGAAATCTCGCCGCCAACGGTCCCGTTGATGCCGTCCTTGGAGATGATAATTCGACCGCGCAAGCCCCAGCGTTCCAGCAGCGAACGCTGCCACAAGCGGACGGCTTCCGGGTCGGGAAGCGGAGTAAATGCGTAATACAAAACGATGCGATGAATGGCCACCATATAAGGGTAGTAGCTTTTCGGCACAAATCGCCGCGCAAAAGAGCAAAGTCACATTCTCGGTCCCGACCATTGTCCGGGTATCAGCATTGACTATAGTTTCAAGTAAGCAACGATTAGCTCAACGTCAGCTAATTCCTAGGTGAGACAGGGTAGGGTCAAAACATGGCATCAAACGCAAGCGATGAACTGATTGGTACCTGGGTAGACGGCTGGGCAGGCGTCCGTGGATACGAGACCCGCCATGAGGGGCGAGTCCACGCGGCCCTCCGTCACGATACGACCGGGGACTGGGAATACGTTATTTATGAGCCTTCCAAGGAAGAGCTCGCAGCGGTCGCCGAGACGCTTAAAAAGCATCCAAAGCGCCGTCTCACCGCATTCGATGACTCAATCGAGGGACTGCTGCGTACCGCCAGCGAGGTTGGCCTTCAGGTGTCCGCAGACGATGAAGTCCTCATGGTCACCGAATTAGCCGTGCACGACGTCGAAGTACCTTTGCCCGCAGATGGCTTCGTCTTCCAGATCGAACGCGACGGCACCCATGCCTATGTTTCGCTGCATCCAGAAGACAATCAGGAGATCGTAGCCGCTTCCGGCCACGTCTCGGCAGTCGCCGGATTCGCGATCTTCGACCGCATCATTACCGGTACAGATTTCCGCCGTCAGGGTCTTGGAACTTTGATCATGCGCGCGCTTGCCTCACTGGCCCAAGAGCACGATGTGGACGAGGGCCTGCTCATCGCCTCCGTTGACGGCCAGCAGCTCTACGCTTCCTTGGGCTGGACCTCGCTAGGCAAGGTTGTCCTGTTCAAAGGCTAACCGCCACCATTTCTTCGCTGATCGCCGTCGGAATTATTTTCGACGGCGATAAGCTTTTAACTACCCACCGTTGCTCAGAGAGGCTCTAGACGTGAAGTCCGTGCGCGCGTTGCTGGATCCGTTCAATCGGCAAAACGATCCCGAAGCGGTCATCCATCGCAGGTCGGTGGCCGCGAAAGATGAGATCACCGCGCCATGGCCGACCTGGATCCACGACGCGGTCCGGCAAACCTTTGAGGAACTAGGCATTCAGCGGCCCTGGCTGCACCAGGTGCAAGCCGCGGAATCCGTTCACGCGGGAAACCACACGATCATTTCTACCGGCACGGCCTCCGGCAAATCTTTGGCATATCTCATGCCCAGTATTGACCTGCTCTACCGCACCCGAGAGACCGGCCCCAATGACGCCGAGGCCCAAGGGACCATCTTGTACATCTGCCCCACCAAGGCCTTGGCGGCAGACCAGTTGGCTTCGGTGCAGGCTTTGAAGGTGCCAGGCGTTCGGGCCTCTAGCTATGACGGCGACACCGACCAAGGAACCCGCAGCTGGGTCAGGCAACACGCGAACTTTGTCTTCACCAACCCGGATATGCTCCATCGTGGCATCCTGTCCAACCATCAGGCCTGGTCGCGTTTCTTCAAACGGTTGCGCTACGTGGTCATCGACGAGGCGCATTCATATCGCGGAGTTTTTGGTGCCCACGTCGCAAACTTGATGCGCCGGCTGCGGCGCATCTGCGCCCACTACGGAAACGACCCGGTCTTCATCGGCGCCTCGGCAACCAGCTCGGACCCGGAAGAATCCTTCTCGAGGCTCATCGGCGCCCCGGCGCAGGCTGTTACCCACGATTTCTCCGCTTCGGGGGAACTAGTCATCGGACTGTGGGAACCGCCCTTGACCGACCGGACTGGTGAAAATGGTGCCCCGCTACGTCGCACGGCGATCGCAGAGAGCGCCTCAATCCTTACCGACCTAATGGCGGACCATGTGCGCAGCATCGTGTTCATCAAATCCCGCCGCGGCGCAGAGACCATTGCGGCACTCACGCGCAAGCATTTGGAAAAGTTCGCTCCAGAACTCAGCGTCCGCTTGGCGGCCTATCGATCTGGATACCTGCCGGCCGAACGCCGCGAAGTTGAAAAACAATTGCGCTCCGGCCAATTATTGGGAGTGACCTCGACATCCGCATTGGAGCTTGGCATCGACATCGCCGGGTTGGACGCGGTGGTGGTCGCCGGATGGCCCGGAACGCGCGCTTCATTCTTCCAACAGATCGGCCGTGCCGGAAGAAGCGGACAAGATGCGCTTGCCATATTTGTCGCCGCCGAAGACCCGCTCGACACCTATCTGGTGCACCATCCCGAGGCAATATTTGAACTCGGAGTCGAAGCGACGGTCTTTGACCCGCATAATAAATACGTACTCAGCGGCCACTTGTGCGCAGCCGCCCAGGAACACCCGTTGCGGCCCGAAGAATTAGCTCTTTTTGGCCCGCAGACCGAAGAGTTGCTGGACTCCTTGGTGCAGCGCGGCTACTTGCGCCGTAGGCCGGCCGGATGGTTCTGGACCCATCCGCAACACGCCGCCTCGATGTTCTCCATTCGGGCAGACGGCGGTGGCCCGGTCGACATTATCGACGCCGAAACCGGAGCGCTGCTTGGAACCATGGATTCGCCGCAAACACATTATCAGGCACACCCCGGAGCCATTTACGTGCATCAAGGAGCCAGCTACCACGTTGAAGAACTCGACGAACAAAATCATGTGGTCGTGGTCAGTCGAGTCAATCCGGATTATTACACCAACGCCCGCGACCTGACAACGGTAGAGGTCCATTCCCAAGAGCGCAGTAGCAAACATCAGGAACTCGGTATATTTTTCGGCGAGGTCACCGTCACCACTCAGGTGGTCTCGTTCCAACGCAAATCGGTAGCCTCCAACGAGGTGCTCTCCGAGGAACCTCTGGAGCTGGAAGCTCGTGAACTCCATACTAAATCTGTGTGGTTCACGCTCACCGAACAGCGGCTACTGGGTGCCGGGCTCACCGTGGATCAGTTCCCGGGGGCATTGCATGCGGCCGAACATGCGATGATCGGGCTGCTTCCCCTGGTCGCGACCTCGGACCGTTGGGATATTGGCGGGGTGTCTACGGCCCTTCATATGGACACCGGCCACCCCTCCATCTTCGTTTATGACGCCCAGCCGGGGGGAGCCGGATTCGCCGAGCGTGGTTTCGAGCGTTTCCTAGATTGGGTGCGAGCTACCCGAGACGCCATCCAATCGTGCGAATGCGCCCACGGGTGCCCCAGCTGCGTGCAGTCACCGAAGTGCGGAAACCGCAATAACCCATTGGACAAAAGCGGTGCCATACTTCTGCTGAGCACCGTGCTGCAGGATATTGTGCCTGCCCATCATCGCTGATCTAAGGGCGGTGCACCGGCCCGGGCTCGCGCCGAAGCCGCGTGCAGCTTCACCTCAAGGGCGACGAAGGTCACCGGCACACTGACGGTTACACGCACAGAGGTTCCTCCGTCCTCCACGGCGCATTGCTCAAGTTCGGCTTCGTTAGCCGCCGATACGCTTCGGGCGATCTCGCAGGGGTCCCCGGCGCGTAGACCTCTAGCGGTATCTGCGGCGGCTAGCGCCGCCAAATCGGCGGCAGCCGCCGCTCGCATCGATGCATGGGTCGCGGCCGTCCAGAGGAGCACCGCCGAGGCCAGGATCAGTGCCACCGCCACTAACGCGGTGGCCGTCACCGTTCCATTGCCGCGTTCGCCTCTTGCACTGGTTGGTAGTCTCATTCCAGCGCCACGCTCGCTTCGCCATGGACCTGTATCGGTCCAAGCAATGGAATGCGCACAGACTTGCTGACATGAACTTCGGAGAATCCCCCACCCTGTGAAATCGCATATGTCGCGTCATCTCCGGCGAGCCTGACCCCGCTTGAATGCACTACCGAGCTTTCTTCTCCGCGTGCCAGTTCTCTGGCCATGGCAGCGGCAGCCTGTTGCACTTGGATCTGCTTCATACCCAACACTCCAAAGCACAACAGTAAGGATAAAAACACGGCAACTGCCGGCAGCAGCACCGCGAATTCCGCCGTGCTGCTACCTCTCTCATCGTTGAAGTTCATTGCCTACAGCGACAGGGCCTTGCTGATAAGTCCCATCAGCATGCCTCGCACATCCCCACTGGACAGGATGCTGATCAGCAGTCCGGCGAAGGCTACGGCGGCCAGAGTGACCATAGCGAATTCTGCGGTGGTTGAGCCCTCTTCGTCAGCAAGACGCTCGGAAATCATAGCTTCCATACGTTTCATGATTTTTCCTTTCGTTGTTTCCCAAATGCGAAATAATTTGGGGTGGTGCCTTCAGCTTGAGCCACCTGAACGTTTCACGGATTAGGTTCCTTTCAAGCTGGGGATTACTCGTTCAGAGCCCCGGCAGCAAGGCAATAATCAGCGGCACCACGCCTAAGGCAATGAATGCTGGCAAGGCGCAGGCGCCCAAGGGAAGCACCAGCCTGGTACCGAATTGCGCGCCCAGCCTTGCGACTCTTTGGCTGCGTTCGCGACGTTGCAGCGCTGCCGCATTGCGCAGCAAGCTCGCCGCCGGGGCTCCGGTGACATGAGCGAAGCGCAAAGCCTTTTCAAGTGGCCGCAACCAATCCGGTGCCGAGTGCCAGGCTTTATCCCACTCCATGTTCATTTCCAAGCATCGTGCGACGGTGCAGAGCTGTGCCCCTTGCGGGACGCCGCGACCCAGCGTGTCCAAAATGTCTTTAATGGGCATCCCCGAATCCAACAAGCTTGCGCTGACATCCAGAATCAGCTCGACAGGCTGATTCTGGATGTCGACGGCCTTGGCTTGCGGACGCTTGATGCTCAGCGTTCTTTCGTGCCTCTCGTGGCTAGAAATAGCCAGCAAGACCGCGGCAACCGCACAGCACAACGCGAAGAACGTCATTGCAGCGCCTGCCGAGTGGTGGTGCGCAGCAGGTACCTGCACCACAGCCGGTTGAGCAGCCACAACGCCAGCCCGAGGACCACGCTTAGCTGCGCCGCCCACGAGGTGGCTAGGGCACCTTGCACGTCAATGCCTAGAAGAATCCCGGCGCCGAACCCAACCAGTGGCAGCCAGGTCAGCAACTTGGCCGTTGCCTTGGGGCCGGCCATGGCGGCGTCGAATGCTTGTGTTGCGACCAGGTCGGCTTCCAAATCATCGGCCAACCGTTCCAGCACCTCCGCAAGGCTTGCGCCGCTGCGCTCGGAAACCCGCAAGCACCAATGCATTCGATGCACCGACGAGGGATGCGCGCTGTTCGCCGTCGGTTCGGTTGGCGAAGGGCTCCTAGCACCCAGCCGGTGCGTGGCGCGTAATTGGTGAAGCGCCTGGCGCACCGGACACTGGCTGTGTTCGGCGGCCAGCAATGCATCAACGGCGGGGTAGAAAGTGAGTCCGCTGCGCACCAAGGCGGCAAGTTCGCGAATCGTGCGGGCATCCTCGGCCAACATATGCTTCGGCTCATCCGGCCGTCGCGAGGACCCGAAAATACCGTGCTTCTGCCAGGGACGAGCGCCCGTTTCGTTTTTAGCCGTGCCAGGGAACCAAAGCCAGAGTGCCACTGCGCTTAACAGGAGAATCAACATCGCCGTTCAGCCTTCGCTTTGGGCCATCTGCTCGGCGAGCGCCCTGATAGTTGCATGACCGAGTTTCTGTTCAAGAATCGGCAACGAAGCCCGGTCCAGGGGTGCGTGCCGATTGCTGTCGACCGCCGTGATCACGCTCATTTGCCCGTCTCCCGCGGAGTTCAGGATGCCTAGGGCCACCGGACCGCGTTGCCCCTGCTCTCCGCGCGCCATGTGAATAATAAGGTCAAGCGCGCTGGTCGCCTGCAGGGCTGTCGCTTGGAGGTTCCATCCGGCTAGCGCGCCGAGAGCTGCCAGGCGGGCGGGAACCGCTTCGGGGCTATTGGCGTGCAGAGTTCCGGCAGCACCTTGATGGCCGGTATTCATTGCGGCCAAGAAATCTCGGATCTCTGCCCCTCGGCACTCCCCGACGATCAACCGATCCGGTCGCATCCGAAGTGCTTGAACCACCAGATCGCGCAGTTCGATGTTGCCGGCCGCTTCAACATTAGCCGCACGGGTCTGCATGCCGACCACATGTTGGTGGGTGACGTGGAGCTCCTGGGAGTCTTCCACGACAATGATGCGTTGACCCTCGTGAGCCAGCGAGAGCATTGCCTGAAGCAGGGTGGTCTTGCCGCTGCCGGTGCCTCCGGTGACGAGAAAATTCAGTTCCCTTTCCATGATCTCTGCAAGCAACGGATGCCACCAGCACGCGGCGTGTTCCAGTACCCCGGCGAGGTCCAAGGGCTTGGTTTTCTTAACACGGATCGAGATCAGCGGCCCCTGCGTTGCAATCGGCGGGAGCACCGCGTGGACTCGGTAGTGTTTCAAGCTCATGTCCATAAATGGGCTTGCATCGTCTAATCTTCGTCCAGCCAGCGAGGCTAGGTGGACGGCCAGCCTGCGGACCTGTTCGGCCGACCCGAAGACGTATTCGGTGGGTTCCAATCCGCGAGGCGAGTCGGTCCACACCCTGCCCTGCCCGTCAACCAGGACATCGGTCACCTCGGGTTGTTGGGCGAATGGTTCGAGTACCGATAGTCCGGCGACTTCGTCTTGCAGTGCTTTTAATGATTCGGCGGCTCCCGAGGCGCCTAAGGCGGCCCCAGAATCCTGTACGGCCCCGGCGAGGGCTACCGCGTCGAGTTGCCCACCGGTGGCCATCGCCCGCTGACGCACCGATTCGAGGATGCGTTCATCGACTTCGCGACGCGTTGTGTGCCCCGAGCCTTGCGCACTGTGTTTGCCCGTGCTCATCGCTTGTTCCCCTCGGATTCTGGCAGGAGCCGCAGGTCCGCTAGCGCATGGCGGACTTTTCGAGAGCGCAGCGCGTCAAAGAGCACGCCGCGTTGTATCGCCCGGGAGATCCTCGGCAAGCTCGGAAAATGCCCTAGATACTGTCCCGTCGCGGTATTCGAATTTCGCAGGTTCCTTGGACCGCAGCGGATATGCGCTGCGACCGGTGGCTTGCCGGTATCTTCACAGGTCAAGACCTGCCGGTCAACGAATTGCTCAAGCACCGCACGCTGCGGGTGCACCGCGCGTCCGGTATCGACCACTAGCAGGTCGAAGCCTTGCCTGGCCGCCGCCAATAATCGCACCACCAGTTGTTCATCCAGCTCGCTGGGTGCGGCGCTGGGCGACCAAGTCAAAACCGCGGTGTCTCGCACCGTTGGCAAGGTATCCACCAGCTGGTGCGGTGCCAACGCGCCACCGGAGCGGCACAGCTCTTCCCAGCCGATTCCCGTGGGCGGATCGAGCGTCACCCGCGGCCACAATCCGGTGGAATGGGGATCCAGATCGATCAGCAGGCTCTTCAATCCGCACAGCGTGCCCGCGTGGGCAACGAGCGCCGCCAAGGTACTGGTACCCAAGCCGCCGGCGAGGGAGCCTAGGGAAAGACAATGCGCCTGGCCTGCGCGCATTCCCCAAAGTCCGAGGTACTCCCCCAACCATTGCTGCGCCCTGGGCAAGATGGCCACTCTGGCACGCGGGATCTGGCTGGCCACCGACCACAGCTGCTGGTCGTCTTCTTCAAAGCCGAGGACAACGTCGCAGAGTCCGGGGAATGCCAGCGCTTCGCCCGCCATATCCGCGCCCCAGAGCACCGGGCCGTTCCCGGGAGCCGGCAGATCCTTGAGCTCGGCACATTGGTGTATGCGCACGGCCGCCACCAGGGCGATGAGCGCACAGCTTTCGACAAGCCGCTCGTCGTTGCTGACCAGGGTGCAGGCTAGTTCGCCAGCGCCCCAGAGGCGCTCAGGGCCTACCGCGGCCGAGCTCGGCGCATCGCAGGCTTGTTCGGTTGCCACAAACCGCCCATCGCTCTTCACCGGCGGTGAGGCGGAGCTGGGAAAAGATAACCAATTCATAGTTGAACGGTGCCATCGTTTCGCTGCTGCCGAGCCGATGCTTGGCAAGCTGGGGATATTGTCCGTCTTCAATGCACAATAGAACAATGAGCATGCTTGCCTTTATCGCCGCTGACCCCGAAGGCTACGCCATCCTCGAAGTTCGCCACGCACTAAGTGGCAAGCCAGTATTCCCGGGCCGCCCGGTGTCCAAAGCCCAGTTCCCGACGGCTGTTCGCACTATTGAAGACGAACATGCCCCACGCTGGGTCATGCTGCGCACCGCGGACTGGATGCCCTCCTTGCTGGCAGCGGGAGTCTTCATTGCCAAGGCGCACGTGCTTTCGCTCACGCAGCGAATCCTGCACCGCAGCCCACTGAGCGCGCAGCAACTGGATGACATCGATCTGGAAAACCCGCACAGCCCAATGGCCCGGCCCAATCAAGACGCCTTATTCGAAACACCCGTCAACGGGGAAAGCCTGGACGAAGTCGTGGCCATGTATGTGCGCCAACGCCAGGCTCTGCCCGAAGAGCCGGCAGCGCGCCGAAAGCTTGAATTGCTCATTCATGCCGAGTCGGTCGGTGCGCTCGTAGCCTGCGAAATGGAGCATGCCGGGCTTGCCTGGAACGAGGCAGATCACCGCGCGCTGCTGCGTGAGAAACTTGGCCCTGCGGTCGGCGAAGGGGTGCGTCCGGCCAAACTCGCCCACCTCGCCGAGGCCCTCGGACAGGCCTTGCGGTGGCCCGGGCTGAACCCGGATTCCCCGCACGAACTCCTGCGTGCCCTGCACCGGGCAGGTTTTTCAGTCCAGTCGGTGCGGGCCTGGGAGCTGGAACAGCTCAAGGATCCGCTCATCGCGCAGGTCCTCGAATACAAGAAGCTTTCCCGGCTGGCCAGCACGCACGGGGACGCCTGGCTTGACCAATGGGTCAAGAACGGGCGGTTCCACCCGCATTACGTTTTGGGCACCGTCGCCTCCGGGCGCTGGGCCGCCAGCGGCGGCGGAGCCCTGCAGCTGCCCCATTCGATCCGCCAGGTGGTGGGCACCGCCGCAGGACGCACCTTCGTCATTGCCGACGGCCGGCAGCTCGAGCCACGCATTCTCGCCGCGATCTCCCAAGATCGTCGGCTCCAAGAGGCGGGCCAGCAAGATGACCTTTATCAGTGGCTCATCGATGCCAGGCTCGTCTCGGACCGCAACGAGGCTAAATTGGGAATGCTCTCGGTCATCTACGGCGGCGGTGGCGGCACCTCCGGTGCGGTGGGCGTGGCCTTGAAGAAAAACTTCCCGCAGGCCATGGCGTATGTGGATCAGGCTGCGAAAGCAGGCGAGCGCGGCGAAGGAGTTCAAAGCTGGCTAGGCCGCGGCTGCCCACCGGCAGATGAAAGTTGGGTGCAAGCCCAGCGAGCTACCCAAGATGAGGCCGGGCAACGAGCCGCCGATGCCGCGGCACGGTCGCGTGGCAGGTTCACCCGAAATTTCGTGGTGCAGTCAACCGCCGCCGAGTGGGCGTTGGTGTGGATGGGCCATGCCCGTCACCTGATTCGCCAGGCCGGATGGGCCCAGTCCTGCCAGCAGGTGTTTTTCGTTCACGACGAGGTCGTTTTCGAGTGCCCGGTAGAACTGGCCGATCGCCTCGGTGAGTTGGTGCGCCACGCGGCGCTGCTCGCCGGACGCACGCTCTTTGGCGAGCACAGCCCAAATTTTCCGGTCAGCGTCGCTATCTCGCAGAACTATTCCGAAGGCAAATAGCCGCTTACTTCAGCTTGATTTCGCGTTGCGCGTTCCAAGGTTTGTTCCAGCCCAACTCGGCAAATAAACGATCGATCACAATCGCGGTGAATCCCCAGATCAGGTGTCCCTCGTATTCGAAGGCCGGGGATTTGAAGCGTTGCGCACCGCGCTGCACCACCGCGGTCAGCCGGTTATGCGGATCGAGCAGGTGCGTTACCGGCGCCCGAAAGACATCCGAGCTTTCGCGCAGATCCGCCGCATAGACCCTGGATTCGGTGTGCCACCAGCCCACCACGGGGGTGACCAAGAAGCTAGAGACCGGAAGCTCGGTTTCGGTCAATTGGCCAAGTACTTCAATCCCTGAAATATCAACCCCGGTTTCTTCCCACGCCTCACGCAGTGCCGCAGCGCTCGCCGAACCATCGTCGGGGTCTATCCCGCCGCCGGGGAAGGCGATCTGCCCGGCATGTTTGCGCAGCGTGGAGGCGCGCTCCACAAAAAGCAGGTCTAGCTCCTCGGGCTTGGCCGCCTCGTGCACGCCCCGCCCGGTGGCCGACCCGAATAAGATGAGCACCGCCGCCTTGCGCACGCTGTTGGCGTCCATCTGGTTGAAAACCCAGTGTTTCGGAAGTTTTACCGTAGAGCCCATTTTTTGGGCATGCGTCGCGATGACTTTTTCCAGCTCGGCACGTGCACTCATGCGTCCAGTCCGTATCCTTCGGCACGCAGTTCCCGGCGGGTGGACCCGTCGAGCATTTTCTGCAGCAATTCTTCGCGTCCCGGAGCGAGCTCATACTTCAGCAATTTCTGTGCCTTCGCCGGAATCTCCTCGCCAATCCCTGAGGACGGGCAGAGCTTTGCCAAGACGCAGGCGCCACAGGCCGGCTTGCGGGCATGGCAGACTCGGCGCCCGTGAAAGACGACGCGATGGCTGAGCATGGTCCAGTCGCGCTTTTCGAATAATTCGCCCACGGCGTGCTCAACCTTAACCGGGTCGGTTTCCGCGGTCCAGCCAAAGCGGTTGGCGAGCCGGCCGAAGTGCGTGTCCACGGTGATGCCCGGGACGCCGAAGGCGTTTCCCAACACCACATTCGCGGTCTTCCGCCCCACCCCGGCAAGTTTAACCAGATCTTCGAGCCGTGCAGGGACCTGGCCGCCGTGGCGTTCCACCAGCGCTGCCGAAAGCCCCAGCAGGGAATCTGTCTTGGCGCGGAAAAATCCGGTGGGCCGGATCAGTTCTTCAAGTGCCCCGCGTTCGGCCTGGCTCATCGCCAGCGCGTCGGGATACCTTGCGAAGAGCCGTGGGGTGATCGAATTGACTCGGACGTCGGTGGTTTGCGCGGAGAGCGCCGTTGCCACCAGCAGCTCGAAGGGATTCTCGAAATCCAATTCGGCCACCGCATAGGGGTATGCCTCGGCCAACAGGCGGTGCATCTTCCGTGCCCGCCGTTTGAGTCCGATCTCTGATTCAACTTTCACTTTTGCTGCCACGAGATGATCGTGTCATGAGCCGGGAAAAATATCACTGTTTGCCTGCATTTCACCGCGTCGAAATGACCGCTCGGCGCACAAAATGCCCGTTACTGGCCCCGTCAGTGACACAAACCACAGGCTCGGCGTTCGAGCGTGTAACTTTGATCACAGAGTAATTTTTGTTTAACCGAAAGGACGCGATCACCGGTGAGTGACTCCAAGACCCTGGACAACCTATCGCATGAGACTCGTGCGTTTGCCCCTAGCAAAGACTTCAGCGACCAAGCCATCGGCTCGGCGAGCCAGTACGCGGCAGCAAGCGAAGACCGGTTGGGCTACTGGGCGCAACAGGCACGGAGCGTGTTGACTTGGGACACCGATTTCACCGAGACCTTGGATTGGTCCGAAGCACCGGTGGCCAAGTGGTTCGTCGGCGGCAAACTCAACGCGGCCTATAACGCATTGGACCGCCACGTGGAGAACGGCCTGGGCGAACGGGTTGCCATTCATTTCGAAGGCGAGCCGGGAGACACCCGCAGCTACACCTACGCGCAGCTGACCGAAGAGGTGAAGAAGGCGGCCAACGCCTTCGAATCCTTGGGCGTCGCCAAGGGCGACCGGGTGGCCGTCTACCTGCCGATGATCCCCGAAGCGGTGATCACCATGCTCGCCTGCGCGCGCATCGGCGCGATCCATTCGGTGGTCTTCGGCGGTTTCTCCGCCGACGCGCTGCGCTCCCGCATCGATGACGCGGACGCCAAGCTCGTGGTCACCGCCGATGGCACCTGGCGCCGCGGAAAGCCGTCGCCGCTGAAGCCTGCGGTGGACGCCGCCCTTGAAAAGCCCGGCCACACCGTGGAAAACGTGCTGGTGGTCAAGCGCAACGGCGAGCCGACCGAATTCGGTGCACTGGACAAGTGGTGGGATGACGTAGTCGGCACCGCCGCCACCGAGCACACCGCGGTAGCCCACGATTCCGAGCACCCGCTGTTCGTGCTCTACACCTCGGGCACCACCGGCAAGCCGAAGGGCATCGTGCACACCACCGGCGGCTTCCTGGCCCAGGGCGCGGTCACCCACCGCGACACCTTCGACCTGCACCCGGAAACCGATGTGTACTGGTGCACCGCGGATATCGGCTGGGTCACCGGGCATTCCTACGTCACCTACGCCCCGCTGATCAACGGCGCCACCCAGGTGATGTACGAAGGCACCCCGGACACCCCGCATCAGGGTCGCTGGTGGGAACTGATCGAGAAGTACAAGGTCTCCATCCTCTACACCGCGCCGACCGCGATCCGCACCTTCATGAAATGGGGACGCGAGATCCCCGACGGCTACGACCTCTCCAGCCTGCGCGTGCTCGGCTCAGTCGGCGAACCGATCAACCCGGAAGCCTGGATGTGGTACCGCGATGTCATCGGCACCAACAACGGCAAGAACGGCGAGCGCAAGGAGCACCCAACCCCGATCGTGGACACCTGGTGGCAGACCGAAACCGGGGCGCATATGATCACCCCGATGCCTGGGGTGACCGCCACCAAGCCGGGCTCTGCGCAGGTCGCCGTGCCGGGGATCAGCATCGACGTGGTCGACGAGGCCGGCGTTTCGGTGGCCGACGGCGAGGGCGGCTTCCTGGTCATCCGCGACCCGTGGCCAGCCATGCTGCGCGGCATCTGGGGCGACATGGAGCGCTACAAGGAGACCTACTGGTCCCGCTTCGAGGGCATGTACTTCGCCGGCGACGGCGCCAAGAAAGACGAGGACGGCGACATCTGGCTGCTGGGCCGGGTGGATGACGTGATGAACGTGTCCGGGCACCGGCTGTCCACCACCGAGATCGAGTCTTCGCTGGTCGCCCACCCGTACGTGGCCGAGGCCGCGGTGGTCGGCGCCAAGGACGAGACCACCGGCGAGGCGGTTGTCGCGTTCGTGATCCTGCAGACCGAACCGCCCGAAGGCGAGGACGTGGTCGCCACGCTGCGCGCCCACGTGGGCAAGGACATCGGCCCGATCGCCAAGCCGCGCCACATCCTGGTGGTCCCCGAGTTGCCCAAGACCCGCTCGGGCAAGATCATGCGCCGCCTGCTCAAGGACGTGGCCGAGGGCCGCGAGGTCGGAGACGCGACCACGCTGTCCGACGCGACCGTGATGACGCAGATCGCGCAGTCGATGAAGAAGTAGCAAGCTCCGGCCCCCAGGCCGGGATCCACGGGCCGCCGCCTGCGCCACCGCCAACCGGTTCAACCGGCAACGGAGTGCGCCAGCGGCGGCCCGTTTCGTTTTTAGCTAGCGCATAAACGTTCATGAAGCGCCGGAGCAAACGCGAGGTGTATTAGATTGTTTCCATGTCTGAAAACGCTTCGCGCACCATCTTGTTACTCAACGGACCGAACCTGAACCTGCTAGGAACCCGCGAACCCGAAATCTATGGCCATGAAACGCTCGCCGATGTCGAGGCGCTGGCGCAGCGCACCGCGGCGGGATACGACCTCACCGTGGAGGCCTTCCAGTCGAACCACGAGGGCGTGCTCATCGATGCGATTCACGAAGCGCGGCTGACCAAAGCCGGCATCATCATCAACCCGGGCGCCTACACGCACACCTCGGTGGCCATCGCCGATGCGCTCAGCGGGGTGTCGCTGCCGGTGATAGAGGTCCATATTTCCAACGTGCACCGGCGTGAGGCATTCCGCCATCACTCCTACGTCTCCCCCGTGGCCGCCTCGATCATCATCGGCGCCGGGACCAATGGCTACCGGCTCGCGGTCCAGCAGCTGGCGCATATCCTCGGCCGCTAGCCGCCGATGCATTCACCGGTCTTGATCGAGGTGGTGCGGTCCCCGGCCGCCTTGAGCGCGCGTTCGATCTCTTCGAGGCTCAGCGCGAAGCCCACCTCGTCATTGCCTCGCGACTTGGCGAAGATCATGCCTACCGCTTCGCCGGAATCGTTGACCATGGGGCCGCCGGAGTTGCCTTGGGCCACCTTGGCCGTCAGCTGGTAAACCGAGAGCGCGGCGGGGTTCTCGCCATAGATATTGGCGATGGACACCGTGGCGCGTGAGGCGACCACCGCGCCGCGCACCTGCAACGGCCCACCGGCCGGATAGCCGATGAAGGCAGCTTGCTCGCCGCGGCCCAGATTCTCGTCGGCGAGCTCCAGAGGCTGCGCTTCCATCCCGTCGACACGCAGCACCGCGATATCGGCTTCCGGATCAAAATAAACTACCTTTCCGCGGTGAAGTTGATCACCCTCGACCTCCACCGTAGCCGCGCTCAAACCTGCCACCACATGGGCATTGGTCATCACCAATTGGTCGTCGATGACGAAGCCGGAACCGGTGAGGTTCACACCGCATTGAACGGCCGTCCCGGAGATCTTTGCCACCGAACTCACCGAGGCCCGCTGCAGGTCGTTGGCGGACCATTCGCCTTCCTCGACCGGCTGCACCGGCGGGGCGAAGGGATCGAGCAGGGCGGGGATGGTTTCGGCCATGACCGCCGAACGCGCCGAGGAGATTGCCGAGTTCACGAATTCGGGTGTCATCCCACGGATCGAGGCGATCATTTTCGACTTGTCGATCTCGCTCGAAAGCCGCGGAATACCCATGCTTGACGTGGAAAATGCCAGTGCGCCGATGATTGTGGCGGTAATGAAAACCGAAAGCACGCCACCGGCCAAACCGTCTGCGGCACGCAGGAAATCGAAGTTCATCCAGCGCCTGATGCGGGTGGCGATTACCCTGCCCAGGGCCTGGCCCAAAATGATCAGCACGGCGGCCGTGGCGACCATCAGAGCGACCCGCCACCAGGGGTTTGAGGCGAAGGTCGAGACCAGCGGAATGGCGAAGAATGCGGCGATGCCTCCGGCGATGAGCCCGAGCATGTCGCCGACCGTATAGAGGAAGCCGCGACGGATTCCGGCAATAAAAAATGAAAGTAAAACTACACAGATGGCAACGTCTAGCCAACTGAATACTCCGAGCACCGAGACCCCACTTCATTCACAAACTTACTATTAACCCAAGGTACCCTTAGAAGCTGATGGATTTCTGCGAGAATATTCGCGAGTTTTTGTATGACGAGCGTGATTCTCAACATTTCTTGGTTAAACCACGTGTGGAAACTGTCACATTGTTACCGAATACGGCACAATGAAGTGAGCGCTTACTACTGTTGACAGGAGATTTAATGGATATCGAGGTACTGCGCCGCGCGCCGCTTTTCGCGTCGCTTGGTGATGAAGTATTCGCCACGCTAACCGAAGAATTGACCGAGGTCGATCTGTCTCGCGGTGCATCAGTGTTCCGCGAAGGCGATCAGGGTGACCGTCTCTACTTCATCGTCTCGGGCAAGATCAAGCTTGGACGCACTTCCGCCGACGGACGTGAAAACCTGATTGCCGTGCTCGGCCCAGGTGAACTGTTCGGCGAAATGGCGCTGTTCGATCCACACCCGCGCAACGCAACCGCAACCGCCGTGTCGGAGACCCGACTAGCTGGTCTGAGCCATGAAAACATGCGCAAGGCGATCCTGAACTCCCCGGAGGTCTCGATCCAGCTGCTGCAGGCTTTGGCTGCGCGTCTGCGTCGCACTAATGAATCCCTAGCCGATCTGGTGTTCTCCGATGTTCCTGGCCGTGTGGCTAAGGCGCTATTGGACCTCGCTGACCGTTTCGGTCGCCCAGCCACCGATGGCATCCTGGTCGCTCACGAGCTGACCCAGGAAGAGCTGGCCCAGCTGGTCGGCGCCTCCCGCGAAACCGTGAACAAGGCCCTGGCCGAGTTCGTGCAGCGCGGCTGGCTCCGTCTGGAAGCCCGCGCCGTCGTGATCCTGGACATCCAGCGTCTGCGCCAGCGTTCGCGCTAAGCACCGCTGAGCAAAAGGCCGGACAACCCTCGCGGGTTGTCCGGCCTTTTGCTTTTGACCGTCGGTCTAGTGGCCCGGTTCCGCCTGCCAAGGACGCGTCGATTCAACCCCGAGCGCGCTAAGCACTTCGAGATAATAGGTTCCGTCACGCACCAGCAGGTCCGGATGCTGCACATCCAAGGTGCGCGCTCGCGACAGGTAGGCGACCGCACCGTGGGCATCGGCCATCCGCTCCAGCATCTGCTCGACCGCTGGGCTGGTTATCTGCGACAACCTCAGGCCAACGGTGCTCGGCTGGCCAATGCGGTCTCCCAGCTCGCTGGTGGCTCGCTGGGCCATGATCTGCTCGGAGCTGCACCATTGCGCCCATTTGCCCTTCGCGCGCAGCAGGCGGGGCTCCTGGTGCACGGGAACCGTTGCGGTGAAGTACCAGGTGTCGAATCGCCGGAAGGCGAAGTTGGGACTCAGCCAGTGGCTGACCGGGCGCAGCAGGTCGGTGCGCAGGCCGAGCCCGCGCCGGCGAAGAAATTCCTCGAAGGCCAGGTCCTGTCCGGCGATGGCTTCGCGGGCGGACATCCATTCCTCGGGATCGTTCATTTCGACAACCGACTGTTCGTCGGTTCCGGCCAGCAGGATCCCGGTTTCTTCGAAAAGTTCGCGGATGGCGCACACCAGATGGGCTCGAACGAGCTGCTGGTCCAACACGTCCATGCGCTTGGACCACTGCGAAAGGTTCGGGCCGAACCACTTGTACTCCACGCGGTCTCCCGCTTCGACGCTGCCTCCGGGAAAAGCCACACTCCCGAGAGGGGACTCGCCGGGGCGGTAGCCCAGGAACGTTTCTACTCCGTGCACCCCGTCTTGAACCAGGCAGACCGAGGAAGCACGGCGGGCGGTGCGCGGGGTCCGCGAACCGAAAGTGAACCAGTTTTCCGCCGCTGGAATTTGATGCGGCGGTAGTTCTACGAGGCGACGCGAAACTCCGGTGCGCGTCGCGGACGGACTAGACCGCCCTTGGCGCACACCGGAATCGCGTTGTGGACTACTCAAATTCGGCGATGACCTCAACCTCGACCGGAGCGTCCAACGGCAGAACCGCCACGCCTACGGCCGAACGTGCATGCACGCCAGCCTCGCCCAGGACATTTCCGAAGAATTCCGAGGCCCCGTTGATGACCCCAGGCTGGCCGGTGAAGGACGGGTCCGAGGACACGAAGCCAACGACCTTCACGATACGCTTAATGCGATCTAGGTCACCAATTTCTGCCTTGATGGCAGCCAGTGCGTTCAGTGCGCAAGTCTGCGCCATGGCCTTGGCATCTTCGGCCGAAACCTCGGCGCCGACCTTGCCAAGAGCTGAGAGTTTTCCGTTAATCAGCGGAAGCTGGCCGGAGGTGTAAACGTAGTTGCCGGTGGTGATTGCTGGCAGGTAGGCCGCGACCGGCTTTGCCACCGCTGGCAAGGTCAGATCGAGCTCTGCGAGGCGTGCTTCGACACGCGAGGAAGTAGCTTCTTGCATGGGGTTTTACTCCTTCTGAAAGTTAGGCTTTTGGACGCTTCATGTAGGCCACTGGATTGGTGCCGTTGGGGCCGGGAACGATCGCTACGAGCTCCCAACCATCGTCACCCCACTGGTCCAGAATCTGCTTGGTTGCGTGGATAACGAGCGGCAAAGTGGCGTATTCCCATTTAGTCATACTCGATACGTTAGCGCGTCCTTGTAAACTAGTAGGTATGGCAGCCAAGAAGTCACCCTTTTTTGATACAGCTACCACTTTGGGAAAGATCGTTGCGTTCTTCGGAATCAGTGCCCTTTGTGGCGTGCTGGCCGCGGGCATGCTCGTTCCCGTGGCAGCTATCGCAAAAACCGGTTTGACCACCGGAAATAATATTGTAAGCGCGCTTCCGAGCACATTCGAGAAGCTTCCCATTCCCGAGCCCTCGCAGGTCTTGGACTCCGATGGAAAGCTGATCGCGACGTTCTATGAACAGAACCGCGATCCGGTGGACCTCAAGGACATTTCTCCGTTCATGCGCAAAGCAATTGTTTCGGTGGAGGATGAGCGTTTCTACGAGCACAGCGGCATTGACCCCAAGGGCATTGCCCGTGCGGTCATCAGCAACGCCACCTCTTCTTCGCGTTCCGGTGCGTCCACGCTGACTCAGCAGTATGTGAACAACCTGCTGGTCAATAACCAGATCTTGACCGGAGCCGACGAGACGACGGTATCGGGCAACAAGGACTACTCGGACAAGATCCGCGAGCTGAAGTACGCGGTAGCCATTGAAAAGGAAATGTCCAAGGACGAAATCCTCGAAGGCTACCTGAACCTCGTGTTGTTCTCGGGTCGTGAGTATGGCGTGCAGGCCGCCGCGCAGCGCTTCTTCTCCGTGGATGCCAAGGACCTGAACCTGCAGCAGTCGGCGATGCTCGCCGGCATGGTGCAGTTGCCTAACGTCTACAACCCAATCAAGAACCCAGAACGCTCCTTGGATCGACGCAATAAGGTGCTGGGCAACATGTACCGCACCGGCGCGATCACCAAGAAGGAATACGACAAGGCCGTAAAGTCCAAGCTGGGCGTGGATCCAAGCTCGTCGGCTTCGGGTTGCATGGCTGCCGATGACGCGGGTTACTTCTGCGACTACATCACCAACTTGGTTCTCAAAGACAAGAACTTCGGCAAGACCAAGGAAGACCGCGAAAACCTGCTGTTCCGTGGCGGCTTGGTTATCAAGACCACGCTGAACTCCGCGTTGAATAAGAAGGCCGCCAAGGACGCCCGCGAGGCCATTGATCCTGATGCCAAGTCGAACAAGGACATCCACTCATCGCTGGTTTCGATTGAACCAGGTACCGGAAATATTCTGACTATGGCGCAGAACACCACCTACGCCCCAAAATCCGAAGAAACCGGCAGCCGGACTTTCTACAACTTCGCAGTGGAACGAGCGTTGGGTGGCGCTGGCGGCTTCCAGGGTGGCTCGACCATGAAGCCCTACACAACTCTTGCATGGCTCCACGAGGGCAATCACATGTACGACAAGATCAACGCGAAAAAGGAAACTTTTAGGCCCGGAGACAAGTGGAGGGCTTCCTGCCTTCCCGGGGGAACTGCAACCGTAGGCTCGAGTTGGACTCCAAAAAATGCTTCGCGCGGCTTCTACCGCACCATGACCGTGGATACCGGCCTGTACTGGTCGATCAACTCGGCCACGATTCAGGAAGCCAATAAGGTTGATTTGTGCACCATTGCCGATTACACCAAGAAATTGGGCCTGTTGGATCAGGATGCAGACGATGGCAAGCCAGCGCCAATTTCACCGGCGAACCCAGCGTTCATCATCGGTTCGGCAAATATCACCCCGATGGCACAGGCTGCGGCTTTCGCAACCTTTGCCAACAAGGGCGAATACTGCGCACCACGGGCCATCACTTCGGTGGTCGATAAGGACGGAACCAAGTACAAGGTGCCGAAGCAAGACTGCTCCCAGCAGATCGACCCGCAGTACGTGGCCGACCTGAACGGCACGCTGAAGAAGATCGCCACCAACCGTGTCTCCAAGGGCCAGGTTGCCGGACCGATCGCAGGCAAGACCGGCACCAATGACTACGCCACCTCCACCTGGTTCGTCGGCTACAGCACGGGCATTTCCACCGCGGCTTGGGTCGGACGCCTGGACGGCAAGGCCGCCACCAAGCAGAACTCCCTGCACGGGGCGATGATCAACGACGAACGCGCTCCGGAGATGGTTGACTCCTCGACCTATGCGGCTCCATTGTGGGTTGACTTCATGTCCAAGGCAGTTCAGCAGTACGAGCGCGATTCCTTCGGTTCGGTCAGCAAGGCACCGAAGCCGAAGCCAAAGCCAAAGGATGACGACGACGACGAGGACAAAAAAGAAGATTCCAAAAAGGAAGATTCGAAAAAGGAAGACTCCGAAAAAGAGGATTCCAAGGAGTCCGAAGACGACAAGTCTGAAGCCACCGGCAATGGAAACGGTAATGGCAACGGAAACGGCCAAAACAAGTCGAAGCCGACTACTCCGGCCAAGCCCGGAGGGGATTCGGACGACTAGGTAGTCGCCGAAAGGCCGCGTTCAACTTTGGTTGAACGCGGCCTTTCGGTTTAGATTGGCACTATCACCAGACCCGAACGGGTCTGTTCCCTTGAAAGGACAATGACGGACCGGTCATGGTTGAACACACTAATTTCTCTTCGGCATTCGGTCGAGCCACCGGCACGGCAGCACTGCTTGCCGGCGGCGCCGTCGCAGCAGGCGCGGCGGTGCTTGGCTACGGACTATACGAAACCCAGAAATTCGGGCTCCGTCGCGAAACCGTCAAGGTGCTTCCCCGCGGCGCGGGCGATATCCGCGTGCTCCACCTCTCGGACATCCACATGATCCCCGGCCAAGCCCTCAAGCGACGCTGGCTGCATCGGCTCGCCGACGAGCGCCCCGACTACGTGATCAACACCGGTGACAATCTCAGCCACCGCGATGGCGTTCCGGCGCTGATCGACGCGCTGAAGCCATTGATGGCATTCCCCGGCGCCTTCGTGCCGGGCTCGAATTGCTACTACGGGCCGCGCATGAAGAACCCCTTGCGCTACCTCAGCGCAAGCTCCGGCACGCCAAACCCTTCGAGCCGTGACAAGCTGCCCTTCGAAGAGATGCACCGGGCCTTCGGATCCGCCGGATGGGTCAACATGACCAACCGGGCTTACTCCACCGTGCTCAACGGAATCCGGCTTGATCTGACCGGCATCGATGATCCGCACCTGGATCGCGACCAATTCGCTGGATGGCCGCAAGGTTCGGTCACCGGATACCAGGCTCCGCACGTACGCATCGCGCTGACCCATGCCCCCTACCAACGAGTGCTGGATCAGCTCACCGAGGCCGGGGCGGATATCATCTTCGCCGGCCACACCCACGGCGGACAGGTATGCATTCCGGGATACGGCGCCCTGGTGTCGAACTGCGATTTGCCGACGTGGCGAGCCCGCGGGCTGACCGAATGGGAATATGCCGGGCGCACCGTCCCACTGAACGTCTCGGCGGGCCTGGGCCACTCCCGCTTCGCACCATTTCGCATTGCCTGCCCGCCCGAGGCAGTACTGCTCACGCTCACCGCAAGGGACTGATCATCCATTCCTTCAGGCCCCGCACTTGGTTCAAGTGCGGGGCCTGAAGCCGTCTCTGAGCCAGCAACAAATAATCTATCCACTAGTGATTATTTGATTGAATTTTCCCAACTACTGACTGTAGGCTGTAGTCCGGTCGATATTGTTATTGGTGATGGTGGGGAACTCGCATGGCGCGACAACAAAACTCAGAAGCAGCTGAAGCGGTGTCGTTGACAACCACCTTAAAACGGCTGGGGCCGTTCGTCCGCCCGATTCTTCCGCGGCTCATCGGCGGCTTCCTCTGCGCCTTGGGCGCAGGTATTGTCGCCCTCGTCATTCCACAGGTCCTCGCCTGGCTGGTGAACAACGTCCTGGACAGCGATGGAACGAACAACGCAATCTGGATCGCCATGGCGATTGTCGGCGCCTTGGGTTTCCTGGAAGCGTTGTTCATCTTCCTGCGCCGCCAATTCGTGCTCAACCCGGCGGCAGGGCTGGAAGCGCAGATGCGCATCCGCTTCTACAAGCATCTGCAGCGCCTGCCCGTGGCTTTCCACGAGCGCTGGGGCTCGGGCCAGCTGCTTTCCCGCTCGATGTCGGATCTGTCGCTGCTGCGCCGCTGGCTCGCCTTCGGCGCCATGATGCTCATCGTGGACACGGTCACCGTGATCACCGGGCTGGCGCTGATGTTCTACCACTCGTGGATCCTCGGACTGCTCTACCTGCTAGGCGCCATCCCCATCTCGATCAAGGCCTACCACTTCCGCAACAACTACCGGGCCGCGAGCCGGCTGAGCCAAGACCAGGCCGGCGACCTGGCGACCGCCGTCGAAGAGTCCGTCCATGGCATTCGCGTCATCAAGGCCTTCGGCCGCGGCCCCCACGTGTACGCCGGATTCAGCGAGCAGGCCAAATCGCTGCAACAGACGGAAATCAGCAAGGCCAAAACCCTGGCCAGCTTCCTGATGGCCGTCGTCGCAATCCCCGAAACGATCTTGGGGCTGGGCGTCTTGATCGGCATCTCGCTGGTTGCCGGCGGGCAGCTGAGCATCGGCTCGCTCGTGGCCTACTTCGCCATCGCAGCGGTGATCGCAGGCCCGGTGGAAGGCATGGGGATGCTGCTGGGCATGACGCTGAGCACCAAAACCGCACTGGACCGCCACTTCGAAGTGATGGACGCTTCCAACGACATCGTCTCCCCCGCCCAGGCGAACTCCCCGGCCGAACGCAGCGGCGAAGTACAGCTCAAGCACGTTCGGTTTGCCTACCCCGATGCCTCCGGGCGCGGGCGCCCCATCCTTGCCGATATCGAGCTGACGATCCGCGCCGGGGAAACCATGGCGCTGGTCGGAATCACCGGCTCGGGCAAGTCGACACTGCTGAACCTGATCCCCCGACTGCATGAGGTGAGCGCCGGGCAGGTACTGGTGCACGGGCAAGACGTGCGCGAATGGGATCTGGAAGAGCTGCGCGAAGAAATAGCCGTGGCTTTCGAAGACACCACCCTATTCTCGAATTCGGTCCGCGAAAACGTGCTGCTCGGTGCCCCGGCGGATTACAGCCCCGCGCAGCGCGAAGCGCTCTTGGCGCAGTCCCTTGACGTGGCGCAGGCGCACTTTGCCTATCAGCTGCCGCAGGGGGTCGATACGCTCATCGGCGAGGAAGGCTTGTCCCTGTCCGGCGGCCAGCGCCAGCGTCTGGCCCTGGCCCGCGCCATCGCCGCCCGGCCCCGGATCCTGGTCCTGGACGATCCGCTCTCCGCCTTGGACGTGCGCACGGAGGAAGCCGTCACCACGAAGCTGCGCGAGGTCCTGGAGGGCACTACCACCTTGGTGGTGGCTCACCGGCCTTCCACCGTGATGCTCGCCGACCGGGTGGCCCTGCTGCGCGATGGGCGCATCGACGCGATCGGCAGCCACACGCACCTGCTGAGCACGAACGAACATTACCGATATGTGATTGCCAGCCTGGATGACGAAGCACCGATGAGCGAAGAGGTCGCCCGATGAGCCAACCACTAGGTGTCACCGAAGAGGACAACATCAACCTCTCCGGCGCCCAACGCAAACGAGTACGCCGCCGTTCCTTTAGGCTCCTGGCGACGCTCGCCATGCCGCAGAAGAAACTCTTCATTCTCACCGTGGTGCTGGTGCTGGTTTCCAATGCGGCCCGCGTCGTCCTGCCTATCCTCATTGCCTTGGCCATCGACTGGACGCTGCCGCAGGTCCGCGAGGGTAACTGGGGCGCGCTGGGAGTTTCGGGCGGCGCCTACATTGTTTGCGCCATTCTGGCCGGCGTCCTGCTGGCCTGGTACATCAATTGCGCCGCCCGCATTTCGCAGGCCATGCTCTTGGATCTGCGGCAGCAGGTCTTCCGCCACACCCAGCGGCTGAGCCTCGAGTTCCATGAGAACTACACCTCGGGCCGGATCATCTCGCGGCAGACCTCGGACTTGGAAACCCTGCGTGAACTGCTAGATCAAGGAGTATCCGAACTCGCCTCCTCGTGCGTCTTCGTAATTTTCACGCTGGCCACCATCTTTATCCTGGATTGGCGCAGCGCTTTGGTGCTGTGCATCGCGGCCATACCGGTGGCGATCCTCTTCTTCTGGTACCAGAGCCGTTCCGAGGTGCTCTACCGCGAGTCCCGCGTGGTTTCCGCGAAGGTGATCTCCATGTTCGTCGAAACGATGACCGGCATTCGCGCGGTCAAGGCGTTCCGCCGAGAAGCGGCAAATGACGAAAACTATGCTGAGATCGCCGAAAAATATCGGGTCAACTCGGTGCGCTCCTTCAACTTATTCGGCATTCTCCAGCCGGGCCTGGTGCTCATTGGAAACCTCACCGTCGCGGTATTGCTCGCCTACGGCGGCTTCCGCATTCTGGATGGGACGCTGGCCGTTGGCGTGATGGTGGCGCTGCTGCTTGCGGCTAAACGCGTCTTCCAGCCGGTCGAACAGATCGCCATGTTCTACTCCTCCTTGCAGTCGGCCACGGCAGCCCTCGAAAAGGTCTCCGGGCTCTTGGAAGAGGAACCTAGCGTCAGGGAACCGCTGGCACCGCGCAGTATCGAGCAGGTCAAGGGAGAGATCGTCTTCAGTGACGCGGTCTTCGGCTACGGGCAAGGGCCGATCATCATGGACCGCTTCGATCTGAAGCTTGAAGCCGGGCAAACGGTGGCGGTGGTTGGGCAGACCGGTGCCGGCAAATCCACGCTCGCAAAACTCATTTCCCGTTTCTACGATCTGCGCTCGGGCAGCCTGGAAATCGATTCGGTCCCGATCAATGAGCTCTCGAATCAGGAACTGCGCCGGCATGTGGTGATGGTCACCCAGGAAGCGTTCCTGTTCTCCGGGACGGTTGCCGAGAACATTGCGCTCGGCAAGCCCACCGCGACGCTCGCGGAGATCCAGGATGCGGCTAGGGCGGTGGGCGCCGATGAATTTATCCGCGAACTTCCCGAAGGCTATGAGACCGACATGAATAAGCGTGGCGGTCGCGTCTCCGCCGGGCAACGCCAGCTCATCTCCTTCGCTCGCGCCTTCTTGGCCGACCCGGCCGTGCTGATCCTGGATGAGGCCACCAGCTCGCTGGACATTCCTTCGGAGCGCGCGGTGCAACGCGGCCTGCAGCAGCTGCTGGGGAACCGTACGGCGTTGATCATCGCCCACCGGTTGTCCACGGTGCAGATCGCCGACCGGGTGCTGGTGGTGCACGATGGGAGAATCATCGAGGACGGCTCCCCGCAACAGCTGATCGCGGACGAGGGACGTTTCGCTTCGCTGCACAAGGCGTGGAAGGACTCGCTGGTCTAACCGGCCGCAAGCACATGGCAAACGAATTGGGCGACTTCCTTCCGGCCCCGAACCAGGGGGCGGACCCGGAAGTCTACGAGATTGAAAATAGCGCGCTGGATCGAACCGGGGTGCTCTTTGCGCAATTGCGCTCCTTGGCGCCCTGGGCGGGCAAGGTCCTGCTGGATTTGGGGTGCGGCAGCGGCTATTGGCTCCCCAAATATCTCACCGAGCATGGCACGGTTATCGGCGTAGAACCGGATCTGCGCCTGCTGGACGCCGCGCGGGCGCGCAGTTCGCGGGTTCAGGTGCTGCACGGGTCTGCC
Organism: Arthrobacter sp. MYb229; assembly: GCF_002975405.1. Classification (GTDB taxonomy): domain Bacteria; phylum Actinomycetota; class Actinomycetes; order Actinomycetales; family Micrococcaceae; genus Glutamicibacter. The sequence goes on along the minus strand of NZ_PCPS01000001.1, from coordinate 123,306 downwards.
GAACATCTTCCGCTGGCGGACTCCAGCGTGGAGGTGGTGCACGCGCGCTTCGCCTATTTCTTCCCCTCAACGAACTACGACTGCGCCGCCGGACTACGCGAGGTCCTGCGTGTCCTGCGCCCCGGAGGGTCGCTGCTGGTGATCGACAACGACCACCAGCACGGAGAATTCGCTTCGCTTTTACGGCAGAGCAACTGGGCCGCGGATCAGGGCGAGGATGGCTACATCCGGCGGTGGTGGGCCGCGCAGGGAGCCCAACGCCATGAGGTGATGAGCAGTTGGAGCTTCGACTCGGCAGAGGATCTCGCCAAGGTACTTCACCTTGAATTTCCGGCGGATCTGGCTCGCGACTGGATCGCGCGGCATCCGTTGGCGACCGAGTTGAGCTACGGCTACGTGCTGTATCACGTACGCAAGGACGCAGCCGAGCTGGGCGGCTAGTTCCCTGCTTAGCGAAAAGGCCGGGGCGAAGGAATTTCTCCTTCACCCCGGCCTTTCGTTTTTGCCCTTAGCCGGAGAATTTCTCCCCGGTCAAACGCTCATAGGCGTCGATGTACCGGGCGCGGGTCTTTTCCACGATCTCTGCGGGCAAGGCCGGCGGCTCTGCCCCGGAATTCTTGTCCCAACCGGATTCCGCTGAGGTCAACCAGTCGCGCACGAACTGCTTGTCAAAACTCGCCTGGGCCTTGCCCGGTGCGTAGGACTGGGCATCCCAGAAGCGCGAGGAGTCGGGGGTGAGCACCTCGTCGCCGAGCGTGATCTCGCCGTTGCTCGGATCGGCGCCGAATTCGACCTTGGTATCGGCAAGGATGATGCCGCGTTCACGGGCGATCTGCTCGGCGCGTTCGTAGAGGGCGACGGTCTTCTCGCGCAAGGCCTCGGAGACCTGCGCGCCGACGCGTTCCACCGTCTGCGCAAAGGAGATGTTCTCGTCATGCTCGCCGACCTCGGCCTTGGCCGAAGGGGTGAACAGCGCCGGCTGCAGGCGTGAACCGTCAACCAGGCCCGCGGGCAACGGCAGCTCGCACACGGTCGAGGAGACCTTGTATTCGGCCAGACCCGAGCCGGTCAGATAACCGCGGGCAATGCACTCGATAGGGTACATCTCAAGCTTCTTGCACACCATCGCGCGGCCGGCTACCGCCGCCGGCACCTCGGTGGAGATCACGTGGTTGGCGAATTCGTCCAGCTGCCCGAACCACCACAGGCTCAGCTGGGTCAGCACCTTGCCCTTATCCGGAATCTCGCTGGTCAGCACGAAGTCATAGGCGCTGATTCGGTCCGAAGCGACCACCAGCACACGGTCGGAGTCCGCGAAGCTCACCCCGGCCGGCAGGTACAGGTCGCGCACCTTGCCCGAATAGAAGTGGTCCCAGCCATCCAGGGAAAGCGTTTCGGTCTGGAATCCTGCCATTACTTGCTCTCCCCGTTCACTACGATTTCTCCGCGTTCGGCCTTCAAGGCGATATCGCTGCGCGACTGGGCACCGCTCCAACTGATCTTGGAAACACCCGCGTAGGCGTTCGCCCGGGCGGCGGCAAGGCCATCGCCCAACGCGACGACCGCCAAGACGCGGCCACCGGCCACGGTGATATTGCCCTCGGCGTCGGTGCTGGTGCCGGCATGCATCACATGCACCTCGCCGACATGGTTGGCTTCTTCCAGCCCTTCGATCACCGCACCCTTGACCGGGGCATCCGGGTAATTCTCGGCGGCGATGACCACGTCCACGGCGGTTTTCGAGGACCAGCGCAGCTGCTCGGCGTCGTCGAGCTTGCCGTTCGCCGCGGCGAGGAGGATTGCGCCCAGCGGGGTCTTCAGCCGAGCCAGAACCGCTTGGGTCTCCGGGTCGCCGAAGCGGGCGTTGAATTCGATGACGCGGATGCCGCGCTTGGTGATGGCCAGTCCGCAGTACAGCACGCCGGTGAACGGGGTGCCGCGCTTTTCCATTTCGCGCAGTGTCGGGTAGGCGACGCGGTCCATCACCTCGTCGACAAAGCCTTCCGGAAGCCATTGAAGCGGCGAGTAGGCGCCCATGCCACCGGTGTTGGGGCCTTCGTCGTTGTCGAAGATGCGCTTGAAGTCCTGAGCTGGGGACAGCGGGACGGCGTGCTTGCCGTCGCAGATGACGAACAGCGAAACTTCCGGGCCATCGAGGAATTCTTCGATAACCACGGTGCCGCCGGCGGCAAAGCAGAGCTCTGCGTGGGCCAGTGCCTCGGCACGGTCTGCGGTCACCACAACCCCCTTGCCAGCGGCCAGCCCGTCGTCTTTGACCACATAGGGTGCGCCGAAATCGTCAAGGGCGGCTTCGGCTTCGGCAGTATTCGTTGCCACATGCGCCATGGCGGTGGGAACCTGCGCGGCGGCCATGACGTCCTTGGCGAATGCCTTGGAGGCTTCCAGCTGTGCCGCGGCGCGGGTTGGCCCGAAGACGGGAATCCCGGCTTCGATGAGCGCATCGGCAACTCCGGCGGCCAGTGGCGCTTCGGGCCCAACGATTACCAGCTCGCTGGCTAGCTCGCGGGCTAGCGCCAGAACCGCTTGCGGGTCCTGCGCGTTGATCTCATGGGTAGTGACGTCCTGTGCGATTCCGGCGTTGCCGGGAGCGCAATGAACCTCATTGACGTAGGGGTCTGCACTAAGTGCACGGACAATTGCATGCTCACGGCCGCCTGGGCCAATCACCAGTACCTTCACTGCACCGAGTTTACCGGAGAACCACGCACGATTAGTGGTCTGTGACCGGGCGATGAAAAGTTGCCCAGATCACCGCGCCAGCCCCTGGGGGCTTGCCTTCCTTGGGAAAGCCCTCCGTGCGGGCCTGCGCCTAGACTTGGCCTCATGGGTTCAGCGATAGACATCACACAGTGCAGCGAGCTGCTGCGGATCACCCGCAATTCGGTGATCGAATCGCGGCATTATGGCGCAGCGGTAGTTCTGGATCCGGCCGGGCAGGTTCTGGAGGCCATCGGCGATCCCGAAGCCTTGGTCTTTCCGCGATCCGCGCTGAAGCCTTTTCAGGCGATCGGTTCGCTGCGCGCCGGGGCGGCGTTGGAATCCGCGCAACTGGCGCTTGCCTGCGCCAGCCATCTGGGAACCGAACAACATCAGCTGCTCGCGCGCAGCGTGCTCGACTCGGTGGCGCTGGGCCAAGAGCATCTGCAATGCCCGGCCTCGTGGCCCGGCGATTCGGCAACACGCTCCGAGATGGCCGCGCGCGGCCACAGCCAAAACAAGCTTGCCTTCAACTGTTCGGGCAAACATGCCGCTTTTCTCGCGGCGGCTGTGGCCAGCGGTGAACCGCTCGGCAGCTATCTGTCGCCCGAGCATCCGGTGCAGCGTTCGGCCTCTCGGGCGATGGAAGAGTTCTGCGGGCCGATCACTTTCCTGGGCGTCGATGGCTGCGGGGCTCCGGCACCGCAGATGTCGCTGCGGTCCCTGGCGGAGGGGTTTCGAAAGCTGGCGGCATCCACCGACCCGGCTGCCCGGTCGGTGGCCAGCGCCATGCGCGAACACCCGTGGGCGGTACGCGGTGCGGGCAGCCCCAATACGCTGGTCATCGAGTCCACCGGAATCATCGCCAAGCTCGGTGCCGAAGGGGTGCTGGGCATGTCCGCCCCTAACGGGGTCAGCGTGGCGGTGAAAATCCTTGATGGCGCTTCGCGCGGAATCGATGTGCTGGCGTTGGGCCTGCTGGCTGCCCATGGTGCGCTGAGCATGCGGAAGCTGGAAGAATTATCAGACCGGCTGAGCAGCGCGGCGCACACCGCCGGGGCGCGTGCTGCCGGGGTTCGCTACCTCGGCCGGGACTTCGCGGCCCGCTAGCCCCACCGAAAACGAAATCCAGGGGCGGAATATGACATTTTTTCGTCATCCAAGGAAGGGAATTTAACGCCATGGCGATCAAGCGAAGAATAGACGAGCACGCCGGCCGCGCAGCACTTCGCAACTGGACCGAAAACGCGGAAATCCAAGGGAAAACAGCCCGCCCAACGCTGGCCATGGCGGTGCGTTTCGCCTTGGAGGAACTCGCTTCGCGGGCCGAGGGGAACTCGGTTGAGGTGCGGGTTCCGCCCTTTGGTGTGACTCAATGCATTGAAGGGCCCCGCCATACCCGTGGTACACCGCCAAATGTGGTCGAAATGCCCGCCGAATTATGGCTTTCACTGGTCACCGGGCGCACCGGCTGGGCTGCGGCAGTGCAATCGGGGCAATTGCACGCCTCCGGACTAAGGGCAGACTTGTCGGCACACCTGCCGCTAATTGAGTACCCTTAAAGCTATGGAGCAACACCCCGCTACCCCGCCATCCGCCGACCAGCCAATCCAGGTGCAGGTTCATTCGGCACCGCGCTTCTGGCCAATAGTCCTCGCCGGCGCCGTACTCGGCGCCTTGGTAGGCGTAGTCATTGGCTTGATTGGTGAACCGTCCATGGATTACACCGTGGGATCGGCCGTCGGATTCTTCGCCATGTTCTGCGCGGGACTTGGCACCGGGCTAGGCGCGCTCGCATATGTAATTATCGATCGCGTCACTTCGCGCAAGACCACCCCAAAACTGGCGGTGCCCCTGGCCGGGGACACCGGCAGCGAGCGACAAGGCTAGGCGCCCTCCCCTTCCCAGGAAGGCAAGCGGTGGCCGCGCACCTGGTCGCCGTTCACCACATAAACGGTCGGTGTCGACCAATAGATACATGAGAGAATAATTGACATGGCGCGTGGCGATGGATTCCTGAATCATGACTTGCTTCCCAACGAAAAAGGGCCGCAGGACGAATGCGGCGTTTTTGGTGTCTGGGCACCTGGCGAAGAAGTTGCAAAACTAACCTATTACGGGCTGTACGCGTTGCAGCACCGCGGACAGGAGTCCGCGGGCATCGCAACCAGCGACGGCGCGCGAATCAACGTGTACAAGGATATGGGCCTGGTCTCCCAGGTCTTCGACGAAAACACGTTGAACTCGATGACCGGCCACCTGGCCGTGGGGCACTGCCGCTATTCGACGACCGGCGCCAGCCACTGGGCCAATGCGCAGCCGACCCTGGGCCCGACCCAGACCGGCACCGTAGCCCTGGCGCATAACGGCAACCTCACCAACTCGGCGCAGCTCGCCGAAATGGTCGAGGCCAAGCAGGTCTCCGAGGGCGGCAAGCTGCGCGGCGAAATTGCCCAGGGCAATACCACCGATACCGCGCTGGTCACCGCCCTGCTTGCGGGCAAGGAGGGCCAGAGCCTCGAAGAGACCGCGCTGGAGCTGCTGCCCAAGATCGAGGGCGCCTTCTGCTTCGTGTTCATGGACGAAAACACCATGTACGCGGCCCGCGACCCGCACGGGGTGCGTCCCCTGGTCCTGGGACGGCTGAACCGCGGCTGGGTGGTTGCCTCCGAGCAGCCGGCCCTGGCCACCGTGGGCGCGTCCTTCATCCGCGAGATCGAACCGGGCGAACTGATCGCCATCGACGAGACCGGCATCCGCTCCACCCGCTTCGCCGAAGCCACCCCGAAGGGCTGCGTCTTCGAGTACGTCTACCTGGCCCGCCCCGATGCGACCATCGCCGGTCGCTCGGTATACGAAGCCCGCGTGGAGATGGGCCGCCAGCTGGCCCGCGAAAACAGCGCGGACGCGGACATCGTCATCCCGGTCCCGGAATCCGGCACCCCGGCGGCCATCGGCTACGCCGAGGAGTCCGGCATTCCGTTCACCCACGGCTTCGTGAAGAACGCCTATGTGGGCCGCACCTTCATCCAGCCCTCGCAGACGCTGCGCCAGCTGGGCATCAAGCTGAAGCTCAACGCGCTGGAGACAGTACTGCGCGGCAAGCGCGTGGTGGTCGTGGACGACTCGATCGTGCGCGGCAACACCCAGCGTGCGGTGGTGCGCATGCTGCGCGAGGCCGGAGCCGCCGAGGTGCATGTGAAGATCTCCTCGCCACCGGTGAAATGGCCTTGCTTCTACGGCATCGACTTCGCCACCCGCGCGGAGCTGATCGCCAATGGCGCGGCCGTGGACGAAATCGGAAAGTCCATCGGCGCCGATTCGCTGGCGTACATCTCCGAGGACGGCATGATCGGGGCCACCGCGCAGCCGCGCGAGAAGTTGTGCACCGCCTGCTTCACCGGCGACTACCCGATCCCGCTGCCCGGTGATGAGCGCCACGGGAAGAACCTGCTGGAGCAGGCAAATCAGAGCGGTTGCGAGCCCGGCCCGGATGCCGAGCTCGAAGCAACTCTCTAGTCACCAATCCATCACCCACCTCGTTGCAAGCGGCACCGGCTATTCGGTGTTCACGACAGAAAAGGATCCATCTGCCATGAGCGGCACGCAAGAGCAGCCAACCTCCATCACCTACGCCGGAGCGGGCGTCGACGTCGAGGCCGGTGACCGTGCCGTCGAGTTGATGAAGGGCGCGATCAAGGCCACCCACACCACCGGCGTGGTCGGCGGAGTCGGCGGATTCGCCGGCCTGTTCGACGTTTCCTTCCTCACCGGGTACAAGAAGCCCTACCTGGCCACCTCCACCGACGGGGTGGGCACCAAGGTTGCGATCGCGCAGAAGCTGGACATCCACGACACCATCGGCCAGGACCTGGTGGGCATGGTGGTCGATGACATCGTGGTGGTTGGCGCCAAGCCGCTGTTCATGACCGACTACATCGCCACCGGCAAGGTCGTTCCGGAGCGCATCGCGGATATCGTGCGCGGCATCGCCGAAGGCTGCAAGCTGGCCGGCACCGCCCTGGTGGGCGGCGAAACCGCCGAGCACCCGGGCCTGCTGGCCGAGGACGAGTACGATGTGGCCGGTGCTGCTACCGGTGTCATCGAAGCCGATCAGCTACTAGGCCCGGAGCGGGTGCAGGCCGGGGATGTCGTCATCGGCATGGCCTCCTCGGGCATCCACTCCAACGGCTACTCGCTGGTGCGCCGCGTGATCGCGCACGCCAAGTGGGAGCTGGAGCGCGAGGTCGCCGAATTCGGCCGCACGCTGGGCGAGGAGCTGCTGGTTCCGACCCGCATCTACACCACCGCCTGCCTGGACCTGATCGGCGAGCTGAACGACGGGGAGAACTTCGGGGTGCACGGCTTCAGCCACGTCACCGGCGGCGGCCTGGCGGCCAACCTGGCCCGCGTGCTGCCCAAGGGCCTGATGGCCCGCGTGGACCGCTCCACCTGGTCGCTGCCCGCGGTCTTCTCCACCATTGCGGCGCTGGGCAATGTGCCGCAGCCGGATCTTGAGCGCACCCTGAACCTGGGTGTGGGCATGGTCGCGGTGGTCGAGCAGAACGTCGCCGACCGCGCGGTGGCACTGCTGAACAAGGCCGGCATGGGCGCCTGGATCATGGGTTCGGTCGAAAACCTCGAGCCTTCCGCTAGCTCCGCCGGACTGGACTTCGTCCAGGGCGCCAAGGGCGTGGACGGCGGCGCGGTCCTGCTGACCGGCAACTACGCCAAGTAGCATTCGAAGCATCCCGCAAAAGGGGGCGAAACGGCACCAGCACGGTGCCGTTTCGCCCCCTTTTTTGCCCGCTTATCCACAGCTTGCCCGCCGCCTGCCGACACCGGCCCATCGTGGTGCATGCTGGGGCACATGAGTACGCATGCAGCCACCGCCCAGGCGCTGGACCTGCTGGCGAAAGGCGTCAGCCAGGTCGCGCGGGCCACGCGCGCGCTGGCCGGGATCGACCTCGCACCGGGCCACGCCGCGTACTTCGCCTGGCTGACCGAGCGCTGCGCGGCCGAGCTTGCCCGCAGCCAGATTCATGCGGCCGACGCGCTGCGCTCCAGCGGCGCGCATCAACTAGACGAGCGGTCCCTGCAAGCTGTTGCCGAGGCCGGCCCGGCCCCCACCCTCGAAACCCTTGAGCAGCTTTCCGGCCAGCGGGCCAGCGGGCGCGCTCACTTCACGGACTGCACCTCGATGTACACCTCATGGCTCCAGGTGCCGGTCTCCGCTGCCAACTACCGGCTCGCCCAGGCGGACGCGCTGATCGCGCGGGTCACCGAGGACGGGGTACGCCATGGTCCGGCCTACCCACGGCTGTCCGCCGAATTCAGCGGACGGGAAACCGATCCCCGCCTAGTGGCCCAGGCCGCCAGCAAACTCCGCGGCGTGCACAAGGACCTGCCCTCCGCCGCGCAACGCGACCAGCTCGAAGGGCAGGCGGCCACCCTGCTTCGCCAGGAGCCAGCTACCGCCCTGACGCACCTGGGCACGCTGGTCCAAGAGCAGGTCGGCACGCAGCGCCCGCCCCAGGCGCTCGTCGCCGAAGCCGGGATATTCCGCAAGGGCATGCGCAACGGCCTGGTGATCTATCAGCTCAAGGTGCTGCCCCATGAGGCGGAACTCATCGAATCCCTCCGCACGCAGATCGACAATCCGGCGACCATCGCCGGCAACCGGCAACAACTCGCGCAGCTGACCGCGCGGACCTACGCGCAGGCAGGCGGCGGCGCGTCGTCCAATTCCGCTCCCGAGCCCGGGGCGGTGCCCGCGCCACCCCCAGCAACCACGCCGTGGGACGATCCGGAAACCATGCCCCGCTGGGCGCAAGACGGTGCCCCCGAAGAGCAAGGGTCCCCGGCGGAGAATTCCGGCGACCAGTCCGCTGCCCACGCAGGGCCAGGAAACGCGGAATCCGAGGCTCCGGCTCCCGCGGATCATGCCGCGGCGCCGGCAGCCCTGCCCGGTGATTCCTTCTACCCGCAGACCTTCGAAGACCTCACCCCGGCGATGCGGCACCTGACCGCACTGCTCAGCGCGCTTCGCTCCACCGGCGCCACGGGAAAGAAAACCACCGGCATCGTCACCCCGCAGGTCGTCGTGCATCTGGACTTCGCCAAAATGATCGCGGGCGACAAGAGCTACGCGATCACCGAAAACGGCATTCCGCTCTCCGATGCCGAGGCACGCACGCAGATGTGCAATGCGGGGATCCTCCCGGTGGTTTTTAATGGCAAAGGACAGATACTCGATGTCGGCCGGTCCGAACGGCTCTTCCCGCCGCATATGAAACGAGCCCTGATTGCCCGCGACCGTGGCTGCCTGTATCCGGGATGCACCATGCCCGCGGGGCGCTGCGAAGCGGACCACCTCCTGCCGTGGGAGGAGGGCGGCGAGACGAGTGTTGAAAACGGGGCGATGTTCTGCCCCCGGCACCACCACGCGCGCCATGCCGGGCTCTTCAAAGTCATCATCCGCAAAGACCGGCCTCCCGCGGTGCTTTTGCCCCGGTCGCTGGACCCGCCGCAACTCCCCCGCCGGAATACCTACTGGCTCTCGCCCGCGGAGGTTCTCGATTCCCACCCCGGCTAGCCCTGGAGCGATGGTCCTACACCTCGCTCAAGCCACGGCACTAGTCCGGGGTGCCTCAGCTCGATTCCTCTAGAATCGGTACGACGGCGCCTACCGAAATGGAGCGTGGCATGCACGAACAGCACCCGGAGCCCGGATTGGCTCGGGCCAGCAAACGGCTGGTTCCGCTGTTCGCCATCTATCTGGTCTTGCTTGGTTGGATGGTGCTGTGGAAGCTGGAGATTCCGTTCGTCGGTTCCGGATCGCTGCGGCTCATTAAGCTCGTGCCGTTCGTCGCTTGGGCCGAGTCCGGCTCCAGTGCGCCAGTTGAAGTTGGACTGAACCTTGTCCTGTTTATGCCCTTCGGCCTCTATCTGGGCCTCTTGGCTCGCGCTTGGCATTGGCTGCACGCAGTTGGCTTGATGGCCGGGGTCAGTCTGGCCTTCGAGATCATCCAGTACGTTCTCGCGCTGGGGAGTTCCGATGCCACCGATGTCATTGTCAATACCCTCGGTGGCCTGACCGGATACGTCCTCGCTGCACGACTGGCAAGGAGCGCACGACCGCGTATTTGGTGGAAGATATCGGTCCTCTGCACGGTTCTCACCGTGATTCTGGTGCTGCTCACTGCCCTCTTCATCCTGTCCCCTGTGCGTTATGCACCGTTGGGCGCGGAGCCAGGATCATCGACGACGAGTACGGATTATCCCCAGCCGCGAATTTTGCCTTCGGTGGCTAATCGAGCTGTCGCATCGCATGAGACAGCGGCACCCGCCACCGCCACGTGGCTTTCTCCTCGCCGCGCACGTGGCCATTGGTTACCAAGGCGACCGGTAATCCGCGTTTGACGAAGTTCAGCAGGATCTTGTACCCGCTCATCACCGCCAGCGATGAGCCGAGCACCAACAACCCGGTAGAAGCCTCCTCGAGCTGTGCCATCTGCTGCTTGCGCTCCACCGGCACGCTCTCGCCGAAGTACACCACATCGGGTTTCAACGCCAAGGAGCCGCAATTTTCACACCTAGCCATGATGAACCGGTCGACCCAATACTGCGGCAGTTCCACATCGCCATCCGGGTTGATCGCGCTGGGGTCGATTTCAACGGATTCGATGTAGCCGACATTGAGCTCCTGCAGGCGGATGTCGAAGTGTTGGCGGTCCTCGCTCTGGCCGCAGTCCAGGCAACGCACAATCGAAAGGTCGCCATGCACCGGGATCACCGTTTTTGATCCGGCCCGATGGTGCAGCTCGTCAACGTTTTGCGTAATGATTCCACTGATCCGGCCGGTATCTTCCCAGCCCACCAGCCGGCGGTGAATTCCATTCGGTTCGGCTTGGAACATGTGGCGCCAGCCCACGAACCCGCGGGCCCAATAGCGGTGGCGTGCCTCAGGACGGTATTTGAATTCCTGATAGGTCATCGGACGGTGGCGTTGCAGCGAGCCGTTTGGTCCCCGGTAGTCGGGGATCCCGGAGTCGGTGGAAACTCCGGCACCCGTCACCACCAGCACATTGCCTCGGTCGAGCATTGCCTGCACGCCGGCTCTGGCGTCTTCTTCCGGGGAAGGATCCGCTTGCTGCTCCACGATGCGTTGCATGGACCTGATGGCCGAGTGGTGGGCCATTTGGATGGAAAGCTCTTCGGGGGTGCTCACGTTCTGACCTTTCGGAGCATTCGGGGACGACAAAGGCCGCAACGACCTTGAAGCTAATTTAGCTTAGTCGCTGCGGCATGTCGCAAAAATGTACTGAAGAGCTGCACAACTTCATATGAAGGCAGGCACCCGAGCCAATGACTCTCGGTTGAGTAGCTGAGGATTAGTCAGCGTCGTCGTCTCCGGAGTACTTCTTAGTCAGCTCGTCGTAATCAGACTCTTCGTCGTCATGCGATGAATTATCAGGCTCCAGATTCTGGGCATGATAATCGGACCGGACACCAAGCTCACGCTCTAGTGCCGTAAGGTCAGTCGAGGGCGAGTAGTACTTAATATCTCGCGCTTGACGCTGTGCTTTAGCCTTTTGACGGCCGCGCCCCATGGCGTGACCCCCTCTTTTCAGTAGAGTCGGGAGGTGGTCCACCTAACAGGTGAAGGCCCCCGAATATGTGATCAGTTCTTTCGTAATTAAAGGTTAACACGATTCGACGGCGAGCGCTGAACGCAACACGTGTCAGACCCGTTAGACTGTCGATTAGTCCAACGACTATTTAGTGAGCTTGCTCCCTTTCAAACCAAGGCGAACCTTCAAGGAGCACTACAGGTGGTGGAAAAAGATCTACCCGAGCCGCAAGCGGCATTACCGCCATTGCAGCCCGAACCGGAGAAGCCCAAACGGCAAATCGGCCAGTGGGTTTTACTCGTCATCGCCGTTTTAGCCCTAAGCGCTGCGGTGGTATTCGTTGTACTTCGCTTTATTACGCCAGCTACGCCAGAGGCGAACAATGTGGAGCGGAATCCGAGCCCCGGCCTGGATGGAATTATCGCCGCGTCCATCCCACCGGAACAACTCATCCTCGGCGACTGCCTTCGCGGCTTCGAGTCTCCGCTTGCAGTGCAGACCGTAGTGACCTGTGATTCTGCACATAATGCTCAGCTCATCGGTTCCTTCGAGCTAGCCGGCGAAGAATACCCGGGCTCTAACGAGTTGCTGACCGAGTCCGAGTCGCTGTGCAAGTCGGTTTCCTTGGACCCCAGCGCCGGCCTCGATTCAACTTGGACGTATCACTTCTCCCGCCCGTCGGAAAGCACCTGGACGCAAGGAGACCGCCAGGTCTCCTGCTTCCTGAGCCTCTCCGAAGGCAATGTGCGCAACTCGCTGCTTCCAGAGAACGAAGAAAGCTAAGCCCCGCAGATTTTCAATAGCCGTGGCCGGTGGATTCCACCGGCCACGGCTATATCCGATGCCCTGGCATTAAGGTTGCGGCGCCTCACCCCGAGCGACCCTGAGCCGGTCGCCCTCCGGATCGAGACCGACCTTGACGGTATCCCCATCCTGGATGCTTCCACCGAGAATCTCCCGCGCTAGCCGGTCACCGATTTCTCGCTGGACCAGCCGGCGCAGCGGACGGGCGCCGTAGGCCGGATCATAGCCAGTCAAGGCCAACCACTCTCCGGCGGATTCGTCCACATCGAGGCTGAGCCGGCGTTCGGACAGCCTTTCGGCCAGCAGGTCGATTTGCAGCTTCACGATATTGCCAAGCTGCTCGATGCTCAACGGATCGAAGATGATGACCTCGTCCAAACGGTTCAAGAACTCCGGCTTGAAGGACGCGTTGACCACGTTCATCACCGCAGACTTCTTGTCTTTGTCCTCCATGGTTGGATCCACCAGGAACTGGGAACCCAAATTTGAGGTCAGGATCAAGATCGTGTTCCTGAAATCCACGGTGCGTCCCTGCCCGTCGGTCAAGCGGCCGTCGTCCAGCACCTGCAGCAGGATGTCGAACACCTCCGGGTGAGCCTTCTCCACCTCGTCGAGCAGGATGACCGAGTATGGTCGACGGCGCACCGCTTCGGTGAGCTGCCCGCCCTCTTCGTATCCCACATATCCTGGAGGCGCTCCGACGAGTCGGGCGACCGAGTGCTTCTCGGAGTACTCGGACATGTCAATCCGCACCATGGCCCGTGGGTCGTCAAAGAGGAAATCGGCCAGCGACTTGGCCAGCTCGGTCTTGCCCACACCGGTAGGCCCAAGGAACAAGAAGGACCCGGTGGGGCGGTCCGGATCGGCAATCCCGGCACGTGTGCGGCGCACCGCGTCGGAGACCGCCGCAACCGCTTGCTGCTGGCCGATCAGCCGCTGTCCGATGCGCTCTTCCATCTGCAGCAGCTTCTGGCTTTCGCCCTGCAGCATCCGCCCAGCGGGGATGCCGGTCCAGGCCGAGATGACCTCGGCAATATCGTCCGCCGTGACTTCGTCAGCCACCATGGTGTGTTCCGCGGTGTTGCCGGCTTCGGCTTCGGCCGCTGCCTCAAGTTCGCCTTGCAGCGTCGGAATCTCCCCGTACAGCAGGCGCGAGGCGTTCTCCAGGTCCCCCTCACGCTGGAACTTTTCGGCCTGCGAGCGCAGATCGTCCAGTTTCACCTTCAGGTCGCCGACGCGGTTCAGCCCAGCCTTCTCCGCGTCCCACTGAGCGTTGAGCGCGTCCAGCTTTTCCTGCTTGTCCGCCATGTCGAAGCGCAGTGCTTCCAGCCGTTCGATCGAGGCAGGGTCGCTCTCTCCGGAGAGCGCCAGCTCCTCCATGGTCAGCCTGTCGACTTCGCGGCGCAGCTCATCAATCTCTTCCGGTGCGGAATCGATCTCCATGCGCAGCCGGCTCGCGGCCTCGTCAACCAGGTCGATGGCCTTATCCGGCAGCTGCCGCCCGGAGATATAGCGGTTGGACAGCGTGGAGGCGGCGACCAACGCCGAGTCGGCGATGGAAACCTTGTGGTGCGCCTCGTAGCGCTCCTTCAGGCCGCGCAGGATCGCGATGGTGTCGTCCACGCTTGGCTCCCCCACGTAGACCTGGGCGAAGCGGCGCTCCAGGGCCGGGTCTTTCTCGATATTCTCGCGGTACTCATCCAGCGTGGTCGCGCCGATGAGCCGCAGCTCGCCACGGGCGAGCATCGGCTTGAGCATATTTCCGGCGTCCATGGCGCCTTCGGAGGCGCCGGCGCCGACCACCGTGTGGATTTCATCGATAAATGTGACGATCTGCCCGGCGGAGGACTTGATCTCTTCGAGTACCGACTTCAGCCGTTCTTCGAACTCGCCGCGGTATTTGGCGCCAGCGATCATGGACCCGAGGTCCAGGGAGATCAGCGTCTTGCCGCGAAGGGACTCCGGTACGTCACCGGCGATCATGCGCTGGGCGAGTCCTTCGACGACGGCGGTCTTGCCTACGCCGGGTTCACCGATCAGCACGGGGTTGTTTTTTGTGCGCCGCGAAAGCACCTGAACGACGCGTCGGATTTCCTTGTCGCGGCCGATGACCGGATCCAGTTTGCCCGCGCGTGCCAGCGCCGTCATATCGGTGCCGAACTTTTCCAGCGCTTGGAAGGTGTCTTCCGGGTTCGGATTGTCGACCTTGCGGTCCCCGCGGATGGTTGGCAGGGTTCCTACCAGCAGCTCGCGGGTGGCTCCGGCATTGCGCAGGGCTTCGCCGGCCTTGGTCTGGTCGGAGGCCAGCGCGATGAGCAGATGTTCGGTGGAGACATAGGTGTCCCCCATATTGTTCGCGATCTCCTGGGCGATGCTGACCGCTTGGAGCAGCTGACGCGAAAATTGCGCTTGGGCCACCGAGGATCCGGAGTTGGCCGGCAGTGCATTGATGGCGCTGCTTGCCTCGACGGAGAGGGCGTCAACGTCCAGTCCTGCGGTTTTCAGCAGCGCCACGGCGACCGAGTCCCGCTGATCCAGCAGAGCCTTCAACAGGTGAGCCGGTTCGATCTGCGGATTGCCCGCGGTCGACGCATTCATCCCGGAAGCAGATAGTGCCTCTTGGCTTTTGGTAGTGAGCTTGGTGTCCACGCGCATCCTTTCTCTCTGAGGGTGAACCCATAAACTTGAGTGTACTTAACTCAACTCTACTCTTCATATCGATATTCCGCGGTTGCTAAATATTTTTCGAGAAATTCGCGTCGCGACGCAAATAGCTTGCCTCGAGGTATCGCCGGCAGCCCAGGCACGGGCAGACGGTGCGCGGCCCACCCCCAGCTCCGGTACACGCATCGGAGCACAATGCACTCCATGATTGTTCGGCCCCAGCACCGCGGCCTGGCGCGTGCCCCGCGAAAGCAGCCTCGCACGGCAACGGGGCTGAGCCGCAGATTTTTAGCTCATGGCTCGTGGACCGATGGGCAACCGATGCCGTTCAGCCGAGGCGAGCGCGCGACTCCGCGATACTGCACCTAGCCGGTCGGCACGTCACGCCGGCGAAATCCGGCGAAGCCAAGCGCGAACAAGAGGACGGCGACCCCCGCCAGCCCTAGCATGTGCCCGAGCTCCGGTTGCTCGGTGAACGCGGCCGGCAGCCAGTAGAAGGGCGAGATTCCGTGCACCCAGTCCGGCAGGTCCTGCAGTAGCCCGCCGAACATGCCGATCACGAAAGTGTAGATTAGCAGCACCCACCCGGCGCCCGACGCCCGCGGGATCCACGCATACAGGACCGTGGCGAATCCCAGATAGCTGGCCAGGGCCACAAGGTAGGGCCACAGCACCCCGGTATAGTCAGCGAACGTCTGTTCCGCGTAGCCAACGGATGCCGCGCCTAGCCACATGGCCCAGATGCTGACCGCGGCAAGCATGCCGGTACCCAGCGCCGCGACCAGCAGTTGGGCGCCGAACCAGCGATGCCGGGATATCGGCTTGGCCAGCGCGATTTCGGCACGGCCGGCGCCTTCCTCCACCTTGGCCCGCTGCCCCATCACGACGGCATATGCGGCGCAACACAGCATGGCGAACATGATCATCACCCCGAGGAAGGCCGTGGTGAACTGGCTCGGATCCGCACCGAACACCGCGGCGAAGACCGGATTGCTCTCCGGGATTTCCGCGATCATGGAGGTGATGTCCGGCAACAGGGTGCCCGAGGCGAACCACATGAGGCCCAACCCTATGGCGCTCCAGCTGAACGCGGTGCGCTGCTGGAGCCAGGCGAGGGTGGCCGGCCCGCGCAGCACCGCCCGGGCATCGGACCGGCCCGCGCGAACCGCAATCAGGCCCCCGCCGAAGTCGCGGCGTGATCCGAGGAAGGCGCCGACGAGGAGGAACACGAAGATGGCGACGAGGCACAGCGCGGCCGGCCACCACCGCACGTCGACGAAGGGCCGCATCTGCTGCGGCCAGGCGATCGGGGAAAACCACGACAACGCGCTGCCGTGCCGCTGCTGGATATCGCCCGCGGCGCGGAGCATGAAGGCAAGACCGAACGCCGCGAGGCTGATGCCCACCGCGCCCCGGCCGTGCTCGGTCACCTGCGCGGCCACCAAGGCGATCGCGCCGAACACCATGGCGCTCAGCCCGCTCCCGGCGGTCAGTGCGAACGAGTCGGCCAGAGCCAGCTCCGCCCCGCCCACGCCGGAGAGGACGAGCGCAGAGGCGAGCGCAATGACGGCGTTGACGGCGCACAGGGTGATTGCCGCCGCGACCGCGGGCGCGTGCCGCCCGACCGTCCGGGCGAGCACCGGCTCCGAGCGTCCGCTCTCCTCCTCGCCACGCGTGTGCCGCACGATGTGCAGGATGCTCATGATCGCGAGCCCCATGACCATCCAGGTGATGCCCTCGTTGGCGATGGCGACGCCCACCGTGTAGTTCTCGATGCCGTACCCCGGTCCGCCCATGGCGATGCCGCTCGGGGTCTGCATGATCAGCGCGCGCCCGGCGCGCGCCTGATCGCCCAAGGCGCCAAGCGCCACCACGAAGTACGCGTAGAAGAATACGATCGACGCCGTCCATACGCTCAGCCGCACGCGGTCCCGGCGCAGCATGAACCGCACCAGCGCTCCGGTTCCGGCCAAGGCCGATCCGCGGGCCGAACGCTCCGCCGCAGCGGCCGTTGCGGAGGCGAGGTGGGCATTCATCGCGCACCCGCGCCCTTGGCGCCCTCCGGCGATCCGCCCACCGCTGCGGTGCCAGGGTCGAGCACGTCGCCGTAGTGGCGCATGAACAGGTCCTCCAGCGACGGCGGGGTGGCGCTGAGGCTGCGCACCTCGAGCGCGGTGAGCGCCGTCAGCACGGCGCCGATCTGCGCGTTGTCGGCATCGAAGGTGACCCGGGTGGCACCGGCGAAGGCCGTGGCGGCCAGGTCATGGACCCCGGGCAGCGCGGCGAGCGCCGACGGGTCCGCGCCGACCACCGCGCTCACGCTGGTGCGCGTGAGGTGCCGCAGCTCCTCCAGCGTGCCGGACTCGACGTCCTTCCCGTTGCGGATGATCGTGACGGTGTCGCAGACCTTCTCGACCTCGGAGAGGATGTGGCTGCTGAGCAGCACGGATTTGCCCGCGGCTCCGGCCTCGCGGACGTACCCGGTGAACACGGACTCCATCAGCGGGTCCAGCCCGGAGGTCGGCTCGTCGAGCACGTACAGCTCCGCGTCGGCCAGGAAGGCCGCAACCAAAGCGACCTTCTGCCGGTTGCCTTTGGAATAGGTGCGCGTCTTCTTGCGCGGGTCCAGTTCGAAGCGCTCCAGCAGCTCGGTCTTGCGGGCTTTGAGCCGGCGCTTGTCGGCGCGGCCACCGAGCCGGGCGAGGTAGTCGATGCACTCGCCTCCGGTCAGGTTGGGCCACAGGCTGACGTCTCCGGGCACGTAGGCGATGCGCTGGTGCAGCTTGACGGCGTCGCGCCACACCTCGCCGCCGAACAGTCGGGCGGAGCCCGCGTCGGCCCGCAGCAGCCCGAGCAGAACGCGCAGGGTGGTGGATTTGCCGGCCCCATTGGGCCCCAGGAAACCACGGATCTCCCCGGGCTGCACACTCAGGCTCAGCCCGTCCAGGGCCCGCACCCTGCCGAAGGACTTGGACAGTTCGTGGATCTCGATAGCTGGTGTCGTGCTCATGGCTCACTCACTTTCACATGCCTGTCGCAGTTGTTGCTACTCAGCGCGCCCGGGCCCGGTGCCACCGGCGGCCCAGGGCGCAACGCGGACGCTGCCGGCTCCCGCTAGGGCGGGGTGGACATGTAGCTGAGGCAGTCCTCCAACGCACGACGGGAGGTGAGATAGCCCTCGGTGAACAATTCCAGCATCGGCAGGTAGCTGCTGCTCAGGTAGCCGCGGACGATCGATGCGAGGTCGGATGGGTCCGCCGGTGGCTTGAGCGTCACCTCCAGCAGCAGCGCGCCGAGCGCGGAAAGCGTGAGGTAGCCCGCCCGCGCCGCTTCGTCCCGGCTGGGCACGATCACCCCCGCGGCGACGCCCTCGCGGCTGTAGCCCACCGCGTCGTCGACCATATGGTCGATGAACTCCCGGGCCAGCGGGCCGCCGTCCTGCATGGACCGCAGAACGTACCCGAGGACCGCCGCATTCTCCTCGGCGGCCGCGAACATGTGCATGAGGCTCTGGCCCGCGGCGGCCTCGGCGACGTGCTCGCGCTTGAGCCGGCGAATCGTGGCCAGAATGTTCTCATCGCAGGCGTCGCGGAGCTTGGCCTTCGAGCCGAAGTGGTGCATCACCAGGCCGGCGCTCACCCCGGCGTCGGAGGCGATGGCCCGCACCGAGGCGCCGAAGCCCTCCACCGCGAACCGGTAGGCCGCCGCATCGCGGATCCTGGCGCGCGCGGTCAGGTCGCTGCTACCCGGCGGCGACGCGGTCGACGTGCTTCCCGCAGGGTCTTGCCCACCCTTAGCTGAACGCATGTTCAAGATTCTAGTCCTGTGTTCAGCCCCGTGTACAGGTCCTGCTGGTCTTCGGCTCGCGGGGATGCCGAAGGGCCTACGCGCGATCTTTGGCGTGGCTCGATCTGCGGATGGCGAGGCCGTGCTCAGGCAAGGCGGGGCCTATCCACGTTGCCATTCCGCCAAGGCATCGCAGGCCACGGTCTTGACCTGTCTAGCAAAACTGGCAAAGTATGTCGCATGACCAATCCAGATGCCCCAATTCACTACCGCCAGGACCCAGCCGAGCTGGTGGACGTGTTCATTGGGCAGCATCGCCAGATGCTGCTTGGATATCTCGATGGGCTGACCGAGTCCGAGGCAAGGACACATTTGGTTGCCTCGAAGACCACGCTGCTCGGGTTGCTGAAGCATGCGGTGTTTGTTGAACGGGTCTGGTTTGGCGAGGCAGCCACCGGGGCCTCGCGCGCTGAACTCGGTATTCCGCAGTCCCCGGATGAATCATTTGACCTGGCGCCAGGGGACACTATCGCCTCGGTAAGCCGGGCTTATCGACAAGCGGTAGCCCGCTCTCGCCAGATCCGCCAAGGCCTGGCGGATGATGCGGTGCTTTCCGGAAATCGGCGTGGTCCGCTCTCGCTCGCCTGGATACAGCTGCACCTGCTGCGCGAGCTCGCCCAACACTGCGGGCATGCGGAAATCCTTCGCGAACAGCTGCTCGGCGCACGCACCGAAAGTTGCAGAAGTCTCGTGAAGGCAGCAAGGCCGACTCCCTGAATAATGGGAATCGGCCTTGATATTGCTCTTGGATTTTAGCGGCGGACGTTGCCGATGAAGTAGTCGGAAGGAACGATTTCCTTGCCCAGCGGCATCAAGGATACCGGGATCATCTTCAGGTTGGCGATGCCCAGTGGGATGCCGATAATTGATACGAACATCGGGATCGCGGTGAGCACATGGCTGATGGCAATCCAGATACCGGCGAAGATCAACCAGATGACGTTGCCCAACGTCGAAAACGCGCCGACCGGCCCGCGGTCAACGACCGTGCGCCCAAATGGCCACAGCGCGTAACCGGCAATTCTGAATGACGCGATGCCGAAAGGAATCGTGACGATCAACAGGCAGCAGATGATACCGGCTAGGACATAGCCCAACGCCAGCCAAAGTCCTCCAAAAACAAGCCAAATGATGTTCAATAAACCGCGCACTAGATCTGTCATACTTCTAGGATGCCTGTTCGAGGCGGCTATTCGCCATAGGGGAACACCCGGAACGCCCCCTAGTATTTCTCGATGCCCGCTTCGCGGGTGTGCAACGCCCTATAAATTCCAAGTTTGTGCCGGCCGGTACTCGGCTAGGATTAATAATCATGAGCGAACGTAGCGAAGAGCAGCCTGCAGTCACCGGCAAGGCGGCCAAAGACCCATCTTATTTCCGTGCCGAACCGGTCTCTTTCGTACGCAGAGGCAATCGGCTGCAAGGACGCCGCGCAGCTGCTTGGGACCGCAACGCCGATCGCTACGTGATCGAGCCGCCGCGTAAAATTGCAGATACTTCGGTGGCAGACGACTTCCGCTTGGATCCCGAGCAGGCATTCGGACGCGTCGCCCCGCTGATCGTAGAAATCGGCACGGGCTTGGGCGAATGCATCGCCAATGCCGCCAAGGATGACCCCGAGCGCAATTACCTGGCCGTCGAGGTGTACCTTCCGGGATTGGCCCAGCTGATGCTGAAGGTTGAATCATTCGAGTTGGAAAACGTTCGCGCGGTGCAGGCCAACGCGCCAGAAGTACTCGAGGTCATGCTCGAAGAGAATAGCGCCGATGAGCTCTGGATCTTCTTCTCGGACCCTTGGCACAAGCCGCGTCATCACAAGCGCCGCCTCATTACCTCCTCATTCCTGGACAAGGTCGCGCGCGTGCTGAAACCCGGCGGGACACTGCGCTTGGCCACCGACTGGTCGAACTATGCCGAGCAAATGCGCGAGGTGCTGGAAGCTCACCAGGCTTTCGAAAACCAGTACCCCGGCAACGCTGCCGGGGAGGAAAGCAACCTGACCAAGGTGCGCCGGAACGGCATGGAGGGCTTCGACCCTGAACCGGAATTTGTCGATGACCGAGGTGGCTGGGCACCACGATTTGAGCGTCGCATCCTCACCAGCTTCGAAGGCAAGGCCTTGAAAGCGGGACGTTTGGTCTTCGACTTGGCCTTCACCCGAGCCGCCAAGTAGGTCTTAGTTTCGCAGGGCCATGATTGCAATAGACTTGCAGCCATGGCCCTTAGCGCATCCCCCACCCTAGAATTCGCCGGTGTCCGGCTCGAACAGCTCGACCCGAAGCATGCGGCAGATCTCAGCGCTCTGGTGGCCCGCGACGGGCTGGACCAGGCCTGGTTCGCTAAGACCCCTTCGGCGCAAGCCATGTACTCCGAGATTGAGCGGCGGCTGGCCCTGCAGGGCGAAGGCAAGATGGCCCCGTTCGCAATTCTCGATCTGCAAAGCAACAAAGCAGTGGGCGCGACGACCTACCTCAACATCGATGCGGTCAATCGTCGGGTGGAAATCGGTTCAACCTTCCTGGGACTTGCCCACCAAGGCACGGGCATCAATGCCGCCGCGAAGTACCTATTGCTTCAGCGCGCCTTCGAAGAGCTCGACTGCATCGCCGTGGCTTTCTGCACGCATTGGCATAACCGGCAGTCCCGGGAAGCTATCGCCCGGCTAGGCGCCAAGCAAGATGGGGTGTTGCGCAATCACATGTATGACGCTCGCACCGGCACCTTGCGAGATACCGTGGTTTTCTCGATTTTGCCGCACGAATGGCCCAGCGTGAAGCAGGGGCTCTTGGCGCGTTTAGCCAAGCACGACCGCATCTAGGCTCCCGCAGTCCTTAGCTGAGCAGGGATTTCGCCGCGTCTTCGCGCAGTTGCACCTTGCGAATCTTGCCGGTGACCGTAATCGGGAACTCATCGAGGATCATCACATAGGCCGGGATCTTGTAGTGCGCCAATTGCCCTTCGGCGAAGTTCTTGATGTCTTGGACCCCAAGGGGCGTTTTGCCAGCCTTCATCTTGATGCAGGCACAGATCTCTTCTCCATATTTTTCATTTGGCACGCCCACCACGGAGACATCTTCTATATCGGGATGCCCGAATAGGAACTCCTCGATCTCCCGCGGGTAGATGTTCTCTCCCCCGCGGATCACCATGTCCTTGATTCGCCCGACGATGGTGCAGTAGCCGTCCTCGCGCATCACCGCGAGGTCTCCGCTATGCAGCCAGTTCTCCGAGTCGATGGCTTCTTCGGTTTTCGCCGCGTCGTTCCAGTAGCCGAGCATTACCGAGTAGCCTCGGGTGCAGTACTCGCCGGGTTGCCCGCGCTCCACCGTCTCGCCGGTTGCCGGGTCCACGATCTTGACCTCAAGGTGCGGATGCACCCTGCCGATGGTTTCCGTGCGAGCCGCCAAATCGTCATCGGCACGCGTCTGGCAGGAGACCGGACTGGTTTCGGTCATCCCATAGGCGATGGAAATCTCGGTCATGTTCATCTCCTCGAGGCAGCGGCGCATCACCTCGACAGGACATACCGAACCTGCCATGATTCCGGTACGCAAGGTGCTCAGGTCATGGGTGCCGAAGCTGGGATGATTCTGCATGGCGATAAACATGGTGGGCACCCCATAAATCCCCGTGCATTTTTCCTCGGCGATGACTCGCAAGGTGGTTTCGACATCGAAGCTCGGGGCGGGAATCACCATAGTGGTACCGTGCGCGGTGCATCCGAGATTACCCATCACCATGCCAAAGCAGTGATAAAACGGCACCGGGATGCAGAGCCGATCTTCCGGTCCAAGCCGAATGGTCTGGGTGACGAAGAACCCGTTGTTCAAGATATTTCGATGGCTGAGCGTTGCGCCCTTCGGATATCCGGTGGTCCCCGAGGTGTATTGAATATTAATCGCTTGATCCGGGGCCGTCTGCGCCAGGCGTTGCGCGACCTGCCCCGCTTCCACGCCCTGTCCGCCGTGGATTAGTTCGGTCCAGTCCTCGGTGTCGAGGTAAACCACCCGCTCAAGGGTTGGGGTGTCCACCGCGCAGCGTTCGACCATGTCTCGATAGTTGCTTGTCTTGAAGCTGGACATGGTGATCAGCATTCGCAGGCCACTGTGATTGACCGCGTAGGAGTATTCGTGGCTGCGATATGTCGGATTGACGTTCACCAGGATCACGCCGATTTTTGCGGTGGCATATTGCGTGAGCGTCCACTCGGCGCAGTTCGGCGCCCAAATGCCCAGCCGGTCGCCTTGCTGAAGGCCCGCCGCGAGCAGACCGCGTGCGAGGTCGTTGACCGCCTGGTCTAGCTCATTCCATGACCATCTTCTTCCGCTGGCGACCTCCACGAGCGCTTCACGTTCACCGTACTTGGCGACGGTACGCTCTAAATTTGCGCCGATGGTTTCGTCGAGAAGCTGTGCACCTGTTTCGCCCTGGGCATATGATTTCATGCGCGCACCGGCAAACCGGGGGTCGCGGAAACCGAAGGTGCCGGCTGAAAGTGCGCCGTTGCTGAAAGATGTTCCTGCACGAAGCTCTCCGTTCTCAAAACAGTCCTGCTGCACTATTTTCTGGTCCGGAACGGTGCTCCGGTGTGCAACTGCGCGATTCACGAAAGGTGAGGTGGATCACGTTATTCTGAGACTAATCCGGATGCTGGCAAATGGCCAGTTGAAATCGGTGAGAGGCGCCGTCGAGGGTGCGAGAGGTACGCGGAGCGCGGGACTAGCGGCCGATGGCGCGGCGGGTGGTAAATAGGGTGACGCTTGGCTCGCGGCGTGCCGGGCGCATGCCACGGGCCATGGACACCACATCTCCGGCGGCCGTACCCGCGGCGAAGACCCGGGTTTGGCCTTGCTGGACCGCGTGCAGCTCATCGCGCAGTTCGGCCACTTGGCCCTGGAGGTGGGCTACCTGGTTTTGCAGCTCGATGATGCGTTTAATGCCTTCGAGCGAAACGCCTTCCTTGCTCAGCAGCTGCACCTGGCGCAGCAGCGAAACATCACGTTGAGAGTAGCGACGCTGCTTGCCGGCTTGGCGGCTTGGAGAGACCAATCCGATGCGGTCATATTGCCGCAGCGTCTGCGGATGCATGTCGGCTAGTTGCGCGGCGACTGAAATGACGAATACAGGTCGCAAGAACTCGTGGGCCATGAAATTCAGTCTCCTTACTTCCGCTGCTGGGGATACATCCATTGTCCACCGCGGCGTGCCCCTTTCGGGGCACGCCGCCGCGTTGCACTACATCGCTCCTGGATTAATCCTAGAGCCTGGCCTTGGCTTCAAGTCCCACGCGAGGATCTTCCCCCGCGGTGGCGGCAGCGAAGTCTTCGATGGCCGCCTTCGCCTTGTCGTTCAGGTTCTGTGGAATCACCACATCCAAGACGATCAGCATGTCACCGGTGGACTTCGAGGTCTTCACCCCACGCCCCTTCAGGCGCAAGGTACGACCCGAGTTCGAACCGGCGGGCACCTTCACGGCTACTTGTTCCCCGTCGAGAGTCGGCACGTGGATCTTGGCTCCGAGGACTGCCTCATCAAAGGTAACCGGCAGGTGCACACGAATGTTGTTCTCTTCGCGTTTGAAGAACGGGTGCTCGGTGACTTTGACCTTGACCAGCAGGTCGCCGTTGCCGGCTCCGCCAGGTTGGCCTCGTCCACGCACACGCACCGACTGGCCATCCTTGATTCCTGCCGGAACACGCACGTCAATGACTTCACCGCTCTGCTCACGCAATCCGATGGTGGTGCCCTTGATGGAACCAGCGAAGGAGATGGTGGTGCTGGCCGTCCGGTCAGCTCCCTTGCGCGGCGGGGCGCTTTGGCCGAATCCGCCGCCGAATCCAGCCCCGCCGCCGAAGAGATCGGAGAAGTCGGGCTGTCCGCCGCGGCCGCGCGGGCCTCCCCCACCGCCGAAGAGGTTGGAGAAGACGTCGTCGAATCCCGCCTGGCCGCCCGGGGCGCCGCCAGCTCCGCCGGCGCTGAACCGGGCGCCTCCACCCATGGCGCGGATGGCGTCGTATTGTTCGCGCTCTTCCTTATCGGAAAGCACCGAGTTGGCCTCGGAGATGTCCTTGAATTTCCGCTCGGCGTCCGCATCGCCCTGGTTGGTATCCGGGTGGTACTTACGCGCTTGCTTGCGGTACGCCTTCTTGATGTCCGCCTCGTTGGCGTCCTTGGAGACGCCCAGAATGGCGTAGAAGTCTTTGTCGATCCAGTCCTGACTTGCCATCAGGGCCCCCTTTCTTTCGACTAGCGATTCGAAACTGCCCACTGACGAATTCTCGGCAGTGGGCAGTTTCGCTATCTAGATGTGCGGCTATTCGCCGGTGGCGACCAGCACCTGCGCGGCGCGCAGAGTGTAGGTGCCCTTGCGGTAACCGGCTCGCAATACCTGTCCCACATGGTCCGCCGGAATTTCGGGGACCGGCTGGCGCAGCAAAGCTTCGTGGACGTTAGGGTCGAATTCGACCCCAGCCTCGTCGATTCGCTCCAGGCCGTGCGATGCCAAAACCGTGTCCAGCTTGTTGGCGATGGCCGCAAACGGTCCATCGGCCAGGTCGCCGTGAGCACGAGCGGCATCGATGTCATCGAGTACCGGCAGCAAGGTGGAGAGCACCGACTGGACGGCGCTGTCGCGCACTGCCACCCGGTCGCGCTCGACGCGCTTGCGGTAGTTGACATACTCGGCCTGCAGGCGGAGCAGGTCGTTGCGCAACTCGTTTTCCTTCTCGGTGACCTCAGCCTGCGCCTCTTCGACGCCGGCGGCCGCCTCGTTCAGGATCGCCTCGGCCTGACCCAAAGCGTCTGCAGTCTGCTGCTCATTGGCGGCATCCTGCTCGTTCTCCGGCTCCTGGCCGGAGTTGGCGTTCTGGTCCTGTGCCTCGGACATATTCCCGTCTCTCCCTTACTTCTTGACGTTCTCGTCGTCTTCGTCGATTACCTCGGCGTCGACGATGTCTTCATCAGCATTCGAAGCCTGCTCACCCTCGGGAGCTTCGGCGCCTTCGGTCGGGGCATTGGCGTAGATTGCCTCGCCCAGCTTGGTCTGCGAAGCCTGCAGCTTCTCAAACGCGGCCTTGACCTCGTCGTCGTTGTCCTGCTTCTCCAGGGTTTCCTTCAGCGCGTCGACGTCGGCCTGAACCTCGGTCTTGACCTCTTCCGGAAGCTTGTCCTCGTTGTCCTTGATGAGCTTGTCAACCGAGTAGGCTGCCTGTTCGGCGGCGTTACGGGTCTCGGCTGCCTCGCGGCGGGCCTTGTCCTCTTCGGCGTGGGCTTCAGCTTCCTGCACCATGCGCTCGATGTCTTCCTTCGACAGCGAGGAGCCGCCGGTGATGGTCATCGACTGCTCGGTGCCGGTGCCCTTGTCCTTGGCGGAGACGTGCACGATGCCGTTGGCGTCGATGTCGAAGGTGACCTCGACCTGCGGGATGCCGCGCGGCGCCGGGGCGATGCCGGTCAGTTCGAAGGTGCCCAGCGGCTTGTTGTCGCGGGTGAACTCGCGCTCGCCCTGGAAGACCTGGATGGACACCGAAGGCTGGTTGTCCTCAGCGGTGGTGAAGGTCTCCGAACGCTTGGTTGGGATCGCGGTGTTGCGCTCGATCAACTTGGTCATCACGCCGCCCTTGGTTTCAATACCCAGGGACAGTGGGGTGACGTCGATGAGCAGCACGTCCTTGCGCTCGCCCTTCAGCACGCCTGCCTGCAAGGCTGCGCCCACGGCGACAACCTCATCAGGGTTGACGCCCTTGTTGGCTTCCTTGCCGGCCATGTCCTTGACCAGATCGGCAACGGCTGGCATACGGGTCGAACCGCCAACGAGGATCACGTGTGCGATCTCCGAAACCTTCACGCCGGCTTCGGCGATCACGTCGTGGAATGGCTTCTTGGTGCGATCGAGCAGATCCTTGGTCAGGTCCTGGAACTTGGCACGCGAAAGGTGCTCGTCCAGGTGCACCGGACCCTCTGGGGTGACCGAGAGGTACTGCAACGAGATGTTGGTGCTGGTGGCCGAGGAGAGTTCCTTCTTGGCCTGCTCGGCAGCTTCCTTCAGACGCTGCAGCGCGATCTTGTCCTTGGACAGGTCTGCGCCCTTCTGCTTGGCCTGAGCCAGCAGCCAGTCAACGATGCGCTGATCCCAGTCGTCGCCGCCGAGGCGGTTATCGCCAGCGGTGGAGCGGACCTGGATGGTGGAGAAGCCGTCTTCGTCCTTGCCAACTTCGAGCAGGGAAACGTCGAAGGTACCGCCACCGAGGTCGAAGACCAGGATGAGTTCGTCTTCTTTGCCCTTTTCCAGGCCGTAGGCCAGCGCCGCGGCGGTTGGCTCGTTGACGATGCGCAGCACGTTCATGCCCGCGATTTCGCCGGCTTCCTTGGTGGACTGGCGCTCGGCATCGTTGAAGTATGCAGGAACCGTGATGACCGCGTCGGTGACCTTTTCGCCCAAGTACGACTCGGCGTCGTTCTTCAGCTTCATCAGGGTGCGCGCGGAGATTTCCTGAGCGGTGTACTTCTTCTCGTCTACGTCGATGGACCAGTCGGTACCCATGTGACGCTTGACCGAAGCGATGGTGCGGTCGATGTTGTTCACTGCCTGGCGCTTGGCGATATCGCCGACCAGAACTTCGCCGCTCTTCGAGAAAGCAACGATCGACGGGGTAGTGCGGTTGCCTTCCGCGTTTGCGATAACGGTTGGCTCACCACCTTCGAGCACGGAAACTACGGAGTTGGTGGTTCCTAGGTCGATACCTACGGCACGCGACATAATGGCTCTCCTTTGCCTTGGTTGAAAGTACTAACGCTGAGGATTTTTATCCTGATTGAGCGTTCTGGACTCAAGTTTACTCAGCCGCTTTCGACTGTCAAATTAACTTGAGCCAACCTCACTCAACTTTGCGTTCTGTCTTCTTCAACGAACAAAGGGCAAGAATGATTCCCATGCCGAAAAATAATTTTCAGACACAGGACACCCAAGGCATTCAAGGACAATCCACCCTGCCCTCCCGGCGCCTCAACCTACCGAAAAAACGGTCCTTCCGGGAGCTGGATCGCCGCACCCAGGTTGCTGTCATCCTCGCTGGAATTATCGAGCTGACTTTGATGTTTGCAGCCTTGCGCGATCTTCGTCGACGCCCCGTTCAGCTGGCGAGAGGGCCAAAACCACTGTGGGCCGTGGTCAGTTGCCTCAACGTACTAGGAAGCATTTCCTACTTTGTTTTTGGGCGTCGCAAAGACCCTCAAAACTGATTTACAGACACAATGGAACAACCCGCTCTCGTGATGACGAGAGCGGGTTGTTCGCTGTCAGCGTGGACGCTTTGGCAATGAAAAACTCGATTGCCACACTGGCTAGATCAGTTCATCTACCAACAATGGTCCTGCGAATAATCCCTACAGATGGTCCAGTAGGAATGCTCCGTTCTACTACTTAGCCGAGCCCTGAGGTTCCACTAGGACTGCCGCGGTGCGCGCCGGAATAGTCAGCTCACCGGTGGCACTGTCGAACGAAGTTGACTTCACCCGGTCATCACTGCCTTTCGCAAGAGACTTGGCAAGCGAGTAGTCGTGACCTACCAGCTCCTCAAGCTTTTGCGTGCTCTCCTTCGGCGAGGCATTGAAGAGGACTAAGGCACCGTCATGCTTGCGATCGACATCCTTACCCACCGTGTCGTCAATGCGCATCACGATAATTCCCGGTTCAGCCTCAGACCCGCCCAGCGGGAAGCTCACCTTTTGCCCAATGAGATCAGCTGAGCCCAATCGCAAGAGTCCAACTTCCTTGCGGGTCTGCAGCAAGTCCAAGGCTGCCC
This sequence comes from Arthrobacter sp. MYb229, assembly GCF_002975405.1. GTDB lineage: Bacteria > Actinomycetota > Actinomycetes > Actinomycetales > Micrococcaceae > Glutamicibacter. The sequence continues at coordinate 94,838 of NZ_PCPS01000001.1, read as the reverse complement.
CTTCAGCATCAGCCATGGCCTTGGCATCCGGCTTGAGCGCAGGGTCTTCTAATAGTGGAGCCATCAGATCCCACTTCTCCCCGTTATCTGCCTCGGGCGGAAGACCCGAGCCAAAAGTATTTTCCACTCCGGAGAAGTCGATGCGGTTGAACCAGTCCCCCGAGTTATAGGAATTTCGGTCCAAAGACTTTGAACGCAATAACTCGGTTCCGGCATGCCAGAACGGAACAGCTTGTGAATACATCACGGTTGCTTGTGCGAGAGTATTCATCCGCACCCGATCCTCCATGGAAGTATCTCGTGGCAACTTGAGCACAGTGAGGTCGTAGAGCGTTTCATTATCGTGCGCGTCAACATAGTTGATCACTTCTCCCGGCTGCGAAGCATAGCCTGCTTTCGCTCCGCGGTAATCCAATTCATCACCACGGTGCACGCTGCCATCCGAAGCGAGGAATTCGAAGTCTGCGAGATTGCCAGCCAAGCCGAGCTTCACTAGGTCGGTTTCGTGGCCGAGATCTTTCAACGCTTCCTCGGTGCTCCCATTGACCTTATTACCGTTGGGATCCGTTCCCAAGCCAGTACCAAAGCCCTGACGGAATGTTGAGGATGAATCAACAGGACTGCCACCATGAACGGCATCGCGCAGTCGGTCGTTAAAGGTCCCGATGCCGGTACCGTTCATTTGCCCCTGAGTCGCTTGATAGAAGCGAGCATTGTCCGCCACCTCACCAAAGTTCCATCCTTCGCCATAGAGGTAAATGGACTTGCCGTCCACTCCGTCACGTCCCGGCTTCAGTTCATCTAATGCACTGCGTACGGCTTCCATGGTTTCTCGTGAGTGGTGGCCCATGAGGTCAAAACGGAATCCATCAACCTTATAGTCCTTGGCCCACACCACCAGGGCATCAACCATCAGTTTCTGCGCCGCAGCGTGTTCCGTGGCCAGGTTCTGACAGCAGGTCGAGGTTTCCACTTTCCCGGTGGCATCAAGTCGGTGGTAGTAGCCAGGCACGATCTTATCCAGCACACTGCGATCGGCTTGACCCGAGGCTGCGGTGTGATTGAACACCTGATCAAGCACTACTTCTAGCCCCATGCTGTGCAAGGATCCAACCATCGAGCGGAATTCTTCGACACGGTTCGCTCCTTCAGGGTTCGTGGCGTACGAACCTTCCGGAGCCATGAAATGGAAGGGGTCGTACCCCCAGTTGAATCCGTCTTCATCACCGTGGGCAGTAACGCACTCTTGTTGTTTGCTGGAAGCTGCCGGCAGCGACTTCAGATCACAGTCCGTCTCAACACGTTGTGACTGTTCCTCCTCAATGGTGGCGATATCAAAACTTGGCAGCAGGTGAACGGTAGTCAGGCCAGCCTCGGAAAGCTGTTTGAGCTGTTTACTCCCGGCCCCATTTGCTCCAAACGCTCCGTAGCGGCCCCGCTGATTCTCGGGCACCGAAGCATCTGAAATCGAGAAGTCACGGATCTGCAGTTCATAGATGCTGCGGTCCACGTCCTTTTCGACGTTTTTGGCTTTGGCCTTACGCCACTGTTTTGGCTGGTGGTGAGGGTCTTCCAAGCTCACCGCGACCGAGTGGGTGGAATTAGTGGTCAACGCAACCGAATATGGATCGGTAACAATATTCGTTTCGATCTTGCCCGTTTCAGGGACAAAGACCTGAACTTCCCACCGGTACTTCGCCTCAGCCATCTGAGGTTTACCCTTTACCGTCCACACACCGCTGTCCTTCGAATAGCTAGCAGCGTATCGTGCAGTCTTCTCCTTCTTGTCAGTAATCAGCAGTGTTGTTTTTTGGGCCGTGGGTGCCCAGAGCCTAAAGGTAGGGCGTTTACCGGTGAAGCTCACGCCGAGTTCTACATCGTCAAGCGCCTTGGCATAGAGATCATCAATGACACCAGCACTCTGAACTCCGGTGAAGGCGGTGAGTTTCTGGGTATCCCCTTCGCCATCAAATCGTGCCAATGCCAGTTGTGAACGCAATGCAGAGGCTACGTCTTCGCGATCTAGCTCAACACGCAAGGCACGGTAGTCGGCAAGGTGTGGGAACTTCTTGCGTTGTTCGGCACTCAACCCACCAATAATTTCTTTGAGCTCGATTGGCTTCGCACCGGAGATCTCTTCTCCCTCCAATTTCAAGCTGGCGTCCTTTGAAGCGTAGAGGGCATAGTTTTCACCAGTGCCTAGATCACGAGGAATCGCTAGGGTGTCAGCGGAAATCCACTGCGCTTTCATTTGACCAACGCCGGCGACTGTTTGGGTGTCAGAACCAATCTGCAACAGGTGAGTCTTCGAGTCGTAGCTGAAGCTCACTGGCTTTCCTTCGGTTACCGAAAGACTGTAGTTAGCACCTCCGACGGCACCGTCAACGCCATAATTTTCGTCCCACCCGAAGTTGTGTGACACCTTAAATTCGTAGGTACCAGCCGGGATCTTCTCCGTAGTGAATTCGTAGGTACCGTCAGCATCAGCGTCCGCCATTAAAGTAGCGAGACAGGTTGGATCCCAGTCGGATTTACAGCCCAATTCGTCTTGAAAACTTCCCGGTAAGGTGATCATCGGACCCTGTTGATCGCTTTGTGCGATGTTGTTGCGGGGATCGAAGAAGAACTTGACGGTCCCACCTTCGTGAGAATATTTAAGGTTGTCACCACCGGCAATACCAGCAGCGCCATAGTTCAGATCCCATGATCCGTTGATGGCTACCTTGTAGTCATAGTCCCCTGCTGGGACATCGAATTCACCAGAATAGACCCCGCCAGGCTGTTCAGTGAGTTTGGCTGCCTCGCAGGCCGGATCCCAGTCGGTGACACAACCCATTTCGGTGTTATGGCTTCCCGGCACGGTGACCATGGAGATATCCGATTCAGCCGGTTTTTCCTTCGCAAACCCGGAAACGTCGTTGCCCACGGAAGCATAGGTGGAAGCGGCGCTGTGTTCTCCTGCGGCATTGGTACTCACGGCACGATATTCCACCAAGGTGCCTTGTGGTAGCGATGAAACGTCGTGGAAGACTCGTGGGGTGTGGTCTTCTGCCACGCCCAGTAGGTGCCACTTCTCGGTGCCCACTTCACGCCACGACATGCTTGTTTCAGCCCACGCCTGTTCGCCTAAATCCACGGATACGGGTGTTACGCCGCTGAGCCCGGCCCCAGATTTTGGAGCGGAAATCTCAGGTGTGAAGGCAGCACTATCTACGTTCTTGTCAGCTTTATAAACCACTGCAGATAGCGCTGGCACCGTCACGTTGAGTTTCCCGTCCGCAGCACTGCTGAGTTTGTCTTCGGCGCCATAGAGCGCTGAGTAGGTTGCGTCGGAGGTCAGAGTCGACAACTCAACATCAGCGGATTCTTCCGAGTTGTTCAGGGCCACCAGGTATTCGGTTTTCTCGTCACGGTCCACACGCGAGAATGCATAGACTCCCTTGGAATCTTGGGCGTATAGCTCTACTTGTGCCCCGCCCTTCAGCGCTTTGTTTGATTCGCGAAGTTTAGAGAGGGCCGCGATGTGCTGGTACATCGGAGAATCACTGTCATAACGATCTTGGGTTCCGAGCTTTTCTCCGGTAATCAATTCTTGGTTCTGATACTCCGAGACTTGAGAAGCGAACAGTGATTGGCGAGAATCCTTGTCTCCACCGGTGCCTGCAAATCCTTGTTCGTCACCGTAGTAAACCACCGGCTGGCCACGGGTCAGGAACATCAGTTCATGGGCCAGTTCATCACGTTTGAGTTTCTGATTGCTGTTGTTCAGGAAGTACCCAATGCGCCCCATATCGTGATTGCCAAGGAAAGTTGGTAGAGCATCAGCTGAGGTGTTTGCCGTGGTGTAGTAGTCATCCGCCGAGAACAGCGTGCTTAGCGTTTTGGCTGAATTTCCTCCCGCGAAACCGGCAGCAGCAGATTGGAACGTGAAATCAAGGACGGAATTCATTTCCGTCTTACGCACGTAGGGCGAAAGCTTCTTTGCATCGGCATCATAAACTTCGCCAAACATGAAGAAGTCGTCTTTACCCTGGGCTCGTGCATAGTCCTGAACTTGTTTGGTCCATTGTTCCCAGAATTCAAAATTCACATGTTTTGCGGTGTCGATGCGGAAGCCATCAATTCCGAAGTCCACCCAGTTCTTGTAGACCTCTGCGAAACCGTTGACAACCTTAGGATTTTCGGTCATGAGGTCATCAAGCCCCTGAAAATCGCCATAGGTGACCGACTCACCTTCCCAGGTTGAGTCCCCGCGGTTGTGATAGAGCGTTGGATCATTGAGCCAGTCGGGGACCTTCTTGACTTGGTCAGAAACAACCGGGGTATAAGGGAAGGAACTGGAAGCGTCTAGCTCTGGGAAGGTATCACTGCCTGCGTAGTCCGCCGGGTCAAAGGCTTGACCCTGAGCATCCTTATAGGGAAGGGAAGACTGCTCAACGTAGGAATACTTCTTTTCCTTATTGTCGATGAGATCCGCGGTATGGTTCACGAGGATGTCGAAATACACCTTGATGCCACGCTTGTGGGCGTCATCAATCAGTTCGGAGAGTTCTTCATTGGTGCCTAGATGTGGGTCGATCTGAGTGAAATCGGTGACCCAATAGCCGTGATATCCGGCGCTGGCATCATCACCACTACCCTGAACCGGCATGTTCTTAAAACTGGGCGTGAGCCAGATGGCGCTGGTGCCAAGGCCCTGAATGTAGTCGAGCTTGGAGTGTAAGCCTGCGATATCACCGCCTTCATAGAATCCTTTGTCCGTCGGATCAAACCCGGTGGTTAGTCGATCACCTTCCAAACCGCCGGTGTCGTTAGCCGTTGAGCCATTGGCAAAGCGGTCTGTCAAGACGAAATAGAATTGCTCACCAGAACCGGCTTGCCTGACCGGCGCAGCGACCAATTCGGCATCAGTATCTGAATATTCTCCGCGAAGGTCCAGTGGCACAACTTGTGTCAGCCCAGTGGCCGTATCAAAGGTGAAGCGCAATCGACTATCCGCACTCAGGGCTAGGGGAATGTTCTCTTCTCCCCCATCCAGTCCATAAGACGTGTCAAAGCTTTTGTTCAACGCTACTTTGTATTCATAGTTCCCCGCCGGAACTTCCACTTCCAGGCTGTATTGCCCTTCCTGGTCCGTGGATTGCAGGCTGGTAGCTTCACAGTCAGCCATCCAGTCAGCGGAACATCCCAACAACGACTGAAAAGAACCGGCCAGAGTCACAGAAGTTTCATCTGCCACGGCGGGAATACTAGCCAGGGGTGCGAGCGCCAGCATCGGGGTTGCGGCCAAGGCGGTGACCCAACGACGCCAACTACGTTTATGAAGGTATGGTGGCAGAGGCTGACTGCGCACGGAGGAAGCAGCGCTTTTGCTGTTCACGAAATGCTCCATTGAGTTCGAAGGTGCGAGCGGCAAGCCATAAGAGCTGACTCGCCAGTGATTCAGCCCACACTACTGAGCGAATTCCATCAAGTGCAAGCGTTTCCAACATTTACACTCGGATGCAGGGAAAACATCAAACTTTTCAGTATTTTTCCAACTTTTTACATAGGAAACGTTTGCACAATGCGGCGCAAAAGTCTCCAATTCCCATTGTCCGGTCAGGTCGGCAACCCCACTACAAAAAGAACCTCCAGACAGCTTTTGGCTGTCTGGAGGTTCTTTTTCGTACTAGTTCTTACCGTCCGCCGGTAGCAGGGCTTGATGCACGACGTGGTCCACGTGAGCGACCACCTGCGGCACCTGCAGCATTGCGGCCTCCGGATCGTGCTGAGCGTGGGGAGTTCGACGGACGCTCGCCATTCGCTCCACGAGCCGAACGGCTTGGACGCTCAGCATTAGCGCCGCGTGATTCGCGTGCTGGACGCTCCGACTGGTTCGATGCACCGGAACGATCTGAACGGCGACGGTCTCCGCCGCGGCCCTGCGCCTCACCGGCAGGCTTGCCGCCGCGTGCATTGCGTGCGCCACCGCGTCCGCCACGGGCGTTCGAGGATTCGCCGGCAGGCTTCTTCTTCGCTGGGTTGCGGGTCTGCTGTGCTGGAGCAACATAAGGAACGAGTTCGGCAACTTCGCCGACGACCTTAGCCACAACTGGCGAGTTCAGGTTGACCTTTTCGAAAGGTACCTTCAGCCCGGCCTGCTTCAGCAAAGTCGAAACGTCGCCCTGCTGATCAGGGGTGCAGATGGTCACTACGGTTCCATCCGAACCTGCACGTGCGGTACGGCCCGAGCGGTGGGTGTAGGCCTTGTGTTCTGCCGGTGGGTCCACGTGCACAACGAGCTCCACACCATCAACGTGTACGCCACGGGCGGCCACGTCGGTGGCTACCAGTACCTTCGCCTCACCCGAGGAGAAGGCTGCGAGGTTGCGATCACGAGCGTTCTGCGACAGGTTGCCGTGCAAATCAACTGCCGGGACTCCAGCCTTTGAAAGGACAACTGCCATCTTCTTGGCGTGGTGCTTGGTGCGCATGAACATGATGCGGCGTCCGGTGCCCTGAGCCAGAATACGGATCAGTTCCTTTTTGTCGTCAGCCGGGATCACGAAGACGTGGTGTTCCATGGTGTTCACCGCGGCTTCCGGGGCATCAACCGAGTGGATGGTTGGATTGCTCAGGTAGCGCTTGACGACCTTGTCCACGCCATTGTCCAAGGTGGCGGAGAACAGCATGTGCTGGATTCCTGTTGGCATGCGGTCCATGATGCGGCGCACTACCGGCAAGAAGCCCATGTCGGCCATGTGGTCGGCCTCGTCCAGAACCGAAATTTCCAGCTGGGACAGGTCAACGACCTTCTGCTTGATCAAATCGTCAAGGCGGCCGGGGCAGGCAATGACAATGTCAACGCCCTCGTTCATGGCCTTCTCCTGGCGGCTCTGAGCCACGCCGCCGTAGATCACGGTGGTGCGCAGTCCGGAGGCTGCCGCCAGTGGGTCCACTGCCTTGGCAATCTGGGTGGCCAATTCGCGGGTTGGAGCCATGATCAATGCTCGTGGGAAGCGAGCCTTGCGACGCTGTGGTCGCTGCGCCAAGCGCGCTACCAATGGGATCGAGAAGGCAAGGGTCTTGCCGGAACCGGTCTGTCCACGGCCCAGGACGTCGCCGCCTGCAAGTGTGGTGGGAAGGGTCGCTTCCTGAATGGGGAAGGCCGATTCGATGCCTAGCTTCGCCAAGACATTCGATAGGTTTTCGGGCACGCCAAGGGCGCTAAAAGTTGTAGTCACGCTCAAACTTTCTCTCTGATTCGCACGCCGGTTTCGACGTTTGGTTTCGCCGAGCCAGGAGGAAGTCCACCACAAGCAAAAGCCATAATCGGGCCGATAACTTGGGGAGAGGAAAGGCGCATTGCGGCGCAGATCATCAGCGGGAAATCTAAACTGTCGACGAATGCGCACCGAGCTTTCCGGGAGAATCACCAAATCACTTACTGGTGCGCACAACCCCAGTCTACAGGCCATTGACGGACCCAGACAGTGCCTGAGTCCGTCAAATGCCCGCAAATCAAGAGATCTCAGACACGTCGGGGGTTATTCGGCCTTCTTCGCGAGCTTCGAGGGCCACCAGACTTTCGGCCCGATTTCCTCCACTAGCGCCGGCACCAGCAGGCTTCGAACGACGAAGGTATCAAGCAGAACCCCGAAGGCCACGATGAATCCCAGCTGGGCGAGGAACATGATCGGCACGACACCCAAGGCCGCAAAAGTCGCTGCCAGAACTACACCCGCCGAGGTGATCACCCCGCCGGTTACCTTCAGCCCCCGGCGCATGCCCTCGCGGGTTCCATACTTCAAGGTTTCCTCACGCACCCGGGTCATCAGGAAGATGTTGTAGTCCACGCCGAGGGCCACCAGGAATACGAAACCGAACAGGGGCACCGCCGGGTCTGCGCCGGAGAAGTTGAAGATGCCGTTGAACACCAAGGCGCTCACGCCCATTGCGGTTCCGTAGGAGATGACCGTGGTGACGATCAACAGCACCGGCGCGAGCACCGAACGCAGCAACAGCATCAGAATGATCAGGATCGCTATGAGTGTCAGCGGAATGATCTTGGCCAAATCCGCCAGAGCGGTATCGGCCGTGTCGAGCTGCGTCGCGGTGGTTCCGCCGATCAGCGCCTCGGCGTCCACCGCATGAACCGCCGCGCGGAGTGCGCCAATGGTTTCCTTGGCTTCATCCGAGTCCGCGGCGTCGCTCAATGTGATGGAGATCAGGCTGCGTCCCTCGATCACTTGCGGGTCGGCACCGCGTGCGGCCATGGCTGGCCCGCCGTCTTCTGCCTGCAAGTAAGCGGAGTCCACTCCGGTGACATCCAGTACATCTTCGAGGATGATGGCCGCATCGGCTTCGCTCACCACCGCGATGGCTGGTGAGCCGGATCCCGCAGGGAAGTGCTCACCGAGGGCGGCCTGCCCGTCCCGTGATTCCGAACCGCCAATGACCAGCTCGCTTTGCGGAACGCCATGCGCCTTGAGCTGGGTTACCCCCAGCGCACCCGCGGCAAGAACCAACAACGTGAGGATCCAGATGGGACGCGGATGGGCAGCGACGAAGTTCGCGATGCGCCCCCACAGCCCTTCTTTCACCACGGCATGCTCACCGTGCTGTGCGGCTTTCGGCGGGAATGGCCAATAGGCGGCCCGGCCGAGCAGGCCAAGCACTGCGGGCAGGAAGGTCAGAGCGGCAATGATGGAGAAGATGATGCCGCTGGCCCCAATCGGCCCCAGCGCCTTGTTCGAGTTCAGATCGGAGAACAGCAGGCAGAGCAGGCCGACCGTCACGGTGCCGCCGGAGGCGACAATCGGCTCCAAGGAGCTGCGCCAGGCCTTGGCGACGGCTTGGCGCTTGTCCTTGCCTTCCGCCAGAGCTTCCTTGTGCCGCGCCACGAAGAGCAACGAGTAATCCGTCGCCGCACCGATCACCAGAATCGACAGGATTCCTTGCGACTGCCCGTCGAGGCTGATCCACTGCGCATCGGCCATGTAGTAAACAGTGAGGATCGCCGCGCAAAGCGCCACCACCGAGGTGAGCAATACTGCAAATGGCAGCAGCACCGATCGATAGACCAGCAGCAGGATGACGAGCACGGCCACGAGGGCTACGCCCAGAAGCACCCCGTCAATTCCGCCGAAGGCTTCGGTGAGGTCGGCGCTGAACCCGGCGGGGCCGGTGACATAACCCGTGGTGCCATCGGGGATGATCTGCGCCAGCTTCGCCCGAAGGTCTTCGACTCCAACATTCGCTTTCACCTCTGCGCTCACCGGCACCAGCAGTTCAACGGCTTGCCCGTCTTCCGAAACGAAGGGGCCGGTAACCTGCCCGTCAAGATAGGCGAAGTCCGCGAGCTGCGCGGCCAGGTCCTCCCCGGCACTGGCCGGGAGGTCGGTTTCGCTCGTGACCAGAACCACCGCCGGAATCGCATCCGAGGTGCGGAACTTGTTCTGCCATTCAAGGGCTCGGGTCGCCTCTGCGGTTGCCGGCAGGAAGGCAACCTGGTCATTCGTCTGGACTTCGGAGAGCTTGCCGAAAGTTGGCCCGCCCACCCCTGCAATCGCCAACCAAAGCAAGATCACCAGGGAATACACCCCCAAGCGGACTCCCACGGCTTTCTTTTTCGAAGGCAACTCTGGCTTTCTCAGATGCGGCACGATTTGTTCCTTTTCGCAATGACACGGTTCTGCCAAGAATGTCGGGCAAGCTCAGCCTAGCAGAAAGTAGTTCCATCATGGAATGATTAAATGAACTATACAATCAAAGTCATGTCTACGACTACAAACCATCAGCTTGTGGCGCTATTAAGAGAATTCGGCCTTGCATCCGATCGATATGTTGAGTCGACCGGATCGATCCACGGCACGCACCGCACGGATATGAACGCGCTTTCGATCATCATGAAGCATCAGCTGCGCGGCGCCCTTCCCTCCCCGCGGGATCTAAGCCGGGACCTGCAGTTAAGCTCGCCGGCAACGACGGCGATGCTCGATCGGCTGGAAAAGATCGGCTATATCGAACGGCAGCGAACCGACAAGGACCGCCGGGTCGTGCGCATCGCGATGACCGACAAAGCACGCCGCGCAGGGAAGGAGATGTTTCTGCCGCTGGGCAAGAACATGCTCGAAATCGTCGCCGACTACGATTCCGAGCAAATCTCGCTCATTACCGATTTCATGAGCCGAGTCGTAGCCGGGGTCGACGCCGCCAGAGCTGAAGTCGTGTCACGTCACGAAGCCAAATCCGCTCCGGGGGCCGAAACACACTAAGCTGATCCAGTGACTCTTGCACTTTGGATCTCCCTGCTCGGAGCGAGCATCGTCATCAGCTTCACCCCGGGCGCTGGCGCAATCAATACGATGACCAACGCGATGAGGCTTGGCTTCCGCTCATCCATCTGGGGAATCCTCGGCCAGCAGATCGCGTTGCTCATGCACGTGATCATCGTTGCCGCTGGAGTCGGGCTGCTGGTTGCCGGATCACCGGCGATCTTCGCCGCGGTGCGCTATGCCGGCGCGGCCTATCTGGTGTATTTGGGCATCCGCATGATTCTTTCCAAACCGGATGTCGCCTCGGACGGAACCACTCAAGGCGGTGCGGTGGGCCGCTGGGCCATGGTTCGGCGCGGAATCCTGGTGAATCTGCTGAACCCCAAAGCCATCGTGTTCTTCCTGGCGTTCACACCGCAGTTCATTCGTCCGGACCAGCCGCTGATCGCGCAGTATGCCATCTACATCGGCACGATCATTTGCGTGGATATCTTGGTGATGTGGTTCTTCTTCGCCGCCACGGCACGCACCTTTCAACGATTCACCGCCACCACGCGCGGAGCGAAGATCCTTAATCTGGTCTTTGGCACGCTCTTCATTTTCGTGGCCGCACTGCTGCTTTTCCTGCATTAGTCACCGCGCAGCACCAGGGCACCGAAGCGCGTAGCAAAATCGTTGCCTTTTTGTTCTCATAAATAGGGCGCGTAGCTCTCGAAGGTTAGCCCCACTTGTGCCTAGACTAATGACATGTTCCGGATAATGATCGTGTGCACGGGAAACATCTGCCGTTCGCCTATGGCCGAGTACATGCTCAAAAATGCGTTGGGCGACGCGGGGGTCTCCGAGGTCGAGCTCTCTTCCAGGGCGACCACCGACGGGGAAGTTGGCCATCCCATCGACCCACGGGCGGCAAACACCCTGCGCGAGCACGGTCTTGATGCCACCGAGCATGTGGCGCAACAGGTCACCGTCGAAGAACTGGCGCATATGGACCTGGTATTGGCAATGGACACCGATCACTTCGAATTCCTTGTGCCGGACCTAGCCGAGATCGACCAAGCCGATCGACCGCTGCTTCGCATGTTCCGGTCTTTCGATCCGGCAATTGCCAACGAGCCCCATGACAGCCAGGGCGTTTACGACCCTTGGTATGGCGACGCCGGGGATTTCAGGGAAACTTGGAAGATGATCGCTGCCAGCCTGCCCGCCCTCGTCGATTATGTGCGGAGTAATATCGCCTCCCGTGGAAACCGCTAGACCATATATTATTGCCCTCGACGGTCGTTCCGGCGCGGGCAAAACACAATTCGCGGCCGCCCTAGCCACCACCCTGGGGGCCAGCGCAAGCGCAGATATCTTGCACCTCGAAGACCTGTATCCCGGATGGGATGGGCTTGGACGCGCCCGGAAGCTCTACGCTGAGCTCCTTCCCGAACTGGCTCAAGGCCACGAAGTGGCTTGGCAAGCCTGGGACTGGGAAACGAACCAATACGGGGCGCCACGAACCTTTGCCCCCGGCCCGGTGCTCATCATCGAAGGCGTTGGCGCCGCTGGAACCGCTGCGCGCGACTTCGTGGATGTGAGCATCTGGCTGGACGCGCCCGCGACCCTGCGCCGCGAGCGGGCGTTGGCGCGAGACGGCGAAACCTACCGCCCGTACTGGCAGCAGTGGGCTGCCCAAGAGACGGCCTATCTCCACGCAGAGGCCCCGCAAGAACACGTCACCATCGTGCTGAATGCGGCAACGGAGCAAACCCCGAGCCAACAGCTACGCACGGCGCATCGATTCCTCCCGGCCGCGCTGCAACGCCTGCTCCCCCACGATGACCCGGCGCCGGCCCCAGCGCTGCAGGCGACCTTCGCGGCGCCGGCAGATGTAGCGGCCCTGTTTGAGGCCGTAGCTTCCGCCCTGCCGAGGGCCGCACTGCTGGAATCCACGAGCCACAAACTTACCGATCCGTTGGATCGCAATAGGTACTCGGTGCTCGCCTTGGCGCTGGATCCCGCCGCCGCAGTCCTTTCGAGCGTAGCGAATCGAACCGTAGTCCATGCCGGCTCGGCCACCGTGCAGCAAGGCGGGGAGTTCTTCACCGCCCTGCACCGTTTGTGGCCCCCGCACTCGGCGCTGGCCCAGGAGTATCCGCTGCCGCAATGGGTGGGCTATCTGGGCTATGAATTGAGCCGCGAGCTCGGCGCACAAGATCGCAGCGTCCTGTTGGCCGATGGCAGCACTCGGCCCGACGCGCAGTTCTTCTGCCCCGATGCCCTCTTGGTCGTCGACCACCGGTTGGATCGCCTGATGCTCCACTGCGCCGCCGACCGCGTAGCCGCGCTTAGCGAGATCATCGCGGCGGCCGCCGCGGCCGGTACGCGCCAGGGCGCCCCATTGCCGGCCCTGGACTTCGAATGCGCAGATTCCGCCAACGGATATCGGCAGAAGGTCCGGACGGTTCAACAACAGATTTTTGAGGGAAACACCTACGAGGCCTGCCTCACCACTGTGCTGAAAGCCCGGGTCGAAGATTTCTCGCCCTTCGAAGCCTATTGCCGGATGCGCGAATCCAGCCCCGCACCTTTTGCGCACTACCTTCGCATAGCGGATCTCGAGGTCGCCAGCATCTCCCCGGAAAGATTCCTGAGCTTGGACGCCCACGGCAAACTTCGTGCCGAACCGATCAAGGGAACCCGCCCGCGCGGTAAAAGCGAGCCCGAAGATCTGGCGCTGGCCCACGATCTGGCCACGCACCCGAAAGACCGCGCCGAAAACATCATGATCGTGGATCTGCTGCGCAACGATCTGTCGCACTATGCGCTCCCCGGCACGGTAGCCGTCAAGCGCCTGTGCGCGGTGGAGACCTATGCGACGGTTCATCAAATGGTTTCCACCATTGATGCCCGGTTGCGAAGCCGCCAAGACGCGGCCCTGGCCCTGCGCGAAGCTTTTCCTCCGGGGTCGATGACCGGAGCGCCGAAGCTCTCGAGCATGGAGATCCTCGACGAATTGGAAGAGCAACGGCCCCGCGGGCTTTACTCGGGCGCCGTAGGCTACCTTGGCCACGATGGATCGGCGGATTTTTCGGTAGTCATCCGTACTCTTGTCTGCGATCGGCTGTCCACCGATGGCTGGGAATTGAGCCTCGGGCTTGGCGGTGCCATCACCGCCGATTCCGACCCGCAGGAGGAATGGGAAGAAGTGCTCACCAAATCCGTGGGTGTGCTTTCGGCGCTCGGCACAGAATTCCCGGTGCGGGACTGAGCCCCGTGGATTACTGCAGCGTAGCGGTCAGCCGGCAGACGTTGTCGATCCAGCGCTGCAAGCGTGGACGGCGGCGCCACTCGCTCAAGGTCAGCTCCGAAGATATTTCGCGGTAGTGATCTTGCACCTTGTTCACCGCGTCGACAATCTCCGGGCCGAGCATCATCACCGAAATCTCCATATTCAAGCTGAACGACCGCATATCCATATTCGAAGAGCCGACCACGGCAACATCGTTATCGGCGGTGAAACACTTCGTGTGCAGGACCTTCGGGGCCGGGTAGCGGTAGATTCTCACGCCAGCTTGCAGCAGCTGCTGATAATAGGACTGTTGCGCGTGATGCACCAGGAACTGGTCTCCTTTTTCGCAGACGAAAAGCTCGACCTCCACGCCGCGTTGCGCGGCGGTGGTGATGGCATAGAGCAGCGAATCATCGGGGACGAAATACGGGCTGGTGATTTTCAGCCGTTCGGTGGCCGAGTACATCAGGGTATTGAATAGCCGCAAGTTATTTTCGGATTCGTAGCCCGGTCCACTCGGCAATACCTGGGCGAGTGTTGCTCCGGGTTGATCTGCCTGCGACAGCGGGTGCGAGGCTTCGGTCAAATCCGACAAGACATCGGTAGTGTCATCTTCCTGCCACCAATCGGTCGCAAAGGTGACGTCCAGGCTACGCACCAATGGACCCTCGACGCGCAGCATCATCTCGACCCATTCGCGGCCTAGGGCATGGGCTGACTCGCGCTTGTAGCCCGGTTCGATCAGGTTCTGGCTGCCGGTGAACGCTACCGCACCGTCCACGACGAGGATCTTGCGGTGGTTGCGCAGATCCGGGCGTCGCCAGCGCCGGCCAATCGGGTCGATGGGCAGCATCGCGCGCCATTCGATGTCCGATTTGCGCAGCCGCTTCTTCAAATCCCGGTAGCCGGTCACGCGCAAGGTGCCTAGGTGGTCGAAGAGCAGGCGGACGTTCACCCCGCGGCGTGCGGCGGCCTCCAATGCGTCGAGGACCGGGCCAACATATTCTTCATCATCGCCCATGATGTAGAACTGGATGTGCACGTAGCGTTGCGCCTGCTCGATGGCCTGGCGCATGGATTCCAGGGATGCCTTGTAATTGGAAAGCACCTCAATTTTGTTTCCTCCGTCAAGCGGGAACGCCCCAAGCTTGCGATTGAGGACGACCGCAGACTCCACCCATTCTTCGGTGGAGTGGAATTCTTCGGGAAGCTGCATGTGGGAGGTGGCGTTCGTGATGCTTTCATTGGCGCGGCGTTGCTTCTCCAAACGACGCCGCGAAAGCCTCGGATTCGCAAAAAGCAGGTAGGCGGCCAGGCCTGCCACGGGAATGAAATAGATCGCCAATAGCCAGGCCATGGCGGTGGTTGGACGGCGGTTTCCGGGGACGATGCCAATCATCACGAAGCGCACAATGATGTCAATTGCTACGGCAATTGGCCACAGGACGGCACCAATCTGAAGCAACAGTTCGCCGCTAGGCAACATCTAAACACGCTCCGCTCTCTTTTTCATTTACGAATTTAGCGTCTTTGACGCAGTCAGCGCGCCAAACTCCTTGACTTAGACTATCCAATCCGTGGCGACTTGTGCGTGCTTGAAGCCCTCATTGGTGCGTAGTGCGGCAAAGTTTCGATAATCTTTAACTATGAGCTCACTCGTATTCCTTGATCCGGCGTATCCTGCCGGGCGCTTGGCAGACATTAACGCACCACAACTTCCAGTAACCGCCCAAGGCGTGACTCGAGGCGATGGCGTGTTCGAGTCGATGCTGTACACCAACCAGGCCGTACGCAAAATGGAAGCGCATCTGGCCCGTCTGGCTATTTCCGCCGAGGCCTGCGATCTTGTCATCCCCGACGAGCACCGTTGGCGCGCGGCCATCGATACCGCCGTGGCTGACTTTGACGCCGATGGCGGCGCCGAAGAAGCAGTGGTCAAACTCGTGGTTTCGCGCGCTGATTCCGACGCCGAGCAGGCGCTGTGCTGGGTAACCGTGGCCCCCGCCCCGCAGTTGGGCAAAGACCAGCGCGAGACCGGAATCGACGTTCTGCTACTGGACCGCGGCTACGATTCGAAGCTTGCCGAGCGGGCCCCCTGGCTTCTGATGGGCGCCAAAACCTTGTCCTATGCGGTGAATATGGCGGCCTTGCGTTTCGCGCACAAGCACGGAGCCCAGGACGTCATCTTCACCTCCTCGGACGGTGTGGTCTTGGAGGGCCCAACTTCCACCGTGCTCATTGCCCAACGCGATGGAGACACCAAACGGCTGATCACCCCGATGCTTGAAACTGGCATCCTGCCCGGCACTACCCAAAGCGCGATCTTCGACGCGGCGGAACAGTACGGTTGGGAGCTGGGCTACGGTCCGCTCCGACCGGAGGACCTCTATCAGGCCGATGGGGTCTGGCTGGTTTCTTCGGTACGGCTGCTCACTGCGGTCCACACCCTTGATGCGAAACCGCTACGCCTAGACGCCGAGCTCCATGCGGAGCTCAGCGAGCTCAGCGCTTCGGTCCGCTAACTCCAGACCAGGTTGAAGGTGCCCGCCCACAAGGCGGCACCGATGGCCACGGTACCCAATAGCACACCCGTTGCCAACACCGCGCCGTCACGCCAGGTGAAGGACACCGAGCGCACCCAGGTACGTGTTCCCGTGCCAAAGCCCTTGGCTTCCATGGTCACCGCAAGCCTTCCGGCACGGCGCAATGCCTGCACCAACAGCGCGAGCACCTGCCCGAGCTTCGCCTTCACCCGTTGGGTCGGTGAGCGAAGGTCGCCGACTCCTCGCGCGCGGCGGGCCAGCGTCAGGGTGGTGAATTCCTCCACCAGCAAGCCCAGCAACCGCATCCCGGCCAGGGCTCCCAAGACGAAGCGGTGCGGAACCTTGAGCTGTTGCGCCAAGGCGCCGCCGAGGTCGCTGGGGTTCGTTGAACTGAGCAAGAGCACCGTGGGCACCGCGAGCGCCAGGGTACGCAATCCGGTAGCTACTCCGGCGCTCACCGATCCTTCGGTAATGCTGAGTATCCCCAGGCTTAGCAGCGTTTCGCCGGAGTCTTCACCTACCAAGGCAATTCCCCAGGCGGCGAGGGCCCCGGCAACAATAAGCGGCCAGCCGCGGCGCATAAACGTGCCCAAACGCAAGCCCGCCAGCGGCAAGGCAAAGAGCGTAGCAAGGATGACCACGCAGGCAGAGACCCAGTCGATGGTCGAGATCAACGGCAAGGTTGCCGCAGCGATCGCACCCAGCTTGGCCAACGGATTGATTTTTGCCAGCCAGCTATCCCCCAAGGGCGCGTCGAGCATCGGGCCTTGGCGTACCGCTGCCGGCTTGGCATCCGGCTCCTCGCGAGTCATTACGATCTGCGCCGCGTTGAGCGCGTGAGCGAAATCTTCATCGTGGGTCACCGCGACCACGGTTATCCCCGATTCGAGCGCCTCGATCAGGATGTTTGCCAGTTCCAGCCACGTATTGGCATCTTGCCCGAAGGTCGGTTCGTCCAAGATCAATACATCTGGTGAGGCGGCCAGCACCGTCGCTACCGAAAGTCGGCGTTTCTCGCCACCGGAGAGCGTGAACGGGTTGGCCTCGCCCAGATGGGCAAGCCCCAAGCGGTCCAGCAGTTCCTCCACCCGCAGAGCAATCTGCGCTGGAGCGTACTTCTCGTTCTCCACCCCGGCCTGGCGTGCTCGGGTAGGTGCGAATGCCAATTCTTCGCGGACGCTTTGCGTGACGAATTGATGTTCCGGTTCCTGGAATACCGACCCGATCCGTGCAACCAATGCCCCTGCCCGCCAGCTGAAGGGTTGCGGACTCAACCCATCGGCCAGGTCGCTGCTTGCTTCGACACTGCCCGTAGCCGGCTCGAGCAATCCGCCTAAGGTCAGCGCCAAGGTGGATTTCCCTGCACCATTTTCCCCGCGAATTACCAACGCTTGGCCGGCGCGCAGCCGCAAGTTGATTTCGGCCGTGCGCACCGCCTGCGGATGGCGCGCCGCGCGCAGGTTCACCGCCGCGAGCAGTTCCGCTCCCTCGCGTGAGTGAAGAGGTTCGGTGTGCGGAACGTAGCCGGGAATCCAAATGCCCGCCCTGGCTAATTCACGGCGAATCTTTTCATTCTCAAAGAGCGCCCGCGGCTCGAGGTCATGGGCGATCCCTCCGCCAGGGGCAAGGACGAGTACGCGGTCTACGTGTTCTGCCCAGGCCTGCAAGCGATGTTCCACCACAAGCAGTGTCGCACCGGTGGCATTGGCGGCGGCAATCACCGCATCACGCAGCGGCGCGATCCCCGACGGGTCAATGTTTGCGGTGGGTTCGTCCAGGAGCATCAGACCGGGGCCCATAGCAAGAATCCCGGCCAAGGCCAGCCGCTGCTTCTGGCCACCGGAGAGTTCCTGGGTGCGGTGCGACAAATCCAGATTCCCAAGTCCTACCGCGCGAAGCACCTCGGGGATTCGCGCGCGGATCAGTTCCGGAGCCATTCCAAGATTCTCCGCCCCGAAGGCGACATCGTCGCCGACCCGGCTCTGCACGATCTGTGTTTCGGGGTCTTGCTGCATCAACCCGACCGGGAAGCTGCGGGCAAAGGCATCCCGTCGCTGAATCTGCAGTTTGCCAGTGGCCTGCTGCCGTTCGTCGATCTCCAGAACTCCAGCCAAGGCGTGCAAGAGCGTTGATTTACCGGCGCCAGATGGGCCTAGCAGCAGGACCTTCTGCCCGGCGGGAATATGCAGGTCCAGTCCGCTAAGCGCCGGCAATGGACGTTCGGCATGGTGCCAGCCAAAGTTGTCGGCCGTGATCTCAAAGCCGCCACCGCCGAGGTGCCCGGGGGTGGCTTCGGTAGTCGAAGAACTCAATTCAGGCACTGCGCAGCGAACCTTCAAGGTGTGCCGAACGGCTAGCCAATGCTCCCAGGGCACCGGTCTTCGCCAGAGCACGGGTTGCCAACCACGAGAGAAGTCCGGCAATAACTAGGCCGGAAATGCCCATGGCAACTACGTGGAACAGCTTCATCGCCTCGGTGTACTCAGCGAAGTAACCCAGCAGGTAGGCTTCGCCGATTCCGCCGAAAATTCCCGACATGAATCCCGCAAGCAGTGCCACCGGCAGGTTCCACCGGCGGTACCTCACTGCGGCAAAGACCACCTCGGCTCCGAGCCCCTGGATCAGGCCGGAGAACAGCACCGCTAATCCCCATTGGGAACCTAGCAAGGCTGAGATGACGGCGGCGAGGATCTCGCAATACAGCGCGGCACCGGGTTTCCGGATAATCAACGCACCGAGCACCGCGGGAAAAAGCCACATGCCAGATACGAAGGCGCTTGCCGGTGGGAAAGCCACGAAAGCAAGGCTGACCAATCCGTATCCGGCGTTCCAAGCCCAAAAGATAACGCCCGAGGCGACCGCGATTACCGAGGCCACAACGATGTCGACCACGCGCCAGCTGGCACGGTTAGTTGCTGGTGCAACGTTCATAAGGTTTGTCCTCCTATGTAAGGAGGGGAGATGCACGGACCGGTGGGCGTTTAATCGCGCGCCATGATCCGCATCCGAGATGCTCGACTTCCTTCGCCGGTACTAGCCGGGGCAGGTTCGAGGGTCTGCGATCTATCGCACTCTCAGCGTCTTGCACCGCGAACGGCATGACGCTCCCCTGTCGGAATGATTACTGCTCAACCACCATACCGCAGGTATGCTGGGCTACAGAACGAAACCTTACGACGCGAATGCGAGGTCCTCATGAACTCAGTGCAGAAGCTTGTTACCCTTGGAATTTCAATGGGAGCGGGAATGCTTGGAAGCAGACTGGTCGACAAGGTCTGGAAAGGCTTCACCGGAAACGACGCGCCACGTCACGGCAAGGAAGCAGCCGCGGAAGCGAGTATGCGTCAGGCTTTGGGGTTCGCCATTTTCTCCGCCGTGGTCGCATCGATTATCCAGGTGCTGGCTGATCGCGGCACCAACAAGGCCATGAAGAAGTTCAGCAAGTAACATTGCCGAATTCCTTTGGTGGGGCAGGCCATTTGGCCTGCCCCACCAAAGTTTAACCAGCAGCTAGGTGCTCTCGGGCTCGTCGTTCTGTGCAGGTTTCGCTGGCGGCACCGCTGCGGTGGTTCCGGTCGTCTGCGAATGATTGCTAATGACCTGTTTTAGTTCATCAACATGCAAGGTTTCTTTCGCCACGTGCTTCGTGCGATATCCGGCGCGGCCAATCATGTGCGCCGATACCGGGGCAGTCAGCAGCTGCAATCCCCAGGCCAAAGCAAAGACCGGGATCAGTCCCCAGCTGCGCAAGTGGATGATGAGTCCGGCGAAGAGCAGCAGGAAGCCCAATACCTGTGGTTTGGTGGCCGCGTGCATGCGTGAAAGCAGATCCGGGAAGGTAATTAAACCGATTCCGGCGATCAGCGACATCAGGGAACCAAGTACCAGCAAGAGCGCAGCGAGTGCTTCTAAGAACGTGTCCATTAGGCGTTCCTCTGATCCGATACGAACCGCGAGACGGTAACCGAGCCGATGAATCCCAAGGTGCAGGCAACCACCGTGAACAGCAGGTAATCGGTGTGCCGGTTCAGCGCCATGTCTAGGCACAGCGCACTGGAAATGATCAACAGCATGACGTCGAGAGCGAGCACCCGGTCAAGAATCGAGGGGCCCTTGAAAACCCGCCACAGGCAAGCGATAGAGGCCAGCGCCAACATCACTCCGCCAATCCATACAGCTATTTCAATCATTTCTTGGGCTTCCTGCTGGAGAAATCCGGACCGCATTCATTCTTGATCGCCTCGTATTCATCGGGGCTTCCGATGGCCATGATCAACCGGCGTTCAATGTCGTGGATATTCGCTCGCGCCTTTTCCACATCCGCATCGCTATTCACATCGAGATAGTGCAGGTACAAGGTGGAACTGCTGCGGTCCACGTCCACCACGAAGGAACCTGGGATCAGGGTCAGCACATGGCCCACGGTCATCACTACCAAGTCAGATTCGGTGCGCAGCGGCACTGCGATCACCGCGCTGCGTGCCTTCTTACGGCGTACTATCGCAACTCGCGCCACATGGCCGCTGGCGACGAATACCTGACCGAGGAACCACGCGAAGAGCTTCAGGCAATACCAAAGGTTTATTCGTCCGGGAAGCACCACCGGCGGCAGCGGGAATAGATTCACGATGACGATCGAAATAATCGCGCCAAACAATAGATTCCCGGCCGAGAAGTCCTGCCACAGTGCACCCCATACGAAGATGAGCAGCAGGAGCAACGGCCACTCCTGCTTGAAGGTGGCACGGTGACGGACACCGGAGGTATCCAGCGCATCATCGATGCGCTGGTCACGATGTTTGAGGTTCTTGTCCTTCATGCGCCTTTCCTCCTAACTCAACGGTAGTACTGCGTTGATGAATGGTTCACGTGCAATCAATTCGGCCGCCACGCGTTCACAGAAGGCGAAGATCGGCCCGGCGAAAATGGTCAGCGCGATACCTGCGGCAACGAGCGAACCGGTCGCGTAGCGCATCCCCCAAGGCAGGGACTCGGATTCCAACTCGCGGGCAAGCTTCCTGCCCAGATGCGGGGACTCGGCGCCGCCTGCCGCGGCATGTTCCAGAACCCGCGTCGATTCTGCGATCAATTGCGCGTTCGGCACCTCGGCATCCGCCGCACGGCGCCAGAACATACGCGCCCACACACGAATAATCGCAAGCAGGGTCAGCAAACTGGTCAGCAGCCCGGCGCCGATGACCACCCAAGTCAAGGCGTCTGCCTCGGACGACGCCGCATGCAACAGCCCGAACTTCCCGAGGAATCCGGAGAAGGGCGGGATGCCGCCGAGGTTGATGGCCGGAATGAAGAAGAGCACGGCAAGCATCGGAGACAGCTTGGCCAGCGAGCCGAGTTTGGTCACGTTCGCGCTGCCTGCTCGGCGTTCGATGAGCCCGGCAACCATGAATAGCGAGGTCTGCACGATGATGTGGTGGCCCACGTAGTAGATGGTGGCGGCGATGGCCAGCGGTCCGCCGACGGCAACACCGAAGATCAGGTAGCCGATGTGGCTGGTTAGCGTGAACGAAAGCATACGTTTGAGGTCCGTCTGGGCCAGCGCACCGAGAATACCGATGACCATGGTCAATGCCGCAACCACCAGCAGCGCGGCGTTAACCGTCCCGCCGGGGAACAACAGCGTTTCGGTACGGATGATCGCGTACACCCCGACCTTGGTCAGCAGCCCGGCGAATACCGCGGTGACCGGGGCCGGAGCCGTTGGATAGGAGTCCGGAAGCCAGAGCGAGAGCGGGAAAACGGCGGCCTTGATGCCGAAGGCAATAAGCAGCAGCACGTGCAGGATCAGGTGCGGGCCTTGGTCCAGTTCGGGCAGCTTCACCGCCAGGTCTGCCATGTTCACGGTACCTGTGGCGGCATAGATCATTGCGATCGCCATCAGGAAGATCACCGAGGACACCACCGAAACCACCACATAGGTGGTTCCGGCGCGGATGCGTTCGGCGGTACCGCCGAGGGTCAGCAGCACGTAGCTGGCGGTCAGCAGGATTTCGAAGCCGACATACAGGTTGAATAGATCCGCGGCGAGGAAGGCGTTGGACACGCCGGCGAGCAGAATCAGGTAGGCCGGGTGGAAGACCGATACCGGCCCCGGTTCGTCCCCATCGGCCAGGCCCTGGCTGGTCGCGTAGAACAGCACCGCGAGGGACACCACGGTCGAAATCAGCAGCATGAAGGAGCTGAAGCCGTCGACCATCAGCGCAATGCCGAACGGCGAGTCCCAGCCGCCAATATGGATGGCATAGCTTTCGCCGCCCCACACCGCTGCCACCATGCCGGCTTCGAGGACCAGCGTCAGGCAGAGGATGCCGATCGTGATCAGCCGCTGGACACGGAGGCGGCGGCGCGCCAGGAACGCTGCGCCGGCACCGAATATCGGCAGCAGCACAGCCAGCGGGGAGAGTTCGAGAAATTCCATGGTTACTCTTCCCCTTCTCTAATCGGTCGGCCTTCTTCATCGACGAATTCTGTCGTGTCCTCGGCTACCGGCGAATCTTCTTCTTCGTCATATGCGGTGGACTGCGAAACCTTAATATCCTCGGTATCGTCGGCAACCACATCGGCGCTGGTCAGCGCCCAGGAACGATAGATCATCGCGAGCAGGAACGCGGTCACCGCGAAGGTGATCACGATGGCGGTGAGGATCAAGGCCTGCGGCAACGGATCGGAGTACTCCTCCGGGGCAATGCTCGAATCGAACAGCGGCGCCACCCCGCGGCGTCCGCCGCTGGTCAGGATCAGCAGGTTCACCCCGTTGCCCAAGAGCATGATGCCAAGCAGCACGCGGGTCAGGGTACGTTCCAGTACCAGATAGAATCCGGCGGCCAGCAGCACGCCGGTAATCACCAGGAAGGTAATATTCACGCTCATCGTCCTACCCCCGAAGCCGTGGCGTGGGTGACATCGTGTTGTTCGATCGGTGAGCGCCCCTCGGAGAGCTCATCGATTTCGCTACCCAGGGAGCGCAGGACGTCCTGTACGAGGCCAAGGACCACCAGATACACTCCAATATCGAAAATCGTTGAGGTGACGAACTTATGTTCGCCAAAGACCGGCAGCCAGAATTCCCATACGTAGGTGGTGAAGATCGGGTCGCCGAAAAGCACCGGAATCACTCCGGCAATTCCGGCCAGGGCCAAGCCGCCACCGATCAGCATGCCAGGTGCGACACGCATCGATTCGGAGAGCTCCACGCGTCCGCCGGCAAGGTAGCGGATGGTCAAGGCCAGCCCCGCGATCAGCCCGCCGGCGAATCCCCCGCCGGGAGCGTTGTGCCCGGCGATCAGCGCATAGACGCTGAGCAGCAACACCGTGTGGAATACCAGCCGGGTGACAATCTCGAAAATGATCGAACGCCGTTCGGCCACCAGCGTGTTGCCGGCCATCAGCCAGTCCTGGTTGCTGGAGCTGGCGAAACGCCGGGCCACGCGCAGCCCAACTTCCTTGCTCCGCTGGTCGCCCATGGCTTCGGAGCCGCGGTCGATGCTTCCCGGTGCTACATGATGGGCGCGCACGCGCTGCCCGAAGCTCCGGCCGGCGAAGATCAGCGAGGCCACGCCCGTGGCCGCAGCCGCCAGCACGGTGATCTCGCCGAAGGTATCCCAGACGCGGATGTCCACCAGCGTCACGTTCACGATGTTCTCGCCGAAGCCCTCGTAGTAAGCCAGATCCGGGTAGGCCAGCGAGATCGGGGCTTCGGTGCGTGCGGCCATCATCGCGATAGCGATATACACCACCATGATCGCCAGCGCGATGGCGAGCACCGCGCGGCCCCAATTGATCTCGGTCAGGCCAACCCAGAGGCGTTTGGGCAGGGCGCGCAGCGCCAGCACGAAGGAGACCAGCACGATGGTTTCCACCAAAAGCTGGGTGAGCGCCAGATCCGGGGCGCCCTGCAGCGCGAAGATGGCAACCATCCCGTAGCCGGTCACCGAGACCATCAGCACCGCCATGAAACGCTTCGGCGCCACGATCGCGATCACGCAACCGGTGATGATGATCGCGCCGATGACCAGCTGGGCCGGATGATCGGCAATGACCCAGTTGGTGGGCCACGGAGTTTCGACGGTCAGCGCGATGGACAGCGGCAAGATGAGCACGACCATGAGGATCACGCCCAGGTAGAAGGACAGCGAACCACGCTGGGTACGACCGGTGGTCCAAATGGCGACACGGTCCAGCACGTTGATGCTCCCGCGGTAGACTTCCTCGGCGGAAATCACGCTGCGCCGCAACGGCGCTCCGGTATCGGTGCGCTTGCGCAGCCAGAAGAACAAAATACCGATGGCCACCGAGATGGCGCTCAGTCCCAAGGCCGGGTTGAACCCGGCGAAAAGCATTAGATGCATCTGCCCCGGTCCGCCCTGCAGGAGCGACCAGTGGGCGATCAGCGGTTCGATGAATTTCGGGTAGAGGCCCAGCGCCAGGGTGCACAAGGTCAACACCAGCAGGGGGCTCAGGAAGATCAGCGAGGGACGCTTATACGTGGTCTCGCCGGCGATCTTCGGTTTCACGCCGAAGGCCCCGATGAGGAAGCGCAAGGAATAGGCCATGGTCAGCGCGGCGCCCAGAACCAGCCCGATCAGCGCGAACGTCCCCCAGCCGGTGTCCAGGTGCAAGGCGGCCTCGTAGACCGCCTCCTTGGCGACGAATCCGAACAATGGCGGGATCCCCGCCATCGACGCGACGGCGATAGCGGCGATCAGCGCCAGGATCGGCATGCTGCGACGCAGTCCGGAGAGCTTGCGGATATCACGGGTACCGGTGTTGTGGTCGATGATGCCCACGGTGAGGAACAAGGTGGCCTTGAACAAGCCATGTGCCAGCGTCAATGCCAGCGCGGCGAAGGCGGCTTCGGCGGTGCCGAAGCCGAAGATCGCAATGATGAAGCCAAGCTGCGAGACGGTGCCGAAGGCAAGGATCAGTTTCAGGTCATACTGTTTCAGCGCGCGGTAACCGCCGATCAGCATGGTCAGCACGCCAATGCCTACGGTGAGCGGCACCCAAAAAGCAGTTTCGGAAAAGCCCGGGGCCAGTCGGGCGATGAGGTATACCCCGGCCTTGACCATGGCCGCGGCGTGAAGATAGGCGGAAACCGGGGTCGGTGCGGCCATTGCTCCAGGCAGCCAGAAGTGGAAGGGAACCAGCGCGGATTTGGAGATGGCTCCGAGCAGGATCAAGGCGATGGCCATGTCAACGAACATTCCGGTGGAGACCAGCTGTTCGGACTGCGCGATCCACTCGGAGAGCCGGTAGCTGCCGGTTTGAGCGCCAATCATCAGCAGCCCGGCGAGCATGGCCAATCCACCGAAGGTGGTTACGATCAGCGCGTTCATTGCCGAGCGTCGCGCGGTGATCAGGTGCTGGCTGAAGCCGATGAGCAGGTAGGAAAGCACCGAGGTGATTTCCCAGAAGATGAACATGATGATGACGTCGTCGGCGGTCACCAGGCCGGTCATGGCGCCGGCGAAGGCGACCATCTTGGCGGCGAAGCCACCGATTTGCGGGTCATCGTTCTTGAAATAGCGTCCGCAGTAGATCAGCACGAGTGCGCCAACGCCGAGGATCAACAGCAGCAGGCTTGCGGCTAGCGCATCCATGCGGAAGTTCAGCCCGATATTCAGGCCCGGGATCCAGTCGATGCTCAAAGAAGGTGGCGCGTTCGGGGCCCCGGATGACAAGGTCGGGTCTGCTGCCAGGACGGCCGGCATGCGTGTGATGAGCCAAATAAAACCCACTGCAGGAACAATTGCCACTACATAGAAGGCGTTTCTTTTGAGCGCCCGGAACAGCATTGGGGACAACGCCGCCGTTGCAAAGAGTGCAATGAGAATTATTAACACATGTCTCCTCTGTCGACTGAACAAGGGGCCAGAGTCCGACGAACAGAAAATGTCCGCTACGCAATTTTATCAGTCCAGAGGGGATTTTATGCACTGTTGAGCGCTTCGGGGAGCAATTGCGCCACCGGAGAACAACATGATGAATTCCGACACTGGCATATGCATGTGCTAATTCATTTTCTGATCACCGCAAACCTGTACGATGCCCACATGGGATCGAATATTGAACCGGTGGTAGACCAACACGGTGGCAAGTGGCTCAATAAGTACACCTGGGCTTGGGCAAGTTGGGATTGGGGCCAGGCGGCGATCAACGCAGTGATGATCACCTTCGTGTTCACCGTGTATCTGACCAGTGAACTTTTCGGTGATACCGACCATTCATCGCTGGTCCTCTCGCAAGCCCTATCCATCGCAGGCTTGTTGATCGCCTTGCTTGTTCCGGTGACCGGGCTCCGGGCGGACGCCGCCGGGCGGCGCAAACTCTGGATCATCGTTAATACCTTGCTGCTTGTGCTGGTCTGCGCCGCCGGCTTCTTCGTTTACCCCGATCCGAACTACCTGCTCTTTGGTGTCGGGATCATTGCGGCCTTGTCGCTGTTCTCTGAATTCGCCGGGGTGAACTACAACGCGGTCCTGAACCAGATTTCCACGCGCGCCACCGTTGGCAAGGTCTCCGGTTTCGGCTGGGGCATGGGGTATGTCGGCGGAATTCTGGCGCTGGCCCTGGTGCTCTTCGGATTCGTCCAGCCAATCGTCGACTGGCCCGGAGCGAACACGGCCGACTCGCTGAACTTGCGGTGGGTCGCGGTGTTCAGCGCACTGTGGTGCCTGATCTTTGCGCTGCCGCTATTCTTCGTCATTCCCGAAAGCACCTCGACGGTGTCGACGAAGATTCCGTTGTCGCAGTCCTACAAGGTGTTGTGGGGCCGCATCGTGGGTCTGTGGCATGAAGACCGCAATCTGCTCTTCTTCCTAGGCTCCTCGGCCGTTTTCCGCGATGGGCTCAGCGCGATCTTTACCTTCGGCGGCGTGATTGCCGCCGGAACCTTCGGTTTTACGCTCACCGAGGTCATCATCTTCGCAATTGTGGGCAATATGGTCGCCGCGCTCGGCGCGGTAATAGGCGGTCGCCTCGATGACGTGATTGGACCGAAGGCGGTAATCACCGGTTCGCTCATTGGCTTGCTGATTGCCGGGGCCGGGGTGTTCTTCTCCCCCGGTGCCTCAGGATTCTGGATCTTCGGACTGCTGCTCACCCTATTCGTGGGACCGGCCCAGTCGGCCTCGCGCTCCTACCTGTCCCGGATGATCCCCGAAGGGCGAGAGGGCGAACTTTTCGGTCTCTACGCGACCACCGGACGTGCGGTCTCCTTCCTCGCTCCGACGCTCTTTGGACTGTCCATTGCCCTTGCCACCCCCTTGGTGGAGAGCGGTCAGGCACAACGTTATGGAATCCTGGGAATTTTAGTGGTGCTTCTGCTAGGCCTGTTGTTGCTGCTGCCGATCCGCTCGCCTCACAAAACACCGGGCAGCTAGAAACGCGAATGCCGTAAATCTTCTCCTGCTGGCTAAGCCCGGTGCACTAGTGATTGACTGTCGCTCATGAACGCAGAAAATACCGAGCACGGTGTCGAGCCGCATGATTCGGGGGTGGCCGAACGGCTCAATTGGTTACGCGCGGGAGTCCTCGGGGCAAATGATGGAATCGTTTCGGTTGCCGCCGTGGTCGTCGGTGTTGCCGGTGCCACGACCGCCAACGCTCCGATCCTCACCGCCGGCGCCGCAGCCGTGATTGGTGGAGCCATCTCCATGGCTCTCGGTGAATATGTGTCGGTCGCCAGCGCCGCAGATTCTCAGCGGGCGCTGATCGAGAAGGAGCAGGCCGAACTGCGCGACACGCCCCAAGCCGAGCTCGAAGAGCTGACCCAGCTCTACCGGGACAAGGGGCTGAGCGCCCGCACCGCGGCACAGGTTGCCGTTGAGCTGACCGAGCACGATGTGCTCAGAGCCCATTTGGATGCCGAATTGAATCTTGATCCGGATGAGGTGCTCAGTCCGTGGCACGCGGCCATCGCCTCGGCTATTGCTTTCCTCAGCGGTGCGGTCCTGCCTTTTGCCACCGCCGTCCTGCTGCCTGGGCCACTGAAGATTCCGGTGACCTTTGCCGCGGTGTTGCTCGCGCTGGCGGTCACCGGCATCTTAGGTGCCAAGCTCGGTGGCGCACCGGTGCTACGCCCAACGCTGCGCGTGCTGATCGGTGGGGCCACGGCATTGGTCGTCACCTTCGCCATCGGCTCTTGGCTCGGCGGAAGCGCCCTGATGCTTTAAATGGCGATGGTGTGGTTGCTCCTTAGCGCTAAGGAGCAACCACACCTCGAAGGCCTATCCGGGCAGCCTGCCCTAGAACAGCGCGCGGGGAACTCGGGACCTATTCTTCGATAGTGGTGCGGTGGAAATTCAGGTGGCTACGTGAAGCGGTCGGCCCGCGCTGCCCCTGGTAGCGATTCCCGTATGGACCCGAGCCGTAGGGGTGTTCGGTATCCGAAGTCAGCTTGAAGAAGCACAGCTGCCCGATCTTCGATCCCGGCCAAAGCTTGATCGGCAGTGTTGCCATATTCGACAGCTCCAGGGTTACGTGACCGGAGAAACCCGGATCGATAAATCCCGCGGTTGAGTGCGTCAGCAGACCCAGGCGGCCCAAGGAGCTCTTGCCTTCGAGCCGCGCAGCAACTCCATGGCCAAGAGTCACCGCCTCAAAGGTGGATCCCAGCACGAATTCTCCCGGGTGCAAGATGAAGGGTTCGTCCGGGGCGACCTCAACAAGCCGGGTCAGCTCATTCTGATCCTGTTCCGGATCGATATGAGCGTACTTGTGATTATCAAAGAGCCTAAAGAATCTGTCCAAGCGCACATCAACCGATGCGGGCTGCACCATCTCAGGGTCAAACGGCTCTAAGCCAATTTCACCGGATACAATTTCTCGACGAATATCACGATCTGAATACAACACGTAACTAAATTTATCCTGTTCATCCCTGTAAGTCGCAGTAGGAAACCCAAAAAGTAGCGTTTTTAGGGCAAACTATTCCCGAATCTGCTGAATCGCTCACCCTAGGCGCGCGTTTGAACGATATTCGCGTAGGGTAGCTGGCCATAGTGCGCAAGGAACTTCGCTTGATAGTTGGCCAGAGCCTGGTTCAGGTCTTCGGCTGGTAGTTCCTTCCAGGCAATGATGAGCTTCCCGGAGCCCGCAAGTTGCCAGAGCAAACGGCTGTCCCAGTGCCCCGGGGGTTTGCCCGCCCCAAAATCGATGATCTCTTTCAGTTGTATGCGGAGGCCGCGATTTCCTTGGCTGCCCGGGCTGGCCTTTCCGATATACAAGATGTCCGCCTCCTGGACCCAGCGGGCTTTCAAGTCTTCAATCGGCAGCGAAGGGTTTTTCTTCTTGAATATTCCGGCGCCGCTGCGCGCCAGGAAACGCGGTTCGAAATCCGCGGGGCGCAAGACCGCAAAGATGCCCTGACGCTGTGGCACACGGTTCGTCTCCAGCGCCTTAAAGGGCCGAAAACCGGTGAACCCATCGGCCTTGAGTTCGTTCTTATTCAACTAGATCGAGTTCCTTGCATGATTGGGGCTAGGTGCGGATCTTATGCGCGAAGCAAGACTCTTGATTCGTCTCCTTGATGCTACCGGTCATTCTCGCGGACACTGTGCTGTGCACCGGGTGAACCCGGTGACATCGAAACATGTGGTTCTGCTCAAATTCCCATAGTTTATAGAGGATTTGAGGCTATCGTGGTCTAGGGACTTGTGTCCCATTCGCCGATCCACAACAGAAGGTACGTTTCATGCGCTTGGCTTCAGCAGTCACTAGTGCCGTTTTGGCGGGCGTTGTTGTGCTCTCTGGCAGCGTGGCAGCTCATGCGGCTCCCGAAGCGCTGCCAGTAGTCGAGGCTGGAGAATTTACCGATGCCGCAAGCTTCCTCGCGTTGATCAATCCCGACACCCAGCTCTCCCCTGCCGATTACACGCCAAAGAAGCTGGTGGATGTCGCGGGAACTTCCCATAAGCTGCGCCCCGAAGCGGCCGAGGCCGTTGAGGCTTTGATTGCCGGGGCACGCAAGTCCGGTCACCCCATCAAGCTTTTGAGCGCCTACCGATCCTATGGACGCCAAGCGGTGCTCTTCAACCAGTACCAGGCCAAATACGGTACGGCCTATGCCGAACGCATTTCTGCACGCCCAGGAACCAGCGAGCACCAGCTTGGCTTGGCCGCAGATGTTGGAAGCATCGGCGGCAGCACCGATCTCAAAGAATCTTTCGGCCTAACGAACGCCGGCATGTGGGTTGCCGAGCATGCGGTGGACTACGGATTGATCATTCGCTATCCGGAAGGCATGGAAGAGATCACCGGCTATAAGTACGAGCCATGGCATGTGCGTTATATCGGCAAGGAGCACGCCGCGGCCATGAAGGAATCGAAGGCCGAAACCTTCGAGGAGTATCACGAATTCCTGCACGACGCGAAAGCAGCGGCAAGCGAAGAGGCTGGCGAGAAAACCGTGGAAAACGCGGCAACCGTCGAAGAAGATTCCGCTCCGCCGGCTTCCAAGAAGAAGGACGAATCAGGTCCGGTCAAGGACGACGACCTGCTGGTGCTTCGTTTCCTTCCCCCGTATCGCGACTGGGGTTTCGGTTTCACCGAAAAGTAGTTCAATATCCATATGTTAAATGCTTGGGGGCTCACCATTCGGTGAGCCCCCAAGCATTTAAGCCACGTTCGCGTACTACTTGGCGCGAACCGGAATGCCAGTGAAGGTCGGCTTCATGGTCGCTTCAAAGAAGTCATTGCCCTTGTCATCGACAACGATGAACGCCGGGAAATCTTCGACGTCGATCTTCCAGATAGCTTCCATGCCGAGCTCCTCATATTCGACGACCTCGACCTTCTTGATGCAGTCCTGCGCCAAGCGGGCGGCCGGGCCGCCGATTGAACCGAGGTAGAACCCGCCGTGGGTGTTGCAGGCCTCGGTGACCTGGCCGGAGCGGTTGCCCTTGGCCAGCATGACCATCGAGCCGCCGGCTGCCTGGAACTGATCCACGTAGGAGTCCATGCGACCGGCGGTCGTTGGGCCGAAGGAACCCGAGGGCATGCCCTCGGGAGTCTTCGCCGGACCCGCGTAGTAGACCGGGTGGTCCTTCAGGTACTGCGGCATCTCTTCGCCGGCGTCCAGCCGTTCCTTGATCTTGGCGTGCGCGATATCGCGAGCCACGACCAGCGGACCGTTCAGCGACAGTCGGGTCTTGACCGGGTATTTGGACAGTTCGGCCAGGATCTCATCCATGGGCTTGTTCAGGTCGATTTTGACCACGGAGGATCCGCCGGTGCCGGAGACCCCAGTGGTTTCGTCGTCGTGCGCGGCGATCGCCGGGTGGTTCTCATCTGGCATGAAGCGCGCCGGATCGGTTTCCAGCTGCTCGACGAACAGTCCGTCGGCGGTGACCTTCGCCATCATCTGGCGGTCGGCGGAGCAGGATACCGCGATAGCTACCGGCAGCGAGGCACCGTGGCGTGGCAGGCGCACCACTCGCACGTCGTGGCAGAAGTACTTGCCGCCGAACTGGGCGCCGATGCCGAAGTGGCGGGTCAGCTCCAGCACCTTGTCTTCAAGCTCCGTATCGCGGAATCCGCGTCCGGTCATGGCACCCTCGGTGGGCAGCGAATCAAGGTATTTGGCCGACCCGTATTTGGCGGTCTTCAAGGCCATCTCGGCGCTGGTTCCACCGATGACGATGGACAGGTGGTACGGCGGGCAAGCGGCCGTTCCCAGGGAACGCAACTTCTCATCCAAGAACCGCAGCATCGCATTCTCGTTGAGGATCGCCTTGGTCTCCTGGTACAGGAAGGACTTGTTGGCGGAGCCGCCGCCCTTGGCCATGAACAGGAACTTGTAGTCGGTGTCGTGGCCGGCCTTGGTGTCTGCGTACAGGTCAATCTGCGCGGGCAGGTTGTTGCCGGTGGCCTTCTCTTCCCAGGTGGTGATCGGGGCGAGCTGCGAGTAGCGCAGGTTCAGCCGGGTGTACGCGTTGTAGATGCCGCGCGATAGCGAAATCTCGTCCTGCTCTTCGGTCAGCACACGCTGGCCGCGCTTACCCATGACGATTGCCGTTCCGGTGTCCTGGCACATGGGCAGGATGCCGCCGGCGGCGATATTTGCGTTCTTCAGCAGATCCAGTGCCACGAACTTGTCGTTCGGGCTGGCATCGTCATCGTCGAGGATGTTGCGCAGCTGCTGCAGGTGGGCCGGACGCAGGTAGTGCGAGATATCGTGCAGTGCGGTTTCGGCCAGCTGTTCCAGTGCCTCGGGGGCTACCTGCAGGAAGTTCTTGCCATCCGGTCCGGCGACAACTTTGACGCCCTCGGAGGAAATCTTGCGGTATGGGGTCTGATCCTCGCCAATTGGCAGAAGATCTTCATAGCGAAATTCAGGCATGCTCAGTCCTTGGAAATGATGATGATTGCTCTTCAACTATTTTAGGCCTTTGCGCCGATTTTCCTCATTCGGCGTTTGCACCTGCGGGTTTGGCGCGACATGCTTGAGTACATGAGCTCCGATAACAGCAACGCCCCGCGGGACGGACGCAATCCCGACGACCAGCCGAATATGGCCGTCGAAACGCCAATGGACAAGGAACGTGAACGTCCCAAAACGCACTTCGAGATGATGTTGCAGGCCGGACTTAACAAACCCGAACTTTCCGGATCCGTGATCAGCGCTTTCATGACCGCCGAGGTTTACTTCCTCTCACGCGAGGAGGTGACCGAGGAGAACAAGAACGCTCAGCCGATGCTGCTCACCAACCCGGCTGGGGCCGCAATGGTCGCGCTGTTTACCGGTTTGGATCGTATCCCTGGCTCCTACATCGACATGGCCCCCTATGGAGTTAAGGTTCAGGGTGCCACGATTGTGCGCGCGCTGGAAGGAACCGGTTTCGTGGTGAATCCGGGAGATGAGCTGAGCTTTGAAGTTCCAGCGGATGGAGTGGCCATCCTGAAGGAGGAACTGCTCAAGGAAAAACGGGCCGAGTAAGTTCGGGTCAAAATTCGGACATCTTGGTTCGCAGATTTCTGACCTGCGTTTTCGTAGGATAAGCTGGACTTCGCCCGGGCCGCCATTAGGCCGCCCGGAGCATTGCGGGCGTAGCTCAATGGTAGAGCGCTAGCTTCCCAAGCTCGATACGCGGGTTCGATTCCCGTCGCCCGCTCGCATTAGGCCGAACGTCGGGACACCTCAGGTGTCTCGACGTTTTGCGTTGGCATCCCGTGCCTTATCGAACCGAGGAGTTTCCATGACCGGTGTGCTGTCAGGATTCTCAATCATCTGGATAGTGATCTTGGTGGGTTACCTGGTGGGTCGCACCGGAGTGCTGGGCGAACAGGGACGCCATGTGCTGAGCCGCCTGACGTTTTTCGTTGCCAGTCCGGCGCTGTTGTTTGTCACCTTGGCCGAGTCAGAACCGGTGGCCGTACTAGGGCCGCTGATGTGGGTTGCCGCGATCTCTGCCGGTTTGACGGCTCTGGCTTACCATCTGGTGACCTATAAGTGGCTCAAACGCGAGCCGGCCGAACGAATCGTGGCGGCCATGTCGGCCTCCACGGTGAACTCCGCGAATCTTGGCCTGCCCATCGCCTTGTACGTGCTTGGCGACGTGTCTCATGCGGCGCCCATCATCCTGTTTCAGTTGGCCCTCTACCAGCCGATCAATCTGGCCATGCTAGATGCTACGACCAGCACACATCGCACTACCCCGATAGCCTTGGTGGTTGCCACCGCGAAGAACCCGATGATTATCGGTTCGATGCTGGGACTGGTGGTGGCGCTGACTGGATTCGAGGTTCCCGAATTGGTATTGGCACCTATCGAACTAATTTCTGGTGCGTCGATTCCGGCCATGCTGATGGCATTCGGCATCTCCCTGGTCGGCTCCAAACCCTTGGAAAAGAAGTCCGGACGCCGGGCAGATGTATTGCTGGGTTCGGTTGCGAAGCTATTCTTGCAGCCGCTGCTCGCGTGGCTGGCCGCCGCCTACCTCTTTGGCCTTTCCGGTGGGATGCTGGTCGCGGCGGTCATTATGGCCGGGCTACCCACCGCACAGAATATTTTCGTCACCGCGCAACGCTACGAGCGTGGTGTGACGGTCGCCAAGGATACGGTGTTAATCACCACTATCTGCGCCGTCCCCATGATGATGATTCTGGCATTGCTCCTCGGGCTTTAGCGGAAGATTAGGCGACGGATGATCGATTTCCAGAAGAAGTTATATGACATGTCAGTTGCTTCATAGGTTTATTCACGGAAATCTTACGGAATACCCGGTAAGTCAGCACCGTTGATCTGGGTAGAGAACACCTCGTCACCTCGAAATGTTAGGTCATCATGAAGCGCACAGCTCCCCTTCTGGCAATTACGGCAGTACTCGCACTGGCACTGAGTGCATGCGGTGCCTCAAGTACAGACTCCGCCAGCTCCCCCGCCGCGGATGAAAACCTGCTGCAGCATGTGAAAGACAGCGGCGTGCTGACCGTGGGCACCGAAGGCACCTACCGTCCCTTCTCCTTCCACGAAGGCGATCAGCTGACCGGTTTTGATGTCGAAGTTATTGAGGCAGTCGGCGATCAGCTCGGCGTAGAGGTCGAGTTCCAAGAAACCCAATGGGATGGCATTTTCGCCGGCCTGGAAGCCGGACGATTTGACGTCATCGCCAACCAGGTCAACGTAACCCCGGAACGGGTTGAGAAATACCTGCTTTCCGAGCCATACAACTTCTCCAGCGGTGTCATCGTCACCAAAAGCGAGAACACCGACATCACTTCCTTCGATTCGCTGGACGGTAAAACCACTGCGCAGTCGCTGACCAGTAGCTTCCACGATGATGCCAAGGATGCGGGCGCCAAGATCCAGGCGGTCGAGGGCTGGGCCCAGGCCGTCACGCTGCTCAAGCAGGGCCGCGTTGATGCCACGGTCAACGACAAACTCACCTTCCTGGATTCGCAGACGACCAACCCGGATGACAGCATCAAGATCGCTGCCGAGTCCGAAGAGAAGTCCGAGACCGTCGTCGCCTTGAAGAAGGACCAGACCGAACTTCGCGATGCCATCAACACCGCATTGGAGGAATTGTCGGCTGACGGGACCCTCACCAAGATCTCCGAAAAGTACTTCGGCGAAGACATCACCAAGTAACTAGCCTCGATCGTCGCACCTCGACACGTAAGCTGGCCCAAGGACCCACTTTGGGCCAGTGTCCGCTGTCTAGGACGGGAAGATAACAAATGGATTCACTCTGGCAGCTAGCCTTGGATTCGCTGTGGCCGATGGTCAGCGGCGCATTAATGGCCACCATTCCCCTGACCTTGATCAGTTTCAGCCTGGGCCTGGCGTTGGCGTTGATGGTCGCGCTGATGCGGATCAGCTCGAACAAGCTGGTCTCCGGAATTGCCCGTGGTTATATTTCGATCATCCGCGGCACCCCGTTATTGGTCCAATTGTTCGTGATCTTCTATGGCTTGCCCTCCTTGGGAGTCACCATTGATCCTTGGCCTTCGGCTATTTTGGCGTTCACCCTCAACGTCGGAGGCTATGCCGCGGAAATCATCCGCGCCGCAATCCTGTCGGTGCCTGGTGGGCAGTGGGAGGCCGGTTACACCATTGGGATGTCCCGCACGCGCACCCTGTATCGGCTCATCTTGCCGCAGGCGACGCGTGTGGCAGTACCGCCGCTGTCGAACACCTTCATTTCGCTGGTTAAAGACACGTCGTTGGCATCGATGATTCTGGTGACCGAGATGTTCCGGCGTGCCCAGGAAATCGCCGCTACCACCTATGAATTCATGCTGCTATACCTCGAAGCGGCAGCCATCTATTGGGTCATTTGCCTGATCCTTTCGGCAATCCAGGACCGCATGGAAAGCAGGCTTGAAAAGTATGTCGCCTAGGAACCCCACCCCCTTGCTCAACGTCACCGGGCTGCACAAGGCATTTGGCAGCAATCAGGTTTTGCGCGGCATAGATTTTACCGTGCATTCCGGTGAAGTTGTAGCACTCATTGGACCGTCTGGTTCGGGTAAAACTACCGCACTGCGTTGCTTAAACGGCTTGGAAAATCCGGATCAAGGAGTCGTAGCTTTTGCCGGTGGCCCCGAGGTGCGCTTTGCCTCTGGGCTTTCACCTAAGAAGGCCCAGGTGCTCCGCGATCGCTCAGCGATGGTTTTTCAAGGTCACCATTTGTTCCCCCATCTCACGGTGCTGCAAAATGTGACCATTGGCCCCTTGCAGGTGCAGCGCCGGCCCCGCGAAGAGGTGATGGCTAAAGCCAATGAATTGCTGGAGCGGGTCGGCCTTTCGCAGAAGGCCGCGGCTTATCCTTCTTCGCTCTCCGGCGGTCAGCAGCAACGTGTGGGCATCGTGCGGGCGCTGATGCTGCAGCCGGATCTGTTGCTTTTTGACGAGCCAACCAGTGCCCTGGATCCGGAACTTGTCGGCGAGGTGCTGACCGTGATCAAGGAGTTGGCGCAGGAGGGATGGTCAATGGTGCTAGTCACCCACGAGCTGGCTTTTGCCCGTGACGTGGCCGATACCGTGGTGTTCATGGATGGTGGAGTTGTGGTCGAGCACGGGTCCGCCGCCCAGGTTCTCGGTAATCCATCGCATCATCGCACCAAGGCTTTTATGCAGCGGCTTTTGCATCCCTTCTAAGTCTTCTACGAATTTTTACGTGCCGTTCTCCCGATAGCGCCACGCGATGCGTAGGCTATGTGCATGGTTGAAAGTACCTCGCAGGAGATCATCGCGCACCTTCGGGCTGGTTACGCCTTTGACGGCACATGCCTGGAGCTTGGCGCGGCAATTGTCGCTGGAACGCCGGAGCCTGAGGCTCAAGTTCGTGTTCCCTTAAGAATGCTCAACCGACATGGCATCATTGCCGGTGCCACGGGCACCGGCAAGACCGTCACCTTGCAGGTGATGGCAGAGCAGCTCAGCGCTCAGGGCGTGCCGGTCTTCTTGGCGGATATCAAGGGCGACCTGGGCGGCCTGGCCCAGCAGGGAGAGCCCAGCGACAAACTCACCGCACGCCTCTCGGGTATCGGCCACGAGTTCACCGCACGAGCGAACCCGGTGGAATTCTTGACCCTCGGCGAGGGCACCGACGGGCTTTCGGTACGTGCCACCATTGATTCTTTCGGCCCGATCTTGCTTGCACGCGTTTTGGAACTCAACGAGACGCAGGAGGAATGCCTCCAGCTGGTTTTCCACTACGCCGACCAGCGTGAGCTGCCCATGGATGATCTCAAGGATCTCAAAGCGGTCTTTAATTTCTTGCTCTCCGATGAAGGCAAGCAGGATCTCGAAGGTCTCGGCGGAGTTCCTGCCGCAACGGCCGCAGTCATCTTGCGCGGACTGACCATCATGCAGTCACAAGGCCTAGATAAATTCTTCGGCCAGCCCGAATTTGATACCGACGACTTTTTACGTTTCGACGAGGCCGGGAACGGCATCATCAGCTGTCTGGAACTGCCCTCACTGAATCGCCAGCCGTTGCTGTTCTCCACATTTATGATGTGGTTGCTTGCCGACCTCTTTGATGACTTGCCAGAAGCCGGCGATCTGGACAAGCCAAAGCTCGTCTTCTTCCTCGACGAGGCGCACCTGCTGTTCAAAGACGCTTCCAAGGCATTCATTGATGCGATCATTTCGACCGTTCGCCTCATTCGCTCCAAGGGTGTTGGGCTGTTCTTCGTCACGCAATCGCCCGCGGACCTGCCCGACGAGGTGCTCGGCCAGCTCGGCAACCGGATACAGCATGCGGTACGCGTCTTCACGCCTAAGGACGGCGAAGCACTCAAGGCAATTATCAAGACCTTCCCTGCTGGTCCTCTGGACCTGCGCCAGGCTCTCACCCAAGCCGGGGTTGGCGAAGCGGTCATTACCGTGCTCAATGAGCGCGGTGCGCCGACGCCGGTGGCTTGGACCAAGCTCACCTCGCCGGGCTCACACATTGGTCCGCCGTCCCCGGAAACCCAGGCTTCGCTGATCGAGACTTCTGAGCTGGCAGCAAAATACGCCACGGCGGTCGATAGGCGTTCGGCCATGGAGATGCTCAACGGCCAACCGGCGGCCACAGAGCCGGCAACACCGGCTGCGGCGCCGGGCTCCGGTACTTCGGATGCGCAAGATGTCGATGCCGAAGCACGCCGGATCGCGGATTCAATTCTTGGCAAGCCCACTTCGGTACCGCCCAGTTCGCAGAGCCCGGCCGAACAGCCACCGGTTGAATCCACGCCGCCGTCTTCGTCACGTACAGAATCACCGTCGTCATCCTCCGCGCCCCCACAACGCTCCAACGATTCTTCAAACAATCAAGTCAACCCGCTGATGGACTTCGCGATGGACGCGGCGAAGATGGTGGGGCGCGAAATGCTCCGCGGCATGTTCGGCACAAAACGCCGACGACGCCGACGTTGAGTTACAACCTCTGAACGGAAACCCGCTAGCCTGATTAATAATGAAATCTCGTATCTCCGTGCCGCGCCTTGCCCTGCGCTGGGCAACTGCGGCCATCATCATCGTTGCACTGGCGGTAACTAGCGCCCTTGTTGCCAACCGCACGCTGTTCTCAGCAGAGCATGCGGTCGAGTCGTTGCACAAGCATCTGCTTGCCGGTGAAGGCGCCGAGGCGCTTGGCCTGATGGGTGCCCAAGTCCCCCAGGGCGACGCCGTAGCACTCGACGGCGAGGTGCTCAAACGCACCCAAGCGGGGATTACGGAATTCGACGCGCAGAAGGCCGACTCTTCCGAGAACGACCCGGATTTGCATACGGTCACCGCCACGTACAAGGCCGACGGTGTCGAACAAGAATCCACCTATACGCTGCGCCGCACCGGCAAGTCCTGGCTGTTCTTCGACCAGTGGTCCTTTGAACCGGTGATGCTCCCTACCGTTCGGGTCAAGGCCAATACCGTCAACGAGGTTGCCGTCAATGATCAAAAGATCCCTCTGGTCAAGGGGGTGAGCACCCTGCCGGTGTTCTACCCCTCGATTACCGACGCGAGCTTCAGCACCAAGAACTTCGAAGCCGACACCCGTGGAGTAGTAGTGACCGGTCCGGCCAAGGAACCGGTGGAAATTTCCTTGAAGACGCAGCCGACCAAGGAATTTATTGCACAGGTCAATTCCAAGGTACGCACCTACCTCAATGAATGCGCCGCGCAGCAGGTACTGATGCCTTCGGGCTGCCCCTTCGCCTATCACACCCCCTCACGGGTGAACCCCGAGACCATCGAATGGTCCATCGCGAAATACCCGACCATTGAAGTCAATTACTACAATGGCGCGTGGGTGCTCAGCCCGTTGAAAGTGACGGCAAAGCTGTCGTTGACCGAGCAGGACCTGCGTACCGGTACGCTGGAAAAGAAGACCGTGAATGAGCAGTTCTCCTTCACCGCGCAGCTGACCACCAGCACCTCCGAAGTCAGCGTGGTTCCGGTAGCAGGCACCGAGGAATAAGCCCGGCTTAGCCTCGTCGTTTGCGAAGCGGTACGAGTTCTCTGAACTGGGTACGCAATGGCACCGCATCGGGACGAAAGCGCTGCCAAACCAGCAGAGCCACGACGCTGACCAGCAGCGAAAGCACCGCGCCGAATGCCACCGCGGCGCGCACCCCCAGCAGCTCGGCGAGCCAGCCCACCAGCGGCGCGCCCAAGGGTGTTCCCCCTTGCACCACCATCAGATAAAGCGCCAGAACTCTGGCCCGGTACTGTGGCGAGACAGAGGTCTGCACCATGGTGTTGCAGCTGTTGAGGAAGGTCAGCGCGCTCAGCCCGACGAGGACCAGGCTCGCCGCGAAGAGCAGATAGTGCGGCATGAACGCCGAGAGCAATGCGGTCGCACCGAAGGCGATGCCGCCACCGATCACGAATCGCCAGCGTGGCCTCGAGCGACGTGCCGCCAGCAAGGCGCCGGCAAAGGTGCCGACCGCCATGATGCTGCCCAGGATTCCGTATTCTGCGGCGCCCACCCCAAACACTTCGGCGGCCATCATCGCGTTGGTCATCTGGAAGTTCAGCCCGAAGGTGCCAATGACAAATGCCATGGCAAAGATCAGCAGCAGGTCCTTGCGGTTTTTAACGTAGCTGAATCCCTCACGCACCTGCCCCTTGGAGCGCGCCACGGGTTTGGACTGGCTCAGTTCGGAGACTTTCATGGTGCTCAGCGAGAACAGCACCGCCAGGAAGGACAAACCGTTGAGCAGGAAGGCCGGGCCGGTCCCGACCAAGGCGATCACCGCACCGGCAATTCCAGGTCCCGCGAGCCTGGCAAGGTTGAAGTTGGCGCTGTTCAACGCCACCGCGTTTGTCAGATGAGTGCCGGGCACAATCTCGGAGACGAATGCCTGACGGGCGGGGGCGTCAAAGGCCGATCCGATGCCTAGCAGGGTGGCAAGGACATAGACATGCCACAGCTGGACCGTTCCGGTGATGACCAAGGTGCCCAGCACCAGCGCGCAGAGGCCCATAAAGGTCTGGGTTGCGAGCAGGACCTTGCGTTTGTCATACCGATCGGCAACCAGGCCGGCGTAGGGGCCGAGGAGCAAGATGGGCAGGAACTGCAGGCCGGTGGTGATGCCGGTGGCCACCCCGTCATGATCTGTCAGCTCGGTGAGCACCAGCCAGTCTTGGGCCACGCGTTGCATCCAGGTTCCGATATTTGAAACGAGCGCACCGATAACCCATAAACGATAGTTCGGCACTTCCAGTGCCCGGAACATCTTGTTTGCCACGAATTAATTAGCCGAACACCAGATGTTTCGGCTCCTCCCGTCGGCATCCAGTCTAGCGACCGGGCAACGCAAAATTGGTGAGGTTTCCTCAATTTCCTGTCACTTAAATACTCGGGGCGCACCAAGTCGTACTTGGTGCGCCCCGAGCTGAGTGCGTGACTGCTAGTTCACGCCACGCAGATCAAGCAATAATTCGTTGTCGCCGCCGGCATCGAGTTCTACCGGGATGCCCCAATCCTGCTGGTACAGGTGGCACGCGGCATGATCTGGGATCTCGCCGCCTGGCTCGCCATCGCAGGCCGCCGCGCGTGCGGTGATATGCAGGACGCCGTCGGTGATTTCAGGGTTCAGCACCAAGGTACGCGTCAGCCCCACCGAGGTACCGGAACCTTCGAGGATCAGTTCCTCGGGGCTGGCCGAGATCTTCAGCTGTGTCGGGTCGCCCCAGCGGTCATCGAGCTTCTGGCCCTTCGGTGCGGCGAAACGCACCAGGATCTCGTGGTTGCCGGACTGCACCTTGGTCTTCGGACGCTGGGTCTGGCTCGCACCCTCGTCCACCACTAGTGCCTCGGCAGGAACCGGGATACGGATCAGCTGGTGGGTGTTGGTCTCCACAACCAGCAGCACCGGGGCCCCATCGACTGAATCGTCCAGCAACACGTCTGCAGGTTCCTTCAGCCCCTTGGCCAAGGTCGAAACCATACCGGTCACCGGGTCGAACCGGCGCACCGCACCATTGTAGGAGTCGGCCACCGCGATTGAACCATCTGGCAATGCGGTCACGCCCAGCGGGTGCTGCAGGCGAGCCTGCTCGGCTTCGCCATCGCGGAAACCGAAGTCGAAGAGTCCCGCGCCAATCGCGGTGTGCACCGCGACCGCATTGCCCTGCGCGTCGATTTCCAACCGGCGCAGGGCGCTGGTCTCAGAGTCGGCGATCCACACATCGTCATTGGTGTCCAGGCCCAAACCCGAGGACTGGGCAAACCACGCTTCGAGCGGCTTGCCGTCGGCCAGGCCTTCCAGGCCGCTGCCGGCAAAGACATTAACCGCGCTGGTGACCGGGTCGAAGGAGAAGATCTGGTGCGTGCCGGCCATTGCGATGATGACCTTGCCCGAAGGGTGGTAGAGCACGTCCCAGGGCGAGGACAGCGAGATGTTCAACGCGTCGGTGCCAAGCTCGGTTGGCTGCTGTTCTTGGCGGGCGTTCTCCGCGTCCAGGAGGCGCTGCACTCCATTGCCTGCCACGGTTCCGACCGCCCCGGTGCTCAACTTGACCGAGCGCAGCCGGTGGTTGACGGTATCTGCGACGATCACGTCGTAGCCGACCTTCGCGGCAAGTTCCGTCGGCAGTATGGCCAGGCCCTGCAGCTCGTTGAACTGTGCGGTATCCGCGTCGCCATCGGCATAGCCCTTGACCCCTGCACCGATGGTGCGCACCACGGTGCTCAGGTCATTGCCCAGCTCCACGAGGCGGTGGTGGCCGGAATCGCCGACCAGGAAGTTCCCGTTCTCCAAGGCGATTGCCTTGCCCGGGAAGCGCAGATCCCCTTCGCGGGCCTCGGGCGCCACGTAGGGTCCGTCGCCGCGGTGCAGGGTTCCCTTGGCCTCATGCTCTGCCACGAGTTCGTCGACCAGGGAGCCCAGCCCCTGGGCATGGCCCTCGCCGGAAAGGTGCGCCACGATGTAGCCTTCGGGATCGAGCACCACCAGCGTCGGCCAGGCGCGAGCGCCGTAGGCCTGCCAGGTGACAAGCTCTGGATCGTCAAGCACCGGGTGGTGGATTTCGTAGCGTTCCACGGCGGCGGCGAGCGCCTCCGGGTCTGCCTCGTGCTCGAATTTTGGCGAGTGCACGCCTACGGTGACTAGGACATCGGAGTACTCCGCTTCCAACGGACGCAGTTCGTCCAGCACATGCAGGCAGTTGATGCAGCAGAAGGTCCAAAAATCCAGAAGGACAATCTTGCCGCGCAGGGCCTCGAGATTCAGTTGTTCACCGCCGGTATTCAGCCAGTTGCGGCCCACCAGTTCGCTGGCCCTGACCTTGTAGTTTGCGCGTACCGAGTCGGAAGTTGCACTCATGATTGTCCTTTCAAGGCGACTTCACTATCTAGATGCGACAGTGAGATTTCAATTATCTGCCACTAGCCCTGCACCGCAGAACAGTATGAAGCGATGC
The DNA here is from genome assembly GCF_002975405.1 of Arthrobacter sp. MYb229. Lineage (GTDB taxonomy): Bacteria > Actinomycetota > Actinomycetes > Actinomycetales > Micrococcaceae > Glutamicibacter. The sequence continues at coordinate 51,881 of NZ_PCPS01000001.1, read as the reverse complement.
TAAGCCGTTTAGAGCTGAGCGATTGCGGTGTCCATGATGGTCTTGGCTACGTCGTTGAACTCTTGCTCGGCCAGCGAAGCGGTGGACATGAATGAAACCATCACCACATAGTCTCCCTTGCTCTGCAATAACACCAGCGATTCGCGGGCGTTCGCGGAATCTCCGGTGCGTGTGTAGTACAACTGAGACTCGACCTCGGATATTCCGGGGCTGGAGAACTTCAGCGTCTCGGTGTATTCCGGTCCGTTGAGTTTCACGCTCTTGCATTCGGTGCGGATCTCCAACACGGTGCGGTAGTGATCCTCGAGCTTCTCGCGGTTTTTCACCTCGGCGACTTCGATGGAACCGGCAATGTTCTGCGCCTCATTGGTGAAGTCGGTGCGCGCAACCTCGGTACCCAGCTGCGCCGGGGACCAATTCAGCTCTTCGACCGGTTCCGAGCACTGCGCGGGCAGCACGACCACACCCTTCAGCGTGTCGGTCGGGGCAACCGCGAGGCCTTCGAGCTCCTCCGCGGTGATCTGACGTGAGTTGGGGAAACCCAGGGTCGCTGCCATCACCGCACCGGTGGAGGCAACCACCTGCGCCTTAGTCAGTTCGGCTTCCGCGGAGCCTGATGGCGCTGGATCCTTGGCCGATTCGCTCGGTGGCTCGGTGGCCTTTTGGTGCGTGAGGTCATCAGGCATTTCAGTGCCAGCTTCTTGGGCCGAGCAGGAGGAAAACAGCAGTGCCCCGGCCAGCATTCCGGCGGTCAGCTTCCATACCTTAGCGGCCACGATATTCTCCCTTTGCATCTTGCTGCTTCATCTTCGCAAACATCTCGTTGTAGGCTGCCAGCTCGGCATCTCCATCACGGTCAGCCTGGCGGTCATATCGCTTGGTGTCCTTCTTATCTTGGCGCAGCCAGGAAACCACCACGAGCATGGCCAAAACCAAGGTTGGCACCTCTCCAATGGCCCACATCGCCCCGGCGCCCACCACTTGATCCTCCATCGCGGTGCCGCCCCAGGTGCGCCCCATATTGCCGTACCAGTCCGGAGCCAACAGGTTTTCGTTGCCCATTAGCGCCACCCCGAAGAAGGCGTGGAAGGCGACGGTGGCTAGGAGCACGATCAGTCGCATCGGGTACGGGTAGCGTTTAGGGATCGGGTCCGCATCGACCAGCGACAGCGCGAAGATATAGCCGGTGAGCAGGAAATGCACGTTCATCAGTTCGTGCCCCGCGTGGTACTTCATCGCGATTTCCAGGATCGGGGTGAAATAGAAAACGACAATCGATCCGGCGAACATCACCGCGGCGAAGATCGGATGGGTAACCACAGCCGAATACTTCGAGTGCACCGCCCACAAGATCCATTCGCGTGGTCCACGCGTTCCATCGGTTCGTGAGCCAAGCACCTGCAGGGCCAGGGTGATCGGGGTTCCGAGCACCAAGAAGATCGGCGCAATCATGGTCAGCGACATGTGGTCGACCATATGGACCGAGAACTGCACCTTGCCATAGACGGCCAGCGCACCACTGGTGATGTAGAACAGCACCACCAAGCCGATGATCCAGCTGAAGAGCCGCGGGAAGCTTGGCTTATCTCCGCGTCGACGCAGGATGATAAACGCCCAGAGGTAGAAGGCCAGCAGGAAGAAGCACACCGCAACCCATAGCCAATCCAGGCGCCAGACGGTGAACCAGCTGGCAGTGGTCGGCGGCGCCGGAAGTTCATAGCCGGTCAGCAGACGCGCGGGGGTGGCCTCCACCGGGGGCTGGTCATCGGTGGGCGGCGCGGTCCGTGCCAGCACCGTAGCCAGCGACATCGTGGCGCCCATCAGGATGAGTTCGGCCAGCACCACACGCCAAGCCGCATTGAGTGTCGTGAGTTTCCCGGCCAGCAGTTGCGGAATGACGTGGCGGCGGTGCATGAAGCCTAGGAAACCCAGCGCCAGAGTCAGGACCACCTTGGCGATCACCACTAGCCCGTAGCTCGAAAGCCATTGGTCCAGCTCGGTGATGCGGATCGTTGCAGAGGCCAGACCGGATCCCACCATCAAGACAATGGCGACGGTTGCCAAGGCGGAGAAACGCTTGAGCACCAGCCCGGCAAGCACCGGACGGGATTCGAAGCGTCCGGGGGCCGCGGAAGTCAGCGTCGGCGAAAGCAAGGCCAGCACCACGATGCCGCCGAACCAGATGACCACGGCCAACAGGTGCAGGGCAATGGAATTCACCGCGCCGTAGTGGTCATCTCCGCCGGCAGCGTGGCCGATAAATGCCATGGGGACAATGCCGAATAGCGAAAACACCGCGGCCAGTCCCACCCCGGTGTGGGAACGGATGGCCAGGGCCAGAGAACTAGTGATCGCAGCAATGACGATCATCCAAGCCCAGGCCCGGCCGGTGGCCAACTGCAGAATGTAGTCAAGAATTGCCGCGGTATAGCTCGCGTCGAGGTTCATCGGGACACCGGCCAGGTCCCAGAAGGTCAGCAGCAGCACGGTAGCTGCCGCGAGGGTCCACACCACACCGGCGCCGGCGGCAATGTTCATGGCGCGGTTGAAAGCCGGATGGCTCTGGCCCACCTCTACGCGCGCGTCGTCGACGCTGGGGCGCCGGATCTTGGTGCTGCGGGGAAGTATGACCGCGGCAAAGATCAGCGCAGCGATGGTGATTGCCATGGAGCTGTGGTGGATCGCTCGGGAGATGGGCAACGCCCAACGCACGAAAGCCCCGGGGTCTGCGAGCTGGCTGGGAGCGGCGATTCCGGTGAATAGCGCCGCGCCGAGGAAGACCAGCGCCATAACCGGGATTGCCGGTAGCAGATATCGCGATATGGAGGGTTGCTGCGGTGCCGACCTGGTCGCCGGTGGCTTTGGAGTTTGAGTGGCCATAACCTCTCCATCATCTCACTTGCATTTACCCGGCTTTGAATCGGGTAGTGGTTTTAGGCCGGTGAGGCGGTGCATCTCACACCGCCTCACCGCTTGGTAACGCTCCTACTGCTTATTTTGGGAGAATAGTTCTTCCCCCAAATATTTGCCTTCCGCGACCCCTGGGAGGATCGCGTACAACGCCGAGCCCGCGTGTGTGATCCATTCGTTGAGCGCATCCACTTGCGCCAGGCGGCGTTGGACCGGCACAAAACTGCTCCTCGGATCGCGCTGGTACGAAGCGAATAACAACCCCGAGCTCTGGGTCTCGTGGTAGTTATAGCCGCGGCGCCACAGTACCTCATCAGCCGTTTCCGGTTTCGCCCTGGCGACATGGGCATGAGCGGCAATAGCAGGCAGCCCCAGACCGTCGACCGCTTGCAGATCCACCGGATCCGTTGGCTTCGTCCCGGACAGCGGGGAGCCGTCGCTTTGCCGTCGACCCAAGGCGAAGTCGCGTCCGGCCCGATCCACCTCGTCCCACTTGTCCAGATTCATTTCGATGCGGCGAAGCACCAAGGTGGTGCCGCCAGCGATCCAACTCGGCTCCTGGGCATCGCCAAACACCGCTAATTCGCGCGCCTCCCCGGTGGGATTGTTGATCCCGTCGAGTTGCCCGAACAGGTTTCGGAATCCCGGACCCTGGAGTACGGGGTGAGCCGCGTGCAGGAAACCGCTTTGGGCAAAGGCGGGTTCGGTAATTCCACGTAGATTCTTACGCAGCGCACGTACCGCATGGTGCAGCACGGTCGGATCTTGAGCACAGCATTGAATGATCAAATCGCTCTGGCCATAGCGCGCGTCGAGTTTCTCTCCCGCGAATGCCGGAAGCTTTCCCAAGAACGCGGATTTATACCCGAGAACGTCCAAGAGGCCTTGGCCGACTCCCACCGTCACGGTCAAATCGGATGCCGCATGCGACATTTCCGGTTCGGTATCCGCAAGCACTCCCCTACCGGACATCAGCCTCTGGGCATCCGTGGACAGCATTTTGAGGATCGAACGAATCCTTTCGATCCCTTCGGAGCGAGCCAGCTCTTCAAAATGCACGTTGAATCCGAGGAATTCCGCATGAGCCTGCGGTTCGGTGAGGATACCCGCTTGATATTTGCCGTGGAAAGGTTGGAATCGCGGGTTGTGCGCAGCCGTGGTTGCCTTTGGCGCGGCACCACCGTTCTCGGCGGCGGTAGCGCGCCCAGCTCCGAAGCCCGCAAAGACGCCGCCAATGGCCGCGGCGGCCGAACCACCGAGTACTACGCGCCTAGTCGGTTGGACATTAGCCGCTGCCATCTAGTGGCCCTCGTGATCAGCATGCTCTTCGGGCGACCCGTGGTAGCTTTCGTTGGCGCCGCTGAAGTTGCGTATCGGGAACTGCACTTCAGCGCTGGAACCGTCGCTAAAGTTCAGTTGCAGCGTCGAGGTTTGCGAAGCCACCAGCTCGGTCTTCAGATCCATGTACATGAAGTGCGTGCCGCCGGGAGTCAAAACAACTTCTTCGGCTGGCTTGATGAGCAATGCACCTTCGTGCTGCGCCATCCGCGCTTCGGCTCCTTGGCCCTGCGTGTCATGGATTTCGATCACCGTGCCGTGAGTTTTATCGGTGACAGATTCAAGTTCCAGCGTTGATGCGCCTTCATTGCGCAATTCGCCGAACGCGGCGCTCATTCCATGCTCGGCGGCTTTAGCCCAGGTCTCGTTCGTGCGCAGATCTTCTGCCTGGGTACCCTGCATCTGGTCGGTGGAGCTTTGTGGTGCTACCGCCGAAGGTTCTTGGGCGCAGCCGGTCAACAGTAGCGTGGTGGCCGCGGCAAGAGCGGCGGTGAGCTTGAAATACTTCATTGGTGTGTCAGCTTTCGCTAGCTCGCAAGGCTGATCCAGCAGGGCCGGCGAATCGGGCGCGCAAATGCGCGCGATAGGTCAGCCTGTATTAATCTGGCTCACGTCGCCTTGCGAAGATCTCATAAGGGAGGATGCTGTTGCGCGTGGGGCGCTACGGCCTACTTATTCTGGCGAGTGAATTTCACCAGTACCGCAATGGCAGCACCGAGGATAACCACGCCAATCACGACCCAAATAATCGGGTTCACCTGTGAGCCAAGTTCCTGGATCGGCTCAGGCTGCTGGTCTGCTGGTTCCGATTCAACCGGCGCGTTGTTCGCTGAGGCGCTAGCGGACTCGCGGGCTTCCGCTGCCACGTCCACGGTGAAGGAGATGCTGTCCTCGATTGGATGACCGTCAGAGGAGGCAACACGGTAGGTCAATGTGTAAGTTCCCGAGCTCAGATTCGCTTCTGGTACCACTGTGACGTTGGTGCCCTTGGTCGTGGCTTCGCTGGCGATCTTTGTCCCGTCCTCGGAGCTCAAGGCCACCACGCTGGTTTCCGCTCCAGCAAGCTGCTGCAGAACTCCGGAGAATTCCAGGACGATCTGTTCCGGTGATTCGGTCACTGTCGAACCGCTGGCTGGATCCGAGGAGATCAATTGGTCGTGGGCCGAAGCGGCGCTAACGCTGCTGAACACCGCGAAGAATGCCACGAGAATGGCGGCCGAAATTCGCGCGAGATGCGTACGGGATGACTGCTGGCTAGTGAGGGTTTTCAAGATTTTTCCTTCCAATGATCGGTGCACCACGGTGCACGATCGAAGCGTATTGATTCGTTTAGGCGAAGAGGGTCAATACGTTGGAAGGTGGCCCGCGCCGGGCCGGAAGTCGGAGCAGGACAGAGATTTGGTTCAGTACCGGTTCGATGAATGTCGCTGGTACCTGCGGGAATTCTGGAACGAGCTTTCGGGCGCGGGCCAGAATATGGCGCACCGTGCTCAACGTCAGCAGGCCGCCAATGATCGCCAAGAGCTGTTCGCCGGTATGCAATACGACAATGCTGGTCACCGCGGCCAAGATGTGGGCGTAAAGCATCGAATCGGATTGCACCGCACCGTACTGGGAAGCAATATTTCCTGCAAGCTCAACACCGTGATGGTGCCCGGCATGTTGTTGAGCCATCGGCAATGCGGCCGGCGCATGGTGCGTCATGACGGACAGTGCTAGGTGATAGAGCCCTTGGCTGAGCAGCACCACGATGCTGGTAGCTAGCAAACTGAATTTCTTGCCAAGCATGGCGATAGCAATGACCGCCGAGACGCAGGTAATCAAAACCATCACCACGAGCGAAGCTCGCGTTGGCGCACTGTGCGCGTGCGCAGCAAATGCCGTCCAGGTGCACAGGCTCGCAGCTAGCCAACCGCGCATTACGCGAGCTGCGCCGAAGTCCTTGAGCACGAAGAGCTACCGTTCAGTTGGAGTGTTTGACCCTGCAGATCGATTCTACGCTAGGTAGAACAATGTCCCAAAGGGGTTGGCGTCATTCACCGTTAAAGAATGCGAGGGCCCGATTCCTTGAAGAGAATCGGGCCCTCGGCAAAAGTCTGGGGGACTTACTTCTTGGAGACAGCAGCCTTCAGCTTCGAACCAGCGGTCAGCTTGACCGAGTGGCCAGCTGGGATCTGGATAGCTTCACCGGTCTGTGGGTTACGTCCGGTGCGAGCTGCACGATCGGTGCGCTCCACTGCCAACCAACCTGGGATCGAAACCTTCTCACCCTGGGAGATCTGGTCAACGAAAACTTCGAACAGCGCATCCAGCACACCGTTGACGGCTACCTGGGAGTTTTCGGTCTTAGCTGCAACAGCGGCAACAAGTTCGCTACGGTTCATAGCCAATGTGTGGTCCTCCTGGACTAGTGGTCCATGACCCGGCGGGCCACGGTGCCGCACGTTCGTGCGGACTTATCAGTGAGAACATATCAAATCTTTGACCCCGAAACCGACGAAAACGTGCGAATTCTGGGGATTTTTTCAACTATTTACGGTTCAAAACGCCAGACGGTCTATTTTTTAGGTTGAGGGGAAGCAAATACCGAGAATCTGGTAGTTAACGACATCGACCCGCCACCGCGAAATAAATTCGGGTAACGGGTCAATGAAATGCACAAAGTGCGCCGTGGCATTACTTCTTGGAGACAGCAGCCTTCAGCTTCGAACCAGCGGTCAGCTTGACCGAGTGGCCAGCTGGGATCTGGATAGCTTCACCGGTCTGTGGGTTACGTCCGGTGCGAGCTGCACGATCGGTGCGCTCCACTGCCAACCAACCTGGGATCGAAACCTTCTCACCCTGGGAGATCTGGTCAACGAAAACTTCGAACAGCGCATCCAGCACACCGTTGACGGCTACCTGGGAGTTTTCGGTCTTAGCTGCAACAGCGGCAACAAGTTCGCTACGGTTCATAGCCAATGTGTGGTCCTCCTGGACTAGTGATCCGCCGCCCCAATCCGGGGGCCGGATGCCGCACGCTCGCACGGGCTTACTTGAGAGAACTTACCAGCAATTACCGACAGAAGGCGCACGGATCCGCGGTTTTTACCGATATTCGGTCAAGTTACATGGTGTGAAAGTTCACTGAAGCTCAGATTTTGAATGGATCCATCCCTTGATTCGCTTCAATAAAGATCTTCCAAACGGGGTCCATAAGTCGCTTCTGTCGAGTGACTTTTGCCGGTCTGGCCAGCGAAGATTCGCCTTTTGAGAGGAATCGCGGGCCAAGATAGGTCCCCCGGGGACTTGCGGATATCCCGGGGTTAAGCGCCGCCTCCACGAGGGACACCGAACCTTCATGTTTGCCCTGCGCGAAACTGGCCTGCATTTGGTCCCGGACCCGCTTGAAATAGGGTGGTTCGTTGATTCCGGGCACCTGGAGGGTCAATCCCGAAATGGAATATCCGGGGTGTACCGCGATGGCGCGCGAAGGCCACGAAAGCTGCTTCAAGCGGTGGTCCATGGCTAGAGTGAATGCTTGAACCGCGGCCTTGGATTGGGCGTAGGCCCGATAGGCGTGGTAGCCGTGATCCAGCGCCAAGTTATTTGGGTCTGTTTTCAGCAACAGCGTGGACACCGATCCGAGGCCGATGAAGCGCATCGGCCGGCTGCGGAAATTTTCGGCGAGCTCCCCTACTAGTCGGGCGTGTCCCAAAAAGTTTGTGCTCATTGTTGACTCGTATCCCAGACTGCCGACCACTCGGGTTGCCGGCGTGCGAATCATCCCGGCATTGGCGATCAAGATATCAAGTTCCCGGTGACGCAAAATGTTCCCAAGCGCCGTTGCAGATTCTAGGGACGAGGCTTCGAAGGGAAGATACTCTAATTTCGCCTGGGGTACACGCCGTTGGATCTCTTTCATGGCCGCTTCGGCCTTCGCCTCATTGCGACAGGCGAGCACCACATGGGCGCCGCTTTCCGCCAGTGCGAGGCTCGTGAAGAATCCAAGGCCGGAATTAGCGCCGGTTACGACGGCGGCTTTCCCCTCGCCGAGGCCTGCCCAACGGGCTCGATTGGCGTATACGTCGTGGTGCGGCGTTCCATAGCCTAAGCGGTCCAGGGTTCCGGCACGGGCTTCAATGCTCATGGCTCAACGCTACTATGCCTTGCTCTGCAGATCGCGATGCCACTAGCCCTCCTTACCGTGCCCTATTGCCGGTCTGTGCTCGGGATGCCACCATTAACAGGTGAGCAACAAACCGGAGAAATCGGCCCAGAACGCAGCGTTGAATGCCGCCCGCTATCAAATGGCCGCCGGCTCCGATGCACCGGTTCCGGTAGACGAGTATGCCGAGAAAACGGGTAAGCCAAGCGTCACCGGACCGGCGCGTACACCCCTGCAATATCATGCCCAAGATGAAGCCTGGGAAGTGGCAAATAGCGCCTTGGATGAGGCTTTCGCCCGAGGAGATTTCGATAACCTGCCCTTGGCTGGCAAGAATATTGACCACATCACGGCCACTACCGATCCAGATTGGTGGTTAAAATCCATGATGCAGCGAGAGCAGCTCTCCGGTCTCGGTCCGCCGGCCTTGACCTTGCGGGTTGAAGACGAGCAGCTACACCAGACCCTAGATCGCCTGCCCACTACCGCCGCGGTACGCGAGCACCTCGCCAATTTTAATCAGCGCATCGTCGACGCTCGCCGCCAGTTACTCGGCGGTCCACCGGTGGTCACCAAACTGCGCGATATCGAGGCCGAGGTGCGGGCCTGGACAGCACGCCGGACCGTCCAGAATGTTGAACCGACGCAGCAAGCGCCTACGCCGAGGCGCCGCTGGTGGTCGCGTCGCAAGTAGCTGGCGGATTAAACGACGAAGGCCGCCTCACACCCTTGCGGGATTGAGGCGGCATTCGTGCTAGAAAGCTAAAGCCGTAAGACTTTGTGGCTTACCAGGAAGACTTGGTGATGCCCGGAAGCTCACCACGGTGTGCCATGTCGCGGAAGCGAACACGGGAGATACCGAACTTCTGGAAGGTACCACGTGGACGGCCGTCGATGGAGTCGCGGTTGCGGACGCGGATCGGCGAAGCATCGCGTGGAAGCTTCTGCAGACCAACGCGTGCAGCCTCGCGGGCTTCATCGGTTGCGTTCGGGTCAACCAAGGTCTTCTTCAGTTCGAGGCGCTTTTCAGCATAACGCTCGACAATGACCTTGCGCTGTTCGTTCTTTGCGATTTTGGACTTCTTGGCCATGTCTTAGCGCTCCTCTCGGAATTCAACGTGCTTACGGACAACTGGGTCGTACTTCTTCAGAACCATGCGGTCTGGATCGTTACGACGGTTCTTGCGGGTCACGTAAGTGAATCCGGTACCGGCGGTCGACTTCAGCTTGATGATAGGACGTACGTCCTTATCCTTCTTTGCCATATTAGAGCTTCACACCCTTCGCAAGCATGTCGGCAACAACAGCGTCGATGCCACGAACGTCAATGAGCTTGATGCCCTTAACCGAAAGGGTCAAGGTCACGTTGCGGCGCAGGGACGGAACCCAGTAGCGCTTCTTCTGGATATTCGGATCGAAACGACGCTTGTTGCGACGGTGCGAGTGGGAGATGCTATGTCCGAAGCCCGGGGTAGTACCGGTTACCTGGCAAACAGCTGCCATGATCACTCCTTAGTTAGTTAGTAGTAAAATTCGGCGGTTCTCGCGCGCAGTGTCTTTACCGAAATAACGACACCACTTAGTGCGTTATGAGCCCCGCCAACCAGTGAAACACCGTTAATACTGCACACTAGGAAGGTAACCAGGCTGGGTGAGAACCAACCGAAGAGCCTTAAAGTATGTAAGTCGGTGAACTTCGCAACCGGGTGAGCAATTTCCCCGTACTCAGATGGTCGCAATATTCGGTATTACGGGCTACGCGTACCCGCTGCTCCACCGAAATGGCGGCACAACGAAACACGCGATTAACGCGCTATAAGAATATCTGGGATTGCTCAGGGAGCCAAATCGGAGGTGGAATCCGCTAAGACCCAGTGATCCGCGTCCAAAACCTTCACGACCTTGCGCGAAATCCTCGCAAGATCCTTAACGTCCTTGTCATCCAAGGTTTCAAGGAGAAGCGCACGGACGGTGGAGACATGATGCGGCGCCATCTTGACCACCGCGTCCCAACCTTCCTTGGTTAATGAGGCGATCTTCACACGTGCGTCTCCGGCAGATTGAGCACGAACTACCCATCCGCGCTTCTCCAGCTTCTTCACCACATGAGACAAGCGCGACAGTGAAGCGCTGGTGCGAGCGGCCAAATCGGTCATGGTCAGTTCACGGTCCGGCGTTTCGGAAAGCATGGCCAGCATATGGTAGTCGAAGAGAGTGATCCCTTCGAGGCCTTGAAGGTCTGAATCTAATGCGGCGGGCAGCAAGGACATCATTGTGTTCAGCCCCAGCCAGGCCTTTCGCTCTTCAGCAGAAAGCCAGATGACCTGTTCACCCATGTATTTTCACACCATTCCTCTACCGCACACGCAGTAAGTCGTTACCACATTGTGGGAATATTCTAATCGGTTGAATCCTACCCTGTCGCCTGCCGGATACTGAGGCCAGCTCCGCTCCTGCAGTACTGCAGGTAAGCGACCCCGAGCTGCCGACCCGCAGCTGAAAGGCCACGATGTTCCCGAGGGTTGGGCTCGGCGAACGTCGCAAGATATTCAGGGTCTCAATGCTTCGAGCCACAGTTCGACAGCTAATCGGAGAATATCATCGAGTGCCGAAGCGGAACCCGCGACCAGTACCTTGCCCCGGGGTTCTCAAATAACTAGTCCCAATTATCTGCTCCAACTGGCAGAGCCCGCCGGCTCCTCAACGTGGAGGAACGGGCGGACCCCGAGCAATGGTTATGCTGCCCTAGACCTGCTCTAGGCGTTTGCGCTTTCGATAGGCCATCACCTGTCCAATGACTACCACCAGCAACGCAGTGATGAACATGGCCGAACCGATGACGTTGGCTTGAGCCGGAATGCCACGTGTCGCCGCAACATAGATGAACTTCGGGAAGGTCTGGAAGGTTCCGGAGTTGAAGTTCGTGATGATGAAATCGTCAAAACTCATCGCGAAGGACAGCAACGCTGCGGCAACGATGCCGGGCACCAACAGCGGGAAGGTGACCTTCAAGAATGCTGCCCGCGGGGTGGAGTACAGGTCGGCTGCTGCTTCTTCCAGGCGCGGATCCAGCGAAGAGACTCGAGCCCGAACTGTCACGATGACGAAGGACATGCAGAACACCGAATGCGCGATCACAATCGTGGTGTACCCCAATTCCCACCCGAGGTTCAGGAACTGGGCCAGGAGCGAAGCACCGAGAACAACCTCTGGAGTTGCCAGGGGAAGGATGATCAGCACATCGGTCAGCTTGCGGAAGCGGAACTTGTAGCGGACCAGGCCGATAGCAATACAGGTGCCCAGCGCGGTGGACACGATCGTGGCAACCACGCCGACCTGCAAGGAATTGACCAAGGATTCGCAAACAGCCGGCGCACCGCAGGGGTTCTGCCAGTTGTCCAAGGTAAAGCCGCGCCATTCAAGATTTGTACGTCCTGCATCGTTGAATGAGAAGACGAAGATATACGCGATCGGTACCAGCAGGTAGATGAAAGCCAGTCCAGCAATGGCGGGAATGATCCAGCGCCCTATTTTTTGTTTCATCATGGTCTCCTACATCAATTCCTTGGTTCCGAATCGTCGGATATAGATCGTGACCAGTACCAAGATCGAGAGCATCAACACGAAGCTCAGCGCCGCGGCTCCCGGGTAGTCGATGACCTTGAAGAATCGTGAATCGATGACTTGTCCGATCATCGTGGTGTTGCGGTTGTTGCCCAGCAGCGCAGCGTTCACGTAGTCGCCGGCCGCCGGGATGAAGGTCAAGAGCGTGCCGGCAAAAACACCTGGCGCAGACAACGGCAGCGTCACCCTAAAGAACGAGGTCATTGGCCCGGCATATAGATCTCCGGAGGCCTCTAGCAGTCTCGTATCTAAACGGCCAAGGTTCGCATAGATGGGAAGCACCATGAACGGCAGGAAGTTATAGGTCAAACCGGCCACCACAGCAAATGGGGTGGCGGTCAGGTGCCCATCCGCGGGCAGGATCGCAAGGAATTTCATCGTTTGCGCCACGAATCCTTCATCAGCCAGGATTTGCTTCCACGCCTGGGTGCGCAGAATGAAGCTGGAGAAAAAAGGTGCGATCAGCAGGACCAGCAAGATTCCTTGAAGCAGCCCATGCTGGCGCAAGCGCACAGCGACGAGGTACGCCATCGGATAGCCGATCAGCAGTGCCAGCACCGTAGCGATGAGCGCAAAACCGAAGGAGCGCAATAAGTCGGGCCAGTACGATCCGAGCACCGTCGCATAATTGCGGAATTCAAGTGCCGGGACGAATTCACCGATGCTGGCCCCTTCTGGTCTCGCGTACAGCGACATCGAAAGCAACACCATGACCGGAACTGCGAAGAACAACAAAAGCAGCAGCAGGCCGGGCACCACCAGATATACACCGGTTCGCTCCTTGCGTCGTTCGGCCTTGATCTCGTCGCGGCTGCGCAGATCCGCAATCTTTCCTTTCTTGGTCATCACCGTATTGCTCATGTCTTATCAACTCCGGCATCGACAAGTTCATCGCCGGCTAGTCCGAAGGAGTGTGCGCTATCCCAGCTGAGATATACGGTCTCCCCCACTTCGGCCGATTGTTGTCCACGGTTTTGCGCAAAAGTTCCGATTCGGCCAATGCCAGCGACTTCGATCAGGTATTCGGTTGTGGTTCCGGTGAACGAAACATCGATAACCTCACCGCTGAGCTCGTTGTACCCCGTCGCCTCGGCGGGCGCTTCACGGTTCAAGTGCAGCTTCTCCGGGCGCACTCCAACAACGATCTCGCCTTCGTGTTGCACTGCCCGGTCCACGGCGACGACTATTTTGTGCCCGGAGGCCGCAACTTCCAGCAGTCCGTCGCGTTCCCCGGTAACCGTTCCGCGCATGAGGTTTGATTTACCCAGGAAGTTTGCCACAAAGGCTGTTTTAGGAAGTTCGTATAGGTCGCGCGGCGCGCCCATCTGTTCGATTCGGCCCTCGTTCATCACCGCGACGACATCCGCCATGGTCATGGCTTCTTCCTGGTCGTGCGTCACGTGGATGAAGGTCAGGCCGACTTCGGTTTGAATGGATTTCAGTTCCATTTGCATCTGCCGGCGCAGCTTCATATCGAGGGCGCCGAGCGGCTCGTCAAGCAATAACACCTGGGGTCGGTTCACCAGTGCCCGCGCCAGGGCGACGCGCTGTTGCTGTCCGCCAGAGAGCTGTTCGGGGCGGCGGTTTGCCAGGTGCGCCAATTCCACCATTTCGAGCCCGGCCCTGGCTTTTTCCATGGCCTGTTTATCTTTTTTGCGTTTTAGCCCGAAAGCCACGTTTTCCAGCACCGTCATGTGCGGGAAGAGCGCATAGGACTGGAAGACCGTGTTGACTTCGCGTTGATGACTTGGCAGCGCGGTAACGTCCTTGCCGCCAATCGAAATTTGGCCTTCGCTTGGCGCTTCCAATCCGGCGATCATGCGCAAAGTGGTTGATTTGCCGCAGCCCGAAGGCCCGAGCAGAGCGAAAAATGTCCCGGAGGGAACCATGAGGTCCAGGTCTTTGACCGCAATAAATTCCGCGAAGCGTTTGGTGACGCCTTTAAGATTCAGGTCCGCGCCGTCGCTGCGCGGCAGGTCCACCTGCTTGATCGATGGCTCTGCGGTGTTGGTATTCATCACGTTCTATACCCCAATTACTTCTTGGAACTGGTTTTGGAAGTCGTTTTCTTCTTCGACCGACAGTTCTCGTTCCGTGCTTGCTTTGTTCAGGAATTCTTCGGTTGGGAATATCAGCGGATCGTTGACCAGATCCGGGTCAATTTTTTCCATTTCTTCCTGTGCCCCAACCACCGGGCACAGATAGTTAACGTAGGCTGCGACCTCTGCCGCGACATCTGGCTGGTAGTAGAAGTCCATCAGCTTTTCGGCATTTTTCTTATGCGTCGCTCCGAAGGGAACCATGAAATTATCTGACCAGATCAATCCACCCCGCTCGGGCATGATGAACTCCCATTTGTTGCCCTCTTCATAGTTCAGCTGCGTGATATCGCCGGAATAAGCGATCCCGGCCAATGCATCGCCTGAGATGAGGTCCTGCTTATAGGAGTTGCCTTTAACTTGGCGGATCTGTCCGTTTTGGATGTTCTTCTCCACGATTTCGATCGCGCCGGAAAATTCGTCTTGACCCCATTGGCCCGTGATATCGATACCTTGGTCAAGGAGCAGAATCGGGATGGTATCGCGCATCTCGTCGAGTAGCGTCACCCGCCCCTTGAGCTCAGGAGCCCAGAGGTCTTCCACGTTGCGTAGCCCCTTAGGGAACGCTTCCTTGTTCCATACCAGACCGGTGTAACCGGACTGCCAGGTCAGTGACTTGGTGCGTCCAGGGTCGAACCGGACATCGTTCAGGCTGGGAAGCAAATTCTTCAGGTTCGGAATATTTGCATGCTCAAGCTCCTGTACGTATCCCAGCCGAATCACGCGTTCGGTCATCCAGTCGGTGAGAACCATCAGGTCTTGGCCGATATCTTGTCCGGATGCCAGCTGCGACTGCACCTTTCCGTAGTAGGAATCATTGGAGTCGATGTCTTCTACGTACCGCACCTCCAAACCACTGGATTTCTTGAACTGTTCCAACGTTGGATAGTGCTTGGCCTTGTCGTCATAGTCCAAGTACAGGGTCCAGTTTGCCCATCGCACGAGTTCTTCGGTATCCGAAATATCTATTCCCGGGGTTAATGCTTGCGCCGGACCGCTGCTGGCCCCTTTGGTTCCGCAGGCGCCGAGCAGTCCAGCGAGCGCAAGGCCTGCCGCCCCGGCAAGCACTCCGCGTCGGCTCGCTTGTGCCTGCCCGATGGCTTGGGAAAGTCGGCCTCGTTGTTCGTTAATGGCT
Organism: Arthrobacter sp. MYb229; assembly: GCF_002975405.1. Classification (GTDB taxonomy): domain Bacteria; phylum Actinomycetota; class Actinomycetes; order Actinomycetales; family Micrococcaceae; genus Glutamicibacter. Next base: position 36,628 of record NZ_PCPS01000001.1, on the reverse strand, counting down.
CGTTGGCGTGACATATATTTATCCCTAGGCTCCAATCGCGCTTTGGAATTCACTGCCGAGGGTGTTTTCCTCCTCAGCACTCAACGAACGAAAGACGTGTGCGTGGCTCAGGTCTTCGTCTGTCGGGAAGATCAGCGGGTTGTCCACCAAACTAGGATCGATCTTTTCCATTTCTTCCTTGGCGCCGACAACCGGGCAAATGAAGTTCACATAGGCTGCAACTTCCGCGGCAACCTTCGGGTCATAGTAGAAGTTCATGAGCTCTTCGGCATTGCTCTTTCGCGGTGAAGCGATGGGAACCATCAAGTTATCGCTCCACAGGGCTCCGCCTGCTTCCGGGATGATGAATTCCCATTGGTCATCGTTTTCGAAGTTCATCTGCACTATGTCCCCGGACCAGACAACGCCTGCCACCGCGTCGCCGGAGATGAAGTCCTCCTTGTAGGAGTTGCCCTTAACCTGTCGAATCTGGCCGTTGCCGATGTTTTTGCGCAGGTCATCTAGTGCCGCACCGAATTCCGCTTCGCCCCACGAACCGGTGATGTCGACGCCGTTTTCCAACATCAGCAGGCCCATGGTGTCGCGCATTTCATCGAGCACCGTGATGCGACCTTTGAGCGCAGGATCCCAAAGATCCGAGACGTTCTTCAGCCCCTTCGGGAACTTCTTCTTGTTCCAAGCGATTCCGGCGTAGCCGGTCTGCCAGGTCAGCGAATTCTTTCGCCCTGGGTCGAAGTCGACATTTTGGAGGTTCGGAAGCAAATTGGCCATATTTGGGATGTTCGCGTGATCCAGCTCTTGGGTGTATCCCTGGCGGATGATGCGTCCAGCCATCCAGTCGGTGAGCGTAATCAGGTCCTGTCCAATGTCCTGACCGGCATTGAGCTGGCCTTGCACCTTCCCGTAATAGGTGTCGTTGCCGTCGATGTCCTCGACATAATTGACGCTGATTCCGGTCTGCTTCGTGAACTGGTCAAGGGTGGGGTAGGTCTTCTCCTTGTCGTCATAATCCAGATACAAGGTCCAGTTGGCCCAATTGACCGTGGGGTCGGTTTCCGAAATGTCTTTGACGGCGGCCGCTGGCCCGTTGGAGCCACCGCCGGATCCGCCGGTGCCGCAGGCTGCCAGCAAACCGGTTAGCCCCAAGGCGCCGGCTGCCCCCAGCACGCCGCGTCGAGACATCGATCGCTGGCTCATCGCTTGCACGAGAGCTCGGATCTTTGGATCTTCAGGAAGTTGTCCTCGCGAGTGAGACATGGATCTGTCCTAACTTGAATTGTCCAAATTATCGGGTGACTGTGATGTGCCACACAACATATCAATGACGTTCATAATGTCAGTTCCTTGCTGGCGAAACAAGGGGTGGACGCAAGAATCCTTGTTAATTTCGTGTTTCCAATGCTGGAAACAAACAAAATTTCCCCCTTTCGCAACTGGATCAGTAGCTGTAGGGTCGGTGCTATACCCAAACGCTTGATGCTTTTGGGTGGCGAATACGCATCGAAAGACCTGGGAGGTCGATACCGAATGACCATGCCACCGAATGGCCACGCGACGGCGATAATCGATGAGATTTCCAAGGAAATCATCGAACAGCTGCAAGAAGACGGTCGCCGATCCTACGCGGCGATAGGCAAGGCCGTGGGCCTGAGCGAAGCAGCAGTCCGTCAACGCGTGCAGAAATTGGTGGACAGTCGAGCCATGCAAATTGTGGCGGTAACCAACCCATTGGAGCTGGGTTTCACCCGGCAAGCAATGATCGGAATTACCGCTTCAAGCGACATCAACGGGACCGCGGACCGCATCGCAGCAGTTCAAGAAGTGGACTACTGCGTGGTGACCGCAGGAAGCGCCGACATCCTGGCCGAAGTCATTTGTTCCAGCGATGAAGACCTCCTCCGCGTCATCAGCAAGATCCGCGGCACCGAAGGCGTCGTCAGCACGAATACGTACACGTACCTTTCTTTGAAAAAACAGGAATACAACTGGGGAACACGATGAGTACAACTCCACGCGGTACCGATCGCCAGCAGGCAGCTCGCGATCATCTTTGGATGCATATGGCCCGCCACTCAGGCCTTCACAACGGTGGCAATGTGCCAATTATTTCCCGCGGCGACGGGCATAAGATCTATGACGATCAGGGCAAGGAGTATATTGACGGGCTCTCGGGACTGTTCGTGGTCAACGCCGGACACGGGCGCGCCGAGCTTGCGCAAGCGGCCGCCAAACAGGCCGAAAAGTTGGCGTTTATGCCGCTTTGGTCCTACGCGCACGAACCGGCAATCGACCTGGCCGAGCGGCTAGCGCATTATGCACCGGGAGATCTGAACAGGGTCTTCTTCACCACCGGTGGCGGTGAAGCGGTGGAGTCGGCTTTCAAGCTTGCCAAGCAACATTTCAAGATGAAGGGCCTGCCGGGAAAAACCAAGGTCATTTCGCGGGCCTTGGCCTACCACGGCACACCGCAAGGTGCGTTGGCGATTACTTCCTTGCCGGATATGAAGACACCCTTCGAACCGCTGGTTCCGGGAACCTTCAGGGTTCCGAATACCAACTTCTACCGAGCACCCGAAATGTTTGCCGACAATGAAAAGGACTTCGGGCTGTGGGCGGCGGAAAGAATCCGCGAGGCTATCGAGTTCGAGGGCCCCGACACCGTCGCGGCGGTTTTCCTGGAACCGGTCCAGAACTCCGGCGGTTGCTTCCCACCGCCTCCGGGGTACTTCGATCGCGTACGCGAAATCTGCGATGAGCACGATGTGCTACTCGTTTCAGACGAAACCATCTGCGCATTCGGCCGCATCGGCTCGATGTTCGCTTGCAATGACTTCGGCTACGTTCCGGACATCATCACCTCGGCGAAGGCGCTCACCAGCGGTTACGCACCCCTGGGCGTCATGGTGGTTTCGGACAAGCTCTTCGAGCCATTCACCAAGGGCGACACCACGTTCTATCACGGTTATACCTTTGGCGGTCACCCGGTGGCGGCAGCCGTTGCTATGGCAAACCTCGACATTTTCGAGCGCGAGGGACTCAACGACAATGTCAAGAACAATGCCGAGAACTTCAAGTCGACGCTGGACAAACTCAAGGACCTGGATATCGTCGGTGACGTTCGCGGTGCCGGGTACTTCTACGGGATCGAACTGGTCAAGGACAAGAGCACCAAGGAGACCTTCAACGATGAGGAATCCGAACGGCTGCTCCGCCAGTATCTCTCCCCTGCGTTGTGGGAGGCCGGGCTGTACTGCCGCGCCGATGACCGAGGAGACCCAGTCATCCAGCTTGCGCCCCCGCTAACCATCGCGCAACCGGAATTCGATGAAATTGAATCGATCTTGCGTGCGGTACTTTCTGAGGCCTCCAACAAGATCTAGTCGACCCCAGGACAATAGGCTCCAAACTGGATATAGCGATCGGTTCCGTCAAGGAGCCGGTCGCTACATTCATCTGGAAGTCAGCTCTATCGGTGCGCCGCCGCTCGTGCCGCAGCCAACCGATTGAGCGCCAGTGCGCCGACTAGCAGTCCGAAGTCGCGCAAGGCAACGTCAAAGTACCCGGGCAGGATCAGCAGGTTCACGATGATTCCCAGCAGCCAGAGGCTCACCACGAGAGAACCCAGTTTTGGCCGCAGAGCCACCAAGATGCCGGCGGCAATTTCCACGATACCGACGGCGTACATGAATTGTTGGGCCGACACCGGAATGATGTCGGTGGCCAATGGTGCGAGGTAAACCGTCCAGTCGGTGAGCAAGTTGAAGAACTTGTCCAAGCCGAACAAGATCGGGGCCACCGTAAAGATTGTGCGCAGCAGCACGAACGCCTGATGCTCCAGTGCGCGCGAGCGGACTTCCGCTGCGCTCATAGCCGTCGAAGCCATGTCCACCCCTCCTTTCTAAAATCAGATAATCTTATTTTAGAACCCCGTACTCTCTAAGTCAACAAAAACCAATTTTAGATTTACACTTAACTTATGCAGTTCTTTCCCCGCAAACGTTCGGTCCAGGCGGTCTCCGCATTAGCCGACCCGCTCCGCGCGAGAATCTACGAATTCCTCTCCCGCTCCGCGGAGCCGGCCAGCCGCGATGCGGTGGCGCAAGCGCTGGAACTACCGCGAAATACGGTGTCATTTCAGCTTGAACGGCTGGTCAAGGAGGGCCTGCTGAGCTATGAGTTTCGCAAGCTGCGCGAAAACACCGGCCCCGGCTCGGGACGTCCCGCAAAACTGTATTCACCCGTTGCACGGGAGATCGAGGCGAGCGTCCCGCACCGCGAATACACGCTGGCCGCTCAAATTATGGCTAAAGCCATCGAACGGGCGACACTGGAACAACGGCCGGTCAATGAATTGCTCGCCGAAGTCTCGCGCGAAACCGGACGGGGTATCGCGGCCTCCAAAGACTCCCTGCAACAGACCCTGGCCAATGGCGGCTATCTGCCACAGACGGATACCGCAGGCTCGATTCACCTCACCGATTGTCCCTTCCACCAGCTTTCGGCACAGCACCGGGACACCGTATGCCTGATGAACCGCGAGCTCTTAGCGGCGCTCCTCGAATCCGGCGATGCCCCTTATCGTGCCTGTCCGGTCACACCAGAAACCGGGCATTGCTGTGTACGTTTGGACCCGCTGACCTAGCGAGAGGCAATGCTAGGGCTAGGTCTTGCAGCATTTTCGCTTCATGCTCCGTGGTGCTCGCCGGCCAGCAGCCATCGGTGCTGTTCGACTTCTTCATCGAGTGGCGGTTCCTCTTCTGCACGCCAAGGCACGCCCCCTTTCTTGTCTGCTAGTTCAGGGTTAGGCTTGGGCCAACCAAAGGACAGGCGCAGATGCCACCAGGGCAAAACGCGCCTGGAGTGCAAAGGATCTGCCATGTGCCCGAATCCGGAACCATCAAGCGCAAGCATCGACGCGGCCCAAGCCCGAGAAGTTGCCGAGACATCTCGCGAGCAAGGCTGGGAACGGCCTAGTTTCGCCAAGGGCCTCTATATGGGTGAGGTTGATTTCTCGCTGATCACCCCGATGCCAGTTCCGGACCCGAAGGCCGCGGCACGCGGAGAAAAATTCCTTGCCGAGCTGAAAACCGTGCTGGATGGCTTCAACGTTTCCGGTATTGAAGAAGACGCACGCGTACCGGATGAATACATAGCCGCGCTACGGGATGTGGGCGCGTTCGGCATGAAAATCCCTGAGGAATACGGCGGGTTGGAACTGAGCTTGCTGGATTATGGGCGCGCCTTGATGCGCGTCGGTTCGGTGTCCCCCGCACTCGGCGCGCTGCTTTCGGCGCACCAATCCATCGGCGTCCCAGAGCCCGTGAAGCGCTTCGGCACGGATGCCCAGAAACGCGAATACCTGCCACGCTGCGCGGCAGGGGAAATCAGCGCCTTTCTCCTGACCGAGAACGATGTCGGCTCCGATCCGGCGCGCTTGGGCACCCACGCGACGTTGAGCGAGGACGGTACGCATTATCTTCTGGAAGGTTCGAAGCTCTGGACCACCAATGGCGTAGTGGCAGACCTGCTGGTGGTGATGGCAGCGGTGAAGCCCCACGAAGTCTGCGGAACCGAGCCGGCAGGACGAGGCGGGATCACCGCGTTTGTCCTCGAGGCGAACTCTGCGGGCATCACGGTGGAAAACCGCAACGCATTTATGGGGCTACGCGGGATTGAAAACGGTGTCACCCGTTTCTCCGCCGTCAAGGTACCGGTGGAGAATCGGCTGAGCAAAGAGGGCTCGGGGCTGAGAATCGCGCTGAGCACCTTGAACACCGGACGGTTGTCAATTCCCGCGATGTGCGCGGGCGCCGGGAAATGGGCAACAAAAATTGCTCGCGAATGGTCCGCAGCCAGGGTGCAATGGGGCCACCCCGTGGGCAAGCACCAGGCGGTGGTCGCCAAGCTCTCCTATATGGCGGCAAGCACCTACGCGCTGGAGGCGGTCTTTGAACTGAGCGCGAGCCTCGCCGATGCGGGAATGAAAGATGTCCGCATCGAAGCGGCGCTCGCCAAGCTCTACAGTTCCGAAGCCGCCTGCAAGATCGCCGATGAGCTCATTCAGATCCGCGGGGGGCGTGGCTTCGAAACCGCCGCTTCCCAGGCCGCCCGGGGCGAACGGGCGGTCCCGGCCGAGCAGCTGCTGCGCGACCTGCGCATCAACCGCATCTTCGAGGGCTCCACCGAAATCATGCACCTGTTGATCGCCCGCGAGGCGGTTGACGCTCACCTCCAAGCCGCCGGGGCATTGGCGCAGAGCGATGCCACGCTGGAGGAAAAGGCCCGAGCCGCCATGGAGGCCTCCGGCTTCTATGCCCGCTGGCTGCCAAAGCTGATGGTCGGAGCCGGTACCGTGCCGGGGTCCTTTTCGGACCGGGGGCCGCTGGCCAAGCACTTGCGGTATATCGAACGCAGTTCACGCCGCCTGGCACGCCAGACCTTTGCCGGAATGGCGAGGTGGCAGTCCGGCATGGAGAAACAGCAGGTATTCCTGGGACGCATCGTGGACATCGGCGCCGAGCTGTTCGCCATGTCCGCAACGATCACCAAGACCTTGTCGCTCCACGATTCGGGCGCCGCCCAAAGATTCTCTGCCGAAACCCTGGCCCAGGCATTCTGCGAACAGGCGACCAAACGCTGCGAAGAGCACTTCAGCCACCTGTGGAGCAATACCACGCACCGTGACGAACAGGTTGCCGCCAAGCTATTGGATGGTGACTTCCAATGGCTCGAAGAAGGCGTGCGTGACGTCTCGGAAGGCACCGGCCCGTGGATCGCCGAATGGTCCGCGGAACCTCGCGAGGATGTCCGCAGACCCTACGGCGCCGCCGCGCGGCGCCCCAGCGCGGACTAGCTGCGGGAGAACTCCGAAGCGCGTCGCACCTGGTCCTCGCTGAGCCGAATTCCGGTGTACTTCTCAAATTGCGCCGCCGCCTGCAAGGCGATGACCTCGGCACCGGTAATGACCTGTTTCCCCAGCTGTTCTGCGGCGCGGATCAACGGTGTCTGCGCCGGAAAAGCTACCACGTCGAAGACGGTTTCTGCGGCCGCTAGCTGGGGTAATTCGAAGGCCAACTCCTGCTGGTGTGGCCCGTCCATGCCCAGCGGGGTCACATTCACCAAAATATCGTGCCCTGGTTCGGGGTCGCCAACCTGATGGCGGTAGCCATACTTCGTGGCCAGTTCCTTTCCACTAGCTGCGTTGCGGGCCAGCACCGTCAAGTTTTCGAATCCCGCGTCGCGGAATGCTGCGATGACCGCCTTCGCCATGCCTCCGGATCCCCGGACCAGCACCGAGGCGTTCGGGTTCAGCCCGTGGTGGGTTATCAACTTCGCTATGGCTTCGTAGTCGGTATTCGACGCGCGAAGCACACCCTGGTCATTGACGATGGTGTTCACCGATTCTATGGACGCTGCCGAGGGCTCGATGACGTCCACGAGCTCCATCACATCTTCTTTAAACGGCATTGAGACGGCACAACCGCGGATGCCCAAGGCCCGAACCCCGGCGATGGCACCGTCCAGATCCTGGGTAGCAAACGCCTTGTAGATGAAGTTCAGCCCGAGTTCCTCGTAGAGGTAGTTGTGGAATCTCGTGCCGAGATTCGAGGGACGCTCCGAGAGCGAAATGCACAGGGTCATATCTTTGTTCAGTATGGGCATGGGTGCTCCGTTTCTCCGCTGGCCTCGTGGTGGGTGCAACTGCCGGATCCAGTTATCCGTGCATTCGATACCAAAGCAACGCTACCTGCAAGCTGGCTCGGGATTCTGCAGAATCCAGCGATACCCCAAGCTTCTCTTCGAGCTTCGCCAATCGGGCATACAGGGTTGGCCGCGAGAGATAGCCCTGTTTGGCCAACGCGCTTTTGTTGCCAGCATGCTCCAGATATAGCTGAAGCAGCTCCAGGCCGGATTCATCTGGCGGGTTCAGCAGCCCGGATAGTTCGGTCAGCGCGAAGCTGCGCATGCGCGCATCCTGGCCCATGGCCGAGAGCACCCCGCGCAAGCGCAGGTCCGCGAAGCGGTAGTAGGGCCGGGCTCGGGTCGGGAGGTTGGGAACGATCTCCGCGACGAGGGCCGCCTCTTCCAACCGGCGAGCGCTCGCGCTGATGCTCGTTTCTTCGGCCGCCACCCCGACGGCGACCTGGGCGGAGAGCATCTCGGTCAGCTGTCGGGTGAACCGCTGCAGCGAGTTTTCCACCAGCTGCTTCGCCGCGACGGGGAGAATGACCCCGAGGTATCCGGAGCGCAGCGATCCGGCGAGCACTCCCAGACGCATATTCTCGGCCACCTGGTCTACGACTTCCAGCACTTCTCGTTCGCGGAGCTGGATGTCCGTGGGGCTGTGGGCCTCCCCCACGGCCAGCGAGACCACCAGCGGGACATAGTGCGCTCCGGCATCCAGGCCAAGAGACTCGGCGCGTACGGCCACTTCCTTGTCGGTGTAGGAGTGGTGCTGCTGCAGCTCGTGCAGCATCGAGGTGCGGGCCTGGTAGAGAAGTTCGCGCTGGTCGCGGCCGGCTAATCGGGCGATGGTCAAGGTTTGGCCCGCCCGCTCCAAGACCAGGGCGGCGTTGTGCTCGTCCTCGAGCTCGGCCGGAACCACCAGCCTGCCCCATCGGCTGCGGACCGCGCCGACCGGGGTTTGCAGCCAGCTTTCGGCGCCGTGGCCACGCCCGGTCTGTTCGGCGTATCCGACGAATTTCGAGCGATTGATCCAGTGTTCCAGCACCGATTCGGCCCCGTATCCGGCACCGGCGTGGGCGAGCACATGGTGGCGGACATCTTCCAAGACCACCGGAGCCTGCAAAAGCTCCGCCGTGCGCTCAACGATGCGCTGTTCATCGGCTTCATGCAGCGAAAGCTCGGTATAGATCTCGTGGACGTTTCGGGAAAATTGCACCGCGGCCAGTTGTTCCGCCACGAGACGCTCGTGGATGACCTCGGTAATCTCCACGAAACGCACTTTCTTGCGCAACCGGATCACCGGCAGCGCCAGGGCATTCACCGCTTCGGCCAGGCGTGCGCCGATGCCGGCATCCGCGCCGCCGGGATCCTCCAGCAGTTCCACCACCACCCCGGCCGCTCCGGAATCCTCCAGCTTGGTCATGAACGCACGCAGCCGCTGCACGCTGGGCTCCACATTCCGCAAGGTGGTGAGCACGACTTCGCGGCCGAAGAGCAGATCGACGTTCTCTGCCGACTCGGTGACATGCACCCAGCGCAGGCGCACATCGAGGTTCTTCTCCCCCGAAAGGACCAGCGGTTCGGCGTTCTGCACGACCTTCAGCGCCAGCACGTCGGCCATGGTCAGGGAACCAGTTGTTTCAGCACTCATCCGTCAACCTTTACAAAGCGTAAGACCTTCCGCCTAAATCATGACACATCGCTTGTGTTACTTGTCATATTGGTGGCGCAAGATGGAATCAGATAACCACGAACGCACTTGAAGGGACTTTCTCATGACGACTACGATGACCGAAACTCTGCAGCACTGGGTCAATAACGCACCGTTCTCCGGCGAAGGCGACACCCGCACCGGCAAGGTCTACAACCCTGCCACCGGCGAGATTGCCCGCGAAGTCGCCTTGGCGTCCAAGAACACCACCGAAGCCGCCATCGCCGCAGCCCACACAGCATTCCCCAAGTGGCGCGATACTTCGCTGGCCCGCCGCACCGCGATCATGTTCAACTTCCGCCAGCTGCTCGCCGAGCGCAAGGGCGAGCTGGCAGCCATCATCACCGCGGAGCACGGCAAGGTGCTCGATGACGCACTGGGTGAAGTGGCCCGCGGCATGGAAGTTGTCGAGCTGTGCTGCAACGCCCCCTACCTGCTCAAGGGCGAATACTCGGAGAACGCCTCCACCGGTGTGGACGTGCAGTCCCAGCGCCAGCCGGTCGGGGTTTCCGCCATCATCTCCCCCTTCAACTTCCCGGCCATGGTGCCGCTGTGGTTCTTCCCGGTCGCCATCGCCTCGGGCAACGCGGTAGTGCTCAAGCCTTCGGAGAAGGATCCCTCCGCGGCCCAGTGGATGGCCGAGCTGTTCGCCGAGGCGGGCCTGCCAGAGGGCGTGCTCAATGTGGTGCACGGTGACAAGGAGTCCGTAGACACGCTGCTGAACGATCCGCGCATCGCTTCGGTGTCCTTCGTCGGCTCCACCCCCATTGCCCAGTACGTCTACTCCACCGGCACCGCCAACGGCAAGCGTGTCCAGGCCTTCGGCGGCGCCAAGAACCACATGCTCGTGCTGCCCGACGCCGATCTGGACCTGGCCGCGGACATGGCCATCAACGCCGGCTTCGGCGCGGCCGGCGAGCGCTGCATGGCGATCAGCGTGGTGGTGGCGTTGGAGAACATCGCCGACGAGCTGGTCGCCAAGATCGCCGAGCGCGCCAAGAACCTGCGCGTGGGCGACGGCACCCGCGGCTGCGATATGGGCCCGCTGATCACCGGCGAGCACCGCGACAAGGTCGCCGGCTACATCGAGGCGGGCATCGAGTCCGGCGCCTCGCTGGTGGTCGACGGCCGCACCGGGGCGCTGGACGCGGACGGCAACGGCTTCTTCCTGCACCCCACCTTGTTCGACAACGTCGGCACCGACATGTCCATCTACACCGATGAGATCTTCGGCCCGGTGCTCTCGGTGGTCCGCGTGGATACCTTCAACGAGGGCATCGAGCTGATCAACGCCTCGAAGTACGGCAACGGCACCGCGATCTTCACCAACGACGGCGGCGCCGCGCGCCGCTTCGAGAACGAAATCCAGGTCGGCATGGTGGGCGTGAACGTGCCCATCCCGGTCCCGGTGGGCTACCACTCCTTCGGCGGCTGGAAGGCCTCGCTGTTCGGCGACCAGCATGCCTACGGCCCGGAGGGATTCAAGTTCTTCACCCGCAACAAGGTGATCACCAAGCGCTGGCTGGACCCGAGCCACGGCGGAATCAACCTCGGCTTCCCGCAGAACGACTAATTTTCCCCGCGTGCCCACGTGGTTTGAGTAGAAGGATCTAGATTCATGACCGAACAGCTCACCGCCGACATCTCGGCGGAAGAGATCGAAGCAGGCAAGCGCGCCTACCAGCTGGACCGCGACCACGTCTTCCATTCGTGGCAGGCGCAGGGACCGTTCAACCCGATGACCATTCTGAAGACGCAGGACTCCTACGTCTGGGATGGCGAAGGCCGGAAGCTGATCGACATTTCCAGCCAGCTGGTCAACACGAATATCGGCCATCAGCACCCCAAGGTGATCGCGGCCATCCAGGAGCAGGCCGCGAAGATCGCGACCATCGCCCCGCAGCATGTCAACGATGCGCGTTCCGAGGCGGCCCGGCTCATCGCCGAGCGCACCCCGGGAGACCTGAATCGGATCTTCTTCACCAACGGCGGGGCCGACGCGGTGGAGCATGCCATCCGCATGGCTCGGCTGCACACCGGAAAGCACAAGGTGCTCTCCGCCTACCGTTCCTACCACGGCGGCACGCAGCTGGCGATCAATGCGACCGGCGACCCGCGGCGCTTCGCCTCGGACCATGCCACCGACGGGGTAGTGCATTTCTTCCCCGCCTACCCCTACCGGTCCTACTTCGGCTCAACCAGCGAAGCGGAGGAAACCGAGCGGGCGCTGAAGCACCTGGAAGACACCATCGTCCTGGAGGGCGCCTCGACCATCGGCGCGTTGATCCTCGAATCCATTCCGGGCACCGCCGGCATCTATATGCCGCCGGCCGGCTACCTGGCCGGGGTGCGCGAGCTGACCCGCAAGTACGGGATCGTGTACATCGCCGACGAGGTGATGGCGGGATTCGGGCGCAGCGGCCAGTGGTTCTCGGTCAACCACTGGGGCGTCACCCCGGATCTGCTGACCTTCGCCAAGGGGGTGAACTCGGGCTACGTGCCGCTGGGCGGCGTGGCGATCAACGACGAGATCTTCGAGACCTTCCGCGAACGCCCCTACCCTGGCGGCTTGACCTACTCGGGCCACCCGCTGGCCTGCGCGGCGGCGGTCGCTACCATCCACGCGATGGAGGACGAGTCCATGGTGGCCAATGCCAAGCGCCTGGGCGATGAGATCATCGGCCCGCGGCTGGCGCAGTTCGCCGCGCAGCACCCCTCGGTGGGCGAGGTCCGCGGAGCCGGGGTGTTCTGGGCCATCGAGTTGGTCAAGAACCGTGAAACCCGCGAGCCGCTGGCGGCCTACGGCGGCTCTTCCCCCGAGATGAACGAGGTGGTGGCCGCGGCCAAGGCTGCCGGGCTGCTGCCCTTCGCCAACTTCAACCGGCTGCATGTGGTTCCGGCACTGAACATCCCGGACGATGTCCTGGTCGAAGCCCTGGACCGGCTGGAGCAGGCGCTGGTTGTCGCCGACAAGTTCGTGACCGGCTAGCCATGAGTTGTATCGGGCCCGGCGGGAGAGCATTATGCGCTCCCGCCGGGCCTTTTTAACACCTCCCACCCCCTCTCGAGCCAAGGACGTCCCAGTGATCCCCGGAGAAGCCAACCAGTCCAGCAAGCAGCTATTAGACGCGCATCCACAGGCCTCGATACGTCCGGAAGACTGCCAACGGGCAAGCATCGACCGCTCGGGATATCTCCCGGAATCCTTCGCGGACGGCGTGGTTTTTGCCCGGAGCACCGCGGACGTGGTGCTGGCCATGGAGCTGGCCAGCAAGTTCGGGGTGAAGATCGTGCCGCGTGGCGCCGGAACCGGTTTGGCGGCCGGCGCAACGGCCCGGCGCGGCGAAGTGGTCCTGGACGTCTCGAAAATGGATCGGATCATCTCCATCGATCCCGTCGAGCAGATCGCGGTGGTTCAGCCCGGCGTCATCAATGCGGCGGTTAATGCCGCCGCCGGTGAGCTCGGCCTGTTCTATGCCCCGGATCCGGCAAGCACCGCCATCTGCTCCATCGGTGGAAATATTGCCACCAACGCCGGGGGCATGTGGTGCGCCAAGTACGGGGTGACCCGCGAATCGGTTTTGGCCCTGACCGTGGTGCTCCCCGATGGGCAGCTGCTGCGCACCGGGCGCCGCACCATCAAGGGCGTGGCCGGCTACGACATGAATGCCCTCTTCATCGGCTCCGAGGGAACCTTGGGCATTGTGGTGGAAGCCGTGCTGCGCCTGCGCCCCAAGCCGATTCGCACCGCGACCGCCGCCGCCTATTTCCCCGATGAGTCCCGCGCCGCGCAGGCCGCGGCGGCGATTATTTCCGCTCGGCTGCAGCCTTCGGTTTTGGAACTCATGGACGGGCCCAGCCTCTGGGCCATCGATGGCGCCCTGGGCACCGGGCACCGGGAGCTAGGTGGCGCCCTGCTCCTGGCGCAAACCGACGGGTTCGGCGCCGAACTGGAAATGCAGGCGCTGGTGGAGGCCATTATGCCGCTGGCCTCGCGCATCGACCGCGCCGAGGATGAAGCGCAGGCGGCTCAGCTGATGGAAGCACGGCGCCAGGCGATCCCCAGCATGGAGCAGCTAGGTACGGTATCGATCTGCGACATCGGGGTGCCACGCAGCAAACTCGCCGAGGCGCTGGCCGGCCTGGCCGAAATCGGCGAGCGGCGCGGCGTGCGCATCTTCACCATCGCCCATGCCGCAGACGGCAATCTGCACCCGGTCATCGTGGTGGATCCGGGGCAGTCCATCACCTCAGGGGCGCCCAAGGCGGCACTGGCCGACATGTTCCATCTGGCCCAACGCTTGGGCGGCACGCTGACCGGCGAGCACGGCATCGGCCTGCTCAAGCAGGATTGGCTCGAGGAAGAAATCGGGTCGCGTTCGCTGCGGCTGCAGCATTCCATCAGGCAGGTATTCGATCCGCAGGGAATCCTCAACCCCGGCAAGGGGATCTAGGCGCGTGCTGCCCGGCGCCCACAAGGGACCGGTCCCCACTCATTGGACGATCTACTGGTGTTTAATACCTCTGGTCAGCTAGCGTATCTTTGGCTAGGATCGGACCATGGAGATGCTGGGATACGAACCGATAGATTTTCTGCGGCCACTGGTTTATTTTGGTGTCGCGGTGACCTTGGTGCTGATCTGCTTCCCCACGCTCATCCACGGGCTGATCCGCCGCGGCGACTTCCAGCGGAAGCCCGACGGGCTGCAAACCTATGCCTTGAAGTCTTCGATCCGCACCGAACTGATCGTTGCCGGTGCCTCCGGCTTGCTTGCCATCGTGTGCACGATCGTCGCCGCCAGCGGCTATTTCACCGCCATGAAGCACCTCGAGGCGAACATTGCGCTGAAGTACGAGCCGACAAGCCTGGATCTGGGCTATTGGAATGGTTCCTGGGCTACCACCAGCTTGGTGCTGCCCGACGGCACGTCGTTCAGCGACGTCGTCGTCGAGGTTCGTGAGGCCGGGGAACCATTTATCGAGGAGATTTGGTACCACGAGCGCAAACAAGGTAACCAGTAGTCTCTTTCAAGCTAATGTATATGCAATACTGATCCCCGGATCTAATTTGCGCACCGCGCGCGACGTCAAGCCGCAAAGGGGAATGAACACGATGATGGGTATGAATGGTGCACCGGCGGGTGATCCGTTCCAGCCTCACCTCGAGTGGGGCCTGAAGGCTTCCTTCGTGGGCTATATTTCGTCGCTTCCCGACGGCCGTATCGAAGCATCCAACGGGGTGTGGCAGGTTGGCAATAACCTCGCGTTCCCGGTCGCCGTGGACGCCGAATCCCCCGAAGGCGAGCTGCGCTTCAACGGCCGTGTCTCCTTCGTGGGCCATGGCGGAATGATGAAGCTGGACCTCATCGAACCGCGCATCGAAGAACACGATGATTTGGTCCTGCTCAGCGTCGCCAACGAAAACGGCGAGCGCCTGCCCATCGCCGAACTGGTCGAAACCGCCGTGTCCAATGCCTTCGGTCTGGTCAAAACCCGCTTCGCGGCATCACTGACGGAACAGGGCTCGGCCCTGTTCAACGGCCAGTACAAGTCCGGCCAAGACATGGAACCGGTTGAGGTCGTCTTGCGCGGCTAGCGGGCAGGCACCATGCTTCAAAGGGTCCGCAGCTCCTTGCCGGAGTTGCGGACCCTTTGCGCTTTTTATCAGCCCTTGATCAGCTGCGGCTGAGCCAGTGCCTTGAGCCCATCCAACCCGAATTCCAAACCATAGCCGGACTGCTTGGCCCCGCCGAACGGAATGCGCGGATCGATAGTGCCGTGCGAATTGATCCAGACCGTACCGGCCTGGATCCGTGCCGCTACGGCAAGAGCCTGCTCGCGATCCGAGCCCCAGACCGAAGCGCCCAGTCCGGTCTCCAACGAGTTAGCGTGGGTTATGGCTTCTTCCACGTTCTTAACCTTGACAATCGGCAAGGCCGGACCGAACTGCTCCTCGGTGACCAGAGGATTTTGCGGATCGATATCTGCCACCAGGGTGGTTGGGTAGAAGTATCCGGCAGCTTCGCTGTCCGGGTCGGCCCCCAGCAGCACCGTCGCACCGGAGTCCACCGCACTCTGGACCAGGTCGGCGACGATCTTATACTGGGCCTTATTCTGCAGCGGGCCGAGGACGTTGTTCTCATCAAGGCCCACGCCCATTGGCATCTTGGCGGCCACCTCGGTCAAGGCCTGGCAGACCTGCGCGTAGATGGATTCCGGGACGTACAGGCGCTTCAAGGCGGCACAGGTTTGGCCGGTGTTGATGAATGCGCCCCAGAACAGATCCTCGGCGAAGGCCTTCGGATCGGCGTCCTCCATGACGATTCCCGCATCGTTTCCACCCAGCTCGAGGGTCAGCCGCTTGACGGTGTCGGCCGAAGAGCGAATGATCGCCTTTCCTGTCGGGGTGGACCCGGTGAACATGATCTTATTGATCTCTGGGTGGGCGGAGAGCTTCTCTCCTACTTCACGGCCACCGGCCACTACATGCAGCACATCCGCTGGCAAGACCTCGTTGAGGACATGCCCCAAGGCCAGCACCGACAACGGGGTGTATTCGCTTGGCTTCATGACCACGGTGTTGCCCATGCGCAGCGAAGGCGCCAGCTGCCAGATGGAGATCATCATCGGCCAGTTCCACGGTCCAATGGCGCCGACCACGCCTAGGGCACGGTAGTGTTTGGCGGCGTAGGTTTCCCCGTCGTCCACCACGACCTCCGGCTCCACCTCATAGGCGGTGGCGGCGCGCAGCCAAGCCGCGCATCCTCCAATTTCGAAGCGAGCGTTGGGACCGTTTAGCGGTTTGCCCTGTTCCCGGGAAAGCAGCTCGGCCAAGGCCTCGGCGTTGGCTTCGATGCGATCCGCGGCCAGGTTCAGCAGACGATTGCGCTCTTCGTGGCCGAGTGCATCCCATGCAGGCTGCGCAGTTCGGGCGGCGCTCACCGCGGCGTCCAAATCTGCCACGCTGCTTTGGGCTACCCGGCCGACGAGCTCTCCGGTGGCCGGGTCAAAGATTTCGGTGCCGCCGGAAGCCGGCTGAATAGCGGACAGCAGTTCCTGTGCGTTGGAGTATGACATTGAGATCTCCCTTGGTTAGTTCAGAGTTGTTTCATGGATTTTAGATTGAGCAGACTTATTCCGGATCTTTCGCACCCACCAAGAAAGCAGGAAGCCGAGGATACCGGGCACAATGACTATTGCTTGCAAGATATAGGGCAACGCCCCTGGTTCCTCCAAGCCGATCAGAACATCGAAGTTGATGACGATCTGGACAAAGACAAAGCTCAGCGCCAGCCCGGCAGCAATTGGGGCGATAACACGGGTGAGCACCGAATCTGCCGTACGGTTCCTGGCGAAGTATCCGCACACCGCGAATGAAGTCAGCGCCATCAGCAGCACCAGCCCGAAGGCGGCGGAGTTTGTCATCCAAGTGAACATGGTGAAGACGATAAATATCGGGTCCTTGCCGGCGGAGACCACCGCAAATACCACGATCACCAGCAAGGCAAGCAATGACTGGGCCTGGGAACCGGCGACCGGCGCGTGGGTTCGGCGTGAGGTCTTCGCGAGGAACTTCGGCAAGGCGCCACCGCGGCCCATGGAGTAAAAGTAGCGTGCCACCACGTTGTGGAAGGCAAGCAGCGCGGCGAACAGGCTGGTGATGAACAGCAGGTTAGCGATGTCAACGAACCAGCCCGGCGCATGGGCACCGAGGAATACGAAGATCAGATCGGGTCCGAATTCTGCCGAGGCCGCGGCGACATTTCCCTGCCCCTCGCCCACGGCAACGGCCCACGCGGAGAAGGCATAAAATACTGCGATGATCGTGACGGCAATCAGCGTGGCACTGCGGGCCGTGCGCTTTGGATCCTTGACCTCTTCGTTGTAGATAGTTCCAGACTCGAACCCCATGAATGCCGCGATGCTGAACGCCATGACCGCGCCCATGCCCGGCGCCATCGCGTCACCGACGTTGAATGCAGCGTTGAATTCTGGTGCTTCCGGAGCGACCGCGAAGGTCATCGCGTCATAAACAATGACCACGAGGAATTCCAGCGCGACGACGAATCCAAGAATTTTGACGGAGAAATCGACCCGGTTCATACCCAGCGCACCGACCAGAATCCAAGCGACTAGCGCCATAACCCACCAAGGGATGGTGGAGCCTAAGAGGCCGGAAGCGAAGGAAGCCGCCGCGAACCCGAAGAGCCCATAGATGCCGATCTGCATGAGGTTGTAGCTGACAACCGCGACCATAGCCGCGCCGACGCCGGCGGCTTGGCCCAGGCCTCCGGCGATATACGCGTAGAAGGCGCCCGCGTTAGGTATATGCTGGCTCATCGCGGTGTAGCCGATGCTGAAGATCAACAGGATAATTCCCAGAATGACAAATGACAGCGGCACCGAATCCATGCCGGTCACCGCATAGTTTGTCGTTACGCCGCCGGCGACAACCGTCAGCGGTGCGCTGGCCGCGATAATCATGACTACCAGTGCTGGCACCGATAAGGTGCGTTGTTCGAGTCCCATTGGTTTCCCCACTCAATCTATCGATATCTCAAGGATCCATGACGGGGTTCACATTCACGTTGCCGTTGCGTGCAGGGCTCTTGCCCATGCGCGCATACGATGGCTCAGGCCAACGCCTTGAGCCTGAATTTACCGGGAGTCAGCCCGTATTCGCGGGCGAAGGCTCTGGTGAATCCGGGTGCATCGACGATGCCTACGCGCGTGCCGACGCTCTGGACCGACACCTGTGCCAGCAATGGGTCGCTCAAAAGCTCGGCAGCGTATTTCATCCGATAATGCCGGATGAGGGCGGCAACGCTGCGTGGCTCCTCCGCGAAGAGAGCATGCAGGGTTCGCACCGAGATGAAGTGGGCTTCTGCAATAAAAGCGGGCGTTAGCTCCGGAGCGTCCAGGCGCTGCTCTATGAATTCGATAATGCGTTCGCGCTGGGCAATCCGTGGGTCCACCGCATGGGCATGGGATAGCACACCGCCCAGCGAGGTCGCCAGCAGATCCACGGTATTGCGGGCAAGCCCCGCGCCACCATATCGATCCCACTGCGCCAGGTTTTCGCCCAAATGCCGCAACAGCGGCGTAACAGTTCCGGTGAGCGGATGCCCGGCTTCCATTCGAGTAGCGGTGATTTCGCCGACCTGGTGGCGCGAGAGCCGAAACTGATGATGCGGAATGAGCACCACCATCAGTGAGGCCGCCTGGTCAAAGCTCAGCGTGTAGGGCCGCTGAGTATCGTAGATTGCCAAGTCTCCGGGGGCTAAAACGGTTTCGCGTCCATCTTGAATCAACAGGCCGTGCCCGGCGAGCTGATAAGAGACTTTGTAGAATTCCCCGTCTCCGGTGGAGGTCAGGTCCTCGGTGCGCAAGACGGTGTGCGCCTTGGAATTCACTCGCATCAGTCCGATGTTGCCGAGCATATTGACCCCGAGGCTGGCCGAGAAGTGACCGGCGGTTACCTGCTCGCTGCGTAATTGCACGAAGGCATCAGAGATCAGCCTGGACCATGCGCTGAACGAGTCAACATGTTGAATCTGATACATCGAGACCTCTCTGGAACGCACCCCTGTTGTGTCGGGCATCACGTTTGAGGGTACGGCAGTTCTACTCCAAAGTCACCTTTATTCTTCAGGCGGAGAATAAAGAATATTTATCGCGGCAGGGCCACGAGCGCACGCAGCTGGTATTCGAGCTGCTCAACCAGCGATTGAGCGGTATTCGTCCGGGCGTCGAGCACGCTCGCACCCTGCGCACCAAGCATGAAGTTGAGCAGCGAGTCACGTGCCACCATCGCACCCGGGTGCCCATCACCCAAGATATCGACCAGCCAGCCGTCCAGCATGGTGCGCCAGCGATCCATCGCCACCGCATTCACCTCAGCCAAATCCGGCTCGCCGAGTGCCAGATGCCAGAAATGCACGGCAACACGCCCCTCGTCCCGACGCTCCTCATCCAAGGGGAGCACCTCGAGCGCAAAGGCGCGAATCGCGTCTACGCCCTTGAGCGTCGCGGTCTTTTCGGCAATGCGTCGACTGGTTGAGTCGGCAACGTAATTGAATGTCGCAACCAGAATCGCATCGCGGTTCGGAAAATAGGTTTTCAATCCACCGTTGGCATAGCCAGCCGCGGCGGACAGGTCGCGCAGGTTCAGCTTGTCGAAGCCTTGCCTGGCAATAAAGCGCCAGGTGACTTCGACAATCTCGCGGCGCCGCTGGTTGTGGTCAACAATTCTTGGCATGCACCCAGCCTAGCTAAGACAAGTTTTCTTCGGCGCGCTATTGCCACGAGTCGCCATTTTCCGTATTCTCTACAAGCAGAGAATAAAAAGTGGTTCGACTCACATCAATCCAAAGGATGCGTTTGTCATGCAAGATACAAAAACTAACTTCTCCCTGCTTTCTGCAGAAGAAATTGCCGCGGCCAAGAAGATCTTGGTGACCGCGGGGATTTACGGACAGAACACCCGCATTGCCTACATGGGACTTGAAGATCCAAACCCGCAGGCCCCTGGGCGCAGGGTCCGCGCCATGCTGATGGACCGGCTGGAGAATGAGCCGAAGGATGTAGTCCTTGACCTCTCCACTGGGAAGATTGAAACGCTCGTGGAGCTGGATCCAGGGGCCACCGGCCAGCTGCCGGTGCTCGTGGAAGAATTCGAAATGGTCGAAGCGATCTTGGCCAAGAGCGAGGAGTGGGCCGCGGCCCTAGCCAAAAGAAATCTGAAGCCCGAGCAGGTTCGGGTCGCGCCATTATCCGCCGGCGTCTTCGAGTACCCGCAGGAATCCGGCCGCCGCATCCTGCGCGGCTTGGCCTTCCGCCAGGACTTTGCCGAAGATTCCGCCTGGGCCCACCCGGTGGATGGGCTCGTGGTCTACCTCGACACCATCGCCGGCACCGTGGACCAGCTCCTGGATTTTGGTATCGTTCCGGTGCCGGAAACACATGGAAACTACACGGATCCGGAACTCACCGGTCCGGTCCGCACCACCCAACGACCGATCGAAATCACGCAGCCCGAGGGCGCAAGCTTCACGGTAACCGAGGGAAACCACGTCGAGTGGGAGAAATGGTCGCTGGATATCGGCTTCGATATGCGCGAAGGCCTAGTGCTCTACAACATCGCCTTTGACGACCAGGAGCAGCGCCGCCGCATCCTGGATCGCGCTTCCATCGCCGAAATGGTGGTCCCCTACGGCGACCCTTCTCCGGTGCGCAGCTGGCAGAACTATTTTGATACCGGCGAATACCTGGTGGGCCGATTCGCCAACTCGCTGGAACTGGGTTGTGACTGCCTCGGCGAGATCCACTACATCTCCCCGGTGATCACCGACGCCAACGGCGAGGCCCAAACAATTACCAACGGAATTTGCATGCACGAGGAGGATGCCTCGATTCTCGCAAAGCACTCCGATGATTGGTCGGGGGTCAAGTACACCCGGCGCAACCGTCGCCTGGTGATCAGCTTCTTCACCACCGTGGGCAACTACGACTACGGCTTCTACTGGTACCTCTACCTGGACGGCACCATCGAGTTCGAGGCCAAGGCCACCGGCGTCGTCTTCACCTCCGCCATGCTCGATGAGCGCTTCGCCTCCGAAATGGCACCGGGACTAGGGGCACCATTCCACCAGCACATCTTCGGCGCCCGCCTCGATTTCGCCCTCGACGGCGGCCCCAGCCAGGTCATCGAGGAGGAAGCCGTCCGCCTGCCGATCAGCGCAGAGAACCCGCGCGGCAACGCCTTCAGCCGTTCGCACACCGTGCTGGCCACCGAGCAGCAAGCGGTCCGCGATGCGAACATGGCCGCGGGACGTTCATGGGTAGTGACCAATCCCGAGTCGAAGAATTACCTCGGCAAGCCGGTAGGCTACAAGCTCATGCCGCAGGGGCTGCCGACCTTGCTTGCCGCCGAGGGCTCCTCGGTGCAGAAGCGTGCCGAATTTGCCTCCAAGGCCCTTTGGGTTACCCAGCGCAATGCGGCACAGCGCTACCCCACCGGAGATTTCGTCAACCAGAACCCGGGAGTTGCCGGCATTGGTTCTTGGATAGAGGAAGATAAGAACATTGACGGCGAGGCGGTGAGCCTCTGGCACACCTTTGCGCTGACCCATTTCCCACGCACCGAAGACTGGCCAATCATGCCGGTGGACACCGTTGGATTCAAGATCCGCCCCGAAGGGTTCTTTGACCGTTCACCGGCACTAGACGTCCCGGAACCAGCCAAGCACGGTTGCTGCTCAACCGCATCGGACTCCGCCGGTGGATGCTGCTCCACGAACAGCTAATCCCGTGCCGGCGGCTCTCCGGGTCCTGGTGGCCGCGACTCTCATCATGTCAGCTACCCATCTGGTGCTGCTCATCGCGGCGCCGCATGACCTTGGCTGGTCCTTGGTGCTGCTCCTCATGACCGCATGGTGCATAAAATGCGCGCTGGCGGTGGCGAAAGGCGAGTCACCGCAGGCGCTGATGCTGATGAGCGCGTTGATGGGGCTGGCGCACATCATCATGGTGCTAGGACTCCCCGGAGGCGCCGCCCATCACTCATCAGGCGCCGCGCCTGAACATGTTGCCCACGCCGTGCCAATGCTCGTGGTGGGAGTCGCCGAGCTCCTGCTGATGTTCTTCGCGGCCGTGTTACTCAACCGTTCACGAAGTCGGACGCCAAAACCGCAATACGCGGCAAATTAATCGCTGAGGATCAGATCATGGATCTGGTCCTCAGCCGTTTCATGTCATCATTTCGCTGCACAGAGAATTGAATTTTCCCTTGACCTGCCCGAGAAACCGGGCTTAGATAAGTAATGAATGACGTTCACTGCGAGGCAAGCACTCCGAGAAGAGGGATATCCGTGGCCAGCCAATGGCTATCGAATCATGCCGCGCACCGCATTGCCGCAAAACGCGATCCTGCCCTTCGGCAATCGGCATCCGTCATGCCTGCAATCCCTGGGGACCAGATCCCCGCTGCCATCCTGTGCCCGCTCGTGGTTCCCCTGTCGTAGCCCAACACAGCAAACTTCACACTGATACGACTCGAGGACCAATAATGAGCACGAATTTGCCCCTTACCTTTGACCGGCACGAAGCAAATGCCGCGGCCGGGCACATCAAAGAATCCCTGTCCGGTGCCAAGCACACCTCATACTGGCTTGATAACGAGCACCGCCCCGATGCAACGCACGCTTTAGACGGTTCGATCGAGGCAGACCTGCTCGTTGTCGGCGGTGGATATACCGGTCTCTGGACGGCGCTTCAAGCTAAAGAACGAGACCCCCACCGGGATGTGGTCCTCATCGAAGGGCAACGCATCGGCTGGGCTGCTTCGGGGCGCAATGGCGGTTTCTGCGAAGCCTCACTAGTACACGGTGAGGCCAACGGCGAAAACCACTTGCCTCGGGAAAATGCTCTGCTCGGCAAGCTGGGAACTCAAAACCTCGATGAGTTCCAAGCCACCGTCGAGCGCCATGGCATGGATGTGGAGTTCACTCGTGCTGGCGTACTCGAAGTGGCCACCGAGCCGCATCAGGTCCCTTGGGTTGCCGAAGCTGCCGAGTCCGAAGGCACCGAATATCTCGATGGCCAACAAGTCAAGGAAGTCATCAACTCCCCGGATTTCCTCGCGGGCTCCTTGGATCGAACGTCCACGGCGCTGGTGCACCCAGCAAAACTCGCTTGGGAACTGGCCCGGGTCTGCCGGGAGCTGGGAGTGCGCATCTACGAGCACACCCACGCTGCCGAGTTGAAAGAAGACAATGGGCAAATACTCGTATTGACGGCAGCCGGGCGCATTCGGGCCCAGCGCGTGGCCTTAGCCACCAACGTCTTCCCCTCCTTGCTCAAACGTCACCGGGCAAGGGTCATCCCCGTCTACGATTACGCGTTGATGACCGAACCGCTGACCGAAGAGCAACACCGTTCGCTGGGTTGGAAAGAGCCAGTCGGGCTGGCCGATCTGAACAATAGATTCCACTACGCCAGACCGACCGTAGATGAAAATGGCAACTGCCGGATCCTCTACGGGGGCTACGATGCCATTTACCATTTCGGTGGCAAAGTCCGCTCGAGCTACGACACCAATAACTCCACATTCGAGAAGCTCGCAGCCCATTTTTTCGGAAACTTCCCGCAGCTGAAGGACGTGAAGTTCTCCCACGCCTGGGGCGGGGCAATCGATACCTGCTCACGCTTCTTCTCCTTCTTTGACCTGGCTCACGGCGGCAAGGTGGCCTACTGCGCAGGATTCACCGGACTCGGTGTCGGCGCCACAAGATTCGGTGCGAAGGTCATGTTGGATCTGCTCTCGGGCGAAAAGACCGAGCTCACCGAGCTGGAAATGGTTCGCACCAAGCCGATTCCCTTCCCTCCGGAACCCGCCGCGTATGTCGGGGTTAAGCTCATGACCAGTCAGCTGATCAGCGCCGATCGCAATGAGGGTAAACGGCCGGCCTTCCTCAAGGTCATGGACAAGATCGGCATGGGCTTCGATTCCTAATGGCAGATGAAATCAGACCGCTAGCCACCCTTGTTGACGCTGCCAGCATCCCGCTAGCGGCCGAACCAATTCCGCAGCATCTGGAACTAGACGCGGCCGGCACCCGCACCGCCGTGCACGAGGTCGGTGACCTGGCCGGGACGTCCATCGGGATCTGGGAGATGTCGATCGGCGCAATGCGCGACATCGAAGCGGACGAATACTTCGTGGTGCTTTCCGGGTCCGGAAATATCAAGATTGCGCAGAGCGCGGGTTTCGCCGCGCAAGAAATTGAGCTTTTCCCCGGTGCCCTGGTGCGGCTGCACGCCCAGATGCATACCGAATGGCGCGTCACGAAAACTCTGCGCAAGATCTATCTGAGTCTCTAGCCCGCAAAGAATCCACAAATCCAAGGAACGATAGAACATGTCAGGTTTCAATTTTTCACAAGGACACCAATTCATCAACGGCTCCTGGCGCCGCGGTACCGGTGAGCTACTTATTCGAATCAATCCGGCGACCGGAGAGCAACTCGAAGAAGTTGATACTGCGAGCGTGGCCGAGGTAGACGAAGCGGTCCAGGCGGCGGCGAAGGCCTTCGAGATCTGGTCGGCCCTCACTCCCGGGGAGCGGTCCGATCATCTGTTGGCGCTGGCCCGCGAGCTGCAATCCCACGCACAAGTGCTGGCCGAAGTGGAGACCGCGCAGACCGGCAAGAGCATGCGCATGTCCACCGAGTTTGATGTGCCCGGTTCGATCGACAACGTGAACTTCTTTGCTGGAGCCGCACGCAACCTGCAGGGTCTGGCTTCCGGAGATTACGCGGGTAATACGACCTCGATGATTCGCCGGGAGCCCATCGGCGTGGTTGGCTCTATCTCGCCGTGGAACTACCCCTTGCAGATGGCCGCTTGGAAAGTGCTGCCGGCCATCGCCGCCGGAAACACCATCGTGCTCAAACCCAGCGAGCTAACTCCCGGAACAAGCCTGCTCTTCGCTCAGGCCGCCAAGGATGCGGGTCTGCCCGACGGCGTGATCAACGTTGTGGTTGGCAGCGGCGCAAGCGTCGGTGAGGCATTGGTCAGGCACAAGCAGGTTCGCATGACTTCCTTTACCGGTTCCACCCAAGTCGGCCTGAAGATCATGACGATGGCGGCCGAGACCGGAAAGCGTGTGCATCTGGAGCTCGGTGGCAAGGCTCCATTTGTGGTCTTCGACGACGCGGACATCGAGGCGGCAGCCCATGGGGCGGTTGCCGGTTCAACGATCAATGCGGGGCAGGACTGCACCGCCGCCACGCGCGCCTATGTGCATTCGTCGGTATTCGAGAAATTCACCCGGCGGGTTGCCCAGCTGATGGACGCCATGGTGGTCGGTGACCCGCAGGATCCGAACACCGATATGGGAGCACTGATCAGCGCGGCCCATCTGCAGAAGGTCTCCTCGATGGTGCAGGGCGCGGTTGGCTCCGGTGCCAGCGTCCTGGCCGGTGGACGCCGGCTCGAAGGCCCGGGGAACTTCTATCGTCCTACGCTGCTTGTTGGGGCCAGCCAAGATTCCGAGATCGTACAGCACGAGGTCTTTGGCCCGGTGCTGGTGGCCTTGCCTTTCGAAACCGATGAGGAAGCGATCGAGCTAGCCAACGATACTCCGTACGGCCTGGCTGCCAGCGCTTGGACTAAGGACCTTAACCGGGCCATGCGTGCCAGTGCGCAGATTCAGGCCGGATGCGTGTGGATCAATGAACACATCATCATCGTCTCCGAGATGCCTCACGGCGGCTACAAGTCCTCCGGCATGGGCAAGGACATGAGCCAGTATTCATTTGATGAATACACCAACGTCAAGCATGTGTTGATCTCGCACGACACGGATACTCACCGCGAATGGCAGAATACCGTGTTCCTGCAGCGCTAGACGGAACCCAGCAACTGGCCCAACTTTTTCGTAGCGTCTCCCGGAGAGGTGGTGGCGAAGAAATACTGGGCCAGTTGCTTTTGTCGCCCAGATACGCCGGCCTTGGCCAGTTCGGCCACACGCTGCGCCAGCCCGTTTGCCGAGCCCAATAGCTGCTCCTGCGGTAGGCGATCACGCAATTGCGAGGGGCGTTTTCCGGTCAGGAACAGCGGAACGTTTAACGCCACCGCGTCGTAGGCCATCGCCGAGGTGTCGCAGATCGCGACGTCTGCCCAAACCAATGACTGTCCCGGGTCGGCCAGCGGATCAAGTTCCGCGGCAAATCGGGTGCGTAGTGCCGCGATTTCGCGTTTGGTCGCTGCAGAATTGTCACCGGTTTTGGGATGTGGACGGAATCGCACCTCGAAGCGGCGGTCGCCCTCGAACTGGGTCAGGATGCTTTCACCCAACTGCACCACCGAGGAATAATCCATCGCCTCCGAGTCGCCCTCCCACGTCGGCGCGTAGAGCACTCGAATTTTTGTCGACGGGCTTTCAGGAGTCAACGCGTCCAGTTGCGGTCGGCCTATCTGCACCAGGTGCTTGATATCGAAACGAGCTATTGACTCGGAAATACGTGCCACGGCGGCCGGGCCGGCAACGCAGGCATAGTCATAGGCCTTGAGCTGGTTTGAAACCATGGAGGCCTTTTCGCTCTCCCCGTGGTTCAGGTGAATATGCGCCGGTCCATTAAAACGGAGCATGGTGAAATTGCGCTGTGAATTATTCACGTAGCAAATGGTCCTGGTTCCCAACTCGGTAAGCTTTCGCTCGATCTGCTCAATGGACCGCGTGAAGTAAACCGGCAATTTGCTGACCTTGAGCACTTCGCGGGCAGTCAATGCATCCATGACCACTACGCCGGCAGATTGCCCCTGCGCCGCCAACCGTTCGAAGGTTTCCAGCCAAACCCCAAGTTGGTAGAACTGTCCGGGACCCTCGGCGAAAAAGAGGACATTCTCCGCCTTATCCAAGTCTTGCTTGGCCTCGGCAATCTGCGTTCGCACCGCACGTTCAGCGAAAATTGACCTTGCACGGCCTGCGACTTGATTGACTTGGGAGGTAATCAGAGACATGCCTCTAGTCTACGTTTTAACTACTCGCCAATCGCGGAAGCCAAGGAGCTAATATTTTTCTCCATCCATTCAAGGTAGCTGGAGTCGTCGGTGATGGTTTCGCGGAAGTCCACTACCGCCACCTTGCCGGATTCGGCGCTCGCACGAAGTGCCGTAGTTTCAGGCCCTTCGGTCTGCACGTTATAAGCCAGCACATCCAGTTCGCCTGCATCCAGTGTGTCGCTCAATGACTTGAGCGTCAGCGGCGCGATCCCTTCGCCGGCTTCGACGGCTTCGCTCAGTCCAGCGGGAGTCTTATTTTCCATTCCTGCATCCTCGAGCAGATGGAATGGCACCGGCTCGGTCATGGCGTAGCTGCGCTTGCCAAGCTTCGCGGATGCGAGCTGCTCCTGCAATCCACCGATCCCCTCCGCGAAGCTTGCAGCGTTGGCTTTGAAGGTCTCGGCGTTTTCTGGGTCGGATTCGCCAAGCTCGGTAGCCAAACTGGCTGCGAGGGCTTCCATTGAATCCAGGTCATACCAAATATGTTCGTTGTATTCCGCGTGATCATGTCCAGCATGGTCATCGGCTGCTTCTTCTGCATGCTCGTGCTCGGCATGCTCCTCGCCCTCATGCTCATGCTCGGCGTGCTCCTCGCCCTCATGCTCGGCATGCGCTTCGCCTTCTTCGTGCTCTGCCGCTACCGGAGAGGAGTCCACAGCGTGGATCAGCTGCACCTGTTCAGCTTGCTCGGCAGGCAACGAGGAAACCAGCGAGTCCATGAATTGGTCATAGCCGCCGCCGTTGGCCAAGACGATCGAGGCCTTGGACACGGTGAGCTTGTCCCGGGCGGTTGGCTCGTAAGAGTGCGGATCCTGCGCCGTGGAGGTGATAATTTCGGTGACTTCTACATGCTCGCCGCCGACAGCCCGGGCAATCTGCCCGTACACATTCATCGTTGTGACAACCTCAACCTTGCCACCGGCAGCTGGCTCCTCGGTGCCCTGCGCCTCGGCGGTTGTATTTGCCGAGCATCCTGCCAGCAGTAAGCCGGTCAGTGGGATCGTCACCAATGAGGCCAGCATTCCACGGTTTTTCATCTATTAGTCTCCATTCACCCATCACGCTATTGAGAACTATTCTACATTAGTTTTGAGAACCATTCGCACTTAGCGCTGCTCGCCGTCCGAGCGGCACACTGCTTTTACCGTGTGCACCGCCGGTACCAGTCGCCTTCACGACAACCACGGCGATAGCCGTGGTGACCGGGATCGCGAGGACCAAGCCGATGGAGCCTATGAGGATTCGGATGACTTCCTCCGCCATCGAGCCCGAGCTCAGGGTGGTCCCGAAGCTTTGATCGCTCAATGCCGCGATGGCCAAGATCGGCAGTGCCGCACCGGCATAGGCGAAGGCAATCGTATACACGGTCGAGGCGATATGGTCGCGACCGATGCGCATGCCCTTGAAGAACAACTCCCTGGCCGAAGCATGCGGAGCGGTCTCCGCCAACTCCCAGACCGTTGCGGACTGGGTGATGGTGACGTCGTTCAACACACCCATGCCGCCCACCAGCAGGCCACAGATCAGCAGGCCGGGCAGGGATATTTGCGGCACCACGGTGGAGAGCGTCATCGCATGTTCATCATTGGCGCCGGTGAGCGCCGCGGCGTCGGTCAGCCACACCGCCAAACCGGCTGTCACCGCCAAGCCAAAGAGCGTTCCGAGCAGTGCGGTGGACGTTTTCGCGTTGAGCCCATGGGCGAAATACAACGCCACGAACATGATCGCGGTCGAACCCGTCAGCGCAATCAGCACGGGATTCCCGCCCTCCAACAACGCCGGCACCATGAAGATGATCATGAACGCGATGCCGCCAACGAGCCCAATGACCGCGCGAGCACCACGCCAGCCAGCTACCAGTACCACCACCAGGCCATAAGCCACCGCCAGCAGGGCCATCGGCAAGGTGCGCACGAAATCCACAAAGACATAGGGGCTGCCGCTGCCCGAGTCAACGCTTGACAGGTCCAAATATCGAATCTGGTCACCGGAACGCGCTTCGCGGGAATGCAGCGTCTCCGGCGGAATCTCCAGCTGAATTTCGGCGCCGCCACTATCTGGCATCAGGTAGGTGACGTTGCATTCCAGCGTCTTGCCTCCGACATCTTCAAGCCCGATGCTCGAGGGGCAGTCCTCAATCGCCGATCTGGTCACGGTGCCGACCTGCATGCTCGCGCCACCGGTTGTCTCCATTGCGCCATTCAGGGCAAAGCGATCATAGTTGCCCTGCGGCCAGAGCGCGATGACCATGATCAAAGCGAGCGCCCCGACGGGGGCGAGCAGGGCCCACAGAATGATTGAAGCGCGGCGCCTGCGGCTCGGGTCTTGCAAAATCGGCTGATCGTGATGGTGATGCCCCACGTGCGGTGTACTCCTCAAAGGAATTTTCAGAACTCGTCGCGCCCAAGTCTAGTCAGCCAACCTGTACACCCGGTAATGAACACCCCTAAAGGATGATCCAACAAATCCTCCGCAAGGTTCATACCTAAAGAACCTGTTCGGGGCGAAAATTGTATTATGAGCAAGCCAGAGATAAATGGGCCTACACCCAATGCAGCAAGCGCCGATGAACCTCGATACGAGTTCCATCGTCTGATGCGCCGGGATCCGAAATATGCGTGGTGGCGCCCGTTGGCATTGCTGGGAACGGCCACGGGTTTCTACCTGGTGGCAATTGTCATCTTGCTCATAGGCCTCATGATCGTGCTCTTCAGCTCGCTGGGGACGCGGCTTGACGAGCCGACCGATCCGGTGATGATGGCTTTCGACAGCATGAACATGGCCGACCCTGCGGTCTTCCTCTTCACCATGCTCTCGCTGATCGTATTGATCCCGGTAGCGTATTTCGCCTACCTGCTGCTCGGCCCCAAACCACTGGGGCTCTTGATCTCCGTGGCCGGCAGGATTCGCTGGAAATGGCTGGGCCTGTGCACCGGGATCGCGGTCGTGCTCTACGCAATTTATTTTGGGATTAGTTTAGGCATCGAGGCCGCCGGCCTCGTGGCTCCGACGAATGTCCCCGCAGAGAACCTCCCCGCGAATCCGCTCTTCTTCGCCTTGCTCGTGGTGCTGCTGGTGCCGTTCCAGGCAGCGGCGGAGGAAATCGTATTCCGCGGGATGCTCATGCAAACCATTGGCAGCTGGCTTAAACACCCGTTGTTCGCGATATTGCTTCCGGTGCCGCTATTCACCTTTGGCCACTTATACGATATTTACGGGCTGCTTGATGTGGCGTTCTTCGCCATAGCCGCAGGATTCCTCACCTGGCGCACCGGCGGCTTGGAAGCGGCCATCGCAATACACGTGATCAACAATGTGGGCTTGTTCCTGCTGGCCGCCGTCGGAGCGGTCGATATCAACGCCACGCAATCGTCGCTCTCTAGCCTGCTTACTTCGATAGGATTCACCGCGCTGGTGACCTACATCCTGCTTTGGGTGGCCAAGCGGCGGCATATCGAGAGAACGGCCGGGCCGGCACCGCAGCGCCGTGCCCCACAGCTGTTGCAGCCTTGGCCGGCGGCCTATCCTGCGGTTCCGCCGGCACCGGCGTATTGGGCTCCGCCCGCCCCGCAGAGCGGTTCGGCCTACCCTCCGGCGCAGCCACCGCTGGAAGGCTACCCCAATCCCAGCCAGCCGGACGCGAACCCCCACGACCATAACGCACCTAACCCGTAGCTAGGGTGGCGCTAAAAAGCTTCGCCGGTGAGCACGCATCATGCGCTCTCACCGGCGAAGCTTTCTCGGTTTTAGGACTTGGCCCAGCGCAGCAAGGCTGCGATGCCCACGCCATCGGGAAGAATCGAGTCGGGAACGTAACGGATTGTGGCATCCGTCAACGCCGTCGCTCGAAGCAGCACCTCTGGAGCCGGCCACTGCCCCATGACCAGGTCCGAATGATCATCGCCCTCTTCATGGGCCACCCAAGGTTCGGCGGATAGCGCCCGCAGGGTGTGTTCATCTTGATACTGTCCAACGAGCACCACTTCTGCCTGAGCGGATTGAAGCGCTGTCACCACCTCGGCGAGGCCTACGGCCAGTTGCGCGCGACCGTTGCCAGCCTGAGCCGACACCCGCTGCTCAAGCTCCGCTATCGCTTCGGCGTGCGTATCGGAGACTAACTGCGAAATGCGGTCATCAACCTGCTTGGTATCCGCGCCGCCGGTGCGCGTGTGCGCATCCAAGACCTCGACATACGGCTTGAGCGCCACCGGAAGCATCCCAGCGATGGCCTCTCGCGATTTCACGTCACCGGAAAGCACAATGAGCCTGATATAGGTGTCCTTGCACATTTCGGTGATCAGTTCCGCAACTTCCTCGGCGTTGCGTCGCGCCATCTCATCGGCCGCGGACTGATTCTTCGGCTGGTCATACTCGCCTGGCACCTTGCGTGCATGGTGGGTTTCTTCCGGTGAGCCCACGATCCCGCGGCTGCCCACTCGCTCCGGGGACGTGGTGTTGTACAGGTGCACCTCTCCGCCATCGCGCCCGACCTCGGCCACAAGATAGGAAAATGCCCCACCCCGCGCCCTGGCTAGGGCGGTGAAATTCGGAAATGGCCCCGCATCCACGGCGGCGGATTCGACCTTCAATCCGGGAATGAGTTCGTTGAGTACCACCGTCCCGTCATGGACTGCGATGAATCGAGCTACCGGTGCACGAAGCCCCTTCGCCGGTTCCAAAGCCCCGGTCACAGCTTCAATATCATTGGAGCTGGCCTGCTGGCTTTTCAGTAGTTTGGCCACTTCCCCCGGCAATCGGTCAGCTGCTTCGTGCGCCGCGGTGGTTCCCAATGATGCATCCACCAAAGCGGTGCACCACGAACCATTTTCCCGATAAAGCGAAGCGTCGATTCCATTAGAATCCGCGCGTAGTGCCATGCTGACTCCCTTCCGCACGCGACCCCTGGCCGCCGTGCGACTAGCTCCGTGTGACTAACCTAACACCGCGCGTCGATAGCTGGAAGAGCAAAGCGAAAAGATCGCATGGGCAAAGCCCAAATAGCCACCCGACCTAAGTTTTTTACCAGCGTCCACGCCAGTAATGCGAGGGGTGCGACTTACTGGCCCCCAAGACCTGCGCGGCGCGGTTTGGCCACTGCGGGTCGCCCAATGCCGCCCGTCCGATGCATACGCCGTCGGCCTGTCCGGTCACCAATATCTGCTCGGCCTGATGGGCTTCGGTAATTCCGCCCACGGCGGTCACAAAGGCGTCATCTGGCAGTGCCTGCTTAACCGCCTGGGCCAATGGGACTTGGTATCCGGGACCGCTGGGGCCATGGAAGGCACCGATTCCGGCGCTGGAAAGGTCAAAGGCCCGCACTCCTGCCGCGTAGAGCTCCTCGGCCAATTTAATGGTGTCAGCGATGCGCCAGCCGGCTTCGACCCAATCGTCTCCAGAGAAGCGAATGCCCAGGGCCTTGTTCTCGGGCCAGCTGGCCGCGACCGCATGCACGATCTCGCGAAGGTAGCGTGTGCGGTTTTCCCAGCTTCCGCCATACTCATCGGTTCGCTTATTCGACAATGGCGAGAGGAACTGGTGAATCAAATATCCATGGGCCGCATGGATTTGTATCATGTCAAAACCTGCAGCATCGGCACGCTTCGCCGCCGCGGCCCAGGCTTGGACGGAGTCAGCGATCTGCTCTTGAGTCATTCCGCTCGCTGGTTTCAGACCGTAAATTTCGCTCGGCGTGGAGGTGACGGTGTCCCACCCTCCCTCGGACACGGCGAGGCTTCCGGTCTTCTGCTCTGCTTCGAGCTCCTGGAGCCAGCTATAGGTCGAGGCCTTCGCCCCGGCGTGAGCCAGCTGGATGGCCGTTGCGGCACCGTGCGCGTGCACGTATTCGTTGACGCGTGCCCATGATTGGACCTGCTCCTCGTTCCAGATTCCGGCGTCACGATCCGAGATCCGGCCTTCGGGTACCACCGCCGAAGCTTCGGTGACGATCAGCGAAAAACCGCCATGGGCCATCGAGCCGAGGTGAACTAGCTGCCAGTCCGTGGGCACGCCGTCTGTCTTGTCAACGGCGTACTGGCACATAGGTGGCAGCACGACCCGGTTGCGCAGCATCAGGCCCGCTCCGCTGCGCGTAGGGATGGTGACTGGGGTGAACAATTTACTTAGAGGCATATCTAGTGTGACGCTGTAGCCCCGGATATTATTCCAACAGGCAAGTTGCCATGAGCTGGGGCATGCTAGTTTGCGAGTACGGCAACTGCCACGCTGAAGTACACGATCAGCCCGGCGGCATCCACAAAAGTTGAGATGAATGGATTCGAGAAGACCGCAGGATCGACTTTCAGCCATTTGCCGATAATCGGCATGATGCCGCCGACTCCTGCCGCTATCGTGCACAGTGCCACCAGCGTGATCCCGATAATCAGCGCAATGGATCCGCCGAAGATGAATCCGGCCAGCGCAAATCCGAGGGTTCCCAGGCATAATCCGAGGATGAGCCCCACACAGAGCTCACGCAGCATGACCCGCCCGAGGTCCCCGACGCGAACATCGCCCATCGCAATTGCTCGGGTGACCGTGGTCGCCGCCTGGTTTCCGGTGTTGCCGCCGATGCCGACGATCAGTGGAATGAATAAGCTGAGCACCACCATCGACTCGAGGGTTTCTTCGAAACTCGAAAGCACCTGGACCGTGAGGCTTGCCCCGACGGCAAGCACCAGCAGCCATACAATGCGGCTTTTTACCAGAGAACCAACCGCGGTGCTCAGGTAGGGACGCCGCAGAGGTTCGGCACCGGAACCGCGCGCAGCGCGTTCCTCATCGGCTGCGGCCAGAATCGAGATCGCGTCGGTGGAGCTAAAGACTCCGACGACCCGCTGTTCGGAATCCACCACCGGGATCAGCAGTTCCTTGCTAAGCACCACTTGGCGAGCCGCCTCGGTTGCGGGCTGCTCGGCGCGCAGACCTACTCCAACGGTGAGCAGCTCCGATACCCGCTGTTCTTCGTCGGCGGCCATCAGTGCGCGCAGTGAAACTACCCCGAGCAAGCGACGCGTTTCATCGGTCACTACCAGCGTGTAGATACTCTCTGCACTATCCAATTGGCCTCGTACCCGTTGCAAGCTTTCGGCAACGCTCAGCTCTGGGCGGGTCGTGACAAAGTAAGGATTCATCAGATGCCCCACCACCCCAGCGCGATACCCGAGCAGGACGTTGACCGCCTCGCGCTGCTCCGGGGCTAGGCCTCGCAGCAGTTTCGCCGCAAGCTGCGCCGGTAGTTCATCGAGCAGCGCCACGCGATCATCGGTTGCCATCCCGGCAAAGGTTTCGCTGACCGCGTCTTGCTGCAAGCTGCCAACAAGTTCGGCCTGGATGGCAGGATCCAGGCGTTGGAAAACACCAAGGGCTTGATCCTTGGCGAGCAGCCGGTAGACGATTGCCATGTCTTTGGCCGGCAGCCGGTGCAGCTGCTGGAGGGTTTGCTGCAAGCTCAGCCCGCGCAGCAGGAAGGCAAGCTCGTTGAAATCCGGTGAGCCGAGATGCTCCTGGATCAGCGTTGAAATAGTAGAGAAGTCTACTTCTTTGGAAATGTGCAAGGTCATCAGCCCAAACGGTGTATTGGCGCATCATTCCAGAGGTGCGGGCGAATCACCGGCAGGCGTTCACCTAGCGAAATCTAGGTGAAAAGTCCAACAGTGATCGTTGGCGGGAATCATGCGTGGAGGAGGGACTTGAAGCGCGGCTCTCCAAAGCTCACTCACCGCTGCATAGGAATTGTCGTGTAGCTCAGCGGCTGATTTGCGGAGGTCGCGTGGACATAGATCGACTAGAGCCGTCGTCCATGTAGCTCACCTCCTGGAATCCGTTCGGGCGTGCGCCCGAGAACCTTCTCCTTAGTTCTATCATCATCTTGGGCAATAGTTGCCACGTAGGCGACAAGATCACATCCGTCAGATGAAAAAGCGTGCGGCGGGCAAGAGCCCGCCGCACGCTTTTTCGGGGTGCTGAATTAGCATTCAACCACGTTGACGGCCAGGCCGCCCATTGCGGTTTCCTTGTACTTGTCGCTCATATCCTTGCCCGTCTCGCGCATGGTGATGATGACTTCGTCCAAGGTGACGTGGTGTTCGCCGTCGCCCATCAACGCCATCTTGGCCGCGTTCACCGCCTTGGAAGCGGCAATCGCGTTGCGTTCAATACATGGAATCTGCACGAGGCCGCCGATCGGGTCGCAGGTGAGTCCAAGGTTATGTTCCATGGCGATTTCCGCGGCGTTTTCAACCTGGGCTGGGGTACCGCCAAGAATTTCGGCTAGCCCACCGGCCGCCATCGACGAAGCCGAACCAACTTCGCCCTGGCAGCCGACCTCGGCACCGGAGATCGAGGCCTGTTCCTTGTACAGCACGCCAACGGCACCGGCGGTGAGCAGGAAGCGAACCACGGCGTCGTTCTTTTCCTCTTCGTTCCAGTACTTGGCCCCTGGTGCGTAGTGGGTTGCGTAGAACAGGACGGCAGGGATGATGCCCGCGGCGCCGTTGGTTGGAGCCGTCACGACGCGACCGCCCGAAGCGTTTTCTTCATTGACGGCCAGCGCCACGAGGTTGATCCATTCCTGCCAGTAGACCGGATCACGATCCTTGTCTTCCTTGCGCAAGCGTTCGTGCCATTCTGGTGCGCGGCGGCGAACCTTCAATCCTCCGGGAAGCACGCCGGTGCGTTCGAGCGACGCGTCCTTGCACTGTTCCATGACCTCGTAGATATGGACGAGGCCGGAGCGGATTTCCTCCCGGGTACGGAAGGTCTCCTCATTGGCCATCATGATCTCGGCGATCGACTTGCCGGTATCCTGCGTATGTTCCATCAAGCGCGCAGCAGTAGTAAAGGGATACGGCTGCTGCTTGACCTTCTTTTCGATATTCTTCTCGATACGTTCTTCGGTGCCTTCGCGGACAATGAAACCGCCGCCGACGGAGAAGAACGTTTCGTTGAGCAGTTCTGCACCTGCTGCATCCAAGGCTATGAACTTCACGCCATTGGTGTGCCGGGGCAGGACGGTCAATGGGTGCTGAATCATGTCACTGACCTTGTAATTCAGGTCCTTGCGCACCTCCAGCTGAGACCCGAGACGAAGAATACCGGTGGATTCCATCTGTGCCAGACGCTCATCTACCTGTGCCGGGAGAATGGCTTCAGGTTCGAAGCCCTCCAGCCCGAGCATGATTGCGGTGAAGGTCCCGTGCCCGCGTCCGGTCGCTGCAAGCGAACCGTACACGTCGATGCGCAGGGATTCGAGTGCCTCAATCTTCCCCTCGCGAATTACCTGGGCAATGAATGCGTGCGCCGCACGCATTGGTCCCACGGTGTGGCTGGAGGAAGGTCCGATACCAACCGAGAAAAGATCGAATACGCTAACCGCCATGACGGTTCACATCCTTAGAACTTGGGGCAATAGGTGATGCTCACACCTAATGTGTGTGGTGAGGCAGAGAATAGGATGATCCCCGTCCCCGGTGATGCACGATAGTGGCCTGTTTGGCATTCGCACAAGAGACGAAAGGCCCGGAACGCGATGTTTTTGCTTTCCGGGCCTTCCTTACTTAAAAGCTGCTACTCGGAAACCTTCGCGAGTTCCGGGTAGAGCGGGTGAGCCTGCGCCAGATCCAGCACACGCTGCTTCAACTCCGGCAACACACCAGCATTACCATCAGC